>NZ_CP063814.1:1200000-2400000 GCF_015277875.1 Microbacterium luteum | reverse complement strand
CGATCACGCCGAGCTGGAAGAACACATCCACCCACATGCTGTGCGCCTGCATCACCGTCTGGTCGTGATCGATGATCCACCCGTCGATGCGCGCCTCCCACGGCACCCACGGCGTGGAGTAGCCCCACCCGGCCCACGGGCGCTCGCCCGCACGCGTCAGCACCGCATCCCAGATCATCTCGCGGCCGGTCAGGTCGGAGTCGCGCCCCAGCGCGGAGAAGATCAGGTCGCGGCCGAACCACAGCGTGAGCCCGCCGCTCAGGCCGATCACCGCGTAGGCGACGTAGTACTTGGTGCGCTCACCCGGTCGCTTCGCGGTGCGCATCAGCAGCACGGTCGCCAGCACCAATGCTGCGCCGGCGAGGCAGAGGTAGGCGGTCGCCGAGCCGGCACGGAGAAGCAGGTAGCCCGCGAGCACGATCCAGAACAGCTGCCCGTGCCGCTTGGGGCTCTGCGACGCATAGCGCACGGCGAACACGATGATCGCGAGCGCGGCGACGATCCCGAGCAGGTTCGCGTTTCCGAAGACCCCCTGGATGCGCCCGCCGTCGAACAGGTTGTCGCGCGACCAGTAGACGATCGGATCGACCCCCTCCGGCGCCTCCGCGAACTGCGGCATGACCGGATGCTGCAGCACGACCGACACGAACAGCTCGAACAGCAGCGACACCGACAGCACCCACTGCAGCGCCGACGAGATCGCGCGGACGAGCTCCTGCCAGGTGAGCACGCCCCCGACGAACAGGGCCTGGAAGGTCGTGAGAGCCAGGAGCGACCACGTGATCGCCGTCGCCGCGGGCCACGCCGACCACAGCACCGACGCCGCCGCGAATGCGACGTAGACCAGCGCATACCAGGGGAGGCGCCGCCACTGCACCGGCGGGCGGATCGTGAACCACAGCGCAACCGACACCAGGGCGGCGAGCACGGTGATCGTCGAGGCGATGGGCACGCCGAACGCGTTCGCCCACGAGACGCCGCCGATGGCGAGGGTCAGCACGAAGATGCACCACGCGCGCAGCAGCAGGTGACCGGTCTTCTCGCGGGCGGGGGCGGCCGGCGGCGCCGACACCGGGTGTTTCGTGTGGACGGCCATCAGGTGTTCAGGGTACCGGGATCCCGGGTGAAGACGCGGTGTGCGTCGCCCTAGTCTGGAGACGTGCTGGTTCCCCTGACGAACGCCCCCCGCGACTACGCCTGGGGCTCGACCGATCTCATCGCCCGCCTCGAGGGTCGCGAGCCCACCGGGCGGCCCGAGGCCGAGGTCTGGCTCGGCGACCACCCCGGCAACCCGGCGGTCACCGCCGACGGCCGCACCCTCGACGCGTGGCTCGCCGAAGAAGCCGGCGCCGCGGGAGCCCCGGCGAAGCTGACGTTCCTGATGAAGCTGCTCGCGGCCGGATCGCCGCTGTCGATCCAGGCGCACCCGTCGAAGGAGCAGGCCGAGGCGGGCTTCGCGCGGGAGGAGCAGGCCGGCATCCCGCGCGACGCGGGCCACCGCACCTACCGCGACGACAACCACAAGCCCGAGCTGATCGTCGCCGTCAGCGACGAGTTCCTGGCGCTCGCCGGCCTGCGCGCACTCACCGACACCCGCCGGCTGCTCGCGCTGCTCGGCCCCGCGGGCGCGGTGCTCTCCGCCCGCCTCGACGACACCGATGCGGAGGCGTCCCTTTCCGCCGTCATCGCGTGGCTGCTCTCCGGCGAAGCGCAGGATGAGGTCGACGCGCTGATCCGCGCCGCCCTCGACGCACCCCGCGGCGCCGGCTTCGACGCCGAGCTCGATCTCGTTGCGCACCTGGCGCACGCCTACCCGTCCGACCCGGGTGTGATCGTGGCGATGCTCATGAACCTCGTCTCGCTCGCACCGGGAGAGGGGCTCTACGTGCCCGCCGGCGTGCTGCACGCTTACGTCGCGGGGCTCGGGGTCGAACTCATGGCCGCCAGCGACAACGTGCTGCGCGGGGGTCTCACCCCGAAGCACATCGACGTCGGCGAACTCGTCTCGGTGCTGACGCCGTCGCCTGGCCCGGCGCCCCGCGTCGAGGCGGAAGAGGTCGGCGAGGGCCTGTGGCGCTATCCGACCCCCGCGCCCGACTTCACGCTGCGCCGGGCGGATGTGGCGGCCGACACCCCGGTGCGGGTGCCCGTCGCCGACACCGCGATCCTGCTCGCGACGGCCGGCGAGGTCACGGTCGAGTCCGCGGGAGACGACCTCGCCCTCACGCCCGGTCGGGCCGTGCTCGTCACCCCCGACGCCGAAGGCGCGGTGCTGCGCGGCACCGGCACGGTGTTCATCGCGTCAACGGGGTTCATCGCGTAGACCCGATCTCGCCGCACCCGAGGGCTCGGCCGCGTAGCCGCATCCGACCGCCCGGCTTCGTGGCCGCATCGTGATCTGCCGCGACATGCCGACGGCGCGTCGCGAAGCTTCAACCCGGGGGTGAGGCTTTACGATCTGCGACTTGACCGTGAGGAACTACACCTGTGTAATTATTCCCAACACGCGGACCGGCGTGGGGGGAAACCACGAGGTGGGAGAGCAAGATGACGGGTTACCGTTCCGGCGTTCCCGAGAATTGGTTCGTCGATCCCGTACAGCTCGGCGTGCCGGGCGTGCGACGTCCAGCCGAGACCGACGACGAGAATGCACTCGCGTGGCAGACAGACGCGCTGTGCGCCCAGACCGACCCGGAGGCGTTCTTCCCGGAGAAGGGCGGCTCGACGCGCGACGCCAAGCGCATCTGCACCTCGTGCGATGTGCGTGACGAATGCCTCGAGTACGCGCTCCAGAACGACGAGCGGTTCGGCATCTGGGGTGGCCTGTCCGAACGAGAACGGCGCAAGCTCAAGCGCCGCGCGAGCTGATCCGCCACTGCCGCCGCGGGATGCGGCGCTCCCGGCGCGTGCGCGCGACCCTCGTCGCGCAGCCCGCATAGGCTTACCTGGCCATGCCCGCCCGTGTCCATGCCCTTCTCGTGGTGCGCCCCGACGGTCGTCCGTCGGCCGCGTTCCACCTGCGGCGCACCCTCGCGGCGCTGAAGGAGCAGCGGCGCCCCGTCGACGCGCTGACGATCGTGATCTGCGGCGAAGACGCCGCCGTTCGTGAACTCGCGGCCTCATCCGGTGCGGAGTCGGTCATCACCGCCTCCGCCGGCACCTCCTTCGCCGCCGCCACCACCCTGGGCACCCACCGCCTCGACGGCGACGCGGTCTGGCTGCTCGCGCAGGACACCGCCCCCGAGCCCGACGCGCTCACCCGCCTCGCCGGCGCCCTCGAGCTGGCGCCCTCCGTCGCCTTCGTCGCTCCGAAACTCGTGCGGTGGGAGGACCGCTCCGAGATCGTCTCGCTCGGAGTGTCGATGACGGCCACCGGGCGCTCGGTGGGCCTCGCCGACGACGAGCTCGACCAGGGGCAGCACGACGTGACCCACGACGTGCTCGGCTCCGACGTGCGCGGCGTGCTGGTGCGATCCGACGCGTGGCGTGCCCTCGAGGGGATCGATCCGGCCCTCGGCGGCGCCGACGAGGGGCTCGATCTCGCGGTGCGCGCGCGACTGGCCGGCTCGCGCATCTCGCTCGTTCCGACCGCGCTCGTGGCCGTCGCCGGCGACGGGGTCGCGGGCCTGCCCGCCCCGCGCAACGGCCGAGCCCGGCGCCGCGGGGCGCGCGCGGTGCGCACCGCCCAGCTGCATCGACGCCTCGCCTACGCGCCCGCTCCGGCGGTGTTCCTGCACTGGCTCTCGCTGCTGCCGCTGGCCCTGTGGCTGTCGGCGGTGTTCCTCGTGCGCAAGCAGCCGGGCCTGGTCTGGCCGCAGTGGGCCGCGGCGGTCGTCGTCGCCCTGCGCGTGCCCGCGATCGCACGGTCACGCGGCCGCATCCGTCGCACCCGCCGGGCGTCGTGGGCGCAGATCGCCCCGCTGCGGTTCACCGGACATCAGTTGCGCCAGCGCCTGGACGAAGACCGCGGCGTGGTCGATTCCGCGCCGGTGCGCGGCGAGCTGGGCTTCTTCACCAAGGGCGGCGCGTGGCTCGTGCTCGCCGCTCTCGTGGTCTCGGTCGCCTCGTTCGCGAGCCTGCTGGCGTGGCCCGTGCTCGGCGGGGGAGCGCTGCAGCCCCTCCGTGCCACCGTCGCGCAGCTGTGGGCGGATGCGACCTTCGGCCTGCGCCCCCTCGGCTGGGAGACCATCGGCGCCGCCGACCCGTTCTCGGCCGTCATCGCCGTCATCGGCTCGCTGTCGCCGTTCGAGCCGTCGCACGCGATCGTCGTGCTGTGGATCCTCGCGCTGCCGCTCGCCGCCCTCGGCGGCTGGTTCGCGGCGGTGCGCGTGACCGATCGCGGTTCGCTGCGGGTGATGGTGGGGGCACTGTGGACGCTCGCGCCGATGTTCCTCGTGGCCCTCGTCGACGGCCGGCCGACCGCCGTCCTCGTGCACCTGCTGCTGCCGTGGCTGTTCTACGCCGGCTCCATCGCGCATCGCACCTGGGTCGCCTCCGGGGTGGCCTCGCTGCTGCTGGCCGCGGTGGTCGCGTGCGCTCCGTCGCTCGCCCCCGCCTTCGCCGTGGTGTGGACGGGCGCGATCATCCTGTCGGTCGTGATGCGCGGCGGAAACGGCGTCGCGCGGCTCATCTGGCTCGTCATCCCGACCGTCGTGCTCTTCGCGCCGTTGATCGTCGACCAGGTGCGCACCGGCGACGTGTTCGCCCTGTTCGCCGACCCCGGGGTGCCGTGGGCGGGCCCACAGGTGGCGGCCGATCCGGCCGGTCGGGGCTTGCTTGCCGCCGGCATCCCGACCCCGGACATGGCGGGGTGGCAGGAGTTCCTCCCCGGCGTCGCCACCTGGTGGGTGCCGCTGCTGTCGGCGCCGGTGGCGGTGCTCGCGCTCTTCGCCCCGCTCACCCAGCGCTGGGCCGCCGGCGTGACGCTGCTGGTGATCTCTGCGCTCGGATTCGGCACCGCCTTCGTCGCGGTCGGCATCGTCGTCATCTTCGACCAGGCGCTCACGATCGCCGTGTGGCCGGGGAGCGGGCTCAGTCTGGCGTGGATCGGCGCGGTCGGCGCGGCGGCGGTCGCCCTCGACGCCGGGCTCGCGCCACGGCTGTCGTCCGCCCGCGGATCGATCGCGATCGCGGCTGCGCTCGCGCTCGTGCTGCTGGCCGTGCCGTCGCTGACCGCCCTCGCCCGTGAGGCCAGCCTGCTCACCAACGGCCCCGAGAGCACCCTGCCGGCATACGTCGCCGCCGAGGGCCGCGACGACCCCGACGTCGGAACCATCCTGCTCACCCCGCAGTCCGACGGCGGACTGTCGGCCGAGATCGTGTGGGGCGGCAGCGAGACGCTCGGCGGACAGACGACCCTCCTGTCCACCCGCGCCGTGCCGACGGCGGCCGATCGCGAACTCGCCGACATCGCCGTCGATCTCGTGACCTCCACCGCCGACGACGCCGTCGACCGGCTCGCCGCGCACGGCGTCGGCTTCGTGCTGCTGGCGCCCCCGGCCGACCCCGACGCATCCGGCGCTCGCGAACTGCAGCTGTCGGCGACAACCGCGCTCGACCAGCGCAACGGCCTCGACCCGGTGGGCGACACCAGCAAGGGCGTGCTGTGGCGCGTCGCCGACGAAGTCGCGCCGCGCGCAGCCGCACCGGCGTGGGTCGCGCAGATCGCCGTCGTCGTCGGTGCCGCGCAGCTGCTCGTCGTCGTCATCGCGCTGCTTCTCGCGCTGCCGACCGCCGCATCCCGCCGTGGCGCGCGACGCACCTCGCGCATCGTCGGCCCGTACTGGCAGGAGGGCACATGAGCGACAAGCGCACCTTCCGCTGGGCGACCACCAGCGCCCGGATGCTCGTGGGCACCCTGGTCGGGATCGGCTTCGTCGTGGCCGTCGTCACCGCGGTGTCGGTGCCGTGGCCGCAGATCGACCGCACGGCGCCGTCGATCCAGGAGCGTCCCGCGGCGGAGGAGAGCATCGCCGCGTGCACGGGCGATCTGCTGGCCACCGGGCGCGACGTCGAGGATGCGGCCGGCATCGTCTCCGCCGCGGACTCCACCTTCACGCTGGGCACGAGCGAAGCCGACGCCGATCCCGAACTCACCGCGCTTCCCGCCCCCACCCTGGGCGAGGAGGAGAGCGCCGTCGCCCTGGTCGCGGAGCCCGACGGCGAGGACCGCGTCGACGTCGCAGCCGCCGGCTCCGCGACCGTCGCCGACGAAGACCTGCGCGGCTACGCCGCTTCCCCCTGCCGGCCGGCGCTGATGGAATCCTGGCTCGTTGCGGGATCCACCGCCACCGGCTCCGCCGACCTCGTGCTGCTCTCCAACCCCGGCGATGTCGCGGCGACCGTGCAGCTGACCGTCTACGGCGCACAGGGCGCGATCGAACCCCCCGGCGGCGCCGACGTCGTCGTGGCAGCCGGCAGCCAGCGGATCATCCCCCTCGCCGGGCTCATCCTCGGCGAAGCCAGCCCCGTCGTTCGCGTGACCGCCGTAGGCGCGCCCGTGCACGCATCCGTACAGTCCAGCATCACGCGGGGCCTCATCGCCGGAGGGGTCGAGCAGACATCCGCCGTCTCCGCACCGCAGACGAGCCAGGTCATCACCGGTGTGGGCGTCGCCGACGAGCCGGAGGACGACGAGCCCGGCACCGTGCTCCGCCTGCTCGCGCCCGTCACCGACACGACCGCGACGGTGCGGGTCACCGCATCCGACGCCCTGCAGTCGGTCGTGGTCGAGCGCACCATCGAGCTGACGGCGGGCATCCCGACCGAGGCGGAACTGGGCGGCCTCGAGGTCGGTCAGTACACCGTCGAGGTGACCGGTGAGGTCGAGCTGCTCGCCTCGGTGTGGCAGGCGACGGGATCGGGTGAGGCGGCCGACTTCGCGTGGTACATGCCGGCGCCCGAACTCGGCACGCCGAGCACGTTCGCCACGCCGGCGGGTCCCGAGCCGCAGCTCACCCTCGCGAACGTCACCGACACGGAGATGACCGTCGCGATCGCCGCGATCGACGGCTCGGACGAGCAGGAGGTCGTCGTCGCCGCGCGCACGTCGACCACGCTCCGGCTGACCGCGCGCATGGTCTACAGCATCGACGACGGCGGCGACGGCATCCACGCCGGCCTGTCTTTCAGCGGCGACGGCGCGCTCGCCGGTTACCCGGTGTGGCCGTCCGAAGCGGCCTCCGACGCGATCACCGTCTACCCGTGAGCCCGCAGGCGGAGGCTCAGAAGTAGCGGAACCGCTCGGGGCCGAGATCCCACGGATCCATGTCGAGATACTCCGCGGCCGCGCGGAACACGCAGCTCTCGATCATCATGCGCCGGTGCAGGTCGTCGTCGCGGTGCAGGTGGCTCAGCCGCTCGATGGGCAGTCGCCACACGATGATGCGCTTGCGGGTGGTGTCCACCGTCCACCGCGGAATGCCGCGATCACCGGTCTCCCCGGGCATGTCGCCGATCTCGAAGCTCACGTCGCGCAGGTCGTCCCACGCCGAGCGCAGGAATTCCGCCGCCGCACCGACGGCGAGGTCGAAACGCTCGATGCGGGTGTCGATGGGAGGCAGCGGCGGGCGCACGATCGGGCTGCGGCCCACGCGCCCGTGGCGGCCGTGGCGGGCGGGCCGGCGGGCCGGTGTCGCCGAGGGCTTCGCACGTCTCCACGCCATGGCCCCATCCTAGGTGCGCGGCGCGGCATCCGGATGCTGTCGGAACCGCTCACTAGGGTGAGACCGATGCGCGACAGACTCTGCTCCAAAGTGGGATGCGCCCGCGAGGCGGTGTCGACCCTGACCTACGACTACGGCGACCAGATGGCCGCCCTGGGACCCCTGGGTCGCGCGAACGATCCGCACGCGCACGATCTGTGCGCCGCCCACACCGATCGGCTGTCCGTGCCGCGCGGGTGGGTCGTCATCCGCCACGAGACCCTGCAGGTGTGACCTGACCGCCGGTCCGCGTCGGCATGTGCCCGCAGGCGACGTGGGATGATGGAAGGCATGTCCTCCGACACCGCCGCGCCGACCCGCACCGTTCCCGATCACGCCGTCCGCGACCTCTCGCTCGCCGACGCCGGTCGCCACCAGCTGCGGCTGGCGGAGAACGAGATGCCGGGCCTGATGGCCCTTCGCGACGAGTTCGGCGCGTCGCAGCCGTTGAAGGGTGCGCGCATCGCCGGCTCCCTGCACATGACGGTGCAGACCGGGGTGCTCATCGAGACGCTCGTCGCGCTGGGTGCGCAGGTGCGGTGGGCCAGCTGCAACATCTTCTCCACCCAGGACGAAGCCGCCGCCGCCGTCGTCGTCGGCCCCGACGGCACGGTCGACGAGCCGCGCGGGGTTCCGGTGTTCGCCTGGAAGGGCGAGACGCTGGCGGAGTACTGGGACCTCGCCGACCGCATCTTCGACTGGTCGGCGGAGGGCTTCGACGGCCCGAACCTCATCCTCGACGACGGTGGCGACGCGACCCTGCTCGTGCACAAGGGCGTCGAATTCGAGAAGGCGGGTGCGGTGCCCGACGCCGTCGCGGGCGACTCCGAGGAGTACCGCGTCGTGCTCGAGACGCTTCGTCGCAGCCTCGCCCGCGACCCGCAGCGCTTCACGCGTATGGCCGACGGAATCCTCGGCGTGACCGAGGAGACGACCACCGGGGTGCACCGTCTCTACGAGCTGGCCGCATCCGATCGTCTGCTGTTCCCCGCGATCAACGTCAACGACTCCGTCACGAAGTCGAAGTTCGACAACGTCTACGGCATCCGCCACTCGCTGCCCGACGGCATCAACCGGGCGACGGATGTGCTCATGGGCGGCAAGGTCGCGTTCGTCGCCGGTTACGGCGACGTCGGCAAGGGCGCCGCCGAGGCCCTCCGTGGTCAGGGCGCCCGCGTCATCATCGGCGAGGTCGACCCCATCTGCGCGCTCCAGGCCGCCATGGACGGGTACCAGGTCGCGCGCCTGGACACCGTCCTCGGCGACGTCGACATCGTGATCACCGGCACCGGCAACCGCGACGTCGTGACGGCGGAGCACCTCCTCGGCCTCAAGCACCTCGCCGTCGTCGGCAACGTCGGTCACTTCGACAACGAGATCGACATGGCCGGGCTCGAGGCTCTCGAGGGCGTCGAGAAGGTCGAGATCAAGCCGCAGGTGCACGAGTGGCGTCTGCCGAACGGCCGCAGCGTGCTGGTGCTGAGCGAAGGGCGCCTGCTGAACCTCGGCAATGCCACCGGGCATCCCTCGTTCGTCATGAGCGCCTCGTTCACCAACCAGGTTCTCGCGCAGATCGAGCTCTACCTGCGCCCGGAGCAGTACCCCCTCGGCGTCTACGTGCTGCCGAAGGTGCTCGATGAGAAGGTCGCCCGCCTGCACCTCGACGCACTCGGTGTCGAGCTCACCGAGCTGACCGAGGCGCAGGCCGCCTACCTCGGGGTCCCGGTCGAGGGCCCCTACAAGCTGGGCCACTACCGCTACTGACCCACCCCCCGGGGTGGTGCCGCAGGCCGAGCCCGCGCGGGTGCCGTTGCCGTGGTGCGCGCGGCCAGGGTGTTTCCCGCGGGCCGGGCCCACGCCGGGTGCGCGCCGCTGCCGTGCACGCGGCCCCGGCCTCTACGCCGCTTCCGCTGCATGTCCCACTTCCTGTCGGTTTGACGCCGAATGAGCACAGATAGTGGGACATGGATGCGGTGCGGCCCGGAGCGTGTCCCAGTTTCTGATGGTCTGGCGCCGAATGAGCGCAGAAAGTGGGACATGGGGGAGGGGCGGATGGGGGACGGACGGATGGGGCCCGGGGCCCGGGGGCCGGGACGCGGGGGCGGGCGCCGGAGCCGTCAGGCGCCGAGGCCGCGGGTGAGGCGGGCCACGCGCTGCGACTGCAGCTCCAGCGCGCGCAGCTCGCGGTCGCGGCGGACGGCGACGACGGCGCGCACGAACGTCTCCGGGTCGGCATGCGGCACGGGGGAGACGTGCGAGGCGGCCTCCTCGGCGAGTGACAGGGCGACGCGGCTGCGCGCGCCCGGCATCATGTGATCGGCCTGCCGCACGAACTGCGCCATGCGCCGGGAGAGGCCGGCCGGGAGGTGCGCCACGTCGGCGGTCTCGGCCCACGACAGGAGCGAGGATGGCACACCCGGTGCGGGCGCAGGCAGCGCCGGCGTGCGCGTGCGCTCCGCATAGGTGCCGGCCAGCAGGTCGCCCAGGCGCTGGGAGCGCGGGGTGAACGCGCCGACGACGGCGGCGAGCGCACCGAGGGTGAGCCAGATCTCCAGCACTCCGGTGAGGGCGCGGATGAAGGCCTGCCGGAATCCGGATGCGCCGCCGTCGATGCGCACGACCCGCGCGCCGACGGCGAGTCGGCCGAGACTGCGACCCCGCGTGGCCGTCTCGACCGTGGTCGGGATGACAACCATCACCAGCACGGCGACGACGATCGTCACGATGGGGAGCACGTCGGTGTCGAGCATCCCGAGGCTCCCGAGCCATCCGACGATCGCCACGAACAGCAGGAGCACCGCGATGCCGACGAGCACGTCGATCAGGGCGCTGAGGGCCCGCAGGAAGAAGCCGACCGGCTGCACGTCGAGAGCGACGGCCTCACCGGTGAGCACCTCGTCCTGGTGGATCTCGACCACGGTCGGCGCCGGCGTGCTCATGGGTACAGTTAACCAGGTGGACCTCGACGCCCTGACTGCCGCCCGGCGCGAGGAATGGGACCGTCTGGATGCGCTCAGCCGCACGCGCCGGCCCACCGGCGACGAGGTGGACGAGCTCGTCACGCGATACCGGTCGGCGAGCGCGGACCTCGCCGACATCAAGACCTCGGCCGGTCGCACCCCGCACGGCGACCACGTCTCGACGATGCTCTCCCGGGCGCGTCTGCGCCTGACCGGTGCTCCCGAGAACGTGCTGCGGCAGATCCCGCGCTTCTTCGCCCTGCAGCTGCCGGCGGCGCTCCACCGGCTGCGATGGACGACGCTGGTCATCGCGGTCGCCTTCGTCGCCGTGGGCGCGATCGTGGCGGCATGGGTCGCCGCCGACCCGGCGCTCGTCGCGAGTCTCGGACCTCAGGCGGCGCTGGAGCAGTACGCCGAGAACGACTTCGCCGAGTACTACTCCGAGAATCCCGCGGCGGTCTTCGCCGGCACCGTCTGGACCAACAACGCGTGGATCGCCGCGCAGTGCGTGATGTTCGGCATCACCGGCATCTGGCCGATCATGGTGCTCGTGCAGAACGCGGTGGGCGTGGGCACGGCCGCCGCGATCATGTTCGCTTTCGGCCGTGGTGACGTGTTCGTGCTCTACATCCTCCCGCACGGCCTGCTGGAGCTGACCTGCATCTTCGTCGCGGGGGCGGCCGGGCTGCACATCTTCTGGGCCTGGGTCGCGCCCGGACGGCGTTCCCGTGGGCAGGCGCTCGCCGAGGCGGGGCGCTCGCTGGCGACCGTCGCGCTCGGGCTCGTTCTGGCGCTCGCCGTCGCCGGTCTCATCGAGGGCTTCGTCACCGCGCAGCCCTGGCCGTGGCCGGTCAAGATCGGCATCGGAGCGCTCGCGCTCGGCGCCTTCGTGTTCTACATGGTCGTCGTGGGAGGGCGGGCCCGCCGTGCCGGGGAGACCGGTGACCTCACCGAGTACGAGGCCGGCACGCCCACCCTCTACGCGGGCTAGGAGCCGCCGACCTCGCTGTCGAAGAGCGCGCGATAGGCGAAGCCGGCGAGCACGGCACCCACCACGGGGAACAGAAGGAACACCCACAGCTGCACGAGCGCCTCGCCGCCGCCGTACACCGCCGTCGCCAGGGACCGCGCCGGGTTGACCGAGGTGTTGTCCACGGGGATGCTCACCAAGTGGATGAGGGTGAGCGACAGCCCGATCGCGAGGCCCGCGAATGTCGTGCCGCGGGTGGGGTGCGTGACACCGAGGATCACGAGCAGGAACAGCCCCGTGAGGATGATCTCGATGATGATCGCCGCCGGCATGCCGAACCCACCGGGCGAGAGCGCATCCCATCCGTTGCTGGCGAATCCGCTGTCCTGCGCGGCGGGCAGCCAGCCCGCCGGGCCGAAGAGGCCGATGAGCACCAGCACGGTGGTGGCGACGAGGCCGCCGACGATCTGAGCGCCGATGTAGGCGAGTGTGCCGCGCCACGGGAACCTGCCGGCGGCGGCCAGGCCCAGGGTGACGGCGGGGTTGAAGTGCCCGCCCGAGATCGGACCGAACGCGTAGGCGCCGATGATCACCGCGAGTCCGACGGCGAACGAGGCGGCGATATAGACGATCCCGGGGGCGAAGACGCGCTCGGCATCGGCGAAGTGGTTCGCGAACAGCGCTGTTCCGATGAGTCCGAAGACGAGCAGGAAGGTTCCGAACCCTTCCGCGGCGAGCTTGGCGCCGAGGGTCGGTCCGCCCGGCGGCGGGGTGTGTTCGAGGTCGGTGGGTGGGATGGATTTCTCAGGACGCGGATCGTTGCTCATCGCGCGCCTCCTTTCCGATGCGCTCAGGGTACTGGCAGGCCCCGGCGCCGACCAGAGCGCGCCACCTGCGCGACAGCCGCTCGTTGTTTTGAATATGTCAAAAGAACGGTAAGGTGGGCGGTATGACCAACCCGGATGCGCACGACGTCGACGCGTCCCTGCGCGGTGCCGGGCTGCGGGTGACCGACACGCGGCGCGCCGTGTTCTCCGCCCTCCACGGCGCCGCGCACATCGCGGCTGAACCGCTCTTCGATCGCGTGCGCGAGAGTCTCCCCGGTACGAGCAAGCAGTCCGTCTACAACGCTCTCGGCGACTTCGTCGAGGCGGGCATCGCGCGTCGGATCGAGCCGGCGGGCCACGCCGGGCTCTACGAACTGCGCGTCGGTGACAACCATCACCATCTCGTCTGCTCCCAGTGCGGACGCGTCGAAGACGTCGACTGCGTGACCGGCGCAGCGCCGTGCCTGCACCCGTCCGACACGCGGGGCTTCGCGGTGCACACCGCCGAAGTCACGTTCTGGGGTGTGTGCGCCCCGTGCTCCGCCGCAGCCGCATGACCAACGAAGACTTCCCCTCTCCGTCCACCCTCGTCCCCAGGAAGGAACCCCATGACGAACGCTGACGAGAACCCCGCCGGCATCGGCTCCGACACCGAGATCGACCAGTCGGTCACCGACATCGACACCCCCGAGAGCGAGCGCGCCGACGGCGAGACCCGACCGAGCCCGAACGACGCCGCCGCGGGTACGTGCCCCGTCCTCCACGGCGACCAGCCGCATCCGACCACGGGCGACGCGAACCGCGTGTGGTGGCCCAACCAGCTCAACCTCAAGGTGCTCGCGAAGAACCCGGCCGTTGCCAACCCGCTGGGCGAGGACTTCGACTACAAGGCCGCCTTCGAGAGCCTCGACCTCGCCGCAGTGAAGGCCGACATCGCCGAGGTGATGACCACCTCGCAGGATTGGTGGCCCGCCGACTTCGGTCACTACGGACCCCTCATGATCCGCATGGCCTGGCACAGCGCCGGCACCTACCGCATCACGGACGGTCGCGGAGGCGGCGGAGCCGGCCAGCAGCGCTTCGCGCCGCTGAACAGCTGGCCCGACAACGTCTCGCTCGACAAGGCACGCCGCCTGCTGTGGCCGGTGAAGAAGAAGTACGGCCAGAACCTGTCGTGGGCCGACCTCATGATCCTCGCCGGAAACGTCGCCCTCGAAGACATGGGCTTCGAGACCTTCGGCTTCGCCGGCGGCCGTGCCGACGTGTGGGAGCCCGACGCCGACGTGTACTGGGGCCCCGAGACCACGTGGCTCGGCGACGAGCGCTACAGCGGTGACCGCGACCTGGAGAAGCCCCTCGCCGCCGTGCAGATGGGCCTCATCTACGTCAACCCCGAGGGCCCGAACGGCAACCCCGACCCGATGGCCTCGGCGCGCGACATCCGCGAGACCTTCGGTCGCATGGCGATGAACGACGAGGAGACCGTCGCGCTCATCGCCGGCGGGCACACCTTCGGCAAGACCCACGGCGCGGCGCCCGACACCAACATCGAGGACAACCCCGAGGCGGCCGGCCTCGAGCAGCAGGGGCTGGGCTGGAAGAACAACTTCGGCACCGGCAAGGGCGATGACACCATCACCTCCGGGCTCGAGGTCACCTGGACCTACCACCCGACCCGCTGGGACAACGAGTTCTTCCACATCCTGTACGCGTACGAGTGGGAGCTCATGACGAGCCCCGGAGGCGGCCACCAGTGGCGTCCGGTGGACGGCGGCGGAGCCGACATGGTGCCGCTGGCTCACTCCGACGGGCGCCGCGAGCCCCGCATGCTCACGAGCGACCTCGCGCTGCGCACCGACCCCGAGTACGACCGGATCTCGCGTCGCTTCAAGGATGACCCGAAGGCCTTCGCCGACGCGTTCGCGCGGGCGTGGTTCAAGCTGACCCACCGCGACATGGGACCGAAGGTGCGCTACCTCGGCTCCGAGGTGCCCGCCGAGGACCTCATCTGGCAGGACCCTGTTCCGGCCGTCGATCACGAGCTGATCGACGCCGACGACGCGCGGGCCCTCAAGGCTCAGATCATGGATGCCGGGCTCACCGTCGCCGAACTCGTCGGCACCACGTGGGCCGCCGCATCGAGCTTCCGCGGCAGCGACAAGCGCGGTGGTGTCAACGGCGCGCGCATCCGCCTGGCCCCGCAGAAGGACTGGGAGGTCAACAACCCCGCCCAGCTGCAGAAGGTGCTGAGCGTGCTCGAGGGGGTCAAGGCCTCGTTCGAGGACGGCCGCACCGACGGCAAGAAGGTCTCGCTGGCCGACCTCATCGTGCTCGCGGGCAATGCCGCGGTCGAGAAGGCGGCGCGTGACGGCGGCGTCGACGCGGAGGTGCCGTTCCACCCGGGCCGCACCGACGCCAGTGAGGAGCAGACGGATGCGGTGTCGTTCGAGTTCCTCGAGCCGGCCGCCGATGGGTTCCGCAACTACTACGGCCCGAAGGCGACCATGCCCGGTGAGTACCACCTCATCGACAAGGCGAACCTGCTGACCCTGTCGGCACCGGGGATGACGGTGCTCGTCGGCGGGATGCGTGCGCTGGGTGCGAACTGGGACGGCTCGGATCACGGCGTGCTCACCACCCGCAAGGGCGTGCTGTCGAACGACTTCTTCGTGAACCTGCTCGACCTCGGCACGACCTGGAAGCCGCTGGACAAGGGCGGCCACGCGTTCATGGGCACCAAGGACGGCTCCGGCGCACCCGTCGGCGTCGGCACCCGCGCCGACCTGCTGTTCGGCTCGAACTCCGAGCTGCGCGCGGTCGCCGAGGTGTACGCGAGCGACGACGCGAACGAGAAGTTCGTGCGCGACTTCGTCGCCGCCTGGGGCAAGGTCACCGAACTCGACCGGTTCGACCTCGTCTGACACCCGAGTGATTCCAGGGCCCGTCACCGCTTCGCGCGGCGGCGGGCCCTGCTGGTGTGCGGGCTCTGCTGGTGTGCGGGTCCGGCGCCTACAGTCGGCCGGCGGCCTTCAGCGCGAGGTAGCGGTCGGCGATCCGCGGCGGCAGCCCCTCCGGGGTGTCGGCGATCGCATCGCCCCCGGCACGGGCGATGGCCTCCGCGACACGCGACGCCTCGAAGGCGCCGCGTTCCCGCGCCGCGGCCCGGTAGACGTCGACGACGTCCTCTCGATCCGGTCGGTTCCCGGCGCTGTCGGTGACCGTGCCGACGACCACCCGGGTGCGTGCCGTCAGTGCGGGCAGCGAGCCGAGGAACGCCCGCGCGCTGTCGACGTCGTCCTGCGCGGTGAGCAGGACGACCAGCGCCGGGCGATTGGTGAGGGCTCGCACCTGAGCATGCGCGGCGTCCCAGTCCGTGTCGATCAGCTGCGCCTCGACGCCCGCCATCGCCTCGACCATCGTCGCCAGCAGCCCCGGGCCGTCGACGCCGGTCACGCGTGCGCGGGTGACGCGGTCGAACATCACCAGGTGCACGTGGTCGCCCGCCCGGGCCGCGAGCGCCGCGAGCAGGAGCGACGCCTCCATCGCGGCGTCCAGCCGGGTGCCGTCGCCGACACGCGCCGCTGCCGTGCGACCGGTATCGATGACGATGACGACGTGCCGATCGCGCTCCGGCCGCCACGTGCGGAGCATCGTCGTGCCGGCACGCGCGGTCGCCCGCCAGTCGATCGAGCGCACGTCATCGCCGCGCACGTACTCCCGCAGCGAGTCGAACTCGGTGCCCTGCCCCCGCACCTGGATGCTGGTGTTGCCGTCGAGCTCGCGCAGACGGGCCAGCCGCGACGGCAGGTGGCGCCGAGAGGTGAACGGCGGCAGCACGCGAACCTCGCCCCGCGACGGGATCGCGTGCTGGCGTCCGGCGAGTCCGAGCGGCCCGTGCGAGCGCACCACCACCATCTCGCTCGCGAGCGTGCCGCGCCGGCGGGGGAGAAGCGGCACCACGAGGTCACGCCGCTCACCGGGCGGGATCTCCAGCGGCAGACGCTCGGCCGGAGCGCCCGCCGTCGGCTGCCACGCATCGCGCAGCCGTCCGCGGATGCGGCGGGAGCCGGTGTTGGCGATCCGCAGCCGCACCGACGTCTGCGCACCGAGCAGGGTCTTCGCCGGTGCGTCGCGGGAGACGCGCAGCACCCGCGGAGAGGTGGCGGCGGCCACATCCACCACCGCGAGAAGCGCGCACAGCATGACCCACAGCGCCGCCGCGACCCACGCGTCGACGCCGCCCAGAGCCGACGCCGCCACGACCGGCACGACGCCGACGGCGACCAGCAGCGACAGGCGCCAGGTGACGAACACGGTCAGACCGGAACGCGGGTCTGCTGCACGACCGAGGCCAGCACCGAGTCGACCGAGACCCCCTCGAGCTCCGCGTCGGGGCGCAGACGGATGCGGTGCCGCCACGTCGGCACGAGCATCGTCTGCACGTGGTCGGGCGTGATGGCGGGATAGCCGCCGAGCCAGGCCCATACCTTCGCGGCCGCCAGGAGCGCGGTCGTCGCGCGGGGACTGACGCCCAGCTGCACCGACGGACTGCGCCGCGTGGCCTGCGCGAGATCGACCACGTAGCCGAGCACGTCGTCGGCGACGGACACCGCGGCAGCCGCCCGCTGGGCGGCGTGGATCTCGTCCACGGTGACCACCGGTGCGAGACCCGCGGCGTCGAGGTCGCGCGGAGAGAAGCCCTCGGCGTGACGGCGCAGCACGGCCACTTCGGCGTCGCGCTGCGGCAGGTCGACGATGAGCTTGAGCAGGAACCGGTCGAGCTGCGCCTCCGGCAGGGTGTAGGTGCCCTCGTGCTCGACGGGGTTCTGCGTCGCGGCGACGAGGAACGGGTCGGGCAGGGCGCGCGAGACACCGTCGGTGGAGACCTGACGCTCCTCCATGGCCTCCAGCAGGGCCGACTGCGTCTTGGGCGGCGTGCGGTTGATCTCGTCGGCGAGCACGATGTGGGTGAAGACCGGGCCCTCCCGGAACTCGAACTCGCCGGTGCGCGCATCGTAGACGAGCGACCCGGAGACGTCTCCGGGCATGAGGTCGGGGGTGAACTGGATGCGCTTGGTGTCCAGTCCGAGTGCGCGGCTGAAGGCGCGCACGAGCAGCGTCTTGGCGACGCCCGGCACCCCCTCGAGAAGGACGTGCCCACGGCCGAGCAGTGCGATGAGCAGGCCGGTCACGACGCCGTCCTGACCGATCACGGCCTTGCCGACCTCGAGGCGCACGCGGTTCATCGCCGCGCGCAGGTCGTCGTCGCGGGGGGTCTCGTCGGTCACGTGCGGGTCCTTTCGCCAGGGGTGTGCAGCCGTGCGCGCACGGCGGATTCGAGGCCGCGCAGGCGGTCGGAGAGCTCGACGAGCTGCCCGTCCGTGCGCGGAACGTCGTGGATCAGGATGCCGCGCACGGCGCGACGGTCGGCACCGAGCAGGTCGGCGACGGCATCGGCGACGCGATCGGCGGGGTCCCCGGGGCCGAGGCCGACCATGCCGGCGAGGCGGCGGACGGCGCCTCGGCGCAGCTGCGCCGCCGCGTGCGGGGCGTCGTGGGCGGCCGCATACAGCCGCCCGCGGCCCTCGTCGGTCTCGCCGGCCCGCACGGTGACCGGAAGGCGCTCGGCCACGAGGGGTCCGAACCGGCGCCCGCGGGAGATGCCCGCGACCAGGCCGGCAAGCACGAGCAGGGTGATCGCGGGGGTGACCCACGGCGGGGTCAGTTCGCCGAGCGTCGGGTCGGTGACCGGCAGGTCGGTGTCGCCGGCCGACGCGACGTACCAGACGACGCGCTCGTGCGCGCCGAGCAGCCCGATCGCGAGCGCCGCGTTGCCCTCGTCAGCCAGGGCGTCGTTGGTGAAGACGCCGTCGGCGTCGATGGCCGTGACCGAGCCGCTGCCGAGCAGGCCATATGCCTCTCCGTCGGGATAGCACGTCGCCTGCGCGCCACCGGCGCTGAACAATCCGCCGATGGTCGCGTCTCCGGCCCGCGCGGGCGTCGGCAGCGCGCACGCCGGAGCCAGCGTCTCGGTGGCGAAGCCGGTGGGCACGGCGCCGTCGAAGTACGCGCGCAGCACCCGCGATGCGGGGTCGCCGAAGACGGTGGCGGTTGCGGTCTCGACGAGGGACTCGACGGCCTCGTCGGAGAGGTTCGGGGCGTCGGGCAGGAACAGGGTCGCATCCTGTTCCTCGAGCAGATCCCGGGCGTTCCGCCATGAGCGCTCCACCACCACCTCGACACCGTTGTCCCTCAGCACCTCGGCCAGCGCGCGGGTTCCGCCGGGGCCTGCTGATTCGGGGTCGAGCGATCCGCGGGCGGCGCGCTCGCCGATGCCGGCGAGCAGCGAGCCGACGATCCCGACGACGATGAAACCGGCGGCGATCGCGACCCACGTGATCGCGGCGCGGCGCCTGCGGGGAGGTGAGGACGAGCTCACCGATGCGCGTCGGTTCGTCGCTGCGGGTGCGCTCACGCGGGCACCCCCGGAAGCACGGCGGGGCGGGATGCGGCGATCTCGTCGTCGAGGCGGGTCACGCTCGCGTACAGCTCCGCCGTACCGGGCCGGCGCAGATACCGCACGTCGTCGAACCCGTCGGCTGCGGTCTCGAGCGCGGCGGCGAAGCCGGGGAACGCCACGGCGGCCTCCCGCGCAAAGGCGTGCACCGTGGCGCCGGGCGGAGCATCCACGACGCCCCGTTCGGTCAGACTCCGTGCCAGGGCGCGGAAGCGCAGCACCACGGCGTCGTCCCACGCGCCGCGCGCCGCCGCCTCCTCGGCGTCGGTGCGCAGCCGGCGGGCCGTGCGGCTGTCGGCCTCGCCGAAGAGCACGGCAGAGGCGGGCGTGCCGCGGGGAGTCGCGCGGGGCACGCCCCAGATCACGAACGCCACGATGATCAGCACGACGACCACCGCGACGGCGACGATCGCGAAGACCGATTCGAGACCCGCCGGAAGCTCCGGGTTCAGCAGGTCGCCGAGGAACTCCGCGACCGCGCGGGCGAACAGATCGAACGGCGTCGGCTGCGCCTCGGCGTAGACGGGATTCGTCAGCTCCTGTTCCGCCCAGCGGCGCGCCTCATCGTCGTCGGGCGTCAACGGCGGAACTGCCGCCGTGAGGGCCTGCGCGAGGGAGCCGGCGGCGTGGATCACGACGGGCGGGGGCCGGAGGCGGCGCCGTCATCGTCGTCGGCCGCAGGGTCCTGTCCCGGCGCGCCCGGGTTGGGCGCATCGCCGGCGGCGTCGGCGGGAGCCGGCGCGGCCGGGGGGACGTAGGGCGGAGGCGGTGCGACGCCCGGGGCGGGCTGGCCGTACGGCTGCTGGGACGGATGCGCCGCGGGGGCGCCCTGCGGCGGGGGCCCCGCCTGTGCGGGCGTCGCCGGTGCGGCGTACGGCGGCCGTGCGTCGGCCACCGGTGCGTACGCCGGCGGTGCGTAGGCGGGCGGTGCATACGGCTGCGGCGCAATCCATGCCGGGCGGGGTGGGGCCTCGCGTCCGATCCCGATCCGGTACGGGTCGGGCAGATCCTGCTCCCCGGCGTCGCGCTTGTCGACGTAGGCGAGCAGATCGAGGTCGAGGGCCTCGTGCCGCATCCGGCAGTCGATGTAGATGATCGCCGCCGACGTGGACTGCACCACGACCGCCACCGCCTGCACGATCAAGGTCAGGATCTGCGCCGCGATCGAGGTCACGATGATCGTCACGATCGTGGACACGCCGGGGTCGCCCGTGGGGGCGAAGAGGGTGCTCAGCCCGGTGCCGAGGAACGAGAACGGCAGGCTCACCACCTGGGCGATCGCGCCGAAAGTGAAGGAGATGAGCACGATGACCCCGAGTGCCGGCCAGAACCGGCCACGGGTCAGCCGCCACGAGCGTGCGAGCGCGGCACCGATGCCGGCGTTCTCGAGGATGATCGCCGACGGCACCAGCAGCAGCTTCACGCTCAGCCACAGCGCGAGCGGAATCGCGCCGAGGACGACGAGCACGCCGAGGGCGATCGCGATCGGAAGGGCGGCGAAGCCGATCAGCACGAGCACGCCGACGACCACGGCGATCAGCACCGAGACGGCGAGGGTGAGCAGGAACGAGTAGCCGATCACGCGCCAGATCACGGGCTTGACGCGGCGCCACAGCATCCCCAGCGACAGCTTCTCGGCGAGGGCGCCGTGGGCCACCTCGCTCACCACGACCGCCTGCACGATCACGCCGAGCGCCGCAGCGGCGAGCCCCAGCACGAACCCGACGATCGCCGTGATCGCGGTCGAGCCGATGAAGATGGCCTCGAAGGCATCGCTCGACGCCGGCACGTTGTCCAGCCGCGAGAAGGTGAGCACGGCGACCCCGCCGACGCCCAGGAGCACCAGCAGGTAGGCGACGGTCTGCACGACCAGGCCGAAGCCGAGCAGCACCTTGGGATTGTGGCGCAGGGCCGCGAACGAGCGACCCAGGATGGTGCCGAACGTGAGCGGATGCAGCGGGATGATGCCCGGACGCGATGCGGGCGTCCACTGGGGATACGAGGTCACGGTCCTCCTTGAGAGACGCTCCTCCCATCGTGTCACACGGGTCCGGCGGGCGACCCGTGCTGTTCACGGCACGCCGCTCGGCGAATGCACGGCTCATCTCGACTACTCTGGCGGGAGCGCTCGGGGGAGCGCCGACCCGGCATCGCCCCCACGGTGAGCAAAGGACGAACGCGCGATGAGTTCCCGCATCCTGGTGGTCGACGACGACACGGCCCTGGCCGAGATGATCGGCATCGTGCTGCGCACGGAAGGCTTCGACACGGTCTTCTGCGCAGACGGCGCCCAGGCCGTCGAGACGTGGCGCGCCGAGCGTCCCGATCTCGTACTCCTCGATCTCATGCTCCCCGGCATGGACGGCATCGAGGTCTGCACGCGCGTGCGCGCCGAATCCGGGGTCCCGATCATCATGCTCACGGCGCGCACCGACACCGCCGACGTGGTCAAGGGCCTCGAGTCCGGTGCCGACGACTACATGGTCAAGCCCTTCAACCCGAAGGAGCTCGTCGCGCGCATCAAGACGCGGCTCCGCCCGGCCTCGCAGCCGAGCGCGGAGATCATGTGCATCGGCGATCTGTCGGTGGATGTCGCCGCTCACGAGGTGCGACGCGGCGAGACGCCCATCCCGCTGACCCCGCTGGAGTTCGAGCTGCTGGTCGCACTCGCCTCCAAGCCCCAGCAGGTGTTCTCGCGCGAGATGCTGCTCGAGCAGGTGTGGGGATATCACTACAAGGCCGACACCCGCCTCGTGAACGTGCACGTGCAGCGCCTGCGCGCGAAGGTCGAGATCGACCCCGACAACCCCAAGATCGTCACGACGGTGCGCGGCGTCGGCTACCGCGCCGGCGCCCTGGAGTAGGCCGCGTGCCCCCGGCGCGCACGGCTCCGGCGACGGGCCGCATCACCATCGTCGACTGGCGGTCCTGGCCCGACCGCGTCACGGTGCTGTGGCGCCGCTCGCTGCGCTTCCGCACGGTCGTGCTCACCCTCGCCCTGTCGGCGCTCGCGATCGTGATCGCGTGCGTGTGGATGGCCCTGGCCATCCAGTCCGATCTCCTGGAGTCCCGCCAGCAGCAGGTGCTCGAAGACGCGCGGCGCGCGACGTCGGAGGTGCAGCGCACCCTCGACTCGGCCGAGCCGCAGGGGAGCCCCGCGCAGCTGTCGACCCTGATGGACAGCGTGCAGAACGACTTGACACAGCAGTCGGAGAGCGACTCGTTCGCGGTGTTCCGCGTGGGGCCGCCGTCCTCGATCGCCCCGCAGGACTTCACCTCGGGCGTCTTGCGCGACGAGGACATCATCTCCACGGCCCTGCGCGACCGGGTGCAGTCCGACCCCGACCTGCAGTGGTGGCAGTACGCGGGGCTTCCCGGCGCCGAAGGAGAGGTTCCGGGCATCATCGTCGGGCAGCAGTTCGAGATGCCCGCCGTCGGCTACTACGAGCTCTACTTCGCCTACGACCTCGCCGCCGCATCCGAGACCCTGCTGTTCGTGCAGGCGACGCTCTGGATCGTCGGCGTGTTCCTGCTCGTGATGATCGGGGGGATCGCCTGGTTCGTGCTGCGCTCGGTCACCACGCCGATCGCCGAGGCGGCCGACACCAGTGCCAAGCTCGCGGCCGGCGAACTGAACGTGCGGCTCGACGTGCACGGCGAAGACGAGCTGGCGACGCTCGGGCGGTCCTTCAACGCCATGGCCGACAGCATCGAGTCGCAGATCAAGGAGCTCGCCGACCTGTCGCTCGTGCAGCAGCGCTTCGTCTCCGACGTCTCGCACGAATTGCGCACGCCGCTGACGACGATCCGCCTCGCCGCCGACATGATCAACGACCAGCGGGACGAGTTCGATCCCGTCACCGCGCGGGCAGCCGAGCTGCTGAATGCGCAGGTGCAGCGCTTCGAGACCCTGCTGACCGACCTGCTGGAGATCAGCCGCTACGACGCCGGATCGGTGCAGCTCGAACTCGAGCCGACGAGCCTGGCGCACCTCGCCGAAGACGTGATCGCCTCGATGCAGCAGCTCGCCGACCAGCACGGATCCGATGTGCGGCTGGTCGCGCCGGGAGGATATTCCCCGGTCGACATGGACCCGCGGCGGGTGCGCCGGATCGTGCGGAACTTCCTCGGAAACGCCATCGAACACGGAGAGGGGCGACCCATCGTGGTCACCGTCGACAGCGATCAGCACGCCGTCGCGCTGGGAGTTCGGGACTTCGGGCTCGGCATGCGCGCCGAAGACGTGGATCGGGTGTTCGACCGCTTCTGGCGGGCCGACCCGTCGCGCACCCGCACCATCGGCGGCACGGGGCTCGGGCTGTCGATCGCTCTCGGAGACGCGCGCCTGCACGGCGGGGAGCTGGCGGTGTGGTCCGAGCCGGGCCGGGGGTCCCACTTCGTGCTCACGCTGCCGCGGCTGCCCGGTGAGACCGTCACCTCGTCGCCGATTCCCGTGGAAGCCGGTGACGACCAGTCGCCGGCGATGGATGCCCTCGGCCTCACGCAGCCGATCGACCTGCCGATCGCCTCGGGCGCGGATGCGATGGGGGAGCGATCGTGACGCGCATGACCCGATCCCTCGGGGCGGCCGTGGCCGCGCTCCTGCTCTTCGCCCTCGCGGCGTGTTCCGGCCTTCCGATGACCGGACCGGTCAATCCCGGCATCGAGCCCGGCGAGGAGCCGCCGACGCCGGACTTCTTCTACCTTCCCGAAGGGCCTCAGCCGGGGGCCTCGCCCGAGGACATCGTGCGGGGGTTCATCGAGGCGGGAACGGGTCCGGCCGACAACTGGGCGACGGCGAGGCTCTTCCTCTCGACCAGTCTCGCCGAGGCGTGGGATCCCACCGCCGGTGTCACGATCGACGATCGCGGCGATCGCACGTACGCCGACCCGACCACCAATCAGGTGTCGCTCACCGTCGAGGCCGACGCGACCGTGAGCGCCGCGGGTGCGTACGAGACCGGTGGCAGCGGAGTGACGATGCTCGATTTCCGCCTCGCGCAGCGCGATGACGGAGAGTGGCGGATCACGGAAGCGCCCGACGGCATCGTGCTCGGCACGGACCAGTTCCCGAACGTGTACGGCGAGTATTCGCTGATGTATTTCGATCCGAGCTGGACGTACCTCGTGCCCGACGTGCGCTGGTTCCCCACCATCAACGCCCCCACCTGGATCTCCGACGCCCTTGTCGGGGGATCGCCCAGCCCGTGGCTCGCCGAGGCGGTCGTCAGCGCGATCCCCGAGAGCGTGACGCTGTCGCGGCCGTCGGTGCCCGTCAGCGGCGGCGTCGCCGACATCGACCTCTCGCCGTCGGCCCTGGGCCTGGAGCAGGACGGCGTCGACCGCATCTACACCCAGCTGCAGGCGAGTCTCGCCTCCGCCGGAGTGACCGACGTGCGCCTCACGGCGGATTCGACCCCCCTGTCCGCCGACACGGTGTCGGTGCGCTCGACACGCGTCGCCACGAGCCCGCTCGTGCTCACTGCGGAAGGATTCGGCTTCCTCTCGGGAGACGAACTCACCCCGATCGAGGGACTGTCCTCGGCCATGACGCAGGTCGACGCGGCGGCGGTGCAGGTCGCCCCGGACCGGGATGCGGCCGCGGTCCGCACCTCCGGAGGAGCGGTGGTGCGGGTGACCGCCGACGGCGAGGTCCTCCTCGTCGACGAGCGAGCGGGTCTCCTGGACCCGACCATCGATCCGCGCGGGTACGTCTGGAGCGTGCCGGCGCAGAATCCCGGCGCGCTGCAGGCGACCGGCGAAGACGGCGTGCCGCTGGAGATCTCAGAGGCGTTCCCCGAGGCGGCGGAGCTGGCGGCGTTCGCCGTCTCGCGCGACGGTGCGCGCCTCGCCGCGATCGTGTCCTCGAACGGGCGATCCGGCATCTGGGTCGCCGGCATCGTCCGCGACGCCGACGGGGCGCCGCTGCGGCTGACGGACCCGTTCGAACTCGGTCCCATCACCGGTTCCGGCCTCTCGCTCGCCTGGCTCGATGACACCACGGTCGCCGCGGTCACCCGGTCCGGCACCGATCTCACGCTCGTGGAGCAGGTGGTCGGGGGAGCGGCCGTGTCCGGAGCGGCGCCCTCCGGAACGGTCTCGGTCGCCGGCGCCAACACCGATGCGACGGTGCGCCTGCGCTCCGACGAGGGCCTTCTGTACGTGCGACGCGGTGCGAACTGGGAGCAGACCGCGTCCGAGATCCTCGTGCTCGCGACGCAGCAGGGTTCGCCCGCCGGGCCGTGACCTCTCCTCCCCGGCCGGCGCACGCGGCAGCGGCGTCCACAGGCCGGCGGGGAGGGCGGCAGGCCCCACGCAGGCGCGGCACGATGACCGGGTGTCCACGGTGCCGATCGAGATGTTCCGCGAAGCACTCGGCGATGTGCTCGCGCTGGTGTTCCCGGTCGCCTGCGCAGGGTGCGGGGCGTGGGACGTCTCCCTCTGCACGGGCTGTCGTGAGGAGCTGACGGGCGACCCGGTGTCGCGTCGGATCGCCGACGTGCCCGTGTGGAGCGCTCTGCTGTTCGAGGGGGTGGCCGCGCGCGTCATCCGCACCCTGAAGGAGGACGGACGCACCGCGCTCGCCCGGCCGCTCGCGACAGCCGCCACCGGTGCGATCGAGCGGGTGCGTGCGCATTCGCCCGCCGACACGCTGTTCGTGCCGGTGCCGTCGTCTCGGGCCGCGTTCCGCCGCAGGGGCTTCCGGCCCGTCGAGCTCATCATGGGCCGTGCGTCGCTGCCGGTGTCGCGTTCGCTCCGCCTCACCCGGATGACCGCCGATCAGCGCCGGCTCGACGTCGCCGCGCGCGCCGCCAACGTCTCCGGTGCCTTCCACGCGAACCGCGTCGCGGGCCGCGACGTGATCGTCGTCGACGATGTCGTGACCACCGGCGCGACGCTGGATGAGGCGATCACGGCCCTGCGGGTCGCCGGCGCGACCGTCCGCGGCGCGGTCACGGTGGCGGCCACGCCTCGCCGCACGACGCACAGCGGATCCGAATCGGACGCATCCGGAATTCCTGCGTGACACTTCCCGCGCCGGGGTCTACGGTGGGGGGACCAAGGCGACTGATGGTCCGCCCTTGAACCGGGCGGACCGGAACAAGGAGGTCAGGGATGGAAACCAGCATCGTCGGCGTGGGAGTGAACGTGACGGATCGCTTCCGCTCGATCGTCGAAGAGAAGACCACCCGCATCGAGCACCTCGCCACACGCGCGCAGCGCGTCGACGTGAAGGTCACCCACCGGGCGTATCACAACGGTCGGATGGAAGACGACACGGTCGAGCTCACGGTCACCGGCAAGGGACCGATCGTGCGGGCCGAGGCGACCGACGGCGACAAGTTCGCGGCTCTGGATCTCGCGGTCGACAAGCTGTGCGAGCAGCTGCGTCGCGCCAAGGACAAGCGGGTCGACCAGCGCAACCACCCACGCGGTGCGAAGTTCGCCAAGGAAAGCGGCGCACTGCAGGGCATCGACCTGCAGCCGGCGTCGGCGGAGGCCATCCACGCCGTCTCGACCGGTGAGATCCCGACCGTGGGCGGCGCCGCGACCGACGAGGAGGACTACAGCCCCGTCGTCATCCGCACCAAGGAGTTCGAGCCGGAGTGGATGACCGTCGAAGACGCGGTCGACCGCATGGAGCTCGTCGGGCACGACTTCTTCCTGTTCATCGACGCGCGCACGGACCACCCGAGCGTGGTCTACCGCCGCAAGGGCTGGGACTACGGTGTCATCTCGCTGACGACGCAGGCAGCACCCGTGGCGGTCGCGTCCTGACCGAGCGCACGAACGGAAACCCCCGGGCCCTGCGACCCGGGGGTTTGCGTTTGTGATGGAGCGCTGAGGATCAGTCGAACATGCCGTCGAGCAGGCCGCCGATGACGAGGCCGCCGAGGATGCCGCCCATGAGATCGCCGCCACCGCGGCCGCCCCGCTGAGGTCCGCCCCAGCCGCCGTTCCACTGATCGGGTCCGCCCGGCGGGCGGGAGGAGTCGATGTCGCGCTGGGCGAGCTGGAGCGATTCGCCGGCGAGGGTCGCTGCGCGGCGGGACAGGACCATTGCCTGCTCGCGATCGTCCTCCGCGATGTCGCTCGCGGTCGCGGCCGATCCGCCGACGAGGCGGTCCAGGTCCTGCCGCACCCGGTCGGCCTCGGCGAGGCGGGTTCGTGCGTCGGCTCCGATCCATCCGCGGTGACCCGCGATCACGTCGCGGGCCACGTGCAGCTGCCGGTCCGCGTCGTCGATGGCGTGACGCACGTGGGCGAGGTCGGGGATGACGCGCCGTGCCCGCTCCTCAGCGGCGGCGATGGCCGCGTCGAGGCCGGTGTTCGCCTCACGCAGCCGGGACAGGTCGCCGAAGGGGTCGGTCTTGGCGCCGGGTGAGGGGAGGGCTGCCAGCGCGGACTGCAGGGCGGTCATCGCCTCGGCGACCGTCGGCACCTGGGGTGCGGACCGCGCGGCGACCAGGTCGCCGCGGGAGTCCTCCACGATCGCGGCGAGCGTCGACTCGGCCCGCAGCGCCTCGATCTCGAAGGTCTCGACGGCATCGACGAGCGTCGCCGCCCGACGGGCCGCCTCGGTCGCCGTCTCGAGGGCGAGATTGGCCTGTTCGCGCTGTCCCGCATCGCGCCGGCGCTCGGCGACGTCGGCGCTGTGCTCGGCGAAGCGCAGCAGCTGATCGGCCTCGGCCGCGTTGTCGGCGACCTGGCCGAGCGCGGCGGCGCTGTAGCGCTCCGCGAGGCGCGAAACCGTCTCTCGGGCGTGGGGGATCCGGGTGCGCAGGCGCTCCGCATCCCGTCGCACGCCGGCGATGATCTCCGGGGCGCGCCGCGCGCGCTCGATCGGTTCGGCGAGGGCGTCGGTGCGGTCATCCAGCAGCTCGTCGGCCCACGCGCACAGCTGCACGATGCGCGCATTGCGCGTGCGCAGCTCCTCCGGAGTGTCCGGGATCTCGTCGTGGTTCAGCTGGTGCAGGTGGAAGGCTTCGGCGAGGTGCGTGCGCACCGCGTCGAGGGCGTCTCGCAGATCACCGGTGGGTCCTTCGCCCAGCTCCGCCACGGCGAAGGCGAGCTCGTCGGTGGTGACGCGGATGCGCTCGTCCACCTCGACCAGAGCCCGCTGCGCATCGCGCGCGAGGTCGACGTCCTGGGCGTGAAGTTCTTCGCGTTCGCGCTTGCGTCTGCCCCAGAATCCGGCCATGACTCGATCCTACGAGCGCGACGGATGCCCTCGATGCGGGTTCGCTGAGAGCGCTCGTCGTCGCGCCGGCGCCGAGCCGCGGTCGAGACCCGGTCAGCCGTCGCGACGACGCGGCTTGCGGTCGCCGCGCGCGTCGCGCTCGCGGGGAGGGCGCCGCTCGTCGCCACCGCTGCGGCGTCGCGCCGGGCCACCGGTGTCCGGCCGGATCTCGATGAGTCGCCCCGAGATGCGGGTGTCGGACAGCCGGTCGAGCGTGTCGCGCGACATGTCGGCGGGCAGCTCGACCAGCGAGAAGTCGGGACGGATCTGGATGCGTCCGAAGTCGTCGCGTCGCAGTCCACCCTCGTTCGCCAGCGCGCCGACGATCTGGCGCGGCTCGACCCGGTGCCGCTTGCCCACCTCGATGCGGTACATCGCATACTGACCCGCGCGCCGCTCCGGGCGGTCGCCGCGGTCGCTACGGTCGCTCTCGCGCCGGTCGCTGCGGTCGCGTCGGTCGTCGCGGTCACGGGGCGGACGCGCCGGCTCGACGTCGGGGTCCAGCAGCAGCGGTGTCTCGCCCTGGGCGACGATCGCGAGGGCCGCAGCGACGTCCACCTCGGGCACGTCGTGGTGGCGCACGTAGTGAGCGACGATGTCGCGGAACCGGTCCACGCGCTCGCTCTCCGCGAGCGCCGCGGTGATGCGGTCGTCGAAGCGCGACAGGCGCGTCTCATTGACCTCGTCGACGCTCGGCAGGCTCATCTCGGTGAGCTCCTGGCGGGTCGCCTTCTCGATCGCGCGGACGAGCCAGCGCTCCTTGGGCGTGACGAACGAGATCGCGTCGCCGGTGCGTCCCGCGCGCCCGGTCCGGCCGATGCGGTGGACGTAGGACTCGGTGTCGGTCGGGATGTCGTAGTTGACCACGTGCGAGATGCGCTCGACGTCGAGGCCGCGCGCGGCCACATCGGTCGCGACGAGGATGTCGAGCTTGCCCGACTTCAGCTGATTGACCGTCTTCTCGCGCTGCGCCTGCGCGATGTCGCCGTTGATCGCGGCGGCGGAGTAGCCGCGGGCGCGGAGCTTCTCGGCGATCTCCTCCGTGATGCTGCGGGTACGTCCGAAGACGATCATGCCGTCGAAGTTCTCGACCTCGAGGATGCGGGTGAGCGCATCCATCTTCCGCTGCCAGGCCGTGATCAGGTAGCGCTGGGAGATCGTGGCCGAGGTCGTGGTCTTCGTCTTGACCGTGATCTCTTCCGGATCGTGCAGGTACTGCTTCGACATGCGGCGGATCGCCGCGGGCATGGTCGCCGAGAAGAGGGCGACCTGCTTGGTGTCGGGCGTCTCGGCGAGGATCGTCTCGACGTCCTCGGCGAAGCCCATCTTGAGCATCTCGTCGGCTTCGTCGAGCACGAGGTAGCTCAGCTCCGAGAGGTCGAGCGTGCCCTTCTCGAGGTGGTCGATGATGCGGCCGGGCGTTCCGACGACGATGTGCACGCCACGCCGGAGCGCCGACAGCTGCACGCCGTATCCCTGGCCGCCGTAGACCGGGAGCACGTGAACGCCCTTGAGGTGACCGGCGTACTTCTCGAACGCCTCGCACACCTGCAGCGCGAGCTCGCGGGTCGGTGCGAGCACGAGCGCCTGCGGGTTCTTCTGCGCGGGGTCGAGGCGGTCGACGATCGGCAGGGCGAACGCCGCGGTCTTGCCGGTTCCGGTCTGCGCCATGCCGACCACGTCGCGGCCGGACAGCAGGGTCGGGATGGTCGCGGCCTGGATCGCCGACGGCGTCTCGTACCCGATCTCGCGGAGGGCCTTCAGCACCGGATCGCTCAGGCCGAGGTCGGAGAAGGTCGGCGCGGCGGTCTCGGCGGCGGCATCGGATGCGGCGGGAGCGTCGGTTTCGGTCACAGTTCAGGGTAGGCGGCCCGGATGGGTGGGCGCCACCACGCCGAGCTCGGCCGCCGAAGAGGAGATCCCGTCTGCAGAGGATGCATCCGCGCGTTTTGGTCCTCCTGGCGCGGATTCTCCTCTGGAAGCGTCGCGGATCTTCGCGGGGCGACCCCGCTTGGGCCGCTCGGCCGAGACCTCGAGGGACATGGCGTGCTCCGGATGCCGTGCCAGGCGCTGCTCGGTGTGGTCGAGCCACCGAACCTCGGCTTCGGCGGCGAAGATCATCGAGTCGACCACGAGCGACCGGGCGAGCTCCTGCGGCCCCTCGGGGTCGCCCGCGGACTCCTTCGCGCGCTCGAGCGACTGCAGCTGCGCGAGCGATGCTTGTCGCTGCGCGTGGATGACCTCGCCGACGTCCACCCCCGGGAGGGTTGCCGCGACGGCCAGCTTGATCGCCAGCTGGTCCCGAGTGCCCTGTCCGCGATCGACGGGGGAGCCGAGCCATGCGGCGACCTCGGCCGAGCCGGCGCGCGTGATCGACCAGTAGACGTGACCGTGCTCGTCGCTGTCGCCCTTGATCACGAGGCCGTCGCGTTCGAGACGGTCCAGCGTGTTGTAGATCTGGCCGACGTTCAGGGGCCACGTCGATCCGGTGCGGCGCTCGAACTCGGTGCGCAGCTGATATCCGTAGCACGGGCCCTGATCGAGGATCGCGAGCAGGCTCTGACGAACGGACATGTGTCCTCCCACCTCCGGGGCGAACCGGCTCGATGGATACCGAGTATGTACATGTCGAGCATATGCATGTCGAGTATCGGAGTACCCAGCGCACGCGAAGGTCACGGGCCGATAACATGGTCGGGTATGCCCGCCGGGCGCCCGATGGCGTGCGCGGGAGTCGCCCGCCCGAGAGATGGAGACATTCCGTGGCAAACGCCCTCGAGAAACTGCTTCGTGCCGGAGAAGGCCGCATCCTGCGGCGCCTCCAGCAGACGGTGAAGGCCGTCAACGCGCTCGAGGAGGACTACACGCATCTCACCGATGAGCAGCTGCGCGGCGAGACGGCCGAGCTGCGCGAGCGGTTCGAGAAGGGCGAGACGCTCGACCAGCTGCTGCCCGAGGCGTTCGCGGCGGTTCGCGAGGCAGCCAAGCGCACGCTCGGCCAGCGCCCCTACGACGTGCAGATCATGGGCGGCGCGGCGCTTCATCTCGGCAACATCGCCGAGATGAAGACCGGTGAGGGCAAGACCCTGGTGGCGACCCTGCCGGCCTACCTCAACGCGATCGCCGGCCGCGGCGTGCACATCGTCACCGTCAACGACTTCCTCGCGTCGTACCAGTCCGACATCATGGGCCGCGTCTTCCGTGCGCTCGGCATGACCACTGGCACGATCGTGTCGGGTCAGACGCCCGACGTGCGTCGCCAGCAGTACGCCGCCGACATCACCTACGGCACCAACAACGAATTCGGATTCGACTACCTGCGCGACAACATGGCATGGCGCAAGGAGGACATGGTCCAGCGCGACCACTTCTTCGCCATCGTCGACGAGGTCGACTCGATCCTCATCGACGAGGCCCGCACGCCGCTGATCATCTCGGGGCCGTCGTCGGGGGAGGCGAACCGCTGGTTCGTGGAGTTCGCGAAGATCGCCCGCACCCTCGAGTCCGGTGTGGACTACGAGGTCGACGAGAAGAAACGCACCGTCGGTGTGCTCGAACCGGGCATCGAGAAGGTCGAGGACTACCTCGGCATCGACAACCTCTACGAGTCCGCGAACACGCCGCTCATCTCGTTCCTCAACAACTCGATCAAGGCGCTGGCGCTCTTCAAGCGCGACAGCGACTACGTCGTGATGAACGACGAGGTGATGATCGTCGACGAGCACACCGGGCGCATCCTCGTCGGGCGTCGCTACAACGAGGGCATACACCAGGCGATCGAGGCGAAGGAGGGCGTTCCGGTCAAGGCCGAGAACCAGACCCTCGCGACCGTCACGCTGCAGAACTACTTCCGCCTCTACGACAAGCTCGGCGGCATGACCGGTACGGCCGAGACCGAGGCCGCCGAGTTCATGTCGACCTACAAGCTCGGTGTGGTGCCGATCCCCACCAACAAGCCGATGATCCGCAAGGACCAGTCCGACCTCGTGTACAAGAACGAGGAGGCCAAGTTCGTGCAGGTGGCCGAAGACATCGCCGAGCGACACAAGGCCGGCCAGCCCGTCCTCGTCGGAACCGTCAGCGTCGAGAAGAGCGAGTACCTCTCGCGCCTGCTGGCGAAGAAGGGCATCAAGCACGAGGTCCTGAACGCGAAGAACCACGCTCGCGAGGCCGAGATCGTCGCCCGGGCGGGGCGTCCCGGCGCGGTCACCGTCGCGACCAACATGGCCGGTCGTGGTACCGACATCATGCTCGGCGGCAACGCCGAGTTCCTCGCGGTGCAGGAGATGAAGGCGAAGGGGCTCGACCCGCACGAGACCCCCGACGAGTACGAGGCCGCGTGGGACGAGGTCTACGAGGCGACGCGCGAGCGGGTCGCCGAAGAGGGACAGGCCGCGCGCGAGGCCGGCGGTCTCTACGTGCTGGGAACCGAGCGCCACGAGTCGCGCCGCATCGACAACCAGCTGCGCGGACGCTCGGGGCGCCAGGGCGACCCCGGCGAGAGCCGCTTCTACCTGTCGCTGACCGACACGCTCATGCGTCTGTTCCAGTCCGGGGCCGCCGAGGCGATCCTGTCGCGCACGAACTTCCCCGACGACGTCGCCATCGAGTCCGGCATGGTCTCGCGCGCGATCAAGAGCGCGCAGTCCCAGGTCGAGGCGCGCAACGCCGAGGTTCGCAAGAACGTGCTGAAGTACGACGACGTGCTCAACCGCCAGCGCGAGGCGATCTACGCCGACCGCCGTCACATCCTGCACGGCGACGACATCGCCGACCGCGTGCAGCACTTCATCGAAGACGCCGTGGGTGCCGTGATCGACGACCACACCGGCGCCGGTCACAACGAGAGCTGGGACTTCGATGCCCTGTGGACCGAGCTGAAGACGCTCTATCCGGTGGGCGTGACGATCGACGAGGTCGTCGCCGAAGGCGCCGGTCGCAAGGGCGGCATCACCTCGGAGGGCCTCAAGCGCGAGGTGCTCTCGGATGCGCGGATCGCCTACGAGTCCCGCGAAGAGACCCTGGGCTCCGAAGCCATGCGCGAACTGGAGCGGCGGGTGGTGCTGCAGGTGCTGGATCGCCGCTGGCGCGACCACCTCTACGAGATGGACTACCTCAAGGACGGCATCGGCCTGCGTGCGATGGCGCAGCGCGACCCGCTCATCGAGTATCAGCGCGAGGGCTACCAGATGTTCCAGTCGATGATGGGGCAGATCAAGGAGGAGTGCGTCGGCTACCTCTTCAACCTCGAGGTCGAGGTGCGCAAGGCCGCCGACGGGCAGCAGGTCACCCAGGTGGAGGCGAAGGGTTTGTCGGCCACGCCGTCGGACGGGCAGCGCCTGCAGTACTCCGCGGCCAACGACGCCGGCGAGGTCGAGGTGCGCAACGAGCGCGGTCAGGTGCAGCAGGCCGAGACCACCCGTGTGCGCCAGGCAGCTCAGGCGGCGCAGCCCCCCGCTGCCGAGGCCCCGCGCGGAGCCTTCGGGCAGAAGACCGACGGCGCGGATGCGCCCGCGGCCGCCCCGCAGAACCGCGCGCAGCGTCGCGCGGCCGGCAAGAAGAACTGATCGCCCGGCGGTGCCACCGGCATCCGATTGGCCTCACGGCCCGGACGGTGGCGCCGCGAGCGCGGCGATAGAGTGATCCGATGAGTCCGCTTCGCCCCCTCGACCAGTCGAGCAAGCTCAAGAACGTCCTGTATGAGATCCGCGGACAGGCGCTCGTCGAGGCCGACCGGCTCGAGTCCGAGGGTCACACGATCCTCAAGCTCAACACGGGCAACCCCGCCGTCTTCGGATTCGACGCGCCGTATCAGATCGTCCGCGACATGATCGAGGCCGTCCCGCACGCGCACGGCTACAGCGACAGTCGCGGGATCATGTCGGCGCGACGAGCCGTGATGTACCGCTACGAGGAGATCCCCGGATTCCCGGCGTTCGATCCCGATGACGTGTACCTCGGCAACGGCGTCTCGGAGCTCATCACGATGGTGATGCAGGCCCTGCTCGACGAGGGCGACGAGGTGCTGATCCCCGCGCCGGACTACCCGCTGTGGACGGCGATGACGAGCCTCGGCGGGGGGAACCCGGTCCACTACGTGTGCGATGAGCAGAACGGCTGGCAGCCGGATCTCGAGGACATCCGCTCGAAGGTCACCGATCGCACCAAGGCGATCGTGGTCATCAACCCGAACAACCCCACCGGTGCGGTCTACAGCAGGGAGGTGCTGGACGGGATCGCCGAGATCGCCCGGGAGAACTCCCTGCTGCTGCTCGCCGACGAGATCTACGACCGCATCCTGTTCGACGACGCCCAGCACATCCCGATGGCGTCGGTCGCCCCCGATCTCCTGTGCCTGACCTTCAACGGACTGTCCAAGACGTATCGCGTCGCCGGCTACCGCTCGGGCTGGCTGCTCGTGACCGGCCCGAAGACCCACGCCGGCGGGTTCCTCGAGGGGATCACGCTGCTGGCCTCGACCCGCCTGTGCCCCAACGTGCCGGCGCAGCACGCGGTGCAGGCCGCCCTGTCGGGCGTGCAGTCGATCGATGCCCTCATCGCCTCCTCCGGGCGCCTTCACGAGCAGCGGGATGCGGCGTGGAAGACGCTCGAATCGATCCCGGGCGTGACGTGTGTGAAACCGTCGGGCGCGCTCTACGCGTTCCCGCGGCTGGACCCGGAGGTGTACGAGATCCACGACGATCTCAAGCTCGTGTACGACTTCCTCGTCGCCGAGCACGTGCTGCTGGTGCAGGGCACCGGGTTCAACTGGCCGACCCCCGACCACCTGCGGATCGTCACGCTCCCCGAGGCTCGTGTGCTCACGGAGGCGATCGAGCGCCTGGGGAACTTCCTGGCCTCCTACAAGCAGTAGCGCCTCAGAGGAGCGCGAGCGACGTCGCGCGCCAGCGCCCGTCCATGCCTTCGAGGCGGATGGCGATGGCGCGGGTGCGCGCGGGACCGCGGACCACGACGACCGCTTCGACCGCGCCGTCGGCGGGGGAGGTGTGGCGCACCGACAGCACGGTGTGCACCGGCCGCGACGCGGGAACGCCGCGGGCGCTGCGGGCACGCGTGGCGAGGTTGGCGCGGGTGAGGAGCACGCGGAAGACGTCTTCGGTCATCCATCGTGCGAGCTGCTCGATCTCGCGCACGCCCGACATCACCTCGAGCACCCCGACGCTGAGATTGCGCAGCAGCTGCGTGGGCTCGGGAAGGTCGCTCGTCGACGTCGGCTGCGGTGCGAAGTACTCCGAGACCGCCGTGGTGCTCCACGGTCCGGATGCGGCGCGGGCTGCGCCTGAAGAGTTCTGAACCATGGCCCCCCTGCTCTCCTGTCGGTCGATCTGCCAGAAGTAGAGCACACAGCGGATGTTCAGGAACCGCCCGAGAGGCCCCTGTGGATAACTTCTCATCGAACCCTCATGTCGCGGCTAGCCTCGTCTCGTGCGCTGGGATCGCTTCTTCGACGACCTCGAAGATCAGCTCGCCTCCGAGTGGGAGGCCGAGCGCGCCGCGCTGGACACCGAGGCCGAGAGGCTGCGTCTGTCGCGGGTGTCGCTGCGCGAGAGACTGCTCTCCTTCGCCGCTGACCGAGCCTCGGTCACGGTCGCTCTCGTCGACGGTGCGCGTCTTCACGCGACCGTCGCCGGCGTGGGGGCCGACTGGTTCTCCGCGCTTGAGGGCGACGGCGGCGGTGCGGCGCTCGTGCCGCTCGCAGCCATCACGGAGCTGGCGGCTTTCCACGCCGATCTCCTTCGATCGGCGCGCCCGGCTCCCCAGGGCTCCGCCCTGGCCGAGAAGATGACGTTCGGATTCGCGATGCGCGATCTGGTGCGACGACGCGTCGCCGTCGGCGTGCACCTTCATGCCGGTCGCCTGCTTCACGGAACCGTCGATCGCGCGGGCGCCGACCATCTCGATCTGGCGCTGCACGACGCGGGAAGCGCGCGGCGGGCTGCGGCGATCACCGGGTATCGGATCGTGCCGTACGGCACGATCGCGCGCGTGCAGGTCGACGCGACCACTCCCGTCCCCCTCGGCTGACGGGCTCCTCAGTCGGGGTTTCGCACCACGCCGGTGCCCCACAGCTCCGGAAAGCTCGCCGCATTCGACTGACGCCACAGCGCCATGCGTCGGGCCTCCTCAGCCTGATCGTCGAGGTATGCCGCCACGCTGGATTCCTCGATGCGCCACCGGGCGGGAGAGCCCACGCGCATCCCCGACAGTCGGCCCTGCTCGACGAGTGCCAGCACTTCGCCCACCTCGATCTGGAGCACCTCGGCGACCTGGGCCGGCGCGAGAAGGCGGCCTCCGGCGGTGGGCGAATCGGGCATGACCCCATTATCGACCCCGACCGTGTGTCGTCAGCGGGTGTCGCGAGCGTGTTGTGGATAACCTTCGGGCCCGGCCGGCGCGCTGCGACACGATGGTGCACATGACCAGCTCCGAAACCGTGCGCGCCCGCCGTCGCGCACCCTGGGTGGACGTGCGCTTCCTGCTCGGCATCGTCCTCATCCTCGCCTCCGTCGCGGGCGTGTGGTTCGTGGTGAGCGCTGCGCGTCAGACCGCCCCTGCGATCGCGGCCGCGACGACGCTCGTGCCCGGCGACGTGATCTCCGCGACCGACGTGCGCGTGGTCGAGGTGGCACTCGGAACCCTCGACGAGGCGTATCTGTCGCCGGAGGAGCTCGAGCTCGGGGCGGTGACCACCCGCACGGTGGCCGCCGGCGAACTCGTCCCGCACGACGCCGTCGGTGCCGGTGAAGACGCGGCGAGCACGACGATCGTGCTGCACACGGCGACCGACGTTCCGGCCTCGGTGAGCGCCGGGTCGGTCGTGGAGGTGTGGGCCGCTCCGCTGACGGAGGAGGGCGGCTACGACACCCCGCGCATCCTGGTGCCCGACGCGACCGTCGTGTCCGTCGCGCGTGACGATGCGGTCGTCGGCACTGCCGATGTCGCGCTCGAGGTCGTGATCCCGCGAGCGGATGTCTCCGTCGCACTCGCAGCGATGGCGGACCAGTCCGCCCTGTCGGTCGTGCCCGCGGTCGGGGGCGGCCGATGAGGGCGATCCTCGCGGTCGATGACGAGGGGAGCACGGCCGCGTCGCGCCTGCGCGAGGAGGGAGTCGACGTCGTCGCCGTCGTCTCGGCGGACACCCCCGCGCGTGCCGCCGCCGACGGTGCATTCGGCGACGAGGGGGACGCGTTTTTCGGGGCACTCGCCGAGGTGGACGTGCTCATCCTGCGAGTGCGCCGGCGCACCCTCACCGACGGCCTCGTCGGACTGTGCGACCGCCGCGCCGTGAGGATCGTGGCGCTGGTCGGAGATGACGACGACGAGCGCGTCGCGCATTCGTTCGGGCTGCTGACCATCCTGCCCGCCACGGCGGAGGCGTTCGCCGTCGCGGACGCGCTGCCGAGCGTCGCGGTCGCCGCGGGGGAGCAGTCCCGTCCGGCGACGGCAGGGCCCCGGACGATCGTGGTGTGGGGCCCGCACGGGTCGCCCGGGCGCTCCACGGTCGCGATCGAGCTCGCCGTGGAACTTGCACGCGGGGATCGCCGTGTGGCCCTGGTGGACGCCGACTCGCATGCGCCGTCGATCGCGCTCTCCCTCGGCCTCGCCGACGAGGGCCCGGGATTCGCGGCCGCCTGCCGGCAGGCGGCTCTGGGCACCCTCGACGCCCGAGAACTCACCCGCATCGCGCTGCCCCTGGAACGCAGCGGCGTGGAGGTCCTGCCCGGAATCAACCGCCCCTCGCGCTGGCCGGAACTGGCCGAGCCCCGCGTCTCCTCGGCCCTCGAGGTCTGCCGCGATTGGGTCGATCACACCGTCGTCGACGTCTCCGCTTCTCTGGAGCAGGACGAGGAGATCATGAGCGACCTCGATGCGCCGCGCCGCAACGGTGCGACCCTCGCCGCCCTCCGCTCGGCCGATCTCGTCGTCGCAGTGGCGGCGGCGGACCCGGTCGGCGTCGCGAGATTCCTGCGCGGCTACGCGGACCTGCGTGCGGTGGTGGGGGCGACTCCGGTGCTCACGGTGGCGAATCGACTCCGCCCGGGCGCGCTCGGCATCGACGCGCGCGGGCAGGTGCGGCGCACGCTCGATCGATTCGGCGGCATCTCCGACGTGCGCTTCCTGCCGGCCGACGCCCGCTCGGCCGACGCCGCGCTGCTGGCCGCGCGTCCCATCGCCCTCGCCGCGCCGCGCTCGCCGCTGATCGCGGGGATTCGTCGGATCGTGGGGGATGCGGTGCTCCCGCCCACTCCGGCGGCGACCGCGCCGGCTGCGCGCGCGACCCGTCGCGGACGTCGCACGCACAGCGTGGTCGGAGCGACCTCTTAGGCTAGAGGCGTGTCGACCCTCAGCGATCTCGTCTACTCCCAGGGCCTTTCCGACGACGCCGACGTCGAGTGGCTGCATCGTCTGGCCGGCGACGGTCAACTGCTGGCAGACCTCGCCTTCGCCGACATCGTGATCTGGGTTCCGACGGCTGACGACTCTTTCGTCGCGATCGCCCACGCCCGCCCGAGCGGCGCGGCGACCCTGTTCTACCGCGACATCGTCGGTGACCGCGTGCGGCCGCAGTGGCGCACGCAGGTGCGCGACGCGCATCGCACCCGCGAGATCGTCGATTCGGCATCGCCGGACTGGTTCGAGGAGACGCCGACCCGGGTGCGGGCGGTGCCGATCGTGCGCGCGCAGGACGGCGGCTCGGTGTCCATCGGCGTGCTGACCCGCCACACCAACCTGGGCGAGGCGCGAACCCCGTCCCGCCAGCAGATCACCTTCAACGACTGCGCCGACGAACTGTTCGGCATGATCTCGTCGGGAGACTTCCCCGACCTGTCGGCCCCGACCGCTCCGCGGCGAGGGGCGCCACGTGCCTCGGACGGGCTCATCCGACTCGATGTCGACGGCATCGTCAGCTTCGCCAGCCCCAACGCCCTGTCGGCGTTCAATCGGCTCGGTTTCGACGACGAGCTCGAGGGCGAGCCGCTTGTCGAGGTGACAACGCGCATCATTCCGGAGAAGCGACAGTTCGACGAGTCGCTTCCCCTGGTGGTCACCGGCCGGGCGCCGTGGCGGAGCGATGTCGAGGCGCGCGGCGTGACGGTCTCACTGCGCACGATCCCGCTGCGCGACCGCGGCACGCGCATCGGCGCGATCGTGCTCTGCCGCGACGTCACCGAGATCCGTCACCAGGAGCAGGAGCTCATCACCAAAGACGCGACGATCCGCGAGATCCACCACCGCGTCAAGAACAATCTGCAGACGGTGGCGTCCCTGCTGCGCATCCAGGCGCGGCGCTCCCACACCGACGAGGCGCGCGACGCCCTGACGCATGCGATGCGTCGCGTCTCGGCCATCGCCGTCGTCCACGACACCCTGTCGGAGGGTCTCACGCAGGTGGTCGACTTCGACGACGTCTTCGACCGCGTCCTCAAGCTCGTCGCCGAGGTGGCCGCGTCACCCAGCACCCGTGCCCGCACCCGCAAGTCGGGGCGCTTCGGCACGCTTCCCAGCGAGTACGCCACCCCGCTCGCCCTGGCCTTGACCGAATTGGTCACCAACGCCGTCGAGCACGGCCTCGCGGGCCGCGAGGGCGAGGTGGAGATCATCGCCGAGCGCACCGAGGAGCGTCTCGCGGTGCGAGTGCGTGACAGCGGATCCGGACTGCCCGAGGGTCAGGTCGGGCGAGGCCTCGGGACGCAGATCGTCCGCACGCTGATCCAGGGAGAGCTCAGCGGAGCGATCGACTGGCACACGCTCGTGGGAAGCGGGACCGAGGTCACGATCGACATCCCGCTGCGCTACATCGGTCGCGCAGCGAGATGAACCGGAGCGTCAGCTGGCGCGGCGCGCGCGAGCGGCGCGTCGCTTCAGAGCCCGGCGCTCGTCTTCGCTGAGCCCACCCCACACGCCCGAGTCCTGGCCGGATTCCAGGGCGTACTGCAAGCAGATCTCGGTGACGGTGCACCGGGCGCACACGGCCTTGGCCTTCTCGATCTGGTCGACCGCGGGGCCGGTGTTGCCGACCGGGAAGAACAGCTCGGGGTCGACGGTCAAACAGGCGGCCTTGTCACGCCAGTCCATGGTGGTGCTCCTTGCGACGGATGGTGGGGGATGTCCCAGAGCCCGGATCGGGTTCCGATACCCTGTGGAGGGATGCGAGCGGATCGCTCGCCCCACGGCGCTGTGGGAGCACACGGCTCCGAAGATCCTCCCATAGCACACGAGTCGAATCAAGGGTTTACCGTGGGGTTTCGCGGAGGTTTCCTCCAAGACGCCTCGAAGGTCGCCACGGGTGCCGCACGGCGAGCAGATGCGCAGCCGTCAGCGACGAATGAGAAGGAGTGGTGAAGACTGATGTCCCGACTCGCGATGGCGCCGTTCGCCGCGGCCGGTCTCGCGCTCGAAGCGCTGGGTGTCGCCGCGCTGGTCGGCTGGCAGATCGTTGCGCTCGCGACGGGCGACACCGCATCCACGGTGTCGGCCGTCGCTCTGGCCGTGTTGACCGCGGTCGGCGCGGTGGGCCTGGGGGCGTTCGCGGTGGCTGTCCACCGCGGTTCCTCGATGGCGCGATCAGGAGGGATCGTCGCGCAGGTGCTGATCCTGGCCGTCGCGCTCGGCGCGGCCACGGGCGAGTACGCACATCCGCTGACGGCCGCCGCGATCGCGGTGCCGGCGGTGGTGGAACTGGTGCTGCTGATCATCACCGCCGGTCAGGCGGCGCGGCTGGCCGCCGCTGACGACGGCGCTGCTGCGGATGACTCTGTCTGACGGCCGGTCCAGCCGGACTCAGTCGAGCCCGAGCAGCTTGCGGATCCGCGCGACGTGCCCGGTCGCCTTGACGTTGTAGAGGGCGTGTTCGACGATTCCGTCGCCGTCGAGCACGATCGTCGAGCGGATGACCCCCTCGATCTTCTTGCCGTAGTTCACCTTCTCGCCCCACGCGCCGTAGGCCGAGTGGACGGCATGATCCGGATCGCTCAGCAGGTCGTAGGTCAGACCGTCGCGGTCGCGGAACTCGCGCAGCTTCGCGAGATCGTCGCGCGAGACGCCGAGCACGCGGTACCCCGCGGCCTGGATCGGACCGATCGAGTCGCGGAAATCGCACGCCTCGGTCGTGCACCCCGGGGTCATCGCCGCGGGGTAGAAGAACAGGATGGCGCCGGTGCCGCGCAGGTCGGCGAGGGTGACGGTGCTGCCGTCCTGGTCGGTGAGGGAGAAATCGGGTGCGGGCGTGCCGGGTTCGAGGCGCGTGGTCGTCATGCCTCCAGCGTAGGTGTCTCAGGCGCGGTCGGCGAAGGTCGACAGCAGGCGCTGAAGGGAGTCCAGGCGAGCCGCGCCGCGCGCGCCCAGGCGTCCTTCCGCGACGGCCTCGACGATCGCGCAGTCCGGCGCGTCGGGAAGATGCGTGCAGCCGCGTGGGCAGTCGCGCGCGATCTCGGCGAGATCGGTGAAACCCCGGAGAAGGTTCGCGGGGTCCACGTGGCCGAGACCGAACGAGCGCACGCCGGGAGTGTCGATGACCCACCCGTTCCCCGCCGCCGCGCGGTATCTCAGACTCACCGTGGACGACGAGGTGTGCCGGCCACGACCGGTCACCTCGTTGACGTGTCCGGTGGCGCGTCCGGCCGTGGGCACGAGGGCGTTCACGAGGGTCGACTTGCCGACGCCCGAGTGCCCGACGAACACCGTGGAGTGGCCCACGAGAGCGGCACCGACATCGTCGACGGGCATGTGCTCGCGGGCGCTGGTGAACACCCGCAGGTCCAGCCCTTCGAAGTGCTGGAGGAAGCGCGTCGGATCGGCGAGGTCGGTCTTGGTCACGACCATCAGTGGTCTGATGCCCGCGTCGAGGGCCGCGACGAGGTAGCGGTCGACGAGCCGCTCGCGCGGCTCCGGGTCGGCGGCGGCGACCACCACGAGCATCTGATCGGCGTTGGCGACCACGATGCGTTCGACCTGGTCGGTGTCGTCGGCGCTGCGGCGCAGGAGAGACGTGCGCTCCTCGATGCCGACGATGCGGGCGAGGGTACCGGCCGTGCCCGAGGTGTCGCCCACCACGCGAGCGCGGTCGCCCGTGACGATCGCGGTGCGACGCAGCTCCCGCGCGCGTGTGGCCAGTGCGGGATGCTCGTCGGGTCCGTCCTCGTCGACGAGCACCGTGTACCGGCCGCGGTCGACGCCGAGCACGCGGCACACCACGGCATCCTCGTGCGCGGGCCGCCGTTTGGTGCGCGGGCGATTGGCCTTCGGATTCGGTCGCACGCGCACATCGGACTCGTCGAACTTCGGCTCGTCGTCCTCGTCGACGTCGTCGAGCCAACTCACCGCGCCTCCGCTGTCACGAGGCCAGTGACGCGGACACGTCGTCGCCGTGGATCATCGCTCGCCACAGCTGGGGGAACTGCGGCAGGGTCTTGGCGGTCGTGCCGATGTCGTCGACCTCGACGCCCGGTACGGCGAGGCCGATGAGGGCTCCCGTCGTCGCCATGCGGTGGTCGTGGTGCGCCCGCCAGACGCCGGCATGCAGTGGGCGTGGCACGATACGGATGCCGTCCGGGAGTTCGTGCGCCTCACCGCCGAGGGCGCGCAGCTCGCCGATGAGCGCGGCGATGCGATCGGTCTCGTGACCGCGGATGTGTCCGATGCCGTGGAGCACGCTCTCGCCGTCGGCGAAGGCCGCGAGACCGAAGATCGTCGGGGCGAGCTCGCCCGCCGCTGAAAGGTCGAGTTCGACGCCGTGGATGCCATTGCCGGCCCCGACGGTCAATGCACCGCCGCGCCGGCTCACGCGCCCTCCCATGACGGCGAGGATGTCCGCGAGCATGGCGCCCGGCTGCGTGGAGTGCGGCGGCCACCCCTGCACGGTGACCTGGCCACCGGCGACCATCGCCGCGGCCAGGAACGGCGCGGCGTTGGACAGGTCGGGCTCGACGGCGATGTCCTTGCCGCGGATCGGGCCCGCCGGCACGATCCACTCGCCGACGGACGGACGCTCGACGTGCACGCCGCGGTGCGCGAGCGCTTCGACGGTCATGTCGATGTGCGGCATGCTCGGCAGCCGATCGCCCGCGTGCACCAGGTGCAGGCCGACGTCGAAGCGTGGTGCGGCCAGCAGCAGGCCGGAGACGAACTGGCTCGACGCGCTGGCGTCGATTGTGATTTCGCCACCGCGCACGTGCCCGTGACCGCGCACCGAGAACGGCAGTGACCAGCGACCACCGTCGTCGATATCGACACCCACGTCGCGGAGCGCCTTGATCATCGCGCCCATGGGTCGATGCAGCGCGCTCTGGTGCGCGGTGACGGTGATCTCGCCTCCGGTGAAGCCCGCCAACGGCGTGACGAACCGCATCACGGTCCCCGCCTGACCGCAATCCACGACGCCGCCGTGCGACAGCGGCCAGCGCGGCGTGATCACAAGATCGTCTCCGAACGGACTGTCGCCGGCTTCCGTCTCGATCCCGACCCCGAGCGAGCGCAGGGCGTCGACCATGCGGGCGGAGTCGTCGGAATGGAGCGGGGCACGCAGACGACTCGGGCCGTCCGCGAGAGCCGCGAGGACGAGCTCGCGGTTCGTCAGCGACTTCGAGCCGGGCACGGACAACGTCGAATCCAGCGGCCCGTCGGCGACGGGCGCCTGCCAGGCTCCGGTCGCGGCCGAAGTGGACGTGGGGGAATACCCGTCGGTGGTCATCGGTTCCTAGATTACTGAACCCTCGAGAGGAGCCGCATGATCACGACGCTGAGTCGTCCCGTGACGACGCATGTCGGCGCCTCGGAGACCTCGCACGGGGCCGACGTAGACTTCTCCGTGATGAGCGATCAGGCCGAGACGGCGGAAGAGGCCCGCACCCAATTCGAGGCGCAGGCGCTGCCGTTCATGGACCCCCTGTACGCGGCGGCCATGCGCATGACGCGGAACCCCGCCGACGCCGCGGATCTGGTGCAGGAGACGTTCGTGAAGGCGTTCGCCTCGTGGTCGTCGTTCACGCAGGGAACGAACCTCAAGGCGTGGCTCTACCGCATCCTCACCAACACCTACATCAACACCTACCGCAAGAAGCAGCGCGAGCCGTATCAGGGCACCATCGACGAGCTCGAGGACTGGCAGCTCGGCGGCGCCGAGTCCACCACCGCCACGAGCAGCCGGTCGGCAGAGGCCGAGGCGATCGACCACATGCCGGCGTCGGCGGTCAAGGATGCGCTGCAGTCCATCCCGGAGGACTTCCGGATGGCGGTCTACCTGGCAGACGTGGAGGGGTTCGCCTACCAGGAGATCGCCGACATCATGAAGACCCCGATCGGCACGGTCATGAGCCGCCTGCACCGAGGCAGGCGGATGCTGCGTGACCTGCTGGCGGAGTACGCACGCGAGCGCGGCATCGAGACCGCGCCGACGAGGAGTGAGAAATGACCGATTGCGGCTGCGAGAAGGCGCGGCGCGACCTCGAGGAGTACCTGCGCAACGAGGTCTGCAAGACCGAGCACGCCGACATCAAGGAGCACCTGGATCACTGTCCGGCCTGTCGCGATGAGGCGCTCGTCGCAACGACCCTGACCGACGTGGTGGCGCGGGCGTGCCGCGAGACCGCGCCCGAAGACCTGCGCGATCAGGTTCTCGCCCGCGTGAGGGCCATCCAGGCCGGTCACTGATCGTTCACGGCACCACCACGGTCAAGGGCGTGTGACGAAGACCGCGGCATCCATGCGGTGCGGCGGTCTTCGTCACAGCTCCGTGCGCAGCTCAGCGCAGCGTGAGAGCGGTCTTGATGATCTCGGCCTGCTCGAGCGCGTGCACCTTCGGCGAACCGGTCGCGGTCGACGCGGCGGCTTCGCGGGAGACGCGGCGGACGGTGCGGCCATCGAGGTGCTTGGACAGCTCGAGCGCGATGAACGGCCACGCACCCTGGTTCTCCGGCTCGTCCTGCACCCACACGAGCTCCGCGTCGGGGTAGGAGGCCAGCACCGACCGCAGGGCCTCGACCGGTGACGGATAGTACTGCTCGAGGCGCACCAGCGCGACGGCGGGATTCGGGTTCTTATCGAGCTCGGCGCGCAGATCCCAATGGATCTTTCCCGCATGCAGCAGCACGCGGCGCACGGCGCTCTTGTCGATGCCGCGGTCGTCGTCGAGCACGGGTTCGAACCGCCCGGTGAGGAACGCGTCGACGGGGCTGGTCGCGCCGCGCAGGCGCAGCATGGCCTTCGGCGTGAACACGACGAGCGGGCGACGCGGCCGCGCGTAGGCCTGTCGGCGCAGCAGATGGAAGTAGGAAGCCGGCGTCGACGGGCGCGCGATGGTCATGTTGTCCTGCGCGCACATCGCCAGGAAGCGCTCGATGCGGGCCGACGAGTGGTCGGGCCCCTGGCCCTCGTAGCCGTGGGGGAGCAGCAGAACGACGCTCGACTGCTGGCCCCACTTCTGCTCCGCCGACGAGATGAACTCGTCCACCACCGACTGTGCGCCGTTGGCGAAGTCACCGAACTGCGCCTCCCACAGTACGAGCGCCTCGGCGCGCTCGACCGAGTATCCGTACTCGAATGCCATCGCGGCGTACTCGCTGAGCAAGGAGTCATAGGCGAAGAACTTGCCCTGGCTGTCGGACAGGTTCGTCAGCGGCAGCCACTCCTGCCCGTTGGCGCGGTCGTGCAGCACGCTGTGGCGCTGCGCGAAGGTGCCGCGACGGGCATCCTGACCCGCGAGGCGCACCGGCGTGCCCTCGACCAGCAGCGAGCCGAAGGCGAGCAGCTCGCCGAACGCCCAGTCGATCCCGCCGTTGCGGCTCATGTCGTGGCGCTTGTCGAGCAGCTGCTGCAGCTTGCTGTGCACCGTGAAGCCCTCGGGCTTGTTCACGAAGCGGTCGCCGATCATGTGGACGACCTCGCGCGAGACGGCCGTCGACTCGGGCTCGCCGACCGACGCATCCGGTGCCGCATCGGTGTTGACGACCTCGTTGGTGCCCGTCTCGGCGGCGTGCGTCTCGGCGAAGGCGACCTCGAGGCGGCCCTGGAAGTCCTGCTTGGCCTGCTCGTACTCCTCCTGGGTGATGTCACCGCGACCGACCAGCGATTCGGTGTACAGGCGCCGCACGGAGCGCTTGGCCTCGATGAGGTTGGTCATCAGCGGCTGCGTCATCGACGGGTCGTCGCCCTCGTTGTGACCGCGACGGCGGTAGCAGACGAGGTCGATGACGACATCCTTGTGGAACTTCTCGCGGTAGGCGAACGCCAGCTGGGACACGCGCACGACCGCTTCGGGGTCGTCGCCGTTCACGTGGAAGATCGGAGCCTGGATGGTCTTGGCGACGTCGGCGGCGTACACCGAGGTGCGGGCGTCCTGCGGCACGGTGGTGAAGCCGACCTGGTTGTTGACCACCACGTGGATGGTGCCGCCGGTGCGGTAACCGCGCAGCTGCGACATCTGCAGCGTCTCGACGACGACGCCCTGGCCGGAGAAGGCCGCGTCGCCGTGGACCAGGACGGGCAGCCATGAGAACGAGCCGATGGGCTTGAGGTCTTGCTTGGCGCGCACGATGCCCTCGAGCACGCCGTCGACCGTCTCGAGGTGCGACGGGTTCGCGGCCAGATACACCGGGAGCTCCTCGCCGCCGTCGGCGACGAAGGTCCCCGACGTTCCGAGGTGATACTTCACATCGCCGGAACCGCTCTTGGAGCCGATCGCGACGGAACCCTCGAACTCGCGGAACACCTGCCCGTAGGTCTTGCCGGCGATGTTGGTCAGCACGTTGAGGCGACCGCGGTGCGCCATGCCGATCGCGGCGCCGTCGAGCCCCGCCTCGGCCGCACCCTGCAGGATCTCGTCGAGGAGCGGGATCAGCGACTCGCCGCCCTCGAGGCTGAAGCGCTTCTGGCCGACGTACTTCGTCTGCAGGAACGTCTCGAACGCCTCGGCCTGATTCAGCTTCTTCAGGACGCGCAGCTGCTCGTCGTGCGTGGGCTTCTGGTACTTGACTTCGACGTTGTCCTGGAACCAGCGACGCTGATCGGGATCCTGGATGTGCATGTACTCGATGCCGATCGTGCGACAGTACGAGTCGCGCAGCACCCCGAGGATGTCGCGGAGCTTCATCACGCGCTTGCCGCCGAAGCCGCCGGTGACGAACTCGCGGTCGAGGTCCCAGAAGGTCAGACCGTGCTGCTCGATCTCGAGGTCGGGGTGGGTGCGTTGGATGTACTGAAGGGGGTCGATGTCGGCCATGAGGTGCCCGCGCACCCGGAACGAGTTGATCAGTTCCTGGACGCGGGACTGCTTGTCGACGCGCTCGGCCAGGTCGACATTGATGTCGTTGGCCCAATGGATCGCAGCGTAGGGGATGCGCAGTGCGGCGAAGATGTCGTCGTAGAAGCTGCGCTCGCCGATCAGCAGCTCGTGCACGCGCTTGAGGAACTCGCCCGAGCCGGCGCCCTGGATGACCCGGTGGTCATAGGTGCTCGTGAGCGTGATCGTCTTGCCGATCGCCATCTCGTTGAGCGTCTTGGAGCTGGCGCCCTGGAACTCCGCGGGGTAGTCCAGCGCGCCGGCGCCGACGATGCAGCCCTGACCCTTCATGAGTCGCGGTACCGAGTGCACAGTGCCGATGCCGCCGGGGTTGGTCAGCGAGATCGTCGTGCCCTGGAAGTCGGCCGCGGTGAGCTTGTTCTTGCGCGCCCGCCCGACGAGGTCCTCGTAGGAGGCGAGGTACTCGCCGAAGGTGAGGGATTCCGCGCGCTTGATCGAGGGCACCAGGAGGGCGCGCGTGCCGTCGGGCTTGGGGATGTCGATCGCGATGCCCAGGTTGATGTGGGCCGGCGCCACCACCGAGGGCTTGCCGTCGATCTCGGCGTAGAACACGTTCTGGCTCGGGATCTCCTTGAGCGCCCGGATGATCGCCCAGCCGATGAGGTGCGTGAAGCTGACCTTGCCGCCGCGCGTGCGCGACATGTGGTTGTTGATCACGATGCGGTTGTCGATCATGAGCTTCGCAGGGATGGTGCGCACGCTCGTTGCGGTCGGCACCGTAAGCGACTCGTCCATGTTCGCCGCGAGGGTCTTCGGCATGCCGCGCAGCGCGGTGACCGTGTCCTCCTCGGTCGACTCCTCGGCAGAGGAGGGCACGACCTTCGGCGCCTGGGCGGGGATCGGCTGCGCCGCAGCCGGCTTCGCGGTGGTGCGCGCCACCGGCGGAGCGCCGATGACGGGAACCGGCGCGGTCACCGGGTGTGCGGTCGGTGCGGTTCCGTCCGGGACCGGGACCTCGCCCTTGACGGGGCTGTACTCCTCGAGAATCGGCCACCAGGCCTTGTCGACGGAGTTCTTGTCGACCTTGAACTGCTCGTACAGCTCGTCGACGAGCCATTCATTGGCCCCGAACTCCCCTTCGCTCGAAACCCCGACGCCCGTCACCTGGCTCGACACGCCTTATCGCCCGCTTTCGTGAAGATCGTGTGGAATACGACGAACCGTCAGCGGCTCGCACGCTCGAGGATCAAGCGTAGTCCTTTCTGGCTGGGCGTTCGCCACGCGCGCGAAGGTTGCCAGAACGATTCCGAACCACCCGGGCGGCTCTCCTCGGAGGCGGCTCGTTACGCTGGGTCCATGGAGTTCTACGGCGCCCAGCCCGAGGTCGATCTCACCTATTCGGATGTCTTCCTCGTCCCCCGTCGATCGGAGGTGGCGAGCCGCCTCGACGTCGACCTCGCGCCCGACGACGGCACCCCCGCCACGCTCCCGCTGGTGGCGGCGAACATGAACTCCGTCACCGGTCCGCGGCTCGCGGCCACCCTCTCCCGTCGCGGCGGCCTGGGTGTGCTGCCGCAGGACATGCCCCTGCAGGACCTCGACGCGGCCATCCGATGGGTGAAGGCGCAGCCCGTGACGTGGGACACCCCGCTCGTGCTGCCGCCGGACATGAACGTGGCAGAGGCCGCGCAGATCGTGCCGGCCACGGAGGGCCACGGCATCGTCGTCAGCGACGCCGCCGGCGGCGACATCCTCGTCGATGACGTGCAGGGGATCGTGCCGGCGGCTCGGCTCGGCACCGCGCTCCCCGACGCGCGCCTGGGCGATCTCGCCCGTGGCCGCCCCTCGTCGATCGACGCCGACGACGTCGCGGATGCCCGGCACGCGTTCGACCTGATGGTCGCCGCCGACGTCGAGACGGTCTGCGTGCTTCATCACGGCCACCTGGTGGGCACGCTGACGCGGCGCAGCGCGCTGCGCTCGACGCTGTACCGACCCGCCGTCGACGGCGACGGGCGGCTCGGCGTCGCCGCGGCGGTCGGGATCAACGGCGACGTCGCCGCCAAGGCGCGGGCCCTCGCGGCGGCCGGTGTCGACGTGCTCGTCGTCGACACCGCGCACGGGCATCAGGAGGGCATGCTGCGGGCGCTGCGCACGGTCGCCGACCTCGACCTCGGACTTCCCATCGCGGCCGGCAACATCGTCACCGCCGCCGGGGTCGGTGACCTCGTCGACGCCGGCGCGACGATCCTGAAGGTGGGCGTGGGCCCGGGCGCGATGTGCACGACGCGGATGATGACCGCCGTCGGACGCCCGCAGTTCTCCGCGGTGCTCGAGACGGCGGAGGCGGCGCGCGCCGCCGGCGCGCACGTCTGGGCCGACGGGGGAGTGCGCTACCCCCGCGACGTCGCGCTGGCGCTCGCGGCGGGGGCGGCATCCGTCATGATCGGCTCGTGGTTCGCCGGCACCATCGAGGCGCCCGGGCGCCTGCAGACCGACGCCGACGGTCGCGTGTTCAAGGAGTCGTGGGGCATGGCCTCCACGAAGGCCGTGCAGGATCGGTTCGGCCGGCTGGACCCCTACGAGCGCGCGCGCAAGGAGCTGTTCGCCGAGGGGATCTCGTCGTCGAAGATCTACCTCGATCCGCTGCGGCCCGGCCTGGAGGACCTGCTGGACATGATCACGGCGGGCGTGCGCTCCTCGTTCACCTACGCGGGCGCCGCCACCGTGGCGGACTTCCACGCCCGCGCCCGCGTCGGGCTGCAGTCCGCCGCCGGCTACGACGAGGGCAAGGCGCTGCCGGTCAGCTGGTGATGCCGCCTCCCGGCCCGGACGCATCCGTTCGCTTGTCACGGGATGCCCCATCGCGCGGTCTATGCGACATCGAGCGCCAGGTGAACGGCGCGAACGCCAGGTGAGCGGCGCGAGAAGCTGGGAGGAGCCCGCGCGCGGGCGCGCGTGACTGCCGTAAGATCTTCTCCACGATGGACGACCCTCCCAGTTGCAGACGCTCGCCCCACCGACCCGACCACCGCATGAGCGGGGGTGACGCGTGATGGACTACGTCATGCTGGGCGTGGGGCTCCTTCTGACCATCGGCACCGGTCTGTTCGTGGCCAGCGAATTCGCGCTGGTGAACCTCGATCGTGCCGACCTCGAGTCGCGGCAGAAGGCGGGTGAATCCCGGCTGGCGCTGACGATCAGCGCGCTGCGGATCACCTCGACCCACCTCTCCAGCGCGCAGCTGGGCATCACCCTGACGACGCTCCTGACGGGTTACACCATGGAGCCGGCGATCTCGAACCTGCTGCGCCCCGTGCTCACGTCGTGGGGCTGGCCGGATGCGCTGGTCACGCCGCTGTCGGCGACGGTCGGCATCGCGATCGCGACGGTCTTCTCGATGATCATCGGCGAACTCGTGCCCAAGAACTTCGCGCTCGCCGTGCCGCGGCAGACCGCCAAGCTCGTCATGCCGTTCCAGGTGGCCTTCACCACCGTCTTCCGGCCCGCCATCCTCGTGCTCAACGGCAGCGCGAACGGCGTGCTCCGGGCCATCGGCATCGAGCCCAAGGAGGAGCTGTCGGGTGCGCGCACCGCCGAGGAGCTCTCGAGCCTCGTGCGCCGATCGGCCAGTGCCGGCGTGCTCGAAGAGGACACGGCGTCGCTCCTGGATCGGAGCCTGACCTTCTCGCGGTTGAGCGCCGCCGACGTGATGACGCCGCGACCGAGCGTGCACGCCGTCGCCGTCGGCGACGCCGTCGAAGACGTGATCCAGCTGGCGCGCCGCACGGGGCACAGCCGCTTCCCCGTCTACGAGGACTCGATGGACGACATCGTCGGCGTCGTGCACCTCAAGGCGGCCGTCAGCGTTCCGCGGGCCAAGCGCGCCGAGGTGCCGGTGGGGGCGATCAGCAGCGAGCCGCTGCGAGTCCCCGAGGCGGTGCATCTGGATGCGCTGGTCGCCGAACTCCGCACGCGCGGCTACCAGATGGCCGTCGTCGTCGACGAATACGGCGGCACCGCGGGAGTCGTCACGCTCGAGGACATCGTCGAGGAGATCGTCGGCGAGGTGCTCGATGAGCACGACCGGCGTCGCGCGGGCATCGTCCGCGCATCCGGGTCCATCATCTTCCCGGGCGAGCTGCGCCCCGATGAGCTGCTGGATCGCACCGGCATCCGCATCCCCGAGGGCGAGGTCTACGACACCGTCGGCGGGTTCATCATGAGCGTGCTCGAGCGCATCCCCACCGCGGGCGACGCACTTCAGCTGGAGGAGGGCGTCATCGAGGTGCAGCGCATGGAGGGCCGCCGCGTCGATCGCGTACGGTTCACGCCGGTGGCCGTTCCGGTCGCCTCGGCCGCCGAGGGAGGTGAGCGCCGATGAGCGATTGGGCCGGGCTCGCGTGGCTGGGTGTGCTCCTGGTCGCCAACGCCTTCTTCGTCGGTGCCGAGTTCGCCGTGATCTCCGCTCGCCGCTCGCAGATCGAGCCGCTGGCCGAACGCGGTTCGCGCAGCGCCAAGACCGCGCTGTTCGCCATGGAGCACGCGACGCTCATGCTGGCGACCAGCCAGTTGGGCATCACGATCTGCTCGCTGCTCATCCTGAACGTCTCCGAGCCTGCCATCCACCACCTGCTGGCCGTGCCGCTGGGGCTCACCGGGCTGAGCGAAGCGCTCGTGGACACCATCGCGTTCGTCATCGCGCTGCTGGCCGTGTCGTACCTGCACGTCGTGTTCGGCGAGATGGTGCCGAAGAACCTCGCGTTCTCGGTGCCCGACCGGGCCGTGCTGATGCTCGCGACGCCGCTGGTGTGGGTCTCCAAGGTGTTCCACCCCGTGATCGTCACTCTCAACTGGACCGCCAACCACATCGTCCGGCTGGCCCGCGTTGAGCCGAAGGACGAGGCTGCCTCGACCTTCACCCTCGAGGAGGTCGCCACGATCGTGACGCAGTCGCGTATCGAGGGCGTGCTCGACGACTCGGCGGGGACCGTGGCGGCCGTGGTGGAGTTCACCGACAAGAAGGCCAAGGACATCGCCGTGCCCCTCGGCGACCTGGTGACCCTCCCGGAGCGCACCACGCCCCACAAGATCGAGCGGGCGGTCGCCAAGCACGGCTTCTCGCGCTACGTGATCGTCGACGGGGAGGGCGTGCCGACCGGCTACGTGCACCTGAAGGACGTGCTGCGTGCGGCGGAGGGCCCCGACGGGGGTGCCGACGTGACGCGCCCCATCCCGTCCAAGCGCATCCATCACATGGTGCCGGTGACGGAGGAGACGGACCTGGAGGATGCCCTCGCGCTGATGCGCAATGCGGGCCGCCACCTCGCCCAGGTGCGCGACACCTCGGGACAGACGACGGCGGTGCTGTTCCTCGAGGACATCATCGAGGAGCTCATCGGCGAGGTGCAGGACGCCACGAGCCGTCGGCGCTGATCCGCCCGTCGGTCGCCGCCGCGTCGCTTCGCCCGGATAGGGTGTGCGGCATGCGCAGATGGACGGCGACCGACGCGGCGGGAAGCCTTCGGGCCCCGACCTCTCACGACGACAAGTACACGCGCGGGGTGGTGGGCATCCGCACGGGATCACCGTCGTTCAAAGGTGCCGCCGTGCTGGGTGTCGAGGCCGCCTGGCGCACCGGTGTCGGGATGGTGCGCTACGTCGGACCGGCCGGCGCGGAGGTGCTGGCCCGTCGCCCCGAGACCGTGCTGTCCGAAGGCCGTGTCAACGCCTGGGTGATCGGCTCGGGCACCGACCCGGCCCACCGCGACGATGCCGAGACCGCCCTGCTGCGGGAGATCCTCGCCGGGACCGTGCCGGTCGTGGTCGATGCCGGAGCGCTCGACCTCGTCGATCATCCCGCGGCTCCCGTTGTCATCACCCCGCACGCGGGCGAGTTCGGTCGTCTGCGCTCCAGGCTCGGCATGCCGCCGGTGGACCCCGACGCCGACCTCGCGGAGCGCGACGACGCCGCCCTCGAGACCGCGGAGGCGCTCGGCGCCGCCGTGCTGCTCAAGGGTGCGCGCACCGTCTCCGCCGCACCGGGCGGATTCATCGCGGTCGTCGCGGATGCCACGCCGTGGCTTGCGACAGCGGGCACGGGGGATGTGCTCGCCGGAGCGATCGGCGCCCTCGCGGCGGGTGCGCGGGACCTCACCTCGGCGGCCGAGTGGGGACCCGTCGCCGCCACGGGGGCGTGGCTGCACGGGCGTGCCGCCAACGTGGCCGCCGGCCGTTACGGCCTCGCGGGCGGCCCGATCACCGCGCTCGACGTGGCCGACGCCCTGCCGGCCGCCGTCGGCGAGGTCATCGCCGCCGCCCCGGCCTGAGGAGCCGCGGCGCTCTAGGATGGAGCGGTGTCGAGGCGGGGGATGCTGTGGGCGGGCTTCGCGGTCGTCCACGTGCTCGTCGCGACGGCGGGTTTCGTGTTGCCGAACCAGCCGATGGGCGATGTCTATCTCGTCTACGAGCCGTGGTCGCTCCAGGCGCTGTCGGGGGAGTCCATCGTCGGCGTCGACGAGGCGTGGGTGTATCCGCAGCTCGCCCTCCTGCCCATGCTCGCGGCGCACGCCCTCACGTGGATAGCGGGATACGAGGTCGCGTGGGCGGTGCTGGTCACCGCGCTCGACGCGGCCGCCTTCGCGATGCTGGTGGGTGCCGCGCGCTCGCGCGGCCGCACGACCGCAGCGGCGTTCTGGCTCGTCTTCGCCGTCGCGCTCGGCCCGGTGGGCATGTACCGCCTCGACGGCGTCACCGTGCCGATCGCCGTCGCGGGGCTGCTGTGGCTGGTCCGGCGCCCGGTGATCGCGGCGATCCTGCTGACCACCGCGACGTGGATCAAGGTGTGGCCGGCCGCGCTCCTGGCGGCAGCGGTCGTCGCGCTCCGGCGGCGTCTGGTCGTGCTCGCCGCGGCGGCGGCGACCAGCGCGGTCGTGCTGGGGGCGATCGCCGTCCTCGGGGGCGCATCCCACGCCTTCGGGTTCGTCGCCGGACAGACCGGGCGCGGCCTGCAGATCGAGGCGCCGGTGAGCGGATGGTTCCTGTGGCAGGTCGCCACCGGCTCCGCCGACGCGGCGATCGTGTACGACCGCGACATCCTCACCTTCCAGGTGCAGGGCCCGGGAGTCGACGCGATCTCGGCGGCGATGACGCCGCTCCTCGTGCTCGTCGCCGGTGCCGTCGTGATCCTCGGTGCGGTCAAGATGTGGCGCGGCGCGTCGTTCGCGGCGCTCTTCCCGCCGTTGTCGCTCGCCCTCGTCCTCACGCTGATCGTCGTCAACAAGGTCGGATCCCCGCAGTTCCTCGCGTGGCTGATCGCCCCGCTCGTGCTCTGGCTCGTGGTCGATCGGCGCCGAGGGGTGGGGCCCGCCGCGCTCGCCGTCGCCGCGGCCGGTCTCACGCAGGTCGTGTATCCGCTCGTCTACGGCGGCATCCTCGTCGCCGAGCCCGTGTCCGTGGCGCTGCTGACACTGCGCAATGTGCTCCTCGTCGTTCTGCTCGCGTGGGCGGTCACCCGCACCGCCCGCGTCCGCACATCCGTCGCCGTGACCGTCGCGGCGACCTGACCGTCTGGAGACTCCCATGCTCATCGCCTTCTCCGTCGCGCCGAGCGGCACCGGAAACGTCGACGGCTCGGTGCACGACGCCGTCGCCGCGGCGGTCCGGATCGTCCGCGACAGCGGACTGCCTCACCGCACCACCTCGATGTTCACCGAGATCGAGGGGGAGTGGGACGAGGTCATGGGCGTCGTGAAGGCCGCCACCGAAGCCGTCATGCCCTTCGGATCACGGGTCTCGCTCGTGCTGAAGGCCGACATCCGGCCCGGGTACTCCGGCGAGCTCGACGCGAAGATCGAGCGCCTCGAGTCCGCCATCGACGACGCGGAGTAGGACTCACGCCAGCGGATGCCCGCGGCACCGCCGTGCGCGACGCACGCTCGATGGGCCGGAGATGTCAGTCCAGGAGGCGACGCAGGTGCGCGGAGACGACGGGCGTCTCGATGAGGAAGGCGTCGTGGCCGAAGTCGCTCGTGATCACCGCGGCACGATCGCCGTCGAGCGCGTTCGCGATGCCCGCGGCGATACGGTGCTGACCGTCGACGGGGAAGAGGCGGTCGCTGTCGATGCCGAGCACCAGCGTCGTCGCCGTCACGCGCGCGAGCGCCGCGTCGATGCCGCCGCGGTCCCGGCCGACGTCGTGGGAGTTCATCGCCTCGACGAGCGTGATGTAGGTGTTGGCGTCGAAGCGTCGCGTGAACTTGTTGCCGTGGAAGTCGAGATACGACTCGACCGCGAACCGGCCTCCGTGCCCGAGCGGGCTGACTCCGGACTGCCATGATCGCTGGAACCGCTGGTTGAGCTCCGTGGGGGAGCGGTAGTTCAGAAGCGCCATGCGTCGCGCGAGTGACAGCCCACGCGTCGGTCCGTTGCCGTCGCCGGCGTCGTAGTAGTCGCCGCCCGCGAAGCGCGGGTCCATGCGGATGGCCTCCAGCTGCACGGAGTTCAGGGCGACCTGGTCGGCGGTGTTGGCCGGGGGCGCAGCGATGACGGCGAGGCGCTCCACCCGCTCGGGATGCATCACGGCCCACTCGAGTGCGTGCATCCCTCCCATCGAGCCGCCCACGACGCCGGCCCAGCGCTCGATGCCGAGCGCGTCGGCGAGCCGCGTCACCGCGTGAACCTGGTCGCGGACCGTCAGGTACGGGAAGCGTGCCGCCCACTCCGCCCCGTTGGGCGCGATGCTGGCGGGGCCGGTCGACCCCTGGCAGCCGCCGAGCATGTTCGGGGCGATGACGAACCAGCGGTCGGTGTCGATCGCGGCACCGGGCCCCACGATGTCGTCCCACCAGCCGGCGGTCGGGTGCCCCGGTCCGGCGGGCCCTCGAACGTGGCTGTCGCCGGTCACCGAGTGCAGCAGCAGCACCGCATTGTCGCGGGTGGGGGACAGCTCCCCCCAGGACTCGTAGGCCAGCCGGTACCCGGGCAGCTCGTCGCCGCCCTCGGTGCGGAACGGTCCGAACGCCGCGAATCGGCGGTCGCCGACGGGATCGCCGTCCTGCCACGCTCCGGTGGCGGGCGGTCGACCCAGGAGCAGGCGCGCGTCGGCCTCCGTCACCGGTGCCGAGGGCACCGTGTCCTCGGAGGTCTGCCAGTCCATCGCGGCGGTCCTTTCATCGAGCGGTCGGCCGTGTCCTCTCACGGTATCCGCTCCGCCTCGCGGGATCGCGCGTATGACGACGCCGCGACCGTGAGGCTGCGACGCGGGCCGGAGGCCGTACATGCCGGGCACGTTATGTTCCGGAGCTAAACTTGTCCTTCGACCGATCGAGCCGGCGTGCTCGTGATGAGGAGGGTGCCGTTGGCTGGAAACGCGACGACCCGGTTCTCGAACGTCTCCCTGCTGTCGGTGGCGAGCGTGCTGCCGACGCGGGTCACGAGCTCCGACGACATCGAAGCGCGCCTGGGTCCGGCGCTGCAGCGGCTGAAGCTGCGGCCCGGATTGTTACGGCGCGTCGCCGGGGTCCTCGAGCGTCGCAACTGGGCGTCGGGGGAATCGTCCGACGCCGCCACCATCGTCGCGGGCGAGCGCGCACTCCGCGAGGCCGGCGTCGACGCGTCCGAGGTCGGTCTGCTCATTAACACCTCGGTCAGCCGCAAGCATCTCGAGCCCTCCGTCGCCGTCACCCTGCACCACGGCCTCGGGCTGCCGACGTCGGCGGTGAACTTCGACGTCGCCAATGCGTGCCTCGGCTTCGTGAGCGGGATGAACCTCGCCGCGAGCATGATCGAGTCCGGGCAGATCCGCTACGCCATCATCGTCAACGGCGAGGATGCCGACGACATCCAGGTCAACACCATCGAGCGCCTCAAGGGCGAGGGGATCGGGCGCGACGCGTTCATGAGCGAGTTCGCCTCGCTCACGCTCGGCTCCGGAGCGGCGGCGGCGGTGCTCGGACGGGCGGACGAGCATCCCGAGGGCCACCGCATCCTGGGCGGGGTGACCCGTGCGGCGACCCAGTTCCACGAGCTGTGCGTCGGCAGCGTCGACGGCATGTTCACCGACGCGAAGGCCCTGCTGCGCGGGGGCCTCGAGCTCGTGGTGTCGGCGTGGAAGGATGCGGCGTCGGACTGGAACTGGACCGGCATGGACCGCTACATCACCCACCAGGTCTCGTCGGTGCACACCAACGCGATCGTGAAGGCCGCGCGGCTCGACCGCGCCAAGGTGCCCACGACCTTCCCCGAATACGGCAACGTCGGACCCGCGTCCATCCCCATCACCCTCGATCAGGAGAAGCGCAACCTCTCGCGCGGCGACCGGGTGCTCCTGATGGGCGTCGGGTCGGGCCTGAACACGGCGATGATGGAACTCGCCTGGTGATCTCGCCCGCCGAGACCACCCTTCCCCCCGTCCGCGGGCTCGACGACCGCTTCCGGCGCACCCTCGAGGTTCCCGGCGTCCTCGCCGACGCGGGCCGCACGCGCACGTGGCACCATCTGGACACCGCAGACAGGCTGACCGATCTCGGCGCCGTGCCCGTCGGCACCATCCTCGCGGTGCACGGCAACCCGACGTGGTCGTTCCACTGGCGGCGCATCGCCGACGAGTCGGTGCGGCGGGCCGAGCGCGGCGAACCGACGTGGCGCGTGGTCGCCGTCGACCAGCTCGAGATGGGATTCTCCGACCGCACCGACCTCACCCGCACGCTCGAGCAGCGTGTGGCCGACCTCGGCGCCTTCACCGACGCGATCGGCCTCGACGGACCGGTGGTGACCTTGGGGCACGACTGGGGCGGCGTGATCTCGCTCGGGTGGGCGGTCGATCATCCCGACCAGCTCGCCGGGGTGGTCACGCTCAACACCGCCGTCCATCATCCCGACGGCCGCCCGATCCCCGCAGCGCTGCGGGTGGCGGGAGCGCGGGGCGTGCTCGCCGTTTCGACCGTGCAGACGACCGCCTTCCTCGACACGACCCTCGCGCTGGCCGAGTCCCGTCTTCCGATCGACGTGCGAGCGGGGTACCGAGCCCCCTATCTCACCGCCGAGCGCCGCCGCGGCGTCGGCGCCTTCGTCGCCGACATCCCGGTGGGCCCGACGCATCCCAGTCACACCGAGCTCACCCGCATCGCCGCGGGTGTACGCGAGCTGGGGGTTCCCGCGCTGCTGCTCTGGGGACCGCGCGACCCGGTGTTCCAGCAGCGCTATCTCGACGATCTCATCGACCGGATGCCCAACGCCGACGTGCACCGCTTCGAAGGCGCCGGACACCTCGTGGCCGAGGACCGGCCGTACGCGACGGCGGTGCTCGACTGGCTCGACCGGCGTGTCGACGCGTCGCCGCCCGTGCCGACGGCCTCCGAGCCGGCGCCCCGCGCCACCGGGGCTTTCGTGCCGATGTGGCATCGCCTCGACGAGCGCGCCGACGACGACACGGTCGCGGCGATCGACATGACCTGCACGCCGCCGCAGACGGTGAGCTGGCGCCGGCTGCACGACCGGGTCACCGTCCTGGCGACGGGGCTGCACCGCCTGGGGGTGCGCCCGGGCGACCGCGTCTCTTTGCTCGTGCGTCCCGGGCCCACGCTCACCGCCGTCGTCTACGCCTGCCTGCGCATCGGAGCGGTCGTCGTCGTGGCCGACGCGGGCCTGGGCGTCGCCGGCCTCACCCGGGCCGTGCGCGGGGCGAGCCCCGACGTGCTGATCGGCGAGACGGTCGCGCTCGCCGCGGCCCGCACCCTCGGGTGGCCGGGTACGAAGATCTCCGTGGATCGTCTGCCGTCCCTGACCGCGAGGGCGCTCGGCGTCGCCCGGAGCCTCGCGGAGGTGGCCGAGCTCGGCTCCGACGGCGATGCTCTGCCGGAACCCGGCCCCGACGACGTGGCAGCGGTGCTGTTCACGTCGGGATCGACCGGTCCGGCCAAGGGGGTCGTCTACACCCACGGTCAGCTCGCCGCCCTGCGAGACGTGCTCGGTGCGCACTTCGACGTGACCGATCAGGCGGGCCTGGTCACCGGCTTCGCGCCGTTCGCCCTGCTGGGGCCCGCCCTCGGAACCCGTTCGGTGACACCCGATATGGATGTCTCCGCCCCGCGAACCCTCACCGCACGAGCCGTGGCCGCCGCCGTCGAAGCCGCGCACGCGAGCATCGTCTTCCTGTCGCCCGCGGCGATCCTCAATGTCGTCGCCACCGCCGGTGACCTCACCGCCGACGACCGGGCGGCGCTCGCCGGAGTCGAGACCTTCCTGTCCACCGGCGCACCGATCGGCGCCGAGCTGCTCTGGGCGGCCCAGCGGGTCTTCCCGAACGCGCAGCCGCACACCCCATACGGCATGACCGAGTGCCTGCTGGTCACCGACATCACGCTCGCCGGCATCCGAGAAGCCGCCGAGGCCCCGGACGACGGGGTGTGTGTCGGAACGCCGATCGACGGTGTGCGCGTGCGCGTGAGCGCGCTCGACGCCGCCGGTCGCGCGAGTGGTGCGCCCGGGCACACCCCGGGTCTGCTCGGCGAGATCATCGTCGCCGCGCCGCACCTGAAGTCCCGCTACGACCGTCTCGCGCTGACCGACGCCGACGCGGTGCGCGACACCGCCGACGACGACGAGCAGGGCCTGCGGTGGCACCGGACCGGCGATGTCGGGCACCTCGATGAGCGGGGGAGGCTGTGGGTCGAGGGACGGCTCCCGCACGTGCTGACCACAGAGCACGGGCCGCTCGCCCCGGTCGGCGGTGAACAGCAGGTCGAACGGGTCGCCGGTGTGCGCCGCGCGGCGGTCGTGGGGGTCGGTCCCTCGGGTCTGCAGCGCCCGGTCGCCGTCGTGGAGACGACCGACCCGGCGACGCGCGCCGGGCTCGCCGATCCGGAGCTGACGGCACGCGTCCGCGCGGGCGTCGATCTGCCGCTCGCGGCGGTGCTCGTCGTTCCGGAGCTGCCCACCGACATCCGGCACAACTCCAAGATCGATCGCTCTCGGCTGTCGGTGTGGGCGGATGCGGTGTGCGCCGGGCGGAAGCCGGTGGCGCCGTGAGCGTGCTCGTCACGGGAGCATCCGGATACCTCGGCGGCGCCGTCGCGACGGCTCTGGTCGCGCGCGGTGACGAGGTGCGGACGCTGCAGCGGCGCCCCTCGCGTGTTCCCGGAGCCCAGGATCACCTCGGGTCGATCGAGGATCCCGCGCTCGTCTCGCGTGCCCTCGAGGGCGTGGACACGGTGGTGCACCTGGCGGCGAAGGTGTCGCTGGCGGGGCAGACCCGCGACTTCGCCCGCGTGAACGTCGACGGCACGCGCGCGCTGCTCGCCGCGGCGAAGAGTTCCGGCGTGAACCGGTTCGTGCAGGTGTCCTCGCCGTCGGTGGCGCACGCGGGCGCCGCGCTCACCGGAGTCGGCACCGAGCCGGCCTCACCCGACCACGCTCGCGGCGACTATGCCCGCACGAAGGCGCGGGGGGAACTCCTCGCACTGGCAGCCGACGACGACCGTCTGCGTGTGGTCGCCATCCGACCTCACCTCGTGTGGGGGCCGGGCGACCCTCAGCTGGTCGCTCGGATCGTCGCCCGCGCCCGGGCGGGACGGCTGCCGCTCATCGACGGCGGGACGGCGCTGATCGACTCGACCTACATCGACAACGCCGTCACCTCGATCATCGCCGGTGCCGATCGTGCCGATGTCGCTCACGGACGTGCCTTCGTCGTGACCAACGGCGAGCCGCGGCCGGTCGGCGAGCTCATCGCGGGGATGTGCCGTGCGGCGGGGGTCGCCCCGCCGTCGTGGAGCGTGCCGGGGTGGCTCGCCCGCGGAGCGGGGAGCGTGGTGGAGCGCGTCTGGGCGGTGCGACCCGGTGCCGACGAACCGCCCATGACCCGTTTCCTGGCCGAGCAGCTCTCCACCGCGCACTGGTTCGACCTGCGTGAGACGCGCGCCGCGCTGGACTGGTCTCCCGCGGTCTCGCTCGACGAGGGATTCGCGCGCCTCGCGGCCTCATTCGCGTGAGATCGCGCAATCGACCCCCGGGGGTGCCCGGTGCGGTGAGGATGAGGTCATGGCCAGATTCCTCCTCATCGCCGCATCCAGCGCCATCGGCGCCGCGACCGTCGACGTCCTGACCGAGGCCGGTCACGAGGTCGTCACCACGGCGCGCTCGCCCGGCGCGGACATCGCCCTCGACGCGACGGACTTCGACGCCGTCGACCGGGCGGTCGAGCAGGCTGGTCCCCTCGATGGCGTCGCGTGCTTCGCCGGGTCGATGCTGCTGAAGCCCGCGCACCTCACGTCGCGCGAGCAGTACGACGGGGTGGTCGCGGCGTCGCTGACGACGGCCTTCGCGACGGTGCGCGCCGCCGGGCGCCACTTGCGGAACGGCGGGTCGGTCCTGCTGGTCTCATCGGCCGCCGCGATGGCGGGCCTGTCCCACCACGAGGCCATCGCCGCGGCGAAGGCCGGGGTGATGGGACTGACGCTGTCGGCTGCGGCGACCTACGCGTCGTCGGGCCTGCGGGTGAACGCGGTCGCGCCGGGACTGACCCAGACGCCGCTGACGGCATCCCTCACCGCCAACGAGGGGTCGCGCAAGGTCTCCGAGGCGATGCACGCGCTCGGCCGTCTCGGGGAGCCGGCCGATGTCGCCCGCGCCGTCGCGTTCCTCCTCGATCCGGCGAACTCGTGGATCACCGGGCAGGTGCTCGGCGTCGACGGCGGCCTCGGCTCGCTCCGCCCTCGCCCGCGCGCCTGAGCCGCAGCAGAGGAGATTCCGCCCCAGGAGGACGGCCACCGAGGTGAGTTCAGGGGGTCAGTGCAACACCTCGAGTGAGAGGGGTTGTCGGGTGGTGGTGTTGCGGGTGGTGAGGCGGCGGTTCTGGTGTGGGATCGCGGCGGGGTTGTCGACGAAGGATGCGGCGGTTGCTGCGGGTGCGTCGCGGCAGGGTGCGGAGAGGTGGTTCCGGGATGCTGGCGGGATGGCGCCGCTGTCTCTTTCTGAACCATCGGGTCGATTCCTCTCGATCCTTGATCGTGAGCGGATTGCGGTAGGGGTAGCGCGTGGGGAGTCGATACGGGAGATCGCTCGCGTGATCGGCCGTGCCCCATCGACGGTGATGCGGGAGCTGAACCGGAACCGGGGCAAGACGCCCCGCTATCGACCTCGCTGGACCACACGTCCCGCGTTGCGGGCGCCGTCGTATTCACCGTCGACCGCGCAGTTCCGAGCGGACAAGCGGATGGTGCGCCCGAAGCCCTCCAAACTCGCGCTGGATGACCGGTTGCGGGTCGAGGTGGAGCGGCGCCTGAGGCTGGGGTGTTCACCGGAGCAGGTCAGTCACCGGCTGAGGGTGGACTTCCCCGATGATGAAGGCATGCGCATTTCGCATGAGGCGATCTACCGGTCTCTGTTCGTGCAGGGCCGGGGCGAGCTCCGCAACGAACTGACCCGCCACCTGCGTTCCGGACGCACGACCCGCAAGCCCCGCGCCCGCACGCAACGGCAGGCTGCTGCAGCTTCGGGGAAAAAGATCCCCGGGATGGTGATGATCAGCGACCGGCCAGCAGAAGTCGATGACCGTGCCGTTCCCGGCCACTGGGAAGGCGACCTGATCATCGGGAAGGACGGTCTATCCCAGATCGGCACCCTGGTCGAACGCGCCACCCGGTTCGTAATCCTGCTGCACCTGCCCCACCGTCGTGACGCTGAGACAGTCGCCGACCAGATGATCACCCAGATGACACTGCTCCCCGAGCATCTGCGCCGCTCGATCACCTGGGACCAAGGAAGCGAAATGGCCGCCCATGAACGCGTAACAGCCAGCCTGGACTTGCGCGACGGGGTGTTCTTCTGCGACCCCCACTCACCCTGGCAACGCGGCAGCAACGAGAACACCAACGGCCTCCTCAGACAGTACTTCCCCAAGGGCACCGACCTCGCTGGCTACACCGCCGACTACCTCGACTACGTCGCCGCGCAACTCAACGCCAGACCCCGAAAGACCCTGAACTGGGCCACACCCGCCGAAGCCCTCCAGAAGCTACTCTCGAACCCAACAAGCAACGGTGTTGCACTGACCGGCTGAATCCGCCCGATAGTGCCGTCCTCCTGGACGAGGAACTCCTCTCGAAGGGTGCAAACGACCGTGCGCCCGTCCGGTGAAGACGGGCGCACGGAACGAGAGATCAGGCGCGGGCGGCCTCGGAGACGCGGCGGGCGGCCGCGAGAGCCTGGTCGAGGTCGGCCTTGAGGTCCGCGACGTTCTCGATCCCGACCGAGAGCCGCACCAGACCCGGGGTGACACCCGCGGTGAGCTGCTGCTCCGGGGAGAGCTGGGAGTGCGTGGTCGAGGCCGGGTGGATGACGAGCGAGCGCACGTCGCCGATGTTGGCGAGGTGGCTGAACAGCTCCAGCGAGTTGACGAACTCGCGTCCCGCATCGACGCCGCCCTTGAGCTCGAAGGACAGCACCGCGCCGACGCCCTTCGGGGCGTAGCGGTTCGCGGCGGCGTACCACGGCGAGCTCGGCAGACCCGAGTAGTTCACCGAGGCGACGTCGTCGTGGGCATCCAGCCACTCCGCGATCTCCTGGGCGTTCTGCACGTGACGCTCGATGCGCAGCGACAGGGTCTCGATCCCCTGGATGAGCTGCCACGCGCTCTGCGGCGAGATCGACGCTCCGAGGTCGCGCAGCAGCTGCACCCGCGCCTTGATGATGTAGGCGAGGCCGTCGCCCACCGCCTGCGTGAAGACCGCGCCGTGGTAGGACGGGTCGGGCGTTGTCAGCCCCGGGAACTTCTCGGCGTGGTCGGTCCAGGAGAAGCTGCCCCCGTCGACGATCGTGCCGCCGATGACGGTGCCGTGGCCGCCGAGGAACTTCGTGGCCGAGTGCACGACGATGTCGGCGCCGTGCTCGAGCGGACGGATGAGATAGGGCGTCGCGATCGTGTTGTCGACGATCAGCGGCACCCCGGCCTCGTGGGCGGCGTCGGCGACGCCGCGGATGTCCAGCACGTTGATCTGGGGGTTGCCGATGGTCTCGGCGAAGAAGAGCTTCGTGTTCGGGCGCACCGCGCGGCGCCACTCCTCGATGTCGTCCTGGTTCTCGACGAAGGTGACCTCGATGCCGAGCTTGGCGAGGCTGTACTTGAAGAGGTTGTAGGTGCCGCCGTAGATCGAGCTGGAGGCGACGAAGTGATCCCCGGCCTGGGCGATGTTGAGCACGGCGAAGGTCGACGCGGCCTGACCCGAGGCGAGCAGAAGCCCGCCGGTGCCGCCCTCGAGAGCGGCGATGCGCTGCTCGACGACGTCCTGCGTCGGGTTCATGATGCGCGTGTAGATGTTGCCGAACTCGGCCAGCGAGAAGAGGTTCGCCGCGTGATCGGTGTTATCGAACACGTACGACGTGGTCTGGTAGATCGGGGTCGCGCGCGCCTTCGTCGTGGGGTCGGGCTGTGCTCCGGAGTGGACCTGCTTGGTCTCGAAGCGCCAATTCTCGGGTGCGGACATCACTCGCTCCTGTGGTCGTGAGGGGCTCGCCGCGGGCGTCGCGGGCCGATTGCGAGACTACGGACAGCCGTGCCCCGTGACAACGGTCGGGAAATGTGACGTAACCTTCCGGCTGGCCGCGGGCGCCCTCCCGGCGGCGATACGGTGGGGACATGACCAGGCGTGCAGTGGTGACCGGTGCCAGCTCGGGGATCGGGGAGGCGACAGCCCGGGCGCTGCGCTCGGCGGGCTGGGACGTCGTCGCCGTGGCCCGCCGCGCCGAGCGGCTGGAGGCGCTCGAGGCGGAGATCGGCGCCACGGCGTTCGCGGCCGACCTCACCCGCGAGACCGACGTCGCGGCGCTCGCGTCGTTCCTGGCCACCTCCGGGCACGTGCACGCCCTCGTGCACGTGGCGGGTGGCGCGCGCGGCACCGACCGCGTCGAAGACGGCTCACCCGACGACTGGCGATGGATGTTCGAGGCGAACGTCATGTCGGCGCAGCGTCTGATCGCGCGGCTGCTTCCCCTCCTGCGGGAGGCTGCCGACACCTCCGGTCACGCGGACACCCTGTTCGTCACGTCGACCGCCGCGCAGACCGCGTATGCGGGCGGTGGCGGGTACAACGCCGCGAAGGCAGGAGAGTCGATGCTCGTGCACGCCCTCCGGCTGGAGCTGAACGGAGAGCCGATCCGCGTCGTGGAGGTCGCACCCGGCATGGTCTACACCGAGGAGTTCACGCTGAACCGGCTCGGCGGCGACCAGCTGGCGACCGACCGCGTCTACGAGGGTGTCGAAGCCCCGCTGGTGGCCGATGACGTCGCCGACGTCATCGCCTACGCGCTCGGCACGCCCGGGAACGTGAACCTGGACCTGATCACCATGCGACCGGTGGCGCAGTCCGCGCAGCACCTGCTGGCGCGCGGCCCGCTCCGGGTGCGTCCGCCCGCCGACGCCTGATCAGATGATCTGCGACTCGCCCGCGACCGCGTCGGCGGACTCGGGCACTTCGTCGGCGAAGGCGACCTTGGGCACGAAGAACAGCAGCACCGCGGCCAGGAGGCCGCCACCGGCGCAGATCCCCCACACCGTCATGTAACCGCCGAGCGAGGCCGCGGTGGAGCTCGCAGCCGCCCCGACCCCCGCGGCGAGCACGACGCCGAAGACGGCCGAGGCGAAGGTGCCGCCGATGGTCTTGGTGGTGTTGGTCAGGGCGGATGCGACGCCGGTCTGACCTCGGGGAGCTGCCGCGGCGGCTGCGGCGGGCATCGCGGCGACGAGGGCGCCCGATCCGATGCCGGCGATCACCATGTTCATCAGCACCTGCCACAGCTCGACGTGGAGCGGGATGAACAGCAGGTACCCGACGCCCACGAGCGCGGATGCGCCGATGAGGACGATCCGGGGGCTCGCACGCCGGGAGGTGACAGCGAAGAGCACTGCGCCGACGATCAGCGAGACGAGATACACCCCGATGAGGTTCGAGCGCGCGGTGGCGTCGAGTCCGAGTCCGTACCCGAGCGCGCTGTCCGTGCCGGCGTACGTTGAGAGCGGACCCTGGGCGCCGAGCAGACTGATGCCGATCAGGAAGGCCGTGACCTGCACGGGCCACATCTCCGGGCGGCGGAAGACGCGGATGTCGATGGCGGGATCGCTCTGGCGCAGTTCGAAGCGCACGAAGAGCACGAGTGCGGCGACGCCCGCGGCCAGCAGCACCCAGGTCCAGACGAAGGACGGGCCGCTGAGGCGGAGGAACGTGAGCGAACCGGTGACGAGCAGCAGTCCGATGGTGAGGATGACGAAGCCGAGCGTGTCGAGTCGGCGTCCGGGAAGCGGCTCGGACTCGGGTACGCCGAACAGGATCACGAAGAAGCATGCGGTGACCGCCACGGCCGGGATCATGAGGGTGACGGTGAGGTTCTCGGCGGTGGCGGCGAAGATGCGCCCGGCGGCCAGGGCACCGAGGATCGCGCCGGCCTGCAGGCCCACGACGAGCAGGCCGGCGGCGCGGCGGGTCGCGGAGACGCCGTGTCGCGCGCGGCGGCCGCGTTCGAAGATCAGGGCCACTTCCAGGGGCAGCCAGACCACATAGAAGCCCTGGAGGGCCCAGGCGATCAGGAAGACCCAGAAGTTGTCGGCGAAGGCGACCCACCACGTCGCGCCCGCGGTGAGCACGGTCGCGATCAGGAGCACCTTCTTGTGCCCGTACATGTCGCCGAGCTTGGCGAGCACGGGCACGACGATCGACGACAGCAGCAGCTGGGCCGCCTCGAACCAGTTGACGTCGGCGTCGGTGATGCCCAGGTGCAGGACGATGTCGCTGAAGAGGGGCACGTAGTACCCCTGCAGGATGCCGCTGGTGATCTCGACGAGGATCAACCAGCCGATGAGGCCGGCCGTGATGCCGAGCGCTGATCGGCGGAGCACGGGAGTCGGGTCGGGCACGGGGCGAGACTACACCTCGCTCCAGCCGCGCGACGGCGGGCCATAGGCTGGAGACTCCAGGAAGGGAGAACCGTTGGAGATCGAGCGCGAGACGTTGTCGTGGGACGGATTCGGAGAGGCGTGCCGGGACCTCAGTCGTCGCATCGTCGCGGACGGCTTCGTGCCGGAGGTCGTCGTCGCCATCGCACGCGGCGGGCTGCTGCCCGCCGGGGCGATCGCCTATGGGCTCGGGGTGAAGAACTGCGGGGCGATCAACGTCGAGTTCTACACCGGCATCGGCACCGTTCTGGATGCACCCGAGGTGCTGCCTCCGGAACTGGACATGGCCTATCTCGCGGAACGCCGCGTGCTGCTGGTCGACGACGTCGCCGACAGCGGCCGCACGCTCGCGCTCGCGGTCGACCTGCTCGCGACGCAGGGTGCCGACGTGCGGTCGGTGACGATCTACACCAAGCCCTCCACCGTCATCCAGCCCGACTATGCGTGGAAGGACACCGCGCTGTGGATCGACTTCCCGTGGTCGGCCCAGGGTTCGGTGATCGAGGAAGACGCGGCTTGACGTGCCACGGACGCTCGACGAACTCGCCGCCGACGGCCTGATCGACGAGGGTTGGGCGCAGGCCCTGGCTCCCGTCGCCGCCGACATCGCCCGACTCGGCGACCGGCTGCGCGCCGAGACCGCGGCGGGGCGCTCGTACCTGCCGGCCGGGGATCACGTGCTCCGCGCGTTCTCCCGGCCGCTCCAGGACGTGAAGGTGCTGATCGTCGGGCAGGACCCGTACCCGACGCCGGGTCACCCGATCGGACTGTCGTTCGCCGTGGACGCGCACGTGCGCCCGCTGCCGCGAAGCCTCGCCAACATCTACCGCGAGCGGCACGACGACCTCGGCATCCCGCCCAGCGAGCACGGTGATCTCACGGCGTGGAGCGACCAGGGCGTGATACTGCTGAATCGCGTGCTGACCGTCGCGCCCGGGGCGCCGGGTTCCCACCGCGGCTGGGGATGGGAGAAGGTCACCGAGCATGCCATCCGCGCCCTCGTCGACCGGCATGCGCCGCTGGTGGCGATCCTGTGGGGGCGCGATGCGGCCACCGTGCGGCCGCTGCTCGGCGACACACCCGTGGTGGCCTCTGCGCATCCCTCTCCGCTGTCGGCCAGCCGGGGATTCTTCGGATCGCGACCGTTCTCCCGCACGAACGAGCTCCTGCGGGAGGTCGGTGCCGATCCAATCGACTGGCGCCTGGCCGAACGCGCGTAGGCTGGCCGCATGCTGGAGGAGGAATACGACAAGAGCCGTCGTTCGCTGCCGCGCCACCTGCGGCGCCGCGCCGACCGCGAGCGTCCCTTCAGCTTCGAGATCCGGCCCGCGCGCGAGGCCGACATCCCCGACATCCGCGAGATCTACAACTACTACGTCACGAACTCCGTGGTCACCTTCGACGAGAAGCGGTGGACGCTCGGCCAGTGGCGGGAGAAGTACGACCACCTGACCAAACTCGGTCTTCCGTTCCTCGTGGCCGAGTCGCCGTCGGGGCAGGTGCTCGGATACGCGCTGGTCGCGCCCTGGTCGGGCAAGTCCTCCTTCCGCTACACCGTCGAGAACTCCATCTACCTCGGCCAGGCCGCAGCCGGGAAGGGTCTCGGACGCGCGCTGCTGGAAGCCCTGATCGCCGCGTGCGAGGAGCAGGGCATCCGAGAGATCGTCGCCGTCATCAGCGACAAGGGGGCGGAGGCCTCGATCGCGCTGCACGAGAAGCTCGGCTTCGAAGAGGTGGGGCGCATGGGGCGCGTCGGTTTCAAGTTCGGCCGCTGGCTCGGCACGGTCTACCTGCAGAAATCGCTCAAGCCCCGCAAGAAGGCCAAGCGCGGCCTGTTCTCACGCTGACCGCGCTCACGCGCTGCCGCCGGCGTTCCTCACGGCCTCGATGAGGTCGCGCCACGGTCCGAGGACCGCTCGGTCGGGCAGCGCGGCATGCCGCTCGTCGTCGGTATCCCACCGAACGGTGACCTGCCAGGCGAAGCGATCGGCACCCGACGGCTCCTCGGGGGGAACCTCGTGCCACGGACACCGGGCGACGAGATCGGTCAGGCGTCCGTCGTCGGGTGCGGGATGCGCGGCCCACTGGCGCGGAACGCCCGCGATTCCGCCGGTTCGTCGCACCACGACGGCGACGAGATGCGGCGCGGTCGCATCGCTTGCCGTTTCGGGCTCATCCGGTGCTGCCATCGATCACACCGACGCCGGACCAGGCCGAACGCACGGCATCGGTTTCCTCCGAGACCTCACCGTACACCGCGGCGGCGGTGGCGATCGTGGCGCGTGCGAAGGTGACGAAATCGCACGTTCGGGGGAGGACGCGGGAGACGAGGGTGTCGTACCAGATGCGGCCCGCGCGCTCCCACGCCCATCCGCCGAGTGCGGTCGCGACGAGGTGGAACGCCTTGTTGGGGATGCCGGAGTTGATGTGCACGCCGCCGTTGTCGTCGGCGGTGACGACGAAGTCGCGCATGTGCGCGGGCTGGGGATCGCGACCGAGCACATCGTCGTCGTAGGCGGTGCCGGGCTGCGCGAGCGAGCGCAGCGCCATCCCCTGCACCTGCTCGGTGAAGATCTCGGCGCCGATGAGCCAGCTCGCCTCCCGCGCGGTCTGGCCGCGGGCGTGCTGCTCGGTGAGCACCCCGAACACGTCGGAGAGGGACTCGTTGAGAGCACCCGACTGACCGACGTAGTCCAGCCCGCCCTCGTCTTCGGTGACGCCGTGCGCGAGTTCGTGGGCGATGACGGACAGGGAGCCCGTGAAGCCTCGGAACACCTCGCCGTCGCCGTCACCGAAGACCATGCGCTCGCCGTTCCAGAACGCGTTGTCGTAGGCACGGCCGTAGTGCACGCTCGCCAGGAGCCTGCCGCCCCCGGCATCGATGCCGGCTCGGCCGTAGACGTCGCGGAAGAACGACGCCGTGGCGCCCAGCCCGTCGTAGGCCTCGTCGACGACGGCGTCGGCCGTCGGCGGTTCGCCCTCCCGTCGCACCACGACGCCGGGGAGCTCCTCGCGGTGCTGCGCGTCGGCGATCTCGCGTGCGGCCGCCGGAGTCGACGAGACAGCTGAGCGGATGTGCGGGTCAGCCGCGGGAGCCGGCCGGTACTCCCGGTGCACCTCGAGGGTCACGCGTGCGGCGTGGGCTGCCCGCTCCCATCGCGTCTCGGGCACGGCGGCGATGCGGGCGAGGAGATACGGCGGGACGATCCCCGGCGCGGACGGGACACGGCGATCTGCGGGCATGTCCCGAGGTTAGGGCGATGCTCCGACACGCGGAAGCGATCAGGATCGCGGTGGCTCGATCGTGGGGATGGAAGCCAGCAGCCGCCGTGTGTACGCCACCTGCGGTTGAAGAAGCACCTTCTCGGTGGGTCCCTCTTCGACGACCCGGCCGTCCTTCATCACGATCACGTCGGTGCAGAGGTTCTGCACGACGCCGATGTCGTGGGAGACCATCACGAGGGTGAATCCCTCGTCGCGACGGAGGTCGTCGATCAGGCGCAGGATCTGCGCGCGTACCGTGACGTCGAGGGCGCTCATCGGCTCGTCGCCCACGAGCACGCGGGGTCGGTGCACGATCGCACGCGCCAGCGCGATCCGCTGGCGCTGTCCGCCGGAGAACTCGTGGGGATATCGCGCGGCCATGGCCGGGTCGAGCCCCACCCGTTCCAGCGTCTGGCGCACCCGCGCACGCCGGTCGCCGTCGATCCCGAGAGCGAACAGCGGTTCGGCGACGATCCGCCCGACGCTCATCCGCGGGTCGAGGGAGCCATAGGGATCCTGGAACACGATGCCGGTCTGCCGGCGCAGCCAATGCAGCTGCCGCGCGCGCTCTCGGGCGTCGACCCGGCGGCCGTCGAACTCGACGGTTCCCGCGGTGGGGGCGTCGAGGCCGAGAAGCACGCGCACCAGGGTGGATTTCCCCGAGCCCGACTCGCCGATGATGCCCACGCGAGCTCCGGCGTCGATGTCGATGTCGACGTCGTCGAGGGCGGTCGTCCAGGTGGGCGCGGCGAAGGGTGCCGGGCGCGGTCCGCGAAAGCGGCGCACGAGCCCGCGGGCACGGAAGGTCGGAGCGGTCATGCGCCCGCTCCCGGGCGCCACAGGGTGGCGGTGGCATCGCGCAGCAGGCCCTGCGTGACCGCCGAGACCGGGCGGGAGAGCAGGTCGGCCACCGGTGCCGATTCGACGACGCGCCCGCGCTCGAGAACGACGCCGTAGCTCGCGATCTGCGCGAGGACAGCGAGGTCGTGGGTGATGAACACGAGCGACATGCCGTCGTGATCCACGAGAGAGAGCAGCAGGTCGAGGATCTCGGCCTGGATGGTGACATCCAGCGCCGTCGTGGGTTCGTCGGCGATGAGCAGTGCGGGACGGCCGGCGAGGGCCATGGCGATCGCGGCGCGCTGCCGCTGGCCGCCGGACAGCTGGTGCGGGTACCGGGAGACGATGCCCTCCGGATCCGCCAACGACACGCGTCGTGCTTCGTCCACCGCGCGCGCGGCCGCGGCGCGTCGAGAGAGGCCTTCATGGATGCGCGCGGGCTCGCCGATCTGTCGCCCGATCGTGCGGATCGGATTCAGCGCCGTGCGCGGCTCCTGGAACACGATGCCGATCTCGTCGCCCCGCAGGCGCGCGAGCTCGCGATCGGGCATCCCGAGGATCTCTTCGCCCTTCCACCGCACGCTGCCGCTCGCGACGGCCCCCTCCGGCAGCAGCCCGAGGATCGCCAGTGCCGTGAGGGACTTGCCGGACCCGGACTCGCCGATCAGCCCCAGCCGCGCCCCGGCGGGCACGTCGAAGCTCACGTCGTCGACGACGCGGTGCCCGTCGATCTCGATCTGCAGGCCGGTGACCTCGAGGCTCATGCGACCACCTCCGGCACATGGGAGCGCGCTTCGCGCGCAGCGCCGCCGCGTCGGGCGAGCGTCGGGTCGGTGGCCTCGCGCAGGGCGTCGCCGAGCAGATTGAGCCCGAGCACCGTGATCGTGATCGCCAGCCCCGGCCACACGACCGAGAGCGGATACACCGTGATGTAGCTCTGCAGCTCGGCCAGGAGCAGGCCCCAACTGGGTTCGGTGACCGGCGCACCGAACCCGAGGTACGACAGGCCCGCCTCGGCGAGCACCGCCACCGCCATCGCCCACGACAGCTGCACGATGAACACGGGGGCGACGTTGGGGAGCAGATGGATGCCGAGGTTCTGCAGCGGTGTGAGCCCTGCGGCACGGCCGGCGAGCACGAAGTCGCTGTGCAGCACGCGACGCAGTTCCGGACGGGTGACCCGGGCGACGTTGACGCCGAATCCGATCCCGACAGACCACACGACCACCGCGAGCGACCCGCCCCAGACCGAGGAGATCATCATCGCGATCAGCAGCACCGGGAAGGCGATCATGACGTCGACGAGAACCGCGGTGGACTCGCGGATCCACCGGGCGGTGAGGGCCCCGAGCGCCGCGAGGGCGATGCCGATCACGGTCGCGATCACGCCCGCCCCGACCGCGACGACGACGGTGGTGCGTGCTCCGGCCATGATGAGGCTCAGGATGTCGCGGCCGGAAGCGTCGGTGCCGAGCACGTGGGGCCATCCCGGAGCTGCCCAACGCCCGGGGATGTCGACCTGCTGCGGATCGAACGGGGTCCAGAACAGCGATACCGCGGCCGTCGCGACGACCGCGGCCGCCACGACCAGCCCGAAGCGTCCGGTCGACAGTGCCCACAGGCGGGCGAGCGCGCCGCGTCGGGTCGGGGAGGTCACGCCGCCTCCCGCTGTCGCGGGTCGATCGACCGATGCAGCAGGTCGACGAGGAACCCGACGATGAGCACGAACCCGGTGAGGGCGAGCAGCTCGCCCTGCACCATCGGCAGATTGCGATTCTGCACGTCGTCGACGAGCATCCGGCCGATGCCCGGCAGCGAGAACAGCTCCTCGATGACGACCGCGCCGACGATGATGCCGGCGACCTGGAGGCCGAGGACCGAGATCACCGACAGGCCCACGTTGGGCAGACCGTGCCGGAGGAGAGCGTGCGTGCGGGTGAGCCCTTTCGCCGCGGCGGTGCGGACGTAGTCCTGTCCGACCGCCTGCAGCGTCGCCGAGCGCACGAATCGCATCAGCATGGCGCCCTCGACGGCGCCGATCGTCAGTGCCGGCAGCAGGAGCGCGCGCAGCGCGGCGGCCGGGTCGGCCCACCCCGCGCGAGGGAAGCCCTGGGCCGGCAGCCATCCGAGCCAGACGGCGAAGACGACGACCAGCATCATTCCCGCCCACACGACGGGGACCGCAGCGATGGTCTGGGCGCCCACGGTCAGGCCCGTGCCGAGGGCGCGACCGCGCTGCAGCGCCGACAGCACGCCCAGGGGAGCGCTGATGAGCAGGGCGAAGGCCATGGCCAGGATCCCGAGCGGGACCGTGACGCGCGCCTTCTCCGCCAGTTCCGTGACGACCGGCGTGCCGGTCAGCAGCGACGAGCCGAGGTCGCCGCGGAACACGCCGCCGATCCAGTCCAGGTACTGGGCGGGAAGCGGGGCATCCAGGCCGAGGCTCGCGCGGATGGCGGTGACCTGTTCGGGGGTCGCGTTCTGCCCGGCGATCACCTGCGCGATGTCACCGGGCAGCACGCGCAGCGTGAGGAAGATCACCACGCTGGCCACGAACAGCCCGAGCAGCAGCAGGGCCAGCCGTGTCAGCGCGTAGCGGATCACCCGTCGCTCTTGGTGATCTCTGCGAGTCCCAGGCGCTCGTTGACGTTCGTCGAGGGCATGTTCGAGATGTTAGTCCCCACCGCGAGCACCGAGGCGCCGTTGTACAGCCAGTCCGCCGCCGCATCCTCCGACACGATGCGCGCCGCCTCGGCGAGCAGCGCCTCGGCTTCGGCGGGGTCCGTTGCTGCGACCGACTGCGCGTACAGGTCCTGCACCTCGGGGTTGTCGTAGGTGAAGTAGTAGTCGGGGTTCGCCCAGTTCTCGAAGTCGTGCGCCTCGGTGTGCAGCACGAAGCTGAGCTCGTAGTCCTTGTTCGTGTACACGTCGTTGAGCCAGGTCGGGAAATCGACCGACTCGACCTCGAGCGTGATGCCGACCTCGTTGAGGTTCGACACGAGGATCTGCGGGATCGTCGTCGGGTAGAAGTTCGGAATGGTGAGGGTCAGTTCGAGATCCTCCGCGTCGGCCTCGGCGAGCAGCTCCCGAGCCGCCTCGGGGTCGTACGGCGCCACGTCGGACAGGTCTTCGTGGCCGGGGTCGAGCGGCGGGATGGGACCGTACAGCGTCTGGCCGGACTGGGCCGCCTCGATGAACGCCTCGTGGTCGATCGCCTGGCGGATCGCCTGGCGCACGCGCTGGTCGGCCAAGGGGCTGCCCTCGGTCTGGTTGAACGCGAGCGTGCCCTTGTCGGTCGACTCGCCGAGCACCAGCTCGAAGTCGCCTCCCTCTTCGACCTGATCGCCGAGGGTGGCGTCGAACCCGGTGAGCACGTCGACCTCGCCGGCGAGAGCGGCGTTGAGCGCGGCCTGATTGTCGGGGATGTAGTCGAACACGACCTCTGCGACGCCCGCGGGTTCTCCCCAGTAGGTCTCGTTGCGCACGAAGGTGATGCTGTCGCCCTGCAGCCAGTCGTCGAGGACGAACGGGCCGGTGCCGTTGGCGTCGGTCTGGTAGTCGACCTCGTCGCCCTCCTTCAGCACGATCCCGGCGCGTCCGGTGAGATTCCACAGCAGCGTCGAGTCCGGCTCGGACAGTGTGAGGGTGATCGTCTGGCCGTCGGCAGTGATGGATTCGACGTTCGCCAGGCGCGATGAGTCGCGCCACTCCGGGGTGTCGCGACGGGTCTCGAGAGACCAGACGACGTCGTCGGGCGTCAGCTCCTGTCCATCGTGGAAGGTGACACCCTCCCGCAGCTCGAACGTGTACGTCAGACCGTCCTCGGAGACCTCGTAGTCGCTGGCGAGGGACGGCACGATCTCCTGGTCGGCGGTTCGGGCGACCAGGCCCTGGTAGACGTTGTCGATCAGGATCTGGTCGAGAGCGGCCCCCGCGGTCTGGCGGATGTCGAGATTCCCCGGCTCCAGCACGAGGCGGATGACGACGGAGGCGTCGGGGTCGGCAGCGGCCGAGCTCGTCGGAGCCGGCTCATCGGAGCCGCCGGTGCAGGCGGTGAGCACGAGGGCGCCGGCGACGAGCAGCGCACCGGCAGCGCGCAGGGGACGACGGGGCATGGTGGTCCTTTCGGGGGCATCCGCGGCGAGGTCGCCGGTTGCGAGCGACCGCGGTGGACACGAGGATCCTCGTGCGACACAACAGCCTAGGCAACCGTCGCGCCCGGTGCACACTCGTCGCCTCGCACCGCAACAGAGTTGTTAGACGCGGTGTTGTTATGCGAGTCGCTGTGGGGCGGCGCGTCGTCCGAAGCCGCGGTTCATTCTTTGAGGTGCGCGCGCACGAGTGCGGCCAGGTCCAGCGGCGCGTCCTCCTGCACATTGTGGCCGGCGTTCAGCCGGATGACCTCCGCCGCGGGCAGCCGGGTGCGGAAGAGGTCGGCGTCGGCGTCCGTGACGAATCCTCGGCTCGCCTGGATGAGCGTGATCGGGGCGGTCACCGCGCCGAGATCCTCCCATCCCGACGCGCCCAGCACCGCGCTCAGGGCATCCTGGCGGGCGGCGATCTCCCGCGCAGCCTCGGGATCTGAGGCGGCGGCGGACGCGAGGTGCGCGAAGTGGTGCTTCCACTCCACACGCCCGTCCTCACGCACCCGGGAATTGAAGAACACGCCCCGCGCGACCTTCTCACGGGATCCGCCCCCGAGGCCGAACGACAGCGCGCGGTCGACGAGCTCGTCCCGGGAGGCCCAGTCGGTCGGCCCGGCGAAGAACGCGCGCAGCTCCGACGGGCCGCCGTCCGGATCCACACCCGGCGTGATGTCGACGATGAGCAGGTCGCGCACCAGGTCGGGGTGCGAGGCCGCCAGCGCCGCGGCGGTCAGACCGCCGAGCGAATGGCCCACCACCAGCTGCGGCCGGTCGGTCCAGCGCTCGAGAGCCGTCGCCACGTCGGGGGCGAGTACGCGGGCGACATACGCGGCGTCATCTCGCCAGGATGAGTCGCCGTGCCCGGGCAGGTCGATCGCCAGCGCCGGGATGCCGGCCGCGAGCACCACCGTGTCCCACGTGTGGGCGTTCAGGCCCGCGCCGTGCAGGAAGGTCACGGCCGGCCCCGGCTCGGCGTCCTCCCATCCGAAGGCCAGCGCCGACAGCGTCCGGCCGTCGGCGAGGTCAAGCCGCACGCGCTCACCGTGGGGAAGCGGGCCGGAGATCCCGGCTTCGGCGGACTGGGCGGGCAGGAACGAGAACTCGTCGGCGGGGTCGCTCACGCGCTCCATCATGCACCCCGGGATACCCTGGGCGCATGAGCGAAGAGCGCCGCGTGCACCTGTCCCGATCGGCGCCGCAGGCGTATCAGAAGCTCGCGGCGTTCTCGAAGTCGGTGGGCGAGCTCACGCGCGAGTCGGGGGTCGACGCGCGCCTGGCCGAGATCGTGCAGATCCATGTGTCGCAGCGCAACGGATGCGCCTACTGCGTGCGTGTCCACGTGGACAGGGCGCTGGGGGTCGGGATCGATGCGGACACGATCGCTCAGATCGCCACGTGGCGGGAGTCGGGGGTGTTCTCGGAGCGGGAGCGGGCGGCGCTCGAGCTCGCCGAGTCGCACGTGTACATCCACGACGGCGGCGTCTCCGACGCGGTGTACGACCGCGTGGGCGGGGTGCTCTCCGAAGAGGAGTACGTCGCGCTCAGCTGGCTGCTGGTGTCGATCAACGCTTTCAACCGCGTCGCCATCGCCGGGCGCTACCCGGTGCCGCCGCGAGGTGACGAGGGGTGAGCGGCGCATCCGCCGGCCCCGGTGCATCCGGGGTCCCCGCACTGCCGGATGTTCCCGGCGCCGTCAACCTGCGCGATGTCGGCGGCCTGCGCGCCGGCGACGGGGTGACGCGATCCGGCGTGCTCTTCCGCTCGGGCAACCTGGCCCGAATCGACGGTGCCGGGGTGACGGCGTTCGGAGCCCTCGGCATTCGACGGATCATCGACCTGCGCGATGACGACGAGGTCGCCCAGGCGCCGAGTCCCGTCGGCTCGCCGGACGTTCACACGCTGCGCGTGCCGCTGTTCCTCGGCTCGGTCGAGTCCTTCTTCGCCCGCGACGTCTCGCTCGCCGAGCTGTACCGACTGCTGGTCGAGGACTCGGCGGACCGGGTCGTCGAGGTCGTGCGCGGCATCGTCACGCAGCAGCCCGTTCTCGTCCACTGCACCGTGGGCAAGGACCGCACCGGCGTGACGGTCGCGCTCGCGCTCGCCGCCGCGGATGTCGAGCGCGACGACGTCGTCGCCGACTACGCGCGCACCGAGGCGCTGCTGCCGGAGTGGCGCAGCACGTCGGTGGTCGCGCACCTGCGGCGGCTGCATCCGCACGCGCGCCACCTCGAGGATCTCGCCGCGAAGTCGCCGGCGTCGGTCATGGCGGACCTCCTCGCCGACATCGACCGCCGCTACGGATCGGCGGGGGACTACCTGCGTGCTCACGGCATGACCGATGACGAGGTGCGCGAGGTGAAGCGCGTCCTGGTCACGGCGCGATGAAGACGATCTCCGTCGAACCGGTTAGGCAAGCCTTGCCTCGGGGTATACTGGTGTCACCATGACCGCCCGCATCGCCTCCACCGAGCACGGCGCCGCCGCGTGCCGTACGCCCCGGCACTCCCGCGTGCAGCACCTCATCGCCGCCGATGAGGCGTCGCTGACCGAACTCGAGGTCGTCCTGGCCGGGCTTCCGATCTGTTCGACGGGTCGCGTGTTCATCGAGGTTCCGGACGAATCGTGGATCGGCACGGTGAGCGCCCCCGCCCGCATGACGGTCACGTGGCTGGCGCGGGCGCGCAGATCCGGGGAACCCGGCACCGGGCGTTCCTGCGCTCCCGGCGCCGCAGTGCACCGCGCCGTGGTCGCGTGGGCCGACGAGATGCTCTGCGCCGACGCCGACGACACCCGCATCATCCTTCTGGGCGGTTACCTCGGCACCGCCGACATCGTGGACCACCTCACCGAGGTGCGCGGCATCCCGGCCGCGTCCATCCGCACCCCCGAGCGCTTCGGCCTCGCCACCGCTCGCTGAGTCGTCACCGACGGCGGCGCCGCACGTATCGTCCGTCGGCGAGGCCGGCATCGATCTCGAATCGATTGCGGAGCGGGTCGCGACCTTCGAGGATGTACAGCACGGGCATCAGGAAGCCGAATCGACGCCACTGCCTCGCGTGCACGCTCTCGTGCCGCACGATGCCGGCATCCACCGGCAGGGACCCGGTCAGGTAGCAGGCGCCCATGCACACTCCACCGCGCGGAAACGTCCACGTGGGCATCCCCCGGAAGACCCACAGCTCGCCCCGACGCTCGATCGGGCCGGTGCTCCAGAGGAAGCCCCACAGCATCCCGACGGCGGTGCCGTACGCGTACCCGACCGCGCTCACGGGCGAATCGAGCAGGAACGACGGCAGACGCCGCTCGATGCGGCGCGAGATCTGCTCGCTCACGCGAGGGCTCCGATGATGCGCAGGATCGCCCCGAGATCGTCCACGGCGGCCTCCGGCGACACCGGCGAGAATCCGGTGAGCGTCGCCCCCGCGCAGGGGAGCACCTCCCGCACCGCACGAATGGCGGCCACGACCTCCGCGACCGACGGTCCGAACGGCACGGGCTGTGAGACACCGCTCATCGCCGCGGGGTCCAGCACGTCGAGGTCGACGTGGATGTGCACGCGCGTCGCGCCCGTCGCCGCGACGGCCTCGCCGAAGCGGGCGGGCTCGGCGAACGCGTCCGGAGCCAGTGTGCGGATGGCCGAGCCCGCGAGGAAGTCGACCTCGGCGGGGTCGAGATCGCGCGAGCCGGCGAGGACGACGCGATCGGTCGTGATCGTGCCTGTCGGGAGGGCCAGCCGCGAGGGAGCGTCGCCCAGGAGGGCGCGCAGCACCATGCCGCCGAAGGCGCCGCTCGGCGACGACTCGGGCGTGTTGAGGTCAGCGTGGGCGTCGAACCAGACCAGCGCGAGGTCGGGGGAGGCGATGGCCGAGACGGCGCCGAGGGCGACGCCGCAGTCGCCGCCGACCACGATCGCCGGCTCGGAGCCGTCGGCGAGTTCGCGTTCGAGCGCTTCGCGCACGCGGACCAGCGAGCTGAGTCGGCGTACGCCGCTTCCGAGCGATTCGCCGGCCTCCAGCGGCACCTCCAGCGGTGTGCAGGAGGCCCGCGGCAGGTCACCGGCGATCGCCGCGGCCCCATCGACCAGCTGCATCGCGCGCGACGAACCAGACCCCTGCCACTGCGGCACCACCACGAAACGGCTCATCGCCACATCCTCTCGCACGTGAGATCGTCGCCGCATCCACCGCCGCAGCCGGGTCCCCGCGTGCACCGCCTCCCGATCGAACGCCACGGCCGTGCCCGAACTCTGTCGCCGTGCCGCACTCAGGCTGTGCCCGAACTCAGGCTGAGCGGGCGCGGGTGGCGGGATTCCGGCGTCTCCGGCGGGGTGGATGGACAGCCAGCCTGAGTTGGTGTCCAGCGCGGCGGCGGCACCTGCCGGCGCGGCGTCGGGGCGGCGGCGCGGCGTCGGGGCGGTGGGCGCGATTGAGTACCCGGTGTGCCCGAACTCAGGCTGAGCGTGCGCGGGTGGCGGGATTCCGGCGTCCCCGGCAGGGTGGATGGGCGGCCAGCCTGAGTTGGTGTCCAGCTCGGCGGCGGCACCTGCCGGTGTGCCGCGGTGCAGGAACCTGCCGGCGGGGCGGCGGTCCCGCCGGCATACCGAAGGCGCCCGGCCGCAGCCGAGCGCCTTCGAATGCTCAGGAGCCGATCGCGCCTTGTGACGAGCCGCCGGTCTTCAGCGCGGCCAGGCGCGCCTCGACCTCGGTGAGCTGCCCGACGTCTTCGAGCGCTTCGAACTGCGCGTCGATGCTCGAGGCGGCCAGTTCCTGCTTGCCGGCGGCGAGGGCCTCCTGGCGGCGCACCTTGTCCTCGAAGCGTCCCAGCTCGCTCGTCGGATCCAGCACATCGATGGACCGGACCGCGTCGTGGACCTTCACCTGCGCCTCGGCCGTCTTCGCGCGGGCGAGCAGCTCGCTGCGCTTGGCCTTCAGCTGCTCGAGCTTCTGCTTCATGCCGTTCAGACCGTCTTTGAGCTTGTCGACGACCTCGGTCTGCGTGGCGATGGTCGGCGCGATCGCCTTCGCCTCGTTCTCCTCGCTGATCTGGCGCTGCAGCGCGATCTTGGCGAGGTTGTCGAACTTGTCGGCATCCGCCGTGTGGCCGGACTGGCGCAGCTCGTCGGCCTTCTTGCTCGCCGCGAGGGCCTTGTTGCCCCACTCCGCGGCCGCCTGCACGTCCTCCTGGTGGTCGCGCTCCAGCAGGCGCAGGTTGCCGATGGTCTCGGCGATGGCCGACTCGGCGTCGGCGATGCTGTTCGTGTAGTCGCGCACGAGCTGGTCGAGCATCTTCTGCGGGTCTTCGGCCGAGTCGATCAGGGCGTTGACGTTCGCCTTGATGAGGGTGGAGATGCGGCCGAAGATGGACTGCTTTGCCATCACGAGGTTCCTTCCTGTCGATGGTTCTGGTCGGGATGCGGAGGGGACGGGAGTCGAGGGGCGGCGTCGGGGTCGGATCAGAAGCGGCCTCCGCCCCGTCGGCCGCGCGTGCCTCCACCGCCGAAGCTGGCGGGGCGGAAGCCGCCGCGTGAGGACCGCCCGCGTGAGCCGCCGCCGCGCGGGAAGCCGAAGCCGCCGCCGCGGCGACCGCCTGAGCCACCGCCGAGGAGCGAGTTGATGACGATACCGCCGAGCACGGCGCCCATCATGTCACCGCCACCCGAACGTGTGCTCTGCATCGAGCCGGAGAACGATCCGACGTCGGCCTGCGCGGAGCGAATCGCCTGGGCGGCCAGCTGATCCGCCCGCTGCGTGTGCGTGAGGGCCTGCGCCGGATCACTCGCCCGAAGCTGCTGCGCGCGAACGAGGGATGCGCCGGCCTCGGCGACCCGCGTGCGCGCCTGCGCGCCGACCGCGCCGCGCCGCGCCGTGATGAAATCCTCAGCGGCGGACATCTGCGCCTGCGCCTGCAGGATCTGCTGATCGAGCAGCTGTGCGGCGCGTCGCGCCCGCTCCTGCTCGTCGCGAACGGCCCGCACGGTGTCGTCGATCTGCGTGTTCGCGGCTTCGAGCGCCTGCAGCGTCATCAGCGGGCGCCTGTCGGTGCCGGTGAGCATGCCTCTGCCTCGGTCGATCTCGCCGCGCGTGGCGGCGATCACCGCGGCGATCCGGCCGTCGGGATCCGGGAGCGCGCTCGCGGTGGCGATGTCGTTCTCGAGGTCGGCGATCAGGTGGGATGCGCCGCGCTCGGCCTCGGCGAAATCGGCGGTGAGCTTGTGCACCGCCTGTTCGAGCAGCTCGGCCTGCCCGACGGCGTCTTCGGCCGCGCGGATCGACACCGCGGCGTCACCGCGCTCGCCGTCGGCGATGGCGGCGTCGGCGGCGGTGAGCTGCTCGTCGGCGAAGCTCAGCCGCTCGCGGGCCTGTGCGGGGTTGTCTGCGATCGTCGCGAGGGCGTCGGGGGCGTAGGAGGCCGTGAGCGATGTCAGCCGTGCGTCGGCCTCCTCGAGGGCGTCGGCGGCGCGCCGATGCGCATCGCGCGCTCGGGCGAGCGCCTCCGGCGCATCCTGCTCCAGGCGCCGCAGTTCGTCGAAGGCCTCGGCCTTGTCGTCGAGGCCGGCATCGGCCTGCGCGCACAGCTGGATGATCTGCTGGTTCCAGGCGCGCTTCTGCTCGTCGGAATCCGGCGTCTCGTCGTCGAGGCGCTGCCGGAGGGTGAAGGCCTTCTCGAGCAGGCGCCGGGCGGTCGAGAGCGCCTCGACGAATTCCGTGGTCGCCTTGTCACCGAACTGGGCACGCGCGAACCCGAGCTCCTGTTCGCTCGTCTTCAGGGCGTCGTCGGTCTGCACGAGGGCCGACGACGCCTCCCGCTCGAGATCGGCGAGGGGCACCACCGGGGGAGTCTTCGGGCGCCCGGCGGCGCTGTTCGCACGACGGTTCCGCACCACGAGCCAGATGAGCACCACGATCGACACCGCTGTGGCGACCAGGAGCACGATGACCCAGGGCGATATGCCGGAGTCCAGCTCCTCCTGCATGCCGTCGGCGGCGGTGACGACCGCGCCGGCGTAGTCGCCGTCGCGGAGGTCGGGAACGATGGACTCCTCGATGGCCGCGACCTGTTCGTCGGTGAGGGGGCCGGTGGTGTCGGCGGAGATGTAGTACTGCCGGCCGTCGACCGCGACGGCCAGCAGGTACTGCTGTGGTCCCAGGCCGTTGCCGGAAGCGACCTCGTCCGCCCAGGACTGCGCGTCGGCGGGATTGGTGAACTCGTCGACGAAGACGGCGTACAGGTCCACGCCGGTCGTGTCGTACAGCTCGCTCAGGCGGTCGAACAGGGCGGCTTCCTCGTCGTCGGAGAGCACGTCGACGGCGTCGACGATGTATCCCGAACCGAGCTCGACGGGGTCGGTGGCCGACGCGACCGAGGCGGTGCCGCCCAGAGCGAGGGCGGCGGCGAGCGCGAGCGCCCACGCTGATCGAGCACGCATCCGGCTTCCCCTCTCGGCCAGTCCCGGACCGAGTCTATGCAGGCGGCGACATGCGGCGGTAGATCGTGGGAGCCATCGGCCGCGCCGAGCGTGCCGCTGACCGGCGGGCGCGCATCGCGACGGTATTCTGACGCGCTGGTGAGGAGGACCGATGAACGGGGACGCCATCGACGATCGGTACGGGTCGGATGTGCTCGCTGACGGCTGGCGGGCGCGCACAGCGCCGAAGATCGCGCAGGTCGCGGCGGAGCTCGGCGTCGTCGTCGAAGTCGCCGGCGACGGCTTCTGCGGCGCGGTGACCGACGTCGCGCGGGGTCTCGTCGAACTCGAGGACCGCCACGGCCGACGTCGGCTGTTCCCACTCGGGGCGGGATTCCTCCTCGACGGCGTCGACGTGGTGCTCACCGTTCCGGCGCCGTCGCCCGAGCGGTCTCGCGCCCGCACCGCGTCCGGATCCTTCGCGGCGGCCGATCAGCGCGCCCGGGTGGCGCGCGCGAGTCGGATCCTCGTCGAGGGGCGACACGACGCCGAACTGGTCGAGAAGGTGTGGGGCGACGATCTTCGAGCCGAGGGCGTCGTGGTCGAGTACCTGCAGGGGGTGGATGTGCTGGCCGACGTCCTCGACGAGGAGCCGCCGTCGGACGGTCGCCGCTACGGCGTGCTGGTGGACCATCTCGTTCCCGGGTCGAAGGAGTCCCGTATCGCCGAGGCGGTCTCGCGCGGCTCGCACGGTGCGAACGTGCTGATCGTCGGGCATCCCTACGTCGATGTCTGGGAGTGCGTCACGCCGAAGGCGATGGGCATCCAGCAGTGGCCCCGGATCCCGCGCGGCGTCGACTACAAGGTGGGGATCTGCCGCGCGTTCGGCTGGCCGGCGCGTGATCAGGCCGATCTCGCCCGGGCGTGGCAGCGGATCCTCGGCCGCGTGCACACCTATCGCGACCTCGAACCGTCGCTGCTCGGCCGCGTCGAGGAGCTCATCGACTTCGTCACCGCCGATCGCGCCTCGTAGGCTGAGGGGATGACGGAACCCTCCCGCGGCTTCCGCGAACGTCCGGTGTCGTTCGTGCGGCGCAGCGGCCGCATGTCCGAGGCGCAGGAGCGCGCGTGGCGCGAGCTCTCCCCGCGCTTCGTGATCCCCGTCGCGCGCGACGTCGCGGCGACGAGCATCCTGCCCGGTTCGGCGATCGACCCCGGCGCCACGTTCGGCCGTTCGGCACGGCTCGTGGTCGAGATCGGTTCGGGTCAGGGTCACGCGATCGTCCACGCCGCCGCATCCGACCCCGCCACCGACTTTCTCGCCGTGGAGGTGTTCCGCGCGGGCCTGGCCCGCACCATGCTCGATGCCGACCGTGCCGGCATCGGCAACCTGCGTCTCGTCGAGGCGAACGCCCCCGAGGTCCTGCAGCACCTGCTTCCCGCCGGCTCGGTCGATGAGATCTGGATCTTCTTCCCCGACCCGTGGCACAAGAAGCGGCACACCAAGCGGCGCCTGCTCGCACCGGAGTTCCCGCCGGTGCTGGCAGCGGCGCTGCGTCCGGGCGGGGTGGTGCGGCTGGCGACCGACTGGGAGGACTACGCGCGGCAGATGCGCGAGGTGATGGATGCGGCGTCCGGTTTCGTCCGCGACTTCCCGGGGGAGTGGGCGGAGCGCTACGACGGTCGCGTGCTCACCGCCTTCGAGCGCAAGGGCACGCGCGTGGGTCGTGAGATCCGCGATCTCGCCTACCGTCGCGACGGCATCGGCGGCTGAGACGGCCATGCCGAACGCCGCCAGGTCCGCGATCGTGCGGGACCACCCGACCTCCACGTGGCATCTCGTCCCCGCACTGCTGGTGTGCCTGGCGGCCCCGGCGTTCTTCGTTCTCCTGCTGCCGTGGCTCGGCTGGGCGCTCCTGGCCGCCGGGCTCGCGTCCGGCTGGATGCTCACTCGGAAGACCGCCCGCCTCACGGAGCCGGATCGCCGCATCCCGTCGCTGGTGCGCGACCTCTCGCTCATCGCCGTCGGACTGCTGATCGTCAGCGCCATCCCGCTGAAGGCCGAACTCGACAACGCCGGCATGCTGCGTTTCACCGTCGCGCTCGGCGGCGCGGTGGTCGTGCCGTACCTCGTGTCGCGCTTCGTCTACCGCGACCGCGCGATCCGCTTCCCCTGGCGCGGCGGCGGCCGGTGGACGTGGTTCCAGTGGTCCTGGCTCGTGCTGGTGCTCGCGCTGGGCTGGCTCATCCTGCCCTTCTACTTCATCACCTCCGGTGTCTATCTCAACTGGCCGGTCGTCGACACCCCCGACCTCATCGCCCGTCTGTTCGTCGGCGTCGGCGCGGTCGGCATCTGGGACGAGCTGTTCTTCATCTGCACGTGCTTCGCGCTGCTGCTGCGTCACTTCCCGTTCTGGCAGGCGAACATGCTTCAGACGATCGTGTTCGTGTCGTTCCTGTGGGAGCTCGGCTATCAGGCATGGGGCCCCGTACTGACGATCCCGTTCGCGCTGCTGCAGGGATTCATCTTCGTCAAGACACGGTCGCTCGCCTACGTGGTCACCGTGCACCTGCTCTTCGACGCGGTGGTGTTCGGCGTGCTCGTGCACGCGCACAATCCGGGCCTGCTCGACGGGGTCTTCCTGGTCTGAGTCGGTCGGCTATCTTCTCAACAGAACTGACGCGAGACTGGGGAGCGCGATGTCGACGGTGCAGGATGTGACGCGACGCGAGATGATCGCGTCCTACGGCGTGGTCGGTGCACCGCCCGAGCCCGATCTCGAGGGGCTCGTGCAGCTCGCCGCGACCGTGTGCGGTGTCTCGACGGCTGTCATCAACATCATCGACGACCGCTTCCAGCATCAGATCGCGGCCGTCGGGTTCACCCCCGCCGTGTGCGCGCGAGAGGACTCCATGTGCGCGGTGGTGTTCCAGCATCCCGGTCATGTCGTGGTCCCCGACGCTCGCGAAGACGATCGCTTCCGCGACAATCCCTTCGTCACCGGCGAAATCGCCGACGTGCGCTTCTACGCCTCGAGCCCGCTCATCACCCCGCAGGGGATTCCGATCGGCACCCTGTGCGTTTTCGACGAGGAGGTGGGAGAGCTCGCGCCGGAGGACAGTCGGGCGCTGGCCCTTCTCGCCCACCAGGTGGTGGATGTGCTCGAGCTTCGTCGACTCACGCACGAACTCGGTCAGTCCAACGAACAGCTCGAGCGATTCGCCGGTCAGATCAGCCACGATCTGCGCAACCCGCTGATGGCGCTCGCCGGCTTCATCGAGCTCGCCGCCGACAGTCCCGAACTCGCCGGAGCCCCGCAGGCCGCGCGCGCCCTCTCGCGCGCGGAGTCCGCTGCCGAGCGCATGGGAGCGATGATCGGCGACCTGTACGCCTACGCTCGCCTGGGCGGTTCCCGACCGCGCCGCGAGCCGGTCGGTCTGGGCGACCTCATCGCCTCGGTCGGGGACGACCTCGACACGGCCCTCGCCGAGACGGGCGCACGTATCGAGGCGCACGTCGACGCATCACTGCACGGCGACCCGACGCTGCTCCGGGCGCTCCTGCAGAACCTCATCGCCAACGCGGTGAAATTCACCGCCGCGACCGGGATCACGCCGCGGGTGGTCATCCGCTCGCATCGGCTCACGGGCGGGTGGCGGCTCACCGTCGACGACAACGGTCCCGGTGTTCCCGCCGAGCGTCGCGAGGCGGTCTTCGAGCTCATGGACCGCGGCGGCGTCGACGACGTGCCGGGGCTCGGGATCGGGCTGTCGACGTGTCGTCGGATCGTCGAGGCCCACGGGGGCCGGATCGGGATCGACGAGGCCGAGACCGGCGGCGCGAGTGTCTGGATCGTGATCCCCGACACTGCGGAGTGATCCCGGCGTGGATCATCGCCGTGGGTGGAAGTGGTGCCCCCGACAGGAATCGAACCTGCGACCTTTGGTACCGGAAACCAACGCTCTATCCCCTGAGCTACGGAGGCGTGCCGATCGAGACTACCACCCTCCGAGGGGCGCCTCCGCCGACACCTCCGGCAGGGTGGACAGCGCCGCGAGGGAGGCGGCGAGCCGTTCGGCGAGGTAGGCGTGACCGGCGGTGGAAGGATGGTCGTTGCCCGCACCGGTGTCGATGACATCGAAGTAGTTCGCCGGCTGGATCCAGCCCTCCGCGATCGGGGAGACGTACCACCAGCCGCGCACGGATGCGAGGTCGGCCAGGTCGGCGTCGATCGCGGCCGTGGCCTCTTCGACGGGAAGCACCTGCGGGGCCGGCCCGAGCACGACCACGGAAGCCGCCGGGTAGGTGCTCGCCAGCGTCTCCCATGCCGCCGTGACCGCATCGCGGTATCCGTCAGGGTAGAGGCGGCGATCGTTGATCGACCCCTCGACGATGATCAGATCGGGGTCGAGAGCAGGATCCAGGTCCGCGATGCGCGTGCCGTAGTCAGGCCCGTCGATCCCCGCCTTGAGGTAGCCGCTGCCGCGCACGCCGTCGACGGTCGCCTGCCAGCCGAGGGCGTCGGAGACGACGTAGGCGAAGCCGAGCGTCGGCACCTCGGCGGCGGAGCCGTAGACCCACGAATCGCCGAAGATCAGCACGGTGGGGGAGTCCGGGATCGTCAGGGGCGCGACCGCGGTGGCGGCGCCGACGGCCCCTTCCTCCGACGCCTCGACCGAGGAGGCGGTGCCCCACGGGCGCCACGCGGCGACGAGCGAGACGAGCATCACCGCCAGCGCGACCGCGAGCACCGTCAGGGGAAGACGGCGCTGGGGCGTCGGGTCGCTCGCGCGCATACATAGAGGGTAAACGGGTCCGCGTCCAATCCGCTTCTTCAGCCGAAAACGCGCTCCGATCTCGCTAACGTGGCTGGCACACAGCGTCGATGCGGCCGCCGGGTCGCGTGCGCACGACCCGGGAGACCGATCGATATGACCAGTCCGACGAACAACGGCAGCCACGACGATCCGCCCGCACGCGGCACGTCGAAAGGGGGCAGGGTCGACGGCGTGAAGCGCGTCATCGACGAGGTGACGACCCCCGGCCTCGTGCACCCCGCCCTCATTCCGGGCATCGGCGTCGAGAAGACGGGGCGCGTGTTCCCCATGAACTGGGGCGTCTTCATCTTCGCCGCTGTCGTCGCCGTCGGCGTGATCACCTGGGCCTTCGCCGCGCCCGACAGCATCAGCACGGTCGGCGGCGCCGCGCTCGGCTGGGTGAGCACCAACTTCGGATGGCTCTTCTCCGCCCTGGCGATCGTCGTCATCCTCTACATGCTCGTCGTGGGCTACGGCCGCAGCGGCGGCGTGCGACTCGGATCCGACGACGAGCAGCCGGAGTTCTCCACGACCTCGTGGATCGCGATGCTCTTCTCCGCCGGCATCGGGATCGGGCTGCTGTTCTACGGGCCGTACGAGCCGCTCCTGTTCTTCCTCGACCCGCCCAGCGGGTTCGACGTGGCCCCCGAGTCGGCTGCGGCGATGAAGACGGCGATGGCGCAGGCGATGCTCCATTGGGGTCCGATCGCGTGGGCGTTCTACGCCCTCGTCGGCGGCGCGATCGCCTACAGCGCCTACCGGCGTGGCCGCGCGCCCCTCATCTCCGCGATCTTCGAGCCCATCTTCGGCAAGCGCACGGCGGGCCCCCTCGGGGCGACCATCGACGTCTTCGCGATCATCGTGACGCTGTTCGGCACGGCCATCTCCCTCGGCATCGGGGTGCTCCAGATCGGCCGCGGATTCGAGGTCGTCACCGGCATCGGCCCGGTGGGAAACACGTTCCTCATCAGCGCCATCGCGATCCTCGCGGCACTGTTCATCATCTCTGCCGTCTCGGGCATCAAGCGCGGCATCCGGCTGCTGTCGAACATCAACATGGTGCTTGCCGGCCTGCTCGCGGTGTTCGTCTTCATCGTGGGGCCAACGGTGTTCCTGTTGAACTTCCTGCCGGCCGCCGCCGTCGAGTTCTTCGACGAACTCGGCGTGATGCTCTCGCGCAGCGCCAATGACGGCGAGGACGCCGCCGCCTTCATGTCGAGCTGGACCACTTACTACTGGGCGTGGTGGGTCTCGTGGACGCCCTTCGTCGGGATGTTCATCGCGAAGATCTCCCGCGGCCGCACCCTTCGTGAGTTCGTGACCGTCGTGATCATCGTGCCGTCGGCGGTCTGCCTCACGTGGTTCGTCATCTTCGGCGGCACGTCGATGTTCCAGCAAGCCTCGGGCGTGCCGCTCGGCGACGCCGCCGGTGGCGAAGAGGTGCTCTTCGGCGTGCTGAACGAACTGCCGTTCGGCCTGATCACCAGCGTTCTCGCGATGGTCTCGATCGTGATCTTCTTCGTGACCTCCGCCGACTCCGCCTCGATCGTCATGGGGTCGATGTCGCAGCACGGCCGTCCCGAGCCGTCGTCGTGGGTCACCATCCTGTGGGGTTCCCTTCTCGCGCTCGTGGCGGCGTCGCTGCTGCTCGCGGGCGGTCAGGATGCCCTGTCGGGCCTGCAGTCGATCATGGTCGTCTCGGCGCTCCCGTTCTCGTTCGTCGTGATCGGCATCATGATCGCGTGGGCGAAGGACCTGCGCACCGATCCCTACGTCCTGCGAGGGAAGTACGCGCGGGCGGCGATCCAGGAGGGTGTGCGGAAGGGCATCGCCGACCACGGCGACGACTTCGTGTTCGGCACCAGCGAGGTGCCCGCCGGAGACGGCGCGGGCGCGTGGCTCGACTCCGAGGATCCGGCGCTGACGGAGTGGTACGTCGAGGCGGCGACCGGTCCGATCGGCACCGTGACCGCTGAGGACGTCCGGCGCACGCTCGATCCCGGCCACATCCAGCACAAGGGCCCCGACCGGCCCGATCACGCCGCGTCGGGGGACAACGCGCTGACGGTGAATGAGGATCGCCGTGCGCACCGCCGTGCGCGCGAGGAGGCGTCCGAGGACTGAGTCGCCCGGATCGCACCGGGGTGTCTTCGCGACGTGCGAGGATACTCCGGTGCAACGCCAGGTGACCGCCGAACTCGACCTCGAACTCGGGTCCTCCGTCGACCTGATCCTGCAGATCACCGCCGCTCAGGGCGTGCCCGTGATCAGCGAGGATCTGACCTTCACGCAGGGCGATCGGGTGTACACGCCGACCGAGATCGTCGACCACGTCGGCAGCCGACTGCATCGGCTCACCGGCGAGGCGGGACGCCTCGAGGTGCGCTACGACGCGACGATCGATGCGGGTGTCTCGTCGCGCTCGACGAGCGACATCGAGACCATCAGCTACCTGCGTCCGAGCCGCTACTGCCAGTCTGACGAGGTCTTCTCCCAGGCACGACGGCAGTTCCGCGGGCTGGCGGGGCTCGAGCTCATCGGCGCCGTCGCCGATTTCGTCGCCGCCAGCACCACCTACACGCCGGGACTCAGCCAGGGCACCGACTCCGCCGTCACGACCCTCATGACCGGCCAGGGCGTCTGCCGCGACTACGCGCACGTCGTCATCGCCCTCCTGCGCGCGATGGACATGCCCGCCCGCTATGCGGCCTGCTTCGCGCCGGGGCTGGAGCCGATGGATTTCCACGCCGTCGCCGAGGCGTACCACGACGGTCTCTGGTACGTCGTCGACGCGACTCGCCTCGCGGACCGGCGCTCCCTGGTGCGCATCGCCACCGGGCGGGATGCCGCCGACTGCGCATTCCTCAGCTTCCACGGCGGCAACGTCGGGCTCTCGCGCCTTCACGTCGACGCCTGGAACCTCGACCCGGTCCCCGCGCTGGGTGCGCCGGACGACTTCCTGACGCCGGTGCATCTGGGCTGACACCGGTCTCGCGACGGCGGAATCGTAGGATGGAGACCCTATGGATCCCGAAGCCCTCTCCGCCGCACTGCTGTCCGTCGTCGTTCCCCTCGCGCAGGAGCGACGGGGCGGCGATGTCGAGGGCCTGGACCTCGCCGACTTTCCGCTCGAGCGCCCGCGCAACCGCGACCACGGCGACTGGGCGTCCAACGCCGCGCTGAAGCTCGCGAAGAGATTCGGGATGCCGCCGCGCGACCTCGCCGCGGCGATCGCGGAGCGGCTGCGCGAGGTCGACGGGATCGCGAGCGTCGACGTGGCCGGCCCCGGCTTCATCAACATCCGGCTGGACGCCGCGGCCGCGGGCGCCCTCGCCAAGACGATCGTCGATGCGGGTGCCGCGTTCGGGTCGAACGACACCCAGCGCGGCAACACCATCAACCTCGAGTTCGTCAGTGCGAACCCCACGGGCCCGATGCACATCGGGCACACGCGATGGGCGGCACTCGGTGACGCGATCGCCCGCCTGCTGCTGGCCAGCGGCGCCACCCTCGCCCGCGAGTTCTACATCAACGACGCCGGCGCCCAGATGGACCGCTTCGGGCGGTCGGTGCTGGCCGCGGCGAAGGGCGAACCGACACCCGAAGACGGATACGCCGGGGCGTACATCGCGGAACTGGCACGTCGCGTGCTCGTTGAGCATCCCGACCTGCTCGAAGCCGACGACGCCGAGCGCATCGCCCGCGACACCGCGTACCGCTTCCAGCTGGGCGAGCTGCAGTCGTCGCTGGAGAAGTTCAACGTGCACTTCGACGTGTGGTTCTCCGAGCGCGTCCTGCACGCCCGCGGCGTCGACGGGGCGCCGAGCCTCGTCGACGAAGCCGTCGACCGGCTGCGCGAACAGGGCCACGTGTTCGACGAGGATGACGCCGTCTGGGTGCGCACCACGGACTTCGGTGACGACAAGGACCGCGTCATCCGGCGATCCAACGGCGAGTACACCTACTTCGCGGCCGACGCGGCCTACTACCTGAACAAGGGCGACCGCGGCTTCGCGCACAAGATCTATCTGCTCGGAGCAGATCACCACGGCTACGTCCATCGCCTCAAGGCGCTCGCGGGCGCGGCGGGCGACGATCCGGAGACGGACATCGAGGTGCTGATCGGACAGCTGGTGTCGGTCAACGGTGCCAAGCTCAGCAAGCGCGCGGGCAACATCATCGAGCTCGACGACCTGCGCGACTGGCTCGGCACCGACGCCCTGCGGTACTCGCTGGCCAGATACCCCGCCGACTCGCCGCTGACGCTCGATCCCGAGATCCTGCAGCGGCGCACCAACGACAACCCGGTCTTCTACGTGCAGTATGCGCACGCCCGCACCCACAACGTCTCCCGGAATGCGCACGCGTCGGGCGTGGACCGGTCCGCGTTCGCGCCGGAGCTTCTCGGCCACGAGACCGAGAGCGCGCTCCTGGGGGCCCTGCAGGAGTTCCCGCGCCTGGTCGCGTTCGCCGCCGAGGTGCGCGAGCCGCACCGCATCGCCCGATACCTCGAAGAGCTCGCCGGCCTGTACCACCGGTGGTACGACACGTGCCGCGTGATCCCGCTCGGCGACGATCCCGTCGGCGACCTGCACCGCACCCGACTGTGGCTGAACGACGCGACCGGCCAGGTGCTGCGAAACGGCCTCGACCTCCTCGGCGTGAGCGCGCCGGAACGGATGTGACGACATGGCCTCCGGCGACACCCAGCCCACCGAGCCGCTGCCGGAGGGGATGATCACGGGCGAGCCGCCCGTCCGCCGCCGTCGCCGGGTCTGGCCGTGGATCGTCGCGCTCGCCGTGGTCCTCGTGCTCGCGGTCGCCGCCGCCATCGCGGGGGAGTGGATCGCTCGCGAGGCGGTGACCCGCACCGTTCGCGCTCAGGTCGCCGAGGCGCTGGATGTGCCCGCCGATCAGGCGATCGAGGTCGGGGTCGCGGGCCTCGTGCTGCCGCAGCTGATCTCCGGCACGCTCGATGAGCTCACGATCTCCGGCGACGACCTCCCCTTGGGGCCGCTGTCGGGGGATGTCGTGGTGGTCGCTGAAGACGTGCCCGTGCGCGGCGACGATCCGGCCGGAGCGATCGACGCGGAGCTGGTGCTCGACGGGGCGCAGGTCGCCGGTCTGCTGAGCGGTCTCGAAGGCTTCCCGGATGCGGAGGTGACCCTCGACGAGCCGAACGTGCGCCTGGACACCGTGTTCGACGTGTTCGGTCTCGAGATCCCCGTCGCGGTCAGCCTGACGCCCTCCGCGGAGCAGGGTGCGATCGTGCTCGCGCCGGCGGGGATCGAGGTCGCCGGGGCCGAGCTCACCGCCGACCAGGTGCGGAACCAGTTCGGCCTCATCGCCTCGGCGGTGCTGCAGGACTGGACGATCTGCGTCGCCGAGTACCTGCCGGCGGGCGTCGCACTCGAGGAGATCGCCGTCGTCGGAGACCGGATCGTCGCCGACGCCGCTGTCGACGGCGCCATCATCTCCGACGCGACGCTGCAGGAGCCGGGTACCTGCAGCTGAGCGCCCTCACGCGGCGCGTCTGACGGCCAGGTACAGATCGACCATGTCGTCACCGTGCGCAGCGCGCATCGTCGCACTCGCGTCGAGCAGATCCAGCGCTCCGGCCAACGTCTTCGGCAGGGTGTCGAGTCCGATGGCGTCACGGTCCCCTTGCGTGAGCGTCGACGAGCGCACCCGGGGAGGGCGCGTCGTCCGGCCATCGGACGTCGGCGGGCATCCACACCCACCCGTCACCGATGTCGGCGGCGCCGGCCGCGTCGGGGCGTAGCCGCACATCGCCCACCACCGGATCCCGGCCCACGGCGGCCATTGCCCCGTCGCGACGCGATCGCGTCCACCGTGCTGAGCATCCGAGAAACACCTTTCGCCCCGACAAACACCGCAATGCGTGCTTTCTCGCGCCGTCACGTGTTTCTCGCTGCATTGGGCACGCGAGCGGGTGGGCGCGCGGCGGATCGTCACACGACGGGGCGAGGCCGGGCCGTGCCCTAAACTGCAAGCATCGACGTCGCCCTGGCCGCCCGATCCGGCGCCGGCGCATTCCCCGAACCACCGATTGGCTCTTCACCCGTGTCCGCCACGCCTGACCCGACCACCGCACCCGTCGTCCCGGCCGACGTGAACGCGCTGTCCGAGAAGGTGTGGCCGCCGGACGCCCGGCGAGCCGAAGACGGCTCCCTCACCCTCGGTGGCGTTCCGGTCGCCGATCTTCGACACCGCTTCGGCACGCCGCTGTACGTGATCGACGAGATCGCCGTGCGCAACCGCGCCCGCGAGGTGCGGGAGGCGTTCGATGCGGCCGCCGTGCGCCACGGCACGCGCGCCACGGTGTACTACGCGGGCAAGGCCTTCCTGTGCACCGAGGCGGTGCGCTGGGTGACGGCCGAGGGGCTGAACGTCGACGTCGCCACCGGCGGAGAGCTCGCCGTCGCGCTGGCGGCCGGCACCGACCCGGCACGGCTGGGACTGCACGGCAACAACAAGTCCGAGATCGAACTCACCCGCGCCGTGACCGCGGGCGTCGGAACCGTCGTCGTCGACAGCGGAATCGAGATCGAGCGCCTCGCGTCGATCGCGGCGGGGCATGGCGTCGTGCAGAACGTGGCCGTGCGCGTCAACAGCGGCGTTCACGCCGAGACGCATGACTTCCTCGCCACCGCGCACGAGGACCAGAAGTTCGGTTTCACCCTGTCCGCCGCCGAAGCCGCCGTCGGGCGCATCCGTGAGCTGCCGTCCCTTCGCTTCACGGGGCTTCACTGCCATATCGGCTCGCAGATCTTCGGAGCCGCCGGTTTCGCAGAGTCCGCCTCCCGCGTCATCGGCCTGCACGCACGACTGCTGCGCGACGGCGAGGAGCTCACCGTGAACCTCGGCGGCGGATTCGGCATCGCCTACACCGACGCCGACGAGCCCACGCCCATCGCGGATCTCGCGGACGAGATCATCGCGGCCGTCGCCGAGCAGTGCGCCGACCGGGGCATCCCCGTCCCGCCCCTCGCCTTCGAACCGGGCCGCGCGATCGTCGGCCGCGCCGGCGTCACCCTGTACGAGGTGGGAACCGTCAAGCCGGTGGCGGTCGGTGACGACCTGGAGCGGGTCTACGTGAGCGTCGACGGCGGCATGAGCGACAACGCCCGTCCGGCCCTGTACGGCGCCGCCTACTCCGCACGCCTCGCCTCGCGTCGCAGCGACGCCGCCCCGGCGCTCGCGCGTGTGGTCGGCAAGCACTGCGAAGCGGGCGACATCGTCGTCGACGCCGAGTGGCTGCCCGGGGACGTGACCGCCGGAGACCTGCTCGCCGTGCCCGCCACCGGCGCCTACTGCTTCTCGCTGTCGAGCACCTACAACTACGTTCCGCGCCCTCCCGTGATCGCCGTCGGCGACGGCGCTGCGCGAGTGATCGTGCGCGGCGAGACCATCGACGACCTCCTCGCCCGAGACGCCGGCATGCCGGTGGCCACTACGGAAGGGAACGAATGACCGATTACCGCCGATTGAGGGTGGCGCTGCTGGGCGCCGGAGCCGTCGGATCGCAGGTCGCCGCGCTGCTGCGTCAGCACGGCGACGAGCTCGCCGACCGCGCCGGTGCACGCATCGAGCTGGTCGGGATCGCCGTGCGCGACCCCGACGCCCCGCGCGACACCGAGCTGCCCCGTGAGCTGCTGACGACCGATCCGGAGCCCCTGCTGGTCGGATCCGACATCGTCATCGAGCTGATGGGCGGCATCGAGCCGGCGCGCACGCAGCTGCTGGCCGCGATCAATGCCGGCGCAGACGTCGTCACGGCGAACAAGGCGCTGCTGGCCACCCACGGTCCCGAGCTGTTCGACGCAGCCGATCAGGTGGGAGCCTCGGTCTACTACGAAGCCGCCGCGGCGGGGGCGATCCCCATCATCCGGCCGCTGCGCGACTCCCTCGCCGGTGACCGCGTGCAGCGCATCATGGGCATCGTCAACGGCACGACGAACTACATCCTCGACCGGATGGACCGCGAGGGCGCCGACTTCGCCGATGTGCTCGCCGACGCTCAGCGGCTGGGCTACGCCGAGGCGGATCCGACCGCCGACGTCGAGGGCTACGACGCCGCACAGAAGGCCGCGATCCTCGCGAGCCTGGCCTTCCACACCGCCGTCCCGCTGGACGCTGTGCACCGCGAGGGCATCACCCACATCGACAAGCAGATGATGGATGCCGCGCGCAGCGCCGGCTTCGTGATCAAGCTGCTGGCGGTGTGCGAGCGGCTCGTCGGCGGCGCCGAGGACGGCGGCGACGCCATCTCGGTGCGCGTGTATCCGGCCCTCGTCGACCGGGAGCACCCGCTGGCGAGCGTGCACGGAGCCAACAACGCTGTCTTCGTGCAGGCCGAAGCCGCCGGGAACCTCATGTTCTACGGCGCCGGGGCCGGCGGCGTGCAGACCGCGTCCGCGGTGCTCGGCGACGTCGTCTCCGCGGCGCGGCGCCACATCGCCGGGGGCGTCGGCGTCGGCGAGTCCACCCGTGCGAACCTGCCGGTGGTGCCCATCGGCCAGATGACCACCCGCTACCAGATCACCCTCGAGGTGAACGACCAGCCCGGCGTGCTCGCCACGGTCGCGGGCCTGCTCAGCGACGGGCGCGTGTCGATCGCGACGGTCGAGCAGACGCCGGCCGGCGACGGCGACACCGCCGTGGTCCCCACCGGTGAGGCGGCGTACCGCGAGACCGGCACGGCGCGGCTGGTCATCGGCACGCACACGGCACGAGAACAAGACCTCAGCGAGACCGTCGAGCGTCTCGCCTCGAGCGGGGTCGTCGAACGCGTGGTCTCGGTGCTGCGCGTGGAAGGAGACTGAGATGGCACACGTCTGGCGCGGAGTCCTCCGCGAGTATGCCGACCGGCTCGGCGTCACCGACGCCTCGACCGTGGTCACCCTCGGCGAGGGCGGAACGCCGCTGCTGCCCGCCCCGGCGCTGTCGCGCCGCACCGGCACCGACGTCTGGGTGAAGTACGAGGGCATGAACCCGACCGGCTCCTTCAAGGACCGCGGGATGACCGTCGCGCTCTCGCGCGCCGTCGAGCACGGCGCGAAGGCCGTCATCTGCGCGTCCACCGGCAACACGTCGGCGTCCGCGGCCGCGTACGCCGCGCACGCCGGCATCACCGCGGCGGTGCTGGTGCCCGAGGGCAAGATCGCCATGGGCAAGCTCAGCCAGGCCGTCGCGCACAACGGCCGCCTCATCCAGATCCGCGGCAACTTCGACGACTGCCTCGAGATCGCGCGGGAGCTCGCCGACCACTACCCGGTGCACCTGGTCAACAGCGTCAATCCCGATCGCATCGAGGGTCAGAAGACCGCGGCCTACGAGATCGTCGAGACGCTCGGCGACGCGCCCGACTTCCACTTCATCCCCGTCGGCAACGCCGGCAACTACACCGCCTACTCCCGCGGCTACCGCGAAGAGGCCGAGCGCGGCGCCGCCACACGCGTGCCGCGCATGTTCGGCTTCCAGGCGGCCGGCAGCGCGCCCCTCGTCCGCGGCGAGGTCGTGAAGAACCCCGATACGATCGCCAGCGCCATCCGCATCGGCAACCCCGCGTCGTGGGATCTCGCCCTCGAGGCGCGGGAGGCGACCGACGGCTGGTTCGGCGCGATCGACGACGACCGCATCCTCGCCGCACAGAAGCTGCTGGCGGGCGAGGTGGGCATCTTCGTCGAGCCGGCCTCGGCGATCAGCGTGGCCGGGCTGCTGGACCGTGTCGACCAGGGTGTCGTACCCGCGGGGTCGCGCGTCGTGCTCACGGTCACCGGCCACGGCCTGAAGGACCCGCAGTGGGCCCTCCGCAACGCCGACGGCACGCAGGTGGAGCCCACCGTCGTCGACGCGACCACGTCCGAGGTCGCCTCGGTGCTGGATCTCGTGCCGGAGGCCTCGGCGTGACCACACCCGACGGGTCGCGCTCCGTCGTGGTGCGCGTGCCGGCGACCAGTGCCAACCTGGGTCCCGGCTTCGACACGCTCGGCCTCGCGCTGAGCGTGTACGACGAACTCGTGGTGGACCAGCTCGACACCGACGCGATCGAGATCGAGGTCGAGGGCGAGGGTGGAGCCGAAGTGCCCCGCGACGAGTCCCACCTCGTCATCCGCTCGATGCGCTACGCGTACGAGGCCATGGGGCGACGGATGCCCGGCGTGCGCCTGCGGGCCCGGAACGTCATCCCGCACGGCCGGGGGATGGGATCCTCCGGTGCCGCCGTCGTCGCGGGGCTGCTGGCGGCGAAGGGCCTTCTCACCGGAGACGTCGAGATCGGCGAGAACACGCTGCTGCGCCTCGCGACCGAGCTGGAGGGGCACCCCGACAACGTCGCCCCCGCGCTCTTCGGCGGCCTCACCATCGCGTGGATGGACGAGGGGGTCCCCGAGCACAAGAAGCTCCTCGTGCACCGCGGGGTCGCACCTCTCGTGCTCGTGCCGGAATTCACGATGTCCACGAGCGTGGCCAGGAGTCTGCAGCCCCTGCAGGTGCCGCGCGAGGACGCCGTCTTCAACGTCTCGCGCTCCGCCCTCCTCATCGCCGCGCTCACGCAGAGCCCCGAACTGCTGCTGGCGGCCACCGAGGACAAGCTGCACCAGAACTACCGTGCCCAGGCGATGCCCGAGACCGATCGACTGGTGCGCGCGCTCCGCGCGGACGGCTTCGCCGCCGTCGTGTCGGGAGCCGGGCCCAGCGTGCTCGTGCTCGCCGACGGTCCGGGCCGGCGGCTCGAGGCGGCGGCCCTGGCAGCCGACGCGGTCGACACCCCGTGGGATGCGCGGATGCTCGCCGTGGATTTCAAGGGTGGTACAGTGAGGAACAACGCGGAGGGTTCCACGTCATCGTGAATCTGGCCTCCGTCGCATTTCTGCGAAATCACCGCACAGCCCCCGGTACGTTGCCGGCTCTCTGAATCGGCACGCGGCACCCGATCCTTCGGGGGAAGCCGGGGAACTTCTCTGCGCGCGTGCGGTCGCGCATTCCAATCGTTCACAAGGGAGAACTCGTGGAGTCCATCTCCGAGATCCACACCGACGCCGCAGCGGCGTCAGCCGACACCTCGTCGGCATCCACCGCGTCGGCTCCGGCCGATACTGCTCCGGCTGCGGCCGAGAAGGCTGCGGCGTCAGAGACCGCGGGGGAGCAGGCCGGCGACGCGCCGGCCGAGAAGCCCGTCCGGGCACCGCGCAAGCGCACTCCGCGTCGCGCGAAGAGCACCGACGCTCCGGCCTCCGACGACTCCGCGGCTGCCGAGGCCGCCCCGGACGCAGCACCGACGCCGTCCGACGATGCGGCTCCGGCCTCGACGGAGGGCTCGCCTGCCACCGGAGACGCGGATGCCTCGTCCGACACCACGGAGAAGCCGGCCAAGAAGCCGGCACGCGCCCGCAAGGGACGCGGCAAGGCGGCGGCCTCGGCCGACGCCGAAGCGTCCGGGTCGTCCGAGGGCTCCGAGTCAACAGGCTCGCAGCCGAAGGGCGACGACGCGCAGGCCGATGACGCGGGGAAGGGCGGCTCAGCGCCCACCGAGGCAGCCCAGAAGTCCGCCGCCGCCGAGAGCGATGGCGACACGGGCGGCAAGAGCGACGCGACGACGAACGACGACGCCGGCGCCGGTCAGGGCAAGAGCGACAACGAGGGCGGGAACGGGCAGGACGGCTCGGACGGCGAGTCCTCGGGCCGCGGTCGCAGCCGGAGCCGCAACCGCAACCGGAACCGGAACGCGAACCAGGGACAGAATCAGAACTCCGGCTCGCAGAACAACGGCCAGAACGCGCAGAACGACGGCGACGACGACGGCCAGGGCTCCGGTCGTGGCCGGCAGCGCAACAAGCGCCGAGGCCAGAACGGCGGCGACGAGTTCGAGACCGAGATCAGCGAGGACGACGTCCTCATCCCGGTCGCGGGCATCCTCGATGTGCTCGACAACTACGCGTTCGTCCGCACCACCGGCTACCTCCCCGGCTCGAGCGACGTCTACGTCTCGCTCGGCCAGGTCAAGAAGTACAACCTGCGCAAGGGCGACGCCGTCGTGGGCGCCATCAAGCAGCCGCGCGAGGGCGAGCAGTCGAGCCGGCAGAAGTACAACGCGCTGGTGAAGGTCGACGCGGTCAACGGTCTGTCGGTCGACGACGCCGCCGACCGGGTCGAGTTCGGCAAGCTCACGCCGCTCTACCCGCAGGAGCGTCTGCGCCTGGAGACGGCCCCGGAGAAGCTGACCCAGCGCATCATCGACCTCGTCGCGCCCATCGGCAAGGGGCAGCGCGGCCTCATCGTCGCGCCGCCCAAGGCCGGCAAGACGATCGTGCTGCAGCAGATCGCGAACGCGATCGCGCACAACAACCCCGAGGTCCACCTCATGGTCGTGCTGGTCGACGAGCGCCCCGAAGAGGTCACCGACATGCAGCGCACGGTCAAGGGCGAGGTCATCGCCTCGACCTTCGACCGTCCCGCCGAGGACCACACCACCGTGGCCGAGCTCGCCATCGAGCGCGCGAAGCGCCTTGTCGAGCTGGGGCGCGACGTCGTCGTGCTGCTGGACTCGATCACGCGTCTCGGCCGCGCGTACAACATCTCGGCGCCGACGTCGGGCCGGGTGCTCACCGGCGGAGTGGACGCCTCGGCGCTCTACCCGCCCAAGCGCTTCTTCGGCGCGGCGCGCAACATCGAGAACGGCGGATCGCTCACGATCCTCGCGACGGCCCTCGTCGAGACCGGCTCCAAGATGGACGACGTCATCTTCGAGGAGTTCAAGGGAACCGGAAACAGCGAGCTGCGCCTGAACCGTCAGCTCGCCGACAAGCGGATCTTCCCCGCCGTCGACGTCAACGCGTCGAGCACGCGCCGCGAGGAGATGCTCCTGTCGAACGACGAGGTCAAGATCACCTGGAAGCTGCGGCGGGCCCTCGCGGGCCTGGAGCCGCAGCAGGCGCTCGAGGTCGTCCTGGGCAAGCTCAAGGAGACCCAGTCCAACGTCGAGTTCCTCGTGCAGATGCAGAAGTCGATCCCCGCACCCGCCCACGGGGGCAACGGCGCGCACGGATCCGACAACAGCATCCGCTGACCCGCGGAGGTCGGCGTGTTCGAGTCCGTCCAGGGGCTGATCGAGGAGTACCGCGACGTCGAGCGAGAGCTGTCGGATCCGGCGGTGCACGCGGATGCGGCGCGCGCGAAGCGCGTGAACCGTCGGTATGCCGAGTTGTCGCGCATCGTGCGCGCCTACGAGGCGTGGACGGCCTCGGGCGACGACCTCGAAGCCGCGCGCGAACTCGCGAGGGAGGACGATGCCTTCGCCGCGGAGGTGCCGGCCCTCGAGGAGGAGCGCGCCCGGCTGCAGGAGAAGCTGCGGCGCCTGCTGATCCCTCGCGACCCCGACGATGCCCGTGACGTGATCATGGAGATCAAGGCGGGGGAGGGCGGCGCCGAGAGTGCCCTGTTCGCCGCGGACCTGCTGCGCATGTACCTGCAGTACGCCGCATCGAAGGGCTGGAAGACCGAGCTGCTGGAGCGGGACGAATCCGACCTCGGTGGCTACAAGAACGTGCAGGTCGCGATCAAGGGGGCGTCTTCCGACCCGGCGCAGGGTGTGTGGGCGCACCTGAAGTACGAGGGCGGAGTGCACCGCGTGCAGCGTGTCCCGGCGACGGAGTCGCAGGGGCGCATCCACACCTCGACGACCGGCGTGCTGGTGTTCCCCGAAGTCGACGAGCCCGACGAGGTCGAGATCAACCCGAACGATCTCAAGATCGACGTCTACCGGTCGTCGGGTCCGGGCGGACAGTCGGTGAACACGACGGACTCCGCCGTGCGGATCACGCACGTGCCGACCGGGATCGTCGTGTCGATGCAGAACGAGAAGTCGCAGCTGCAGAACCGCGAGGCGGGGATGCGCGTGCTGCGGGCACGGCTGCTCGCCCGTCAGCAGGAGGAGCGCGATGCTCAGGCGGCCGACGCGCGCAAGTCGCAGATCCGCGGGATGGACCGTTCCGAGCGCATCCGCACCTACAACTTCCCCGAGAACCGCATCGCCGACCACCGCACGGGGTACAAGGCCTACAACCTCGACCACGTCATGGACGGTGCCCTCGAGCCGGTGATCGAATCCGCGATCACGGCCGACGAGGAGGCGCGTCTGGCGTCACTCGCCGGCGACTCCTGAGACACGCCTGACGGCCGGACCTGCCGGCCGGGAGCCGGTCCACAACTCCTCAGGGCCCGGACCTGCCGCCCGGATGCGGTTCACAACTCCTCGAATCCGGGCGTGACGGCGCCGTGCGGCGTCGCGCGCCCGGCGTGTCGGCCCGGAAGTGAGGAGTTGTGAACGCCGGGGAGACGGCACCGGAAGCGACGGAGGCTCAGATCACGTATTCGGGAGCGGCGAGGAGAGCGCGGGTGTCGACGTCGGCCGTCCTCGGGCGGGGCTTGGCGGGCACGCCCACGAGGATGCTGTCGGCCGGTGCGCTCTTGGTGACCACCGCGTTGGCTCCGACGACGCTTCCCGCGCCGATGGTGATGGGGCCGAGGATCTTCGCGCCGGCACCGACGGCGACGCCGTCTTCCAGGGTCGGATGGCGCTTGCCGCCGTTGCGCTGACGTCCACCCAGCGTGACGCCGTGGTAGAGCATGACGTCATCGCCGACCTCGGCCGTCTCGCCCACCACGACCCCCATGCCGTGGTCGATGAAGAACCGGCGTCCGATGTTCGCGCCGGGGTGGATCTCGATGCCGGTGAGCCACCGGGTCAGCTGCGATCCCGCGCGCGCGACGAAGCGGAAACGTCGCTCCCACAGGGCATGCCAGACCCGGTGGCCCCACACGGCGTGGAGTCCGGGGTACAGCAGCGCGATCTCGACCGCCGAGCGCGCGGCCGGGTCGCGCAGCTTCGCGGCGGCGAGGTCGTCGCGAACGTCGGACCACAGGCCCATCCGCTCAGTCCTCCACGAGATCGGCGTACAGCGGGGTCGACAGGTACCGCTCGCCGAACGAGGGGATGATCACGACGATGTTCTTGCCCGCCGCCTCAGGGCGTGCGGCGACCTGCAGGGCTGCCCAGATCGCGGCGCCGCTGGACATGCCCACGAGGATGCCGTCCTTCGCCGCGGTCTCGCGCGCCAGTCGCAGCGCGTCGTCGAGCTCGACGTCGATGACCTCGTCGATGACGTCGCGGTCGAGGATGGCCGGAACGAAGTTCGGGCCGATGCCCTGGATCTTGTGCGGTCCCGGGTGACCCTCGGTCAGCAGCGGCGAGTCCTTGGGCTCGACGGCGATGACCTTCGCGCCGGGAACCTTCTCCTTGAGCACCTGGCCGACGCCGGTGATGGTGCCGCCGGTGCCGATGCCTGCGACGAAGTAGTCCACCGCGCCGTCGGTGTCGCGCAGGATCTCCTCCGCCGTGGTCTTGCGGTGGATCGCCGGGTTCGCCTCGTTGGCGAACTGCTTGGCGAGGATGGCGCCGGGGGTCTTCGCCGCGACCGCCTCGGCCTCCTCGACAGCGCCCTTCATGCCCTTGGCCGGGTCGGTGAGCACGAGCTCGGCGCCGAAGGCCTTCAGCAGCATGCGGCGCTCCTTGGACATCGAGGCGGGCATCGTGAGCACCACCTTGTAGCCGCGCGCCGCGCCGACCATCGCCAGGGCGATCCCGGTGTTGCCGCTGGTGGCCTCGACGATCGTGCCGCCGGCGGTCAGGTCGCCCGAGGCCTCGGCGGCGTCGACGATGGCGACACCGAGGCGGTCCTTGACGCTGGAGGCGGGGTTGTAGAACTCGAGCTTGGCCAGGATGTTGGCCTCGGTGCCCTCGGCCACCCGGTTCAGCCGGACGAGAGGGGTGTCACCGAAGGCGGAGGTGATGTCGGAGTGGATGCCGGGCATTGCGTGCCTTTCGCTGTCGACGGGTTCGAGGGGAACAGTCCGAGCCTAGGCGAGGCGAAACCCGACGGCGCGATTATGTCGCAACCGCGCCCGCCGACGCCGCGCCTGCATCGCGGGCCCGCCTAAGCTGTACAGGTCATGCCCTCCTCCGACGCATCCGCCCCGGTGTCCGAGGCGCTCCGCCTCGCCTCCTCGCGACTGGAGCGCGCCGGTATCGTCGACGCGATCGTCGACGCTGAGCTGCTCCTCGGTCACGTGCTCGCGCTCTCTCGCGGGGGAGTGCAGGCGGCCGCGTTCCGCGGTGACGGGCTCACGAGCGCGCAGGCGGACGACTTCGCGGACCTCGTCGAACGGCGCGCGACCCGCGTTCCCCTGCAGCATCTCACCGGCATCGCCCCGTTCCGCTCCCTCGAGCTGAGCGTCGGACCCGGGGTCTTCGTGCCGCGGCCCGAGACGGAGATCGTCGCGCAGCTCGCCATCGACGCCCTCCGGGCGGCCGCCGCCCCCGAGCCCGTCGCGGTCGATCTCGGCACCGGCAGCGGCGCCCTCGCGCTCGCCATGGCGACGGAGGTGCCGCACGCCCGGGTGCACGCCGCGGAGAACTCCGTCGACGCGTTCGTGTGGGCGAAGGAGAACTTCGCGCGGTGGGGAGGCGACAACGCGCGCGTGGCGTTCATCGATCTCGCCGACGCCTTCCTTGAGCTCGACGGCACCGTGTCCGTGGTCGCCTCCAACCCGCCGTACGTGCCCGACGACGCGATCCCGCGAGACCCGGAGGTGCGCCATCACGATCCCGCCGCGGCGCTGTACGGAGGTCCCGACGGACTCGACGTCATCCGGGTGATCAGCCGGGTCGGCCTGCGGCTGGCGCACCCGGGCGGCACGATCGTCCTCGAGCACGGTGAATGGCAGGGGGAGGCGATCCGCGCCGTCTTGGAAAACGATGGCTGGCGTGCGGCCGCGACCCACCCGGACCTGACCATGCGCGACCGCGCCACCACTGCCGTCCGACCCTGATCGGTGGATGCCCCCGGCCGTGGGGAGTGCGCAGGAGTTGCGCCTAGAATCATGTCGTCATGTCCTCCCTCTTCGACTGCCGGAACGAGTCCGAGCTCCTGGCCGGCATGCGCCGGGCGCGCCAGGCCATCGGCCGAGGCGATCTGATCGTCGTCCCCACCGACACCGTGTACGGCATCGCCGCCGACGCGTTCTCGGCGTCCGCCGTGCAGCGTCTGCTGGAGGCGAAGGGCCGCGGGCGGCAGTCGCCGCCGCCGGTGCTGGTCGGGGGAGTGGACACGCTCCGCGCGCTCGTGTCGGAGGTCCCGGAGGCCGTCGAACGGCTCGTGGCGGAGTTCTGGCCGGGCGGGCTGACCATCGTGCTTCCCGCGCAGCCGTCGCTGTCGTGGGACCTCGGCGACACCCACGGCACCGTGGCGGTCCGGATGCCCGATCATCGGCTCACCCTCGAGCTGCTCGAGGAGACGGGACCGCTGGCGGTCTCCAGCGCCAACCTCACCGGCAGGCCGGCCGCGGTGGCGGTGCTCGACGCCATGGCGATGCTCGGCGACAGCGTCTCGACGTACCTCGACGACGGCCCGAGCGCGACCGGGGTCGCCTCCACGATCGTCGACGCGACCTCGCTGGTCGTCGGTCCCGAGCCCGTGGTGCGCGTGCTGCGGGAGGGGGCGATCTCCCGGGAGCGTCTGCGCGACGTGCTCGGCGACCTCCTCGAGCCCGACGAGTCTCAGGTCGAGGAGGCGCCCGGACCCGTTTCCGGCGGCGACTCGTGAAGCAGTACCTGTTCACGGTCCTGCTCACCGCCGCCGTCACCCTCGCCCTGTCGTGGGCGGTGTGGCGACTCAGCCTCCGCTTCAAGCTGTACCCCGGCATCCGCGAGCGCGACGTCCACAAGACTCCCACGCCGCGCCTCGGGGGCATCGCGATGTTCCTCGGTGTCGTCACGGCGTTCCTCGTGTCGTCGCAGCATCCGTTCTTCCAGATCTTCTGGGCCGATCCGCGCCCGGTCTACGCGATCCTGGCCGCGACCGCCCTCATCGTGCTCGTGGGCGTCGCCGACGACCTGTGGGATCTCGACTGGATGATCAAGCTCGGCGCGCAGTTCGTCGCCGCCGGAATCATCGCGTGGTTCGGCGAGCTGCAGATCTATGCGCTCCCCATCGGCGGGATCTCCCTCTGGTCGGGGTGGGTGAGCTTCACCATCACCGTGTTCGCGATCGTCGTCGTCATGAACGCCGTGAACTTCATCGACGGGCTCGACGGGCTCGTGGCCGGAGTGTGCCTCATCGCCAACGGCGTGTTCTTCGCGTACTCCTACCTGCTCGTGCGCGACACCGGCGCCAGCAGCTACTTCAACCTCGCCTCGTTCATCGCGGCCGTCCTGGTGGGCGCCTGCATCGGCTTCCTCCCCCTGAATTGGAATCCCGCGAAGATGTTCATGGGCGATTCCGGCGCGCTCATGCTCGGTCTGCTGATGGCGACCTCGGCGATCGCGATCACGGGACAGCTGGATCCGGCGATCATCGGCGACAACGACGTGTTCGGCCGCTCGCAGCTGCTCGGTGCATTCATCCCGATCCTGCTGCCGATCGTCGTGGTGATCCTGCCTCTGCTCGATTTCGGCCTGGCGGTGATCCGCCGCATGGGGGCGGGCAAGAGCCCGTTCTCTCCCGATCGCAAGCACCTCCATCACCGCATGCTCGACATGGGTCACAGCGATCGCGACGCCGTCCTGATCTTCTACGCGTGGACGGCGGTCGTGAGCCTCGCCTTCCTCCTGATGTACATCGGCACCGCGCAGGAGTGGCCGGGAGACTACCTGCTCGGCGTCGTGTTCGGCGCCGTCGGCGTCGTCGCGTGCCTCGTCGTCACCCTCCTGCCCTCCCGTCGCTCCGCCATCAGCCCGAAGGAAGCCGTATGAGCCCTCATCCCGTCTCGAGCACTCCGATCCTGCGCACGGCGCTGGTGTGGTCCGGAGCCGTCACCGCCGTTCTGGCGATCGCAGCCGCCGTGATCGGCTTCCTGGTGGCCGGAACCGAAGGCCTCTGGAGCGGGCTGGCCGGTGTGCTGATCGCCGCGGTCTTCCTCGGCATCACCGCCGCGAGCATCCTCATCGCCAACCGGTGGTACGGCGACCCGCTCTACGTGCCGGTCTTCTTCGGCATCGTGCTCGGCGGATGGCTCCTCAAGCTCGTCCTGTTCATCGTGGCGCTGCTCGTGCTGCGCGATCAGGCATGGGTCGCGCCCGCGGTGTTCTTCGTCGCTCTCGTCGTGAGCGTCATGGCCTCTCTCGCCGTCGACGTCGTGGTTCTCCTGAAGATGCGCATCCCGCACGTGAGCGACGTGTCGTTGCCGGGTGCGGACGACCGCGGCGGGCCCGATTCGGACGCGGACTCGGGGGCGCCCCGAGTTTGATAGTGTTGTTCCGCGCCCGCGCTCTCTTCGTGAGTAGCTCGCGGATGACTCTCACCGACCATCGTCGCTACGGTACCCACCGTCGCCCCGAAGCTGGAGCCAGCGCTGATCACTCAAGCTGCGACACTGATCGCCACCGCCACGTCCACTGACGACGAATTCCACCCGCCGTCGATCGCGGACTTCTTCCCTCCGGCGATCTTCTTCGAGGGCACCGCCTTCGAGATCACCCGCATCAACCTGGCGCAGTTCCTCGCGACCGCCGTCCTGGTGATCCTGTTCCTCGTCGGAACCCGGCGGCTGAAGCTCGTCCCCGGCCGCTTCCAGAGCGTCATCGAGATGGCGCTGGACTTCGTCCGCGTCAACATCGCCGAGGACCTACTGGGCAAGAAGGACGGCCAGCGCTTCCTGCCGATCCTCACGACGATGTTCTTCATGATCCTGTTCATGAACCTGACGGGCATCATCCCCGGCATCAACATCGCCGGCACGAGCGTCATCGCCGTTCCGCTCCTGCTCGCCGTCATCGCCTACGTGACCTTCATCTACGCCGGCATCCGCAAGAGCCCGGGCAACTTCTTCAAGAACTCCCTCATGCCCTCCGGCGTGCCGTGGCCGCTGTACATCATCATCATCCCGCTCGAGTTCCTCTCGACGTTCATCATCCGCCCGGTCACGCTCACCCTGCGTCTGCTGATGAACATGATCGTCGGGCACCTGATGCTGGTGCTGTTCTTCTCCGCCACGCAGTACTTCGTCTTCACCCTCGGAGGCCTGTGGACCGTGCTCGGCGCGGGCACGCTCGCCTTCGGCTTCGTCTTCACCCTGTTCGAACTCCTGGTGGCTTTCCTCCAGGCGTACGTCTTCACCATCCTCACCGCGGTCTACATCCAGCTCGCGGTTGCGGAAGAGCACTGAGCGGGCCGGCACACGCCGTCCCACCCAACCGAAAGGAAACACCCCCGTGGACGCAACTACGGTTCTCGCCCAGGTGACGGGCTCCATCGCGAGCGTCGGTTACGGCCTGGCCGCCATCGGTCCCGCCATTGGCGTGGGCATCGTCGTCGGCAAGACCATCGAGGGCGTGGCTCGTCAGCCCGAGCTCGCCGGTCGCCTGCAGGTCCTGATGTTCATCGGTATCGCCTTCACCGAGGCGCTCGCCTTCATCGGTATCGCCACCGGCTTCATCTTCGGCTTCTAAGCAGACCCCGCACACGTAAGGAGACAGGATGCAAGAGCTTCTTGTCACACTCGCCGCGGAAGAAGGCGAGACGCCGAGCCCGCTGATCCCCGCGATCTACGACATCACCTGGTCGGCGGTGTGCTTCGTCGTCATCCTCTTCATCTTCTGGCGCGTCGTGCTGCCGCGGATGAACAAGCTGCTCGACGAGCGCTCGACCGCGATCGAGGGCAACATCGCCAAGGCCGACGAGGCGCAGCGCAAGGCCGAGGCCGCGCTGCAGGAGTACACCGCTGCACTCGCCGACGCCCGCAAGGAAGCCGGTGAGATCCGCGACGCCGCCCGTGAGGACGGCAAGAAGATCGTCGCCGAGGCGAAGGACTCCGCAGCGAGCGAGGCGGCGCGCATCACCGCGTCGGCGCACTCGCAGATCGAGGCGGAGCGCCAGGCGGCGCTCGTGTCGCTGCGCGGAGAGGTCGGCACGCTCGCGCTCGATCTCGCCGGTGGCGTGATCGGAGAGACGCTGTCCGACGACGCGAAGGCTCAGGCCGTCGTCGACCGCTTCCTCGCCGACCTCGAGGCCGAGAAGGCGGCGCAGTAATGGGCAGCGCGACCACTCAGGCGCTCGCGGGCACCACCGCGGCGCTCGGCTCCGCGTCCGGCGTCGACATCGACGTCGCGCGCGAGCTGTTCGCCGCGGCTCGGTCGGTCGGTGACACCTCCGCACTGAGCGGCGCGCTGGCCGACTCTGCAGCGGCACCGGCCGCGCGGGCGAAGGTCGTCGCCGACGTGTTCGGCGCGGCTCTCCGCCCGGTCTCGGTGTCGCTGCTGACCGCAGCGGTCTCCGAGCGCTGGTCGTCGGCCTCCGACATGGTCGACGGGCTCGAAGAGCTCGCAATCCGTGCCGCAGCCGTCGCAGAGCCGGCCGCGCCGGTCGAAGACGAGCTCTTCCGCTTCACGCGGACGGTGGCGGAGAACCCGGAGCTCGAACTGGCGCTCGGCAGCCGACTCGGCGACGCATCGGCCAAGGGTGCCCTCGTCGACACGCTGCTGACCGGACGCTCGAGCGAGGCAGCACGGCTGATCGTCTCCTCGCTCGTGCAGCAGCCGCGGGAGCGCCGCGTGCGACAGATCGTGGCCAACGCGATGCGCGTGGTCGCCGACCAGCGCGGCCGCACGGTCGCGACGGTCTCCTCGGCCGCGCCGCTCAGCGACGCCCAGGTCCAGCGCCTGTCGGCGACGCTGTCGAAGCGGTACGGCACCGAGGTCGCGATCAACACCGTCGTGGACCCCGCGGTCATCGGCGGCGTGCGGGTGCAGATCGCGAACGACGTCATCGACGCCAGCGTGTCCACGCGCCTGGCCGAACTCCGGCAGCGACTGGCCGGCTAACAGACTTCCCGCCGCAAGGCGGAGGCTTCGGGCCACGGCCCCACACAGAAGTAGTGAGTACAAAGGGAAGACAATGGCAGAACTCTCTATCAGCCCCGACGTCATCCGTGACGCGCTGAAGGACTTCGTCGCCGCCTACGAGCCCACCGGGGCCGCGGCGACGGAGGTCGGCACCGTCGTGGACGCCGCGGACGGCATCGCCCACGTCGAGGGCCTGCCCGGCGTCATGGCCAACGAACTGGTCGTGTTCGAGGACGGCACGCAGGGTCTCGCCCTGAACCTCGACGAGCACGAGATCGGTGTCGTCGTGCTCGGCGACTTCGCCGGCATCGAAGCCGGCCAGCAGGTCACGCGCACCGGCGAGGTGCTCTCGGTGCCCGTCGGCGACGGCTACCTCGGCCGCGTGGTCGACCCGCTCGGCAACGCGATCGACGGACTCGGCGACATCGCCTCGATCGGGCGCCGCGCGCTCGAGCTGCAGGCTCCCGGCGTCATGCAGCGCAAGAGCGTGCACGAGCCGATGCAGACCGGCATCAAGGCGATCGACGCGATGATCCCGATCGGCCGCGGCCAGCGCCAGCTGATCATCGGCGACCGCCAGACCGGCAAGACGGCCATCGCGATCGACACGATCATCAACCAGAAGGCCAACTGGGAGTCGGGCGACCCGACCAAGCAGGTGCGCTGCATCTACGTCGCCATCGGCCAGAAGGGCTCGACCATCGCTTCGGTGAAGGGCGCTCTCGAAGACGCCGGTGCGATGGAGTACACCACCATCGTCGCCGCACCCGCGTCGGACCCCGCCGGCTTCAAGTACCTCGCTCCGTACACCGGCTCGGCCATCGGTCAGCACTGGATGTACGACGGCAAGCACGTCCTCATCATCTTCGACGACCTGTCGAAGCAGGCCGAGGCGTACCGCGCCGTGTCGCTGCTGCTGCGGCGTCCGCCGGGTCGTGAGGCCTACCCGGGTGACGTGTTCTACCTGCACTCGCGTCTGCTGGAGCGCTGCGCGAAGCTGTCGGACGAGCTCGGCGCCGGTTCGATGACCGGTCTGCCGATCATCGAGACGAAGGCCAACGACGTCTCGGCCTACATCCCGACGAACGTCATCTCGATCACCGACGGTCAGATCTTCCTGCAGTCCGACCTGTTCAACGCGAACCAGCGCCCCGCCGTCGACGTCGGCATCTCGGTGTCGCGCGTCGGTGGCGATGCCCAGGTGAAGTCGATCAAGAAGGTCTCGGGAACGCTCAAGCTCGAGCTCGCCCAGTACCGTTCGCTCGAAGCGTTCGCGATGTTCGCGAGCGACCTCGACGCCGCGTCGCGCCGCCAGCTGGCTCGCGGTGCCCGCCTCACCGAGCTGCTGAAGCAGCCCCAGTACTCGCCGTACCCGGTGGAGGAGCAGGTCGTGTCGATCTGGGCCGGCACCAACGGCAAGCTCGACACCATCGAAGTCGAGGACGTGCTGTCCTTCGAGCGCGAGCTGCTGGACTACCTGCGTCGCAACACCTCGGTGCTCGACGACCTGCGCGAGAAGAACGTGCTCACCGACGAGATCCTCAGCGAGCTCGAGGCGAAGACCGACGCGTTCGTGCTGGAGTTCCAGGCCGGCAAGGGCCAGGCCATCAACCAGCCCGGCCACGAAGAGGTCTCCGCCGCCGCGGCCGAGGACGTCAACCAGGAGAAGATCGTCAAGGGTCGCCGCTAAGGCGCTCCGGGACAGGAACCATGGGCGCACAACTGCGGGTCTACAAGCAGAAGATCAACTCTGCTCAGACCACCAAGAAGATCACGAAGGCGATGGAACTCATCGCGGCATCGCGCATCCAGAAGGCGATGGGGCGTGTGCGCGCCTCCTCGCCCTTCGCGCGGGCCGTGACGCGGGCCGTCTCCGCCGTGGCCACGCACTCGAACGTCGATCACCCGCTGACCGTGGAGCGCGACGTCATCCGCCGCTCCGCCGTGGTGATCTTCGCCTCGGACCGGGGACTGGCGGGCGCGTTCAACTCGCAGATCCTCCGCGAGGGTCTGCGGCTGGCCGAGCTCCTGCGTTCGGAAGGACGCGAGCCGGTGTTCTATCTCATCGGCCGCAAGGCCGTGGGGTACTTCCAGTTCCGTCGCATGGACAGCGCGGCGCAGTGGACGGGTGACACCGACACGCCGCACTTCCACACCGCCGAGGAGATCGCGGCGACGCTTCTGGATGCATACGACCGCGGCGGCGAAGACGGCGGAGTGGACGAGATCCACCTCGTGTACAACCGTTTCGTCAGCATGATGACGCAGTCGCCCGAGACCGTGCGCCTGCTGCCACTCGAGGTCGTCGAGGCCGAGGAGAGCACCGACTCGCAGGTATATCCGCTCTACGAGTTCGAGCCCGACGCCGAGACGGTTCTCGACGCTCTGCTGCCGGTGTACATCCAGAGCCGCGTGTTCAACGCCCTCCTGCAGTCGTCTGCGGCCAAGCACGCTGCGACGCAGAAGGCGATGAAGTCCGCGAGCGACAACGCCGACAAGCTGATCACCGATTACACGCGACTGCGCAACAACGCACGCCAGGCCGAGATCACCCAGCAGATCGCCGAGATCGTCGGCGGCGCCGACGCCCTCGCGTCGGGCAAGTGACCGGCACGGCGCAACAGACCATCACGAAAGAGAAGAAGCCATGAGCCTCACCGCTGAGAAGACGGACGTGCAGGTCGTCGGGCGTGTCGCCCGGGTGACCGGACCCGTCGTCGACATCGAGTTCCCGCACGACGCGATCCCCGACATCTACAACGCGCTGAAGACGACGATCACCATCGGCGAGGAGTCGACCGAGATCACTCTCGAGGTCGCGCAGCACCTCGGCGACGACCTGGTGCGTGCGATCGCCCTGAAGCCGACGGACGGCATCGTCCGCGGCCAGGAGGTGCGCGACACCGGAGACCAGATCACCGTGCCCGTCGGCGACGTGACCAAGGGTCGCGTGTTCGACGTCACGGGAGAGATCCTCAACGCCGAGCCGGGCGAGCAGGTCGAGATCACGGAGCGCTGGGGCATCCACCGCCAGGCGCCCAGCTTCGACCAGCTCGAGTCGAAGACCACGATGTTCGAGACGGGCATCAAGGTCATCGACCTGCTGACCCCGTACGTGCAGGGTGGAAAGATCGGCCTCTTCGGCGGTGCGGGCGTCGGCAAGACCGTCCTCATCCAGGAGATGATCCAGCGCGTCGCTCAGGACCACGGTGGTGTGTCGGTGTTCGCCGGTGTCGGCGAGCGCACGCGTGAGGGCAACGACCTCATCGGCGAGATGGACGAGGCCGGCGTCTTCGACAAGACCGCCCTTGTCTTCGGTCAGATGGACGAGCCGCCGGGGACGCGACTTCGCGTCGCGCTGTCTGCCCTGACGATGGCGGAGTACTTCCGCGACGTGCAGAAGCAGGACGTGCTGCTGTTCATCGACAACATCTTCCGCTTCACGCAGGCGGGTTCCGAGGTGTCGACGCTGCTGGGTCGCATGCCCTCGGCCGTGGGCTACCAGCCGAACCTCGCCGACGAGATGGGTGTGCTCCAGGAGCGCATCACGTCCACGCGCGGCCACTCGATCACCTCGCTGCAGGCGATCTACGTTCCCGCCGACGACTACACCGACCCGGCGCCGGCGACGACCTTCGCGCACCTCGACGCGACGACCGAGCTCTCGCGTGAGATCGCGTCGAAGGGTCTGTACCCCGCGGTCGACCCGCTGACCTCGAGCAGCCGGATCCTCGACCCGCGCTACATCGGCGAGGACCACTACCGCGTGGCCACGGCGGTGAAGCAGATCCTGCAGAAGAACAAGGAACTGCAGGAGATCATCGCCATCCTCGGTGTCGACGAGCTCTCCGAAGAGGACAAGATCGTCGTGTCGCGTGCGCGTCGCATCCAGCAGTTCCTGTCGCAGAACACCTACATGGCGAAGAAGTTCACCGGCGTGGAGGGTTCGACCGTTCCGATCAAGGAGACGATCGAGTCGTTCGACGCGATCGTGAAGGGCGACTTCGACCACGTGGCCGAGCAGGCGTTCTTCAACGTCGGCGGCATCTCCGACGTCGAAGAGAACTGGGCCCGCATCCAGAAGGAGAACGGCTGATCATGCTCGTACTGAGCGACTGGAGGGAGTCGACGTGCCGCTGAAAGTGAGTCTCGTCTCCGCCGACGCCGAGGTCTGGACGGGGGAGGCCTCGCTCGTTGTCGCCAAGACCGTCGAGGGCGAGATCGGCTTCATGCCCGGTCACGAGCCGGTGCTGGCGATCCTCGCGGAAGGCCAGGTGCGCATCACCGAGACCTCCGGCCAGAAGGTCGTCGCCAACGCGCAAGACGGTTTCCTGTCGATGGCCGGCGACGAGCTCACGATCGTGGCCGGCAACGCCGCCGTCGTGGCCTGACGACACACACGCAGTCCGAGAGGGCGCGAGCATCCGGGGTATCCGGAGCTCGTGCCCTCTCGCCTTCCCCGGAGAGATACGTGCTCGTTCTGCTGCCCCCGTCCGAGACCAAACGACGCGGGGGAGAAGGCCCGCCGCTCGCCCTGGATCGCCTCGCCCATCCGACCCTCACCACCCTCCGGTCCCGCGTGGTCGATGCGCTCGTCGACCTCAGCGGCGACGAGGAGGAGAGCGCTCGCACGCTCAGGCTCGGGAAGACGCAGCTCGCCGACATCGGGCTGAACGCCGTCGCGCGCGTCTCTCCGACGATGGCGGCCGTCGACCGCTACACCGGGGTGCTCTTCGACGCGCTCGACGCACGTGGCCTGGACGATGACTCACGCGCATGGCTGGCCGCGCACGTGCAGATCCACTCCGCACCGTTCGGTCCGGTCGGCGCCATGGATGGCATTCCGGCGTACCGCATGTCGGCGGCGGTCACGCTGCCGACGCTCGGATCGTCGAAGCGGCTGTGGTCTGGCGCGGTGTCGGATGCGCTGGCCGAAGCGGCGCCGGACTTCGTCCTGGATCTGCGCTCCGAAGCCTATGTGGCGCTCGGCCCCGTTCCGGGAAACCTGCCCTCGTCGTACGTGCGGGTGGTCGCATCGGGGCCGGACGGCACTGTGCGGGCGCTGAACCACTTCAACAAGCACGCCAAGGGTGAGCTCGTCCGCCGCTTGGCGACGTCGGCGGCGACCATAGCCGGGTCCGACGACCTGCTCTCGTGGGCGGCCGCCAGCGACGTCGATCTCCGCCGCGGCGAGGGCGGTGACCTGCTGCTGTTCTCCGATTGAGCGTCAGGTGACCAAGCCCCCGGCAACGAACGTTCACGAGAAAGTCTGGGAGGTTCCTGACAGAACGCGTCCGCTCTCGCTACCATGTCTCACGACCCGCCGCACGGCGGGCCGAATCTGGGAGAGGTACCCGTGGAAACGTTCAGTAGCGTCGACTACTCCTACAGCGGCAGCGATGTCGCGTTCTTCTTCATCTTCGCCGTGTTCTGGTTCATCTTCGCCATCGCCGGCTACGTCCTGACCGCGTTCTTCTTCATGAAGATCTTCGACAAGGCGGGCGTGCAGGGCAAGTGGCGGGCGTGGGTGCCGATCTACAACACGCTGATCTTCGTCAAGCTCGGCGACCTGAATCCCTGGTGGCTCCTCGGCCTGTGGGGCGCGAGCATCGTGCTGGGCTGGATCCCGGTGATCGGATGGCTCTTCCCGCTCGCCGCGGGCGTCTACACCGTGCTCGCCGCATGGCGGGTGGGGCTCAAGCTCCAGAAGGAAGTCGTCTGGATCATCCTCTACATCTTCCTGGCCATCGTCTGGCTGGGCATCAACGGCTTCGACCGGTCGCGCTGGAACACCGCGATCCCTGCGGCCCCGTGGGCTGGGAACTTCCTCGCCGACAAGACGACCTGGTCCGGCATTCCGTCGCAGGTTCCCGCGGCGGGCTACCCGGCCAACCCGGTCACCCAGCCGGGGTACCCCGCGGGCTACCAGCCCCCGGCCGGGTACCAGCCGCCGCCCGCACCCGGCGCTCAGCCGCCGGCCCCGCCGGCCTCCACGCAGCCGCCGGCGCCGACCCAGCCGCCGGCTCCGACCCAGCCGCCGGCCCCGCCGACCCAGCCGCCGTCGACCGAGCCGCCGGCAGCACCGGAGCCGCCGAAGCAGTCCTGACGCGAGCGACGTGCCCCTCACCACCGAGTGGGGGGCACGTCGTCGCGTGGCGCCGGGACCTGCGAGCGACGCTAGCGTGGAGGCCATGAGTTCATCGGTTCCCCTCCGTCGCGTCGGCACGTCCGGCCTCCTCGTCTCCGCCGTCGGCCTCGGGTGCAACAACTTCGGTCGCCCGGGCACGAAGACGGAGACCATCGAGGGCACACGGGCGGTGATCGACGCGGCGGTCGACGCCGGGGTGACCTTCCTCGACACGGCCGACATGTACGGCGGCGAGCCGGGCTTGTCGGAATCGCTCATGGGCGAGGCCCTCCGCGGCCGACGCGACGAGGTGATCATCGCCACCAAGTTTGGGCACTTCGGTCGCGACATGGGATATCCGCCCGCGGGTGCGAAGGCCTCGCGCTCCTACATCCGCAGGGCCGTCGAGGGGTCCCTCTCGCGCCTGCAGACCGATCACATCGACCTGTATCAGCTGCACACCCCCGATCCCCACACGCCCATCGAAGAGACCCTGGATGTGCTGACGGACCTCGTGCGCGAGGGGAAGGTGCGCTACCTCGGGCATTCGAACCTCGCGGGCTGGCAGATCGCGGAAGCCGATTTCATCGCCGCGACCTCCCATCGCGTGCCTTTCGTGTCGGCTCAGAACCACTACAGCCTGCTCGCGCGAGCGGCCGAGCGCGAGGTCCTTCCGGCCGTTCGCCGATTCGGGCTCGGATTCCTTCCGTACTTCCCCCTGCACAACGGACTCCTCACCGGGAAGTTCACGCGCTCCCACGCCCCGGAGGACACGCGGATCTCTCGCCAGCGCTCCCACGTGTGGGAGCAGGCCCCGTGGGATGCGCTGGAGCAGTTCTCCGCCTTCTGCGGCGATCGCGGCATCACGATGCTGCAGGCGACGATCGGATGGCTGCTCTCGCACGACGAGCTCTCCAGCGTGATCGCCGGCGCCACCAGCGGTGACCAGGTGCGGGCGAACGCCGACGCGGCCACCGCCTGGACGCCCGACGCCCACGAGGTCGCGGAGATCGACGCCCTGTTCCCGCTGCCCGAGGATCCCGGCGCCAAGGTCTGACGCGCCGAGCCGAGCCGGGAGGCGGCCGGGGCCACGTCCATTAGGCTGTGAGCACGCGGCAGCACCTCGGTGCTGCCGACAAGACCGTTCGAGGGAGAGTCAGGGCGTGCCCGACGTATCGACCCACACGCGTTCCGTCGCAACGGCGGCGGGAACGTGGTCGTTGGCGTGGGCGGCGACCACCCACACGGGCCGCCGACGAGAGATCAATCAGGATGCGGTGCTCGCCTCGTATCCGCTCTTCGTCGTCGCCGACGGAATGGGTGGCCACATCGGCGGCGAGATCGCCAGCTCCCGCACCGTGGAGCGGCTCTCCGGCACGGTGGAGGGCGGCTCGGTCACTCCTCGCACGATCGAGAAGGCGCTGGCCAAGGCGGTCCGCGACATCGCATCGCATCCGAAGGCCACCGACGAGGGCACCGGGACGACGGTGACGGGAGTCTATCTGGATGTCTCCGGCGACGAACCGCACTGGGTGACGCTCAACATCGGCGACAGCCGCGTGTACCTCCTGCGCGACGGTGCACTCGCGCAGATCACGACGGATCACTCCGTCGTGCAGGAGCTGATCTCCTCCGGTCGCCTGAGCCCCGAGGAAGCGGAGAATCATCCCTACGGGAACGTGATCACCCGCGCCGTGGGCCCGAGCGACGGCGTGACACCGGACTACGTGCGGCTCGAGCTCGTCGACGGCGATCGATTCGTGATCTGTTCCGACGGGCTCACCAAGGAGCTCACCGACTACGGCATCCAGCACTTCCTGGGGGAGAACGCCGACCCGGCTGCCGCCGTCGACGCGATGCTCGACGCGGCGCTCGAGAACGGCGGACGCGACAACATCACGATCATCGTGCTCGATGTCGCGGCCGAAGATCCCTCCCCGGCGCAGCACTGACCCCCTCCCGTCCACAGGCCGGCCGCTGCGACGCCCGCCCGTCCGCCTCGGCGGATGGAATGAGGGTGTGCGAAATCCCCCACCCGCCGTCGACAACCCGCCCGCTCCGGATCTCCGGTACGACGCGGGTGAGCTTGTCCTCCCCGCACCCCCGGCCCCGGCGCGCCGCAGCGGCATCCCGGTTCTCGCTGCGCTGGCGCCGATAGCCGGGGCGGTGATGATCTGGGTCGTCACCGGTCACGTGCTGGCGCTGTGGCTCGCCGCGCTCGGCCCGGTGATCGCGGTCGCGTCACTGCTCGATTCCCGGCGTGCGGCCCGTCGCGAGCACCGTCGGGCCGCGGCGACGTCGGCCGCGGCTCGCCGCGCGGTACGAGAACGCCTTCGTGAGCGTCACGACGCCGAGCGGCGCGCGATGCGGCAGCGACATCCCGATGCACGCGCGCTCCTCGACGACGACGCCGAGATCTGGCGGCGCTCGGTCGTCCGCGACAACTCCCTGGTGGTCGGCCGTGGTGAGCGGGAGAGCGGTCAGCGGGTCACCGGCGGCGGCGACGATCCCGAAGACGCGGCATTGCGCGCTGACGCGGGTCGCCTCACGGACGCGCCGGTCGTCGTTCCGCTCGAGGGCGGCGTCGCGGTCTCGGGTCCGCGAATGCTCGCGGCCGCTGCGATTCGCGCCCTCGCCCTGCAGCTCGTCCTCGGTATCGAACCGGGGCGGCTGCGTGTCGTGTCCGGTCCCGGGGCCGAACACGTGTGGGCGCAGCAGCTGCCGCATGTGCGGGACGCTCCGACGGTGATGTGTCTGCTCGAACCGGGTGACGTGGCCCACCCGTCGGCGACGTTCGTGCTCGCGCGGGTGGACGAGTCGGCGCCGCCGCCCCCGGAGTGCACCGTGCGCATGACCGTGACCTCACCAACGGGTGCGATCGTCGACGACGGCATCTCGCGTCGCGACGTCGCGCCGGAGATGTTCGATCCCCGCCAGTGCGCCGCGGCGGCATCGATCCTCGCCGCGCGGGCGGCTCGGATGCGCGGCGACGACGAGGAGACGGTTGTGTCGCTCGGCGACCTTCTCGCCTCGCAGCCCGCGGGCGATGCTGGCCCGCTCACCGCCCGGTTCGCCGCGGCGGCCGGCGTCGTCGTGCCGATCGACCTCGTCGACGACGGTCCGCACGCCGTCGTGGCGGGCATGACCGGATCCGGCAAGAGCGAGTTGCTGGTGTCGTGGGTGCTGGCGCTGTGTGCGAGCCACTCCACGGAACAGGTCGTCTTCCTGCTGGCGGACTTCAAGGGCGGAACCGCGTTCGACGCGCTCGCTCGGATCCCCCACGTGACGGGGGTGATCACCGATCTCGACGGTGACGGTGCGGAGCGGGCCATTCAGAGTCTGCGTGCGGAGATCCGGATGCGCGAGCGCGCACTGACGGCGATCGGCGCACGGGACGTCGCCGACCCGAGAGTCCGCCTGCCTCGCCTGGTCATCGTGGTCGACGAGTTCGCGGCGCTGCTGGGCGAGCATCCCGAGCTGCACACGGTGTTCACCGACGTCGCAGCGCGCGGTCGTGCGCTCGGCATGCACCTCGTCCTCGGCACGCAACGCATCGCCGGGGTGGTGAGAGACGCCCTGCTGGCGAACTGTCCGCTGCGCGTGAGCCTGCGTGTCGCCGATCGGGGTGACAGCAGGGCCGTCGTCGGCACCGAAGACGCCGCCCTGCTGCCCGGCGGGCGCGACGGCGCGGGCGTGGCGATCGTGCGACGTGCGTCAGACGCGGAGCCCCAGCGCGTGCGCATCGGTCTGAGCGACGAAGGGCTGCTCGATCGGGTCTGCGCTCGAGGCGCCGAGACCGGTCCCGCCCCGCGCCCGATATGGCATCCGACGCTGCCGGAGCGCATCGACATCTCCGACCCGCGGCTGAGTGCGGGCGAAGCCGGTCGGCCCGCGTCCGACCTCACGCTGGGTCTCGCCGACCTTCCCGCCGAGCAGGACCAGCGCCGCGTCGGCGTTCTCGTGGCCGATCGCTCCCTGCTCGTGGTCGGCCGTGCGGGCTCGGGTCGCTCCTGCGCCGCAGCGCTGATCGCCGCGCAGGCACCGGGCGGCTCGGTGTGGATCCCGGCGGATCTCGAGCACGGGTGGGATCAGCTCGTCGGCTGCGCCGAGCGACCGCCGGCCGCTGGGACGGCGATCGTGCTCGACGACGTCGACACCCTGCTCGCGCGCCTTCCCGCCGACCATGCCGCGGCGGCGCTCTCGCTGCTCGAAGCGATCGTGAGAGACGCGGGACACGGGGGATACCTCGTCGTTCTCACCGCGCGTCGGCTCTCCGGGCCGCTCGCACGGGTGGCCGAGACGGTCTCGCGGCGATTGGTGCTCGCCACCCCGGGGCGCGCGGAGCATATCGCCGTCGGCGGCGCTGCATCGGGATTCGACCCCAGCGCACCTCCCGGCCGCGGCACCCTCGACGGAGTCCTCGTCCAGACCGCGATCGTGCCCCCTCCCGGGGAGCCCGCCCGGGTGGAGCCCGACCTCTGGCGACCGCCGCGAGGTCTGACGGGGGTGGTGATCGCGCCGGGGCCCCGCGCACGGTCGCTCGTCTCGGCGTGGCAGGCGGGCGGCGCCACGGTGCGGATGGTCGACGAGGCCGACGACGTGGGCGGCGACGGCTCGCGCACGGTGCTGGTGGGAGACCCCGAGCTGTGGCAGCGGAACTGGCGGACGCTCACGCGCATCCGCCTCGAGCACGACCTGCTGATCGACGCCGCGTGCGGTGCGGCCTACCGCATGCTGACCGGTGATCGCGATCTTCCGCCCCCGTGCGACTCGCGAGGAGCGCGCGCCTGGCTCGTCCGCGGTGGCGCAGCCCCCCGGCGAGTGAGTCTCGCGGCGGAGCAGTCCGACCGTGACTGATCCTCAGAAGACGGGACGGATCCGGCCCACCTCGACGCCACCACCGGTCACCCGCAGCGGCAGCTCCGCCAGCAGCGCGGAGACGTCCGCCTCCGCCAGGGCTCCGGCGCGCTCGAGCAGACGCGCCGCGACCGCGGTCGCCGCACGTCCGCTGCCGTCGAGGATCTTCGCGGCGACGGTGGTGCCGTCGGGGGCGACCATGACCATCACGCCTTCGGCGCCGCCCTTGGCGAACACCCCCAGGCGGGAGATGGCCAGCGTGTCCGGTCGCGAGGGGCCGTCGATCGTCCACGGGTTGTCCTTCACGGCGCGCACCAGCGCCCCCGCGCTGCGATGGAGCGCGAAGGGCGAGCGCTCGGACGACGTGCCGATGCGGTGGATCGCCTTCGCGAGCGCCGCGAGGCTCATCGCGAACACCGGCGCACCGCATCCGTCGGTCGCCGTCGTCGTCACCCGTTGCCCGGTCAGGCGTTCGGTCACCTCGCGGATCTGCACCTGGAGCGGATGCTCGGGGTGCAGATACGTCTCGATCGGCCAGCCGTTCGTGGTGCACGCCAGGAGCATGGCGGCGTGCTTGCCGGAGCAGTTCATCCGCACGCGTGCCGGCGCGGCCCCGGCGCGGACCATCGCGTCCCGCGCCGGGCCGTCTCCCGGCCACGCGGGCGGGCACCGCAAGGCGGAGTCATCGAGGCCGGCGGCGTCGAGGATGTCCCGCACGACGGCGACATGCCGATCGGTGCCGGAGTGGCTGGCCGTGGCCATGCCGAGTCGCTCGCCCTCGAGGGGAGTGCCGGCGGCGAGCATCGCCAGCGCCTGCACCGGCTTGAGCGACGAACGAGGAAGGATCGGCGCTTCGGTGTCGCCCAGCGTCGTCGACGCGCCGCCGTCGGGGGACAGCACGATCGCGGACCCGACGTGGCGGGACTCGATGAACCCGCTGCGTTCGACGACGGCGAGGGGGACGGCGCTGCTGGCGGCGAAGGTCTCCGGCACGGGACCAGCCTAACGTCCGGCCGTGCGCGAGGCCGGTCGTGTCAGACTGGCCCCATGCCTGGCGAACACTCCTACGCGATGCGCGCGACCTGGACCGGCGATCGCGGAAGCGGCACGAGCGGATACCGCGACTACGACCGCTCCGTGACCCTCGAGGTCGAGGGCAAGCCGGCGCTGCTCGGCTCGGCCGATGCCCCGTTCCGCGGCGACCCGGCACGGTGGAACCCCGAGGACATGCTCCTGGCATCCCTCGTGCAGTGCCACCTCCTGTCCTACCTCCATGCGTGCGTGACCACGGGTGTGGTCGTCACCGGATACCACGACGACGCGACCGCGACCCTCGTGCTCGACGGCACGGGCGGCGGCGCCTTGCGTGAGGTCGTGCTCCACCCCGTCGTCACGGTCGCCGAGGAGGAGATGGTGGATGCCGCGCACGCGGCGCACCGTCAGGCGAACGCGTGGTGCTTCATCGCGAACTCCGTCAACTTCCCGGTGCGTCACGAGGCGACCGTGCGCGTGGCGGCCTGAGCTGCCGCGCGCTCACACGCGCTCGTGCGGCAGCGCCTGCCTGATCTTCTCGATCGGCCCGTGGGCGGGCAGCTCGTTGTACGCGCCTGCGAGCTCCTGCTCTGAAAGGGCCTGGATGGCGCTCATGATGTCGTCCGTGGCCCCGCGGCGAGCGCGACCCGATGACGCGGCACCGTGATGCGAGAGATCGATCGGCTCACCGAATCGCACGGTGACACGTTCGCGCAGCGACGGCATCTTCGCGCCCACGGGCATGACGCGGTCTGTGCCGATGAGGCCGACCGGCACCACCGGGGCGCCCGTCTGGAGAGCGAGGAAGGCGACGCCGGTGCGTCCCTTGTAGAGGCGCCCGTCGAGGGATCGAGTCCCCTCGGGGTACAGTGCGACGGCGCTGCCCTGATCCAGCAGAAGTCGCTGCTGGTCGAGGGCGTCCAGCGCCGCCTGCCCGGCACCCCGCGTGACGGGGATCGCGCCGATCGAGAGGAAGAACTGCTTCGACAGCCACCCCTTCATCCCGGGCCCGTCGAAGTAGCTCGCCTTGGCGAGGAAGTGCACCGGCCGCGGAGCGGCGACGGGGATCGCGATGCTGTCGATGAAGGACAGGTGGTTGCTGGCGAAGATCACCGGACCCTGCCGGGGGACGTGATGCCGGCCCTCGACCCGCGGACGGTACAGCAGCCGACCGAGCGGGGTCACCACCATGCGGCCGAACGCATAGGTCGCGCCCATGCGGCGCACGCCCTCCGGCGTGCGCTCGTCGTCGTTGCCGGTGCTCTCGGAATCGGGGGTTTCCGCAGACATCACCCGACGAGGCTATCGCGGATCGCATGCCCGGCACGTTATGTTTCCGGGCGCGTGGAGCCGGGCGGGTCTCGGCCCGCCGGTCGACCGATCCCGGCCCGGGCGACGGGGCTCTCAGCCCGATCAAAGAGATCGTGGGGCAGGATGGGGGCGACCGTGTCTGTCCACCGTCTCGAGGTCTTCGTGCGCAATCGCTCCCTGTTCGCCGTCTCCGCCGTCGCCGCTACGGCGATCCTGCTCGCCGGATGCGGCTCATCCGACCCCGAACCGGACGCCTCCGCCGATGCGCTCTGCGCCGCGGCGGCCCCCTCAGGGTCGGCTTCCGAAGCCGTCACCGTCGAGGGCGAGACGGGCGAGGAGTCCACCGCGACGTTCGAGTTCCCGCTCGAGGTCGGCGAGCTTCAGAGCTCCGTGGTGACCGAGGGCGAGGGAGACCCCGTGGAATCCGGCGACCTCGTGTCCTATGCGCTCACCGCGTACAGCGCCGAGACCGGCGAGGAGCTCGGATCGCTCGGGTACGAGGGCGCGGAGATCCTTCCCGCACAGATCTCCGCCGACAACCCGATCGGTCAGATCGTCGGGTGCGCGACCCCCGGCACGCGCGTGGTCGCCGCCTTCCCCGCGAGCGACACCAACGGTGCCGAGGTCTACGTCTTCGATCTGCTGAGCGTCGTTCCCGACGCCGCGTGGGGCGAGGAGCAGGAGCCCGTCGAAGGCATGCCGGACGTGACCCTCGACGACGACGGCGCCCCCACGGTGACCATCCCCGACGCTGAGGCGCCGACGGAGGTCGAGATCGCCGAGTTGAAGGTCGGTGACGGTGCGACGGTCGAGTCCGGTGACACGGTGCTCGTGCACTATGCAGGTGTGAAGTGGTCCGACGGCGAGGTCTTCGATTCCAGCTGGGATCGCGACACCCCCGCCACCTTCACCACCACCGGTGTCGTGGCCGGCTTCCAGCAGGCGCTGGAAGGGCAGACCGTCGGGTCGCAAGTGCTCGTGGTCATCCCGCCGGAGTTTGGCTACGGGGACAGCGAGGGAAACGAGCTGCAGGACGAGACGCTCGTGTTCGTCGTGGACATCCTGGGCACGCAGCACGCCGTCGCGGCCGAGTGACCCCACGCGTGCGGCGTCGGTAGTCTGACCGCATGCGGCGCGTCATCGTTCTCGGTTCCACCGGCTCCATCGGCACGCAGGCGCTCGAGGTCATCCGCGCGAACCCGCGTCGTTTCGACGTCGTCGGTCTGTCCGCTCACTCCTCACGCGACGCGCTCTCCGCCCAGGCGGAGGCGTTCGGCGTGGAGCACACGGCGCTCGGGGCGGAGGAGGCCGCCCAGCTGGTGCACGACGTCGAGGCCGACGTCGTGCTCAACGGCATCACCGGTTCGGTGGGGCTGGGGCCCACACTCGCGACCCTGGCCACCGGCACGACGCTGGCCTTGGCGAACAAGGAGTCGCTGATCGTCGGCGGGGATCTGGTGCGTCGTGCGGCGCGCCCCGGACAGATCGTCCCGGTCGACTCGGAGCACTCGGCCATCGCGCAGGCCCTGCGAAGCGGTGAGAGGGCCGAGGTGCGCAGGCTCGTCCTCACCGCGTCGGGAGGTCCCTTCCGCGGGCGCTCGCGCAGCGACATGGCGACCGTCACTCCGCGTGAGGCGCTCGCGCATCCGACCTGGGACATGGGCAGGGTCGTGACGACCAATTCCGCCACGCTGGTGAACAAGGGCCTGGAGGTCATCGAGGCGCACCTGCTGTTCGATGTGCCGTTCGAGCACATCGACGTGGTCGTGCACCCGCAATCGATCGTGCACTCGATGGTCGAGTTCGTCGACGGATCGACGATCGCTCAGGCGTCGCCCCCCGACATGCGGCTGCCGATCTCTCTCGGCCTGGACTGGCCGCATCGCGTCGGCGGGGTGGGTGCACCCCTCGACTGGTCGAGCGCCACCTCGTGGACGTTCGAACCGCTCGACGACGAGGCGTTTCCGGCCGTTGCGCTGGCCAAGCAGGTCGGTCGTGCGGGATCGACCTTCCCCGCCGTGTTCAACGCGGCGAACGAGCAGGCCGTCGACGCGTTCCACGACGGCGCGATCGCTTTCACCGACATCGTCGAGACGATCGCCGCCGTGGTCGATGCGCACGAGCCTCCGACGGAGCTCACGCTCGAGACCCTCGCCGAGGCCGAGCGCTGGTCGCGTGAGGCGGCGGATCGCGCCGTCGCCGCGGCCTGAGTCAGCGCGACGGGCGCAGCGGGTCGGAGTCCGGCGTCTGGTCGTCGGGGTACGGCACGGGCCAGCGCGGTTCGGGCACCGGCCATCCCCTGTCGCGCAGAGCGCGGCGGGCGAGCTCGCGAGCCGAATACGGTGTGCGCACGCCGCGGATGTCGCGGTAGTCCTGGTGGCCGGGCCCGGCCCACAGGATCGCATCGCCGTCGCCGACGAGCTCGACGGCCTCGCGGATGGCGCGCTCCGGTGGTGAGAATTCGCGGATGTCCGCGTCGGGCCGCGCCCGGCGCGCGCCCTCGACGAGGCTCGCACGGATCGCGTCCGGCTCCTCATGGCGGGGGTGATGGTCGGTGACGATCAGGATGTCGCTGCCGTCGACGGCGGTGCGGCCCATGTCGTGTCGCTTCGTGGTGTCGCGGTCGCCGTCCGCGCCGAAGAGCATGAGGACCGTGCCCGGCGTGACGCGCCGGACGGCGGCGAGGGTCTTCTCGAAGGCGTCGGGGGAGTGCCCGAAGTCGACGTAGACGGCCGGGCCGGTGTCGCCGGAGACCAGTTCCGTGCGACCGGGCAGGTACGCCTCGATGCGGCCGCCCTCGAGCGCCGCGGTCAGCCGCTCCCACGGGTAGCCGGCCTCCAGGATCATGACGATCGCGAGACCCGCGTTGGCGGCCATGTGACGACCGATGACCGGCACGGTCGTCTCCAGCCGGCGGCCATCGCGAGCGGCGAGCGCGAAGCGCGTGCCGATCTGCTGCTCGTCGATGATCTCCACGAGCCAATCGGCGCCCGCGGCAGCGTCGCGATCATCGGCGATGTCGGGAGTGCCGATCGTGACGCACGGCACCTCGCACGCCGCGACGACATCGGCCCCCGATGCGGAGTCGAGGCTGATGACGGCGCGTCGCGAACGGTCCGGGCGGAACAGCGGGAGCTTGGCCTCGAAGTACTCGGCCATGTCGGCATAGTCGTCGAGATGGTCGTGGGAGAGGTTCGTGAACCCGGCGACGTCGAACATCATCCCGTCGACGCGTCGCCGCGACAGCGCCTGCGCGCTCACCTCGACGGCCACGGCCTCGACGCCGCGTTCCCGCATCAGCGCCAGCAGCGCGTGCATCTCGTAGGCCTCGGGCGTGGTGAGTCGCGACACGATGATCTGTCCGGCGATGTGGCGCTCGGCGGTGGACGAGAGTCCCGTCACCGCGCCTATCTGGGACAGGATGCCTTCGAGGAGGTGCGACACGCTCGTCTTGCCGTTGGTGCCGGTCGTGCCGAGCAGGAGGGGCAGGTCGTCGTCGGCGCCGGTCGCGTAGACACGCGCCGACATGTCGCCGAGAGCCGCTCGCGGGTCGTCGACGACGAGCACCGGGATGCCGGCCGTGCGCGCGATCGCCTCTCCGGCGGCGTCGGTGACCACCGCGACCGCTCCGGCGGCGGCGGCATCGGCCGCGAACTCCGCGCCGTGCCGGTTCACCCCGCGCACCGCGACGAAGACGTCGCCCGGTCGCAGGTCCGCGGTGGCGAGCGTGATGCCCGACAGCGTGACGCCGGCGAGGTCGTCCGAAGAGCGCGCGCCGACCTCGCGCGCGAAGTCGGCGAGGCCGTGCGTCGGCGGATTCTCGGGCCGGAGCACGGGTGGCAGATGGGAGGCGGTGTCGGTCGGCATGGCGGCATCCATCCTCTCACCTCGCGGCCTCTTCATAGGCAGGCGCGAGTACCGTGGGGTCGTGATCGCATTCGTCATCGGCTTCGCCCTGCTCTTCGTGGGCCTCGCCGTGTCGATCGCCCTGCACGAGATCGGTCACCTGGTGCCCGCCAAGCGCTTCGGGGTCCGTGTCGGGCAGTACATGATCGGCTTCGGGCCGACGCTGTGGTCCCGCCGTTTCGGTGAGACCGAGTACGGCGTGAAGGCCCTTCCGATCGGCGGCTACATCTCCATGGCGGGAATGTATCCGCCCACTCCCGCCGAGCGTGCCGGCGAGGGACGCGCCGGCGGCGGATTCTTCGCCACGATGGTTCAGGACGCCCGTGCCGCGAACGATGAGACCGTCCACGGCGACGGCGACGATCGCGTCTTCTACCGGCTGCCGGTGTTCAAGCGCGTGATCATCATGCTCGGCGGACCGGTCATGAACCTGTTGCTGGCGATCGTCCTGTTCGCCCTGCTGGCCTCCGGCATCGGATTGTCCACGGCGACGACGACGGTCGCCGCCGTGTCGGAGTGCGTGGTGCCGGCATCGTCCGCGGGTGCGGAGTGCACATCGGCCGACCCCGTCGCACCCGCGGCGGAGGCGGGGATGCTGCCCGGCGACGAGATCGTCTCGATCGACGGTACGCCCGTGGCGAGCTTCGACGAGGCCTCGGCGATCATCCGCGACGCCCCGGGCGAGACGCTCGAGGTGGTGGTGCTCCGCGACGGTGCCGAGACGACGCTCGCCGTGACCCCGCTGCTGACCGAACGCCCCGTGACCGATGAGGCCGGGCGAGCCGTCACCGACGAGAACGACGTCGCCGTGACCGAGGAGGTCGGATTCATCGGCATCTCGCCGGTCAGCGAACTGCAGCCGCAACCGATCTGGGCGGGTCCCCAGATGGCCTTCGAGAACGTCGGTGCCGTGGCGGGCATCATGTGGCAGCTGCCGGTGAAGGTCTGGAAGACCGGCGTCGACCTCGTCACCGGGGGAGAGCGTGATCCCGACGGACCGCTGAGCATCGTCGGTGCCGGCGTCATCGCCGGTGAGGTCGCCTCCGCGGAGGCCCCGATCCTGAACCGGGTCGCCGGCATCCTGTCGGTCCTGGCCTCGCTGAACATCGCCCTGTTCGTGTTCAACCTCATCCCGCTGCTGCCGCTGGACGGCGGTCACGTCGTCGTGGCGCTGTGGGAGGGGGTCAAGCGGGCGTGGGCGAAGCTGCTGCGTCGTCCGCCTCCGGCTCCGGTGGATGCGACCAAGCTCGTCCCCGTGACCTTCGTCGTGGTCGTGTGCCTGATCGCGATGGGCGCCGTGCTGATCCTCGCCGACATCGTCAATCCGATCTCGATCTTCGGCTCCTGAGCTGCGCCGTCCCGCCGATCGCGGGTCTTCGCAGCGCTCAGGCGGGGGTGTCGGCGAAAGCCTCTGCGACCAGCCGCTCGAGGGTGCGCAGCCCGTCGCGCGACAGGATCGACTCGAGGTGTCCCTGCACCGAGGCGAATCCCGGCCCGCGCAGCGCATACACCGCGCCGGATTCGGGGTCGGCGGAGACCTCGGCCTCGCCGATGCGGCTCGTTCCGGCGGGCACCGTCGCGGTGAAGGTGTTGTAGAACCCGATCGAAGCGGGCTCGCCGAAGATGTCGACGCGCAGCTGCACACCCTGGTGCGGGCGCGCCAGCGGAGCCAGCTCGATGCCGAGGCTGTCGGCGAGGATCTGATGGCTGAGGCACACGGCCAGCAGGGGCCGGCCGCTCGCGCGCCGCATCGCCACGACCTCGCGCATCCGAGCGATGCGCGGGTTCTCGAGTCCGCGGGGGTCGCCGGGGCCGGGACCGCACACGAGCAGCTCGGCGCCGACGATCTCTTCATCGGTGGCGGCGTGCCACGGGGTGATGGTGACGTCGAGGCCCAGGTGGCGCAGCTGGTGCGCGAGCATCGTCGTGAACCGGTCCTCGGCATCCACCATCACTGCGCGGTGTCCGGCGAAGGGGCCGTCGGTGCCGCCGGATTGCGGATTGAGCCAGAAGTCGGCGAGGCGGGAGTTGCGCGAGGCGAGCAGGCTCGCGACATCCGGGTCTTCCGCGAGCCGCGCGGGAGGTCCGGTGGGAGCGTCGTCGTCGCCGGCGGATGCGGACGTGTCACGCGCGACGGCGCCGATCGCGCCGAGCACCCCGGCGGCTTTTCCGTGCGTCTCGCCGACCTCTCCGTACGGGTCGGAATGCCGCACGAGCGTCGCGCCGACCGGCACCCGCAGCGCCCCGTCGACGAGGTAGGCGGTGCGGATGAGGATCGGCGCGTCGAGATCGTGCGTGGGCTCATCCGGAACCTGCGTCGGGCGCGGCGTGAACAGGGCGGCGACGCCCGAATAGTATCCGCGCGGGGAGGTCTCGTGCCGGGCGATGACGGTGCAGGCGTTCTGCATCGGGGATCCGGTGACGGTGGGTGCGAACATCGTCTCGCGGAGGATGTCGCGCGGGTCGAGGCGGCTGCGTCCGCGCAGCATGTACTCGGTGTGCGTCAGCCGCGACATCTCCTTCAGGCGCGGTCCGGTGATGCGGCCGCCGTCGGAGCACACGGCGCTCATCATCTTCAGCTCCTCGTCGACGACCATGAAGAGCTCTTCGGTCTCCTTGGTCGATTCGAGGAACTCGCTCAGCGTCGCCACGGTGGCGCCGCCCTGCGGGTGGCGGAACGTGCCCGAGATCGGGTTCATGGTGACCACGCCCCCGGTCGCGCTCACGTGCGCCTCAGGGCTCGCGCCGACCGCCACGTGACCGTCGGTGACGATGGCGAAGGTCCAGTACGCGCCCTGCTCGTGCTCGGCGAGCGCGCGGAACCACGTGAGCGCGGCGACGCGCGGGTCGGCGTCGACCGAGGCCGTGAAATCACGTCGGATGACGAAGTTCGCTCCTTCGCCGCGGCCGATCTCATCGGCGATCACTCGGCGCACGATGTCGGCGTAGTCGTCGTCGGCGATGTCGAAGCCGGCATCGGAGAGGGTGACCGGCGCTCCGGGGAGCTCGGCGAGCACGTCTGCTCGCGGGAGGGAGGTGTGCTCGTCGACGAGCAGGCATCGCAGCGGTGCGCCGTCGTCGTGGCAGACGAAGCCCCGCTCGCGCACCTGCCGGAACGGCACGAGAGCCAGCACCTCCCGAGGCGTGCCGTCGCTTGCGACCAGCGGGATGTCGCCGAGCAGGTCGACGTCCACGACCTCGCCGGTGAGCACCTCGACCGTGTCGGCATCGCGGGCGATGAGAGCGAAGGGAGCGTCGCAGGCGGCCAGGGCAGCGAGGGAGGGGGCAGGCGTGCTCATCGGGTTCTCTCGTCGGATGGGCGGTCGGCCCTTGCAGAGAAGAGGACCGCCCGTGTCAGTCAGGGGCGGTCTGTCGTTCGCGCGACAACCCACCGCCTATGCGGTGAGCCACCAGTGACGTCGCGGGAACATGCGCCGAACCTACCACAGGCCCGTGAGGCCGCCTGCGGCCGTGCCGGGTGCTCCACGGCGTACCCTGAAGAGGTGCCCGCAGTGAACATCGGTATGCCGAGTGTCCCCGACGTGCTCGCGCCCCGGCGCCGGAGCCGGCAGATCCGCGTGGGGAAGGTGCTGGTGGGCGGCGACGCGCCGGTCAGCGTGCAGTCGATGACGACGACGCCGACGACCGACATCAACGCGACCCTCCAGCAGATCGCCGAGCTGACCGCATCCGGATGCGAGATCGTGCGCGTCGCGGTGCCGAGTCAGGACGATGCGGACGTGCTGCACATCATCGCGAAGAAGAGCCAGATCCCGGTCATCGCCGACATCCACTTCCAGCCCAAGTACGTCTTCCAGGCCATCGACGCGGGGTGCGCGGCCGTTCGCGTGAATCCCGGCAACATCCGCAAGTTCGACGACCAGGTCGGCGCGATCGCCCGTGCGGCGCAGGCCGCCGGCGTGTCGCTGCGCATCGGCGTCAACGCCGGCTCCCTCGACAAGCGGCTGCTGGAGAAGTACGGCAAGGCGACGCCGGAGGCCCTCGTGGAGTCGGCGGTGTGGGAGGCGTCGCTGTTCGAGGAGCACGACTTCCACGACTTCAAGATCTCGGTCAAGCACAACGACCCGATCGTGATGGTGAAGGCCTACCGGCAGCTCGCCGAGCGCGGCGACTGGCCGCTCCACCTCGGGGTGACCGAGGCCGGGCCCGCCTTCCAGGGGACCATCAAGAGTGCGACGGCGTTCGGCATCCTGCTCTCCGAGGGCATCGGCGACACCATCCGCGTCTCGCTGTCGGCCCCTCCCGCCGAGGAGGTCAAGGTCGGCCACCAGATCCTGCAGTCCCTGAACCTGCGCGAGCGCAAGCTCGAGATCGTCTCGTGCCCGTCGTGCGGGCGCGCGCAGGTGGACGTGTACACCCTCGCCGACTCGGTGACCGAGGGCCTCAAGGACATGACGGTGCCGCTGCGGGTGGCCGTGATGGGATGCGTCGTGAACGGCCCGGGCGAGGCCCGCGACGCCGACCTGGGGGTCGCCAGCGGCAACGGCAAAGGCCAGATCTTCGTCAAGGGCGAGGTCATCAAGACCGTTCCGGAAGCGGACATCGTCGCCACCCTCATCGCCGAGGCGAACCGGCTCGCCGATGACATGGGTCCGGATGCGCCCGTCGGCACGGCGCAGGTCCTCACCTCCTGACCCAGCCCCGCGCCCGCCCGCCCGCCCGCGCCGCGCCCGCCGATGTCGGAGAATCACGCCGATGTCGGAAGATTCGGGCCGATTCCTCCGACGTCGGGCGGATTCTCCGACCAAGCCGCCGGCGCAGGGGTGGGTCAATGGATGCTGCCGGCCGGCGCCGAGAGGTCGTGCGGGGTCGCGAGCGTGGTGGCGATCGCGACGTGCAGGGCCGCGGCGATGTCCGCGAGCGGCACCGCGGGCTGGCCCTCCGGGGCGTGCGCGGTGTCCCACGGCACGTGGATGAAGCCGGCGCGCGTTCCGGGGCGCGACGCGGCGCCCTGCGCGGCGACGTAGAAGACGTGGTTGCACACGTAGGAGCCCGCCGACAGGGAGACCCGCGCCGGGATGCCGCCGGCCGAGACGTCTCGTGCGATCGCCTTCACCGGGAGTGACGAGAACAGGGCCGCGGGGCCGCCCGGCACGCACGGCAGATCCACCGGCTGCGCGCCGTCGTTGTCGGGAATCCGCGCATCCTGCAGGTTGATGGCCACCCGCTCGGGGGTCACCGCGTCTCGCCCGCCGGCGAGTCCGGTGGAGATCACGATGTCGGGACAGTGGCGCTCGATGAGTTCCTCGAGCCGCACGGCGGCACCGGCGAAGGTCACCGGCAGCACGTCGGTGACCAGATGCGCGGCGCCGTCCCATCCGCCCGCCACCAGGCGCACCGCGTCGCCCGACGGGTTGGTCGGATCGGCGGCGAACGGCTCGAAACCGGTCAGGAGCACGGTGGTCACCCGATCCACCCTAGATCGCCGGTCGCGCGCCGTCGGGCGAGGTCACTCCCACAGCGCGTGATAGGCGTTGATCGCCGGCTGACCGCCGAGATGGGCGTACAGCACGTTCGAGTCGGCGGGGATGTCGCGGTCGCGAACGAGGTCGATGAGCCCCGCGAGCGACTTCCCCTCGTACACGGGGTCGGTGATCATCGCCTCCAGCTGCGCGCCGAGGGCCATGGCCGCCATCGTCGACTCGACGGGAATGCCGTACAGGTCCCCGGCCCAGCCCTCGAGCACCTGGATCTCGTCGTCGCGCAGGTCGCGGCCCAGCTCGATGAGATCGGCGGTGTGGCGCGCGATACGTGCGACCTGGTCCCGCGTCTTCTCGAGCGTCGCCGAGGCGTCGATGCCGATCACGCGACGCTTCACGCCGGTGACGTCCTCGAGGGCGGCGAAGCCGGCGATCATGCCCGCGTGCGTGGAGCCGGTCACCGTGCACACGACGATCGTGTCGAACGTGATCCCGAGCTGCCTCTCCTGCTCGGCGAGCTCGAACGCCCAGTTGGCGAAGCCGAGGCCTCCCAGCGGATGCTCGGAGGCGCCCGCCGGGATCGGGTAGGGCGTGCCGCCGGCCTCCTCGACCTCACGCAGCGCGTCCTTCCAGGAATCGCGGATGCCGATGTCGAAGCCGTGATCGTCGAGTCGCGAGTCGGCGCCCATCATGCGCGAGAGCAGGATGTTGCCGACGCGATCGTTGGTGGGGTCGTCCCACGGCACCCACTTCTCCTGCACGAGGCGCGCCTTGAGCCCGAGATGCGCGGCCACCGCGGCCACCTGACGCGTGTGATTCGACTGGTAGCCGCCGATCGAGACCAGGGTGTCGGCGCCGGAGGCCAGCACATCCGGCACGATGTACTCGAGCTTGCGCACCTTGTTCCCGCCGAAGGCGAGGCCGCTGGAAACGTCTTCGCGCTTGGCCCAGATCTGCGCTCCACCGAGGTGCTGGGTCAGTCGCTGCAAGTGCTGCAGCGGGCTCGGCCCGAAGGTGAGCGGATGACGGGGGAACTGGTCGAGCTTCACGGGGTCTCCTCGTGTCGGGGGTCGGTGGGGGAGGCGTCGATGACGAGGCTCTGCCAGGTCTCCTCGGCGAGCGCCGCCGCGGCCTCGGCATCGCCGGCAGCGCACAGCTCGATGAACCGGTCGTGACGGGCTGCGGAATCCCGGCCCTCCTCGACCGATGCGAACCGCAGTCGCTCCGCGCGGTGGAGGATCGGCTCGTACTGCGCGATCACCGCCCGGGCGGCCGAGTTGCCGCACACGTCGACCGCGACGGCGTGGAAGGCGGTGTCGGCGACCAGGGCGCTGTCGGCGTCGCCGGCCGCGTGGGCGGCCGTGAAGCGGGCGTTGGCCGCACGCATCCGATCGAGGTCGACGGCGGTCATGCGGGGCACCGCCGTGAGGACGGCGAGTCGGTGCATGGCGGCGACGACCCGTTGCGCGTCGCGCACGCCCTCGCGCTCGAGGGGCGAGATCACGGTCGATCGTCCCGGCGAGGAGCGCACGAGTCCGGCGCGCCCCAATTCGAGGAGGGCTTCGCGCACCGGGGTTCTGCTGACGCCCAGCCACGTCGCGAGATCGGCGTCGCGCACCTGCTCACCCGGGGTGAGGGTTCCGTCGACGATCGCATCGCGGATGCGTTCGAGAACATCGTCGCGCAGGAGGGGGCGCGGAGGTCGGACCTCCGTAGGGATGGGCATGCAATATATTGCATGCCCATCCAGCGTCATCTGTCAAGCGCGATGCCGCGTCGTCGCGGTCCGTACACTTGTCGATCGTGGTCACCCGTCTGTCGCACCTGTTCCTCCGCACACTCCGAGAAGATCCCGCGGATGCCGAGGTCACCAGTCACCGGCTGCTCGTCCGCGCCGGGTACATCCGCCGGCAGGCTCCGGGCATCTTCGCCTGGTTGCCGCTCGGGCTCCGGGTGAAGAACCGCCTCGAGCGCATCATCCGCGAGGAGATGACCGCGGCGGGGGCCCAGGAGGTGCACTTCCCGGCGCTCATGCCGAGGGAGCCGTACGAGGCGACCGGTCGATGGGAGGAGTACGGCGACGGGATCTTCCGGCTGAAGGATCGCAAGGACGCCGACTACCTGCTGGCGCCGACGCACGAAGAGGCCTTCACCCTCCTGGTGAAGGACCTGTACTCGTCGTACAAGGACCTCCCCCTGACGATCTACCAGATCCAGGACAAATACCGCGACGAGGCGCGTCCGCGCGCCGGTCTGCTGCGCGGCCGTGAGTTCACGATGAAGGACGCCTATTCGTTCGATGCGTCCGACGAGGGCCTCGATGCGTCCTACATGGCGCAGCGCGATGCCTACGAGCGCATCTTCCAGCGGCTCGGTCTCGACTACGTGATCGTGCAGGCCGACGCCGGTGCGATGGGAGGCTCGCGGTCCGAGGAATTCCTGCACCCGACGCCGGTCGGTGAGGACACGTTCGTGCGCAGCGCGGGCGGCTACGCGGCCAACGTGGAGGCCTTCGCGACCATTGCGCCGGAACCGGTCGCCATCGAGGGACAGTCGGCGCCGGTGATCTTCGACTCGCCGAACACGCCGACCATCGCCACCCTCGTCGACCACTGCAACGCCCACCTGGACGGCCGGTTCACCGCCGCGGACACCCTCAAGAATGTCGTGCTCGCCCTCAGGCACCTCGACGGTACCCGCGAGCTCGTCATCGTGGGAGTGCCCGGCGACCGCGACGTCGACGACAAGCGGGTCGAGGTCGCGTTCGCGCCCGCCGAGGTCGAGCCCGCAACCGACGAGGACTTCACCCGCCATCCGGGCCTGGTCAAGGGGTACATCGGGCCGTGGTCTTCCGGAGGTGCGGTGCTCGGTGAGGGATCGACGACCGGCATCCGCTACCTGGTCGATCCGCGCGTCGTGGACGGCTCGCGCTGGATCACCGGCGCGAACATCGATCAGAAGCACGTGCACTCACTCGTCGCCGGCCGCGACTTCGTCGCCGACGGCGTGGTCGACGTCGCGAGCGTGCGAGAGGGCGACCCCGCTCCGGACGGCTCCGGGCCGGTGTCACTGGCTCGCGGGATGGAGATCGGGCACGTCTTCCAGCTCGGCCGCAAGTACGCCGAGGCGCTGGGGCTGAAGGTGCTCGACGAGAACGGCAAGCTCGTCACGGTCACCATGGGCTCCTACGGCATCGGTGTCACCCGCATCCTGGCCATCATCGCGGAGCTCAACAACGACGAGCGCGGTCTCATCTGGCCCGCCTCGGTGGCGCCGTTCGATGTGCACGTGGTCGCAACCGGCAAGGACCCGGTGGCCTTCGAGCTCGCCGAGACGCTCGCCGCACAGCTGGAGCACGGGGGGCTGGATGTCGTCTACGACGACCGCCCGAAGGTGTCTCCCGGGGTGAAGTTCGGCGACGCGGAGCTGGTCGGCGTGCCGCGCATCCTGATCGTCGGCCGCGGTGCGGCCGACGGCAACGTCGAACTGTGGGACCGTCGCACCGGCGAGCGCGTGACGCTCCCGGCCGCCGACGCGGTCGCCGCCCTGACCTGACGCCCCTCTTGCCGTCGCGACGGTGACGTCGTGACGGCGGCTCGTCGACCTAGTCGTCGAGGCGTGCGTACTTTCCGCGCAGAATCGAGAAGACGCCATAGGCGATGAACCCGAACCCGACGCCGACGACGAGCGCCGGGCCGTAGGGGAGACCGACCAGCGTCTGGATGGCGCCGTCGAGGCCGCCTGCGGCATCCGCGTCCACGCGGACGGCGGCGACGAGCACCAGGACGCCCACCGTCACCAGCGAGATCCCCTTGGCGATGTAGCCGATGACGCCGATCACCACCACGGTCCTCCCCATCGCGCCGGCGGGGAGATCGACCTTCTTGCGGAATCCGCGGCGGATGCCGATGACGACGAATCCGACGCCGATCCCGCCGATCACGAGTGCCCCGGCGCCCAGGAGGAACGGACCGCCGGGGAGGGAGAGGACTCCGCGGCTGACGTCTTCGGTGCTCTGCTCGCCGTTCGGACGCGCGCCCAGGGCGACGGATGCGGCGATGCCGCCGAGGGCGAGGTAGACGACCGCGCGCGCCCACAGCGAGCCCCGCCGGCCCCACTTCTTCGCCGTCCCCTTGTTGCCGGGGCGATCGCGTTGCAGGGATCCGTCGAGCACGTACCAGGCGCCGAGCGCCCAGAGGCCGGCGGCGAGGGCCCACAGCGCCAAAAAGCCCATCGGGGCGGCGGCGAGCGCCTTGAACGCGCCTGACTGGTCGCTGTCGGCGTTGGCTCCGAAGGCGATGGAGACGATGATCGCGCCGAGGATCAGATGCAGAACGCCGTTGGCGACGTAGCCGAGGCGAGCGGCGATGCGCACCGCCGGCGTGGAGCTCGCGTCGCGCGCGGCGGCACTCGCGGATGTACCCATGCGGCAAGGTTAGCCGCGGCCCCGGGCGTGCCTGCGGGGTTGCCCGTCGCTCGCGGATATGTCAGTCGCGCGCGGACCTCTCGTGCAGGTGGTCGCGGTGCTTCTCCGCCTGGCGACCGCGGGTCGTGAGATCGATCGGCCCGGTGACCGACAGCTCGTCCTCCCACACCTCGATGTTCCTCACGCCGGGCAGCCGGTCACGGGTGAAGACGGGGTCCTTGCCTTCGCGCCGCTGCTGCGTGTAGTCGCGAAGGAGCGCGAAGGCGATGCCCGAGAGCAGGCCGATCGCCACGAGGTTCACGAGGGCCATGAAGCCCATCGCGCCGTCGGCGAAGGTCCAGACCACGTCGGCGGACAGCAGCGCTCCGATCAGGACGGCGGCGATCGCGGCGATCCGGTAGCCGAGCAGCGCTCCGCGACTGCGGGTGATGAACTCGATGTTGCTCTCGCCGTAGTAGTAGTTGCCGAGGATCGAGCTGAAGGCGAGCAGGAAGATGATGACGCTCAGCAGGATGTTCGACCACTCGCCCAGGGTGCCGATGACGGCACCCTGGGTCAGGTCGATGCCCCGCTCGGCGTTCGCCAGATCCGGAACCGACACCAGGATGATGAACGCGGTGATCGAGCACACCAGGAACGTGTCGAAGTACACCCCGAGTGTCTGCACGAGGCCCTGTTTGACCGGATGCGTCACGGCCGCCGAGGCGCCGGCGTTCGGCGCCGAGCCGAGACCCGCCTCGTTGGAGAACATGCCGCGCTTGACGCCCGTGAGGATGATGTATCCGAGCGTCGCGCCCACGACCTCGTTCGGCCCGAACGCCTGGGTGAAGATCGTCGCGACCGCAGCGGGCAGCCGGTCGATGTTCAGCGCGACGATCACCAGCCCGATGAGCAGGTACAGCAGCGCCATGAGCGGCACCAGGAGCTGGGTGACCGAGGCGATGCGGCGCACGCCGCCGAAGATCACCAGCGCCATCAGCGTGCTCAGGACGATTCCGATCACCCACGGCAGCCAGGCGGAGGCGGAGTCGTCGAGGCCTCCGGCGATCGTGGCCTGGATGGTGTTGGCCTGCAGCGAAGAGAAGGCGACGGGGAAGCAGATGATGAGGATGACGGCGAACACCACGCCCATCCAGCGGGCTCGCAGTCCGCGCTGCATGTAGTAGGCAGGGCCGCCGCGGAAGCCGTCAGCATCGCGCGTCTTGTACAGCTGCGCAAGGGACGATTCGATGAACGCCGACGCACCGCCGATGAAGGCCATCAGCCACATCCAGAACACCGCCCCCGGACCGCCGATGGCGATCGCCGTGCCGACGCCGGCGATGTTCCCCACTCCGACGCGGGAGGCGGCGGAGATCGTGAACGCCTGGAACGCCGAGACCGACTGGGGCTTTCCCTCGGCGGTGCGCGGCGTCTTGTCGGTGAGGGTGCGGAACATCTCCGGGATCAGTCGGAACTGGACCACCCCGGATCGCACGGTGAAGTACAGCCCGAGCAGCACCACGATGGGCAGCACCAGCCACGTCCAGAGATTGTCGCCCCATGTGGCCAGCCACGCGCTCACATCCGCCATCCGGTCAGTATGGCGGTGATCGGGCGGCCGCGTCGATGCCGCGCCCGTTCCGGCGTGCCTATGCTGACGAGGTGAATCGGGTGGATGCGTGGCGACGGGGGCTGAACGCCCTGCCGCGCCTGATCGCCGGCGCTCCGCCGATCGTGGTGATCCTGGTCGGGGGTCTCGCGCTGCTGCTGGGCGCTCTGATCGTCACGAGGCCGCTGACCTCGCTCCTGCTGCTCACGGTCTACGTCGGACTGAGCGCGCTCGTCTTCGGACTCGTCCAATTCGCCGCACCCCACCAGGAGCGCGGATGGGCCGCCCGGATCTTCGCGGCGCTGTGGGTTGTGCTCGGCCTCGCGATGCTGCTGGGACTGGGACGCACCCTCGAACTCCTTCCGGTCGCCCTGGCGCTCCTTCTCCTCGTCGGCGGTGCGCAGGCCGTCGTCGATGCTCTGGTCGGCGGCACCCTCAGCCAGCGCGTGCTGTGGGCTGCCTCCGGCGCCGCGCAGATCGTCTTCGCGGTGCTCTCCCTCACCTGGCCCGACGTCACGGTGCTGGTGGTGGCCGTCGTGTTCGGCGTGCGCACCCTCGCATTCGGCGTGTCGACCGTCGTTCGCGGATCGGTCGCCTTCACGCGGGCCCCCCACGAGCGCGATGCCGCACTGTTCGCCCGATCGGCGCTCAGCATCGAGGAGGTTCATGACCGACGCGGGCGCGTGTGGGCGGCCACCGGCCGCTATGCGCTGGCCGTCCTCCTCGTGGCCGTTTCCGCCGGCGGCTGGTGGCTCAACGACTGGCTCCAGGATGGCGCGCCCGTCGTCGACGCCTTCTACGATCCGCCTGCCGTCGTCCCCTACGACCACGGGCAGCTGATCCGCGTGGGTGACTTCTCGGGTCAGCAGCCCGACGGTGCCGAGGTTCAGCGCATCCTCTACACCACGCGTGACGCACTCGGGCAGCCTGCCGTCGGCAGTGCGCTCGTCATCTCGCCGACCGCCCCCACACGTGGTCTGCGCCCCGTGGTGCTGTGGAATCACGGCACCACCGGGGTCGCCCAGGGGTGTGCGCCGAGTCTGCGCGACGCCGCCGCGACGACGTGGTCCGTGCCGAGCCTCGACGAGGTGATCGACAACGGGTGGATCGTCGTCGCTCCGGACTACTCGGGGCAGGGGGCGCCCGGCACCTTCCCCTACCTCATCGGACTCGGCGAGGCGCGCTCGTCCCTCGACGCGGCCGTCGCGGCGCGGCAGATGGACGACCTCTACGCATCCACCCGCACCGTCGTGTGGGGCCACTCCCAGGGCGGGCACGCCGCGCTGTGGGCGTCGCAGATCGCCGACAGCTACACGCCCTCGCTGCAGGTGCTCGGGACGGCTGCCATCGCGCCGGCGGCCGATCCCCACGCCCTCGCCACCGAGCTGCTGCGCGAGGGTGCGTCCGTGGAACTGTCCATCCTGATCTCGTGGGTGCTCGTGCCCTATGCGGACACCTACGACGACGTCGAGCTCGCCCGGTACGTCGCCCCCGGCGGCGAGGCGATCGTGCGCGAGATGACACAGCGGTGTCCGTCCGAACCGGGTGTCGTCATCTCGGTCGCCACGGCGCTCGGCGTCTCGGAGGATCGTCCGCTGTACGTCGAGAACCTCGCGGCCGGACCCCTCGGGCAGCGCCTGCGCGAGAACACGCCGCAGGGTCCGTGGGAAACGCCGTTGCTGATCGCGTGGGGCGGGGACGACGAGGTCATCCCGCCGGTGCTGCAGGAGCGTTTCGTCGCCGACCTCTGCGAGCAGGGGGAGCACGTGCGCTTCCTCGAGTACGAGGGGTACGAGCACCTGAACGTGATGCAGCCGCGGTCCGCGCTGCTGCCGGTGCTCGTGCGCTGGACGAAGGACCGGTTCGAGCTGCGCGAACCCGCGCGTGACGACTGCGTGGCCGGAGCGCTCCCCGGCTGAGCGGATCGCCTCCGGGGTGATCGGGTAACGTATACGGGATGCCGTCGGCCACGCCGCGACGGCGTGAGAGCTGAATAGGGAGGTCGACGTGGACATCGATCTGGGTCTGCTGCGGACGGTCGAGCGCGAGAAGGAGATCCCCTTCGACGAGCTGGTGCGCATTATCGAACAGGCGATCCTCACCGCGTACGCGAAGCACAGTTCGCCGTCCGGAGAGGTCCCTGACGGAGCTCGTGCGCAGCTGGACCGAAAGACCGGGCACGTGGCCATCTTCGTGCCCCTGCAGGATGACTCCGGCGCCGTGATCGGCGAGGAGGAGACCACTCCCGACAACTTCGGGCGCATCGCCGCCTTCGCCGCCAAGCAGGTGATCAGTCAGCGCCTGCGCGACATCGCGGATGACGCCGTGCTCGGAGAATTCCGCGGCAAGGAGGGCGACATCGTCGCCGGCGTGATCCAGCAGGGTCCGAATCCGCGCATGATCCACGTCGATCTCGGAACCGTCGAGGCGATCCTGCCGCCGGAGGAGCAGGTGCCGGGCGAGGAGTACACGCACGGCTCTCGCATCCGGGTCTACGTCACCAGCGTCTCCAAGGGGACGAAGGGGCCTTCGATCACCGTCTCCCGCACGCACCCGGGCCTCGTGCGCAAGCTCTTCGCGATGGAGGTGCCCGAGATCCCCGCCGGTCTGGTCGAGATCGTCTCGCTGGCCCGGGAGGCCGGACACCGGTCGAAGATCGCCGTCAAGGCGAACGATCCGGCGATCAACGCCAAGGGCGCCTGCATCGGGGAGCTCGGCCGTCGCGTGCGCGCGGTGACCGAGGAGCTCGCCGGCGAGAAGATCGACATCGTCGACTACCACGCCGACCTGCCGACGTTCGTGGCCAACGCCCTGTCGCCGGCCAAGGTCACCTCGAGCTTCGTCCTGGACGCGAGCAACAAGGCCGTGCGGGCCCTCGTGCCCGACTATCAGCTGTCGCTCGCGATCGGCAAGGAAGGGCAGAACGCTCGACTGGCCGCCAAGCTCACGGGTGCGAAGATCGACATCCAACCCGATTCGATCCTCGAGTAGCGGGCGGAGCGGGCGTATCGAAATCTCCGTGCGAACCCCGGCGCTCGCCGTCGTGGGAAACGTCTCGGGCGCCGAGGTGTAGGATGGAACCCGTACGAACGTGCGTCGGTTGTCGCACGCGTGCTTCCCGGTCCACTCTCCTTCGGGTGGTCGCCATCGATGACCGGCTCGTCCCCGACGACCGCGCCTCGATGCCGGGAAGAGGCGCGTGGGTCCATCCGACACCCGAGTGCATGACAGCCGCTCTGCGGCGACGTGCTTTCGTGCGTGCATTGCGTGTGTCAGGACCACTTGACGCGCAGACCATCGAGAAACGGCTGAACGGCTATGGAAACAAAGTGAACGGCTCGAAATGAGACCCGTCCGCGACTAACGGTCTGCCCTGCCTGGGTGGACCCCAGACAGGAGAATTGTGGCAAAACCACGCGTACACGAGATCGCTTCCGAGCTCGGCGTCGACAGCAAGGTGGCCCTCGCCAAGCTCAAGGAGCTCGGCGAGTTCGTCAAGAGCCCCTCATCGACGATCGAGCCCCCGGTCGCCCGGAAGCTTCGCGCAGCCCTCGCCTCTGAGGGCGGGTCGGCTGACGCCAAGCCCGCCGCCGGCGCGCCGAAGCCCGGGTCCGCGCGACCCGGCGCGACCGCCCCGAAGCCGGGTGCGGCACCCAAGCCCGGTGCGGCCCCGAAGCCGGGAGCCGCGACGCCGGCAGCCGCAGCGGCGCCCGCCGCGAGCACTCCGAAGCCGGGTGCACCGGCGCCGAAGCCCTCCGCGGACGCACCCGCTTCGCGCCCCGGACCCAAGCCCGCCCCCGGCGGTTCGACGCCGCAGGCTCCCCGTCCCGGCGGCACCCAGCGTCCCGGCGGCAATCAGCGTTCCGGTGGCTCTCCCCGTCCGGGCAACAACCCGTTCGCGTCGTCGCAGGGCATGGGCCAGCGTCCCGCGGGCCCGCGTCCCGGAAACAACCCGTTCGCGTCGTCGCAGGGCATGGGGCAGCGCCCCAACCCCGGCAACATCCCGCGTCCGCAGGCCCCGCGTCCCGGTTCGCCGCGTCCCGGCGCCCCGCGTCCGGGCGGCGCCGGTCGTCCCGGTGGCGGCCGCGGCGGTGCCCCCTTCCAGCAGCGTCCCGGCGGCGCCGGTCGGCCCGGTGGCGGCGGCGGTGCCGGTGGCGGTTTCGCCGGTCGGCCCGGCGGCGGTTTCGCCGGTCGGCCCGGCGGTGGCGGCCGTGGCCGCGGCGGCGGCACAGCCGGTGCCTTCGGCAAGGGCGGCGGCAAGTCGAAGCAGCGCAAGTCGCGTCGGGCGAAGCGTCAAGAATTCGAGATGAGGGATGCGCCGCAGGTCGGCGGCGTCAACGTCCGCAAGGGCAACGGCGAGATCATCCGCATGCGCCGCGGCGCATCGATCTCCGACTTCGCGGACAAGATCGAGCAGCTCGCCGGCTACTCGGTGCAGCCGTCGACCCTGGTGACCATCCTGTTCAACCTGGGCGAGATGGCCACCGCGACGGAGTCGCTCGACGAGGCCACCTTCGAGGTGCTCGGCGATGAGCTCGGCTACAAGATCCAGATGGTCTCGCCCGAGGACGAGGACAAGGAGCTCCTCGAGGGCTTCGGCCTCGACCTCGAGCAGGAGCTCGCGGAAGAGGACGACGACCAGCTCGAGATCCGTCCGCCCGTCGTGACCGTCATGGGCCACGTCGACCACGGTAAGACGCGCCTTCTCGACGCGATCCGTGAGACGAACGTCACCGAGGGCGAGGCCGGCGGCATCACGCAGCACATCGGCGCCTATCAGGTGTGGACCGAGCACGAAGAGATCGAGCGCGCGATCACCTTCATCGACACCCCGGGTCACGAGGCCTTCACCGCCATGCGTGCCCGTGGTGCGCAGGTGACCGACCTCGCGATCCTCGTGGTCGCCGCCGACGACGGCATCATGCCCCAGACGGTGGAGGCGCTCAACCACGCCCAGGCCGCCGAGGTTCCGATCGTCGTGGCCGTCAACAAGGTCGACAAGCCCGACGCGAACCCGGGCCGGGTGCGCCAGCAGCTCACCGAGTACGGTCTCGTCGCGGAGGAGTACGGCGGCGACGTGATGTTCGTCGACGTCTCGGCCCGGCAGGGCACGGGCATCCAGGACCTTCTGGATGCGGTGCTGCTCACCGCCGACGCGGGTCTCGACCTGCGTGCGAACCCGAACAAGGACGCCCGCGGTGTCGCGATCGAGGCCAAGCTCGACAAGGGTCGCGGTTCGGTCGCGACGGTGCTGATCCAGTCCGGAACCCTCCGGGTCGGAGACGCCATCGTCGCCGGCACCGCCTACGGCCGCGTGCGCGCCATGATCGACGAGAACGGCGAGCAGGTCGCGGAGGCCGCTCCGTCGCGGCCGGTCCAGGTGCAGGGTCTGAACTCGGTGCCCCGTGCGGGCGACGTGTTCATCGTGACCGAAGAGGACCGCACCGCGCGCCAGATCGCTGAGAAGCGCGAAGCCGCCGAGCGCAACGCCCAGCTGGCCAAGGCCCGCAAGCGCATCTCGCTCGAGGACTTCACCCGCGCTCTCGAGGAGGGCAAGGTCACCTCGCTCAACCTCATCATCAAGGGCGACGTCTCCGGTGCCGTGGAGGCGCTCGAGGAGTCGCTGCTGAAGATCGAGGTCGACGAGTCGGTGCAGCTGCGGATCATCCACCGCGGTGTGGGTGCCGTCACCGAGTCCGACGTGAACCTGGCCACGATCGACAACGCGATCGTGATCGGCTTCAACGTGCGCCCCGATGCCAAGGCTCGTGAGCGCGCCGCGCGCGAGGGTGTGGACATCCGCTTCTACTCGGTCATCTACAACGCGATCGACGACGTCGAGCAGTCGCTCAAGGGCCTGCTCAAGCCGGAGTTCGAAGAGGTGCAGTCGGGTGTCGCGGAGATCCGCGAGGTGTTCCGCTCGTCGAAGTTCGGCAACATCGCCGGAGCGATCGTGCGAAGCGGCACCATCACGCGCAACGCCAAGGCCCGCATCATCCGCGAAGGCGTCGTCATCGCCGATGGCCTGGCCATCGAGTCGCTGCGCCGCTTCAAGGACGATGTCACCGAGGTCCGCACCGACTACGAATGCGGTATCGGCCTCGGCAAGTACAACGACATCCAGATCGGCGACGAGATCGAGACGACCGAAATGGTGGAGAAGCCGCGCGGCTGACCATTTGCTGCTCCGGAGGCTGCCTTCCCTTCGCTCGCAGAGCGGGGACCCCGCCCGCTTCGCGGGCACCCCGATGCTCGCTCTCGGGAAGGCAGCCTCCTCGCGGCCGCGAAGACAGCCGTCGGCGATGAGGAGAAAGAGTGACTATGGGAAACGAACGACAGGCGCGACTGGCGGACCGGATCCGCGTCCTCATCGCCGAACGTCTCGAGAAGGGGCTGCGCGACCCGCGGCTCGGCTTCGTCACCATCACCGATGTGCGGGTGACCGGAGATCTCCAGCACGCGTCGGTGTTCTACACGGTGCTCGGAGACGAGAAGGAGCAGGCGTCGTCGGCTGAAGCACTGCGCGCAGCCACCGGGATGCTCCGCAGTGAGGTGGGACGCAAGCTCAGCGCCCGCCTCGTGCCGACCCTGGAGTTCATCCCGGACGGGATTCCCGAGAACGCCGGCCACATCGAGGAGCTTCTGCGCGAGGCGCGTGAGCGGGATGAGGCCGTGGCCGGGATCGCTGGAACGGCGAGCTTCGCCGGCGAGGCGGACCCCTACAAGAAGGTCCGCGACGACGACGAGGAATGAGCGCGTCGCGTTTCAGCGCGGCAGTCGGAGCATCCCGTCGACCGCCTCGATGAGCCCATCGGCCACGAGGGAGTCGATCGCGCGATCGCGCTGGACCGGGTCCGGCCACGCGGGGATGACCTCCTCGGCGGAGACCTGATGCACCTCGATCTCCCGCAGCGCGGCGAGGATCGCGCCGCGCGCCTGTCGGTCGCTTCCTTCGTACTTCGCCTGCTTCTTGCGGGTGTCGCCGGTGTCGGGGTATCCGGCCGCCCGCCAGGCGCACTCGGCGGAGACGGGGCACGACCCGCATCGCGGTGATCGCGCGGTGCACACCAGCGCACCCAGCTCCATCGCGGCGGCGTTGAAGCATGCGGCGGCGCCGTCGTCTGACGGCATGAGCGCCTCCATCGCCGCGAGGTCGCGACGATGCGGCGCGCCAGGGTGAGCCTGACCGTCGATGATCCGCGCGATCACCCGCCGGGTGTTCGTGTCGACGACCGGATGGCGGTCGCCGTAGGCGAACACGGCGACGGCGCGGGCCGTGTAGTCCCCGATTCCGGTGAGTGCGAGGAGATCCTCGACCGAACGGGGAACGATGCCGCCGTGGCGCTCCGTGATCTCCACGGCGGCGCGATGCAGCCACAGGGCGCGGCGCGGGTAGCCGAGGTTGGCCCACTGCCGGACGGCGTCGGCCGGGGGAGAAGCGGCCAGAGCCGCGGGCGTGGGCCAGCGTCGCAGCCACGCCTCGAGCAGCGGGATCACCCGGTTCACGGGTGTCTGCTGCAGCATGAATTCGCTCACGAGCACGCCCCAGGCGCCGAAGCCCGGGTGTCGCCAGGGGAGATCGCGCGCGTTGTCGGCGAACCAGGCGTTCAGCGGCGTGGCGATCTCGGCGCTGCGGGGCATCCCTCCAGCGTACGATCCGATGCCGCGCACGGGGCGGGCGGGCCGGGCCACGTAGGCTGGGAGGATGCGTCCCGCCCCCGGCATCCTGCTCGTCGACAAGCCGGGCGGCCCCACGAGCCACGACGTCGTCGCGCGTGCGCGGCGCGCACTCGGAACGCGGAAGATCGGCCATGCGGGGACCCTCGATCCCATGGCGACGGGCCTCCTCGTGCTGGGGGTGGAGGCGGCCACCCGCCTGCTCACCTTCGTCGTCGGCCAGGACAAGACGTATCGCGCGACCATCCGGCTCGGAGTGGCGACCGACACCGACGACGCGGACGGCCAGGTGACGGGCCGGATCGACGCCGGCGGCGTCTCACCCGACGCCGTGACGAGCGCCATCGCGCACCTTCGCGGAGACATCTCGCAGATCCCCAGTCGCGTGTCGGCGATCAAGGTCGACGGGCGCCGCGCGTATGACCTTGCGCGGGCGGGCGAGGATGTCGAGCTCGCCGCTCGAGAGGTCACGGTGTCGCGCTTCGACGTGATCGCCGAGCGCCGCGAAGGCGACATCCTCGACCTCGACGTGGTCGTGGACTGCTCCAGCGGGACCTATATCCGGGCGCTCGCACGCGATCTCGGCGCCGCGCTGGGCGTGGGCGGTCATCTGACGGCGCTGCGGCGCACGCGCGTCGGATCGTTCGACGTCGCCGATGCCTCGGCGCTCGATGACCTCGATGCGGCGCGGATGATGCCGGTCGCCGCGGCGGCGTGCGCGGTGCTGCCGCGGCTCGAGGTCACCGCCGACCAGGCCCGTGACTTGCGACACGGCAAGCGGCTGCACGGACTTGCCGCGACGATCGACGCCCCGCGCGCCGCGGCGATCGCGCCGGACGGGACCTTCGTGGGGGTCGTGCGTCCGCGCGGCGACGATCTGCGGAGCGAGATGAACATGCCCGAGGAGGCCGGGGCGTGATCGAGTGGTTCACCTACGTCCAGGTCGCTGTAGCCGTCGTCGCGGGTGCCCTGTGCATCGTGCTCGGCCTCGCCGGACGCCGCCCGAGCGACCTCACCGTGGGCTCGCTCGCGCTGGTCGAGCTGCTGCTTCTCGCCCAGGTCGTGATCGCGATCATCGCCCCGTTCGCCGGCAACCCGCCGACCGGGAGCCTGCTCGAGTTCTGGGTCTATCTCGTCAGCGCGGCGCTCGTTCCGCCGGCGGCGGTGCTGTGGGCACTGCTGGAGCGGAGCCGGTGGAGCACGGTCGTCCTCGGCGTCGCCGCGCTCGCGGCGGCGATCATGGTCTACCGCATGCAGGTGATCTGGGCCGTCCAGATCGCGTGACGCGGCCCGCTCGCGCGAGGCCTAGAATCGAGGTGCGATGTCCACACCCCCGTCCCGCCCCCGTATGACCGGCATCGGTCGGGTGCTCGTGATCGTGTACGCGATCATGGCCCTCGCCGCGACCGGCCGCAGTTTCGTCCAGATCGTCCAGCGCTTCGACGAGGCACCGCTGGCGTATTCTCTGTCGGCTCTGGCCGCCGTCGTCTACATCCTCGCGACACTGGCCCTGGTGTTCTCGGCCTCCGCGATCTGGTACCGCATCGCCTGGGTGGCCATCGGCTTCGAGCTCGCCGGCGTCCTGATCGTCGGAACGCTGAGCTTCGTGCTCCCCGACCTCTTCGCCCACCCGACGGTGTGGTCCTGGTTCGGCGGGGGATACCTCCTCGTGCCGCTCGTGCTGCCGTTCCTCGGACTCTGGTGGCTGTGGACGCACCGCGCCCGCGTCACCGCGGAGCCGCATCCCGCTTCGGTGGCCCCGTGACGGTGTGGCGTCATCCCGACGAGGTTCCGGAGGGCTACGGACCGTCGGTCGTCGCCATCGGCAAGTTCGACGGCGTGCACTCCGGTCATCGCGCGGTGATCGATCGCGCGCGCGTCGATGCTGCCGCGACCGGTGCCCGTGTGGTCGCGGTCACCTTCGACCGCAATCCGCTCGCGGTCCTGCGACCCGAATCGTGCCCGGACGCGCTGGCGAGCACGACCCAGAAAGTGCGGCTCCTCGCCGACGCGGGTGTGGACGCGACCCTCGTGCTCACGTTCGACGAGCAGCTCGCCGCCCTGGATCCCCGCGACTTCGTCGAGCACGTTCTCGTCGACGCCCTGGCCGTGCGCACGGTTCTCGTCGGGCAGGACTTCCGCTTCGGCCGCGCCGGTGCCGGCGACCCGGAGACGCTGCGCGCACTCGGAACCGAGCTCGGGTTCGACGTGCATGTCGTCGAGGACGTCTGCGCGGTCGACGGCCGCCGCGTGTCGTCGACCTGGGTGCGCGACCTGCTCGCCGAGGGGGATGTGGCCACGGCCGCGCGGCTCCTCGGTCGGCCTCACGCGGTGCGCGGCGAGGTCGTGCACGGGCTGAAGCGGGGGCGCGATCTCGGGTACCCCACCGCGAACCTCTCCGCCGATGGCGACGGCCTCGTTCCCGCCGAGGGGGTCTACGCCGGATGGCTCGTCGATGAGGGCGAGCCGACCGGTTCGGGTGCGGCGCCTCACGCCCGCACCCGCTATCCCGCCGCCATCAGCATCGGCACGAATCCGACGTTCGGCGATGTCCTCGTCCGCCAGGTGGAGGCCTATGTGCTCGATGAGACCGATCTCGATCTGTACGGACACACCGTGGAGATCCGCTTCGTGGAGCGGCTGCGCGGGATGGTGGCCTTCAGCGGCATCGAGCCGCTGATGGCGCAGATGGCCGATGACGTCGCCCGCACGCGGGCGACGCTCCTCACGCGCGGCACCTGACGCCCGAGCGCCTCGCGCGTCAGTAGGAGGACTCGTCGACTCCGCCGGCAGGCGTCTCGCCGGCATCGTGCGCGCGGGCGGCGCCGAGGATGGTCGCCGCCGCGGAGGTGCCCAGGCGCGTGGCGCCGGCGTCGAGCATCGCGACGGCCGCGTCGAGGCCGCGCACTCCGCCGGAGGCCTTCACCTGCACGCTGTCCCCGACGCTGTCGCGCATGAGCCGGATGTGCGCGACCGTGGCGCCTCCGCCGGCGAATCCGGAGGACGTCTTCACGAAGTCGGCTCCCGCGGCCTCGCTGAGGCGGCACGCGCGGATGATCTGCTCGTCGTCGAGGTAGGAGGTCTCGAAGATCACCTTGACGACGTGGCCCTCAGCTGCCTCGACCACCGCACGGATGTCGGCCTGCACGTCGGCGTCCATGCCGGAACGCAGCCATCCGATGTTGAGCACCATGTCGAGCTCGACCGCTCCGTCGGCGAGAGCCCGGGTCACCTCGGCGACCTTCGTCGCGGTCGAGGTGGTGCCGTGGGGGAAGCCGATCACCGTGCCGACGGCGACCCCGGTCCCCGTCAGGCGCGCGACGGCGTGGGGGATGTCCGAGGGACGCACGCAGACGCTGAAGACCTTCCATTCGGCGGCGATGTCGAGTTCGGCGTCGACCTCGGCCCGCGTCAGTTCGGGCTTGAGGATGGCGTGGTCGATGGTCGCGGCGAGCTGACGCTCGGTGTAGGTGGTCATGTGCTCAGCCTACGTCGGAGCGGGCCGGGAGCCGGTTGCGGATGCCGGCGAACGAGACCGCGCCGCCGACCGCGAGCAGGGCGGCCGTCACGACGGCAGCGCGGTGGAAGCCGTCGAGGTCGAGGGCGCCGCCGACGATGGTGGCGAGCATCGCGATCACGATGAGCCCCGCGACCCGTGAGATGGCGTTGTTCACCGCCGATGCGATACCCGATCTCGACGTGTCGATCGCGCCGAGGATCGCCGAGGTGAGCGGCGACACCGTGAGGGTGAGACCCAGACCGAAGGCGATCACCCCGGGGAGCACCTGGGTCCAGTAGTCGAACGCTTCGCCGACGGACAGCAGCAGCAGGGCGCCCGCGGCCATCACGATCGGCCCGACGGTCATGAACAGGCGCGGGCCGAACCGGCCGGCGAGGTCACCGACGCGCGAGCTGAAGAGGATCATGAGGATCGTGATGGGGAGGGTCGCGAGTCCAGCCAGGGTCGCCGACAGCCCGGCTCCCTGCTGCAGGTAGACGCCGACGACGAAGCCGTTGAGCGAGAGCGCGGCATAGACGAACGCCGTCGCGAGGTTGCCGGCCCAGAAGTTGCGCGCACGGAAGAGGTCCAGGGGCATCATCGGATCCTCTGCCGCCGCCTGCCGCACGAGGAAACCGGCGAACGACGCCACGCCGACGGCGGCGCTGCCCCAGATGGCGGGGGATCCCCACCCCAGGCTCGGCTGCTCGATGAGCGCGAAGACCATGCCGCCGAGACCCAGCGTGCACAGCACGGCGCCCCACACGTCGACGGTGCGACCCGGCGCGCGCACATCGGGGCGTCTGAGCACCGCGAGCAGCCACAGGGTGACGCCGATCGGCACCACGTTGATGAGGAACACCAGTCGCCACGAGAGCAGGTCGACGCTCAGCCCGCCGATGACGGGGCCGACCACCATCGCGCCGGTCGTGGCTGCCGTCCAGATCCCGATGGCGCGCGCCTGCGCGGCATCGCGGAAGGTCGCCGTGATGAGGGCCAGTGAACTGGGCACGAGGAGGGCTCCGGCGACCCCCTGAAGGGCGCGCGCGACGATCAGGAACTCGGGCGTGGGGGCCGCGGCGATCGCGATCGAGGTGATGCCGAAGAGCACGAGTCCCCAGCGCAGCACGCGGATGCGGCCGTAGACGTCGCTGAGGGATCCCGCCACGAGGATCAGGGCGCCCAGAGTGATCAGGTAGGCGTCGACCACCCACTGCTGCGTGGCGAGGCCACCGCCGAGGTCATCGCGGATCGCCGGGAGGGCGACGGTCACCACCGTGCCGTCGAGGAAGGACACGAACGACGCGAGGATCGCGATCGTCAGGACGAGCCGCTGGTCCCGCGGCATCCGTAGCCGCTGGTCCCGCGGCATCCGTTCCGGCATGTTTTCAGGGTACGTCCGCCGCGCCGCCGCGGGGCCGGCCTCGTGGGTCGGTAGAGTCGGTGCCCGTGCCGCCCCTCTGCGGTGCAGCGCCCCTCCAGGAGGTACCGTGACTCGTCAGCACCGGACACCCCGTCTGCTCGCCGCGGGGGCCGCTGCGGCTGTGGCATTCGCTCTCGCCGCATGCCAGCCCGAGCCGGTGCCGTCCGGCAGCACAGAGCCCGACGGTGCGACGGCCGAACCGACTTCAACCGTCGAGAGCACTCCGACCCCGACGCCCACCGAGACCGACGCCTTCGTCCTTCCGAGCTCGTGCGAGGAGATCTACTCCGCGGACATGCGCGCGACCCTCGAGGCGGACAACCCCCCGCTGAACGGCCCCGGTGTGACGATGTATTCCAGCGAGAACGCCGTCGTGCTCGAACTGATCGACTCGGGTGCCCCGACTCTGCGCTGCACGTGGGGCACTCCGTCCGACTACGGCCTGGCCACGAACATCACCCTCATCGACGACGCGCAGGGCGAGGAGATCGCCGCTGAGCTCAGCGCGGCCGGGTTCAGCTCCGAGGACGTCGCCGTCGGCAGCATCCATCGCATCGAGCAGCGGGGGATCACGCTCGACGACGAGCCGTACACGCTGGGTGAGACCCACGTCATCGGCGACGGCGCGATCGTGACGACCCGGTGGATCAACTTCGCTCCCGAGGGCTACAGCGAAGACATCATCGCCACCCTCTGGGGAGCAGATTCTGCGGATTCGGCCGGGTAGCCGCTAGAATGCTGTGCGGGGATCCCGACCGCCCTGTCGCTGCTCGCTGAAGCGGGTGCTCGCGACCGACGGTGCCGGCATCTCCGCCCCGTGTTCGTGACGGCGTCGTGGCGCCGCCCACGGGAATCACGTTCTCTCGCCGGATCACCGGATCGACCGGTATCCGATCCCTAGGCTCAGGAGGAGCATGCCGACCTCGGCACCCGCCGCACAGACTTCCGCCGCGCGTCGTCGCAAGTCGTCGTCTTCCCGACGCGACGATGAGGCGCCGCTGATCCCGATCCTCGCCCGCAAGGTGCGCGAGGTCGAAGCCAAGGCCCAGCGCGGAAAGCTCGGCCCCACCAACCGTGTCAAGTTCCAGGTGATCGCCTTTCTCGTCCGCGAGGAGCGCGCGCGGGTGAAGGCCGACACTGCCGTCGCCGACTCCGCGCGGGCGGAGCTGCTCAAGCGCCTCGACGGCGTCGCGACGATCCTCGCGAAGACCGCCGCGCGCGACACGTCGCTCATCCAGCTGCTCGAGGTCGATCAGGCCACGTCGCCGGTCGCCAAGCGCATGCGACGGGACTGGCTGCTGGAGTCGGGCGCCGAGCTTCCGCCGGACGAGCTCATCATCACCGACGTCGCTCCTGTCGCCCCGACGGTGGTGCCGCCCGCGCTCGCCGACCGGCAGGTCGTGCCGGCCGGCATCGAGTCGCGCCAGATGGCGAATCCGTTCCTCCCACCCGACCTCACCATGCGCGCGCCCGTGCCGAGCCCGCGTCGTCGGCTCGACGGCTGGGAGCTCATGGGACCGCTGTACAAGGCGTTCGAGACCGGTGCCGGTGGGGCCAGCGCATCCATGGAGCTGCCTCCCGTGCCGGAGTTCGACCGCGTCTCGCCGCGGGGCCTCGAGGTGATGCCGCACCAGTCGCGTTTCCTCGAGGCGGTGCGCGACGGACACCGCAGCTTCCTGCTGGCCGACGAACCGGGTCTCGGGAAGACCGCCGAGTCGGTGCTGGCGGCCTCCGTCGCCGACACCTATCCGCTGCTGGCGGTCGTTCCCAACGTCGTGAAGATGAACTGGGCCCGAGAGGTCAAGCGCTGGACGCCCCACCGTCGCGCGACCGTGATCCAGGGCGACGGCGAAGACATCGATGCGTTCGCCGACGTCTTCATCGTCAACTACGAGATCCTCGACCGCCATCTGTCATGGCTCGGCTCGATCGGTCTGAAGGGCATGGTCGTCGACGAGGCGCACTTCATCAAGAACCTCACCTCGCAGCGCTCGCGCAACGTGCTCGCGCTCGCCGGGCGCATCCGCGAGCAGGTGCGCGACCCGCTCATGATGGCCCTCACCGGAACGCCGCTCATCAACGACGTCGAGGACTTCGATGCCATCTGGCGCTTCCTCGGCTGGACCAACGGCGAGAAGCCGGGCCCCGATCTGATGGCGAAGCTCGACGCGACCGGATTCACCCCTGCCGACAAGGCGTTCTACCCCGAGGCGCGCGACGCGGTGATCTCGATGGGCATCGTTCGCCGCAAGAAGAAGGACGTCGCGGCGGACCTGCCCGACAAGCTCGTCGCCGATCTGCCGGTGGAGCTCGACGACGAGTTCGGTCGCTCCATCCGCGAGGCCGAGCGCGAGCTCGGCGCGCGCCTGGCCGATCGCTACCGCCGTATCGTCGATGCCCGTGAGAACGCGCGCTCCGCGGCGGCCCTGGCTCCGGGCGAGGTCGACGACGACATCGTGCGGCTGGTCGCGCAGAACGAGCTCGACGAGTCGAAGGCGGCGGGTTCGGGGAGCGAGAACGTCTTCACGATGGTCCGTCGCATCGGACAGGCCAAGGCTCAGCTGGCGGCGGACTACGCGCTGCAGCTGCAGCGCTCGGTGGGCAAGGTGGTCTTCTTCGCCAAGCACATCGACGTGATGGATGCCGCCGAGGCGCACTTCGCCGCATCCGGCCTGCGAAGCGTGTCGCTCCGGGGCGACCAGACCTCCACGGCGCGCCAGGAGGCCATCGACGCGTTCAACAACGACCCCGAGGTCGGTGTCGCGGTCTGTTCGCTGACCGCCGCGGGCGTCGGCGTGAACATGCAGGCCGCGTCGAACGTCGTGCTGGCCGAGCTGTCGTGGACCGCCGCCGAGCAGACGCAGGCGATCGACCGCGTGCACCGCATCGGACAAGACGAGCCGGTGACCGCGTGGCGCATCATCGCCGCCCACACGATCGACACGAAGATCGCCGAACTGATCGATTCAAAGGAGGGATTGGCGCAGCGTGCCCTGGACGGACAGGCCGTCGATCCCGGTTCGAGCGACTCCGTGCAGCTGTCGGCCCTGATGCACCTGCTGCGGCAGGCGCTCGGCGCCGCCTGAGTCCTCCGCATCCGACCGACCGTGTGGCAGCGGGAGTCCGCGGCCACTAATGTCGGGTGAGGCAGCGTCGCCCAGCATCATCCCGACGATTGAGGACCACAGCATGAAGATCGGAATCCTGACCAGCGGCGGCGACTGCCCGGGCCTGAACGCCGTCATCCGCGGCGTCGTGCTCAAGGGCACCACCACGTACGATCTCGAGTTCGTCGGCATCCGCGACGGCTGGCGGGGCGTCGTGGACGCCGACTTCTTCCCGCTCACGCGTCACGAGGTCAAGGGCCTGTCCAAGGTCGGGGGCACGATCCTCGGCACCAGTCGCACCAACCCCTACGAGGGTCCGCGCGGCGGCGCCGAGAACATCGCCAAGACGATGTACGGCCACCGCCTCGACGGCATCATCGCCATCGGCGGCGAGGGAACCCTCGCCGCCGCGGACAGGCTGTCCAAGGACGGCATCAACGTGCTCGGCGTGCCGAAGACGATCGACAACGATCTGCGCGCCACCGACTACTCCTTCGGCTTCGACACCGCGGTGAACATCGCCACGGACGCGATGGACCGCCTGCGCACCACCGGCGATTCGCACCAGCGGTGCATGGTCGCCGAGGTCATGGGTCGTCATGTCGGATGGATCGCCCTGCACGCCGGGATGGCCGCCGGGGCCCATGTCATCTGCATCCCCGAGGTGCCGATGTCGATCGACGAGATCTGCGAGCAGGTCACGAGCGCCCACGCCCGCGGCCGAGCGCCCCTCGTGGTCGTGTCGGAGGGGTTCAAGCTCAAGGACATGGACGAGGCCTACAGCGACAAGGGTCTCGACGCCTTCAACCGGCCGCGCCTCGGCGGCATCAGCGAGCTCCTCGCGCCCGAGATCGAGCGGATCACCGGTGTCGAGACGCGCGCGACGGTGCTCGGCCACATCCAGCGCGGCGGATCGCCTTCGGGCTTCGACCGTGTGCTCGCGACGCGTCTCGGCCTGCACGCCGCCGACGCCGTCATGGACGAGGCATGGGGTCAGATGGTCGCGATGCGCGGCACGGAGATCGTCCGGGTTCCCTTCGCCGACGCGCTCGGTGAGCTCAACACCGTTCCCCTCTCGCGCTACGAGGAAGCCGCCGCCCTCTTCGGCTGACCCCTTCCCGCACCCGACATCGGCGCACGACCCCTTCCCGCGCCCGAAGCATGTAGGCGTGTGCCGCCGGCGTGTGCCGCCGGCGTGTGCGCCGGCACATGCCCGCTCGCCCACCCCAAGCATGTCCCCATTTCTGTTCTTCTCAGGCCTGAGAGCGACACTTTCTGGGACATGACCGCCCCTGCACAGGTGGCGGTGCCCCTTCGACTCTCCACAGGGGGATGCTGACGCCGCCGAGTCTCCCGAGCGGCGAGCGAGCCTCGGATCATGAAGCGGCCCTCCGAGCTCCCTGCCGCGCTTGCCACGGCGTTCAGCGTGGCGAGCGCATCCGAGATCGGACTCGGTGACGGTCGGCTGCGAGGTCGCGACCTCGGGCGCCCGTTTCACGGCGTTCGCACTCGGCACCCCGTGCTGCCCGATACACAGGTGCGCGAGCTCTGCCGCGCCTACGCGCCGCGAATGGCTGAGCACCAGTTCTTCAGCCACGAGACCGCGCTCGCGCTCTATGGACACTCGATGCCGGGATGGCCGTACCGGCCCGGCATCCACGTCTCGACCCACCGTCCCCGTCGCGAACCCCGGACCAGCGGCGTCGTCGGGCACCGACTTCAGACCCGTGAGCCTGCGGTCCGCACGACCCCGGACGGCCTGCGCGTCGAGGACCCTGCGCGCGCGTGGCGTCAGTGCGGGTCGCTGTGGTTCCTCGACGATCTGATCGCGGCGGCCGACTCGCTCGCGTTCGATACAGCGGAGGGGGCGTCGCTGATGCAGCTCCGGGACGAGATCGAGATCATGGGCGACGTCCGAAACGGACTGCTGCGGCGTGCGCTCGCGGAGGCGCGCGACGGCGTCCGATCGCCGCGAGAGACACGGTTGAGGCTCCTGCTCGTGCGAGCCGGACTGCCGGAACCCGAGATCAATTGGAACCTGCGTGATCACCGCGGCATCTTCGTCGCTGAGCTGGACCTCGCCTATCCACAGTGGAAGGTCACGCCCGAGTACGACGGGCGCGTGCATGCCGAGGATGCCGCGCAGTTCGCGCGCGACGCCGATCGGTGGGAGGCGATTCGCCGCGCGGGCTGGCGTCATGTCCGCTGCCTCGATCATCACGTGCGGGGTCGAGGAGTCCCCGCCGTGCGGCTCGTCGTCGCGGCCCTCATGGACGCCGGCTGGACACCACCTCGAACCATGTCCCGATATCTGCTGCCCTGAGACCGTTTAGGCGCAGAAAGTGGGACACGCATCGTCTCGCCGCCGAGGCGTGTCCCACTTTCGGTTCTCATAGCGGCTCATAAGGACGGAAATTGGGACATGCCGGGGTGGGGGATGCGCGGCGGCTGGGGGTGTGGGACATGCCGGGGTGGGATGCGGGTGGAATCAGGTGGGATCGGCGACGCCGAGGGTGTCGAAGATCCAGGCGAGCTCGTAGGCGCGCTCCTGCCACGAGTTGTAACGGCCGCTGACACCACCGTGGCCGGCGACCATCTCGCACTTGAGCAGCGCGTCGGCTCCGACGTCGCGCAGCCGTGCAACCCACTTCGCCGGCTCGACATAGAGCACGCGGGTGTCGTTGAGCGAGGTGACGGCGAGGATGCGCGGATACGTGACGCCCTCGCGCACGTTCTCATAGGGGCTGTAGGACTTCATGTAGGCGTACACCTCGGCATCGTGCAGCGGGTCGCCCCACTCGTCCCATTCGATCACCGTCAGCGGCAGCGTCGGATCGAGGATCGTCGTCAGCGCGTCGACGAAGGGGACCGCGGCCAGGATGCCGGCGAACAGCTCGGGGGCGAGGTTGGTCACGGCGCCCATCAGGAGCCCGCCGGCCGATCCGCCCTCGGCGACCATGCGCTCGGGCGTGGTGTATCCGCTGTCGACGAGGTGACGCGCGCACGCGACGAAGTCGGTGAACGTGTTGCGCTTGGCCAGGAGCTTCCCGTCCTCGTACCACTGCCGGCCCATCTCACCGCCGCCGCGCACGTGCGCCACCGCGAACACCACACCGCGGTCGAGTTCGCTCAGCCGTGCGATCGAGAACCCCGGTTCGATCGAGTGCTCGTATGAGCCGTAACCGTAGAGGTGAACGGGGCGAGGGGTCGCGCCGGCCTCGCCGAACGAACGCTTCCAGACGAGTGAGATCGGGATGCGCGTGCCGTCTTCGGCGTCGGCCCACACCCGCGCCTGCGCGTAGTCGCCGGGCTCGTATCCGCCGAGGACCGGCTGGCGCTTTCGCAGGAGGAGCGATCCGGTGGCGACGTCGTAGTCGTAGACGGTCCCCGGCGTCACGAACGAGCCGTAGCCGATCCGCAGCACGGGCGGCGCCCACTCGGCGTTCCCGCTCGTGCCGGCCGAGTAGAGCGGCTCGTCGAACGCGATCTCCGAAACGGACCCGGAGACGTAGTCGAGCATCCCGAGTCGCGCGAGGCCTTCGCGACGGTAGCCGATGACCGCCCAGTCGCGGAACGTCGACAGCCCGAGCAGTCGCGTGCCCGGCGCATGCGGCAGCACGATCTGCCGCTCTCCGGTCGGGTCGTCGGCGGCCACGCGCACGAGCTCGAAGTCGAGCGCATCGCTGTTGTGGAGGATGTACAGCACGTCGTGACCGTCTACGACGGCGTGCGAGACGTCGTATTCGACGCCCTCGGTGCGGGGCCACACCACCTGCGGCTCGGCGCCGAGGTCGTCGGCGGGCACGAGCCACTGCTCGGAGGTGACGGAGGACCCGGCCTCGATCACGAGGAAGCGCTCGCTGCGGGTGAATCCCGCCCCCACCCAGTAGCGCTCGTCGGGTTCGTGGTGGAGTCTGCGGTCGGCCGAGACCGGCGTGCCGATCTCGTGGAGCCAGACGGTGTCCGGCCGCCAGGCGTCGTCGACCGTGGTGTAGACGATGAACCGGCCGTCGGGGGAGAACTCCGCGCCGGCGAACGTCTCGGGGATCACGTCCGGCAGGTGACGGCCGGTGGCGAGCTCGCGCACGCGGATGGTGTACCGCTCGTCGCCGGCGACATCGACGCCGTAGAGCAGGAGGGACCCTTCCGCGGAGACCTCGAAGCTGCCGAGGGAGAAGAACTCGTGGCCCTCGGCCTCGACGTTGCCGTCGAGCAGAACCTCCTCGCCGGGCACGGGCTCGTCGGGGTGGAGTTCCGGCGGGGTCCAGTCGTCGGGAGAAGTGAGCGGTGCGCGGCACTGGATGCCGTACTGCTGGCCTTCGCGGGTGCGGCCGTAGTACCACCAGTCGCCCCGGCGGATCGGTACAGAGAGGTCGGTCTCCAGCGTGCGCGCCTTGATCTCCTCGAAGATGCGTGTGCGCTGGGCCTCCAGATGGGCCGTGCGCGCATCCGCGTAGGCGTTCTCGCGCTCCAGGTGCGCGATCACCTCGGTGTCGTCCTTGTCGCGCAGCCACTCGTAGCGGTCCTCGACGTCGTCGCCGTGATGGCTGCGGATGACGGGACGGGCGGCGGCGCGGGGGAGGGGCGGCTCGAGGGTGTCGGTCACCCCTCCACGGTAGCCCGTCGGTGCCCTGGCCTAGGCTTGGGCGCATGGTCGCCGCATCCGTGACGTTCGGTCAGCACTCCCCCGCCCAGCGCACGATCCTGCACCTCAGCGACACCCACTTCCTCGCGGGGAACGCACCGCTGGTCGGGGTCTACGACACCGCGGCGAACCTCGAGGCCACGCTTCGCCGGGTCGAGCGCCTGGGCACCCAGCCCGACGCGCTGGTGTTCACCGGCGACCTCACCGATCTCGGCGAGCCCGACGCGTACCGAGCCCTGCGAGCCGCGGTGGAGCCGATCGCCGAGGCGCTCGAGGCACCGCTCATCTGGGTCGCGGGAAACCACGACGAGCGGGGGCCGATGCGGCAGCATCTGCTCGACCTCGACCCCACCGAAGAGCCCGTCACGTCGGTCACCGACCTGGGCGGCCTGCGGATCATCGCCCTGGATTCGAGTGTCCCCGGTTGGCACCACGGTGAGCTGGATGCCGGGCAGCTCGCGTGGTTGGCCGAGATCCTCGCCGAGCCCGCCCCGCTGGGCACCCTGCTCGCGCTTCATCACCCGCCGCTGCCGTGCCACCTGCCCGTCTTCGACATCCTGGAGCTGCGCGACCAGCCGGCGCTCGCCGCCGTCATCGCCGGCACGGATGTGCGGGGAATCCTCGCCGGGCACCTCCACTACTCCACGTCGGGAACGTTCGCCGGCGTGCCGGTGAGCGTCGCCGCGGCGACCTGCTACACCATGGACATCTCGCGTCCCGCCGTCGAGGTCAACGGGATGGATGCCGGTCAGTCCTTCCATCTCACGCACGTGTACGCCGACACCGTCACCCACTCCGTGGTCCCGGTCGTCGAAGCCCCTTCCGGCGACTTCTTCTCGCAGCAGTGGGTCGACCGCATGGCCGCGCTCAGCCCGCACGAGCGCCTGGAGGCGTTCTCCCGGAAGCGCTGACCGTCCGCGGCGTACAGCGGCCATGGTCGGTCCCGCCGCGATGTCCATCCGGGTCGCTACGGGGGCCGAGTAGGCTCGGCATCGTTCCACCTTGCCGTGCCGACCCACGAGGATGACCCATGGCCCAGGACGCGACGACGCGCACCCGTATCGAGACCGATTCGCTGGGATCCCTCGAGATCCCGATCGATGCCTACTGGGGGATCCACACCGCCCGGGCGATGGAGAACTTCCCGATCTCGAAGCGTCCCATCTCGGTCTACAAGGATCTGGTGATCGCGCTCGCGATGGTCAAGCAGGCGTCAGCGCGGGCGAACCGTGAGATCGGCGTGCTGAACGCCGAGCGCGCCGACCTGATCGATCGTGCCGCCCAGCGGGTCATCGACGGCGACTTCCACGACCAGTTCGTGGTCGGCGTCGTGCAGGGCGGCGCGGGCACGTCGACGAACATGAACGCCAACGAGGTCATCACCAACATCGCCCTCGAGATGGCGGGACGAGAGAAGGGGGACTACGCGTTCCTCTCGCCGATCGACCACACCAACCGGTCGCAGTCCACGAACGACGTCTACCCGACGGCGGTGAAGATCGGGCTGAGTCTGGACCTGCGGAGCCTGCTGGAAGAACTCGACCTGCTGCGCCGGTCGTTCCTCGACAAGGCCGCCGAGTTCCACGACATCCTCAAGGTGGGGCGAACGCAGCTGCAGGACGCGGTTCCCATGACCCTCGGGCAGGAGTTCCACGGGTTCGCCACGACCCTGGGGGAGGACCACAAGCGGCTCACCGAGAACGCGTACCTGATGTTCGAGATCAACATGGGGGCCACGGCGATCGGCACCGGGATCACGACCCACCCGGGGTATTCCCCGGCCGTCCTGCGCCATCTGCGCGCGATCACCGGACTGGATCTCGAGCTCGCCACCGACCTCGTCGAATCGACCAGCGACACCGGCTCGTTCATGTCCTTCTCGGCGTCGCTCAAACGCAACGCGATCAAGCTGTCGAAGATCTGCAACGACCTGCGTCTGCTGTCGTCGGGTCCGCAGGCCGGCCTGGGAGAGATCAACCTGCCTCCGCGACAGGCCGGCTCGAGCATCATGCCGGGCAAGGTGAACCCCGTGATCCCGGAGGTCGTGAACCAGATCGCCTTCGCCGTCGCCGGCGCGGACACCACGGTCACGATGGCGGTGGAGGGCGGCCAGCTGCAGCTGAACGCCTTCGAGCCGATCATCGCGCACTCGATCTTCCAGTCGATCACCTGGATGCGACGCGGCATGCACACCCTGAGGGTCAACTGCATCGACGGCATCACGGCGAACACCGACCGTCTCGGTGCGATGGTGGGCGCCTCGGTCGGGGTGGTGACGGCCCTCACACCGTTCATCGGCTATGCGGCGTCGGCGGCGCTGGCGAAGACGGCTCTGCTGACGGGGCGCAACATCGCCGATCTGGTGGTCGAAGCGGAGCTCATGACCCGCGAGGAGGTGGCCAAGCAGCTCTCGCCGGCGCGTCTGTCGGGCCTCGAGGCGGTGACGTCGGCGATCCCGATCGCGCAGCCGGCCGAGAACCTCGTCTCCCCGGCGGATTCGCGCGGCCGCGACGTCAGCGCCGAGGGGAGTGTCGCGGCTGATCCGTTGCCGCCGGTCACACGGGACCGATAGCGTTCCGAGGAACGACGCCGCACCGCGCGGCCGCGAGGGAGGAAGACCGTGTCCGATCCGCAGAACCCCGTACCCCCGTCATCCCGTGGCGACGACGCCGCGACGCCGCGTGAGCCGTCGAGTGCGTATCCTCCGCCTGCCCAGCCCGGCGGTTATCCTCCGGCGCCTCCGGCGGAGGACGGGGCGCACGACGCGCCCGCCCCGTCCTCCGCCCCGACGCCCGGGAAGACCCTCGGCATCGTCGCGCTGGTGCTCTCGTTCTTCGTGCAGCTCGTCGCCCTCATCCTCGGCATCGTCGCGCTCGTGCAGAGCCGCAAGGCCGGTGCGAAGAACGGCTTCGCCGTCGCCGCCATCATCATCAGCTCCGTTCTGATGGTGATCGGGATCATCATCGCCGTCGTGCTGATCGCCGCCCTCGGCCCGCTCCTCGCCGCCTGCGGAGAGCTCGGCCCTGGCGTGTGGGAGCTCACGGACGGCACCGTCATCACGTGCGGCTGACCCATCGTCAGTCGAGGATGCGGCAGTGGGTCGTCAGCTCGCCGATCCCGTCGATCCCGACGGTGACGGTGGAGCGATCGCGCAGGAAGACCTGCGGGTCGCGTGAATAGCCGGCGCCTCCCGGGCTTCCGGTCGAGATGAGCGTGCCGGGCAGGAGGGTGGCGGCGCGGGACAGGTGCGAGACGAGCGTCGCGACGGGGCGCACCATCTGCCCCGTCGAGCCGTCCTGCAGGAGGTGACCGTCGAGCCGGGTCCAGATGTGCAGGTTCTGCGGATCGGGCACTTCGTCGGCGGTGACGGCGAACGGACCGACCGGCGTGAAGCCGTCGAACGACTTGCACCGCGACCACTGGGCCTCGGAGTACTGGATGTCGCGCGCGGTGATGTCGTTGACGACGGTGTAGCCCCAGACGTGCGAGAGGGCGTCTTCGGGTGAGACATCCTTCGCGGGGGTGCCGATGATGACACCGAGCTCGGCTTCGTAGTCCACGGACTCGCTGAGTGCCCGTGGCCAGCTGGTGGTGCCCTCATGACCGGCCAGCGAGTTCGGCCAGAGCACGAACACCGTCGGCGTCGAATCGGTCTTCAGCCCCAGTTCGCTCGAGTGGGCGGCGTAGTTGAGGCCGATCGCGAGGATCACCGGCGGCGTCAGCACAGCGGGCGCGAAGGAGAGGCCCGCGATCGGGTGCCGCGTTCCGCTCGGCGAGGCCGTGGCGGTGCGGATGCGCCCCAGGAGCTCGTCGCCGCCGGCGATGAGCTCCTCGAGGGTGCGCGGCGCGCCCTCGAACAGCTCCGCCACCTCGATCACGGCGTCGGCGTCGGCGACGACCAGGCGGGGCTCCGATGACCCGGGACGGACGACGTGGGCGAAGCGCATGATCTCAAGGCTATCGCCGAGGGTGCGGTCACGGTCGCCCGTAGGCTGTGTCCATGACGCATTCCGCGCCGTCGTCCGATCCGTCGCGCCCGTCGCTGACGCCCCCTCCCTTCCACTCGCCGTTCGAGCAGCCCGACGTGGCATCGGGCGCGCCGATCCCGCGCGCCGACGCCCCCGCCGCTCCGATGCCGCAGGGGCGTGCCGTGTCGCCGCGCTCCGGTCGCTCGGCGCCGTTGTGGGTGCTCGGCGTGGTCGTGCTGGTGGCGGTCGCCGTCGTGGGCTATTTCCTCAACGCCCTCGGCCCCGTCGCCTCGGTCATCGGCATGATCCTGGCGTTCGTCCCTCTCGCCGTCGTCTTCTTCGCGGTGCGGATCATCGATCGCTGGGAGCCCGAGCCGAAGGGTCTGGTCGCCGCCGCGATCGCGTGGGGCGCCTTCGTCGCGATCGGCATCACGCTCGGGTTCGATCTCGCTCTGCTCTTCGCCTTCGGGCCGGACTCGTCCTTCGTCGCCGACGTCGTCGCCCCCGTGGTCCAGGCGCCGATCGTCGAGGAGGTTGCCAAGGGGCTCGGGGTGTACGTGATCTTCCTGAGCGCGCGGCGGGCCTTCGACGGTCCCGTCGACGGCATCGTGTACGGCGCGCTGGTCGGCGCGGGATTCGCCTTCACCGAGAACATCCAGTACTTCGCCGTGAGCTTCATCGAGGGCGGAGCCGCCGACACCACCGCGACGTTCTTCGTGCGAGGCATCCTGTCACCGTTCGCGCACGTGATGTTCACGAGTGTCACCGGCTTCGCGCTGGGCCTGGCCGCGCGCCGGGGTGCCCGCGCGGGAGCGGCCTTCGGCCCGTGGCTGCTCGGGCTCGGCGGAGCCGTGCTGCTGCACGCGTTCTGGAACGGCTCTGCCGTGTTCGGCGACTTCTTCGCTCTCTATCTGACCCTTCAGGTCCCGCTGTTCATCGTGTTCATCCTCGGTCTGGTGGCGCTGCGGCGCGAGGAGGCGCGGCTGACCCGCACCCGGTTGGCCGACTACGCGGCGGCAGGGTGGTTCACCGAGCAGGAGGTCGACATGGTCGCAACCGGACGCGGACGCAAGGCGGCCCTCCAGTGGGCCGGCACCCTGCGGGGCGATCGCACCGAGATGATGAAGGGGTTCATTCGCGACGCGACGGCGCTCGCCGCCGCGCGCCAGCGTGCCATCAGCGGCCGCGACCCCCACGCCGCACAGGATGAGCAGGTGCTGCTGCATCGCACCACGGCCGCGCGAGCGGCGATGTTCGCGCCCTGACGCGAAAGACTCAGCGCCCGGTGCCGCGGCGATGCCTGCGTGTCTCCCGAGCGCTGAGTTGGTCTGATCTCAGGATGCCCTTGTGCTTTCGGGGTGTCAAGAGCCGTCGTTCCGGCACCCGGCGCCGCGCGCGACGTGTTTGGATGGACACATGACTGCAGACCTCACCAAGCCCGAGATCGACGCTCCCCAGGGGCCGGCTCCTGCGGAGCTCGTCGTCCGCGACATCGTCGTCGGAGACGGCGCCGAGGCCAAGCCTGGTGACACCGTCACCGTTCACTACGTCGGCGTCGAGTACGACAGCGGGGCGGAGTTCGACTCGTCCTGGAACCGCGGTGAGACGATCCAGTTCCCGCTGCGCGGTCTCATCCAGGGCTGGCAGGATGGCATTCCGGGCATGAAGGCCGGCGGGCGTCGCGAGCTCGTCATTCCGCCGCACCTCGCCTACGGCCCCGCCGGCGGCCACTTCCTCGGCGGCAAGACCCTCATCTTCGTGATCGACCTCATGCAGGTCGGCTGACAGACCTGAGAAAGAAGCGGATGCGGTTGCATCCGCTTCTTTTTTCATTCACGGGAATAGATGGCGCGAAGCGGCGTTGAGTCCCCCTGAGCCGTCGCGGCGGCGGCTGGACAACGACACGAAGGATGACGATGACCGAAACGACCACGATCGAGGTTCCCGGCTACAAGGCGGGGACCTGGGTCCTCGACCCGTCCCACAGCGAGGTGACCTTCTCGGTCCGCCACATGATGATCTCGAAGGTGCGCGGCACCTTCGGCGTGAAGAGCGCGACGATCACCGCGCCGGAGAACCCGCTGGCGGCGTCCCTGACCGCGACCGTCGACGTCGCCTCGATCAACACCGGCGACGAGGGACGCGACACGCACCTGCGCTCGGGAGACTTCTTCGACGTCGAGACCTACCCGACGATCGACTTCGCCTCCACGGGTGTGCGCTACGACGGCGGTGACTTCCTCGTCGACGGTGACCTCACCGTGCGCGGCGTCACCAAGCCGGTGACCTTCGAGGTCGAGTTCGGCGGCTTCGGAACCGACCCGTGGGGCAACTACAAGGCCGGCGCGACCGCCAAGACGGTCATCGACCGCGAAGAGTTCGGCCTCACGTGGAATGCCGCCCTCGAGACCGGCGGGGTCCTCGTCGGCAAGGACGTGACGATCACCCTCGATCTGCAGGGTTCGCTGCAGCAGGACTGAGCCGCTCTCACGGCATGGCGACGGGGCGGGGGAGCGCATCTCCTCCGCCCCGTCGTCGCGTCGACGGCGGCGGCACAACGCTGGTAGACTGTTGCGGTTGCCGTTGGATCGGCCGCGGATAAAGAGAGCTCACGCAACAGGCGTCGGGCACCGCGCAACAAGCAGAGAGGGGATCACTTTATGGCACTGGAAGCAGACGTCAAGAAGGCGATCATCGAAGAGTACGCGACGCACCCCGGTGACACCGGATCCCCCGAGGTGCAGGTGGCGCTCATGACGCGGCGCATCACCGACCTGACCGAGCACCTCAAGGGACACAAGCACGACCACCACTCGCGTCGTGGTCTGTTCCTGCTCGTGGGTCAGCGCCGTCGCCTGCTCGGCTACCTCCAGGACGTCGACATCGAGCGCTACCGCGCGCTGATCGGTCGTCTGGGGCTTCGCCGATAAGAGCCACCGCGTTCAATCGTCTTCTCGAAGGGCCGTCCACGGTGTGGGCGGCCCTTCGTCGTGCGCTCCGCCCGGTCAGCCGCTGCGAGCACGGCGTGACCCGGTCGGGTCATCGCGACGGCCCACGTCGGCGAGGGTCGCATCCGTGAACAGCCACGACGGGCGCGGCTCGACGAGGGGGCGGAACACCTTTCGTACGGGAGAGGTCGCCAAGCCCAGGGAGATGAGCACCGATGCGACGATGACGATGGGGAGCCACAGCCATGTCGGGTCGAGGCCTCGCAGGACGCCCGATTCCCGGAACGGGTAGAGCACGAAGGAGTGCAGGAGGTACACGTACATCGTGTACTGGCCGAAGTGCGTCCACCAGTGGCCGTCGCGCGGGATGAGCGCGAAGAAGGCGAGGCTGAGGATGAGCGCGACGACCATCAGCAGGAGGCGCACGCCGCCCGCCCACCACCCGGTTTCGCCGATGGAGGCGTAATCGTCGTCGTAGAACAGCCACTGGCGCAGCTCCATCGCCTGCCAGATGTCCAAGAAGTACCAGGCCGCCCATCCCGCGACGGCGAAGGCGGCCACCGAAGCGGCGGTGACCCACCACCGCACGCGCAGCAGTGCGAAGCGCTCGACCAGACCCCGTTCGTGCACCCACCATCCGAGGGTGAAGAAGGGGAGCAGGCCGAGAGTGCGTGACAGCGAGAAGGTCGAGTCGATGTTCGGCACATATCCCACGCCGATGCTGATGACCATCGTCCACAGCAGCGGCCAGCGCAGGAGGGCGAGGTAGGGAAGCACGAGCCGGAAGATCGCGAGTGCCAGGAGGAACCAGAGCGTCCACGACGGCTGCGTGATGTTGGGGTTCGCCTGCCCTTCGACGAGCAGCTTGGTGATCGTCCACAGGCCCTCGAAGACGAGATACGGCAGCACGATGTCGGTGAGGACACGCACCATCTGGCGCCTGCCGGGAGGGTCGGACTTCGAGAAGTATCCCGAGATGAGCGCGAACGCCGGCATGTGGAAGGCGTAGACGAGCAGATACAGGCCCAGCGCGATGTCGGAGTCGTAGGTGAGGCGCTGGATCGCGTGGCCGAGCACGACCAGCACGATGCATGCGAACCGCGCGTTGTCCCAGAAGGGGACGCGGCGTTTGCCCGAGGACGTTCGGACGGATCCGGTCGCGGGTGGCGGGGGAGTGGTGGCAGCGCTCATGTCGAGAAGGACACCCTATCGCCGGGAATACCCTGGAGCGTACGGCGTTCCACAAGGTACATTCACTTGCATAAATCGGATGCCACCCGCATCCGGAGGATCGGAGAGATCGTGGACGACACCACGTGGCCTGGAATGCAGTTCGGCATCTTCACGGTGAGCGACATCACCGAGGACCCGACGACCGGTCGGACCCCCAGCGAGGCGGAGCGGATCCGCGCGACACTGACGATCGCCCGTCACGCCGAAGACGTCGGGCTCGACGTCTTCGCGCTGGGCGAGCATCACAACCCGCCGTTCTGGTCGTCGTCGCCGACGACGGCCCTCGCCTACATCGCGGCGCAGACCGAGCGCCTCGTGCTCTCGACCGCGACGACCCTCATCACGACGAACGACCCGGTCAAGATCGCCGAGGACTTCGCCATGCTGCAGCATGTCTCGGGCGGCCGCGCCGACGTGATGCTCGGCCGCGGGAACACCGGGCCGGTCTATCCATGGTTCGGCAAGGACATCCGCCAGGGACTTCCGCTCGCGATCGAGAACTACGCGCTGCTGCACAAGCTCTGGCGCGAAGACGTCGTGGACTGGGAAGGTCAGTTCCGCACGCCGCTGCAGGGCTTCACCTCCACCCCCCGACCGCTGGACGGCGTCGCGCCGTTCGTGTGGCACGGGTCGATCCGCACGCCGGAGATCGCCGAACAGGCCGCCTACTACGGTGACGGGTTCTTCGCCAACAACATCTTCTGGCCGAAGGAGCACTATCAGCGGCTCATCGCGCTCTACCGCCAGCGGTACGCCCACTACGGCCATGGGAGCCCCGAGCAGGCCATCGTCGGGCTCGGCGGCCAGGTGTTCATGCGCAGCAACTCCCAGGATGCCGTGCGCGAGTTCCGCCCGTACTTCGACAACGCCCCCGTCTACGGGCACGGTCCCTCGCTCGAGGACTTCAGCCAGATGACGCCGCTGACCGTCGGGTCGCCGCAGCAGGTCATCGACCGGTACGCGGGCATGCGCGAACACTACGGCGACTACCAGCGCCAGCTGTTCCTCATGGATCACGCGGGTCTGCCCCTGAAGACGGTGCTCGAGCAGCTCGACATCCTCGGCGGCGAGGTCGTGCCCGTCCTGCGCCGGGAACTCGCCGAGAACCGACCCGCCGCCGTGCCCGACGCTCCCACGCACGCGGCACGCGTCGCCGCGGCCGGGGGAGCCCGCGAGGCCCGGCCTCGCGCGAACCGGGGCGACAACCTCTCGGGCCCGAGCCCCTACCGGGACGTCCCCGCGGCGGCGGGCTCGTCCTTCGGCGCCGCTGCGGCACGACAGGGGGCGTGAGATGACCGACACCCTCCCGCGCCGCATCGCCGTCGTCTCGGCCGGCCTGTCCAACCCGTCCTCGACCCGCATGCTCGCCGATCGCCTGGCACGCGCAACGGTGGATCAGCTGCGCTCGCGGGAGATCCCCGCCGACGTCGACACGTTCGAGCTGCGAGACCATGCCCACGAGATCACGGACAACCTGCTGACCGGCTTCGCGCCTCCGAAGCTCGAGGCGATGATCAACGCGGTCGTGTCGGCCGATGCGCTCATCGCCGTGACCCCGATCTTCTCCACCAGCTACTCGGGCCTGTTCAAGTCGTTCATCGATGTGCTCGACCCGGACTCGCTCACGGGCAAGCCCGTGCTGATCGGAGCCAATGCCGGCACGCCGCGCCATTCCCTCGCGATCGACTACGCCATCCGACCCGTGTTCGCGTACCTGCACACCCAGCCCGTGTCGACCGGCGTGTTCGCCGCATCGGGGGACTGGGGCGGCGCAGACGGGAACGCGGCGTCCCTGTCGAGTCGGATCACCCGAGGGGCCACGGAGTTCGCCGAGGCCATCGCGTCGCGACCGGTCGCTCGCTCGGCCGATCCGTTCGACCCGGCGACCTACCTCGGAGAAGGACGCTCCTTCGGTCACCTCCTGGGAGGTCTTGCCGGCGAGTGAGGTTCATCGCGGCGCCGCTCGCCGCCGCGCCGCGAGGATGACATCGACGGCGACGCCGAGGGCGAGCGCGATCGCGATGGACACGACGACCGCGACCACGGGTCCCCCCGGCACCAGCAGCGCCACCACGGCGCCGACGAACGCCTGGTACGAGGCCCAGCCGGTGGCGGCGATCGCCGCCACCGTGAGAAACCGCGGCGCGGACACGCGGGTGGCGCCCGCGGTCAGGTTCACCGCGAGGCGAGCGAAGGGGATGAATCGTGCGGTGAAGACGATCACCGCCATGCTGCGGTCGAGGCGTGCGTGAGCCCACGACATCGCCGAGCGCACGCGCGGCGTCTGCATCCACCGGTGACGCTCGATGCCGGAGAAGCGGCCGACCGCATACAGGATGGCGTCGCCGGCGAATGCCGCAGCCGCGGCGACGAGCACGACGGCGAACACCGGCGGCTGCCCGGTCGAGACTCCCAGCGCTCCGAACGCGGTCACCGACGCCTCACCGGGGACGATCACGAGGAACGCGTCGCCGATGACCAGCGCGAACAGCAGCGGCAGGGCCCACGGGCTCGCGGCGAGGGACGCCAGCATGTCGTCGAGCATGCGCGAAGAACTACCAGGCGCCGGTGAACGGCGACGGAACGCCGACGGTCGGGTGACGTGCCGAGGTGCATCGGGTGAACAGTCGGCGACGACGGCGGGGAACGTCTCACGTCGCGGGCTGCGAGCCTCACCCTGGAGTCGTGAGAGTCGCGATCCTTGCGGAATCCTTCCTCCCGCACATGAGCGGTGTGACCGGGTCTGTCCTCCACGTCCTGCGCCATCTGTCCGACCACGGACATGAGACGCTGGTCATCGCTCCGAAGGCCGGCGAGGTCGACGCCGACCTGCACGGCGCCCGCACGGCGCTCATGCGATCGGTCCCCCTGCCCTCCTATCCCGACGTGCGTGTGGTCTTCGCCCGAGCAGCGACACTCGCCGCGCTGCTGCGCGATTTCGACCCCGATGTCGTCCACCTCGCCTCCCCGTTCGTCCTCGGCTGGCAGGGCATCGCTGCGGCCGACGCCTTGAAGATCCCGACGGTCGCCGTGTACCAGACCGACGTGATCGCCTACGCACAGCGGTACGGTCTTCCCCACGCGACGTCCCTCGTGGCCGCGCACATCACGCGCCTGCACCGGCGGGCCACGCTCAACCTCGCGCCGTCGACGTCGTCGATGACGCAGCTGGCCGGCCTCGGGGTCGACAGGGTTCGACGGTGGGGGCGCGGCGTGGACACGGATCGCTTCACCCCCGCCCGGCGAAGCGATCCGTGGCGGGAGCGCGTCGCACCCGGCGAGACGATCGTCGGTTACGTCGGGCGTCTCGCGCCCGAGAAGCAGGTCGAGGACCTGCGAGTCCTCGCCGACCTCCCCGGTGTGCGTCTCGTCATCGTCGGCGACGGACCCTCGCGACCCGCTCTCGAGCGGGCGCTCCCGGGAGCGGTGTTCACCGGGCATCTCACCGGTGACGCGCTCGGTGAGGCGCTCGCGAGCTTCGACGTCTTCGTGCACCCGGGCGAGAGCGAGACCTTCGGGCAGACCATCCAGGAGGCACTCGCCAGCGGCGTCCCGGTCGTCGCGACCGGCGTGGGAGGACCCGTGGACCTCGTCCGCTCGAGCATCGACGGCTGGCTGTATCGACCCGGTGATCTCGACGACCTGCGCACGCGCGTGTCGGACCTCACCGGTGACGAGTCCAAGCGTCAGGCCTTCGCCGCTGCCGCCCACGAGTCGGTGCGCGAGCGGTCGTGGGAGGCGATGGTCGGACGCCTCGAAGCACACTACGAGGATGCGCGGCGCCTTCGTCGCATCGACGACGCGTTGCTCGCGCGAGCGGCTACGCGGCCGTGGGCCCCGCTCGAGACCCGTGCCGCGCCGAGGTGGCAGCGCTTCGTCGCGCTCGGCGACTCGCTCACCGAGGGCCTGTGCGACTCCTCGCGCATGGCCGCCGGCGAGTACCGCGGGTGGGCCGATCGCCTCGCCGAGCTGCTGGCCTACGCGGGGGGAGGGGCGAGTCCCTTCCACTACGCCAACCTCGCTGTCCGAAGCCGTCGGGTGCGTCATCTGACCGAGGAGCAGCTGCCGCAGGCGCTCGCGATGAAGCCGGATCTCGTGTCGATCCTGATGGGGTCCAACGACCTGGTCGCGCGGAAGGGCCACCCCGTCGACCTCGCCCGTGAGGTGGAGGTGGCGGTGCGCGCTCTTCGCGCGGCCGGGGCCGACGTCCTGCTGGTCACGCCGTTCCTTCCTCGCCGTCGCGCCGCGCTGCTCTTCGCCAAGCGCTTCGCCGCCTTCAACTCGGAGCTCCGGCGCATCGCCGAGGAGACCGGCGCGATCCTGCTCGACCTCGAAGCGCTCCCCGCGATCGGCGACCTGGGGATGTGGGCCGCCGACAAAGTCCACCTGCGCAGCCGGGGGCACCGCTTCGTCGCATATCGTGCCGCCGACGCACTCGGGGTTCCCGACGCCGAGACCCTCGGCGGTCTGGATGCGGCCCTGCACGCCGACAACGACCCGGTGCTCACCGGCACCTGGTTCCGACGCGACGCGCTGCCCTGGATCTGGCGTCGGCTGCGCGGCCGCACGGCCGGCGACGGCCTGCTGGCCAAGCACTCTGGCCTCGTGGACATCGGCCGCGGCGGCACCGGCGCGCGCGACCGCCAGCCCGCCACCTGACCCGGCTGACAGCGGCGGCCTCTCGCCGGAGCGGCTGTGATTGCATGGTCGGATGCGAGAGGTCGTCAAGGAGAAGGCGGATGCGCCGGCGCGGTTCTTCGAGGCCGAGGCGGCGGGGCTCCGCTGGCTGGGCGAGGCAGAGGAACGTGGCGGAGCACGCGTCGCCAGGGTGATCGAGGTCGCCGCAGGGCGCATCCGTCTCGAGCGCGTCGCCACCGCGCCTGCCGACCGTGATGCGGCCCGGGCCTTCGGCAGAGCTCTCGCCCGCACGCACGACGCCGGAGCTGCCGCCTTCGGCGCGCCGCCGAACGGGTGGGACGGTCCGCTCTACATCGGCCGGCTCGCCCAGCCCGCGTCCGCCGAGCGCAGCTGGGGTGCGTTCTACGCCCGAGACCGCGTCGAGGTGTTCCTCCGCCCCGCCGTCGACGCGGGCAACCTCGCCGCGGACGACGTGCCGCTCGTCGAGCGGGCGTGCGCGGTGATCGCCGACGGTGTGTTCGACGACGACGATCCGCCGTCTCGTCTGCACGGCGACCTCTGGAACGGCAACGTGCTGTTCTCGCCCGACGGGGTCGTGCTCATCGATCCGGCCGCTCACGGGGGCCATCGTGAGACCGATCTGGCGATGCTCGAGCTCTTCGGCTGCTCCCACCTTCAGGAGGTGATCGAGGGCTACCGGCTCACCCACCCGCTCCGGGAGGGATGGGTCCAGCGCATCCCGGTTCACCAGCTTCATCCGCTGGCCGTGCACGCAGTGGGCCACGGGCCGGCGTACGGCGCCGCGCTGGTCGACGCGGCTCGCCGAACGCTGGCGCTGTCCGGGCGCTCCTAGGTCGCACGCCGGCGCGCTGGTAGGCTCGTCGAGGTTGCCCCCGTGGCAGCCGCTCAATTCCATATGAGCTCACGGAGCAGGCCGGCAGGAAGCTGGTCCCCTGTGGTGGGTTCCCGATCAGGCGATCGGTGATCTTCGACTGGTGACCAGTGCTGGCGCGAACGCGGCGTCGCCGCGCGCTGAGATCTGCCTGTTCCTGCTCCTTCGCACGATCTCGCCGGCGAAACGCGCCCGCGAGTCTAAACAAAGAAGGAGAGACCTCTTGGAAGGTCCTGAAATCACCGCCGCCGAAGCCGTTCTCGACAACGGCCGCTTCGGCACCCGCACCGTCCGGTTCGAGACCGGGCGCCTCGCCCAGCAGGCGCAGGGTTCCGTCGCCGCCTACCTGGACGACGAGACCATGCTCCTGTCGGCCACCAGCGCGGGCAAGCACCCGCGCGAAGGCTTCGACTTCTTCCCGCTGACCGTCGACGTCGAAGAGCGCTCCTACGCGGCCGGCAAGATCCCCGGCTCGTTCTTCCGTCGTGAGGGACGCCCCTCGACCGAGGCGATCCTCGTGTGCCGCCTCATCGACCGGCCGCTTCGCCCGTCGTTCGTGTCGGGCCTGCGCAACGAGGTCCAGATCGTGGTGACCGTGCTCTCGATCGCACCGGGGGAGTTCTACGACGCCCTCGCGATCAACGCCGCATCGCTGTCCACTCAGATCTCGGGTCTGCCGTTCTCCGGGCCGATCGCGGGTGTGCGCCTGGCGCTCATCCCGGGCCAGGGCGACAACGCCGACCAGTGGGTCGCCTTCCCGAAGGCAGAGCAGCTCGACGAGGCCGTGTTCGACCTCATCGTCGCCGGCCGGGTGCTGCCCGACGGCGAAGTGGCCATCATGATGGTCGAGGCCGAGGCCACCGAGCACAGCTGGAACCTCATCCGCGGCGGCGCAACCAAGCCGTCGGAGGAGGTCGTCGCAGCCGGGCTCGAGGCGGCGAAGCCGTTCATCACCCAGCTGGTCCAGGCGCAGAGCCAGGTCGCCGCCACCGCGGCCAAGGAGATCCAGGAGTACCCGGTCTTCCCGGCATACGCCCAGGAGACCTACGACTTCGTCGCTGCCCGTGCGTACGACGAGCTCGTCGGGGTCTACCAGATCGCCGACAAGCAGGAGCGCCAGAACGCCGACGACGCCATCAAGGACCGCGTCAAGGCCGAGCTGATCGCCGCGACCGAGTCGGGCGAGCTTCCGGCCACCGCGCCGCAGGAGTTCTCCGCCGCGTACAAGTCGGTCACCAAGCTGATCGTCCGCAGCCGGATCCTGACCGAGGGTGTGCGCATCGACGGTCGCGGACTGGCCGATATCCGCCCGCTCGACGCCGAGGTGCAGGTCATCCCGCGCGTGCACGGTTCGGCGATCTTCCAGCGCGGCGAGACCCAGATCCTGGGCGTCACCACGCTGAACATGCTGAAGATGGAGCAGCAGATCGACTCGCTGTCGCCCACGACCAGCAAGCGCTACATGCACCACTACAACTTCCCGCCGTATTCGACGGGCGAGACCGGCCGTGTCGGCAGCCCGAAGCGTCGCGAGATCGGCCATGGCTTCTTGGCCGAGCGCGCACTCGTGCCCGTGCTGCCCAGCCGGGAGGACTTCCCCTATGCGATCCGTCAGGTGTCCGAGGCGCTCGGCTCGAACGGCTCGACGTCGATGGGTTCGGTCTGCGCCTCGACGCTGTCGCTGCTGAACGCGGGCGTACCGCTGCGCGCGCCCGTCGCCGGCATTGCGATGGGTCTCGTCTCCGACGAGGTCGACGGCCAGACGCGCTACGCCGCGCTGACCGACATCCTCGGTGCCGAAGACGCTCTCGGTGACATGGACTTCAAGGTCGCCGGAACGAGCGAGTTCGTCACGGCCATCCAGCTCGACACGAAGCTCGACGGCATCCCGTCGTCGGTGCTCTCGGCGGCGCTCACCCAGGCGAAGGATGCGCGTCTGACGATCCTGAACGTGCTGAACAGCGCGATCGACGCTCCCGACGAGATGGCGCCGACGGCGCCGCGCGTCATCAGCGTGCAGATCCCGGTCGACAAGATCGGTGAACTGATCGGCCCCAAGGGCAAGACGATCAACTCGATCCAGGACGAGACCGGTGCGCAGATCTCGATCGAGGAGGACGGCACCGTCTACATCGGCGCGACCGACGGTCCTTCGGCCGAAGCCGCGCGTGCACAGGTGAACGCGATCGCCAACCCGACCAACCCCGAGGTGGGCGACCAGTTCCTGGGTACGGTCGTGAAGATCGCGACCTTCGGTGCGTTCATCTCGCTTCTGCCCGGCAAGGACGGCCTGCTGCACGTCAGCGAGGTCCGCAAGCTCGCCGGGGGCAAGCGCGTGGAGAACGTCGAGGATGTCGTGTCGGTGGGGCAGAAGCTCCTCGTGCGCATCACCAAGGTCGACGACCGCGGCAAGCTGTCGCTCGAGCCGGTTCTCGAGGACGCCGACCAGGAAGGCCGCGCTGCGGCAAACCCCGGCCCGGAGGCTCCTGCCGAAGGCTGATCCGCTTCCCGCAGCGAATGCCCGTCCCCGTCCGGGGGGCGGGCATTCGCCATTGACCGTGATGAAAGCGTTATGTATAGTTCACCGCCACGTCGCCTGGGAGCAACGATTCTGCGCGCCGCTGCCGTACCCTCGAATCACGTGCCGGGGGGCGCGAGGGGCGGGTGCCCGCCTCGAGATTCGCGAGGGGGTGTGGGATGTCGGTGATCGGAGCGAACGCGGGTTTCGGGGGAAACGCTGCGGCGATGGCCGCCGGCTCCCACACATCCCGCGGACACCACCCGTCCGCGCCGATCCCGGTGCAGGGACCGGGGGTCGCGACCGGGGTCCGGGAGAGGCTCGGTGAGACCGGTCTCGAGATCTTCCCGCTCATTCTCGGCGGATCCGAGTTCGGGTGGAACGTCGATCTCGAGTCGAGCCACGACATCCTCGATGCGTACGCGGAGCTCGGCGGGAACGCCGTGCACACGGCCGACAGTTTCTCCGGAGGACGCAGCGAGCACATCATCGGCCAGTGGATGCACTCCCGCGGCCTGCGTGACGACATGGTGCTGGCGGTCCGCATCGGCGGCCATCCCGACAACCCCGGGCTCGGGCCGGTCGACCTCGTCCGCGCGGTGGAGTCCTCGCTCGGCCGACTGCGCACCGACCGCATCGATCTGATCTACCTCGACGCGACCGCCGACTCGGCCACCGCGCTCGAAGACACGCTGGCGACCGCCGAGTGGCTCGTCGACACCGGCAAGGCGCGAGCGCTCGGCGCGATCGGCTACACCGCGACGCAGCTCATCGAGGCGCGCATCCTCGCGTCCGCCGGCTTCCCACGGCTGAACGTGCTCGACGTGCCCTTCAACATCCTCCGCCGCCACGAGTTCGACGAGGACCTGCGGCTGATCGCCGGGGCGCAGCAATTGGCGGTCACGCCGTCTCACGCGCTCGAGCACGGATTCCTCGCCGGTCGTCACCGCACCCGGTCCAAGGGGGCGCTCTCGGTGCGCGGTGCGCAGCTGGCGGCGAGTCTGAACCGTCGTGGAACGCGCACGCTCCGCGCGCTCGACGTGGTGGGGGCGGAGCTGGGCGTTCCGGATGCCGCCGTGGCCGTCGCGTGGCTGCTCGCGCAGAAGCTGGTGAGCGCGCCGATCGTCAACGCGTATGCGGCGCAGCACGTCGAGGAGCTCATGCAGGGCGTCGGCGTGCATCTCAGCCGGGCCCAGTTGGCAGAGATCGCCCGCGCCGCCGATTGAGGATCGGCATCGCCGACGCGCCGCCCGGCGGGCGAGGGCGAAGAGGCCGTGACATAGGGTGGAAGGGCGCCCGGAGCGGCGCCCGATGACATCCCGATGGAGCGAGTGACGTGACGCACTACATCTACCTCGTGCGACATGGCGAGCACCAGGATGCCGAGCACGGACTGGTCGACGGACCGCTGTCACCGCGCGGTCGTCGACAGGCAGCGGCCCTCGCGGACCGGCTCTCGGGAGTGCCGTTCGACAGCGTGTGGCATTCGCCCCTCGAGCGTGCGAGTGAGACCGCGCGTGCGTTCGCCGAGCGCATGCCTTCACTGTCGCCTCAGCCCTCGGCCCTGCTGTTCGACTGCGTACCGACGGGCATGACGCCCGACACGCCCGCGGTCTTCGAACCCTTCTTCGGCGGCGTGACCGACGCGGAGATCGACGCCGGGCGAGCCCAGATGGCGGACGCCGTGAGTGAATTCCTTCGCCGTCGAAGCGGCGACGTCCACGAGCTGATCATCACGCACAACACCGTCATCGCGTGGTTCGTGCGCGAGATCCTGCAGGCTCCGGAGTGGAAGTGGATGACCCTCAATCAGGCCCATTGCGGTCTGACGGTGATCGCTCAGAAGCAGGGCCGCCCGTGGATGCTGCTGACCCACAACGACCTCGCCCACCTTCCGGTCGAGCTGCGCACCGGCCTCCCCGAGACCCATCCCGTCTGACCGGCGCGGGGCGGCTCGCCGTCAGGACAACGCCTTGCCGTACCAGCGCGTCGCGTTCGGGTTGTCGTTGTAGGCCGGGATGGCGGAGAACCCGGTGGCGGCGTAGAGCCCGGCGGCGGCATCCAGGGTGTGATGGGTATCGAGGACCAGCTCGTCCGCGCCGAAGGCACGTGCGCGACGCTCGAGATCGTCCATCAGCGCCCGGCCCCACCCTCGGCCCCGGGTCTCGGGACGGAGGTAGAGATGCTTGACCTCGTATCGCATCGCGTCGCCCCGCGCTTCGAGCCGGCGGATGCCGCCGCAGCCGACCGGGTGATCCTCGTCCGCAGCCACGACGAAGACACCCGCCGGCGCCGTGAACGTCGCGGCGTCCGGCGACGAGCGGGTGTAGGTGCGAGACGGGAAGGATGCCGCGCGCGCGTCGAAGTATTCCGAGAGCAGCATGCGCGACACCTCGGAATCGACCGGTTCAGCGGTGATGCGGAGCATCCCTGAAGAGTAGTCGGTGCGCGTGCGCGCCCGGGAGGCGCGGGCGGGCTACGGTGGAGACATGACGACGCGCGTGGCCATCGTGGGCGGGACCGGCAAGCTGGGCGGCATCATCCGCGACATCGTGAACGCCGACGACGCGTACGTCGAGCACGCCGTGCTCACCTCCCGCTCCGAGATCGACGAGATCGACGGCGCCGACCTCGTGGTCGATGCGTCCACCCCGGCGGTGTCGATCGACGTGGTGCGCGGGGCCGTCGAGCGCGGGATCAACGTGCTCGTGGGCACGTCGGGGTGGTCAGCCGAGCGCATCGCCCTCGTGCGGCCCCTGGTGGATGCGGCCGGCACCGGCGCCGTGTTCATTCCCAACTTCTCGCTCGGCTCCGTCATCGGGTCGGCTATCGCCAGCGCCGCGGCACCCTTCTTCCCCTCGATCGAGATCGTCGAGGCGCACCGGGAGTCCAAGGTCGACTCTCCGAGCGGCACCGCCGTGCGCACGGCCGAGCTCGTCGCAGCGGCGCGGAGTGCGGTGGGCCCGGTCGAGTCCCCGCACGTCGATCAGCGCGCTCGCGGGCAGCGGGTGGCGAGCGTCCCGATCCACTCGCTGCGTCGCCCGGGTGTGGTGGCCAAGCAGGACGTCGTGCTCTCGGGCCCGGGGGAGTCGCTGACGATCACCCACGACACGATCGAGCCGGCACGCGCCTACGCCCCCGGCATCCGCCTGGCCCTTCAGAACGCGATCGTGAGCCGGGGCGTCGTGATCGGCCTCGACAGCTTCCTCGACATCGGCATCCGCACCCCGCATTCCGGTGGCAGGCCCCCGGTCGACGAGGGTGGAGTGCCCGGCCAGGTGGCGCGCACAACCGGAGCATGAGCGTCAAGATCGGGGTCGCCGTCATGGCGGTCCTGCTGGCGCTCTACATCGCGCTCGTCGGATGGCGCGCGGTGCTGCTGCTCGGCACCGGCGATCCCGTCGGCATCACGATGGGCGTGGCGCTGATCGTCCTGCCCGTGGTGGCGGTGTGGGCGCTCGGACGCGAACTGTGGTTCGGATGGCGTGCCCAGCAGCTCGGTCTGCGGCTCGAAGCCGAACACGACCTCCCCGAGGATGCGGTGGGGGTGCGACCGAGCGGTCGTGTGCTGCGCGAGGATGCCGATGCCGTCTTCCCGCGATATCGGGACGAGGTGACGGCCAGCCCGGACGATTGGCGCGCGTGGTACCGCCTCGGGCTGGCTTATGACGCGTCGGGGGACCGGCGGCGCGCCCGGGAGGCTGTGCGACGGGCCATCACGCTCGAGGCGGACAGCCGGCGCTAGTCAGCCTCCGCCAGGGCGGCTGCGACAGCGGCTTCGACCGTCGAATGGGTGAAGGAGAAGCCGGATGCCTCCAGAGCGGCCGGAACGACGTTCGCATCGGTTGTGAGCAGCGCCTCCACAGCATCGCGGCCGAATGCGGCGCGCAGCGCCCAGGCGGGTGCCCGGAGCAGATACGGGCGATTCATGCGCACCGCCAGGGCGAAGCCCAGATCGTTCGCGGTCGCTCGGGTCGGCCCCGTGAGGTTGACCGGGCCGAGAATCCCGGTGTCGAGGATGTGGCGGATGGCGCGCACCTCGTCCTGCAGTGATATCCACGGCCACACCTGCGTCCCGCGACCGATCGGACCGGAAAGACCGAGGCGGGTCAGGAGCATGAGCGGCTTCAGGACGCCCTCCGGGTGCACGACCGGCGCCGTGCGCAGCAGCGACACGCGCGCGCGGTCACCGGCCCCGAGTGCGGCGTGCTCCCACTCGCCGCATACATCCGCGAGGAAACCCTCGCCGCGCTGCGTCGTCTCGTCGACGTCGCCCGGCGGAAACGCCCCGTAATACCCCACGGCGGAGGCCGACAGGAACGCGGGGGCGTCGTCGCCGAGCTCTCGCACGGCACGGGCCAGGGCGCGGGTCGGGGTGATCCGCGACCAGAGCAGAGTGCTGCGGTACGACCGCGTCCACGGAAAGCGTCCGATGCTCGCGCCGCCGAGGCCGACCACGGCGCGAGCGCCGGCGAGCACCTCGGGATCGAGCGGGCGCGTGTCCGTGAGCCATTCCACCTCGTCGGGAGCCGTGGCGGTGCGACGCACGAGGCGGACGACTTCATGGCCGTCGGCGCGCAGGTCGTCGACGAGCGCTCGCCCGATCAGTCCGCTCGCGCCCCCGATGACGATGCGACCCGGTGAAGAATCAGGCAAGCGTCGCCTCGAGCGTGATGTCGATCCCGGCGAGGGCCTGTGACACGGGGCATCCGGTCTTCGCCTCCTCGGCGATGCGGGCGAACGCATCCGCATCCAGTCCCGGCACGACCGCGTTGACGTTGAGGTGGCTGCCGGTGATGCCGGTGCCGGGCTGGAACGTGACCGATGCGGTCGTGTCGACCGATTCCGGAGGGGTGCCGTTCCCGGCGAGTGCGTGGGAGAGCGCCATGCTGAAGCACGAAGCGTGCGCGGCCGCGATGAGCTCCTCCGGCGTGGTGGTCGACGTGGATCCCTCGCTGCGCGCCTTCCAGTTCACCGGAAGGGAAGCAGCCCCCGAAGACACCAGCGAGACGGTGCCTTCGCCGTCGGTGAGGGAGCCTTTCCAGGCGGTGGTCGCTTCGCTCGTGACGGTCATGATGCCCCTGTTCCTCGTGGCGGTGACGGATGATCCGCCGGTGGCGGACGCCGTCAGCCTAACGGGGCGCTTAGCCGTCCGCGATGGCTTGACAGCTGACGTGCGGCGGGTCGGTCAGACCGCGGGGCGCTCGCGCCCCACGACGCCCGCCCGCTGGAGCACGAGGTAGAGCTGGCAGCCGAGGCACAGCCCGAAGACGGCGTTGAGGAAAGCGGCCGCGAACGCGAGCGATGCGGCAACGGGCAGTGCCCACGGCACACCGGCGAGGTGCAGCGCGAGACCGATGACCGAGACGAAGAGGCCGACGCCCTGGGCGAAGCGCGGCGGGCGCGGGTCCTCGCGTTCGGTGGGCTTCGACAGGCGCGGCGCGATCACGCGGCGGAACAGCACGCTCCACGGCGCGGTGCGCGGCGCGATCACGCCCCACAGGAAGAGAAGGGCGATCACGATCAGCAGGAGGAACGCCGGGTCCAGAGCGCGCTGCGCGAGGCTCGCCTCCTGAATCGCCCACCCTGCGCCGGGCGTGAAAGCCGCCGCGGCCAGGGGCTGATCGGCGAACCATTCGCCGGCTCGCTGCGTCGCGAGTCCCGTCAACGCGAGGAAGACGTCGATCAGCAGCAGAAGCGAGGTGATGGCGGCGGCGAAACGAGGGCCGCGCGGGTCGATGCCGGTGTCAGACATGGGCGCTGCTCCCCGTCAGGCGCGCCAGCTCCAGCTCGAGCATGTGACGGTTCGGCACGCCGCCCACGCGCGACTGCACGGCGCCGCGGGCGTCCAGGATGAGCGTCGTCGGCGTCTGCAGCACGTGGAAGTGCTTGGCGATGTCCGGACGGTGAGTGAGGTCGATGTCGAGGTGGCGGACGCCGTCGCGTGATTCGGCGATCTGCGAGAGCGTGCGGTGCACGCCGGGGCACTTGGCGCACAGTTCGGTGCTGAACTGCAGCAGCGTCGCGCGCTCGCCGAGGCTGTCGGCCCCCAGGCGCCGCGGCTGGATCACCTCGTGTGCGACGCCGCGACGGAGGCGACCTTGGCGGGCGCGCACGAGCATTCCGATGCCGGCGGTGACGGCGATCAGCACAGCGACGCCGAGGAGGGAGGCCAGGATGTCCACAACCCACAAGGCTAGACGTTCGCGCGCCGCGGGAGGCCGAATCCGGTGCGAACGCGGCCACCGTCGTAACACCGCGACCCGGCGCGGCGCGGGTAGGGTGGCACCGTGACCGACGCCGACATCCAGTTCCGCAGTGACATGACCGTCGATCTCGTCAGATCGAGCGCCTCGGATTCCGACGTTCTGTTCGCGGCACGCGTGTCGACGCAGGGTGAGCAGACGCTCGAGTCCGCGCAGAGCGGCGAGGAGGCCTCGGGTCGTGACCGGGGTCTCGTGAACTTCCTGATGAGGGATCGCCACGGCTCGCCGTTCGAGCACAATTCCATGACCTTCTACGTGCAGGCGCCCATCTTCGTCTTCCGCGAGTTCATGCGGCATCGCATCGCGTCGTACAACGAGGAGTCCGGACGCTACCGCGAGCTTCGGCCGGTGTTCTACGTGCCTGCTCGCGAGCGCAACCTGGTGCAGGTCGGCCGGCCGGGAGCGTATGAGTTCCTTCCCGGCGACGACGAGCAGTTCGCCCTGGTCGACGAGGCCACGCGTGCTGCGAGTGTGCAGGCGTTCGAGGCGTATCAGCGCATGCTGGAGGCCGGGGTCGCCCGCGAGGTGGCGCGCATCGTGCTCCCGCTGAACATCTACTCGTCGATGTACGTGACGATGAACGCCCGTGCGCTGATGAATTTCCTCTCGTTGCGCACCAAGGTCGAGGGCACGCACTTCCCGTCGTTCCCCCAGCGGGAGATCGAGATGTGCGCCGAGCAGATGGAGGCGCAGTGGCGTGAACTCATGCCGCTGACCCACGCGTCGTTCAACGCCAACGGACGCGTGGCGCCGTAACCATGGTCACGGCGCTGATCACCGGAGCAAGCTCGGGACTCGGCGCGGAATACGCGCGCCAGCTCGCGGCGCGCGGCGCCGACCTCGTGCTCGTCGCGCGGGACCTCGAGGCGCTCGACGCGGTCGCCGGAGCCATCCGTGCCTGCCACCGCGTAAAGGTGGAGGTGATCAGCGCCGACCTCGCCGTCTCCGACGAGGTGGATCGCGTCGCCGCGCGGCTCACGGCCGCCGATGCGCCGGTCGAGCTCCTGGTCAACAACGCCGGTTTCGGTCTCCCTCTCGACTTCGCGGCGAACGACGTCGCACGCGAGGTCGATCATCTGCGCGTCCACGTCGAAGCGCCGCTCCGCCTGTCCCACGCCGCTCTTGAGGGCATGCTCGCGCGCGGTCACGGCCGCATCGTCAACGTCGCATCCGTCGCCGCCTATCTGCCGCGGTCGACCTACGGGGCGTGCAAGCGCTGGCTGGTGGACTTCAGTCGCTGGGCGAACGCCGCCTACGCGGCGCGTGGCGTGACGGTGACCGCGGTGTGCCCGGGCTTCACGCACACCGGCTTCCACGAGCGGATGGGGCTGGCTCCCGGGCGCGAGGGCGTGCCCGGGTGGATGTGGCTGGACGCGCGCGAGGTCGTGACCGCGTCACTGCGCGCCGCCGCGAAGGGACGCGGGGTCTTGATCCCGTCGTTCCGCTACCAGGCGCTCGCGCGCGTGGCTGCTCTCCTGCCGGCATCGCTCGGCGCGAGCGTCGGCACGCGCGGTCGCTGAGCGGACGCCGCGAGACGATAGCCTGGAGGCATGACGCTCGACGCCAATCCCTTCGGCCAGGTGCTCGTAGCCCTCATCACCCCGATGACGGCCGACGGAGAGGTCGACTGGCCGGCGACGGAGAAGCACATCGATGACGTCGTGTCCGCCGGTGCGGACGGGGTCGTCGTGACCGGCACCACGGGGGAGACCTCGACCCTCACCGACGCGGAGAAGCTGCGTCTGGTGGAGGTCGGCAAAGACGTCGCGGCCGGTCGAGCCAAGATCATCACCGGCGGAGGCTCCAACGAGACTGCGCACGCGATCGAGCTGTACAAGGCCAGTGAGAAGGCCGGTGCCGACGGCATCATGATCGTCACGCCGTACTACAACAAGCCCACCCAGGCCGGCATCCTGACCCACTTCCGGCTCGTTGCCGACGCCACCGATCTGCCGGTCATCCTCTACGACATCCCGGGCCGCACCGGCGTGCCGATCGCCTACGAGACGCTCCTCCGCGTGGCCAAGCACCCGAACATCCTCGCCGTGAAGGACGCCAAGGGAGACTTCAGCGAGGTCAGTCGAGTGCTCAATCAGACCGACCTGATGTACTTCTCGGGCGACGACGCCAATGTCCTGCCGCACCTGTCGATCGGCGCCAGCGGACTCATCGGGGTCACCGCCAACATCGCTCCGGCGCCCTACCGCGCAATCGTCGATGCCGTCAACGCCGGCGACCTCGCCACCGCGACGGCGCAGCATCAGACCCTCGAGCCTCTCGTGCGAGCGGTGATGACGCATGTTCCCGGGACGGTCGCGGCGAAGTACATCCTGCACGGCCTGGGACGCATCTCCAGCCCTCGCGTGCGCCTGCCGCTGGTCGGTCCGGAGGAATGGGAGGCGGCCATGATCGAAGACGAGCTCGCGCTGGTGAGCGGAGTCGACGGTGCGGAGTTCCGCAACTTCCGCCCCGACCGCAACGCCGCCGCCGGCGGAGCGCTCCCGAAGGTCTCGGGGACCACCCGATGACCCCTCCCACGTCGGTCGCCATGCCGCCCGCACTCGAGAAGGGCACGCTCCGCGTCATCCCGCTCGGGGGTCTCGGGGAGGTCGGTCGCAACATGACCGTCTTCGAGATCGACGGCAAGCTGCTCGTCGTCGACTGCGGTGTGCTGTTCCCCGAGGAGCATCAGCCGGGTGTCGACCTCATCCTGCCCGATTTCGAGCCGATCAAGTCGCGCCTGAACGACATCGTCGGGGTGGTGCTCACCCACGGCCACGAAGACCACATCGGCGCCGTGCCCTACCTCCTGAAGCTCAAGGGAGACATCCCGATCATCGGATCCGGGCTCACCCTCGCGCTGACCGAGGCGAAGCTCAAAGAGCACCGCATCAAGCCCTACACCCTCACGGTAGCCGAGGGTCAGCGCGAGCAGGTGGGTCCGTTCGACCTCGAGTTCATCGCCGTCAACCACTCCATCCCGGATGCGCTCGCCGTGGCCATCCGCACGGTCGCCGGCACCGTTCTGGCCACGGGCGACTTCAAGATGGACCAGCTCCCGCTCGACGGGCGCCTGACCGACCTGCGCTCCTTCGCACGCATCGGCGAGGAGGGGATCGATCTGTTCATGGTCGACTCCACGAATGCCGACGTGCCCGGGTTCACCCCGCTGGAGCGGGAGATCGGGCCGGTCCTCGACCAGGTCATCGGCAAGGCGCCGCGCCGCGTGATCGTGGCGAGCTTCTCCAGCCACGTGCACCGCGTGCAGCAGGTGCTGGATGCCGCCCACGCCCACGGCCGGCGCGTCGCCCTCCTCGGACGCAGCATGGTGCGCAACATGACCATCGCCGAGAAGCTGGGCTATCTCACGGTGCCCTCCGGTGTGCTCATCGACTACAAGAAGGCGCGCGATCTCCCCGACGACCGGATCGTCTACATGTCGACCGGTTCCCAGGGTGAGCCGATGGCCGTGCTCAGCCGCATGGCCAACCTCGATCACGAGATCGAGCCCGGCCCCGGCGACACCGTCATCCTCGCCTCCAGCCTCATCCCGGGCAACGAGAACGCCGTGTACCGCGTGATCGACGGTCTCACCAAGCTCGGCACCAACGTCGTGCACAAGGGCAATGCCAAGGTGCACGTGTCCGGCCACGCAGCGGCAGGCGAGCTGCTCTACTGTTACAACATCCTGCGCCCGCGCAACGTCCTGCCGATCCACGGCGAATACCGCCACCTGATGGCCAACGCCAAACTCGCCCAGGACACGGGCGTTCCCGCCGAGCGCACGCTGCTCGCCGAGAACGGCACGGTCATCGATCTTCGCGACGGCGAGGCGCTCGCGGTGGGTCAGCTCGATCTCGGCTTCGTCTACGTCGACGGCTCGTCGGTCGGCGAGATCACCGACGCCGACCTGAAGGACCGTCGCATCCTGGGCGAGGAGGGCTTCATCTCCGTGATCGTCGTCGTCGATGCCGCGACGGGCAAGATCATCAGCGGTCCGGAGATCCACGCGCGCGGTTTCGCCGAGGACGACAAGGTCTTCGAAGACGTCAAGCCGAAGATCGCCGCCGCGCTGGCCGAAGCGGCGCAGTCGGGAGTGCGAGACCAGCACGCGCTGTCGCAGGTGGTGCGGCGGACGATCGGACGCTGGGTCAATCAGCGTCTGCGGCGTCGTCCGATGATCGTTCCGCTGGTCATCGAGGCGTGATCGCCCCGGTGTAGGACCGCTCCAGCCCCGGGCGCAGGCGCACGAGGAGCTCCTCGCCGACCGTGTCGATCGATTCCGCGACGGTCGTAGCGCTGTGCTCGCCGTGCGCTCCCGGCCCGAAGATGTACACGCGGTCTTCGACGCGCGCGCCCGGATACCCGGCGACGGTCGAGGTCGCGCCGTCGACCGTCAGCAGGCGGCGCGCGCCGGCGTCGGTGCCGACGGTCACGCGGCCGCCGAGGGCCGACGGGACGCCGTCGAGCGATCCGATGTCGATCACCACCCGGTCCCCGGCCACGTCGATCACGTCGGCGACGAGCGTCGCGGCCGGCGAGATGCCCGGCAGATCCGGTCCGCCCGCGGAGCGGATGCCGTATCCGAAGGCGCCGACACGCACCAGATCATCGCGGAACTCCGGACGGGCGAACGCGGCCGCGCTCGCCGCAAGGTGCCGCACGTCCGGGGTGAGGCCGGCCGCGCGAGCGATCGCGACCGCATCGAGGAACAGGGCACGCGAGGCGTCGTCGTCGGCGTCACTGGTCTCGGCGATGTGGGTCCACAGGCCCACGACGCGGATGCGTCCGTCGGCTTCCGCCCGTGCGGCGCGTGCGACGACATCCGACCACTCCTCCGGGCGCACGCCGTTGCGATGCAGGCCGGTGTCGACCTTCAGATGCACACGCAGGTGCCGATCCGCGGCGATGATCCGTTCCAGGTAGGCGGCGTCGCCGACGCCGAGATCCAGGTCGGCGTCGGCGGCACCCTGCAGCGAGTCGGCGTCGAGGATCGTCGTCCACGCGAAGATGCGCGAACCGCCGCCGACCACGCGGCGCACGCGCAGTCCACTGTCGATGTCGAAGGATCCGAACCAGTCGATCCCGGCCGCCGAGGCCGCTTCCGCGACGGGCTCGAGACCGTGCCCGTAGGCATCGTTCTTGACCACGAAGAGCGTCTCGGCGGGGGAGACGGTGCGGCGCACCGTGGCCAGATTCTCGCGGAGGCGGTCGAGATCGACCGCGAGGCGCGCGGGCATCAGGCCACGCTCCGTCGCGGCACGCACGCGCCGATCACCCCGGCCAGCTCCGCCCGCGTCCACCCCGTCGCCTCGGCCCAGCTGTCGAGGCTGCGCCGAGCCGGGCCGTCGCCTCCGAACAGCGAGACGGGCGCTCCGGGGACGACGGACGAGCCGTCGGGCCCGAGGTCGACCACGCATACGTCCATGGCGATGCGACCGACGACCGGGCACATCCGGCCCTCGACGCAGACCGAGATGCGGTTTCCGAGCGCTCGGGCCACGCCCTGCCCGTAGCCGCCGGCGACGAGCCCGATCCAGGTGTCGGCGGCTGCACGGTGGGTGTACCCGTACGAGACGCCTTCGCCCGCCCGGAGCGGTTTCGTCGAGAGGATGCACGATGAAGCGTGCATCGCGGGGTCGGCGCCCGCGGAGAGTCCATAGAAGACCGCGGAATCCCCGTGCGGCGCGACCCCGTGGAGCCCGGCCGCTCGCAGGCGGGGGGCGTCGGGGGGCTCCACACACGCCCGGTCGACTCCCGCGGCCAGCAGGGCCCGCACTCCGGCGTCGATGCCATGGCCCCAGGCGTCGCGACGGAGGTCGACGACGATGCCGGCGGCGGCCGCGGCTCGGGCGCCGGTGACGAGGGCCCCCTCGGAGACCTCGACCGAGAGCCCGGCCGGCGTCAAAAGCCGATCACCTCACGGTAGCGCGGGCGGTGACCGGTGCGGCGGCCGAGGACCGAGGGCTTGATCTCGTAGACACCCGTGCCCCAGTTGCCCTCGATGAGCACGGGACCCTTCTCGGTGATCGCGACATCCCATCCGACGTACTGCACCTGCGGCACGACGCGCGCGGCGCGATCGATGAGGTCGAGCGCCTCCTCGAGCATCGGCAGGCGGAACTCGGCGATCGGGAATCCGGTGTCGGGGTGTCGTTCCCACACGTGGCCGTGCGAGTCGTATCCGTCGCCCATCGCCTTGCCGTGCTCGTCGAGCATCGTGTAGAAGCCGCCGAAGTCCATCTGGTCGGCGGCCTGTCCGCGCCCGAACTTCTGCGCCATGGCGAGGATGTGGGTCTTCTCACCGTCGAAGAAGGCCGCGATGCGCGTCGAGTTGACGGTGCCGGGACAGACGGCGGCCAGGTCGGGGTGCTGCACGATGTTCTCCTCGATGAGCAGCTCACCGCGCTCGAGGAGTCCGCGGTGGAAGGCCGCAGCGTCGTCGACGTCGTCGATCGTGTAGCGGGTGATGGCCGAGCCCGCCTGGCCGGTCTGCCGCTTGGTGATGATCGTGGGGTGCGTCGCCATGAACGCCGCGAGCTCGTCCGCGTTGCCGGCGTCGAGCATCATCCAGTCGCGGCCGAGAAGATCGGAGAACTCGCGCACGAACGCGAACTTGTCGTGGAAGAGGTGCCGGTAGTCCGGGTGGTCGTACTTCTGGGAGATCGCGTTCGAGATCGGATGCGTCATGAACGTCTTGCGCTCGGCGCGGGTGAGCATGGCGAAGTCGTAGTCGACGTAGTCCTGGAAGCCGACCTTGTGGAACGCCGCCTGCCAGTACATGTCCGCGACCACCATCGCGACGGGCTTGCCGAACTGTCGAGAGACCTCGCGCGCACGCTCGACGACGGACCCGGCGTTGAGGTTGCGGACGCGGTAGACGAGGTAGTTCACATGCGACCGGAGGCCGAGACTGCGCGATGCCATTCGTTCTCTCTCGATGGGCGGGACGGGAAACTCTCCCCGCAGAGCCTAATCGCCCGCGCGGCGCGGTGCCTGTGCACCGCCGAGTCGCTCCCGGGGAACGTCGGCGCCCTCGCCTACCGTGGATCGCATGGCCAAGAGCTCCACCTCCACCTCGCGCGGGCGGGCGCCCGGGAAGGGATCCTCGACGCGCGCCCGCAAGCCCGACCCGACGCCCACGCGCTACGTGGGAGACGAGGACAAGCCGGCTCTGACCGTGCGCGCGTGGATGGGACTCGCCCACGGGGTCGGAGGCCTGTTCCGGGCGTTCGGTCCGGAGACGCTCGAGAAGGACCAGCGCCGTGACGGCCTGCCGCTCCTGCTCGTCCTCCTTGCGGTGATCGGTGCGGTCGTGGAGTGGTTCTTCATCGGCACCGAGGCGGGCGCCGCCATCAGCGCCTTCTCCGTCGGCGGCCTCGTCGGGCGCGTCGCGTTCGTCATGCCGGTGCTCCTGGTGTTCCTCGCGGGGTGGATGTTCCGCCACCCGTCCTCGGTGCACGACAACGGCCGTATCGGCATCGGCTTCGGCCTCTTCGTGGTCACCATCGCCGGTTTCTGCCATATCGCCGGCGGGCGGCCGCAGCCGCGTGAGGGGCTCCCGGCCCTGAGCGGCGCCGGCGGCGTCTTCGGGTGGATGATCGGCGAGCCGCTCGCGATGCTGCTCACCGACGTCGGCGGATGCATCGTGCTCGGCGTTCTGACGCTGCTGAGCGTGCTCATCCTGACCAAGACCCCGCCGAACCGCATCGGCCGACGTCTCGGCGACCTCTATGCGTGGATGTTCGGCGCCGAGCGCACCGAGGCGGCATCGCCGCGGTTCACAGACGACGGCGACGGCTCCGACGGCGACGGCTCCGACGATGGTGTGCCCTGGTGGCGGCGGAACAAGAGCGGCCGTGAGAAGGACGCCGACGGAGAGCTCGGATCCCAGGACCTCACCGAGCTGCTCGCGCCGGGCGCGCCCGAGGGCGGCTTCGAGAAGGCGATCCAGCCGCCGGCACCGGAGCCGACGACGATGCCCCTCCCCGCCGACGACGCGGTCACCGAGGTCATCGATCCGGTGTCGCTGGCCGGACTGTCCGCGTCGGGCTCGCAGACGTCGCTGCGCGACGACGCCGACAGCGAGTCGAATGATGATCTGCCCGGCCTGTCCGGCATCGGCGGCGACGCGCCGCGGGACCAGCCGAGCGCGCCGTATCGCCTGCCGTCCGTCACCGCACTCGCCCAGGGGACGCCCCACAAGTCGCGTTCCGAGGCGAACGATGCGGTCGTCGCCGCCATCACGGGCGTTTTCGAACAGTTCAAGGTCGACGCGACCGTCACCGGCTTCTCGCGCGGCCCGACCGTCACGCAGTACGAGATCGAGCTCGGCCCGGGCGTGAAGGTCGAGCGCATCACCGCGCTCACCAACAACATCGCCTATGCCGTCGCCTCGAACGAGGTGCGCATCCTGGCGCCGATCCCGGGCAAGAGCGCGATCGGTGTCGAGATCCCGAACACCGACCGGGAGATCGTCACCCTCGGTGACGTGCTGCGTTCGCAGACAGCCGTCCAGTCGACGCATCCGATGACCATCGGCGTCGGCAAGGACGTCGGGGGCGGCTTCGTGGTGGCCAACCTCGCGAAGATGCCTCACCTGCTGGTGGCCGGATCCACCGGGTCGGGCAAGTCGAGCTTCGTGAACTCCATGATCACGAGCCTGCTGATGCGTGCGAAGCCCAGCGATGTGCGCATGGTGCTGATCGACCCGAAACGGGTCGAGCTGACCTCCTACACCGGGGTTCCTCACCTGATCACGCCCATCATCACGAATCCCAAGAAGGCGGCCGAGGCGCTGCAGTGGGTCGTGAAGGAGATGGACATGCGTTACGACGACCTCGCCTCCTTCGGCTTCCGCCACATCGACGATTTCAACAAGGCCGTCGTCGCCGGCGAGGTGAAACTGCCCGAGGGCAGCGAGCGCGTGCTGAAGCCCTATCCCTATCTGCTGGTCGTCGTCGATGAGCTCGCCGATCTCATGATGGTCGCGCCGCGCGACGTCGAGGACTCGATCGTCCGCATCACGCAGCTGGCCCGCGCGAGCGGCATCCACCTCGTGCTCGCAACGCAGCGACCGAGCGTCGACGTCGTGACGGGCCTCATCAAGGCCAACGTGCCGTCGCGTCTTGCCTTCGCCGTCACGAGCGTGACCGATTCGCGCGTCATCCTCGACCAGCCGGGTGCCGATCGGCTCATCGGCCAGGGCGACGGGCTCTTCCTGCCGATGGGAGCCTCGAAGTCCCTCCGTGTGCAGGGCGCGTGGGTCAGCGAGAGCGAGATCGAGAAGGTCGTCTCGCACGTGACCAATCAGGCTCGCCCCGAGTACCGCTCGGACGTCGAAGCGGCCGTGGAGAAGAAGGAGGTCGATGCCGACATCGGCGACGACCTCGAGCTCCTCCTGGCGGCAGCCGAGCTGGTCGTGTCGACCCAGTTCGGTTCGACCTCGATGCTCCAGCGCAAGCTGCGTGTCGGCTTCGCCAAGGCCGGCAGGCTGATGGACCTGCTCGAGTCACGGGAGATCGTCGGGCCCTCCGAGGGCTCGAAGGCCCGCGATGTTCTCGTCACCAACGAACAGCTCCCGGGGGTGCTCGCGCGCCTGCGGGGCGAGGACGGACCCGCGGAGACACCCAAGCCCTCCGCGGCGCCGGCCGACCCCTACGAGGCCGATCCGCTGGAGGCTCAGTACGAGGGCAAGCCGGTGGTCCAGGTGGATGAGGATGAGGATGCCTGGGGCCTGACCGGGCGAGAATGATGACCATGGCCGTTCCCCGTCAGCTCCCCAATGCCATCACGATCGTGCGCATCCTCTGCGCGCCGGTCTTCCTGTGGATGCTCCTCGCCGACGACGGCGCCGACGGTGGTCTGCGCTGGGCTGCCGCGGTCCTCTTCGTCGTCGCGATCGCGACCGACGGTCTGGACGGACACATCGCGCGGGCGAACGACATCGTGACCGATCTCGGCAAGCTGCTCGACCCCATCGCCGACAAGGTGCTGACCGGCTTCGCCTTCGTGGGGCTCTCGATTCTCGGTGAGCTTCCGTGGTGGGTGACGATCGTCATCCTGGTCCGCGAGATCGGCATCACGATCTATCGCTTCGTCGTCGTGAGCGACCATGTTCTCGCCGCCGCCTGGATGGGCAAGCTCAAGACGGTGGCACAGGGCGTCGCGCTGGCCCTCGCTCTGCTGCCGCTGTGGACCGTGCTCGGCGACGGGATCTTCTGGGTCAACGGCGTCGCGCTGGCGATCGCGTTCGTCCTCACGATCGCCAGCGGCGTCGACTACGTGGTGTCCGAGGTGCGCGGAGCGCGCCGACCCCGCCGATGAACGACGCGCCGACGAACGACGCGGCGACGCTCGTCGAGGCGCTGCGGCGGAGAGGATGGTCCCTCGCCACCGCTGAATCGCTCACCGGCGGACTGGTGTGCGCGGAGCTGACCGCCGTGCCGGGAGCATCAGACGTCGTGCGCGGTGGCGTCGTGGCCTATGCGACGGAACTCAAGGCAGAACTCCTCGATGTCGCCGGCGATCTCCTTGCCGCGCACGGTCCGGTTCATCCGGACGTGGCGGCCGCGATGGCCGAGGGCGTGCGGCGACGGCTCGGTGCCGACGTGGGCCTGGCGACGACGGGCGTCGCCGGTCCTACTCCGCAGGGCGAATCTCCCGTGGGCCGGGTCTACGTCGCCGTGGCGACGCCGAACGGCCGCCGTGTCGAAGAGCTCTCGCTGCAGGGTGGGCGCGACCAGATCCGTCAGCGAAGCGTCGACCGCGCGCTCGCGCTCGCGACATCGATCGTCTGAGCGAGTCGGATGCCCGCCGAGGGCGTTCGGGAATGCCTGGTGTTTCCCTTCGGTTACATTCGGCGATTCCCACCCCATGCAAAGGGGCCGGGATTAGATTGGATATCACGGTGTTGTACTGTGGTGCACCCGGCGATCGGAATCACGAGTGAGGAGGGGCCCGACATGATCCTTGTGCGTCAGGAGATCGGGGAAGTCCTGCGGGACTTCCGTCAGCAGAAGGGGCAGACCCTCCGCCAGGTCGCCAGCCGCGCGAGCGTCGCGCTCGGCTACCTCAGTGAGGTGGAGCGCGGCCAGAAGGAGGCCTCGAGCGAGATCCTCGCCTCACTGGCCGAGGCTCTCGACGTGCCGATCTCCACGATCATGCGCGAGGTGGGCGACCGCCTGTCCGTGCTCGAGGGTCTGCAGACGTTCCCCGACGTGGTTCCCGACGACCTCGTCGCTTCCGTCGACGCCGAGTTGACGCTCCGGTGACCGTCCTCCCTCACGGGGGAGATCATGCGGCGCAGTGAATTCCGTCGCGCCGTCGACGATGAGTTCGGTCCCCGTGGCGGGGCGCTCCTCGACGATCTGATCATCCCGGGGATCGGCGACCGCACGGCGACGGCCGCGTTGGATGCCGGCGTGCCGCCGCGCGAGGTGTGGATAGCGCTCTGCATCGAGATGAATGTTCCGCCGGAGCGACGGCACGGTGTCGGGCGACTCGAACCGCGTCGCTGACGACACGCCGCACGCCTCGAAGATGTGTTCGAATCGTGGCGTAGTGTGCTGCACACGGGCCGTTTCGACCCGGTGATCCCCGGCCGGTTCCGGAGCTCCGACGCGATGTCGGAGCCCCCTCCTACCGTGGACCACGTCATCGAGACGACCCACGCCTTGTCGCAGCATCCGATCCGCCGGAGAGGAGCGCGACAGCCTACAGGCGACGGATTGCGAGCATAAGGAGCACGCCATGCCATCACCCGCTGACCGCGAGAAGGCCCTCGAATCGGCTCTCGCCCAGATCGACCGCCAGTTCGGCAAGGGGTCGGTCATGCGCCTGGGCAGCGACGAACGCGCCCCGGTCGAGATCATCCCGACCGGATCGATCGCGCTCGACGTGGCGCTCGGCGTCGGCGGGCTTCCCCGCGGGCGCATCATCGAGATCTACGGACCGGAGTCGTCGGGTAAGACGACGCTGACCCTGCACGCCATCGCGAACTGCCAGCGCGTCGGCGGGATCGCCGCGTTCATCGACGCGGAGCACGCCCTCGACCCCGACTACGCGCAGAAGCTCGGCGTCGACATCGATGCGCTCCTCGTGTCGCAGCCCGACACAGGAGAGCAGGCGCTCGAGATCGCCGACATGCTGATCCGTTCCGGTGCCATCGACCTCGTCGTCATCGACTCCGTTGCGGCTCTCGTGCCGAAGGCCGAGATCGAAGGAGAGATGGGCGATTCCCACGTGGGTCTGCAGGCGCGTCTGATGTCGCAGGCGCTGCGCAAACTGACCGGTGGGCTCAACACCACCAAGACCACCGCGATCTTCATCAACCAGCTGCGTGAGAAGATCGGCGTCTTCTTCGGCTCGCCCGAGACCACCGCGGGCGGAAAGGCGCTGAAGTTCTACGCCTCCGTGCGCCTGGACATCCGTCGCATCGAGACGCTGAAGGACGGCTCCGACGCGGTCGGAAACCGCACGAGGGTGAAGATCGTCAAGAACAAGATGGCCCCGCCGTTCAAGCAGGCCGAGTTCGACATTCTCTACGGTGTCGGTATCTCTCGAGAGGGAAGCCTGATCGATTTCGGCGTGGAGCACGGCATCGTCAAGAAATCGGGAGCCTGGTACACCTACGACGGTGAGCAGCTCGGCCAGGGCAAAGAGAACGCCCGGAACTTCCTGATCAAGAACGCCGATATCGCGGCAGACATCGAGACGAAGATCAAAGAGAAGCTCGGGATCGGCCAGCCCCGCGTCGAAGCGTCGGCCGATGAGTTGGCCGCGCGTCGCCCGGCCTGATGGTCCGGTTCGCCGATGACGGGGGCGAGGAGGCCGATGGACACCTCGCTCCCGTTACACCCCTCTTCGGGTCGCATGAGAGTGGCGCTGACCCGACGCGCAAGGTCGGGTCGGCGGCCGCGGGTGGGCATCCGCCCGACAGGGCCGGTGGATGGGATCGCACCTGGACGTCGGATCCGGGTCTTTCTCGAGATGCCGACGAAACCGAGGCCGTCGGTCACGCTGCCGGCGTCACCGACGATGCCCGCGACGCCGCCGAGAAGCAGCTTCTCCGCAAGCTTCGGAGCAAGCCCTTGTCGATCGCGGAGGCTCGCGCGTTTCTCTCGACGCACGAACTCGATGACGGTCTCGCGGCGTCGATCATCGACGATGCCTGTCGCCGTGGCTACCTCGACGATTCGTCGCTCGCCGAGCATCTGATCCATATCGCCGTCGATCGCAAGGGTCAGGGGCGTACCGCGATCGCGATGGCGTTGCAGAAGCGTCGCATCCCCCGTGACATCGTCGACGCGGCGCTCGCGGGTTTGCCTGACGACGACGCCGATCGCGCGCTCGAGTTCGCGCGCACCAAGGTTCGGCAGCTTGACCGCGTCGAGCAAGACGTCGCTCTGCGGCGCCTCGTCGGGCAGCTCTCGCGCCGGGGATACGGCGGTGCGGTCGCGATGGAGGCCGCGCGGCGTGCGCTCGACGAGCACCGTGGCGCACGAGGCGTCAGGTTCTCCTGAACGTCGCCGCCGCAGGCGCGTGCTGTCGTCATGGCCGCATGATGGTGCCCAGGTGGGTACGGGAACGCGCACCGAGCTTGGCGCGCGCCTGATAGACATGCGACTCCACGGTGCGGATGGAGAGAAAGAGCTGTTCGGCTATCGCTCGGTTGCTGAGCCCGTCGGAGACGAGTTCCGCAATCTCGCGCTCGCGCGGCGTCAACGCCGCCGTGACCGGTTCGCGTGCAACGTCCGACGCCAGAGGCGTCCAGACCGGGAACAGAGACGAGCCGGCGGCATGACTCGTCCGCTTCGGAGTCGCCTGGTGTGCACGCAGCAGGGCGATCACATCGCGGTCGTTCAAGGAGAGCTCACCTAGGGCGAGCGCGTGGGCTCGATCGCTCAGGGCGGTCGCGATCGGTGCGTCGGTCGTCTCGGCGGTCTCCCGCAGGAGTCGCAGAACCTCACTGTCCGCACCACCCAACACCGCGCGCTGAAAGCCGTCCGCCGCGACCAGCAGCGCCGCGCCGGAACTCACCGCGATCTCGAGGGCTTGCTCGGTCTCGTCGATCGCCGTGACGATGTCGCCTTCGGCAGCCGCGATGCACGATGTCGTCATCAGCTCGGTGTGACGCACAAGCAGTGGCAAGACGTCTGTCGAGCCGGTCGCCCACTCGACAAGCGTGCGAGCTGCGTCGGGGTGGTCGGTGAGCGCTGCCTCCCGGGCGACGGTGAGGGTCACGAGCGCGGCCCACGGCGGTCGAGGCAGGTGCGCGGAGCGGCGATGGGCGGTCGCGATCTCGCGAAGGGCGCGCTCGATTTCTCCCGACAGGGCGTAGATGAGAGCAGCGCCCCAACCGGTCCACACCGGACCGCTCGGAGCGTTTTCCCGCGATGCCCGGATCGCTTCCTTCTCGAAACGGCCGCGGACCGGCTCGATGCTCTCTCCCGCGACGGCGCGTGACATGACCTCCGCGCACAGGGCGACGAGACGATCGCTCGTCTCGACGGTGGATGCCATCGTTGACCACCCGTGTGCGTCGACGAGGTCTGTCAACACCAGGGCGGCCTCCCTGCCGCATCCGCGCATGGACAGGCTCATCGCATGTGTCAGGGCGGAGCCCAGTCGCACCCGCGCGTTCGGTGACGCGCGTGCGGCTCGGGCGGCCCGTGCCTCGGCTCGGTGCCACTGCATCGACATCAGGGCGCGCTGCGCGGCCGTCACATCGAGCGTCGCGCGCGCAGAGACCGCGGTCTCCGATTCATCGGGACGAGGACAGGCGTCGATCGCCGCCTGCGGCTGCAAGGTGAGGAATCGCAGGATGACGTCGGCCGAAGCGATTCCGTGAGCGCCGGGGGAGAAGTCGATGGGCCTGCGCTCGAGCATCGCCTCCGCGTGGCGATTCTCCAGGATGACCTCCTCCGTCGATGTGTCCGAGGCCATCGCGAGGTAGGCCTTCGCCAGGACGGGATCGCCGGCGTCGTTCGCGGCGCGTGCGGCATCCAGCACAACACGATCGCGACGCTCGTCGGGGACCGTGTGCGGGGGAGTCCCCCCGGAATGGAGCCATCGAGCGGCGACGTGAGCGGCGGCGGGTCTGCTCCACCAATCCCCCTCGGGTGCGAGCAGGTGATCGGACACCGCACGGAGGATGGCGTCGACGGAGTCGGGATCGACCTGTCGCCCGGCCTCACGCGCCAGCACGGTGTTGGCCGTGAGGCCGTGCGAGAGCCTCCCGTCGTCGTGGATCAGTCCTGCCGCCACGAGCTCCTGCACGGCCGTGGGCGGCAGGAATCGGGCGGCGTCCGTGGCGGACAGGCCCGGAAGGTGCCCGAGCACCGCCAAGCAGATCCGATGCACGGGGGCGAGGTCGGTGACATGCATGCGGATGGTATCGCCGAGTCGGCCATGCGCGGGGATGTCGCGCAGCCCGTCGAGGGGGTCCGCGTCGTTGCGAAGGACGTCCACGGCCCGATCGAGCATCTCGCGGAGGAGAGCACGGGATCCGTCCGCAAGGGCGACGCACCGCGCGAGCGCAGCGGCGTCGAGCTCCCCTGCAGTCGGGTGGGCGCGCACCATCTCGCGGGCGTCCGCGTCGGTCAGCTCATGAAGATCGACACGCTCAGCCAGGTCGTTGTTCCACATGTCCTCGAAGAGGGCCATCCGCTGGTCGCATGCGGCGATGTGTCCTGCGGCTCTCGCCCGCGGCACGGTCACCGTGAGAACGAGCTTCGCCGTCCCGCGATAGGCGGCACGCACCAGCATCTGCGCCGTCTGCTCGTCGAGCAGGTGAGCGTCGTCGACGACGATCAGGACCGGCTGGCCCGGCTCATCGCCTGTCCCGCGGAGGGCCTCGAGGCGCTTATCCCCGCAGGCGTCCGCCGCCCCGAAGGGCACCGTGCACAAGACCGCTCCCGTTCGCAACACCAGCGGATCCCACCCCGCATCCTCCGCGAGGGTGGCGAGCGCGCGAGCCAGATAGCTCTTGCCGCTGCCCCGGGAGCCGAAGACGAGGAGACTCCGTCCCTCGTGCAGGTGCCGGAGGAGACGATCCGGTTGCCGGTCGTCCCCGATGATCGTTCGTTCGCCCTCTGCCCGCACGTGTCCCCCTTCGTTCGAGCGCCTCGGCATGTCAGCTGTGACATCCAGCGAAATCACAGACTACTGAGCTCCCTGCGTCCGTGCGGTCCCCTCGCTGCGTCGTTCCTACTGGTTTCCTGTCACAGTAGTGCGGGACGGGAACGTATGGCAGAGGCATGTCGTCGCGCGTCATCCGCGATGTGCACAGGCAGCGCGCGGTGGGCGATCGTAGACTGAGCAGATCATGTCCATGCCCTCCTCCGCGCCGACGCTGATCGCACCCTCTCCTGCCGCCACGACCGCCGACGGTCGAGTTCGCACCTATGAGGTGCGAACGTTCGGCTGCCAGATGAACGTGCACGATTCCGAGCGTCTCTCCGGGTCCCTCGAGAGCGCCGGGTACATCAGAGCGGAACTCGGCGACGAGGCCGACGTGATCGTCATCAACACCTGCGCGGTGCGTGACAACGCCGCCGGCAAGCTCTACGGCACGCTCGGGCATCTGAAGTCACGCAAGGACCGCCACGAGGGCATGCAGATCGCTGTGGGCGGCTGCATGGCGCAGATGGACAAGCAGGCGGTGATCGACAAGGCGCCGTGGGTGGATGTCGTCTTCGGAACCCACAACATGGGCTCGCTTCCGAATCTCCTCGAGCGCGCCCGTCACAACGGCGAGGCCGAGCTCGAGATCCTCGAGTCCCTCGACGTCTTCCCGTCGACGCTCCCGACCAAGCGCGACGCCGTTCACAGCGGATGGGTGTCCATCTCCGTCGGATGCAACAACACCTGCACCTTCTGCATCGTGCCGAGCCTGCGGGGCAAGGAGAAGGATCGACGCCCCGGCGACATCCTGAACGAGATCCGGATGCTCGTCGACGACGGGGCCATCGAAGTCACCCTGCTCGGACAGAATGTCAATTCCTACGGGGTCGAGTTCGGGGATCGCCAGGCATTCGGCAAGCTGCTTCGCGCCGCGGGGGAGATCGACGGCCTCGAGCGGATCCGTTTCACCAGCCCGCACCCGGCGGCCTTCACCGACGACGTCATCGACGCGATGGCCGAGACGCCCCAGGTCATGCCGCAGCTCCACATGCCACTGCAGTCAGGAAGCGATCGGATCCTCAAGGCGATGCGACGCTCGTATCGCAGTTCGAAGTTCCTCGGCATCCTCGACCGTGTGCGCGAGCGCATCCCGCACGCGGCCATCTCCACCGACATCATCGTCGGCTTCCCGGGGGAGAGCGACGACGACTTCGAGGACACGATGCGCGTCGTCGAGCAGTCCCGGTTCGCATCGGCCTTCACCTTTCAGTACTCGATCCGTGAGGGCACGCCCGCGGCGACCATGCCCGACCAGCTGCCGAAGGCCGTCGTGCAGGAGCGCTACGAGCGTCTCGTCGCCCTGCAGGAACGCATCAGTCTGGAGGAGAACCACGCCCAGCTCGGTCGCGAACTCGAGGTCCTCGTCTCCACCGGTGAGGGCAAGAAGGACGCGGAGACGCACCGCCTCACCGGCCGCGCCGAAGACAACCGCCTCGTGCACTTCGAGGTTCCGCGCGGGTCCGAGGCTCCGCGGCCCGGCGATGTCGTGTCGGTGACGGTGACGCATGCCGCGCCGTTCCACCTGCTGGCGGACGCTCCGGACGGGCAGCCGCTGCGCATCCGCCGAACGCGCGCAGGGGATGCCTGGGATCGTTCGCAGGCCGAATCGTGCGGTGTGCCGGCGACGTCCGCCGGCGACGGTCCCCGGGCGGTCTCCCTCGGGCTCCCGAGCCTGCGCATCGGCGGGTGAGCGCCGCGCGGCTGTGGGTGATCGCCGGCGCGACGGGCACCGGCAAGACGTCGCTCTCGCTCGATCTCGCCGAGGAGCTGATCGGACGGGGCCGCCCGGCGGAGATCGTCAACGCCGACGCCATGCAGCTCTACCGCGGCATGGACATCGGGACGGCGAAGCTTCCCGAGTCGGCGCGTCGCGGCATCCCGCACCATCTCTTCGACGTGCTGGATGTCACCGAGGAGGCTGCGGTCGCCTGGTATCAGCCGACCGCGCGTGAGACCATCTCCGACATCTTCGCGCGTGGTGCGGATGCGGTGCTGGTCGGCGGATCGGGACTGTACGTCTCGAGCGTCGTCTTCGACTTCCGTTTTCCGCCCCACGACGACGCCGTGCGTGCGGAGTTGGAGGCCGACCTCGACCGGTATGGAGCCGGCATCCTCTTCGCGCGGCTGCGTGAGCTCGACCCCGCCACCGCGGCGCGCATCGATCCCCGTAACGGTCGTCGGGTCGTCCGGGCGCTGGAGATCGTCATGCAGGGCGAGAGCACCCACGGTGCCGCGCTGCCGGAGACGCCGTCCCTGTGGCATCCGGAGACGACGCTCCTCGGCGTGCACGTCGACCGTGCCGAACTCGTCGAACGGCTCGATCGCCGCGTCGAGGCGATGTGGGCGGAGGGGCTGGTGGCGGAGGCGGAGCGGCTGCGGGCGCGTGGCCTCGACGACGGGGTGACGGCACGTCGCGCGATCGGCTACGCCCAGGCGCTCGCGCAGCTGGACGGCCGCGTCGGCGAGAGCGACGCGATCGCGCAGACCCAGGCCCTCACGCGGCGCTACGCCCGTCGCCAGGTCTCGTGGTTCCGGCGCTATGACGCGCTGACGTGGATAGAGCCGGCGCCCGATGCCGCCCGCGACGCCGTCGCGCGCGTGCGGGGCGCAGCGCCCGTAGACTGACAGGATGCCGCAGACCGTCGCGTTCACCAAGGGCCACGGCACGGGGAACGACTTCGTCGTGATCGCCGACCCCGACGGTGCGCTCGATCTCACCGACGACCATGTCGCCATCCTGTGCGATCGCCGCTTCGGCATCGGAGGAGACGGCCTGCTGCGCGTCATCCGCTCGACGTCGATCGACGAGGGCGCCGCCGCCGCCGCCTCCGGAGCGGAATGGTTCATGGACTATCGCAACGCCGACGGCTCGGTGGCCGAGATGTGCGGCAACGGCACGCGGGTGTTCGCGAAGTACCTCGTCGACACCGGCCTGGCGTCCCTGGAAGAGCCCCTGCGCATCGGCACGCGCGCGGGCGTGAAGACCCTGACGCGCAGCACCCTCGGATTCGAGGTCGACCTCGGCCGGTGGGATGTCGACGACGACGACGTGCTCGTGCGCGCCCGCGGGCTGAGCGTCCCGCGACCGGGTCAGCACGCCGACCTCGGCAACCCCCATGTGGTCGTCGCGCTGTCGTCGGTGGAGGAGCTGCAGGACCTGGACCTCACCGTGGCCCCGATCCTCGATCCCGCGCCGCCGGCGGGAGCGAACGTCGAGTTCGTCGTGCCCGAAGACCCTCTCGTCCACGACGGTGTCGGCCGCATCCGGATGCGCGTGTTCGAACGGGGCGTGGGGGAGACCCTCAGCTGCGGAACGGGTGTCGCCGCCGCCGCGCTCGCCGTTCGTCACTGGGCCGGAGCCGGCGCGCCCGAGCAGTGGAGCGTGGATGTCCCCGGCGGTCGTCTCGGCCTGCGCCTCGTGCCGCACGCCGACGGCTCGCACGTGCTGCTCTCAGGTCCGGCCGCCCTCGTCTACACCGGCGAGATCACCCTCGCCTGATACGCCGCGTGCCGTGCCGCCACTCAGGCTGCTCGCCGTGCCCTGATCCGCCGCTCGCCGTGCCCTGACTCAGGCTGCGAGGGGCGTGCCCCGCACGTTGCCGCCGAATCAGGGCGGCCAGGCGACGCTCAGCCTGAGTTCGTGCCCACGCGTGCCCACGCTGCCCACCGGTGTTCGGACGTCAGGGCAGGGGGATGACGCCGGTCGCCGCCGCGCCGCGCCGCCGTACCTTGATCACCCGGAACCCGCGGCCGGTGGCGACCCGGTGCACGCTGTAGCCCCGTTCGAACGTCGCCGCGAGCCAGCGCTGGAGCGAGTCCGACCCGAGGTTGCGGGAGACCACGAGATGCGCGTCGGAGCGCTCGTCGAGGCGGGGGATCCACGTCTCGAGCAGCCCGTGGAGCTGATCCTTGCCGACCCTGATCGGCGGGTTCGATCGGATCGCCCGGAACGCGATATCGGCGGGAACATCCTCGGGTGTCACGGCGTTGACGTTCTCCAGGCCCAGGGATGCGGCGTTCCGGCGTGTCAGATCGAGCGCGCGCTCGTTGACGTCGACGGCCCAGACCGTCGCGTGCGGGGCCTCCAGGGCCATGCTGAGGGAGATCGGCCCCCACCCGCAGCCGATGTCCAGCAGATGGCCGCCCTGAGGCGGCATCGGCGTGTTGGCGAGGAGAACCGCCGTTCCGGCGTCGATGTGGTCTGGGCTGAACACCCCGCCGGCGGTCACGACATCCACATCGCGGCCCGCCAGGGTCACGCGGATCGTGCGGAGGTTCTCGGGACTTGCGGGAGTCGCGGTGAAGTAGTGATCGCTCCCCATGGAGCACGAGCGTAGCGGAGCGGACAGCCGCAGGGGGAGCTAGAATTCACCGATGCCCGCTCGGCGCGCGAAAGCGCTCCCCGGGTGTGACGAGAGGCCGCTGCGATGCCGCCGGCCACGATGACGAAAGGCGAGGATGACCGATACCACCACGACGCACGGGGCCGACGACGCACCGCTCGACCCCGTCGAACGCGTGCTGTCGCGGGCGAACGGGCGGTCGGGTGTCACGGTGTTCTCGGGGGCGCAGGCGCTGCAGGATGTGCGCACCGCCGGCCGCGGCGACGACGATGGCGACCAATGGGATCGCGAAGACCGCGCCGCGCTGCGACGCGTCCCGGGGCTGTCGACCGAACTCGAAGACGTCACCGAGGTCGAGTACCGCCAGTTGCGCCTGGAGAACGTCGTCCTCGCCGGGGTGCACCCCCAGGGGGAGCAGGAAGACGCCGAGAACTCGCTGCGCGAGCTGGCGGCGCTCGCCGAGACCGCCGGGGCGGTCGTCCTCGACGGCGTGCTCCAGCGGCGGCCGCATCCCGACCCCGCGACCTACCTGGGTCGAGGCAAGGCCGAGGAGCTCCGCGACCTCGTCGCCGCTGTCGGCGCCGACACGGTGATCGCCGACACGGAGCTGGCCCCCAGCCAGCGGCGCGCGCTCGAAGACGTCGTGAAGGTGAAGGTCATCGACCGCACGACGGTGATCCTCGACATCTTCAGCCAGCACGCCAAGAGCCGCGAGGGAAAGGCGCAGGTCGAGCTCGCGCAGCTCGAATACCTGCTTCCGCGCCTTCGTGGATGGGGTGACTCGATGAGCCGCCAGGCCGGAGGCCAGGTCGGAGCCGCGGGCGCCGGGATGGGCTCCCGCGGACCGGGGGAGACCAAGATCGAGCTCGATCGCCGCCGCATCCGCACCCGCATGGCGCAATTGCGGCGCCAGATCGCCTCGTTCGCGCCCGCCCGGGCCGCCAAGCGCGCCGAGCGCGATCGTCACACCGTGCCGTCGGTGGCGATCGCCGGATACACCAACGCCGGAAAGTCGAGCCTGCTCAACCGCCTGACGAGCGCGGGCGTGCTGGTCGAGAACGCCCTCTTCGCCACCCTCGACGCGACGGTGCGGCGCACCCAGACCTCCGACGGGCGCATCTACACGTTCACCGACACGGTCGGCTTCGTGCGCAATCTGCCGCATCAGCTCGTCGAGGCGTTCCGCTCGACGCTCGAAGAGGTCGGTGAGGCCGACGTCGTGCTGCACGTGGTCGACGGCGCTCATCCGGACCCCGCCGCGCAGCTCGCGACGGTGCGGGATGTGATCGGTGACGTCGGTGCGCGTGAGCTGCCCGAGCTGGTCGTGTTCAACAAGGCCGACCTCATCGATGACGACACGCGGCTGGTGCTGCGCGGACTCGAGCCCGATGCGGTGTTCGCCTCGTCGCGGACCGGCGAGGGCGTGGACGAGATCCGTGCCCGGATCGAGCGGATGCTGCCGCTTCCTCCGGTCGAGGTTCGCGTGCTCGTGCCGTACGACCGCGGCGACCTCGTCTCGGCCGTGCACGAGACGGGCATCATCCTGACGCAGGAGCACGTCGCGGACGGCACCGCCATCCATGCTCATGTGCCGGCGATCCTGGGTGCGCGACTCGCACCGTTCCTCACCGCCTGACCGGCCGATCGCCGAACCGTCGGCAGGCGGCGCTGCTCACCGCTGCAGTTCGATCGGGGCGACCCCCGGGGTGTCGAACCCGAAGACGGCGCCGAGGAAGGCGTACTCCGACTCCAGCGCGTGGACGATGGTCTCCGCACGCCGGAATCCATGTCCCTCGCCCTCGTACAGCACGTATGCGTGCGGCACGCCGCGCGCCGACAGCGCGTCGCGAATGGCTTCGGACTGGGCGGGAGGCACGACCGCGTCCTCGCTGCCCTGCAGAAGGAGCAGGGGCGCCGAGAAGCGCTCCGCGTGGGTCAGCGGGGATCGCTGGATGTAGAGCTGTTCGGCCTCCGGCAGCGGTCCGATCAGACCGTCGAGGTAGCGGGCTTCGAAGTCATGCGTGTCTTCGGCGAGGGCGCGGGCATCGCCGACGCCATAGCGGGAGATGCCGGCGCTGAAGACGTCTCCCGCCACCAGGGCGCCGAGCACCGTCCACCCGCCGGCCGAACCGCCGGCTATCGCGACGCGGTCCGGGTCCGCGAGTCCGCCGTCGATGAGTCCCCGTGCAGCGGCCACCACGTCGGCCACGTCGACGACGCCCCACTGCCCGCGCAGGCGCTCGCGGTAGGCACGCCCGTATCCGGTCGATCCGCCGTAGTTCACATCCAGGACGCCGATGCCGCGGCTGGTGAGATAAGTGGCCCGCGAGGAGGCGACCGGACCGACATGCGAGGTGGGGCCACCGTGGACGAAGACGACGTACGGGGGCCGTTCACCGTCGGCGGCGGTGACGTCCGGGTTGGTGGGCGGGTACGCGAACGCGTGTACGGGACCCGACGGACCGTCCACCGTGACAGCCGTGGCCCGCGGCGTCCATTCGTCCGCCCACGGCGCGGATGATTCGCGCACCGCGGTGATCGTCCCGTCCGACGCGTCGACGCTCCAGACGCCTGTCCCACCTCCGGGCACCGCGCCGGAGACGAGCGCCCGCGTCCCCCGAGCGTCCTCGATCACGACCCCCGAGACGACAGGGACCGGCAGCGGCGCGGTCGCCCCGGTCTCGGGATCGACCGCCACCACGTGATCTGCGCCGTCCGTGCGAACCGCCACGACGTGATCACCCGCAACGGTGTACCAGGACAGGCCGAGCACCCACAGTCCGCCTCCGGTGTCGGCGTCGGCGGGGGCGAACGAAGCGACCGGGGCCTCGTCCCCGAGCCGCCACCGCATGAGATTCCACCGACCGGACGCGTCGTCGAGGTACAGCAGGGTCTGCTCGTCCAGCCAGCGCGGCTGAAGGACGGAGCGGTCGCCGGTGACGGGAGCCGTCCATTCGCCTACAGTGCCGTCCTCGATGCGTCCGACGCGCACCTCGGCGCGTTCCCAGGGCATGTTCGGATGGTTCCAGGCCACCCAGGCGAGGTGGGTTCCGTCGGGGGAGAGCGCGGGCTGTGCGACGAAGTCGCTCCCTCTCACCAGCACGACGATCGCGGCGTCGTCGTCCGCGGCTGATCCGTCCACCGGAATGCGGACGATCGCGCGGCGGGGGACGGTCAGCCCGGGATCGTGCTCCTCGCGGACGGCGAGCAGAACGCCGTCGCGCCACTCCAGGCCGCCGTGGCGCGCGTGGCCTGCCACGGGAGTGAGAGGACGCACGGTCCCGTCGACGACGGAGTACACGCGCTGATCCGTCTTCTCGACGAAGAACAGCGTTCCGGCTTCGTCGGCGGTCCACGCGCCGCCGCCGTACTCGTGCACGGTGCTTCGCGCGTTCCAGGGGGTGGGCAACACATCCTCAACGTCGCCGTCGTCGCCGCGGTGGCGTACGGCGACGCGACCGGCTTCGGCCGGAACGGGCTCGCCCCACCACACGTCCTCCCCGACGAAACGAGCTCCGTCGATCCGGGGCGACGCCGCGGAGGCCGCCTCGGCGGTGATGGGAGAGGGCCAGGAGCCGTAGGGGAGTTCGGAGGTCACCGTCCCACCGTACGACGCGGTGACCTCCCTGCGGGCTCAGCGCAACGGCTGTGTGGGTGCGTTGCCGGGAAGGACCGCCGTGTCGCTTTCCACATCGGCCGCCGTGTCCACGTCGGCCGTCGGTTCCGCCTCGAGGACGTCGTCGGCGTCGATGGCCGCCTGGCCATCAGACGGTGATCTCTCGAGCAGGGCGGTGACGAGCCACACGGCGAGGGCGAGGACGATGACCAGGGCGATGTCGCCGAAAGTCAGGGGCCGCAGCGCGAACAGCACGAGCACGGCGAGCACGAGGATGACGACGCGCACGAGCACGCGCTGGCGATGCATCGCGTCCCCGAAGGCGCCCGTGTCGAGCCCTCGACTGCGCAGTCCCGATCGCGCCGACGCGGTGAGCGAGCCGGCCACGGAGCGGATGCGCCGCGCCGGCGCCCAACGGCCGCTCAGCCACGCCGCCACGGCGACGACGATGCCGAGGAAGGTCAGGACGACCGCCGTATCGCGGACGGCGCCGATCACCGTGTCGTAGATCGACTCCAGAGTGCGAGCGGGGATGCCCAGACCGGGTGCGTTGAGGCTGAGGACGGCTCCCGCGCTCGCGAGGGCTACCGCGAGCAGACCTGCGCCGATCGTGATGGCGACGCCGACCCCGAGCACGGCCGTCGACCGTCGGCGCGCGATCAGCACCCCGACGGCGGCGAGGCCGAGGGCTACGAAGGGGATCCAGTAGCCCGCTGTGACGGCGAGGTTGTAGACGGTGCCCACCAGAAGCAGGCCATCGGCCTGGACGATGACGATGGTCTGATCGATCGCCGGGATGGAGGTGACGAAGCCGAAACCCTGCGCGGCCAGTCGTGACTTCAGCTCCTCGATGATGGGGCCGAGCTGGATGCCGAGGGCGCCGGTGTCGTCGATCGCGATCGCGGTGGAGTCGTCGCCCGTCGCTGCGGCGACGAGCGCACGATGGCTGGCGACGAGAGCCGTTCGCCACACCTCGGGAAAGGCGTCGGACTGGACCACTCCGGTGATCGCCGAGTCGATGAGGCCCTGCACGCCCTGGACGGCGGGCTGCCGGAGGAGGTCGAGCGCCGACGACGCGGCGGGCGGAAGATCGAGGCTCTGCACGCCGTCGATGACGTCGTTCGTGATGCCCTCGACGTCGACGGCCGCGTTCACGGCGGTGGACGCCTGGTCGATCACCAGCTGCTGCACATCGGGATCGTCCGCGAGGGGACCGAAGGTCTGCACGAACGCGTCCTCGCTCACGAGTTCCGCGCGCGCCCACGTGCCGAGGACGGAGACGGGCACGAGGATGCCGGCGAGCACGATGCAGACGGCCGAGATGAGGGCACGCCACCATCCGGTGTGACCAGCGCGGTCTGAGACAGGTCTTTCTCCGCTGAGATCCGAGGACGCCTGGGAACGAAGATCGGCGTTCTCCGCTTTCAGCCGTTCGATCTCCGCGCGGAGATCGGTGATGTCTGTCGTGGCCATGGCGAGGGCTCCCTCTTGTCGGGTCAGCCCCATTGTGGCGGGAACGCCGCCCCGTTCGCACGTGTGCCCCAGATCAGGTTCTCCGACGCCCTCAAGCGGTCGGACACCTTCGTCCCCGAATTCTGGCGCCCGTTCTCTGGATCCTGGCCTCGTGCGAGGTGAGGCGTCGGCGTGCGAGTTCCGTCCTACTCGGCCTCCTGCGGACCCGACTCAGGCTGAGACACCATCGGGATGCCGCCACGGCACCAGAATCGCCAGCACAGCCTGAGTTGTTGCACGCGCGGTGCGCTGGCCGGCTGAGGAGACGGCCGTCAGACGGCGCGCATCACCGCCACGACTTTGCCGAGCACGACGGCCTCGTCCCCGAGGATCGGCTCGAACGCGGAGTTCCGCGGCAGCAGCCACACGTGACCGTCGCGCTGGCGGAAGGTCTTGACGGTCGCCTCCCCGTCGAGCATCGCGGCGACGATGTCGCCGTTCTCGGCCGTCGGCTGCGAGCGCACTACGACCCAGTCGCCGTCGCAGATGGCCGCGTCGATCATCGACTCGCCGGACACCTTGAGCATGAACAGGTCGCCCTTGCCGACCAGCTGCCTCGGCAGCGGGAAGACCTCGTCGATCTGCTGATCGGCGGTGATCGGCACCCCGGCGGCGATGCGCCCGACGAGGGGGACCATCGCGGCATCGCCCACGGGGGGCGCCGCGTCGGCGGGGCTTTCCGTGCTCGCGCCGGGGAGGTCGATGAGGACCTCCATCGCGCGAGTCTTGCCGGCATCGCGGCGCAGGTAGCCGCTCAGCTCCAGCTGATTCAGCTGATGCGTCACGCTCGACAACGACTTCAGCCCGACCGCGTCGCCGATCTCACGCATGCTCGGCGGGTACCCGTGCCGTGCGATCGATCGCTGGATCACTTCGAGGATCGCGAGCTGCTTGTCGCTGAGGCTGCGGCGCCGCCGTGTCTGGGGTCGCGCGCGGCTCGTCGGCTCGGTCATCTCGTGCTCCTGTCTCCTCACCCCTCGTCGTCCGAGGGGCACCGGCCTTCGAATGTCGGAGGTCGGTGATGGGCTCTGCTCATCGAAACGGTATCCGCCCTCGTCCGACACGGTCTGCAAGCGCTCCGCGTGTCGTGTTCGAGAGAAGTCCACCGGTCGGCCCGCTTGACAGCTTACGAGATCGAAGATAGCTTCGGAAGAGAGGTTCGCATCGCCGGCTCCCGGCCGAGTTCAGCGATGCGAACCTCTCGCCGAGAAGGAGGAGAGATGACCGCGATCAGCATCACGCCGCACCACCGCACCCGCCTGCGCATGACCGTGCGCGGCCGTCGCGTTCTTGCCGCCGCGGCGGCACTGCCCGCCGCCGCATGCGTGGCGGTCGCGGTCATCAGTGGCGGCAGCGCGCTCGCGTCGCGCGATGACGCCGGCGACGCTGCCTCGTTCTCCACGGTCGTCGTGAGTGCAGGTGAATCGCTCTGGGCGATCGCGGAGCGCGTGGCACCGGAGAGCGATCCTCGAGACGTCGTTGACGACATCGCGCGCCTGAATGCTCTCGACGGTGTCGATGTCTCGGCTGGTCAGGAGCTGGCCATCCCTGCGCGCTACGACACGGCACCGTAGACCGCCGGGCGAAGCGCGCCCGTACCATGGGAGGGGTGACCGCTCGCCTCGACGACCTTCCTCTCCGTGACGATCTGCGCGGAATGACTCCGTACGGTGCGCCTCAGGCACCGCTTCCGGTTGCGCTGAACGTGAACGAGAACACCCATCCCGTGCCGGATGAGATCGCCGCCGACATCCTCGATGCGATCGCATTGGCGCTTCGGGACGTCAACCGATACCCCGATCGCGAGTTCCTGCCGCTTCGCGAGGCGTTCGCGGATTACCTGGGTGAAGGGCTGCTTCCTGAGCAGATGTGGGCCGCCAACGGTTCCAACGAGGTGCTTCAGCACGTGCTCCAGGCCTTCGCTGGACCGGGGAGGACGGCGTTCGGCTTCGCGCCCACCTACTCGATGTACCCGCTGCTGACGCGAGCGACCGGTGCTGCCTGGGTCGCGGGAACGCGCGAAGACGACTTCTCGGTGACCGCCGATTCGGCGGCCGACCAGGTCGCAGCAGCCGATCCGGATGTGGTGTTCCTGTGCGCCCCGAACAACCCGACGGGCACGCCGCTGCCACTTGACGTGATCGCAGCGGTCTACGACGCGAGCCGGGCGATGGTCGTGGTCGACGAGGCGTACCAGGAGTTCGCGCCTCACGACGAGCCATCAGCGATCACCCTGCTCCCCGGGCGCGAGCGACTGATCGTGTCGCGCACGATGTCGAAGGCATTCGCCTTCGCCGGAGCTCGCGTGGGTTACCTCGCTGCCGACCCCGCGGTCGTGGACGCTCTGCGTCTGGTGCGCCTGCCGTACCACCTGAGTGCCATCACGCAGGCCGCCGCGCTCGCGGCGCTGCGTCACGCGCCGGTCATGCTCGGCATGGTCGACGAGATCGTCGCGCAGCGCGACCGCATCTCCGCCACCCTCGAGGCGCTCGGCTACCAGCCGCACCCGTCGTGGACGAACTTCGTCCTGTTCGGGGGAGTCGAGGACCCGGCGGCGACGTTCGGTGCCCTCTACGACCGCGGCATCCTCATCAGGGACGTGGGCATCCCGCACCACCTCCGCGTCACGGCAGGAACAGAGGCGGAGACGACCGCGTTCCTGGATGCGCTGGCGTCGTTAGGATCGACGTCATGACCCGCACCGCCTCGCTCACCCGATCGACCAGCGAGTCGACGGTCGAGCTCCAGCTCGACCTCGACGGCACGGGGCGCAGCAGCATCGACACGTCGGTGCCGTTCTACGACCACATGCTGACCGCGTTCGCGAAGCACTCGCTCACCGACCTCACGGTTCGCGCGTCGGGCGACACCGACATCGACGCACACCACACGGTCGAAGACGTCGCGATCGTGCTCGGGCAGGCGATCCGGCAGGCTCTCGGCGACAAGGCCGGCATCAGCCGCTACGGGGATGCGCTCGTCCCGCTCGACGAAGCCCTCGCCCAGGCAGTGGTCGACATCAGTGGGCGGCCCTACCTCGTGCACACGGGCGAGCCGGCCGGTTTCGAACACCACCTCATCGGCGGCCACTTCACGGGGTCGTTGGTGCGCCACACCTTCGAGGCGCTGTCCTTCCAGGCGGCGCTGACCGTCCACGTAAGGGTGCTGGGCGGCCGGGACCCTCACCACATCGCCGAGGCGGAATACAAGGCATTCGCGCGTGCCTTCCGCCAGGCGAAAGCGCTCGATCCACTCGTCGACGGCGTGCCGAGCACGAAGGGCGCCCTGTGACCGACCGGCCCCTCGTCGCCGTTCTCGACTACGGATCCGGGAACGTCCATTCCGCGGTCAAGGCTCTCGTCGCTGCCGGAGCCGACGCGCGGCTGACGGCCGACCGCGGGCTGATCCAAGACGCGGACGGACTCGTGGTGCCCGGCGTCGGCGCCTTCGAGGCGGTCGTCGCCGCACTGCGCTCGCGCTGCGGCGACGAGCTCATCGGACGACGTCTGGCCGGCGGTAGGCCCGTGCTGGGGATCTGCGTGGGGATGCAGGTCCTCTTCGAACACGGTGTGGAGCGGGGCGCGGACACTCCGGGACTGGGCGAGTGGCCGGGCGCGGTCACCGAGTTGGATGCTCCTGTCCTTCCGCACATGGGATGGAACACCGTCGCGTCGGGGGCCGGCAGTCGCCTGTTCCGCGGAATCGAGAACGAGCGGTTCTACTTCGTGCACTCGTTCGCCGCCCAGCACTGGACGATGCAGACGCAGCGCCCCCTCGCTGAACCGGTCTTGACCTGGAGCGAACACGGCGTGCCCTTCCTTGCCGCCGTGGAGAACGGGCCGCTCTCGGCGACGCAGTTCCACCCCGAGAAGTCGGGGGAGGCCGGCATCCGGCTGCTCGCCAATTGGATCGACGGGCTGGCGCCGACTAACCTCTGAATCCGTGCCTGCGCCCGGCCGCCCGGATCCGGTGCCGAGACGCACGAGGAGCTATGAACGATTTCGCATCAACGCCCCAGCTTGTTCTGCTTCCCGCGGTGGACGTCGCCGGGGGAAAGGCCGTTCGACTCACGCAGGGTGAGGCCGGTTCGGAGACGAACTACGGCGACCCCGTCGACGCCGCGACCGACTGGGCGCGCCAGGGGGCGCAGTGGATCCATCTCGTCGACCTGGATGCGGCCTTCGGCCGGGGCAGCAATGCCGGCATCATGCGCAAGGTGATCAAGTCGGTGCGCGGTGTTCAGGTCGAGCTGTCCGGCGGCATCCGCGACGATGCCTCGCTGGAGGCGGCTCTCGAAAGCGGCGCCTCGCGCGTGAACCTCGGGACCGCCGCGCTGGAGAACCCCGAGTGGGCGGCTGACGTGATCGGCCGCTACGGCGACCTCATCGCCGTCGGCCTGGATGTGCGTGGTACGACGCTCGCCGCGCGGGGCTGGACCCGCGAAGGCGGTGACCTGTGGACGGTGCTCGATCGCCTCGAGTCAGCCGGATGCAGTCGCTACGTCGTGACGGACGTCACGAAGGACGGCACCCTGCAGGGCCCGAACACCGAGCTGCTTCGCGAAATGGTGACGCGCACCCCGAAGCCCGTCGTGGCGTCGGGAGGCATCTCGAGCCTCGACGACATCGCCGCTCTCCGAGAGCTCGTGCCCCTCGGCGTCGAGGGTGCGATCGTCGGCAAGGCCCTCTATGCGGGGAACTTCACCCTCGCTGAGGCGCTGGATGTCGCCGGGCGCTGATCCCGCGCAGCCCGACGGCGGCTCGGACTCGGCGGGAGTCCCGTGGGAGGGACGCCGCTTCTCCGACAATCCCCACGCCGCTGACGACGGCCGTGCTGATCCTGCTCTCGAGCGGGCGCTGCGGGACTTCCGGGCGGGCGAAGGCTCCGAGGTGCAGGTCGTCGACGCGTACCGGAGAGCCCGTCTGCTGATCCCCCTCATCGCGCAGAAGGGCGACGGTGACGGCGACGCGGTCGGTGCACACGGACTCGCGGTCGACAAGACGCAGGAGCTGTCGATCGTCACGGTCGCCGCACCGGACGGGCGACACGTGCTTCCGGTCTTCACGTCGGTCGACACCATGCGGGTGTGGGATGCGCAGGCGCGTCCGGTGCCCGCGGAGGGCATCAGGACCGCACTGGCGGCATCGGCGGACGACACCGACCTCATCGTCATCGATCCCGGCTCGGAGACCGAGTTCGTCATCCGTCGTCCGGCGGTCTGGGCGATCGCCCAGTCGCAGCAGTGGGAGCCGAGTCATCGCTCGCCCGAGGTGGCGGCCGGACTCAACGAGAGCGTCGGCGGGGAGCTGGCCATCATCGACCTCGCACTCGAACCCGGCGACCCCGAGGCACGTGGACGGGGGCCCGAGCTGATCGTGCGCCTGCACGTGGCTGCCGGACTCGATCAGTCGCAGCTCGATGCCGTCCTCGCACGCCTGGCGAGACGATGGGCCGCGGATGACCGCGTCGCCGTGCTGGTGGACTCGCTCGCCGTGAAGCTCGTGCGCTCGGAGCCGCTCAGCTGACCGGTCCGGTCCATTTCTCGCCCGGCCCCTTGCCGATGGGGTCGGGAATCGTCGATGCCTCGCGGAAGGCGAGTTGCACCGAGCGCAGTCCGTCGCGGAGGGACCGCGCGTGCATGTCGCTGATCTCGGGGGCGCCGGCGGTGATGAGCCCGGCGAGGGCGTTGATGAGCTTGCGGGCCTCGTCCAGATCCTTCTGCGTGTCGGGGTCGTCGGCGAGTCCGACCTTCACGGCGGCCGCGCTCATCAGATGCACCGCGGCGGTGGTGATCACCTCGACCGCGGGGACATCCGCGATGTCGCGGGTCGCCGACTCGGCGGCGGCTTCCTGAGAGGCCCACCGAGCGTGACGTTCGTCTTCTGCGTGGCCGTGGTCGGGGGGAATCGTGGACACGTGGTGCTTTCTGGTAGACTTCAGCGGGCTTCAGAGCACTGTGCTCTGGAACGAAAGAGGATCACATCCCACCCGCGCTTGCCGCTCCAGGCTACCGGGTCCACGCACTCCGCTCCGGCGACACCATGTCGGAGTCGACCCGGAGACATGCATGTCGGCCGAGGTACGGGTGCGCGATGTCGGCGTTCGGACGCCGCGTCGGGTGGAATGGGGACTCTTCCGCCCGCGACATACCGTGTCGCGGTGGCCACCACCCGCACGAAGAGGAGTTCCGCATCAGCGATCCCCGCACCAACGAGCGCATCCGCGTGCCTGAGGTCCGTCTCGTCGGCCCCAACGGCGAGCAGGTCGGCGTCGTCCGCATCGAGGTTGCGCAGCGTCTGGCTCAGGAGGCGGATCTCGACCTGGTCGAGGTCGCGCCCAACTCCAAGCCGCCCGTGGTCAAGATCATGGACTACGGCAAGTTCAAGTACGAGGCTGCGCAGAAGGCCAAGGAGGCGCGTCGCAATCAGGCGAACACGGTCCTCAAGGAGGTCCGGTTCCGACTGAAGATCGAGGCGCACGACTACATCACCAAGCTCAAGCGCGCCGAGGGCTTCCTCCAGGCCGGTGACAAGGTGAAGGCCATGATCCTGTTCCGCGGGCGCGAGCAGTCGCGTCCGGAGCAGGGCGTGCGACTGCTCCGCAAGTTCGCCGAAGACGTCGCCGAGTTCGGCACCGTCGAGGTCAACCCGACGCAGGACGGCCGCAACATGACGATGGTGATCGCCCCGCACAAGAACAAGTCCGAGGCGAAGGCGGAGCAGAACGCTCAGCGCGCCGCGAACAAGGAAGCCTCGCGCGCATCGCGCACCAGCGCCGACGGCGACACCGCCCCGGCGCAGTAACGCTGCCCAGACTCCCGCTCCGTCGGGACCCCGTTCCCGCCCGAGCGGGAAGAGACACGAAGGAAGAAACATGCCGAAGCAGAAGACCCACTCGGGTGCCAAGAAGCGCTTCAAGATCACCGGCAGCGGCAAGCTCAAGAAGCAGCAGGCCGGAATGCGCCACAACCTCGAGGGAAAGTCGAGCCGTCGCACCCGCCGTCTGAACCAGGACCAGGTGCTGTCGACGGCCGACACCAAGCAGGCCAAGAAGCTTCTCGGTCGCTGACGCGGCCCGTGCACGAATAGGAACGAAACGAAATGGCTAGAGTCAAGCGGGCCGTCAACGCCCACAAGAAGCGTCGCGTCATCCTCGAGCGCGCCTCCGGTTACCGGGGTCAGCGCTCGCGTCTGTACCGCAAGGCGAAGGAGCAGGTCACCCACTCGCTCGTCTACGCGTACCGCGACCGTCGCAAGCGCAAGGGCGACTTCCGTCGTCTGTGGATCCAGCGCATCAACGCAGCCAGCCGTCAGCACGGCATGACCTACAACCGCTTCATCCAGGGTCTCGGCCTCGCGGGTGTGCAGGTCGACCGTCGCATGCTGGCCGAGCTCGCCGTGAACGAGCCGACCGCGTTCGCGTCGCTCGTCGAGACCGCCAAGAAGGCGCTGCCCGAGAACGTCAACGCCAAGAAGACGGCGTAAGGCTCTCTATCTCGAAAGGGCGTCCTCCCCCGGGAGGGCGCCCTTTCGGCATCCCGTGCCCCGCCCCGCGCGGCCGCATCGTCGGAGATTCAGCCCGATGTCGGATGATCGCGTCGGAATCCTCCGACATCGACACGATTCTCCGACATCGGGCGGGCAGGTGGATGCGGGGCGCCGCGGGGCGCCGCCCCTAGACTGGTCGCGTGCTCGAGAACCCCCGGTCGCCGCGCGTGCGCGCCGTGGCGAAGCTCACCAAGCGCAGCGCACGCAAAGAGACGGGGCTCTATCTCCTCGAGGGTCCGCAGGCCGCACGGGAGGCGCTCGCCTTCCAACCCGGAACGGTCGTCGAACTGTTCGCGACACCGGCCGCATTGGAGAAGCACACCGACATCCGCGATGCGGCCGCGTCCGCCGGAATCGAGCCGGTCTACACGACCGAGCCCGTGCTCGACGCGATGGCCGACACGGTGACACCCCAGGGGATCGTCGCGGTCGCGCGGCAGGCTCCCACGCCGGTCCGTGAGATCTTCGCCGGCTCGCCTCGGCTGGTGGCGGTGTGCGAAGAGGTGCGCGACCCTGGCAATCTCGGCACGATCATCCGTGCCGCCGACGCGGTCGGCGCCGACGCCGTCATCCTCACCGGCAACACCGTCGATCCTTACCACCCGAAGGTGGTGCGTTCGACGACCGGTTCGCTGTTCCACCTCCCGATCGCCATCGGCACCGACCTCGAGACCGTCGTCGGGCTCGCTCACGCCGCCGGCGTGCGGGTGGTCGCCGCCGACGTCGGAGGAGAGGACTTCCTCGCTCGACGTGAGATCCTCGCCGAACCGACCGCCTGGGTCTTCGGCAACGAGGCGCGGGGCCTTCATGACGAGGCCGTCTCGCTGGTCGACATGTCGATGCGGCTGCCGATCTACGGACGCGCCGAGTCGCTCAATCTGGCTACCGCTGCCAGCGTCTGCCTCTACGAAACGGCGTTCGCGCAGCGCGCCGATTGAGCCATCTGACCAGCGCGGGTCGATTACAGCTCGGTTAAGGTCGCGCGTCACCCCTGGAGCGGGGGTGCGCCCGGGGCTATGTTCAGGCCATGACGACATCCGATGCCTCACCGGCGGCCCGAACGTCGAACATCACCGTGCGACGCGGTGAGCCGCTCGTCGTCATCGACCACGTCGACAAGCACTTCGGCGACCTCCATGTGCTGCGCGACATCAACACCGTGGTCAACCGCGGCGAGGTCGTGGTCGTGATCGGGCCCAGCGGGTCCGGGAAGTCAACGCTGTGTCGCGCCGTCAACCGTCTCGAGACGATCGATTCGGGCACCATCACCATCGACGGCGTACCGCTGCCCGAAGAGGGGCGCGCGCTCGCGAAGCTGCGTGCCGACGTCGGCATGGTGTTCCAGTCGTTCAATCTCTTCGCCCACAAGACGGTGCTCGAGAACGTCACTCTCGGTCCGATGCGCGTGCGGGGCCTCAAGAAGAAGGATGCCGAGAAGAAGGCGATGGAGCTCCTGGATCGCGTGGGTGTCGCCAATCAGGCGGCCAAGATGCCCAGTCAGCTCTCGGGTGGCCAGCAGCAGCGTGTCGCCATCGCCCGTTCGCTGGCGATGAATCCCAAGCTCATCCTCCTCGACGAACCCACCAGCGCACTCGACCCTGAGATGATCAACGAGGTCCTCGACGTCATGGTCGGTCTCGCCCAGGAGGGCATGACCATGATCGTCGTCACACACGAGATGGGATTCGCACGCAAGGCCGCAGACCGCGTGCTGTTCATGGCCGATGGAGCCATCGTCGAAGAAGCCGCACCCGAGCAGTTCTTCACGAACCCGCAGAGCGAGAGGGCCAAGGACTTCCTGTCCAAGATCCTCGAGCACTGAAAGGACCGCTCCGCGACGCGGGGCGGGAATCGAGAAGAGGTCGCTTCGGCGACCGCACACAGCAAAGGACGAGACATGAAGCGAGCGAGACTCCCGCTCATCGCGCTGGCCGCCGCCGGCGCCTTGGCGCTGACGGCCTGCGGTGGCGGGGACACCGCCGGTGACGATGCCGCTCCCGAGCCGGCCGAAGACGTCACCTTCGACGAGGGCACGACGATGGCGGCGCTCAACGAGGCCGGCACCATCACGATCGGCACGAAGTTCGACCAGCCGCTGTTCGGCCTGGTCGGTCCCAGCGGCGAACCCGAGGGCTTCGACGTCGAGATCGGCAAGATCATCGCCGCCCAGCTGGGCATCGCCGAAGAAGACATCGAGTGGGTCGAGACCGTGTCGGCAAACCGTGAGCCGTTCATCGAGAACGGCCAGGTCGACATCGTGGTCGCGACGTACACGATCAACGACGCCCGCAAGGAGGTCGTCTCTTTCGCCGGGCCCTACTACATGGCCGGGCAGTCCATCCTCGTTCTCGCCGACAACGAGGACATCACCAGCGAAGAGGACCTCGTCGGGCAGCCGGTGTGCTCGGTGACGGGGTCGACTCCGGCGGCCATGCTGGAGGAGATCGGTGCGGAGCCGGTCCTCACGGACACCTACTCGAACTGCCTGGAGCCCCTGCGGAACGGTCAGGTCGTCGCGGTGTCGACCGACAACGTCATCCTGGCCGGCCTCGCCGCGCAGAACGAGGGCGAGTTCAAGGTCGTGGGCGAGCCGTTCACCGACGAGCCCTACGGCATCGGCCTGGCGCTGGATGACACGGACTTCCGCATGTGGATCAACGACGTGCTGGAGGAGTCGTACGCCGACGGCAGCTACGAGCAGGCGTGGAACGACACCGCCGGTGCCGTGCTGCCCTACGTCGAGCCGCCGACACCGGACCGCTACTGACCCGATGAGGGTGTCCCGCACTCGCCTGCGGGACACCCTCATCCCACCGATCGAGAGGAGGGCCGATGGAGCAGCTCTGGTCGCTCATGCCCGAGTTCTGGGAGGGATTCCGCGTCACCCTGCTGCTGCTGGTCGTCTCGGGTGTGCTGGCCCTCGTGCTCGGCACCGCGATCGCGGCGATGCGCATCTCGCCGGTTCCGGTGCTGCGCGGATTCGCCGCGGCGTGGACCGAGATCGCGCGAAACACCCCGCTGACGCTGGTGTTCTTCTTCACGGCCTTCGTCATGCCGATGCTCGGCGTGCGTGCCCCCTACGTGCTGCTCGCCTTCGTCGCGCTCACCTACTACACGTCGCCCTTCGTGGCTGAAGCCCTTCGCTCGGGCATCAACGGCGTGCCCGTCGGTCAGGCCGAGGCGGCGCGCAGCATCGGGCTCGGATTCCGGCAGACGGTCTCGCTCGTGGTGCTTCCGCAGGCGTTCCGGATGACGGTGCCGCCGCTGATCAACGTCTTCATCGCCCTCACCAAGAACACCTCGGTGGCGGGCGGATTCTTCGTGGTGGAACTGTTCGCCACGACCCGGCAGCTCGCGAACGACAACGGCAACATCGTCATCCCGATCCTGCTGGTGGCCGCGGCCCTGTACCTCGTCATCACGGTGCCGCTCGGCTTCGCGGCCGGCCAGCTCGAGAAGCGATGGGTGGTGTCACGATGAGCGGATCGAGCGTCCTCTTCGACGCGCCGGGCCCGAAGGCTCGTCGCAACTCGCTGATCGCCTCCGTCGTCGCGGGGGCGGTGCTGATCGCGCTCGCCGTCTGGGTCTTCCTGATCCTCGCCGCGCCCCGTCAATCCGGCGGCATCACCCTTCCGGGCATGTTCGACGGGAGTCGATGGGACATCTTCACCGATCCCGAGGTGTGGCAGTTCATCGGGCGAGGGGTGCTGGCGACGCTGCAAGCCGCGGCGGTGGCGGCTGTCGGTGCCGTGGCCCTCGGAGTCGTCTTCTCGCTCCTGCGGAGCTCGGAGCACGCGTGGATCCGCGTGCCGACCGCGTGGCTGCTGGAGTTCTTCCGCGGCATGCCGGTGCTGCTGATGATGCTGTTCATCCTCCTCGTCGCATCCACCGGTGCGTTCTGGGCGGTCGTGATCGCCCTGATCATCTACAACGGCACCCTCATCGGCGAGGCGCTGCGAGCGGGACTCGCCGCGCTGCCACGCGGTCAGCGTGAGGCGGCGCTCTCCGTCGGCATGCGCTACTTCCAATCGAAGATGCTCGTGGAGTTCCCGCAGGCGTTCCGGCAGATGCTCCCGATCATCGTGGCGCAACTGGTCGTGCTGCTGAAGGACACGTCTCTCGGATACATCGTGGGATACAACGAGCTCATCCGCACCACGATGAACAATCTGGGCAGCTTCTACGGCAATCGGTACATGTTCTCGCTGTTCGTGGTGACCCTCGTGCTCTACCTGGCCATCAACCTGAGCCTGTCGTGGTTCGCGCGATGGCTGTCGCGGCGCACGGCGTCCGGGGGCGGCAGGGCGCGGAAGGGAGCATCCACGCCGGAGGATCCCGATCAGGCACTCCTGGTCGCCGAGGCCAACGCCAAGGCGCGGTTGTCGGAGTCGCAGACGCCGAAGTGAATGCGTCGCGTATGCGAAGGGTCCTGCGGGTCGGGGGTGAGGCGCCACGTCGGTAGACTCGTCTCTCGTGTCCGACGAGGTTGCCCCCGAGATCACCCCCGAGGCGGTGGAGGCCGCGGTGACCGCCGCGCTGTCCGCCATCGCCGAGGCTCCCGACTCCGCAGAGCTGAAGGCGGTGCGCGCCGCGCACGCGGGCGAAGGCTCGCCCCTGGCGCGGCTGAACGCACGAATGCGCGATGTGCCCAAGGACAAGAAGGCGGAGTTCGGCAAGCTCGTCGGTCAGGCTCGCGGACAGGTCTCGCAGGCGCTCGCCGCACGAGAGACCGAGATCGTCGAAGCCGAGACCGCGGCGCGCCTGGAGGCCGAGCGCGTCGACATCACGGCCCTCGCGCATCGCGCGCGCATCGGCGCGCGCCATCCGCTGACCCTGCTCCAGGAGGAGATCTCCGACATCTTCGTGGGCATGGGGTGGGAGATCGCCGAAGGACCCGAGCTCGAGCACGAGTGGTTCAACTTCGACGCGCTGAACATCGCACCGGATCACCCGTCGCGGCAGATGCAGGACTCCTTCTACGTCGACCCCCTCGAGCGGCACCTCGTGATGCGAACCCACACCAGCCCGGTGCAGATGCGGTCGATGCTCGAACGCGACATCCCGATCTACGTGCTCTCCCCGGGGCGCGTCTACCGTGCCGACGAGTTCGATGCCACGCACCTTCCCGTCTTCTCGCAGTTCGAGGGACTGGTCATCGACCGCGGCATCACGATGGCGCACCTCAAGGGAACGCTCGACCACATCGCACGCGTGCTGTTCGGCAGTGAGGCCAAGACGCGCATGCGCGCCAACTACTTCCCGTTCACCGAACCGTCCGCCGAGTTCGACCTCTGGCACCCGACCTTCACCGGCGGCGCCCGATGGATCGAATGGGGGGGATGCGGAATGGTCAACCCGAACGTGCTGCGTGCGGCCGGGATCGACCCGGAGGAGTACTCGGGCTTCGCCTTCGGCATGGGCTTCGAGCGGACCCTCATGTTCCGCAGCGACGTGAAGGACATGCGCGACATGGCCGAGGGCGATGTGCGCTTCAGCGAGCAGTTCGGAATGGTGGTCTGATGCGCGTCCCCCTGTCATGGCTGCGTGAGTACGTCGACGTCGCCGCCGAGTCCACGCCCGAGGACGTTCTCGCGGCTCTGGTCGCCGTCGGGTTCGAGGAGGAGGACGTGCATCGGTTCGAGCTCTCCGGACCCATCGTCGTCGGCGAGGTGCTGGAGTTCGTCGAGGAGCCGCAGAAGAACGGCAAGACCATCCGCTGGTGCCAGGTCGACGTCGGCGACGGCGTGCGCGGGATCGTGTGCGGTGCGGGCAACTTCTTCGCCGGTGACAAGGTCGTCGTGACCCTCCCCGGATCCGTCCTGCCTGGCCCCTTCCCGATCGCCGCGCGCAAGACCTACGGTCACGTGTCGGACGGCATGATCGCGTCGGCGAAGGAGCTCGGCCTCGGCGAGGAGAGCGACGGCATCCTGCGCCTGGTCGAGATCGGCATCGACGCGCCCGCAGGCACCGACGCGATCGGTCTGCTCGGCCTCGACGACGTCGCCGTGGAGATCAACGTCACCCCCGACCGCGGCTACGCGCTGTCCCTTCGCGGCGTGGCGCGGGAGTATTCGCACGCGACCGGCGCGGTGTTCCGCGACCCGGCGGCACGCGATGCCGCCGACGTGCGCATCGATCGACACGAGTTCTCCGTGGCCGTCGACGACCGCGCACCGGTTCGGGGGCGCGTGGGAGCGACGGAATTCGTCGCTCGCGTCGTGCGCGACCTCGACCCCACCAAGCCCACCCCGTCGTGGATGATCGCCCGGCTCACGCTTGCGGGCGTGCGTTCGCTCGGCATCCTCATCGACATCACCAACTACGTGATGCTGGAGCTCGGCACGCCGATCCACGGCTACGACCTCGATGCGCTCACCGGCGGCATCACCGTGCGCCGTGCGACTGCGGGGGAGAAGCTGCAGACCCTCGACGGCAAGCTGCGTGACCTCGATGTCGAGGATCTCCTCATCACCGATGAGTCCGGACCCATCGGCCTCGCCGGCGTCATGGGCGGCGGAACCACGGAGATGGGCGCCTCGACGCGCAATGTGCTCGTCGAGGCCGCCGTGTTCGAGCCGATCACGATCGCGCGCACGGCGCGACGGCACAAGCTTCCCAGCGAGGCGTCGCGGCGCTTCGAGCGCGGCGTCGACCCCGGCCTGCCCTATGTGGCAGCCCAGCGGGTGGTGGACCTCATGGTCGAACTCGCGGGCGGCACCGACGAGCGCGTCGGCGGGGCCGTGGGCTCGGACCTGGTCCGCACCTCCATCGACCTGCCGACCGGCTTCGTCGCGGGGCTCATCGGGGTCGAGTACTCGGACGACGAGATCGTCGCCTCGCTCGAGATGATCGGATGCGCCGTCGCCGCCACCGAGCAGGGGTGGACCGTCGTCGCGCCCACATGGCGTCCCGACCTCACCGACACCTGGACGCTCGCCGAGGAGGTCGCCCGGATCACCGGATACGACCGGATTCCGTCGGAAGTGCCGGTGCCGCCGTCCGGCCGGGGCCTCACGGCGGCGCAGCGCGGTCGTCGCCGCGTGTCGAACGCGCTCGCCGCGGCCGGCTACGTCGAGACGCCCTCGTTCCCGTTCACCACCGAGGAGCAGAACGACCTGCACGGCTCGGCGAGCGGTGAGCACCTGCCCAGCATCCGCCTGGCGAATCCGCTGGACGGTCAGGCGCCGTTCCTGCGACGTTCGCTCGTTCCGGGCCTCGTGCAGGTCGCGCACCGGAACGTGTCGCGCGGACTCACCGACCTCGCGCTCTACGAGTCCGGGACCGTCTTCCTCCCTCGTTCCGGGGTGGTCTACGGCACGCCGCACGTTCCGCCTCCCGCGGTGCGTCCGTCGGCGGCGACCCTCGCGGAACTCGATGACGCGATCCCGCCGCAGCGCCGTCACGTCGCGGTGCTGCTCACCGGCTCTCTGATCGCCAAGCAGCCGGGGGAGCCGGCACGTGCCGCTGACCTCGCCGACGCCCTCGACGCCGTGCGAACGGTAGGGCTGGCGGCCGGTGTCGACATCCGCGTGACGCAGGGAACGCGCGCGGCGTTGCATCCCGGACGCACCGGAACGCTCGACGTGCGAGGGGAGACCGTCGGCTATGTCGGCGAGCTGCTGCCGGACGTCGCCGCAGCCGCGGATCTGCCCGGCCGTGTGGTGGTCGCCGAGGTCGACCTCGACCTCGTGCTCGAACTCGCGGGCGATCGTGTGGTCGTCGGGTCGCTGTCGACGTATCCCGCTGCCACGCAGGATGTCTCCCTCGTCGTCTCCGCCGATGTGCCGGCGGCGGATGTGGCCTCGGCGCTGAGGGAAGGGGCAGGGGAGCTTCTCGAGCACCTCCACCTCGTCGACGACTACCGGGGCGCGGGAATCGAGCACGGACGCAAGAGCCTGACCTTCGCGATGCGCTTCCGGGCGGCCGACCGCACCCTGACGGCGGCGGAGGCGACCGAGGCGAAGCTCGCCGGAGTGACGATGGCAGGCCGCCGTCACGGCGCCGTCATCCGCGACTGAGTCCGCATGCCGCCGCGGCGACACGATTTGCGGGTCGCGCGAGGCTGCGACTATCGTCAGCCCCATGCTTCCGGCAGCCTCGGTCCCGACGGCGCCCCTCACGGGCCCGGTGCTCGTCGCGGGCACCGCGTCGCACCGACGCCACCTCGGTTCGCTCCGTCGCGGCCGCCGACTCTAGGCGACCCCGCACGCGGTCCGGTTGGGCCGGCGGGTGTCGCCGCCTTCAGGCTCCGACTCCTTCGAAACTAAGGTGGAACGCATGACCTATTCGGTCGCCGTCTCCGGCGCATCCGGCTATGCCGGCGGTGAGATCCTCCGGCTCCTGGCCGCCCATCCCGACGTGGAGATCCGCACCGTGACGGCGCATTCGACCGCGGGGCAGCCTCTGGTCCAGCACCAGCCGCACCTGCGCTCGCTGGCGCATCTGACGATCCAGCAGACGACCCCCGAGGTGCTCGCCGGGCATGACGTCGTCGTCCTGGCATTGCCCCATGGGCAGTCGGGACAGTACACGGATGCGCTCGCGGAGACGCCGCTGGTGATCGACGCGGGCGCTGACCATCGACTCGCCTCGAGGGATGCGTGGAACGCCTTCTACGGGGGCGATTTCCATGAGCCGTGGACCTATGGCGTGCCGGAGCTGATCGTCGACGGCGGAAAGCAGCGCGACCGGCTCGTCGACGCGACCCGCATCGCCGCACCCGGCTGCAACGCGTCGACCGTGAGCCTGAGCCTCGCGCCGGGTGTCGCGGCCGGGGTCATCGATCCGTCCGACATCGTGAGCGTGCTCGCCGTCGGACCGTCGGGAGCGGGCAAGGCGATGAAGACGAATCTGCTGGCGGCGGAGATCCTGGGCACGGCGAACCCGTATGCCGTCGGCGGCACGCACCGCCACATCCCGGAGATCCGGCAGGCGCTGACCGCGGCGATGTCGGAGAATCGCGCTGATGTCGGAGGGATCGCGCCGAATTCTCCGACATCGGGCTCGATCTCCGACGATCGCGCCGTCGGCATCTCCTTCACGCCCGTCCTCGTGCCGATGGCGCGCGGGATCCTCGCCACCTCGACGGCGCCGATCGCGCCGGGCGTGACGGATGCGCGGATCCGCGACGCGTGGGAAGAGGCCTACGCGGACGAGACCTTCGTCCAGCTGCTGCCCGCCGGCTCCTTCCCCCGCACGGCCGATGTCATCGGCGCGAACACGGCGCTGATCGGCCTCGCGGTCGATCGCGCGGCCAACCGCGTGGTGGTCATCACCGCGGTGGACAACCTCGTCAAGGGCACCGCCGGTGCCGCTGTCCAGTCCATGAACATCGCGCTCGGACTCCCCGAGGACCGAGCCCTCACCGTGAACGGAGTGGCACCGTGAGCGTCACCGCCCCCCAGGGATTCGAAGCGGCCGGCGTCGCGGTCGGTCTGAAGTCCACCGGCAAGCCGGACGTCGCGGTGGTCGTCAATCGTGGCCCGCTCACCGCGGGCGCGGCCGTCTTCACGTCCAATCGCGCGAAGGCCAACCCGATCCTGTGGTCCGAGCAGGTCGTGAAGGACGGGGCGATCGCGGCGATCGTTCTCAACTCCGGCGGGGCGAACTGCTTCACCGGCAGCTTCGGGTTCCAGACCACGCATCAGACCGCCGAGAAGGCCGCGGAACTGCTCGAGATCGGCGCCGGCGACGTGGTGGTGTGCTCGACCGGGCTCATCGGCACCGGCGACGCCGTCTTCCGCGGCAAAGTGCTCGAAGGGACCGAGAAGGCGATCGCCGCGCTGTCCACAGACGGCGGAGAAGACGCCGCGCTTGCGATCATGACGACGGACTCGCGGGCGAAGCGGTCGGTCCGCTCCGTCGACGGCTGGACGATCGGTGCCATGGCGAAAGGGGCGGGGATGCTCGCACCGGGCCTGGCGACGATGCTCGTCGTCGTGACGACCGACGCCATCGTGACCCCGGCCGAGGCGGATGCGCACCTGCGCGCGGCCACCCGAGTGAGCTTCGATCGGCTCGATTCCGACGGCTGCATGTCCACCAACGACCAGGTGACCCTCATGGCGAGCGGCGCATCCGGGATCACGCCGGAGCCCGATGCGTTCCGCGCCGCGCTCATCGACGTGTGCACCGACCTCGCGATCCAGCTGCAGTCCGATGCGGAGGGGGCGAGCCACGACATCACGATCGAGGTCGTCGGTGCCGTCTCCGAAGACGACGCCGTCGAGGTGGGTCGCTCGGTCGCTCGCAACAACCTGTTCAAGGCCGCCGTCTTCGGCAAGGACCCGAACTGGGGGCGCGTGCTCGCCGCGATCGGCACCACCGATGCCGCGTTCGACCCCTACGACGTGGACGTGTCGATGAACGGTGTGCGCGTATGCACCTCCGGCGGCCCCGACCGGCCGCGTGAAGACGTCGACCTGTCGCCGCGCGCCACCCATGTCCTGATCGATCTGAAGGTCGGCGACGCCTTCGCGACGATCTACACCAACGACCTCACCCACGATTACGTCCACGAGAACAGCGCGTACTCCTCATGACCGACATCCAGGACACCGACCCGACCGCTGCCAGCGCGCGCGTGGAGGCGATGATCGAGTCGCTGCCGTGGCTGCAGCGCTTCCGCGACCAGACGGTGGTCATCAAGTACGGCGGGAATGCCATGGTCTCCGACGAGTTGCAGGAGGCCTTCGCCGCCGACGTCGCCTATCTGCGCTACGTCGGCGTGAAGCCGGTGATCGTGCACGGCGGAGGCCCGCAGATCTCCTCGATGCTCGACCGCCTCGCGATCCCGAGCGAGTTCAAGGGCGGCTATCGCGTCACGACGACCGAAGCGATCTCGGTGGTGCGGATGGTGCTGACCGGCCAGATCAACCCTCAGCTGGTGGCCAAGATCAACGCCCACGGGCCCCTCGCCACCGGCCTGTCCGGAGAGGACGCGGGCCTGTTCACCGGGCGACGTCGCGGCGTGATGCTCGACGGGGTGGAACACGACCTCGGGCGCGTCGGCGACGTGGTGAGCGTGGACCCGCAGCCGGTGCTCGACCAGCTCGAGGCCGGCCGGATCCCGGTGGTCTCGAGCATCGCCCCGGACAGCGACAACCCCGGGCATTCGCTCAACGTCAATGCGGATGCGGCAGCGTCCGCCCTCGCCGTGGCGCTCGGGGCGGCGAAGCTGGTCGTGCTCACCGATGTCGCCGGGCTCTACGCCGACTGGCCGAACCGCGACTCCCTCGTGTCGCACCTGACCTCGACCGAGCTCACCGAACTGCTGCCCACCCTCGAGTCGGGGATGATCCCGAAGATGACGGCGTGTCTGCACGCAGTGCAGGGCGGCGTCGAGACGGCGGCGATCATCGACGGCCGGGTGCCGCATTCGGTGCTGGTGGAGATCTTCACGAACAAGGGAATCGGAACCGAGGTGGTGGACGGATGACCGGGACGGCGACGTGGCGGGATGACGCGGGACGCGATCTGATCCGGAACGCGGGAGATCGCTTCGCGCTCTTCGTCCGAGGGGAGGGGGCGTACGTCTGGGACGAGCACGGTACGCGATATCTCGACTTCCTGGCGGGGATCGCCGTCAACTCCCTCGGGCACGCGCATCCCGTCTTCGTGGATGCCGTCGCCACTCAGGCGGCGACGCTCGCTCATGTGTCGAATTACTTCGCCACGCCGCCTCAGCTCGCCCTGGCCGCCAAGCTCAAGGATCTCGCGGGGACCGGGCCGAGCGGACGCGTCTACTTCGCCAATTCCGGTGCGGAGGCGAACGAGGCCGCCTTCAAGCTGGCGCGGCTCCACGGTGCGGCGCGAGATGGACGTCCCGCACGGCTGCGCATCCTCACCCTGGAGAACGCCTTCCACGGGCGCACGATGGGAACGCTCGCGCTCACCGGGAAGCCCGCGATGCAGGAGCCGTTCCTGCCCATGGTGGCGGGCGTCGAGCACATCGCCCCGACGATCGAAGCGCTCGAGCATGCGATGGGTGACGACGTCGCGGCGCTCGTGGTGGAGCCGATCCAGGGCGAGGCGGGTGTCGTCGACCTGCCGGAGGGATATCTGGCGGCCGCACGCGAGCTTACGGCTCGCCACGGTGCTCTTCTCATCGTCGATGAGATCCAGACCGGTGCCGGCCGCACGGGGGAGTGGTTCGGCTACCAGCATGCCGGGATCACCCCCGACGCGATCACCGTCGCGAAGGGGATCGGAGGCGGCTTCCCGATCGGCGCTCTGGTGACCTTCGGCGACAGCAGCGAGCTCTTCTACCCGGGAACCCACGGGTCGACCTTCGGTGGCAACGCCCTCGGGACCGCGGTCTCCCTCGCGGTGCTGTGCGAGATCGAGCGGGCCGACCTGGTCGAGAACGCCGCGACGCGCGGCACGCAGCTGCGCGAGCGGATCTCCGCCATCGGCTCGCCCCTCGTCGCGGGAACGCGTGGCCGCGGACTCCTGATCGGGGTCGCCCTGAAGCATCCGGTCGCCGGTGCCGTCGTCGCCGCGGCGCAGGAGCACGGCCTGATCGTGAACGCGGCGAACCCGTCGACCGTTCGCGTCGCACCGCCGCTGAACATCGGCGACGTCGAGATCGATGACTTCATCGGACTGTTCGCCCGCGCCCTCGCCACGGTGGAGACGTCCGTTCTGCTGGACGCCGATGAATCGGCCACGACGGAGGTACCCGCATGACCCGCCACCTGCTGCGCGACGACGACCTGACCACGGACGAGCAGACCGAGATCCTCGACCTCGCCGTCGCGTTGAAGAAGGACCGCTGGAAGCTCAAGCCCCTCGAAGGTCCGCAGACGGTCGCGGTCATCTTCGACAAGTCGTCCACGCGCACCAGGGTCTCGTTCGCGGTGGGAATCGCCGACCTCGGCGGCTCGCCCCTGATCATCTCGACCGCAAGCAGCCAGCTCGGCGGCAAGGAGACTCCCGCCGACACGGCCCGGGTGCTCGAGCGACAGGTGGCCGCCATCGTCTGGCGCACGTACGCCCAGGCGGGACTTGAGCAGATGGCCGCGGGAACCCGGGTGCCGGTCGTCAATGCGCTCAGCGACGACTTCCACCCGTGTCAGCTGCTCGCCGATCTGCTGACGATCCGCGAGCACAAGGGAGATCTCGACGGTCTCACGCTCGCCTTCTTCGGAGACGGTCGCAGCAACATGGCGCACTCGTATGTGCTCGCGGGCGTCACCGCCGGCATGCACGTGCGCGTCGCATCCCCGGAGCACTACGCCCCGCGCGACGATGTGATCGCCGACGCCGATCGTCGCGCCGCGGAGACCGGTGGTTCGGTGACGCTGTACACCGACGCGAACGAGGCCGCGGCCGGTGCCGACGTCGTCGTGACCGACACCTGGGTGTCGATGGGCAAGGAGGAGGAGAAGCTCGCGCGTCTGCGCGATCTGGGCGAGTACAAGGTCACCACCGAACTCATGCGCCTCGCGAAGGACGATGCGATCTTCATCCACTGTCTTCCCGCCGATCGCGGATACGAGGTCGACGCCGAGGTGATCGACGGCCCCCAGAGCGTCGTATGGGACGAGGCGGAGAATCGCCTGCACGCGCAGAAGGCCCTGCTGGTCTGGCTTCTGCGTCAGGGCTGACGGGGCGGGATGGAGGATAGGTGACCGATCCGGCATCGGATGCGACCGGAGCGGTTCGTCCGCGCCTGTCGCGCAACGGGATCCAGCTGAACGGTGCGGGCCGCATCGCCGGCCTCGACTTCGCCCGCGGGCTGGCGATCATCGGGATGCTGGCGGCGCACCTGCTCTGGCTGGGGGACGACGTGGTCCTCGCCGATCCGTCGACCTGGTCGAACATCGCAGCCGGACGGTCATCGATTCTCTTCGCGACGCTTGCCGGCGTGTCGCTCGGCCTCATGACGGGAGGGCGTCATCCGGCCCGCGGCGCAGCCATGGGTGTTGCACGACGCCGGATCGCGCTGCGTGCAGCGCTGCTGTGGGTGCTCGGGGTTCTCCTGATCGGAACCGGCGTGCCCGTCTACGTCATCCTCCCGGCATATGCGGTGCTGTTCCTGCTCGCGCTGCCCGCTCTCACCCTGTCCGCCCGCGTCGTGCTCGTCCTGGCAGCCGTGCTCGCCGTGGTGATGCCGTTCGCACAGGTCCTGCTGGATGCCCTCCCCTTCTGGGGCACGCCGATCGGCGAATCCGCCGCGCTCATGATCGGATGGCAGTATCCGTTCCCCGTGTGGATGGCCTTCGTGCTGGCTGGCCTCGGCATCGCGCGCGCGGGTCTGCAGCGCAGGAGCGTCCAGGTCGGCGCTGTGCTCGCCGGCGGAGCTCTCGCTGCCCTCGGCTACGGGCTGAATGCTGCGAGCGGGCTCGCCGCGGCCGACGAGTGGACCTCCTTCGGCGGCGCGGTGTGGACTGCTCGACCGCATTCGAGCGGGCTGCTGGAGGTCATCGGTTCCGGAGGTTTCGCGCTCGCCGTCATCGGCGGGTGCGTGCTGGTGTGCGGTCCCTGGTGGCGGGGGAGCGTGATGAGCCCGGCGGGGTGGATCGTCCTGCCCGTGCGCGCCGTCGGAGCGATGCCGCTGAGTGCGTACACCGCGCAGCTCGTGATCTGGGCGATCGCAGCGGCGGTGATCCTGGGGGATCCGTCCGACCTTCAGGGCTTCCGCGACCTCGACCCGTTCTGGCCGATCACGGCGGTCCTGATCGTCGCCGCGACCGTCTGGGCGCTGACGATCGGACGCGGACCGCTGGAGGCGGCGACCGACCGGGTCACGCGAGTGCTCGTGCCCGGTCGTGCGGACACGGCGGCGGAGACCCGTCTCGGACCTCGCTAGGCTGACACGGTGAGTGAGAGCAAGACCGAAGGCACGAACGAGGGCGCCCTCTGGGGAGCACGCTTCGCGACGGGTCCGTCGCCCGAGCTGGAGGCCTTGAGCCGTTCCACCCACTTCGACTGGGCGATGGCGCCGTATGACCTCGCCGGTTCCCATGCCCACGCCAAGGCGCTCGCCGCTGCGGGGTATCTCACGGCGGACGAGGAAGTTGCGATGCACGCGGGGTTGGATGCTCTCGCTCGACGTGTGGCCGACGGCACGTTGCTTCCGGCTCCGCACGACGAAGATGTGCACGGCGCCCTCGAAGCGGCGCTGATCGCGGAGGTCGGTGCTCACCTCGGCGGGAAGCTCCGTGCCGGTCGCAGTCGCAACGACCAGATCGCCACCCTCGTGCGGCTTTACCTGCTGGATCACTCACGCACGATCGCGCGCGACATCCTCCGTGTCATCGATGCGCTCACTTCGCAGGCCGAGGCGCACCCGGATGCCATCATGCCCGGGCGAACACACCTTCAGCACGCGCAGCCGGTCCTGCTGGCGCATCACCTCCAGGCGCACGCCTGGCCTCTCGTGCGCGATCTCGAGCGCCTGCGCGACTGGTCCGTCCGCGCCTCCGTCTCGCCGTACGGGGGCGGCGCGCTCGCCGGATCGACGCTCGGGCTCGACCCGCAGCTCGTCGCCGACGAACTCGGCCTGGCGCGCCCGGCGGAGAACTCCCTCGACGGCACGTCGTCCCGTGACGTCGTGGCGGAATTCGCTTTCATCGCGGCGATGATCGGCGTCGATCTGTCGAGGCTGTCGGAGGAGATCATCCTCTGGAACACCCGCGAGTTCGGATTCGTGACGCTCGACGACGGATACTCGACCGGGTCGAGCATCATGCCCCAGAAGAAGAACCCCGACATCGCCGAGTTGGCCCGCGGCAAGTCTGGGCGCCTGATCGGCAATCTGACCGGCCTGCTCGCGACCCTCAAGGGGCTGCCGATCGCGTACAACCGCGACCTTCAGGAAGACAAGGAGCCCGTCTTCGACTCGGTCGCCACCCTCGAGCTCGTCCTGCCGGCTTTCGCGGGCATGGTCGCCACGCTGCGCTTCGATACGTCGCGGATGGCCGAACTGGCCCCTGCCGGCTTCTCGCTGGCCACCGACGTCGCGGAATGGCTCGTCAAGCAGGGGGTGCCCTTCCGCGAGGCGCATGAGATCTCGGGCAGCCTCGTGCGTGCGTGCGAGGATCGTGAGATCGAGCTGCACGAGGCCTCGGACGAGGTGCTGGCCGCCGTCTCGCCCCATCTGACGCCGGAGGTTCGCGACGTGCTGACGGTCGAGGGTTCGGTCGGCAGCCGCCTCGGGGTCGGCGGCACGGCGCCGGTGCGGGTCGCTGAGCAGCGCGTGGAACTCATCGAGCGTTCGCAGACCGCGGCTCACGCCCTGGGAATCTGACCCGCGCGGCGCGGCCTACCAGATCGCGAGGCGCACGGTGGCCGCGACGGCGCTCGCCCACACGAGGCTCGCGAGCGTTCCGATGATGAACCGTTCCCGCGCCTCCGCAGACGCGAGTTCCGAGAAGCGTCCGATGCCCTTGAGGGCGACGACGACGGCGAGACCTTCCGGAAAGCCGACGAGAATCGTGAGTGTCGTCGCGACGCGCTCCAGATACCCGATCGTCGTCCCCCCGAGGAGCACCTCGCGGACCGCGGCGGCGTCATCCTCCCGTGCGGAACGCAGAAGGATTCCGCCGTGCTCGCCGTCGCGGACGGTGCCCTTGGTGGCGAGACGGAGCACCTCGCGAGTCAGCGGATTTCCTCCGACGACGGCGACCGACGCGCCGAGGAGAGCGAGGGGCAGCGCGATCGGGAGCGGCACGTCGGTCGGGACGACGACGACGGTGATGAGCATCGCCGCGACGATGGCCGCGGCGATCATGACGAACACCGCCGACGAGCGACGCGTCGTCACGATCACGGAGACGAGCGCCATCGCCATGCCGAGCAGGAGGCCCGCCGATACGGTAGCGGTCGCAAGCGACTCCGGCAGCATCATGGCGTCAGTCTGTCATGCGGGCTCGTCCTCGGCGCTGCTGTCGGCGCGTTCCAACACGTGGACGAGTGCGGGGACAGCGGCTTCTTCGAGGCGGAGCGCAGCGGCCTTCGCCCGCAGGCTCACTGCTCCGGCGCTGATGCCCAGCCGCTCGGCGGCCTCGCGCTGGGTGAGTCCCTCGGCGAGCAGGTCGTAGACCTCCCATCCCTCGTCGCTGCGCCGGTCCCGCACGTCGACGAGGAGGTGCACGAGGGCCTCGCCGTCCTGGGCAGCGGCGCCGCCGGAGACCGCACACCGCAGGGCCGTGGTCTTGGCGCGGTCGACCGCGTCACGAGCGGCGATGAACGCCGCTCCCCGGCCGGCACGCACGCTGCGGGGGAGCGGCGCCTCCACCGCGCCGACGCCGACGCCGACGCTCCAGGCTCCGCTCCTCGTGCTCGTCAGGAGAACACGGAGCGCCAGCGCCGCGTCGGTCGTCGCCATCTGCATCTCGTCACCCGCGGTACGTTCGGGTCTCGCCGCCCAGCCGTCGCCCCCGAGTTCGGTGAGGCCGTCGAGGGCGGCGGGCACGAGATCAGCGCCGCGGCGGCTGTCTCGCTGGTCGATCGTCAGGACGAACATGCGAAGCAGTTTAGCTAAAAAGCATAATCAAGGTCATATATAGTCTATAAGCTAAAGAGTCTCGGACGTGAGTCTGGAGCCGATACGCTCGCTGATAGCCTTTCACGGTGTCTGAAACCGTTGTGAAAGCGGTGACCCCCACGAACGACCCGACGTTCGAGAACGTCTGGGACGAACTGGTGTGGCGGGGTCTCGTGCAGGTGTCCACCGATCAGGATGCGCTTCGCGCGCTGCTCGCCGGGGATCCGATCACGTACTACTGCGGCTTCGACCCGACTGCTCCGAGCCTCCATCTCGGTCATCTCGTGCAGCTGCTGACCATGCGCCGTCTTCAGTTGGCCGGCCACCGTCCCCTCGGCCTCGTCGGTGGCTCGACCGGGCTCATCGGAGACCCTCGTCCCACCGCGGAGCGCACGCTCAACACGCGCGAGACCGTCGCGGAGTGGGTCGAGAGGCTTCGGGCACAGGTCGAGCGCTACCTGAGCTTCGAGGGTGCGAATGCCGCGCGCATGGTGAACAATCTCGACTGGACGGCCCCGCTGTCAGCCATCGACTTCCTGCGCGAGATCGGCAAGCACTACCGCGTCGGCACGATGATCAAGAAGGATGCGGTGAGCGCGCGTCTGAACTCTGACGCCGGCATCAGCTACACCGAGTTCAGCTACCAGATCCTGCAGGGGCTGGACTTCCTCGAGCTCTACCGCCAGTACGGCTGCCTGCTGCAGACCGGGGGCAGTGACCAGTGGGGCAATCTCACCAGCGGCACCGACCTGGTCCATCGCGTCGAGGGCGTCTCCGTGCACGCGATCGGAACGCCGTTGATCACGAACAGCGACGGGACGAAGTTCGGCAAGAGCGAGGGCAACGCGATCTGGATCGACGCAGAACTCACGAGCCCGTACGCCTTCTACCAGTTCTGGCTCAATACCGATGACCGTGATGTGATCGAACGTCTGAAGGTCTTCACGTTCCTCACCCGCGCAGAGATCGCACAGTACGAGGAGCTCGTCGAGAAGGAGCCGTTCCGCCGTGCCGCACAGCGCCGACTCGCACTCGAGGTTTCTGCGCTCGTGCACGGTGTCGAGACCACGGATGCGGTGGTCGCTGCGTCGGACGCGCTCTTCGGCAAGGGGGATCTGACGGCACTCGACCCCGTAGCCCTGCGTCAGGCTCTTCGGGAGTTGCCGCACGCGTCGGTCGAGCCCGGTAGCTCCGTCGTCGACGCGCTGGTCGCGACCGGACTGGTCTCCAGCCTGTCGGAGGCGCGTCGCGCCATCGCCCAGGGCGGTGTTGCGATGAACGGCGTCAAGGTGGCCGACGATTCAGCCGGTGTCTCCGGCGATCTGCCGGGCGGGCTGGCGGTGCTGCGTCGCGGCAAGAAGACGCTCGCGGGTCTCTTCATCGAGGCCTGAACGCTCACGACACGCCCGGGGTGTGGTGTGGTTTTGCGTGGGGGTGGGTGGGGACGTAATGTTCTTGTTGTTCGCCCCAAAGGGGAGAGCGGAGCGGCCGGAAGGCCCCGCCCCCTCAAGCAGCGAACCGCCCCAACTCCTCACGGTTGAAGCACTTCGGTATGAAGCGTTAGGATTGGGTCTCGCCCTTCGGGCACTGAATCCACCTGGATCCTTCGGATCTGTTGTGTGGTTCGGGTGCTGGTGTGGGTGGGGTATGATTGTGAAGTTGCCCTTCTGGGCCTGCTTGGTTGCGGGTTGGTTGGTGCGTCCGATCTTTGAGAACTCAACAGCGTGCACTTGTCATATGCCAAATAACCTCGGCCACTTTTTTGTGGTTTGAGATTCCTTTGGATCAATTTTGGATTGTCAGTGATGGCATCCGTTTGGTCATGATTGAACTCGTCGCATGTGTGGTCTTATTCCGACCTGCGTGTGGCTTTCGTTTTTTACGGAGAGTTTGATCCTGGCTCAGGATGAACGCTGGCGGCGTGCTTAACACATGCAAGTCGAACGGTGAAGCCAAGCTTGCTTGGTGGATCAGTGGCGAACGGGTGAGTAACACGTGAGCAACCTGCCCTGGACTCTGGGATAAGCGCTGGAAACGGCGTCTAATACTGGATATGAGCTCTCATCGCATGGTGGGGGTTGGAAAGATTTTTTCGGTTTGGGATGGGCTCGCGGCCTATCAGCTTGTTGGTGAGGTAATGGCTCACCAAGGCGTCGACGGGTAGCCGGCCTGAGAGGGTGACCGGCCACACTGGGACTGAGACACGGCCCAGACTCCTACGGGAGGCAGCAGTGGGGAATATTGCACAATGGGCGCAAGCCTGATGCAGCAACGCCGCGTGAGGGATGACGGCCTTCGGGTTGTAAACCTCTTTTGGTAGGGAAGAAGCCTTCGGGTGACGGTACCTGCAGAAAAAGCGCCGGCTAACTACGTGCCAGCAGCCGCGGTAATACGTAGGGCGCAAGCGTTATCCGGAATTATTGGGCGTAAAGAGCTCGTAGGCGGTCTGTCGCGTCTGCTGTGAAATTCCGAGGCTCAACCTCGGGCTTGCAGTGGGTACGGGCAGACTAGAGTGCGGTAGGGGAGATTGGAATTCCTGGTGTAGCGGTGGAATGCGCAGATATCAGGAGGAACACCGATGGCGAAGGCAGATCTCTGGGCCGTTACTGACGCTGAGGAGCGAAAGGGTGGGGAGCAAACAGGCTTAGATACCCTGGTAGTCCACCCCGTAAACGTTGGGAACTAGTTGTGGGGTCCTTTCCACGGATTCCGTGACGTAGCTAACGCATTAAGTTCCCCGCCTGGGGAGTACGGCCGCAAGGCTAAAACTCAAAGGAATTGACGGGGACCCGCACAAGCGGCGGAGCATGCGGATTAATTCGATGCAACGCGAAGAACCTTACCAAGGCTTGACATACACCAGAACGGGCCAGAAATGGTCAACTCTTTGGACACTGGTGAACAGGTGGTGCATGGTTGTCGTCAGCTCGTGTCGTGAGATGTTGGGTTAAGTCCCGCAACGAGCGCAACCCTCGTTCTATGTTGCCAGCACGTATGGTGGGAACTCATGGGATACTGCCGGGGTCAACTCGGAGGAAGGTGGGGATGACGTCAAATCATCATGCCCCTTATGTCTTGGGCTTCACGCATGCTACAATGGCCGGTACAATGGGCTGCGATACCGCGAGGTGGAGCGAATCCCAAAAAGCCGGTCCCAGTTCGGATTGAGGTCTGCAACTCGACCTCATGAAGTCGGAGTCGCTAGTAATCGCAGATCAGCAACGCTGCGGTGAATACGTTCCCGGGTCTTGTACACACCGCCCGTCAAGTCATGAAAGTCGGTAACACCTGAAGCCGGTGGCCTAACCCTTGTGGAGGGAGCCGTCGAAGGTGGGATCGGTAATTAGGACTAAGTCGTAACAAGGTAGCCGTACCGGAAGGTGCGGCTGGATCACCTCCTTTCTAAGGAGCTTCTGGCACTCTTCGGGGTGTCCAGGCGCCGGGTCAACACCGAATGTGTGTTGCCGGTTAGCTCATGGGTGGAACATATGATGGGGCATCCTGTTCGGGTGCTCGGGTTTAGTACGTCGCTTCGGTGGCTGGAACGGTCTGGGTGTTCGGTGGGGTGCATGCACGCTGTTGGGTCCTGAGGGACCGGGTGCTGCTTCTGCTCTTCGGGGTGGGGGTGGTGGCTGACTCTCTGGGCCCCTTTTTGGTGTCTCCTGTGTGGGGATGTCGGAGGGGGTACCGCCCGTACTTTGAGAACTACACAGTGGACGCGAGCATCTTAAAGACACATGTTTGTGTGTTTTTGAAATAGCGATTTTTTGATCGATAGATCAGCTCATGTGATTTCAAGTCTTTAAGAGCAAACGGTGGATGCCTTGGCATCTGGAGCCGAAGAAGGACGTAGCAATCTGCGATAAGCCTCGGGGAACTGATAAGCGAGTTTTGATCCGAGGGTGTCCGAATGGGGAAACCCCGCCAGGCGGCGTGCTGACCTGGTGACTCCCGCCTGAATGTATAGGGCGGGTAGAGGGAACGTGGGGAAGTGAAACATCTCAGTACCCACAGGAAGAGAAAACAACCGTGATTCCGTGAGTAGTGGCGAGCGAAATCGGATGAGGCTAAACCTTATGCGTGTGATAGCCGGCAGGCGTTGCGTGTGAGGGGTTGTGGGACGTGCTTGGTCATCCTGCCGGGTGGCCGACGTGATGGAAGCGTGTAGACGAACGGTCTTGAAAGGCCGGCCAGAGTGGGTGCCAGCCCCGTAGTCGAAATGCGTGTTTCAGCGTGGCGTGTATCCCAAGTAGCACGGGGCCCGAGAAATCCCGTGTGAATCTGTCAGGACCACCTGATAAGCCTAAATACTCCCAGATGACCGATAGCGGACAAGTACCGTGAGGGAAAGGTGAAAAGTACCCCGGGAGGGGAGTGAAATAGTACCTGAAACCGTTTGCTTACAAACCGTTGGAGCCTCCTTAGCAGGGGTGACAGCGTGCCTTTTGAAGAATGAGCCTGCGAGTTAGCGATACGTGGCGAGGTTAACCCGTGTGGGGTAGCCGTAGCGAAAGCGAGTCTGAACAGGGCGTTTCAGTCGCGTGTCCTAGACCCGAAGCGAAGTGATCTATCCATGGCCAGGTTGAAGCGACGGTAAGACGTCGTGGAGGACCGAACCCACTTAGGTTGAAAACTGAGGGGATGAGCTGTGGATAGGGGTGAAAGGCCAATCAAACTTCGTGATAGCTGGTTCTCTCCGAAATGCATTTAGGTGCAGCGTTGCGTGTTTCTTGCCGGAGGTAGAGCTACTGGATGGCCGATGGGCCCTACAAGGTTACTGACGTCAGCCAAACTCCGAATGCCGGTAAGTGAGAGCGCAGCAGTGAGACTGTGGGGGATAAGCTTCATAGTCGAGAGGGAAACAACCCAGACCACCAACTAAGGTCCCTAAGCGCGTGCTAAGTGGGAAAGGATGTGGAGTTGCTCAGACAACCAGGAGGTTGGCTTAGAAGCAGCCACCCTTGAAAGAGTGCGTAATAGCTCACTGGTCAAGTGATTCCGCGCCGACAATGTAACGGGGCTCAAGCACGCCACCGAAGTTGTGGCATTGACATTATTGGTAGGCCTTCGTGGTCCAGCCGTGTTGATGGGTAGGAGAGCGTCGTGTGGGCAGTGAAGCGGCGGGGTGACCCAGCCGTGGAGGCCACACGAGTGAGAATGCAGGCATGAGTAGCGAAAGACGTGTGAGAAACACGTCCTCCGAAAGACCAAGGGTTCCAGGGTCAAGCTAATCTTCCCTGGGTAAGTCGGGACCTAAGGCGAGGCCGACAGGCGTAGTCGATGGACAACGGGTTGATATTCCCGTACCGGCGAAGAACCGCCCCAGCTAATCCAGTGGTGCTAAGAGTCCTAACCAGGAATGTGTGGATCCCTTCGGGGTGAAGCCGTCCTGGCGAACGCTCGACCCCATGCTGGTGCGGCTAGCGTATTAACAGGTGTGACGCAGGAAGGTAGCCCAAGCCAGGCGATGGTTGTCCTGGTGCAAGTGCGTAGGCCGAGTGGTAGGTAAATCCGTCACTCATTGAGGCTGAGACACGATGCGGATGAAAAGTGGGTGATCCTATGCTGCCGAGAAAAGCATCGACGCGAGGTTCTAGCTGCCCGTACCCCAAACCGACTCAGGTGGTCAGGTAGAGAATACTAAGGAGATCGAGAGAATCGTGGTTAAGGAACTCGGCAAAATGCCCCCGTAACTTCGGGAGAAGGGGGGCCATCCACTTATTAGGATTTACTCCGAAAGGGTGTGGTGGCCGCAGAGACCAGTGGGTAGCGACTGTTTACTAAAAACACAGGTCCGTGCCAAGTCGCAAGACGATGTATACGGACTGACGCCTGCCCGGTGCTGGAAGGTTAAGAGGACGGGTTAGCCGTAAGGCGAAGCTCAGAATTTAAGCCCCAGTAAACGGCGGTGGTAACTATAACCATCCTAAGGTAGCGAAATTCCTTGTCGGGTAAGTTCCGACCTGCACGAATGGCGTAACGACTTCCCAACTGTCTCAACCACGAACTCGGCGAAATTGCATTACGAGTAAAGATGCTCGTTACGCGCAGCAGGACGGAAAGACCCCGTGACCTTTACTACAGCTTGGTATTGGTGTTCGGTGTGGCTTGTGTAGGATAGGTGGGAGACTGTGAAGCAGACACGCCAGTGTTTGTGGAGTCGTTGTTGAAATACCACTCTGGTCACTCTGGATGTCTAACTTCGAACCGTAATCCGGTTCAGGGACAGTGCCTGGTGGGTAGTTTAACTGGGGCGGTTGCCTCCCAAAATGTAACGGAGGCGCCCAAAGGTTCCCTCAACCTGGTTGGCAATCAGGTGGCGAGTGTAAGTGCACAAGGGAGCTTGACTGTGAGACTGACAGGTCGAGCAGGGACGAAAGTCGGGACTAGTGATCCGGCAGTGGCTTGTGGAAGCGCTGTCGCTCAACGGATAAAAGGTACCTCGGGGATAACAGGCTGATCTTGCCCAAGAGTCCATATCGACGGCATGGTTTGGCACCTCGATGTCGGCTCGTCGCATCCTGGGGCTGGAGTAGGTCCCAAGGGTTGGGCTGTTCGCCCATTAAAGCGGTACGCGAGCTGGGTTTAGAACGTCGTGAGACAGTTCGGTCCCTATCCGCTGCGCGCGTAGGAAGTTTGAGAGGATCTGACCCTAGTACGAGAGGACCGGGTTGGACGAACCTCTGGTGTGTCAGTTGTTCCGCCAGGAGCACCGCTGATTAGCTACGTTCGGGATGGATAACCGCTGAAAGCATCTAAGCGGGAAGCCGGCCTCAAGATGAGACTTCCATACCCTTCGGGGTGAGAGGCTCCCAGCCAGACTACTGGGTTGATAGGCCGGATGTGGAAGCGCAGTAATGCGTGCAGCTGACCGGTACTAATAAGCCGATGACTTGATAACACTTTGCGCTATTTCTTTAGCGTGACTCGCGTCCACCGTGTGGTTCCCGATGTACGGTCGGAAACCCACAACAACATCTTTTGTTGTGACACACTGAAACATCGATAGTGTTTCGGCGGCCATAGCGAGAGGGAAACGCCCGGTCCCATTCCGAACCCGGAAGCTAAGCCTCTCAGCGCCGATGGTACTGCAGGGGCCACCCTGTGGGAGAGTAGGACACCGCCGGACTTCTTTTCACGGTAATGGCCACCCAAAGCAGGGTGGCCATTACTCGTTAAGAGCCGTTCTCGAGGGCATCTCGGAAGGACACGCATGGCATTGTTCGGGCGCTCCGCCGGTCGTACTCCGCTTGAGGGTGTCGACACTGTTCTGGCGGACCTCGATGGCGTCGTGTACGCGGGGTCCGGCGCGATTCCGCACGCTGTCGACAGTCTCATCCGCGCGGCGTCTGATCGCCGTCTCGGTTACATCACCAACAATGCGTCGCGAACCGACGCGTCGGTGGCGGCGCATCTGCGCGACCTCGGTCTGCCGACGGAGCCCGCGGACGTAGTCACCAGTCCGCAGGCGGCGGTTCGGCTGCTCGCCACACGTGTGCCGGCCGGCTCGACGATCCTGGTCGTGGGCGGGGACGGCCTCGTGTCCGAGATCGAGAAGCATGGCTTCGTCGTCACGCGAAGTGCACAGGACCGACCCGCGGCTGTCGTGCAGGGCTTCGCGCCCGAGGTGGGGTGGACCCAGCTCGCCGAAGCGGCATTTGCGCTCGCGACCCCCGAAGACGACGGCGGCATCCCGTGGATCGCGACGAACACCGACTGGACGATTCCGCAGGCCCGGGGGATCGCGCCCGGGAACGGCACGCTCGTCTCCGCCGTCCACACGGCCGTCGGTCGTCTCGCAACGGTCGCCGGCAAGCCCGAGGTACCGATCTTCGAGGAGGCTGTTGCGCGGTTCTCCTCTCGCGCACCTCTGTTCCTCGGTGACCGGCTCGACACGGACATCCTCGGTGCCAATCGCGCGGGCATCGCTTCGGCTCTCGTCCTGACGGGAATCGACCGTCCCAAGCATGTGCTCGCCGCTCCGTCCGGGTCGCAGCCGACCTACGTGCTCTCGGACCTTCGAGAGCTGCATGAGCCGTATCCGGAGGTCATCCGGAAGGACGGCGTCGTACGCGTTCGCGATGCGCGCGTGCGGATCGACGGCGCGGACGTGAGCATCCTGGCGGCGGGTGGATCGCAGATCGATCTTCTCCGCGCGGGAGCGCATGCCATCTGGGATACCGGACGGCAGATCTTCGGCTTCCGGGTTCCGGACAGGCTGTTTGCCGATCCGTTCCATCGCCCCTGAGACACGTAGCATGTGGGGATGGAGAGCCTGCCGAACCCTGCACCGCCGACGGGCGTCGACACCTCTTCTCGCGAGGCTGATCCGGTTTCGGACGGGATGGATCTCGTCTCCCGCCTCGAGGTGATCGAGGCTCAGCCTCTTTCTGTGCGCGCCGACGCCTATGGCTCCATCCACGATGAATTCTCAGCGCGCCTGGATGCCGATGTGACCGGGCGCGCCTCGCGCTCATGACGTCGCGCCTCGACGCGGCTCTGGCTGCGCGCGGTCTCGCGCGCTCCCGTACTCACGCCGCCACACTGATCGGTGCGGGTCTGGTCACCGTCGACGGGGCGACCGTGGTCAAGTCATCCACGCGCGTCGCTGACGACGCGCGCATCTCGGTCGCCGCCTCCGACCACTACGTCAGCCGTGCCGCTCACAAGCTGATCGCGGGCCTCGATGCATTCGACGTAGCAGTCTCGGACCGCTGCGCTCTCGATATGGGAGCGTCGACGGGTGGTTTCACCCAGGTTCTGTGCGAACGCGGTGCCGCACCGGTGATCGCCGTCGACGTCGGTCACGGCCAGCTCGATCCGGTGATCGCAGGGGACCCTGGCGTGACGAGCCTCGAAGGCTACAACGTTCGGCACATGGATGCGGAGGGGCTGCGAGCGGCCAGTGGCGTCGCCGCACCGCCGTCGGTGGTCACGGGAGACCTGTCGTTCATCTCGCTGGCGCTCGTGCTTCCCGCCGTCGCCGCGACGATGGCGGCAGGCGGCGACGCGGTGCTGCTGGTCAAGCCCCAGTTCGAAGTGGGACGCACTGCCGTGCGCGGCGGCCTGGTCACCGATCCGGCGCTTCGCGCCGAGGCTGTCGCGGATGTGCTGTGGAGCGCCTGGGACGCCGGGTTGGGCACCCGCGGGGTCATCGCCTCGCCACTGACCGGCACGCACGGCAACGCGGAGTATCTCGTGCATCTCGCCGCGGGCACCGGCGCGAATCCGACAGAATGGCTGGACACGATCTCCGAACTGACAGGAGCCCGATGACCGACTCCGAGCGGTACATTCTCGTCGTCGTGCGCGGCGGTGATGACACCCGCGACGCCGCGGAGAGCGTCATCACGGCGCTGCGCGTCGCGGGCGCCGTGCCCGTTCTCGACGAGGTCGACGCGGCCGAGATGTGCGCGGCTCGCCCTGACGTCGACGGTCTGGCAGTGCTCGGACGAGACGTGCACGTGTCACAGATCGAACTGGCGATCGTGCTCGGCGGCGATGGCAGCATCCTGCGGGCGGCGGAACTGGTGCGTGGCGGAACGGCGCCGGTGCTCGGCATCAACCTCGGGCACGTCGGATTCCTCGCCGAGAGCGAGCGGGACGACATGGACGAGGCGGTCCGTCGCGTCATCTCACGCGAGTACGAGGTCGAGGAGAGACTCGCCCTCCAGGTGCGCATCAAGGATGACACCGACACCGTCGTGTACGAGACGTGGGCGCTGAACGAGGCGACGGTGGAGAAGGCCGCGCGGGAACGGATGCTCGAGGTCGCGATCGAGGTGGACGGGAGGCCGCTGTCGGCGTTCGGCTGCGACGGGGTGGTCGTCTCGACCCCGACCGGGTCCACCGCCTACAACTTCTCGGCCGGTGGTCCCGTCATCTGGCCGACCGTGCAGGCGATCGCCGTCGTGCCGCTGTCGGCGCACGCGCTGTTCGCCAAGCCGCTCGTGGTCGGCCCCGACCACGCGGTCGCGATCGAGCTCATCGAGGGAACCGGGGGCAGCGGGGTGCTCTGGTGCGACGGACGTCGCTCGCACGAGCTCCCGCCGGGAGCGCGCGTGGTCGTGCGGCGGGCGACCGATCCCGTTCGGCTCGCGCGGCTCCACCAGGCCGCGTTCACGGACAGACTGGTGCGCAAGTTCCGACTGCCCGTGGAGGGATGGCGCGGACCGGGCACCTCGCCGACAACGGCGACGCTGCGCACGTCGCCCCCCGAGGGGGAGGGGCACCCGTGATCGAGGAGATGCGTCTTCGCGATCTGGGGGTGATCGCCGAGGCGACCCTTCCCATCGGTCCCGGGTTCACCGCGATCACCGGAGAGACCGGCGCGGGCAAGACGATGGTCGTGACCGGGCTGGGGCTGCTGCTCGGGCAGCGGGCGGATTCCGGCGCTGTGCGAGCGGGCGCCGGGCGGGCCTCGGTCGACGGCGTGTGGATCGTCCCGAAGGCGGGCGCGGTCGTCGACCGCGTACGAGACGCCGGCGGTGACGTCGAGGAACTGGGCGACGGACGCGCGGAGCTGTTCGTCGGTCGCTCGGTGTCGCGCGAGGGTCGTGGCCGAGCGTCGGTCGGCGGACGGGCCGCGCCCGCCGGGGTGCTGGCGGATCTCGCCGAAGAGCTCGTCGTCGTGCACGGGCAGTCCGATCAGCTCCGCCTGCGCTCCGCCGTCGCACAGCGCGACGCCCTCGACCGCTTCGGCGGCGCCGAGATCGCGGCTCCGCTCGCGGCGTATCGAGACGCGTACGACCGCTGGCGTGCCCTCGACGCGGAACTCACCTCGCTGACCTCCGACCGCGACGATCGCCGGGCGGAGGCCGAACGTCTCCGGGCCGAGATCGCAGAGATCGAACAGGCGGCGCCGCAGCCGGGCGAAGATGCCGAGCTCACGGCGCGCGCCGAGCGGCTGGCCAACATCGAGGAGCTCCGCATGGCCGCGGCCACCGCCCACGAGGCGCTCTCCGGCGAGTCCGGGGGGCCCGACGCCACCGCGCTCCTGGCCGATGCGCGCCGTGCCGTGGAGAGGGCGTCCGATCGCGACGCCGAGCTGGCGGCGTTCGGCGAGCAGCTCGCCGAGATCGGGTATCGGGTCACCGACCTCGCGACCGAGATCGCCGCGTACCTCGCCGATCTCGATGAGTCCGGACCACACGAGCTGGCCGCCGTCGAAGATCGGCGTGCGGTGCTCGGATCGCTCGTCCGCGCGCACGGCAGCCTCGAGGCCGCGATCGATCTTCTGGACACGGGTTCGGCACGCCTGGCGGAGCTCGACGACGACGGCGATCGCCTCGACCGCCTGGCCGCGGAACGGGATGCGGTTGCGACAGAGCTCGACGCGGCAGCCGACGCACTGACCGCCGCCCGCACCGCGGCCGCGAGCCGACTGGCCGATGCGGTCTCGGCGGAACTGCGCGACCTGGCCATGCCGGATGCGGCCGTGACGGTCGAGGTCTCTCCGGCGGGCCCGTCGACGGCCGGGCGGGATGACGTGCAGATCCTGTTGGCCCCGCATCCCGGGGCTCAGCCGCGGCCCGTCTCGCGTGGCGCATCGGGGGGAGAGCTCAGCCGAGTCATGCTCGCCATCGAGGTCGTGATCGCCGCGACCGACCCCGTTCCCACCTTCGTGTTCGACGAGGTCGACGCCGGCATCGGGGGAGCGGCGGCGATCGAGGTCGGTCGGCGTCTCGCCCGACTTGCACGGTCGTCTCAGGTGATCGCCGTCACGCATCTCGCGCAGGTGGCGGCCTTCGCCTCCAATCACCTCTCGGTCGTCAAAGCGAGCGACGGATCCGTGACGGCCTCGAGCGTGCGCCGCCTCGAGGGTGCCGAACGAGAAGCCGAGATGGCCCGGCTGCTGTCGGGCATGCCCGACAGCGATGCCGCTCTCACCCACGCGCGCGAGTTGCTCGACCTCGGCGCGGAACGCGACTGATAGGATCGAAGCCCGTGACGCAGACTCCCGGTGACGGACTTTCCCCCCACGACACCACGAAGCACATCTTCGTGACAGGCGGTGTCGTCTCCTCCCTCGGCAAGGGTCTCACGGCGGCCAGCCTCGGCAACCTGCTCACGGCGCGAGGTCTTCGCGTCGTGATGCAGAAGCTCGACCCCTACCTGAACGTCGACCCGGGAACGATGAACCCGTTCCAGCACGGCGAGGTCTTCGTGACCGACGACGGTGCCGAGACCGATCTCGACATCGGTCATTACGAGCGCTTCCTCGACATCGAGCTCAGCCAGGCCGCCAACGTCACGACCGGTCAGGTCTACTCGCAGGTGATCGCGCGCGAGCGGCGAGGCGAGTACCTCGGCGACACGGTGCAGGTGATCCCGCACATCAGCGACGAGATCAAACGCCGGATGCGTCTGCAGGCCGACGAGACGCCGAAGCCCGACGTGATCATCACCGAGATCGGCGGCACCGTCGGCGACATCGAGTCGCAGCCGTTCATCGAGTCTGCCCGGCAGATCCGTCATGAGCTCGGACGCGGCAACGTGTTCTTCGTCCACGTCTCCCTCGTGCCGTTCATGGGTGCGTCGGGGGAGCAGAAGACGAAGCCGACGCAGCACTCGGTCGCCGCGCTCCGGTCGATCGGCATCCAGCCCGATGCGCTCGTGCTGCGCAGCGACCGGCCCGTCACCGAGTCCAATAAGCGCAAGATCGCCCTCATGTGCGACGTCGACGAGGACGCGGTGGTCAACGCCGTCGACGTGCCGAGCATCTACGACATCCCGTCGATGCTCCACGACCAGCACCTCGACTCCTACATCGTGCGCGCGCTCGGTCTCGAGCGCGCCACCGACGTGGACTGGTCTCGATGGGCACGAGTGCTCCAGGCGGTGCACAATCCGAAGCACGAGGTGACGATCGGCCTCGTCGGCAAGTACATCGATCTGCCCGACGCCTACCTGTCGGTCACGGAGGCGGTCAAGGCCGGCGGGTTCGCGCACGAGACGCACGTGAACATCACCTGGATCCCGTCCGATCTGTGCGAGACGCCCGACGGCGCTGCGAAGGCGCTCGGCGGCCTCGACGGCATCATCGTCCCCGGGGGCTTCGGCATCCGCGGCATCGAGGGGAAGCTCGGCGCGCTGAGATTCGCCCGCGAGCAGGGGATCCCCACGCTGGGCATCTGCCTCGGCCTGCAGTGCATGGTCATCGAGTACGCGCGGAACGTCGCCGGCATCGACGGGGCCTCGTCGAGCGAATTCGATCCCGGCACGCCGGCTCCGGTCATCGCGACCATGGCCGAGCAGGTCGACATCATCGATCGCGGCGATCTCGGCGGCACCATGCGCCTGGGGCTGTATCCCGCCGACCTCGGCGAGGGGTCTCTGGCCGCGGAGGTCTACGGCGCCGCACGGATCGAAGAGCGGCACCGTCACCGGTACGAGGTCAACAACGCCTACCGCGACGCAATCGCCACCGCCGGGCTGCGGTTCTCGGGTCTGTCGCCCGATCGCAATCTCGTCGAGTTCGTGGAGCTGCCACGGGACGTGCATCCGTACTACATCGCCACGCAGGCGCATCCGGAGCTCCGCTCGCGCCCGACCGACCCGCATCCGCTGTTCCGTGGGCTCATCGGAGCAGCCCTGGAGCGCCACCGTTCGAGCGAGCTTTTCGATGTCGACGATGAGTGAGTCATTGAGCGACGAGCCCGTCGAGGTCGAGATCGTCGACACCGAGCTCGTGTACGAGGGTCGTGTGTGGGATGTGCGCAGCGACACCTTCCGCTACGGCGAGGGCGAGATCGTGCGTCAGTACGTCGATCACCCCGGCGCCGCCGCGGTCGTCGCGGTCGACGACGAGGGCCGGGTGCTGCTCATCCAGCAGTACCGCCATCCGATCCGTCGACGCGACTGGGAGATCCCGGCGGGGCTGCTCGATGTCGAGGGCGAGGAGCCGCTCGAGACGGCGCGACGCGAACTCGCCGAAGAGGTCGACCTCGAGGCGGAGCGCTGGGAGAGTCTCGTCAGCATCTTCACCACCCCGGGAGGCAACGACGAGGTCGTGCACCTCTTCCTCGCGCGGGGCCTGCGCTCCGTCGGAACGCCGCACGACCGTGAGGACGAGGAGGCCGACATCCGTCAGGAGTGGATGCCTCTCGGTCAGGCCGTCGAGGGCGTGCTCGCCGGCCGATTCCGCAACGGGATCCTGGCTGTCGGCGTGCTCGCGGCGTCTCACCGGCTGCACGAGGCCGTGGCGAAGGGCTGACGTGCACGTCGATCGTGCCGTCGACGCGTATCTGCGCCACGTCACGGTGGAACGGGGGCTGTCGGAGCACACCCTTGGTGCCTATCGGCGCGACCTGGCGGTGTACGCCGCGTGGCTGAACGACCAGGGGATCACCGATACGTCCGGCATCGTCTCCGAGACGGTCTCGGCGTTCATCGCCGAGCGGGCCGCCCAGGATCCGCCACCGGCATCGAGTTCGCTCGCACGCCTGCAGTCCTCCGTACGGGGCTGGCATCGATTCCTGGTGCGCGAAGAGATCGAGCGTTCCGACCCCGCGGCCCGGCTGCGCCCGCCCCGAATGCCTCGACGCCTTCCGAAAGCCCTCCGGATCGATCAGGTCGAGGCTCTCCTGGATGCCTCCGGTCCCTCGCCGGCGGCCGCAGCCCCCGGCGATGAGGTCGGCCTGCGCGACCGTGCGCTCCTGGAGCTGCTGTACGCGACGGGTGCGCGCGTGTCGGAGATCGTGCAGCTCGACGTCGACGACATGGCGCACGGAGACATCGTCCGGGTGCGAGGCAAGGGCGCGAAGGAGCGCATCGTCCCGGTCGGGTCTTACGCGCAGGCAGCCGTCGAGGCCTATCTGACCCGGGCACGTCCGGAGCTGTCGCGGCGCGGTCGTGCGACGCCTCGTCTGTTCCTCGGCGCACGCGGCGCACCCCTGTCGCGGCAGAGCGCGTGGCTGGTGCTGCAGCAGGCGGCCGAGCGCGCATCGCTCACCGCCCATGTGTCCCCCCACACGCTTCGCCACTCGTTCGCCACCCACCTGCTTCAGGGCGGGGCGGACGTCCGCGTCGTGCAGGAGCTGCTCGGACATGCGTCGGTGGCGACGACCCAGATCTACACGCACGTGAGCGTCGACGCGCTGCGCGACGTGTACGTCACGTCGCATCCTCGCGCGCGCTGACCCGCGGGTCAGCCGGGCCTGGCGCCGGGGGATGACTAGAATCGGTGCACGTTATGGCGAAGGCAGGAGAGTCGGTGGCGGCAACCAAACGCGGCGAGACGAAGGCGTCCGGTGACGAGACGGTCCTCGGTCCGACCGGACGGCCCTATCGCGGATTCGCCACTCCGCCCGCGCTCGACGGGCACGGGCCCGCGCGCATCGTGTCGCTCTGCAACCAGAAGGGCGGCGTCGGCAAGACCACGACGACCATCAACCTCGCCGCGGCGCTGGCCGGATACGGCCGCAAGGTGCTCGCCGTCGACTTCGATCCGCAGGGCGCCCTGTCGGCCGGCCTCGGCATCCAGACGCACGACATCCCGACGATCTACGACCTGCTGTTGAACACCAAGCGCGACCCGCACGAGGTGATCGTGCCGAGCCGCGTCGACGGGCTCGACATCATCCCGGCCAACATCGATCTCTCGGCCGCGGAAGTCCACCTCGTCAACGAAGTGGCGCGCGAGCAGATCCTCGCCCAGGTGCTGCGAAAGGTCTCGAAGGACTACGACGTCATCCTCGTCGACTGCCAGCCCTCCCTCGGCCTGCTCACCGTGAACGCGCTCACCGCGAGCCACGGCGTGATCATCCCGCTGGAGTGCGAGTTCTTCGCGCTGCGCGGTGTCGCGCTGCTCATCGAGACGATCGACAAGGTGCGCGACCGCCTGAATCCCACCATCACCCTCGACGGCGTCCTGGCGACGATGTACGACCCGCGCACCCTGCACTCGCGCGAGGTGCTGGAGCGCGTCGTCGAGGCCTTCGGCGACGATGTGCTCGAGACGGTGATCGGCCGCACGGTGAAGTTCCCGGACGCCTCGGTCTCGGGCATGCCGATCACGGAATTCGCGCCCGAGCACTCGGCCGCCCAGGCGTACCTGCGCCTGGCTCGAGAGCTGGTCGACCGTGGCGCCGTCGCCTGAGGATCCCGAGGACACCGCCGCGGAATCGGACGATTCCCCGCTCGTCGCGGCGGAGGATGCCGGTGACGGCTTCCGGGTATCGCTGGGCGTGTTCGACGGTCCCTTCGACCTGCTGCTGCAGCTCATCTCGAAGCACGAACTCGACATCACCGAGGTCTCCCTGAGCCGAGTGACCGACGAGTTCATCGCATATCTGAGAGACCTCGGACCCGACGAGCTCGACGAGGCTTCGGAGTTCCTCGTCGTCGCGGCCACCCTCCTGGACATGAAGGTCGCGGGACTCCTGCCGCAGGGCGAACTGGTCGACGCCGAGGCTGTCGCGCTGCTCGAGGCGCGAGACCTGCTCTTCGCACGCCTGCTGCAGTACCGGGCCTTCAAGGAGGTGTCCGCCTGGTTCGAGCGGTCCCTGCGCCGCGAGGACCGGCGTCACACCCGCTCGGTGAAACTCGAGGACAAGCACCGTTCGGCCGTGCCCGAGCTGGTGTGGACGCTCAGTGCCGACGACTTCGCGGCGATCGCGATGATGGCGTTCGCGCCCAAGGAGATTCCGCTGGTCGGCCTGGACCACCTGCACGCGCCGCTCGTCAGCATCCGGGAACAGGCGGCCGTCGTGGTCACGCTGCTTCGGGATGCCGGAACCCTCAGCTTCCGTGATCTCGTGTCGGGTATCACCCAGACGGGCATCATCGTCGCTCGATTCCTGTCGGTGCTCGAGCTGCACCGTCACGCGGCACTCTCCTTCGAGCAGCTCGAGCCGCTCGGGGAGCTCACCCTGCGCTGGACGGCACCGCGCTGGTCCGACGAGAACCTCGCCACTCTGGGAGCCGACTATGACCGATGACACGAACACGATCGAGCCGCCGACCCGCCCGCAGGACACCGGCTCGGTCGTCCGGCGGCTGGAGGCCATCCTGCTGGTCGTCGACGAGCCGCAGAGCCTCGTGAGCCTGGCGACGGCCGTGGGGAGCCCCGTCCCTGCCGTGCGTCAAGCGGTCGAGGCTCTCGTCGCCGACTACGACGGCGAGTCCGGCGGTCCCCGCCGCGGCTTCGAGCTGCGCGAGGTGGGTGGCGGGTGGCGACTGTACGTGCGTGAAGAGCATGATGACCTCGTGCAGGAGTTCGTCAGCGGACAGGCGCCGTCCCGGCTGTCGCAGGCGGCGCTGGAGACGCTCGCTGTCATCGCCTACAAGCAGCCGATCACGCGCGGGCAGATCGCGTCCATCCGAGCGGTGAACGTCGACTCCGTCGTGCGCACCCTCCTCGCCCGCGGCCTCATCACCGAGCTGTTCGCCGACCCGGATACCGGCGCCGTGAACTACGGCACGACCGATGCGCTGCTGGTGAACCTGGGCATCAATTCCCTCGACGAGCTCCCGCCGATCTCGCCGCTGCTCGACGACGGCTCGACCGGATTCGACGCGGAGGTGATCCGATGAGCGCCGCGGGACCCGAAGGTGTGCGGCTGCAGAAGGTGCTCGCGCAGGCGGGTGTGGCGTCGCGCCGCGTGGCCGAAGAGATGATCGTCGCCGGCCGGGTGCGCGTGAACGGGGCCGTCGTCACCGAACTCGGCACCCGCATCGCCCCCGAGACCGATCTCGTCGATGTCGACGGCACGGCCGTGCAGTTGGATGCCACGAAGCGCTATGTGATGCTCAACAAACCGCGAGGAGTCGTCAGTTCCCTGCGCGACGACCGCGGGCGCCCCGATCTGCGCCGCTACACCGACCGCTTCGAGGAGCGCCTGTTCAATGTCGGCCGCCTCGACGCCGATACGAGTGGCCTGCTCGTGCTCACCAACGACGGTGAGCTGTCCCACGTGCTCGCGCACCCGTCCTTCGGCGTCACCAAGGTCTACATCGCCAAGGTGGCCGGGCGGGTGAGCGCGCAGACGGTCGCCGCCCTGCTTCGCGGCATCGACCTGGACGACGGCCCGATCGCGGCCGACAAGGCGCGCATCCTCTCGACGAGTGCCGCGGGCGACGGATCCCTCGTGCAGCTCACCCTGCACTCCGGTCGCAACCGCATCGTGCGTCGGATGATGGACGCCGTCGGGCACCCCGTCGAGGATCTGGTGCGTCGCCAGTTCGGACCGCTCCACCTGGGCACGCTCCCAGCCGGCAAGACCCGGGAATTGACTACAGTGGAGCGCGGCGCGCTGCTGACTCTCTCTCGCGGCGGCCCATCCACCCCCTCTCCGGAGAATCCGTGACCGACGCCTTCGATCAGCCACGCGCCGGCGGCAGCGACCGCCTGTCGGCGCGCTCGTCGGGGACCGTGCGCGTCGTCGGGGCGGGACTGCTCGGCGCGAGCATCGGGCACGCGCTCGTCGCCCTCGGCGTCGACGTCGTGCTCGCCGACACGTCGCCGGCGCAGCTTCGTCTGGCGATCGACTACGGCGCCGGCCGTGCCGCCCGCAAGACCGACGATCCGTCGCTGGTGGTCGTCTCCGTGCCGCCGGATGTCACCGCCGACGTCGTCGCCGCCGAGCTCGCCCGTTTCCCGGACGCCGTGGTCACCGACGTCGCCAGCGTGAAGCTCGAGCCGCTCAGGGCGCTGCGCGAGCGCGGCGTCGACCTCACGCGCTACATCGGGTCGCATCCGCTGGCGGGCCGTGAGCGCGGGGGAGCGATCTCCGCACGTGCGGACATCTTCATCGGCCGTCCCTGGGTCGTCTGCCGTGATCGCGAGACCCGCGCAGCCGACCTCGCGGTCGTCGAGGGCCTCATCCTCGACCTCGGAGCCACGCCCATCGAGATGTCGCCCGAGGAGCACGACCACTCCGTCGCCCTGGTCTCCCACGTGCCGCAGCTGGTCGCCAGCCTGCTCGCGGGCCGGTTCGTCGAGGCCCCGGAGGGGTCGCTGCGCCTGGCCGGGCAGGGCGTGCGCGACACCACCCGAATCGCGGCGTCCGCCCCCGAACTGTGGGTCCAGATCCTCGGCGCCAATGCGGCGCCGGTCGTCGACGTTCTCGACGAGCTCGCCGCGGACCTCACGCAGGTGGCGGATGCGCTCCGCGACCCCGAAGCCACCGGCGCCCGCCGCGCCGTGGCCGATGCCATCCGGCGCGGCAACGACGGCGTCGAGCGCCTCCCCGGAAAACATGGCCAGAACCGTCGTTTCGAGAGCGTCGTCGTCATGGTCGACGACCGTGCCGGGCAGCTCGGCCGGCTGTTCGGCGACCTCGGCGACCTCGACGTGAACGTCGAGGACCTGCGCCTGGAACACTCCCCGGGCGCGCAGTTCGGTCTCGCCGAGATCAGCGTCGCCCCGGGCGTCGTGCATCGCTGCGTCGACGGACTGCAGGCGCGCGGCTGGAAGATAGCGAGTACAACCCATGACTGATCTGTCCACGCCCGCGGGGGCCACACCACCCGCACCCACGCCGCCGTCTGCCGAGACCTCACCCGTGACCATCGTCGCGGTCGACGGTCCCGCCGGCAGCGGCAAGTCGAGCGTGTCGAAGGAGGTCGCCCGCCGGCTCGGCTTCGGCTACCTCGACACCGGAGCGGCATATCGTGCGCTCGCATGGCACGCCGTCGAGCGCGGCGTCGACACCTCCGATTCCGCCGCCGTCCTCGATGCGACCGGCGACTTCGAGTACGCCATCTCGCTCGACCCCGACCGGTACTGGGTGCGTGTCGGCGACGTCGACGTGACCGATGCGATCAGACAGACCCGGGTGACGGAGGCCGTCAGCGGCGTTGCCCGCGTGCCGGCCGTGCGCCAGTCCGTCAACGCCATGTTCCGCGCCATGGTCGCCGGATCCGGCCGCGCTGGCGTCGTCGTCGAAGGGCGTGACATCACCACGGTCGTGGCCCCGGATGCGCCGGTGCGCATCCTGCTGACCGCCGCCCCCGAGGTGCGCGCCGCGCGCCGCAGCGCCGAGCTCACCGGCGACGACACCACGGCTGTCGCAGACGCGCTGCGTCGTCGCGACTCCGCCGATTCGAAGGTCGTCGACTTCCTCACCGCCGCAGAAGGCGTGACGGTTGTCGACTCGACCGAGCTCGACTTCGAGCAGACCGTCGACGCCGTGCTCGGCGTCATCGCCGAGGGAGGGGTGCGCTGATGGCCGCCGACGAGGAATACACCGCCGGCCCCGACGATCTCGAGGCCACGCTCGCCGACATGGACGATGAGCTCGCCGACCAGCGGGCGACCGCGCTGCGCGCGTCGTTGCAGGACTACGATCTCGACGACGAGGACGCCGCGCTGCTGGATGGTGCCGTGGTGGGCGAGGACGGCATCGAGTATCTGCCGGCGCTGCCCGTCGTGGCGATCGTCGGGCGCCCGAACGTCGGCAAGTCGGCGCTCGTGAACCGCATCCTCGGCCGTCGTGAGGCCGTGGTCGAGGACACCCCCGGTGTCACGCGCGACCGAGTCACGTACAAGGCCGAGTGGCTCGACCGTCGCTTCTCCCTCGTGGACACCGGCGGGTGGGAGCCGGATGCCCGTGGCATCGACGCGTCCGTCGCCGCGCAGGCCGAGGTGGCGATCGATCTGTCCGACGTGGTGCTGTTCGTCGTCGACGCGATGGTGGGGGCGACCTCCACCGACGAGCACGTCGTCAAGCTCCTCCGCAAGAGCGGCAAGCCGGTGTTCCTCGTCGCCAACAAGATCGACGACGCCCGGCAGGAGCCCGAGGCGGCAGCGCTGTGGAACCTGGGTCTCGGTCAGCCGCACCCGGTCTCGGCGATCCACGGTCGCGGGGTCGCCGACCTCCTCGACGAGATCATGAAGGTGCTCCCGACCGTCTCGGCCGTGGCATCCGCCGAGATCGGCGGACCGCGCCGGGTCGCGATCCTCGGCCGCCCGAACGTCGGAAAGTCATCGCTGCTGAACAAGGCGGCCGGTGAAGAGCGGGTCGTCGTGAACGAGCTCGCGGGCACCACCCGCGACCCGGTGGACGAGATCGTCGAGCTGGGCGGCAAGATGTGGCGCCTGGTCGACACGGCCGGCATCCGCAGGCGTGTGCACCTGTCGCAGGGCGCCGACTTCTACGCATCGCTGCGCACGTCGGCGGCGCTCGAGAAGGCGGAGGTTGCGGTCGTCGTGATCGACGTGACCCAGCCGATCAGCGTGCAGGACCTGAACATCATCGACCTCGTGCTCGAATCGGGCCGGGCGCTCGTGATCGCCTACAACAAGTGGGATCGCCTGAACGACGACGACATGGACGCGCAGGACCGGCGGCGGTTCCTCGAACGGGAGATCGAGCGCGACCTCGCGCACGTCGCCTGGGCGCCTCGCGTGAACATCTCCGCGAAGACCGGCCGTCACCTCGACAAGCTCGTGCCCGCGCTGGAGACCGCCCTCACGTCGTGGGATCAGCGCATCCCGACCGGCAAGTTCAACGCGTTCCTCTCGGAGCTCGTGGCCGAGCATCCCCACCCGCTGCGTGGCGGCAAGCAGCCCCGCATTCTCTTCGGCACGCAGGCAGCGAGCCGACCGCCCACATTCGTGCTGTTCACCACGGGCTTCCTCGACCCGGGCTATCGCCGGTTCATCCAGCGGCGCCTGCGCGAGATCTACGGCTTCGAGGGTTCGCCGATCGTGCTGAACATGCGCATCCGGGAACGCCGCCAGCGGTCCTGACCCCTCCCCGCCTGAGGCGAGGCGCTTCTCCCCAGCCATGTCCCACTTTCTGTCGGTGTGGGCCGGCAGAACAGCAGATATTGGGACATACCTTCCGGCGGGCGGCATCCATGTCCCACTTTCTGTCGGTGTGGGCCGGCAGAACAGCAGATATTGGGACATGCCTTCCTGCGGGTGGTGGCGCCCATGTCCCACTTTCTGTCGTTGTGAGGGCTGATAGCGACGGAAAAGGGGACATGCCGCAAGGGGAGAGGCGCAGAGTGGATGCTGAGGGTTGCGTTTCTGACGACCTCGACCGACATCGGGGTGTGCCAGTCTTGACGTGGTGACGATCCTCCCTCCCGAACCCGGTGAGCCGCGCCGGCCACACGGCCCGCGCGACCCGGGTGACGCCTGGGTGGAAGCGCCGGACGGCCAGCGCTACTGGGGGCGCTTCGGCGCCGCGGGACTTCTGGCTCTGGATGCCGATCGCGGCGTGCTGCTGCAGCACCGCGTGGGCTGGAGTCACTTCGGTGGCACGTGGGCTCTGCCCGGTGGTGCCCGCCATCAGGGTGAAGATGCGGCGACCGGCGCGATCCGCGAGGCGCAGGAGGAGGCCGGCGTCCCCGACGGAGCGGTGCGGGCGCGGCTGGAGAGCGTGCTCGACGTCGGTGTCTGGACGTACACGACGCTTGTCGCCGACGTCGTCGAGCCGTTCACGCCGGTGATCTCCGACCCCGAGTCGCTCGAGCTCGCGTGGGTTCCGATCGACGACGTCGACGCGCTGCCGCTGCACCCCGGTTTCGCCGCATCGTGGCCGCTGTTGCGCAGCCTGTTGCCGCGGCATCCGGTTGTGGTCGTCGACGTGGCGAACGTGGTCGGATCGGTGCCCGACGGGTGGTGGCGCGACCGTGCCGGCGCCGCGTCACGACTGCTCGACCGGGTTTCGCGGCGCGCGTCGCGCGGTGTGCCGGCCGATGCCCTGTGGCTGGAGGGCGACGTGTGGTTCCCGCGCTGGACCGCCGTCGTCGAGGGGCAGGCGCGCGCGGTGTCGACCGAGATCGCCGGCGTCGAGGTCGTGGCGGCGCCGGGCGAGGGCGACGACACGATCGTGTCGGTCGCGGCGGAGTTTCGCGGCCGGGGTCACGACGTGATCGTGGTGACGAGCGATCGCGGCCTGTCGGAACGGATCGTCGAGGTGGGCGGCCGGGTTCGGGGCGCGCGTTGGCTGCGCGATCTGCTCGACGTGGACTGATCACCGCAACGCGTGGGGCCGCGTCGTCAGCGGTCGTCGCCGTCGCGGCCGCGCAGGCGGTCGATCTCGCGCCGCTCGCGCTTGGTCGGGCGCCCGGCCCCACGATCGCGGACGGGCACGAACGGCACCTCGGTGCGTGGGGGAGGCGGCGGAGTGCGGTCCTCCACGGCTGCGGCGGCAGCGGGCGCACCGACGCGCTTGGTGATGGCCTGACGGACCACGAGGTGACGGTCGAATCCGTTGATGCGCACGCGCAGTTCGTCGCCGGGGCGAACGGGCTGGGCGGCCTTGGCGCGGTCGCCGTTGACGCGCACGTGTCCGGCACGGCACGCCGTGGTCGCGGCGGACCGCGTCTTGTAGACGCGCACCGCCCACAGCCACGCGTCCACCCGTGCGCTCTCGCTCATCCCGTCGAGCGTACTCGCGAGCGGCTGCGCGGAAGCCCGATCGTGGCGACGGCGACAGCGGCGCTGAGAGCCGCGATGATCCCGAACGCTGCGTCGAATCGGGTGCCGGTCGCGGACACGGCCAGGACGGCGCCGGCGGTCCCGGCCCCGAGTGCGCCGCCGAGCTGACGAGCGACGATGTTCGGGGCGGATGCGGTGGCCACGTCGTCGGCCGAGGCGAGTTCGATCGAGACGGTCAGCGCCGCGGCGAAGGTGACGGCCACTCCGGCACCCAGCAGCGCGGAGCCGGCGAGCAGGACGGGGATCTCGTGCGGGGCCATCCATTGCAGCGTCGCCCCGGTCGTCGCCGCGGCCGCGCCGACCAGGGCGGTACCGCGCCTTCCGAGACGTCGGCGCAAGAGGCCTGCGAGGGGTCCGACGGCGGCGATGGCCGCTGTTGCCGGGAGAAGGAGTGCCCCGCCGATCGCGACCGACCGCCCGAGACCGTCGTCCGACTCGACGAACGCGGGAAGGGCGACGAACGTGGCGAACAGTGCCGCGCCGCCGAGGAGCGCCATGAGGTGTGCCGCGACGAGTGAGCGACGACGCCGCCAGGCGGTGCGATCCCACAGGGGCGTGTCGCCGCGGTACTGGGTACGCGCCCAGCCGGCGAGGGCCGCGAGCCCCGCCGCCAGCAGCAGCGGAACGGTCACGAAGGGGGAGGGGAGCTTCGGGGCCTCCGTGATCGCGAGGAGCAGGGCAACGCCCCCTGCTCCGAGCGCGAGGGATGCGCGCACGTGCAGGCGTCGGCTGCCAGACGCGGGCGTGGCGGGGAGGAAGGCGAGGAGCGCGATCTCGGCGATGACGACGATCGCGAGCGGCAGCCATGCCAGGGCGGGAGTGCCCCAGGCGTTGACGAGCACACCGGCCAGCACCGCACCGAGGGCGGTTCCCGAGGCGAACGTGCTGGCGAGGATCCCGACCCACAGCGCGCGGCGGCGTGGTGGCACGATCCGCTGTGTCAGCGACAGTGCGAGGGGAAGCACGCCGCCGGCGAGACCCTGCAGGGCGCGGGCGAGGATCAGCTGGGTGAGGGTCGCCGCGCTTCCGGCGAGGAAGAGTCCGAGCGCGATGATCGGGAGGACGAAGAGCAGGATGCGCCGCGGCGAGTGATTGTCGCCGAGGCGGCCGATGACCGGTGCGGAGACCGTCGCGACGATGAGCGTCGTGGTGAGCACCCACGTGGTGTCCGCGGTCGTCGTGCCGTAGAGCTCGGCGGTGGTGGAGAGCGTGGGTGCCGCCATCGACAAGGGGAGGGCCGTGCCGACCGTGGCGAGCACGAGACCCGCGACGGCGCCGACGGACCGCGGCGCGAGCCGTGCCGTCCCGGTGTCGTCAGCCATCCCGTCGAGGCTACTCGCGGGCAAGGTGGGCGGTGCAACGCCCGGGCGTCGGCGTGGTTCGCAGCGGGGTGCCGTTGCGGCTAGGATAGGGGAGTTGTTCGGATTGCGGTCCGAACTCCGGGATGTGGCGCAGCTTGGTAGCGCACTTGACTGGGGGTCAAGGGGTCGCAGGTTCAAATCCTGTCATCCCGACCGGAGGGCTGTTGGCAAAACTGTTAGCAGAACAGCCCGCGGAGGTCGGAAAACAAGAAGACCCCCTGCGCATCGCAGGGGGTCTTCTTGTTTGTGGTGGATTTCGCGCGGGTTCGAGGGGTACTTCGGTTCTCAGTCTGCGGTTTCGCACGTTCGCGAAGCGGTATCGGGTGTTTTCGGGGTCGACAAACACCCCCTGTCGTGCGGTCTGCTTGCCGGCTTGATAGCGGCGGATGTTAGGCGAGCGGTTCTCGCTGTCACGTGCGCAGAGGCTGCGGCTCCGTGGATCGCTTGAGGTCCTTCGTGTTGCGGACGCGGATGTCGCCGTCGCCGTTGGTCTTGGTGTACTTGTTCAACCAGGCACGGTCGCGGCGGCGAGTTGGCGACGGTTCGGCGGGGCTGTTCTTGCGGTCACGTCGCTGCTCGTCGTCGAGGAACGAAGCAATCTTGCGAATGTTGTGGTTGACCAACAGCAGAGTGATGATGATCTGTGCGGCGCTGATGCCGCGGACGCGGCGTCGGCCGGCAGTTTCGATGTCCTCGTCGCCCGATGCTTTGAGCTGCTGGTTCTCTGACTCCACCGTGTTGCGGGCGTGCTCGTGAAACTCTTCCCACTCGTCGGTGCCGTAGTCGAACGCCTGCGCCGGCTGCTGCATGGCGGTGAGGTCGAATGAGGCGGAATGCTTCTTGCAGATCGTGTCGAGAAACTCTTCTTCGAGCGTCTCGGGCTCCACGTGCGGCCGCGCCTTTCTGGTAGCGGACTTCATCATCTCGCGGAGCGGGCAGGTGACGCTGGGGCTCGGCCCAAGCGCGGGGCAGCGCAACAGCGCGTTTGCGCTGGAGGACTTCGCTTTGTCTTTGACGTGTAGGGCGAATGCTTTGCGGCTCTTGATGCGCGCCTTGTATGTCGCGATGTCGATGACGCCGTCGTGAGCGTCTTTGGTTGCATTGAGGAGTGGTGCCGGTGTCGAGGGGCAGTACATGTCACCTTCGACTGCGAGCGCTCCGTGCTGTCCACCTCGCACTCCGAGTCGGTCGACGCGGTACTCCGTGGACGGAGTGAATCCGGTCTCGAGGGCGGGTTTGAGTAGTCGGCCGGGCACGCTGTTGGCCCAGTACTGCTTGTCCGCGTCGGCGACCCCGGGCTCCATCCCAAGTGTCGTTGCTGACCGGAGCAGGTCGACGGCTTCCTCTGCCACTTCGCGATTCGGGATGCTCAGGCTTGCTGCGACGACGAGGGTGGGGAATCGTTTGGTGCCGGGCGCCTCGGAGTCCACGCGTACGGCTAGATTGGCGACCCAGCCCCAGTCGAAGACCTTGCCCGAGTTCTTCTTGTCCTTCGGGTTCGTTTGGTCGACCTCGTGACGCTGGTAGTCAGTGCGCTCACCGTTGCCGACGTGCCAGCCAGCGAATGCGTCTACGGGGCCGGGAGCAATCTTGCCGAAGTCTGCGGTGCTGCGTTCGACCGCGATCTTGTTCTTGATGGTGTTGTGAGAGAACCCGCGGGTGGTGGGGGTTCCGACGTATGTCTGGTCAAACGACAGGTCAAGCTTCTTGTACCGGCGGCGGATGGCTCGAGGCTGTTCCATGATGGTCATGCGGAGGAACAGGCGCGTGAATTCGTTCAGACGCGCCTTGTACCTCTCGGATCGAACTGGGTCGTGCGCGTCTAGAATCGCTTGAATCATCTCGTGTGTTTTCGCCGTGTAGCGTTCCTGCGGGTACGGGTCCATGCGCGAGTTCATCCGTTGGAACGCGCGCATCGTGTTGTTGTACCAGCGGTCTTTCGAAGCGCTCGGGAGAACGAGCTCACTGTCGCTTTCTGGAAGTCCGAGCAGCTTCTGCGACGCGGGTGTGAGCCTGACCTGAAGCAGGAGAGCCGCTCGTCGTACGTGCATCGGCGAACTCTCGCGCGCGAGGAGAAGGAATGCGGTGAGTACGGCACGCGACGAGATCATCGCAGGTCGACCGCCCGTGCCATCGGTGTTCCGGTCCTCCGCAGCCCACTGGTCGAGCTTCTCCAGAACGCCGGACTTGCGAACGCGCGCTTCGGCGAGCGCGACAGTGGCGTCCTCGATGAGGTCGGTGTTGCGGCCCCGACCCAGAACCTCGGCGGGGCTGATTCCTCCGGTACCGAGGTCGTATCCGGGAATCAGGTAGTCGATGTCGGCGGCGGTCATCGGGGGACCTCGTCGCCGATGAGGAGACCGGTGTAATCGGACGGATCGACGGGGCGGGTGAAGTCGACGTAGCGGGTGAGCGTGTCATACGTGCGGAAACCTCCAAGTTCCTTCAGTACCTGGAGGGGCACACCGTTATCGAGGTGGTGTACGAGCCAGCTTGCACGGAGGCGGCACGGCGTTGGGCGGACAGGCGCAGGGTGGTCGGTGAGGAAGGTTTGGATGATGCGGGGGCGGTACTCCTCGATGTGCGGGCCGCGGAAGACTCGCTCGCCAGCGTTGCGTCCTTCGATGCTTCGGAGGAGGACGCGCGCCCAGGAATGACGGACAGGCACGCGGCGCGCTCTCGTTCCTTCGACGTTGACGAACACGCGGCCGTTCTGGGCGTCGATGTGCTCGACATTGACGCCGACGATCTCTTCCGCGCGGAGTCCGGCGCCGCCGGCCAAGCCGAGCAGTGCCCAGGCGTTCTGACGTTTCTTCACCGTGGTGAGGCGGGTTGCCCAGCTGTGCATGGTCGCGATCTGGGCGGGCGCGAACGGGGCACGGAGCTTCATGTCCGGGGCGGGAAGCCCGTGGAGCTCGGCGTTCGTGAGCTCGCGGCCGTTCGCGACCAGCTGTCGAGCCACACCCCACTTGTGCTCGGGGGAGCGGTGTCCCAGCTGGTTCTGCAGGTAGAGATCGATGTTGGTCTGCGTGTAGACGCGGCCGACCGTCAGCTCCAGTCCCGTCGATGCCCAGAGCCAGGCGTGAAACCGTGCCGACATCGACATCAGACGTCGTGTGCTGTCGAACGTCGTGGGCCGAAGAGCAACGGCAGTCGCGAGGGTGAACTCTCGGACGGCGTCCCACTGTGCGTGGTTGACGTGCGGGCGGTAGCCGAGCATGACGTGCCAGACGAAGTCAGGCATGTCGGGGTTGATGTCGCGGAGGTGAGCGTACGTTTGCTTGTCGCGGAGGATGTCGTTGAGTCGGTGTTTCGCGGTCATGCCGAGCATGTACGCGGCGGCTCGGAAAACTTGTGATGTGAGCTGGCCGGTAGCTCGCATGACCATTCACCGGCTCTCGAAGCGCTTGACCGATGTCAGTGCATGGGAGCTATGGGCTGCGGAATGAAGCGTGTGATTCGGTCGAGTGCGGCGAGATTCTCCAGCCCGGCAATGCAGAGAAGCTCGCGCGGGGCTGTGCCTGCGATCAAGTGGGTCAGTAGCCAGGTTGTTCGCATGCGGGCAGGGCGGACATCGAGGTCCGTCCGCTGACCGCGGTGGAGGAAATCGGTGACTTGGGCGCCCCGGACGCCCTGCCGTCCGGGGCGGAACACCCAACGGTCGCGATCCTCGTCGTCGAGAAAGTCGAGCAGTGGTGCGGTCCAGTGCGGCAACACGGGCACGAGCCGAGTGCGTGGCTCCCACACCGTGACGTGAAGGATGCCGTCGTGCCATTCCAGGTCCGTGCCACGGACCGTAAGGAGCTCCCGGGTGGCGAGCCCGGCGCCGAGGCCGAGCGCAAGCAGGACCAGTGCATCGCGCCGCCGGCTGGGACGCCCTTGCCGTACCGCCCAGCTTCTGAGGGCGGCCACCTCGGATGCCGAATAGGGGGCCGTCGGTTCGGAGCGCGGGATCGGCAGGGTCTTCTCGTACGTCGGCGTGACGACCTCAGCTATGGCAAGAAGCGTCGAGCGGTACGTGGCCCGGCTACTGCGGGAGAATTCCGGCATCCCGAGATGAACGAACTCGTCAACGAGTCGTTGACGAAAGATCCGCGTCGTCTCGGCGGGCACACCCCGTGTCTGCCATGCCCAGAGAGCGAATGCGGTGGCTGGGGGGTACAGGCTGCCGGGGTCACGGTTCAACGTCTGGGCAGCGATGGTCACGGCGCGCGTGACCGCTGGTTCGAGCTCCGCCCAGTACGGGCGAGCGTTTATGGGCGTATACGTCGGGAGCGCTGGGTCTGAGGATCCGAGCGTCTCGCTCGGGTCCATTGGGGGCCGCGTCACCTTGCGCGTTCCAATCTCGTGCGGGACGTCGTTGGCAGGATTCGCGCCACGGGCTCGGTCGTGCGTCGGGTGAACCAGACCCCGGGGATGTCGAGATCGAGGAGGAGCACCATCGGCTCGCCGACGCGACAGGTCGCGAGCAGTACCAGGTCGACCTGTTCGCGGGTTCGGCGCCGCAGGGGGCTTGGGGGCGTCGCGAAGGTCGTGACGGTGCGGGCGTCGAGATCGACACAGAGGTCGGTTCCGTCTGCGGTCTCGACGACGTGGGTCCCGTGCATGTCATCCGTGAGGAAGGGCTCATCGTGGGTGGCGCTGGACATTGGGTTCCCTTCGGCGGCGCGTTGCATCGACATCGACACGCTACGAATCGCGGATGCGTGAGTCCGCCGACTCAGCGACAACGACGACGCCACGCCGCGTGGTCGACCTGCGGATCCGCACTGCGCATAGGTCCATGTGGGCGCACCACTTGCGCCCCGAAAGGACCCCGTGCTCACGCCGACACGCGACGAACTCCATGCCCAAGCCGACGCCCTGTGGCGGTCCGCAAGACCCGACGACATCGACGCGAACCGGTATTCAATGACGGCGTCGTGGATTCTTCAGGAAATTTCTGCCACGTCGAGGCGGGCGGCCAAATGGATCGAAACGCTCCATCGATACGAGGATCACTGGCGCATGCTCGGTCGGGCACCACGCGAGAACACGCGAGCGCGCACCACTCTCGGCGACGAGGAACGACGGCTCGGCGAATGGGCGCGATATCAGCGGCGTTTCGAGGATCAGCTCAACGCGTATCAGCGGGCTCGGCTCGACGTGTCGCCCGCCTTCGACTGGGATCCCCTGGAGAGCGTGTGGCGCACGAACCTGGCAGCTTGCGTCACCTTCGTCAAAGACATGGGTGACCTGCCGCGCTTGAACGGTGAAGATGCTCGGGAGTTCGCTCTCGCGTGTTTAGACGACGCTTCGGAAAGCGCGTGTGTAAAGATCGGAAAGCGCGCGTGTAAGCATCGGGTAGCGCGCGTGGCTGCTCAATGATGACTCTCACCCCTGTCGACGAGTGTTCGTCGGGGTGAGAGGAATGATTCCTGATGACCGACTACCGCCAGTTGATGCGGCTCGTGCTGGACAAGGTCCCGTATCGCGAGATCGCTGCCCGGGAGGGATGCTCGCAGCGCACGATCGCGAAGGTCCGCCGGGTGCTCGACGAACACGAGCTGACGGCTGTCAGCCAGGTCGACGCGCTCTCACGCGAAGACGTTGACGGGCTGTTCTCCGACGGGCGCAAGAGCGTCACCGGGGAGTTCGTGCCGGTCGATATCGACAGAGTCGTCGCTGCCAGGCTGGGGCGGAACAAGCCCCCGCTGAAGGTGTTGTGGGCGCAGTATCTGCAGGTCGACGCTCCCGATGGCCGCAGCCACTATGGGTATGAACGGTTCTGTCAGATCGTCGCCGAGCACGTGCGAGTCAACGACCTCACCGCCCCGATCCAGCACGTCCCCGGGCATACGATGCAGGTCGACTGGGCGGGCACCCGGATGCAGATCGTCGACCCGATCTCTGGGCAGGTCACCTCGGTGTCGGTGTTCGTGGCGTCGCTGCCGTACTCCGGGCTCGTGTTCGCTTACGGGTGTCTGGACGAGAAGTTCCCCGCCTGGGCGGACGCGCACCGGCGAGCATTCGAATACATAGACGGCGTCACGTTGCTGGTCGTGCCGGACAACGCGTCGACGGCGTCGAACCAGATCAGCAAGAGCGAACGCGCCCGCGACGTGAACTCCTCCTACGCGCAGTTCCTCGAGCACTACCGAACCGCTGCGGTCCCGACCAGATCCGCGGCACCCAGAGACAAGGGTCATGTCGAATCCGGGGTGAAGGTGGTCACGAACTGGGTCATCCATTACCTCGCCGACCAGGTGTTCGCCTCCCTCGACGACCTGAACGACGCGATCGCCGAGCGGGTGGAATGGATCAACCACCGGACCCCGTTCCGCGGAGAGGCACGATCGCGGTGGGATTGGTTCACCGAGCACGAGAAGCCGGCGCTGCTCGAGTTGCCCGAACAGCGATGGGAGCCGGTGACGTGGCGGAAAGCGAAGGTGCATCGCGACTGGCATATCCAGATCGACACGATCAAGTACTCCGTCCCGTACGGGTTCGCCGGCCGCGGGGTGGACGTGCGGATCGTCGGCGACACGCTCGACGTCCTCGCTGACGGGGAAGTGATCGCCACCCACCAGCTCGGCAGGCACCGCAACCGCTACGTCACCGACCCGGAGCACGCACCCGCCCACCTGGAAGATCAGGCCGGGCTCTGGACCCGCGCCTACTTCCTCCGCCAGGCCGCGAAAGCAGGCCCCGGGACCGTGACCGCCCTGACCCGCCTGCTGGATTCGAAGACGATCGAGGCGCAAGGATTCCGCTCCTGCATGAACATCCTCGACCTCGGAAAGCGCGGGAACCGGCAACTCCTGGAGCAGGCCTGCCGACGCCTCACGGACGGTGACGAGCGCCGGCAGGTCAGCTACACCTCCGTGAAGCACGCCATCGCCGCGGTCCGCGCCGAGCAGGACGCCAGACCCAGCGCCGATCCAGAGGCCTGGGCCAGAGCGGACACTCCGCCGTCGTCGCGTCCACCCGCCGGGCGGGACACCAGCCGGGCCCACCTGGCCGGCATCAGCGCGTTCAGCCTCGACAACCTCATCGGCACCGGTCAGGGAATCGAGGGCGATGATGCGTGACCAGCACCTCACCATCGACGACATGCCCCTGTTCACCCGGTTGCGAATGACCGCGTTCGGCGAAGCCGTCATCGACATCGCCAACGACCCCACCTTCGATGAATGGACCTTCTCACAGAAGATCCGCCATGCCCTCGAGCAGGAAACCGCCGCCCGAGGCGAGCGGCGCATGATGAAACTGCTCAAAGCGTCCCGCACCCCGAACCCGGCCGCTTGCGTCGAAGACATCCGCTACCTCGAAGGCCGCAGCTTGAACCGCGAGGTCGTCGCCCGCCTCGCAGCATGCCACTGGATCGACCGCACCACGAACCTCGTCGTCCTGGGATCGTCGAGCGTCGGCAAGTCCTACCTCGCGCAAGCGCTCGTGCACGCCGCCTGCCGACGCGACTACACCGCCCGGTACTACCGGCTCGACGACCTCGCCAACCAGCTCGCCGTCCACCACCACACCGACCCCGCCCGGCTACGGTTCCTCAGCGAGCTGCACTCCTGCGACCTGCTCGTGCTCGACGACTTCTTAACAACGCCGATCACGAGCGAGACCGCGGCCGAGCTGCTCAACATCCTCGCCGCACGCGAAGGCAGAGGCTCAACCGCAGTGACCAGTCAGTTCGACCCCGAGGACTGGTACAAATCTCTCCACGATGCAGTGATCGCCGAGTCGATCCTGAACCGGATCATCTCCAACGCCGAGATCGTGCAACTCGCCGGCCCCAACATGCGCCGCCACACCGCTGCCATCACCGAAGAAGAGGTACACGCCGGATAGCCCACCGCTGGGCGCGGCGCGCTTTCCGACCGCCGCGCCCACGCTTTCCGATCCCCACACACGCGCTTTCCGAAGCGCCGTCTAAACACTCGCGCGCTGGCTGGGGCGTCAGCTTCAAAGGCTGCAGACGGGGACTCTCGGTGAGAAGCGCGCCCAAGCGTTGCACCGGTTGCTGGCGCTTCGACGACGGGAGTGATCCCGCGTCGAGATCTTCAAAGTACGGCGAATCGGGTGCCACTGTCGCGGGCAGTCGGCCGTCACCCCTCGCAATGGCCGCGCGGTCGAGCCGGCTCACGACGAGGTTGGCAGGGCTGTCGCGCCTCATCCCTTTCGTGGCCAACGCGCAGACGGCCTGTGGAACCGCGCGAGCCCCGCCGTATCCGCTCAGCGGCGCGAAGTGTGTGGTGATGCGAGGTGAATGTGTCGCTATGCCTGTCTTGCAGCTTCTAGGACTTGGCGGAGGGTGGGAATCTCGAGCGTGAGCGTTCGAAGGTCGAGGACGGCGAGATTGCCTTGCTGGCCGTCGCAGCCGAGACTCACGACGCGGCGACCGTCATCGGTGATGCCCTGGCCCGGGGCATGCATGTGGCCGTGCATGAGCAGAGACGGTCGCACGATGTCCCACACCTGGCTGATTCGTGCCCGGGATGCGGCCGACTCGATAAGCGCGTCCTTCGGATACCCCATCGGGTTCGTCCGCAGGAGCCCCCGAACCGGACCTACGGGAGATTGCGCTGGCGACTCATGAGTGAGCATGATGTCCACCGCTCCGCCGACGGTCGCGGCAGCAACGTGCTCGTCAGTGATGGACTCGTCCGGCCACCATTCCCTTCCCTCGCTCCGCCATCGCCGGTCGACGGACGATGCGCCACCTAGCGACAGAATCTTCCGTCCGCCGATCTCAAGTCGCGCAGGCCGAGGCAGGATCCACGTCACCTCCGAGACCCGAACAGCTCCGCCCGGGCGCCCGTCAAGAAGAGGCGAGATGGTGTTCCACGGCTCGTGGTTCCCAAGGGTGACACACACGCGTCGGATACCGGCGTCAAGGAAAACGGCGTCACTTCTCACCGGGTCCATCCACCAGTCGCCAAGCTGCAGAATCGTGGTGATGTCTGGCGCGAGTACCGAGATCGCCGGCGCGAGAGTACGTAGCCAACCAATGCTGCCGTGCCAGTCACCGCAGACCGCGACCCGCTCGTCCGGAAGGCGAGGAGGCTCAGCTGTCTCAAGCGCTTGCATCAACACAGCGTCTCAGGCAGGACCGACCTTCCACACGGCCGATTCCTGATGCGTCGAAGAGTCGGTGAAACGCGATTCGGTGCGCTCTCGGCTTTATCGCTCAGGCTCGTACCGGTTGTCGGCCGCCGCCGCTCCAAACCAGGGCCTGGTCGTCATCGTTCACGCGGGACCTCCCTCAGGTGTGCCAGGCGTTGGCGGCGTGCGTAGCGGAGAGCAGCACGACGTCGATGTCGCCGTCTCGCAGTGCGTCGATGTGTCGCCGGGCATCGTTGCCTTCGAAAGGAACCGCGGCAAGGAACTGAGCCCAGGTCCACGGATCGTCGACTCCCGAACTCAGCACCGCAAGAACCTCGGGCAGTCCGTCAACGACTCGATCACCGAGCATTTGCCAGGCTGGGTAGAGAACGACGTTGTCGGAAGTGGGCAGAGCGACCAGCCGAAGCTCGCACGCGGCCTGCTCCACTTCGCTCCGGGTGACGCCGAGAACCCGCTGAACCGACTCCTGCGTGTAACAGGGACCGACAACATCGGCCCAAGCATTCCCTGCTTCCTCGCTCACCATCTGGCTACCTCTCGGTCGGCACGCTAAGCGTTTCACTGCCGGTGGAGACCGCGGGAGCCCTCGCGTCAAACTGTCGCTGAATCGGGGATTCGATACCGACGACGTTGCTTCTCGCTCGCTGCACAGGTTGTACAGGCACGTCCAGCGACTCCTGGCGCAAACCCCTGGATCCCGATACCCTCTCCATCCTTCGGCCGACCCGGTCTCGGAAGTGGTGCTGGCGGTGAACGATCTAACCTCCACTGACGAGGGCGAGACGAAGATCGTCGACTTCCAGGACGCTGGCGGGAGCCGCCCGTCTCCAGGGCAACTCACCGACGCGATTCGTCGAGGAGGAGTACTCGGCGGCGCTACACCGACTGTTGGGGTCCTAAGTTACGAGAGCGGCCGCGGAGAGCGAACGCCGTCGCGACGGACGAACGCCGACCGCGGATGCATTTGCCGGGCGACTCAGGCCGGCCCACCGGCCCCGGCCTTCCCCTTGAAGTACTCGTACAGCATGGCGGGAAGCTGTTTTGCCAGGTCCGCGTAGAGACCGCCATCGTCCAACAGGTCGTCGATGAACGCGGGCGTTTCCTCCCGCACCTCCACCACCGCTTTCGTGAACGCCTTCGGCAGAGCCGGCGACTCGGAGAACTGCTGCGGTGTGTTGACCTCCGCCTGCTGGGCGAGGTCGACGTCGAGGGCAAGCTTGCCGACGATGTGATTCATCGTGATGTCGATGACGCCCAGGCCATACTTGTCGCCCAGTCGTTCGTTGAGCCTCTCCACGATTTCCTCCAACGCTGACCGGTGCATCTCATGAATGGCGCCCGATCCGATGGCAGTGATCGGATCCAACCCCGCCCCCTGCTCGAGCGCGAGTGCAACCGACTCGCCCGCCGTGATCTTGTACCCGGCGAGCTGCACCTCGGAGATGTCCACCGGCTCCACGTAGGTCGCCGTGGACAGCTGCGGAAGGATGCGGCGGAAGAAGTAATGCCGGCGCGGAAGATCGGGATCCTCAAGGTTGCGCGCTTGGGAGATGAAGTCGTAGAACTTCACGAACTGGCTCGCGTCAGCCTTGAACAGCCGCAACTCGTCTTGCTCGGTCTTGTCGCCATCAAGCACCGCCGCCACCCACCGCTTCGAGAACCGGTCCACCGCGGGCGCCGTCGCCGCGGACACCCGGGAGTTCGCGTTCACGCCGCCCGTCAGTGCCGCGTCGAAAGCCTGCTCGACTTCGGCCATTTCGTAGATCCCGGACGAATCTAGCTTCGTGACGAGATCGAAGATCAAGTTCGGGTCCGTCATCGCCGTCAGCACAGCCCTCCCGTAGTACGGCAAGAACGCATCCCGGATCTCTTCAGGATCGTTGACGAAGTCGAGGACGAACGTCTTGTCCTTCTCCGGATAAATGCGATTCAACCGGGAGAGCGTCTGTACCGCCTGGACACCGCCCAGCTTCCTGTCGACATACATCGCGACAAGCCTCGGCTGGTCAAACCCGGTCTGGAACTTCTCGGCCACGATCATCACGTTGTACGTGGCCGGTTTGAACGCCTCCGCGAGATCCGACTGAACTCCCGGATTCTGCGTCCGCTCCGTCAACCCCTCGCCCACCAACTCAGGGTCATCAACCGTCCCGGAGAACGCGACCAGGGATCGAACATCCTCCGCACCGGTCTCCCGAATGTAGGTGTCGAGGTACTTCTTCCATCGGACTGCTTCGATCCGAGAGCCGGTCACGACCATCGCTTTGGCCTTGCCGTGGAGGAGGGGCTGTACGAATGTACGGAAATGGTCGACGACGATCTTCGCCTTCTGGCTGATGTTCGTCGAGTGCAGCCGGACGTACTGAACCAACGCCTTCACCGCCGTCGACTCGTCAACCTCACCCTCACCGTCATACTCCGCGCCCGGATGCTGCAACTTCCACGCCACTTTGTACGGCGTGTAGTTCTGCAGCACATCCAAGATGAATCCTTCCTCGATGGCCTGCTGCATCGAGTACAGGTCGAACGGCTCCGGTAGCTCCCCGCCCCCGGGAATACGCCCGAAGAGTTCCAGAGTCTTGGCCTTGGGTGTCGCAGTGAACGCGAAGTACGAGATGTTCGGGGCCGCGGCAGTAACCTCCATCGCCCACCGCAAGTAGGCCTCGGAATCGATGGGGGCCCCCTCAGTCACAGCGGCCTGTTCGTCAGGGGAGAGCACCTTGGTCAACGCACCCGCGGTCGACCCTGTCTGGGATGAGTGCGCCTCGTCAGCGATCACGGCGAACCGACGGCCCTGGAGGGCTGGAACCGTTTGGATCGCGGTGATCAGGGCCTCGAACGACTGAATCGTCACGATCACGATGTTCTTGCCACCGGCCAACGCTTCAGCAAGCTGCTTCGACTTCGACTCGCCCGCGTCCCTGGTGATGGACTGCACCACGCCGGCATGCTTCTCGAACTGGCTGATCGCATCCTGCAGCTGCTTGTCCAGCACGGTCCGGTCAGTGACCACCACAACCGTGTCGAACACCCGCGTGTTCTGGTCGTCATGCAGTTGCGACAGCCTGTGGGCGAGCCACGAAATCGAGTTCGTCTTCCCTGAGCCCGCCGAATGCTGCACCAAGTACCGGTTGCCTGCACCTTCGGCCCGCGCCGCCTCCACCAACCGTGTGACGGCGCGCCACTGGTGGTAACGCGGAAACAGCACCTTCTGCGACCGGGTCTTCTTGCCCGTGTCAGGATCCACCTCTGTCTCCACCTGCAGGTGCACGAACGACCCGAACATCTGCAACCACGTGTCGCGCTGCAGAATCTCTTCCCAGAAATACGACGACGCCGACCCGTCCGGATTCACCGGATTGCCCGCACCCTCATCGGCACCCTTGTTGAACGGCAGAAAACGCGTGCGCGCACCGGCAAGCTTCGTCGTCATCCGCACCTCGGAGTTCGACACCACAAAGTGCACGAGCGACCGTTTCGCGAACGCGAACAACGGCTCGCCGGCCGGATCACGGTCAAACCGATACTGATCCACCGCGTTCGAGATCGCCTGCGTGAAGTCGGTCTTCAACTCCACCGTCGCCACCGGAATGCCGTTGATGAACAACACCAGGTCCAACGCTCGGTGCGGGTGCTTGACCGAATAATGCACCTGACGCATCACCCGCATCCGCATCTTGCCGTGCGCCTCAACCGTGTCAGGGTTGTTCGTCGTCGCCGGTCGGAACTGCGCCATCCGCAACTTCACCGCACCACCGTGCAGCGGCACCATGGAGAAACCGTCATGAAGAAGGCGAATGGTTCCGCCGTTCTTCAACGGATCAAGATCCAAAGACTTCGCCAAACGACTCAGGATGCCGCGGCCCGCGGCCGCACGCTGAGCCTTGGTATCGCCGGGGCGGACGACCTTCGCGAACTCGGTCGGCTGCGAATCCTCTAGCCAGCCGAGCACATCCTCGGGGAACAGTGCGAGTTCACGGTCGTAGCCGGCGTCGGTCGGTGAGTACAGCCAGCCGTTCGCGGCAAGATGCTCTGCGATCTCGGACTCCAGCACCGACTCCAAATGAGCACCAGTAACACCACTCACGCGGACACCCCCACATCAATCTTCCCCGTCACCGCCGACGAAATCAGCGCAGCACGGCGCTCACGCGCCAGCGTGACGGATTGTTCGGCAACGGCGATAGTCTCGTCGATCTTCTTGAGCCGCGAGTCGAGAACCTCCACAAGGGTCAACTGCGCCTCCACTGGGCACGAAGGCATCGGCAGATTCCCGACGAGCGTCTTGTTCGTCGACGCGAGATTCGTTGTCTGCACGGCGGTGGTTTCGAAGTACTCGCGCGAAGGGCTGGCGTCTAACCACCGCATCAAGAATCGAGCGTTCAGGTTGGGCGCAACCTTGACAGCGAACACGTGGTTCTGATGGAGCATCGGCGTGACATCGCCCGACCACAGTGCCCCACGGCCGAGCTTGTCGCGGTCCCCACCCTCTGTCATCAGGACATCACCGACGCTTAGCATCGATTGACGAGCTCTAGCCTCGGGCACTCGGATGGTCTTGACGTCTTCCAGGACCACCCGGCCGACTTGAACGTTCGCTACACGCAGGTAGGGCCACTCGGGATCCGCAGGGTCTCCGTCGCCTCCCAGCGTCACGCCCGTCTGGATCGCGGCGCAGTACTTCAACCTCGTATGCTCCGCATCCAGCCGCATGAATGCGTCATCGATTGAAGCCGCGCGGCGTTCGGTGAGGAGGGTGATGAGTTCCTCGTTCTTCGCGATGAACGCGTCGATCTGCGCCGTCTCCCGATCCAGATAGTCCGCAATTGACCGCTGCTCCGCCGGCGGAGGGACAAGGAGAGGTGTCACGGCGAACTGTGCGGGGTCGAGATCCCACTGGTTCGGCCTGATACCGGAGGAGATGGCGGCCATATGATCCGCATACTCCTTGCTACGGAGAAGGTAGTGAGCGAATCGCCGCTCGAAGGTCCCGATTGCCTTGTAGACGAAGTACGCAGGGCTCACGATGCCATCGTGATTCGAGATCCCGAGTGACCCCTGCCAGGCCTTCATCTTGTTGACGACGAGGTCCCCCACCGAAACCCGCTGGTACTTCGACAGGTCCTCTGAGGGCTTGTTGAAGTTGTCGTCGCGGCTGAATTTCGGGATGACTCCGTAGTCGCGATAGACCGAGAGAAGCTCTTCCGATCCATCGCCCAGTGTCTTTCCCCGCCGAAACTCGCTCCACAGCGGACGAATCTGCCAGCCGCTGGGTACGCCGTCCGACCAAGGTCCCTGCATCACTGTTCGACCTCGACGAGCATTGCGCGGAGTTGGTCCATGACGGCGTCGAGGTCGCGGTCGATCTCTTCTAGGGCGCGTGCCGGGATGTACTGGTAGAAGTGGCGGGTGAAGGGGATCTCCGCGCCTTCCTTGGTCTTGGAGTGGTCGAACCAGGCATCGGGCGCGTATGGGAGGACTTCGCGGGCGACGTAGGCGTCGACGTCCTCGTCCCAGGGCACGTTCTCGGTGTCACGGAGTGAGGAATCCGCCTCCGGGTTCCCCTTCGTGTCGGCGCAGGTGTCGGCGGTATCGTCCTGCTCACCGAGCTCGTTGGTCACGGCCTTGAGCAGCGGTGCGGGGAGGGTGAGGCCTTCGGCTTTCGCGGCAGCCTTCAACATCTTCTGGAACTCGGCCCGGTTTTTCCACACCGTGTCGGCACCGAGTCGGTCGAGCGCGGCGTGGAGGGCTGCGGCATCCGTCTCGTTCAGCTTCTGAATGGTCTTGGCTTCGAAGACCGCGTCGATGCGTTCGGGGGTGGCGTGCCAGTTGAGTTTGAGGGGGCGTTCGACGGTGATGGTGCGGTAGAGGAAGTCCTCGTTGCGGAAGATCTTCGAGTGCTCGCCGTCTTCGAATCCGGCGTACAGGCCGACGATGGTGTCGATGTTCTTCGGGGAGAGTTCGTTGCGCTTGGAGCCGAGACCCTTGCGCAGCTTGGTGAACATCTCGCGGCCGTCGATGAGCTGCACCCGGCCCTTGCGTGCCTCGTCTTTGCGGTTGGTGAGTACCCAGATGTAGGTGGCGATGCCGGTGTTGTAGAACATGTCCTTCGGCAGTCCGATGATCGCCTCGACGAGGTCGTTGTCGAGCAGCCACTTTCGGATGTTCGACTCGCCGCCGCCGGCGCCGCCCGAGAACAGCGGGGACCCGTTGAGGACGATGGCCATGCGGGATCCGCCGTCTTCGGGCTTGCGCATCTTCGACACGAGGTGCAGGAGGAACAGCATGGCCCCGTCGCTGACGGCGGGGGTGCCGGGGCCGAAGCGTCCGTTGAAGCCGAGCTTGGTGTGCTCGTCGTCGACGACCGTGCGCTGGTCCTTCCAGTCGACCCCGAAGGGCGGGTTGGACAGGCCGTAGTCGAACTTCTTGTCGTTGAAGGCGTCTTCGGTGAGGGTGTCGCCGAGGGCGATGTTGTTGACGTCCTGGCCCTTGATGACCATGTCTGCTTTGCAGATCGCGTACGAGGCGTCGTTGTAGTCCTGCCCATACAGGCTGAGCTGGATGTGCGGGTTCATCTTCCGGAGGTACTCGTCCGCGACGGACAGCATCCCGCCCGTCCCGGCGGTGGGGTCGTAGATGGAGCGGACCACCCCCGGCTTGGAGAGAGCGTCGTCGTCGAGCGCGAACAGAAGCTGCACCATGAGAGCGATGACTTCACGGGGGGTGTAGTGGTCGCCGGCAGTTTCGTTTGAGCGTTCGTTCGCCCACCGGATAAGTTCCTCGAAGACCAGCCCCATCTGAATGTTGCTCACGGTTCGCGGGTGGAAGTCGGCCTGCGCGAACTTCTCGGTCACCGCGAACAGCTTGTTCTTCTCGGCCAGCTTGTTTAGCGACTTGTCGAATTCGAACCGGTCGAAGATGTCCCGCACGTTCGCCGAGAACCCGGCTAGGTACGACGACAGGTTGGCGCGGAGGTCTGCCGGGTCGGCGACAAGCTTGGCGAAGTCGAAAGGCGAGGTGTTGTAGAACTGGCGCCTGGACGAGGCGGTCAGTTTGATCTCCTGCAGCTTCTCGGGCTGTCCCTGGACGCTCTTCGCGACCTCGAGTACCTCGGCTTTCGTGTCGGCGAGGTCAGCGTCGAGGCGGCGGAGCACTGTGAAGGGGAGGACGACCGACCCGTACTCCGAGGGCTTGAATGGCCCGCGAAGGGACTCGGCAATGTTCCAGATGAAGCTGACGTGGTTCACCACAGGTGGGCACTCCTGGTGTTGCGCGACGAAGAACACGGCTGCGATGCCGCTGTCCGTCCATCCTGGCCCATCCCGCCGACAAGTGTTTCGCCTGCGTGGGTGATCAGGTCGCGTTAGCCCGAGAGCGCAGCGAATCTGGGGGACCAGGCCGTGTGGACATCTGCCGGCGCCCTCGCGGCGACGGCAGACCCGAACTCGGCCCATAGGGAGGTGTAGCCCGGGCCATCAGCCGTCGTTGTCATCGTGGCGAGCTCCCACGCAGCTTCTAAGACGAGGTCGAGGTCCCGCTCCGGTGCGATCCAGATGCAGCGCGCGAGATGTTCCGCGGCCTCGGTCCACAGCTCGTCGACGTCCGCATATGCGTCGGCCTCAGCCACGCGCGCGGCCCGCTCCTTGTAGATTCGTCCGCGCTCGAGCGCTTCGAGCATCGGCACCCACGCTGGCGCCTCTTTGAAACCGGAGAAAGCGGCGTGGAGCTCCTTCTCGGCCTCGTCGAGCTTTCCCTGCGCTGCCAGTGCGCGCACGAGCAGTGCTTGGAGCGCAACTTTGTCCAACGCGCCCAGTGACGAGGAGTGCTCTCCCCGCCGCAGAGCGGTCAAGGCTTCAAGCTCACTCAGCCGCGGGTCTCGCGGACTCCAAATCTCGTCTGTGCGGTAGCGGATCAAGCCGCGACGTTCATCGCTTTCGGTGGGGAATCTTGTCCAGTCGTCGAGTGCGCCGAACCATTGCTCCCAGAACACGTCGGCGTCGTGAACGTCCTTCCAGTCCGCACGTTCCGTCACCTCGATGCTTGTCGTGTCGTCAGACTCTTCAAGTCGCAGCTGGACGGTTCCGGTGCTTCCCTCCCACGACAGCAGCCATGTCCACTCCAAGTGGTGCGCGCCAACGGTCGTGACACGCCCGCGGCGGCCGTCGGGGGCATGCACGTCACTGCCAGCCACCGCGCCGCCTAGGTCGATCCCGTGAATGTCGTCGCCGCGGTGCATTCCCCAGAGATGGCCCTCGTGAACGATAGCCGTCCAGATATCCGCCCGAGATCTCGCGAACAAACGCCGGATAGTGATCACGCTCGTGTGCTCAGACTGGCTCACTCGTCGCCGCCCTCCCCTTTGACGTCCGAACGAAGAACGCGGCTGCGATGCCGCTGTCCGTCCATACTGGCCCATCCCCCCGACAAGGCACGCCGACTGCGGTTGGTGCGGCGCACTCGGCGGCACGGGTTCCCGTGTGCCGCGTCGGGTCCGGCTGCTTAAATGTCGAGGAGCGGGAAAACCACGCCGACCGGTGGTTCGAAGGTCCACCCCTCCTCGCGAATTCACGCGACGACCTGTGGGTTGAGCTCACCGGGCCTGGTCGACGGCATAGGTCGCGAGCGGTGTTTGGCGCCCGGACGGGACTCCACGACATCTTCAAGCCGGGTTTCTATCTGATCAGCTCTTCTCGGCGACTGCGTTCGGTAGCGAAGCCGTGTCGCCGGCGCGCGCGTTCGAGCAGGCCGCGCACCCAGGTCGCGTCGCCCTTCGCTGTTAGCCTCCATGCATGAATGAGCGTGCGCCCGCTGGCTGGTTTCCCGATCCGTTCGGTCGGTACGAACACCGGTACTGGAACGGCGTGCAGTGGACGGAGCACGTCGGGTCGCGGGGGCAGCAGCTTGTCGATGCACCGGTCGTCGCGCCGCCCGCTCCGCCGACAGGGCAGCCCGCCACGACGCAGGTTGCAACCCAGGCTCCCGTCGCCAACAAAAAGGTGCAGCGCCAACTCAGGAAGCTCGGCGTTGGCGACTCATCTCGCATCGGCGGCGGGACGCTATTCACCGAGCAAGTGCTCGTGGTCAACCAGAGGGCGAAGCTGTTCGAGAAGAAGGCCGAGTACCAAGTCTTCAATCAGCACGGCCACAAAGTAGGCGGCGTGCGCGAGTACGGATCAAGCATGTCCCGGGTCGTGGTCGGACGCGAGAACTCGACCAAACGCCTACAGATCGTCGACGCGGACGGTCGTCCCGTGCTGACGTTGACTCGGCCGGCAACGATGCTGAAGTCCAAGGTGATCGTCATGCGAGAGGACGGCAGTCATGTCGGCCAGATCGCGCAGGAGAACTTCGGTGTCATGGCCCAGGTACTCGGCGGCAAGTTCAACGTCCGCTTCAGGATGGAGTCAGACGATAAGGTGCTCGGCACGATCAACGCGGAGGACTGGCGAGCGTGGGACTTCAGCATCCAGGACCCCCGAGGCACCGAGATCGCAAGGATCACGAAGACCTGGGCAGGGCTCGGGAAAGAGAACTTCACCAAGGCGGACAACTACGTGCTTGAGATGTACCGGCCGCTAGAAGATCCACTGCTGTCGCTCGTCGTGTCGGCGGCGCTTGTGGTCGATACAGTGCTCAAGCAGTTCGGCGACAGCAAACGTAACCGTTGACCTGCTACTAAACCGATTCAGTCCGCAGCTCGGGCGGAGCGGGCGCGACGACTAGGTGCAAGCTCTCGCCCGGGGCGAGACTTTCTTTGTCCATGTCGCAACGCTAGTCGTGGTGCGCAATGGTGAACTCATCCGCGTCACGTTCTGTAGTTGCTCAGTGGGCGCGCCGCTCGGGCGAGGATGGAATGTGGACATCGCGCGATAACTTATCGAAGTGAAGCTAACTGGGGTGCGGGTAAAGAACTTTCGGACGGTCGGGGCGCAGGAGCAGTTCCTGGACCTGCGGGAGAGTCTGACTGTCATCGGACCGAACAACAGTGGCAAGACGAATCTGTTGCAAGCCGTCCAGATGTTTTTTACTGGCCATGACAACATGCACGCATACACAGTCGAGCACGATTCCCCCAGGGGTAAGGGCGCACGAACCTCAATCGTCGGTTACTTCGAAGGAGATCAGACCGGCGCTGACTCAGGCTTCTACGAGGATCTAGACAAGCTCTACGCCATGTACGGGCTGGACCGGCCAGGGGGAGCAGTTGCGCTTTATCTCACCTTCTCGCCATCGAACACTCCCGTGTACAACTTCTTCCCGAACCAGAAGCGACCGAAGGACGGCACGGCGCAGTCTGCTATCAGCCGTCTTCAGAAGCAACTCGTCATTGACCTTCTGAAGCAGTTCGAATGCCATTTCATCCCGTCGGAAAAAAGCATGCGTGAACTCATCGACGACGTCCTGACCCCTTTCATCCGGGGTGTCGTTGTGGGGGTACTGGAACCGTTGCTGGGCGAGATTGAGAGGGAACTCGCCGCGGTCTCCCACAACATCACGACGGCCCTCGTCTCCAGTGGCGTTGCCAACGTTTCCGCGTCGTTCGGGTTCAAGGGTGGATCGCTCGAGAACATGCTCAGCGACTTCGATTTCTATCTCAGCGATCCCTACAAGACCTCACTAGACCGGAAGGGGCAAGGCATTCAGAGCCTCGCTTTCATGGCCGCACTGCAATGGGTAACGGACATGGAGACTGCGCGAGGGCGCAGATCTATTTGGCTCGTGGAGGAGCCCGAATCGTTCTTGCACCCGAAGCTGTCGCACAGCGCGACCAGACTGCTCGAAAAGCTGGGGGAGTCGTCGACTCTCGTCATGACGAGTCATTCCATGGCCTTCGTTCCGCACGACCCCCGTCGAGTCATCGGCACGAGCCTTGATCCCGATGCTTGCACCTCCATCGAGACATTCAAGTCGCACGAAAAGGCGACTATGGCCCTTCGGCGCGGCCTCGGACTGCGATTCGCAGACTACTTTTCTTTGGGGACTGTAACGGTCCTGACAGAGGGACAGAGCGACTCCGAGTTCCTGCGCTGGTTCCTGCGCTTGAGCGAGGGGTGGGCTGGGGCGGCTTGGCCGCAGCTCCGCAACGCGACCATCAGCGACCGGGGTGGCGCATCCCAGCTCGCGGGGTTTGTTCGCGCAAACTATGAGATCCTTCGCAAAGAGCAGCCCACGGTGAGTCTCTTCGACGGCGATGAGGCGGGACAGAAGGCTGTCAGTGATCTCGCGAGCTACTTCGGCAATGTCGGGGTTCCATTCATCTCAAACCGTGAGTATGTCTATGTTCGAAATGGCTTTGCAGTTGAAGGCCTCTTTCCAGATGAATGGATGAGTGAACTGAACGAGGACAACGATAAGCAGTTCTCAGACTTTCAGGTGGACGCCGCGAAGGATGTCGTCCGGTACCGAATCAAGGACGGGGCCAAGAGCTCGGTCGGAAACAAGCTGCGCATCCGAGCCGAGGCGTCGGCAGACACCAACTGGGCAACTCGCTGGGTGACCGTCTGCACAGCCCTCGATACTGCGCTTGCAAAGCAGGCTGAGTTGATCCAGAGCCCGGACGACCAGAAGCAAGCGTCGGCAGCGTGAGGTTCTCTGGGCAAGGATGTAGCAGCCAGGGCTGGGCGAGGAGTGTTCTGAGAGCGCGGATTCGATGACTACCGTCCAAGAGGCGTTTCGGCGCGCACGAATCGTGTCTGCTAGGCACATGGCGGTCTGCGAAGCCGCGGAGCTCGCTTGGGGAGAGACCGCGATGACCGAGATGGTCCTCGCTCACGCCGCGCCCGCAGTCACCGTGGTTCCGTTTACCCAGCGCGCAGAAGCGTTGAGCGGTGCGGACTGGGTCTGGTGGTGGATCGACAGCTTCGGGGCATACGGGATGCTGGTGCAGGCGAAGCGCCTGACGGTAACGAAACATCGCTGGAGCTTCAAGTTCGACTACCACACCAAGGGTTCAACAAGACTGCAACGCGAGAGCCTCGTCGAAGCTGCTGCCACTCTCCGCGTGCTCCCTGTTCACGCGCTCTACCTCGGCACGGGGGATTACAGGCATTGGGCGCCCTGCCCCGGCAAGCATTGGAAGTCCCGATGTCCTGAGTGCATGAGGAGGACGGTTTCGCTCATGCCGGCTCTGCTCGCTGACGACTCGATGGTGGACGATGCGGTCTCGACCTATGAGCGGTCAGTGGCGCTCGAGGACCTATGGAAGCCGCCTTCGACAGGGGCCTTTCTCATACCGGCGCTACAGCGAGCCATGTCACCTGATCTGGCGAGGTTCCTCAAGGCGAGGCCCGACGGCACGCGCGCCGTCGTCCGCTCTATGGTGGACCGGGTTCTCAAGGTCCGTGCCGGTCAGTTGTCCCCGGTGGCTACGAGCGTCGAGCGCTCAGCCGCGGCTGCCCACGATGACCTTGGACCTGTCTTCCAGGGCCTTCCGGCTGACACGATGCACGGCGGAGTCCGATATCTGGATCACGTGCTAAACCCGCTGACGTACTCTCCGCCTGACTACGTCCTTGAGGTGATTGCTAGAGACCGAGACCTTGAGTCGCTGCAGAACCAGATGCCCGACAATGTCGGCGGGATTGTCGTCATCCGTACGCCTCGACTCGGCGCTGAGGAGAACTGGATCCCATGATCACCCAGTCGGATTGCTCGCGCCTCCCCGACGACTGGGCAGTCGCAGTCGCTGACAATGGCTTCGACCTGATGCAGTTGTACGACGTCGTAGATGACATCTACGCCACTTCAAGTCCGGGTCAGGTCTCACCTCCCACTGGGCGGGACGTTTTTCGCGCGTTTCACTTGACACCGCTCGACGCTGTGCGCGCCGTCATTGTTGGAGAGGATCCATATCCGATCCCAGACCAGGCGCATGGGCTGGCATTCTCGACCCCAACTTCCTACACCGGCTCACGCCCTAAGTCGCTGGGGCGCATCTTCGGAGGGCTTCGACGAGACGTGGGTATCGCACCCACACAAGACGACCTGACGCCGTGGGCCCGCCGTGGCATCCTCTTACTCAACGTGGCACTCACTCACGGCGTTGGAGATACTGAGCCCGACCTAGCGACATGGGAGCAGTTCACCGTTGAAGTACTTCGGGCCATCAATTCGCAGCCGAAGAGGATCGCATGGTTGCTGTGGGGCGGTTTCGCGAACGATGTCGCTGACCTCGTTCCGCTAAACAACCCATTGCATCGCAGGTTCGCGAACGCTCATCCTCGAGCCGGTCGCGCAGATCGGCCAACTCTCGCCAAGTCGCCGCCGTTCGGAAAGGTCAGCGCATTCCTCGGGAGCAAGGCGCGCGTCGACTGGGACCTGTGAACGGCGAGTAGATGGGTGCAGGAAAAAGTGCCGCAGTCGGCAGGAAAGCGGGACGTGCGGCATCACGTTGCACCGCGTTACTACAGATTGTGCCAACAGCCCACCGGAAAGATGAAGGCCCGGCTCGAATGAGCCGGGCCTTCTGCATTCCCGCGAGCGGATTCCGAGGTGATTCGGCGCGCTCTGCGAAGATGGCCACATGCGGCTGATGAGGGGTCTTGTCGGGATCGTGCTCGTGACGGCGTGCGTGGCGGCGCTGAGCGGCTGCTCGAGGGCGAACGCCGGATCCGCGACAGAGGATGACTTCGCCCAGTTCATGGCCGACACAGACGGCGTCACCGGCACCGGCGGATTCGTGAGCAACAACCTGCCGTTCTTCGGTTCGGGCGATCTCGAGGTCGAGCTCGATGCGACGCGCGACGAGCAGGTGCTCGAACAGGCCGTGCAGCGTGCCACCGAATTCGACGTCCCTGCCGGCGTCACGCTGTACACGCTCGGTGTCCGCGTGACGTCGCCGGGCGACGGCGCCGAGGGCGAGCCTCGGCCGGGCATCCTCATCGAGAATCTGTGGGGAACCCCGCCGGGCGACCTCGCCGCCAGAGCCGCGGTGCTGTCCCGGCTCGACGGACTCATCGACTATTCCGAGACGTTGGACGACGCTCACGGCCACGACGCCGACGCGCGCACGATTCGTGCCCTGATCGACTCCGCGAGCGGCGACGTGTGCGAGCACCTCATTTCTATCGCCGAGGCAGCACACGTCTCGGAGGATGAGATCGTCGCGAGCGCGTCATCCGGCAGCCCGGTGAGATGCGGTTGACGAACGCCCGCGAGGGACGGGAGCGAAGGTGACAGCGGAGCCGGATTTCCTGTCCGAGGATGATGCGCGCATCCTCGCGCTCGAGTCGGCGGCCGTGGCCGGCCACACGCTGAAGCTGCTGATCCTCGAGCCGGGCGAGACCCTCGACCTCGACGGGCTCCGGCATCGCGTCACGGAGCGCCTGGATGCCCATCCACGGGCGCGCGAGCGGGTGGACACCGGAGGAGACCGGCCGCGCTGGGTGCCGGCGGAAGACTTCGACATCGCTCGTCACATCCGTCGTCACCCCGAGCCCGTGGCATCGGTCGAAGACCTGCGGCGCACGGTCGGGGATCTGATGGCCGTGCCCCTCGACCACCGCCAGCCGCTGTGGTCGATCGACGTGATCGGGCCGCTCGACGACGGTCGCGAAGCGCTCGCCGCTCGCCTGCACCACGCCATGGTCGACGGGATCGCGGGCATGCGGTTCCTGCAGGATACCGTCGCCGACCCGAGCGAACATCCGGCCTCCTCCGTCGGAATGCGCCCTGCTCCCGCTTCCGGAGCGCGTCGCGGGCTGTGGCAGCGGCTTCCGGCGGCGATCGGACGCGAGCTGGGCCGGCCGGGGTCGCGCTCGCCGTTCGACCGCCCCCTTACCGCACATCGAGAGCTGGCATTCACGACCGTGCCGCTCGGCGCACTCAAGGCAGTCGCCGCATCCCGCCCGCGTCGCACCACCGTCAACGACGTCCTGATGGCCATCGTCTCCGGGGGTCTGCGCTCATGGCTCGGTGCGTCGGCCCCGCGCCTGCGCGCGCAGATCCCGGTAAGTCTCCACCATCGAGACGACGGCCCGGCCGTGGGAAACCGCGACTCGTTCATGAACGTCGACCTCGAACTCCGCGCATCCGACCCGCTCATCCGGCTCGACCGCATCAGCGCTCAGACGCGCGCGGCGAAGCAGGCCGACGATGCCGAGCTGATGTACGACCTCATGCACGCGATCGGTCAGGTCCACCCGCTCGGCGGGCTGCCCTCGGTGTCGGCGATGCTCGAGCGCGTCGAATCCAGCTCGCGGGAATTCAGTGTCGCCATCTCCAACGTGCCCGGACCGCGAAGCGAATTGTCCGTGACGGGCCGGCGCGTCGCGCAGCTCGTCTCGGCCTCGGAACCGGGAATGCACCATGCCCTGCGGATCGCCGCGATTTCCCACGGCGATTCCCTCGGCATCGGATTCTGCACCGATCCCACCGCGGTTTCTGACATCGCGGGCCTGGCCGATGCCGTCGAGAAGGCTTACCGTGGGCTGCAGCAGGCGTCGCGCTGACGCCGGGCGGGAGCAGACATGACGGCGCGATTCGTCTACTGGATGAACGTCTCCCTCGATCTGCGCATCGAGGAGGCCGAGGGTGAGGACGGCGGCGGGGACTGGATGCGCATCGACGACATCCTGCACGAGGAGTTCAACACCCGTGCCCGCGCTTTCACTGCCATGGTGCAGGGTCGCCGCGTCTACGAGCTCATGGAGTCGTTCTGGCCGGCCGCGGCCGAGGACGCGTCTCAATCGCCCGTGATCCGCGAGTACGGCCGCATCTGGACAACGATGCCGAAGGTCTTGGTCTCTCGCACCCGCGCAAGCGCCCCTCACCGAACGCGCATCGTGGGCACCGGTGGCGACGCGATCGCGGAGCTCACCGCGCTCCGTGCCGAGTCCGACGGAGACATCGGCGTCGGGGGCGCGACGATCGCGACGGCGCTGCTGCATGCCGGCCTTCTCGATGAGGTGATGCTGTTCACCCATCCCACGGTGCTCGGCCGGGGAAGAGGCCTCTTCGACGGCGATCCACGCGTCGACCTCGATCTGATCGAGGCGCGCACGTACGGGCAGGGCGTCGTCCTGCAGCGCTACGACGTGCGCCTCGCGCGCTGAGGTCGGCAGGACGAGCATGCGTCTTCGCCGAGGGGCGACGGTTCCGTGCGTCGCTTGCGATGGCGCCGGCGGGCACCGACGATGGAGTCATGACCTCGGCGCGCGTGCTCACCCGGAAGAACGCGGGGTGGATGGCGCTCGCCGTCGCCGCCGTCATCGCGGTCACCGCGCTCATCGTCGCTTGGGTGCTGCAACCCGGTGAGTCGGAGCCGGCTGCAGCGACCCCCACGCCGACCCTGACTCCCACGAGCACTCCCGCACCTTCGCCCACCGCGACCCCGACACCCACGGGGCCCGCCGCGGACACGACGGACTACGACCTCACCGGCCTTCCCGAGGTGACGGTGTTCGCCGTCATCCCCGAGCTTCCGGTCGACGACGATCCCTACGGTGACGTCACGGGCGTGGCCGCGCGCGCGACCGATGCCGCGGCACCCGTGTTCGCCGAGCCGGGCTCCTCACCCGTTGCGACTCTTCCGCGGGACTACGTCTACGACGGCACCATCGTTCCCGTCATCGAACAGTACGACGCGTGGGTCAAGGTCATGCTCGTCGGTCGCCAGGCGTTCCCGTCGAACGGCGATCCGGCCCAGCTCACCGGGTGGCTGCGCACCCAGGATGTGGAGCTGAGCGCCCAGGACGCGGTCGTCGAGGTTTCCCTTGCCAACCGCACCGTCGACATCGTGCGCGGAGAAGACCGAGAGCGGATCGCCACCGACTTCGGGTCCGGCGTCGAGGCCACACCCACACCGCTCGGGCGCGCGTTCGTCATGACCGTGCGCACCGAGCCGAGCTTCGCCTACACGCGGGGCCACCCCCTGGTGTACCTGTCGGTGCAGAGCCCCACCCTCGACGGTTTCGGGGGTGCCGATGTCGCGATCACGGCCTTCCACTACCACGACGCACGGTCGGGGGCGGTCTCCAACGGGTGCCTCCGCATGGACGCCGACGCCACCGAGGCGCTCGCCTCCCTGCCGCTCGGAACGCCGGTGGTCATCACGGGCTGAACCTCCGGGCGGGGTGCGGCACCTGTCAAGGCTCGTGGTCGGGAGGTGCTCATCCGTAGGATCGATGCATGGAGCAGCGCAGCCTCGGCCGGACCGGCCGTCACGTATCAGCCATCGGACTCGGCACCTGGCAGCTCGGCGCCGATTGGGGCGTCGTCTCGGAAGACGACGCCCGCGCGGTGCTGGCCGCTTCCGTCGACCGGGGAGTCAACCTCTTCGACACCGCCGACGTGTATGGAGACGGGCGCAGCGAGAGCCTGATCGGCGAGTTCCTGGCTGAGCGGCACGAGCGCAAGGTCACGGTCGCGACGAAAATGGGACGCCGTGTCGCACAGGAGCCGGAGAACTACACGCCGGAAGCGTTCCGCTCCTGGGTGGACCGTTCGCGCGAGAACCTTCGCACCGACACGCTCGACCTCGTGCAGCTGCACTGCCCGCCCACGGAGGTGATCGAAGACGACGCGACCTATCAGGCGCTCGATGCGCTCGTCGCCGAGGGGCGGATGGCTGCATACGGCGTCTCCGTCGAGACGTGCGCGCAGGCGCTCGCCGCCATCTCGCATCCGCGGGTCACCAACATCCAGATCATCCTGAATCCGTTCCGCCTGAAGCCTCTCGACGAAGTGCTGCCCGCGGCCGAACGTGCGGGGGTCGCTGTCTTCGCGCGCGTTCCGCTCGCATCCGGCCTGCTGTCGGGGAAGTACACCGCGGGTACGACCTTCGCCCCCAACGACCATCGCACGTACAACCGCAACGGCGAAGCGTTCGACAAGGGGGAGACCTTCTCGGGCGTGGACTTCACCGTCGGAGTCGAGGCCGCGCGCGAATTGTCGGCCACCCTGCCCAAGTCGGTGCCGCTGGCAGCCGCCTGCCTGGCGTGGGCGGCGACCCGCCCCGGTGTGACGACGGTGATTCCCGGTGCGCGCAGTGTGACGCAGGCTTCGCGGAACGCCGATGCGGCTGAGCTCATCGACGGCGGGTTCGACGTCGATCAGTTCGACACCGCCGTGCGAGGCGTCTACGACCGGCACCTGCGGGCGAGTATCCATCCGCAGTGGTGACCATCGCCCCGTTGTCCACAGGTGACGACGGCTCGTCGATGGCGGGAGGGCGTCGACTCTAGGCTGTGTCGTCATGGACGTCGAGCTCGCCACAGCGTTTGCGTTCGGCGCCGTCGCCATCGCGTTCGTCGCCTTCGCCGTCGTGAGCGTCGTGCTGGCCGTCATCGACCTGCGCACGCATCGGCTGCCCAACCGCATCGTCGGTGCGGGCTACGTCATCGCCGTGTCGAGCCTGGGTGTCGCGGCGATCGCGGCTCATGACGGCGGCGCGGCCATGCGATCCTTCGGCGCCGGCGCCGTGCTCTTCGGCGCGCTGCTCGTCGTGCGGATCGTCGACCCGCGTGCCATCGGCGGCGGAGACGTCAAGCTCGCGGGTCTCATCGGGCTGCATCTCGGATGGCTCGGCTGGGACACCGTGGTGCTGGGATCGATGTTCGCGTTCGCCGGAGCGGGGCTGTTCGCCCTCGTGCTGGTCCTGATGCGCCGCCGCGGATTCGGCGTCAGGATCGCCTTCGGCCCCTGGCTGCTGGGCGGCGCGTGGGCGGCGATCGCCCTGACGGTCGCAGCGATGACTATCGGGTGATCCGCCGACACGTCAAGGCCGCGGAGGCTGCCGTCAACGGTCGGTAGCCTGGCGACATGAAGGCCTTCGTCGCGCGTGCCATCCGGTGGATGCTCACCCTCAAACTCGTGCGAGCGCTCCTGCTCTACTCGGAGCGGCGGGGCCCGCAGCTGGCCGACAGCATCACGTATCGCACGCTCTTCAGCGTCTTCGCCGGCGTCCTGCTCGGCTTCTCCTTCGCCGCCCTCTGGCTGTCCGGCAACCCCGACGCCTACCAGGCGCTCGTGGGCGCGGTGAATCAAGCCATTCCCGGCCTCATCGGAACCGATGGCGAGGGCCTCATCGACGCCGACGCCATCCAGGCGCCGGCGGGCCTCAGCATCACCGGAGCGATCGCGACCGTCGGTCTCGTCGGCGCGGCGATCGGGGCGATCGGCTCGCTGCGCTTGGCGATCCGCAGCATCGCCGATCGCACCACCGACGACCTCATGTTCGTCTGGGTGCTGTTGCGCAACCTGGGGCTTGCCATCGGCATCGGGGCGGGACTCGTCGCCTCGGCTGCCGCCACGATCCTGGGAACGGCAGGCGTCGGCATCGTCACCGATTGGCTCGGGCGGCCGGATGAGGGGCCGCTGGAGGTTCTGCTGACGCGAGCCGTGACGATCGTCGCCGTGTTCGCGCTCGACGCCCTCGTGGTGGCGGCCGCGTTCTTCCTGCTGTCGGGTGTGAAGCCTTCCGGCCGGGCCCTGTGGAGCGGTGCACTCCTGGGTGCGGTCGGGCTGACGGTGCTCCAACAGCTGTCGGGACTCTTCGTGGGCGGTGCTTCGTCGAACCCGCTGCTCGCGTCTTTCGCCTCGCTCATCGCGTTGCTGCTGTGGATCAACCTCTCTGCGCAGGTGATCCTCATCGCGAGCGCCTACATCGTCACGGGAGTCGAGGAGGATCGCGACCGCGTGCGCGCGAAGTACGGGGCCTCGACCTTCGCCCAGCGCCGGGTGCAGCGTGCCGAGAGGTCCGTGCAGACGGCCGTGGGTGAGCTCGAAGCCGCCCGCGAAGCCGAACGCGCCGAACGGGAGGAGAACGCATGACCGTCACCGTCTCCGCGTACACCGCCGAGCAGGTCCGTGCCGCCGAGAGGCCGCTTCTCGACGCCGGCGAGCCGCTGATGCTCCGCGCATCGGCGGCGCTCGCGACAGTGATCGCCGACGTGCTCGGTGATCGACCGCATCCGCGCGTCCTGGTGCTCGCCGGCCGCGGGGACAACGGCGGCGATGCCTTGTACGCCGCGGAGCGCCTCGCCGAGTCGGGCATGGACGTCGATGCGCTCCTCACCTCGGGCGATGCGCACGTGTCCGCACTTGCGGCCGCGATGTCGGCAGGGGTGCGACGGATCGAATCGGACGGGCTCGATGCCACCGAATACGACCTTATCGTCGACGGAATCCTCGGGATCGGCGCCCGCGGAGCGCTCCGCGGGGCGGCACGTGCGATCGTCGGTGCGATGCTCGCCGCCGAGATCCCTCCCGTCATCGCGGTGGATGTGCCGAGCGGCGTGAACCCGGACGACGGCACAGCGGACGAAGCTGTGCTCCCGGCAGCGCTCACGGTCACGTTCGGGGCGCCGAAGATCGGTCTCGGGAGGGCAGAGGGTCCCCGGCTCACCGGCGAGATCGTCGTCGTCGATCTGGGACTCGAGCTCCCGGAATCCGACGTGCGCCTGGACGTGGCCCGCGTCGTCGAGGGTGGATCCTCTCAGCGCGCGTAGCGTTCGACGAAGTTCCGGAGGATGCGCTGCGGGTGTTCGACCGGCGCGCGCTCGACGGAAGCAAGGGTGGCCCCCAGCTCGTCGGCGGCGAAGTATCCGTACCCGGCGTAGGCGTGGATCCGCACGATGATGCCCTCGAGATCCAGTTCGGGGTGGAACTGCGTGGCATAGACATGATCGCCGACACGGAACATCTGCACCGGGCAGGCCGGAGACGACGCGAGTCGCACCGCTCCCGCGGGGAGTGCGCGAATCGCCTCCTTGTGCCCGACGAACGCGCCGAATCTCCGGGGCACGCCCGCCAGCAGGGGGTCGGCCGCTCCGGCATCCGTCAGCGCGACATCCGCGACGCCGATCGCCTCGCCGTAGGTGCGATCGATGACGGCACCCTGGTGCGCGCCCAGAGTGCCGACGCCGTAGCAGGCGCCGAGGAAGGGGAAATCACGCGCCACGACCTCGTCGAGAAGCGTGCCGAATTCCGCTTCGACACGCTTCTGCACGGCGGACGTGAGATGAGCGGGGTCGGAGGCGTTGAACGGTCCGCCGCCGACGAAGACCCCGGAGAGATCATCGAGATCCAGCCGGGGCATCGGCGCGGCTTCGAGGCGAATCCGGATGAGGTCGCTTTCGGCGAGGCCTGTCGCGGTGAGAAAGAGCCGATACTCCTCGTCGGCGGGCACGTCTTCGGCGCGGGTCGCGAGGAGGACGAACGGCTTCACACCTCACGATAACCCGGTGGGACCGGCCCGCCATCGACGTTCCGGTCCCATCGGGGTGCTACCGCCAGCGGGTCGTGAACGTCTTCGACCAGGTGGATGTGGCTTCGAGCTCGAGCGAGACCCCCGCGACAGGCACGGCGGTGACCGTCACCTCCGCACCGCGGTCGACGCGGGTCACGCCGGTGCGCGTCGGCTCACCGTCGATGTAGTACTCGAAGTCGCGATCGCGGGGGACGATCACCAGGTCGAGAACCGAGCCCGGAAGGTCGATGAAGCGGGGCTTCTTCGGCGTGGCGGGTTCGGTGGCGACCGGAACCTGCGTGAAGTCCATGTCGCTCGCCATGTAGAAGCCCGGGTAAGAGGGCTGGTTGTAGGAGGTGTTCTGACGGGCCACTTCCACGCGGTACTGCGTGTCATCGAGCAGAGTCGGCAGCTTGTGCGCGGTGACTTCGGTGCTCACGTAGAACCGCAGCGCCGACGAATCCGTGGTGCGAACGATCAGCTCCTCCCGCCAGTCGCCGAGCACGTCGGCCACGAGGGACGGGTTCCCCTTGGTGTAGTTGTTCGTCCGGGTGCCCTCCGCCGTCAGAAGGGTCCCTCGGGTGACGTCGTCGATGGTCGGCGTCTGATCGATCGACCCGTTGACGATCTGCGTCGTGAGGTCGCCTGCCCACCGGATCGACTGGTTCGTGCCGGGGGTGGCGGTGTCGATCGTCTCGCCCGTCGCGCTCAGCAGACCCGACCCTTCGGACCCTCCCGGCATGCTCGCCCACACCTCGATGCCCGGCACGTCCGCTCGCACATCGCCGATCATCGCCCGGCCCGTGTCGCGGCCGGAGTACGAGCCGAAGAGCACCTCTCCGGTCGCGGCGTCCCTCAGAACCGAACCGTACGGTGCGTAGGTCGCGCCCTCGTGGGAGGTCCAGATCTCCAGACCGGGCCGTTCCGGGTCGACGTCCGTGACATGCATGGCGTCGCCGTGCCCGAGGCGCACGTTCGCACCGGGATCCGCGCTGCCCTCCGGCAGGACGTCGAAGGAGCTGTACAGCAGACTGCCGTCATCGTCGAGTGTCGCAGCGCCGTAGACGATCTCCTGCCGTCCGTCGTCGTCGACATCGGAGGCGCTCAGGGAATGGAAGCCCTGCGTCGTCAACGTGGCGTACTCCTCGTTCGACCCGTCGCGGCCGTGAGGGCCGTCGTTGAACGGGTTCGACATCGGGACATGTCCGCTGTCCGCCAGCCAACGCTGTGTCAGGCTCTGCCCGTCCCAGTCGTAGGCGGCGATCGCGGAACGCGTGTAATACCCGCGGGCGAAGATCGCGCTCGCCGTGGTCGTATCGTCATCGAGGTGCGCGACACCGGCGAGGAAGCGGTCGACGCGGTTGCCCGGCTCGATGCGGCTCATGGCGTAATCGCCCCACAGCAGACCGTCGTCATCGCGTCCCGGTTCGTAGCGCACGGTGTCGAGTTCGCGCCCGGTCGTCGCGTCGAACACCGTGAGGTACTCCGGTCCGTCGACGATGAACCCGTCGAAGGTCGTGAGATCGTTGCGAGCACTCCGCGAAGGAGCGTAGACGTCGATGAAGTAGTCGACGAGCTCCTCGGCGGACTCCCGCGTGAGGGGATACTCGTGTTCGACGGGAATGCCCCAGGCCTCTTCGAGGGTCGCAGGCCATGTGCCGGAGACGACCTCGGGATGCTCCGACCAGCCCTCGAAGACGCCCACCAGGTGCTCGCGGTACTCCGCTGCCGTCATCCGATAGTCATCGTCGGGGGAGTAGCCCGCGTCGAGATCCTCTTGCGGCATCGTCACAAGACCCTCGTCGGTCACCGCGCCATCGCCGCCGTACGTCTGCCACGAGGTGCCCGGTGCCGTCTTGAGGATGGTCTCGGCGCGCCCGTCGCCGTCGTAGTCGTAGACCATGAACTGCGTGTAGTGCGCCCCGGCGCGGATGTTCACCCCGAGGTCGAGCCGGTTGAGGAGCGTCCCGTCCATCTCGTAGGTATCGAGGTAGACGGTGCCCGTGAATCCCTTCTGCGAAACGTCCTTCGAGTTGGTCGGGTCCCACTTGACGACGAATTCCAGCGCGCCGTCGCCGTCGACATCGGCAGCGGATGCATCGTTCGCGGTGTATTCGAAGGCTTCGCCGGTCGGCGTGACACCGGCCTCGGGCTTCTGCAGCGGGAGGTCGTAGAAGCCCTCCGCCCAGGCGGCTACCTCGTCACTGGTCTCACCCGTCACGTCATGCCAGATGGGCGCGACGGTGTACCGCGCTTGGGCGGAGCCGTCGGGATCGACGTAGTTCGTGCTGTCATCGACGACGGCGATGCGCTCGCCGTCACGCTCCACCGCGAAGGAGGGACCACTTACGCCCGTGGCCGTCGCCGGGCCGGCCTCGGCGGCGAGGAGGCGCCAGCTGAGGAAGACCCCTTCGTCGGTTGCGACCGCGACCAGACCGCGGTCGAGCGATGCGGCACTCCGCTGCGGCGGCGCCGGTGACGCCGTCGCGGGGAGTGCGGTCGTGAGCACGAGTGCGCCCGCGATGCCGACGGCGGCGAGCGAGCGTGATCGTGAGGGATGCGGAGTCATCATCGATTCCTTCTCTCGTCCGGGAAGCGGACGTCATCGTCTGCGAGGAGGCAAGCGTTTTCCCGCGCGAACGGTAACCCTGCCGCGACCGGCAAATCAATGCGAAGGCGGGAATTGATTCGATTCATGAGAAAGATCTCACTCCCCGTACGCGGCGGTGGCGTCATCACATCGCGTCGCGAAGCGCAACCTTCTCACGCGGGATGGGGTGAGGGCTAGGCTCGGTCCATGGCTATCGCACGACTTCATGGCGGCCCGCTCGACGGGCAGGTGATCCCTGTCGACGACGTGTACCAGGAGCAGCTCATCGTCCCCTACAGCGAGACTCAGGTGGTCTACGCGCGCCGGGGGGAGCTCGTCAACACCGGAGACGATGACGGTCCCACCGAGGGCGAGTTCTGGTTCGTCGAGTCGGAGGGCGACATCGACCCCTACAGCGACTCACCTCGCGATCGGCGCTGACGGGTGACGGAGCCACGGCGCACCCACGAGGTCGAGGTGAAATTCGACGTCGAAGTCGACATCGCCGTTCCGGACTGGACGCGCGTGCCCGGCATCGCGACGGTCGGTGCGGCCGAGCGCCGCGCCCTCGACGCGGTCTACCTCGATACCGCTGACGCGGAGCTCGGCCGTTCCGGCTATGCCCTGCGCCGGCGTACCGGGGGGCCCGACGCGGGATGGCATGTGAAAGGCCCACGCGTCGGAGCCGGGCGAGAAGAGCTGGGCTGGCCCCTCGGCGATGGCGGCATCGCCGAGGCGCCGGCGCCCGTGCGGGCGGCGATCGCCCACATAACGGACGAGCCGCTGTCGCCGCTCGCCCGCATCCGCAACGACCGCATCGCGTACGACCTGCTCGACACCGAAGGGGGAGTGGTCGCGGAATTCGTCGACGATCACGTGACCGCTCGTGACGAACGGGCCGGCGTCGATCGGGCGTGGCGGGAGTGGGAGATCGAACTCGGCCCAGCCGCGCCGGAGGACCACGAGCCGCTGTTCGCGGCCATCGGCGAGATCGCACGCGCCGCCGGAGCGAGCGACGCCTCATCCGACTCCAAGCTCGCTCGCGCGCTCGGGCTCTGATCCGTCCCGCGCACCACACGGGGAAGGTGCGGAGCCCGAGGCCTCCGCACCTTCTTCCGTGAGGTCAGATGTTGATCATGTGACCCGCGATGCCGTGGAAGGCCTCCTGGAGCGCCTCGGAGAGCGTCGGATGCGTGTGCACGTTGCGGGCTGCTTCGAGAGCGGTGAGATCCCACTTCTGCGCGAGCGTCAGCTCCGGCAGGAGCTCGGAGACGTCGGGGCCGATCATATGGGCCCCGAGGAGCTCGAGGTGTTCGCCGTCGGCGACGACCTTGACGAACCCGACGGCCTCGCCGAGCCCGTTCGCCTTGCCGTTGGCACTGAACGGGAACTTCGCGACCTTGACGTCGTATCCTTCGTCGCGTGCCTGCTGCTCGGTGAGCCCGAAGCTGGCGACCTGCGGCGAGCAGAACGTGGCGCGCGGCATCATGCGGTAGTCCCCGAGAGCCATCGTCTCCGCTCCGGCGATGGTCTCGGCCGCCACGACGCCCTGGGCTTCGGCGACGTGGGCGAGCTGCAGCTTCGCGGTGACGTCACCGATCGCGTAGATGTGGGGCACGCTGGTGTGCATGTAGTCGTCGATCTCGATGGCGCCGCGCTCTGTCAGCTTCACCCCGGTCTTGTCAAGACCGTATCCCTCGACGTTGGGGGCGAACCCGATCGACATGAGAACCTTGCCGGCGTCGATGGAGCCTGCGGCGCCGTCTTTGCCCGTGTAGGCCACGGTGACCTTGTCGCCGTGGTCGGTGATCGACTCGACCTTGGTGGAGGTGAGGATCTCGACCCCGAGCTTCTTGTACTGGCGAGCGATCTCCTTGGAGACCTCGGCGTCCTCGTTCGGCAGGGCGCGGTCGAGGAACTCGATGATGGTGACCTTGACGCCGTAGTTCGTCAGCACGTAGGCGAACTCCATGCCGATGGCGCCGGCGCCGACGATCGCGATCGACTCGGGCAGATCGCGGGCGAGGATCTGCTCTTCGTAGGTGACGACGTTCTCGCTGAGCTCGACACCCGGCAGCAGGCGCACCGTCGACCCGGTGGCGATGATCGCGTTGTCGAAGGTGACGCGCTCCGACGACCCGTCGCTGGTCGCGACCTCGATGGTGTTCGCGTCGACGAACGTGCCGCGACCGTCGTACTCGGTCACCGAGTTCTTCTTCATCAGGTAGTGGATGCCCTTGACGTGCGTCTCGGCCACCTTGCGGCTGCGATCCCACGCCGCGCCGAAGTCGAACGACACGTCGCCCGAGATGCCGAACAGGTCGGCCTTGTGGGTGAAGGTGTGGGCGAGGTCGGCGTTGCGAAGCAGCGCCTTCGAGGGGATGCAGCCGACGTTCAGGCAGACACCGCCCCAGTACTTCTCTTCGATGATCGCGACGGACTTGCCGAGCTGGGATGCGCGCACGGCCGCGACGTACCCGCCGGGACCCGCGCCGAGGATGACGACGTCGTAGTGAGGCATGACCCCAAGCCTATCGCTCGGCGGGTCCGGCGGATCGCGGCCCGGACTCGGGCGAACCCGGCTCGCTCGGCGGTGTGCGGCGGCGCGTTGCGACGAGGTACACGACCGCGGCGATGATGGCGATCGCGATGATCCCGCTGATGACCCACGGGACACTCGGCGAGACGTCCGATGCAGGCGCCGGGGTCTCCGTCGGCGAAGGTTCGACCGTCTGCGTCGGGGCCGGGGTGGACTCCGTGGTCGTCGCGGTCGGAGTCGGCGTGGGTGTCGGCTGAGGTTCGGCCACCTGGAAGGAGTACTCGCCCGAGATCGGGTGACCGTCCGACGAGACGACCTTCCACTGCACCGTGATCGTGCCGGTGGCTGCATCCATGAGCGGCTGCGTCACGGTGGTCTCGACCACCTCGGGCTCGCCATCGGTCAGGGATGCGCCGTCGGCGTCCATGACCGCCACCTCGGTCGCGCCGGGCTCGGTCGACAGCACGCCGCTGAAGGTCAGGGTGAGCTGGTCGGGGAGCACCTCGACCGTGCTGTCGGCGTCGGGATCTGTGGAGATGAGCTCGTCGTGAGCGTGCGCGGGGGTCGCCACGAACACCGCCGCGGCGGCGAGGAGCACGGCGGTCAGGGCGGTGAGGAGGATGCGGAGTCGGCGGGCGATCGAATACGTCACCCGCCCGAGACTACCCGCGGGTTCCGGACTCGACACGGCGGGGCGTTTCTGAGTAGTTTCGAGTACCCCCCTTCGCGCACCGAGCGCGGTTTTCGGGGGTGCCGATCGGCTACGCTGGGTCATCGGAGAGGGAGGACCACCGTGGAGGAATACCGCCGCCCGGAACCGGACGACATTCACCGGGCCGGACGACCGGGTGACGCCGCCGACCGGCCCGCATCGAACGACACCACCCAGACGTTCGGGCACGATTCCGATCTGTCCTATGTTCCCTTCGGCAGCGAATTGAGCGAGACCGAGCTCGAGGCGATCGAAGCGCTCCCGACGGGTTCCGCACTGCTGCTGGTGCGATCCGGACCCACCGCGGGGGCGCGTTATCTGCTCGATTCCGATGTCACCACCGTCGGTCGCCATCCCGAAGCAGACATCTTCTTCGACGATGTGACCGTCTCACGTCGTCACGCGGAGATCACCCGCTCGGGCAGTGTCTTCGAACTCGTCGATCAGCGCTCCTTGAACGGCACCTACGTCAACGGCGAACGAGCGGACCGAGCGCGGCTCGACAACGGCGCCGAGGTGCGGGTCGGCAAGTTCCGTTTGAACTTCTTCGTGTCTCCGGCAGACCTGCCGGCCACGGAAGCCTGATGGCTCCCGCATCAGCCCGCGAACGCACGCCGTCCGCGGGCCTTCTGAGCATCGGCCAGGTGCTCGCGCGACTCGCCCCGGACTTTCCGAACCTCACCTCCAGCAAGCTGCGATTCCTGGAGGTCCAGGGCATCGTCACACCGGTGCGCACGGAGTCCGGCTACCGCAAGTTCTCCCACGACGACGTCGAGCGTCTTCGCCTCGCCCTCACGCTCCAGCGCGACCATTACCTGCCGCTGAGCGTGATCCGCGACTATCTCGTGGAGCTCGACGCCGGGCGTGAGCCGGCCCCGCCGACCTCGGTCAATGCGGCACCGATCGTCGCCGGACCGCGCCGGTACCGCCGCGAGGAGCTGTTGTCCGTGACGGGGTGCCCCGCTCAGCTGCTCAACGACGCGATCGGCACCGGCGTCGTCCACGGGGCCGAGACCTACTCCGAGCAGACGGTGACGCTCCTGAAGTCGCTGGTGGCTCTGCACCGGCACGGCATCGAGCCGAGGCACGTGCGCGCGCTGCGGCAGGGTGCCGAGCGTGATGCTGCGCTGATCGAGTCGGCGCTGGCTCCGCTGCTGCGCCGCACCGATGCGGCATCCCGCGGGCGTGCGGGTGAGATCGCCCCCGAGCTCGCGCGTCGACTCGACGAGATGCGCGGGGTCTACCTGCGCGCCGCCCTCGATCGACTGCTGACCTGAGCGACACGCCGAGCGCGAGGAGCGGATGTCGTTGCCCGTCGCGCTCGGCTGATCTAGCGTTGGGGATAACCGATCGGGAGGAGATGCGGATGGGCGCATTCGAGGCGAGTGGCGAACCCGCTTTCGTGACCGATCTGCTCTTCACCGACGGTCTGCCTCAGATGGACGACGAGGTCGGGTACCGCGGAGCCGTCGCCGCCCGCGCGGCCGGGATCACCTATCGACAGCTCGACTACTGGGCACGCACCGAACTGGTCGAGCCCACCGTGCGCGGCGCATCCGGATCGGGTTCGCAGCGGCTCTACGGCTTCCGCGACATCCTCGTCCTCAAGCTCGTCAAACGACTGCTCGACACCGGCATCTCGCTCCAGCAGATCCGCACGGCTGTCGAGCAGCTGCGTGCCGCCGGCATCCGTGACCTGACCGGCACCACCCTCATGAGCGATGGGGCCTCGGTCTACCTCTGCACCTCGAGCGACGAGGTGATCGACCTCGTCAGTCGCGGTCAGGGCGTGTTCGGGATCGCGGTGGGCAAGGTGCTGCGGGAGGTCGAGTCGACTCTCGTCGAGTTCGACCCGCAGGTGCCCGATCAGATGGATGAGCTCGCGGCGCGTCGCGCGGCCCGCACCGCGTGATCGATCACCGTCCCGTCCCGACGATCCCCTCGAGAACATCGACGGCTTTACCCGTGCCGTCCTCGGCGAGCATGCGCTCGGCAGCGGCACCGACAGCGGTGCGATAGGTATCCAGGCCCGCCAGCGCGTGACGCGCGCGTCGGGTGGTCAGTCGTGACGCGCGGATCGGCGTGGGCCCGAGGTGGTCGGCCGCGAGGCGGGCACCCCAGAAGGGCTGGTCTGCGATGAAGGGCACGATGACCGAGGGCACGCCGGCGGCGACAGCGGTGTGCACCGTGCCGACTCCGCCGTGGTGGATCGCGGCTCGCACCCGCGGCAGGACGGTGCGGTGGTCGACGGCTTCGCGCACGAGCACATCGGGTCCGACCATATCGGCGTCGACGGCGAGACCGCCGAGTCCGGTGGCGACGAGCACGCGACCCCCGAGGTCCCGCGCGGCATCGACGACCGCGCGGCCACGCTGGGACGCACCCGCGGCCGCCATCGATCCGAAGCCGGCGTAGATCCTGCGTCGAGGAACTCGGTGAGCTCGGGATCGTCGGGGGTCGGCGTCGGTGACGCCGTCGTCCAGGGACCGGTCATCACCGTGGTCGCCGGCCAATCGCGCGGTCGTGACAGGATGCCCGCGCTGACGGGCACGAGGTGAGCCGCCGCGGCGGAGTGGTGACGAGGGCGTCGGGAGAGTCCGAGCTCCGCCGCCGCCGCATCCAGCTCAGCCGAGAACATCCGTTCGCCGGCGACCGTGGCGGCGTAGGTGAGACGGTTGAGCGGGCCGAAATCCACGGAGACGGTCCCGGCCGCCGGGAACTCGCGCGTCGGTGTCATGGCGGGCACCAACTCCGCGACGACGTGCGGGATGCCGAGGGTGTCGGCCGCCATCGCGGCCGAGAGCACTTTGGGGTGGGAGACGACGACATCGGGACCGACCTCGCGGACGGCGCGCGCCGCGCCGACGAGGACGGCCCGCATGAGCGGGCGGATCACCGTGCGCAGCGAGCGCATCGCCGCGATCGGAGAGACACCCTGCGTGCGGATCACCTCGGTGAAGTCGGCACCGAGTGACAGCGTCTCGAGGTCCGATGCGTCGGCGCCTGACGCGTCGGGTAGCGCGACGACAGCGTCGTGTCCCTGCCGACGGAGTCTGCGCGCGAGTGCGAGGAAGGGCTCGATGTCACCGCGCGATCCCGCGGTGACCAGCAGCGCTCTCATCGGCCGCGAATCAGATCCGGCGGCTCAGGAGGCGCCCTGCGCGGGGGCCGGGATGCGGCCGATCCGCATGACGCGATCCAGCAGCGCGTCGAAGTCGGCGGCGAGTTCCTGCGCGGAGTCGCCCGGCCAGATGTGCAGCGGCTTCGCGGCGCCCTGCGCCTGCTGGAGCGACGTGCGTTCGGGCAGCTGGGGAGAGAGGACCAGCGGTCCGAACATGTCGCGCAGTTCCTTGATGCGGAACTGGTGCTCGATCGACTGGGGGCGCACGCGGTTGACGACGATGCCGAGCGGCTGCAGCCGCGGGGAGAGGCCGCGGCGGATCTCCTCGATCGCACGAAGCGCCCGGTCGGCGGCTGCGACCGAGAACAGGCCGGGCTCGGTGACGACCACGACGCGGTCGCTGGCCGCCCACGCGGTACGCGTCAGGGCGTTGAGCGACGGTGCACAGTCGATCAGCACGAGGTCGTACTCGGCCTCGATCGTCGCGAGGGCCTCCTCGAGCTTCCACACGTCTCGGACGCTCGGGTGCGGGCCGTCGAAGTTGATCGCCGACGGGCTGCCGATCATCACGTCGATCGTGCCGGGGTGCACCTTCGCCCAGCCGCTGGCGGTGATCGCCTGTTTGACGACCTTGTCCTTCGGATTGGCGAGGACGTCGGCCACGTTGAGGCGGCCCGCCACCTGGATGTCCATGCCCGTAGACACGTCGGACTGCGGGTCGAGGTCGACGACGAGGGTGCGAACGCCGCGGGCGAACGCAGCCGAGGCGAGCCCGAGGGTCACCGTCGTCTTTCCGACCCCGCCCTTGAGGGAACTGACGGAGAGTACGTGCACGAGGCACTACGTTACCGTCCCCTAGGCTGAGAGCACACTCGACCGATCCGCCATGCTCAGCGAGGTGCGCATGTTCCGAAAGATCCTGGTAGCCAATCGCGGTGAGATCGCCATCCGCGCTTTCCGTGCGGCGTTCGAACTCGGAGCGAGGACCGTCGCCGTCTTCCCGTATGAGGATCGCAACTCCCTGCATCGCCTGAAGGCCGACGAGGCCTATCAGATCGGAGAGCCCGGCCATCCCGTCCGTGCCTACCTCGATGTCGACGAGATCATCCGGGTCGCGAAGGAGTCGGGAGCCGACGCCATCTACCCGGGCTACGGCTTCCTGTCGGAGAATCCGGAGCTGGCGGAGAAGGCCGCGGCGAACGGCATCGTCTTCATCGGACCGCCGGCCCGGGTGCTCGAGATGGCCGGAAACAAGGTCACCGCGAAGGAGCACGCCATCGCCGCCAACGTGCCGGTGCTCCGCTCGACGCCCGCATCCGACGACGTCGACGTCCTGCTGGCGCAGGCCGACGACATCGGATTCCCGATCTTCGTGAAGGCGGTGGCCGGCGGAGGCGGCCGCGGCATGCGTCGCGTCGCGTCCCGGGAGGAACTCGCTCCCGCGATCGCCGAGGCGATGCGCGAGGCCGGCAGCGCATTCGGCGACGCTCGGGTCTTCCTCGAGCAGGCCGTCCAGCGCCCGCGCCATGTCGAGGTGCAGGTTCTCGCCGACAAGTCCGGACACACGGTCCATCTGTTCGAGCGCGACTGTTCGGTGCAGCGTCGTCATCAGAAGGTGATCGAGATCGCGCCCGCGCCGAATCTCGACCCCGAGGTGGCGGCAGCGCTGCACGCCTATGCGATCGCGTTCGCCAAGTCCATCGACTACGAGAACGCCGGGACGGTGGAGTTCCTCCTGGAGACGGCCGGTCCGCGCGCGGGGGAGGTCGTGTTCATCGAGATGAACCCTCGCATCCAGGTCGAGCACACCGTCACGGAAGAGGTCACCGACGTCGACCTCGTGCAGTCTCAGATGCGCATCGCCTCGGGCCAGTCGCTCGACGACCTCGGTCTCGCGCAGGATCGGATCCACCTTCGGGGTGCTGCGCTCCAGTGCCGCATCACCACCGAGGATCCGACGCAGGGATTCCGTCCCGACACCGGGAAGATCACGACCTACCGTTCCCCGGGAGGGGCGGGCATCCGACTGGATGGCGGCACGACCGCGGCCGGTGCTCAGATCAGCCCGCACTTCGACTCGATGCTGTCCAAGCTCACGTGTCGGGGGCGCGATTTCGGGGCCGCGGTCCTGCGCGCGCGTCGCGCTCTCGCCGAGTTCCGCATCCGCGGCGTCTCCACGAACATCCCCTTCCTGCAGGCGGTGCTCGACGATTCCTCCTTCATCGCCGGTGACATCAGCACGTCGTTCATCGACGAGCGCCCGGAGCTGCTGAAGGGGCGGGAATCGAAGGATCGCGGAACGAAGATCCTCAACTGGCTGGTCGACACCACGGTCAACAAGCCGCATGGCTCGAATCCGGTCACCGTGGAGCCGCGTCAGAAACTGCCCGGGATCGACCTGGGGTCTGCCGCCCCTGCCGGGTCGCGACAGCGACTGCAGGAGCTCGGCCCCGAGGGGTTCGCGCGAGCACTGCGCGCGCAGACCGCTCTCGGCGTGACGGACACGACCTTCCGCGACGCGCATCAGTCCCTGCTCGCCACGCGCGTGCGCACCAAGGATCTTCTGGGCGTCGCACCCTACGTCGCCCGCATGACGCCGCAGCTGCTGTCGGTGGAGGCGTGGGGCGGGGCCACCTACGACGTCGCCCTGCGCTTCCTCAGCGAGGACCCCTGGGAGCGCCTGGAGAAGCTGAGGGTGTCGCTGCCCAACGTCGCCATCCAGATGCTGCTGCGAGGTCGCAACACGGTCGGCTACACGCCGTACCCCACAGAGGTGACGGACGCATTCGTCCAGGAGGCGGCGACCGCGGGCATCGACGTCTTCCGCATCTTCGACGCCCTCAACGACGTCGCACAGATGCGCCCCGCGATCGACGCGGTGCTCGCGACCGGCACGGGAATCGCCGAGGTCGCCGTCTGCTACACCGGTGACCTGCTCAATCCGGCAGAGGATCTCTACACTCTCGACTACTACCTCGGGCTCGCCGATCAGATCGTCGAGGCGGGTGCCCACGTTCTGGCGATCAAGGACATGGCGGGGCTGCTCCGCCCCGCCGCCGCGGCGAAGCTCGTGTCGGCACTGCGTGAGCGCTTCGATCTCCCGGTGCACGTCCACACGCACGACACGGCGGGTGGGCAGCTCGCGACCCTGCTCGCCGCCAGCGCCGCCGGAGCCGACGCCGTCGACGCCGCCGCCGCTCCCATGTCGGGCACGACGAGCCAGCCGTCTCTGTCGGCCCTGGTGGCCGCGCTCGCCCACACCGAGCGAGACACGGGCTTGGAGCTCGACGCGGTGAACGACCTCGAACCCTACTGGGAGGCGGTCCGCAACCTCTACGCGCCGTTCGAATCAGGGCTGCCGGGACCGACGGGGCGCGTGTACCACCACGAGATCCCGGGCGGGCAGCTGTCGAACCTGCGCCAGCAGGCGATCGCGCTGGGACTGGCGGAGGACTTCGAGCTCATCGAAGACATGTACGCGGCCGCGAACGCGATCCTCGGGCGCGTCCCCAAGGTCACCCCGTCGTCGAAGGTCGTCGGCGACCTGGCACTGCACCTGGCCGCTGTCAAAGCCGATCCGGCCGACTTCGAAGCGCACCCCGAGAAATACGACGTGCCGGATTCCGTCGTCGGATTCATGGCGGGCGAGCTCGGAGATCTTCCGGGCGGCTGGCCGGAGCCGTTCCGCTCGAAGGTGCTGCACGGGCGCGAGGTGAAGACGGGGGTCACCCCCCTCACCGACACCGAGACGAAGGCGCTGGCGGGGTCGTCCGACGAACGACGTCGCGCGCTCAATGCGCTGCTCTTCCCGGCGCCGACCCGGGCGTTTGAGCAGTCCCGCGAGGTGTTCGGCGATCTCAGCGTGCTCGACACGGCCGACTACCTCTACGGCCTCGAACCGGGCGCCGAGCACGTCGTCGAGATCGACCGCGGCGTGAAGCTGTTCGTGGGCCTGGAAGCCATCGGCGAGGCCGATGACAAGGGCATGCGCACGGTCATGACCACCCTCAACGGACAGCTGCGCCCCGTCTTCGCACGGGACCGCAGCATCACCGTCGAGACGCATCAGGCCGAGAAGGCCGACACGTCGCGACCGGGCCAGGTCGCCGCGCCGTTCTCGGGTGTCGTCACGCTCAAGGCCGCCGTCGGCGATACGGTCTCAGCAGGTCAGCCGGTCGCGTCGATCGAGGCGATGAAGATGGAAGCGGCGATCACCGCGCCCGTCGACGGCGTGGTCGAGCGGCTCGCGGTCGCGGCGACGGCGCAGGTCGACGCGGGCGACCTTTTGGTCGTCATCCGGCCCGCGGGATAGCCTGGACGGCGCGCGATCGCGCGTGAGAACCCCAGGAGTACCCCGTGAGCCCCGATCAGCATGACCACTCGCCGGACGACGAGGCGGCCGAAAACGCCGTCCTCGACGATGGCGGGAACCTCGACACGCATGCCATCGGGCTGCTCGGCACGTCGACACAGCAGGTGTCGGTCTCGCTGCCGGTCGATCGCGACGACGATGACGAAGACGTCATCGATGATGAGCTTCCCGTGTCCGGTGAGGTTGCCGCGCCCGCCGGTACGGCGGCGTCGGAAGCCCTCGAGGAGGACGACGAGATCGTCGAGGGCCACCTCGAGACCGGAGAACAGCCGTCGGTGACCGTGGATGCCGACGTGCATATCGCCGAGATCGTCACCGACGCGGCGGACGACGTCGAGGACGGGCCGGCGCTCGTCGAGCCCGCACGCGATGACCTCCCCAGCCGCGACGAGAGCGGGCCTGAGGCGGGCGCCGCACCGCCGACGACCTCGGCCGCGACCGACCCGGCGCCGACGGTCCCCAGAACGGGATCGGTGCCGACGACGCGGCGTGAGGCGCAGCATCCGGGGGAGACGCGCGCCCTCGATCGCGGCGAAGGCGGCGACCGCGTCACGACGCGAGCAGACATCACCCTGTCGTCCAAGCGCCTCGGCGAGTTCGAGCCGGATCGCGAGACCGCGGACCTGCTCACCGCCGACCGGCTGCTCGACCGCACGCAGCTGTCGCGTCCCGAGCCCGAGGGATACTGGCAGCAGCTGATCTACGCGCTCTCGGGCCGGCGGATCAACCTCGGCGACAGCCGGAAGGCTCAGGCCCGGAAGGGGCTCGACCGCCGGATCGGGGCGCCGCTGCCCGGTGCCGCCCGTTTCGTCCCCGTCGTCTCACGCAAGGGCGGAGTGGGCAAGACCACCGTCACCGCGTTGCTGGGGATGGCGCTGGCCGACGCGCGCGACGACCGCGTCATCGCCGTCGATGCCAACCCCGATCGCGGCACGCTCGCCGACCGCATCGGCCGGACAGGCGGACGGACCGTCCGAGACCTCGCCCGCGTGCGCGGCGAGGTGTCGGGATACAGCGACATCTCGGCCATCGTCGCCCGAGACGAGACGCGCCTCGACGTCCTCGCGTCCGATTCGGACCCGCAGGTCTCGGAGGCGTTCAGCGGACGCGATTATCACGACGTCGCGAGTCTCGCCGCCCACTACTACTCGATCGTGCTGACCGACACCGGCACCGGCATCGTGCATTCGGTCATGGGAGCCACGCTCGAACTCGCCGACCAGCTCGTGCTCGTCGCGGGGCTGAGCGTCGACGAAGCGCGCCTCGCGTCCGAGACGCTCACCTGGCTCGAGACGAACGGCTATGCCGACCGCGTGCGGAACGCCGTCGTGGTGCTCAACAGCGGTCGCCCGGGCGCCCCGCTCGTGCAGCTGGACCAGCTCGACGCGCACTTCCGCACGCGCGTGCGGGCGGTGGTGCGCATGCCGTACGACGCCCACATCGCGACCGGATCCTCGATCGTGTTCCGCGATCTGAACGCCGCCACCCGGCACGCCGCACGCGAGCTCGCCGCGGTCGTGGTGGAGGGCCTGCGGACCGCGACGGCGGCTGCCTGACATGGCCGTGCGCGCGATCCGCGTCTTCGGCGATCCCGTGCTGCGCGCTCCGAGCGCGACGATCGAGGTCATCGACGACGGCGTCCGCTCCCTCGTACGGGATCTGCTGGACACCGTGGAGCTGCCAGGGCGCGCCGGTGTGGCGGCGCCCCAGATCGGCGTCGGTCTTCGCGCCTTCAGCTACAACATCGACGGGGACATCGGCTATCTCCTCAATCCGGAGATCGTGGAGGTGTCGGGAGAGCCGGAGTACATCGGCGAAGGATGTCTGTCGGTTCCCGGACTCTGGCACGACGCGCTCCGCTACCCGCATGCGGCAGCCCGCGGTATCGACCTCGATGGACGCGAGGTCGTCGTCGAGGGCGAAGGCCTCATGGCCCAGGCGCTGCAGCACGAGACCGACCATCTGGACGGAAAGCTCTACCTCAGTCGGCTGACCCCCGAGTCCCGCAAGGTCGCGATGCGGCAGATCCGCGAATCGGAGTGGTTCTGACGATTCCGGTGCCGGCTGCCCCGAGGGCACCGGAATCGCCTTCGCGTCAGGTCAGCGAGACGTTGGTCGTGTTCACCGGCACGGCGTAGATCTCGTCGATCTCGGTGGCGAAGTCGCTCATGATCACGTTGCGCTTGATGCTCATCTTCGGAGTGAGATGACCTGACGCCTCGGTCCATTCGGTGGCGAGGATGGTGAACTTGCGAATCGACTCGGCGCGGGACACGAGGGTGTTGGCGTGGTCGATGGCCTTCTGCACCTCGGCACGCACCGCGTCGTTCTTCGCTGCGTCTTCGAGGGGCATGTCCGCGGGCAGGCCGTTGTTCGACAGCCAGGTCGGAAGCATCTCGGGATCGAGCGTGACCAGCGCGGAGATGAACGGCTTCTGATCGCCGACGACGACCACCTGGCCGATGATCGGATTGGCGCGGATCGGGTCCTCCAGAGCGGCCGGGGCGACGTTCTTGCCACCGGCGGTGACGATGATCTCCTTCTTGCGCCCCGTGATGGCCAGGCAGCCGTCGCTATCGAACGTGCCGATGTCGCCGGTGCGGAACCACTCGCCGTCGAATGCGGTGGCCGTGGCCTCCGGGTTGCGCCAGTACTCCTTGAACACGTTGACGCCCTTGACCTGGATCTCGCCATCGTCGGCCAGACGCACACCGACACCCGGGATGACCGGGCCGACGGTGCCGATTTTCATCTGCTGGGTCGTGTTGACCGTGGCCGGCGCCGTGGTCTCGGTGAGCCCGTAGCCCTCGAGGATCACGACCCCCAGGCTGTGGAAGAAGTGACCGAGCCGCGGACCCAGCGGGGCCGACCCCGACACCGCGTAGATGACCCTGCCGCCCATGGCGTCGCGGAGCTTGCTGTAGACGAGCTTGTCGAACAGACGGAACTTCAGGCGCAGGCCGAGCGGAATCTTGCGACCCTCCTGCTCGAGCTTCGAGTGCTCGATGGCTGTTTCCGCGGCGGCGTGGAAGATCTTGCCCTTTCCACCGGCTTCGGCCTTCTGCTCGGCCGAGTTGTAGACCTTCTCGAACACGCGAGGGACGGCCAGCAGATACGTCGGCTTGAAGGACCCGAGGGCGGGAAGCAGCTGCTTGGTGTCGGGCTGGTGCCCCGTCTTCACACCGGCGTGCACGTTGAGGATCGAGATGAAGCGCGCGAACACGTGAGCGGTCGTGATGAACAACAGGGTCGAGGCGCCGGGGGTGGTGAGCACATCGTTGAGCGCCACGAAGCAGTTGCGGGACAGCTCCACGAAGTTGCTGTGGGTGAGCACGCAGCCCTTGGGGCGGCCCGTCGACCCCGACGTGTAGATGAGGGTGGCGATGTCATCCCCGTTCGCGAGGTTCCGACGGCGCTCGATCTCGTCGTCTTCGACACCGGTGCCCTCGGAGACCATGCGGTCCAGGTCGCCGGCGTGCATCGCCCACACCGATCGGATGAGGGGGAGGTCGCCTCGGACCTCTTCGAGCCGCGCGGCGTGGTCCTCCGATTCCACGATGCACGCGACCGCTCCGGAGTCGGCGAGGTTCCAGGCGATCTGCGACGACGACGACGTCTCGTAGATCGGAACCATCACGGCGCCGGCGAAGAACAGCGCGAAGTCCACAAGCGTCCAGTCGTACGTGGTTCGCGCGATGAATCCGACCTTGTCGCCGGGTTCGATGCCGGCCGCGACGAGGCCCTTCGCGAGGGCGATGACCCGCTCATGGAACTGCGCGGCGGTGATGTCGCGCCAGCCGGAACCGTCCGGAACTGCGAAGAGAGCGCGGTTCGGCGTCTCTTTCACACGTTCGACGAGGAGGTCTGTGATGTTCGCGTCGGGATCGGCGGGAACGACGGCGGGGATAGTGAACTCGGTCACGGCAACTCCTTTGGTACCGGCTGCGGTTTCGGTGGTCGGGTGTGAATCGAGTCTAACTGAGCGGGGTCTTCCTCTCGCGGGATTCCGCGCGGATGAGCCCGCACAGGACGCGCACCTCGCCCGCGGGAGAGCGCCCGCCCTACTAGAGTGGTTGCGCCGTCGCGCCAGCGCTCGGCCGGAAGGGAAGACGTTGCTCAAGGTCGGCATCGACATCGGTGGCACGAAGATCGCAGGAGGCGTCGTCGACGCCGAAGGACGCATCGTCGAAAAGCTCCGCGTGGCCACACCCGTCGACACGGCCTCGCTCGCCGACGCCGTCGTCGACATGGCGCGACACTTCGGGCAGAGTCATGACGTCGCCGCCGTCGGCGTGGCCGCCGCGGGTTTCATCGACCGGAACCGCGAGCTCGTGCTGCACGCACCGAACATCGCCTGGCGCAATGAGCCGCTGAAGGCGACTCTCGCCTCGCGCATCGACGTGCCCGTGACGATCGAGAACGACGCCAACGCCGCAGGGTGGGGCGAGTTCCGCTTCGGTGCCGGTCGCGACGTCGAGAACATGACGATGCTGACGATGGGCACCGGCGTCGGGGGAGCGGTCGTCGTCGACGGTGCGCTCCTCATGGGCGGCCACGGCATCGCCGGTGAACTCGGACACATCCGCTTCATCCGGGATGGACGACCCTGCGGGTGCGGGCAGAAGGGCTGCCTCGAGCAGTATGCATCCGGTCGAGCGCTCCAGCGCGAAGCGGAGGAGATCGCCGACGACGACGCCGGCATAGGTGCGGGACTGGCGGCGCTGCGCCTCGAGACGGGTGCTCTGAAGGGACCGGCGATCTCGCGCCTCATCCTGGCGGGGGATCTTGGTGCGATCGAGGCGCTGCGGCGTGTCGCGACGGCACTCGGTGAGGCGTGCGGCGGGTTCCAGGCCGTTCTCGATCCGGAGCTGTTCGTGATCGGCGGAGGCGTCGCGCAGCTGGGCGAAGACCTGCTGGGACCGATGCGCGAGGCGTACCGCACGGCCGTCCCGGGTTACGGCGACCGTCCGGTGGCGGAGTTCGCCGTCGCGCAGCTGGGCAACGACGCGGGTCTCATCGGCGTCGCCGACCTGGCGGAGGTCGGCTGACGGTGTTCTACTGGCTGATGAAGTACGTGGTCATCGGGCCCGTCGTCAAGGCCGTCTTCCGGCCCTGGATCGTCGGCCGCCGCAACGTCCCCTCGCAGGGTGCGGCCATCCTCGCCAGCAACCACCTGTCCTTCGCCGACTCCATCTTCCTGCCGCTGATGATCGACCGCCCGGTGTCGTTCCTCGCCAAGAGCGACTACTTCACCGGCAGAGGGCTGCGCGGCTGGGCGACCCGGGTCTTCTTCAAGGCGACCGGTCAGCTTCCCATCGATCGTTCCGGCGGCAAGGCCTCCGAGGCATCGCTCAACACCGGACTGCAGGTGCTCGGTCGGGGCGACCTGCTCGGGATCTATCCGGAGGGGACGCGCAGCCCCGACGGGCGCCTCTACCGCGGCCGAACCGGCATCGCTCGGATGGCCCTGGAAGCGCACGTCCCCGTGGTGCCCGTCGTGATGGTCGACACCGACACCATGATGCCGATCGGTCGCCGGATCCCGCGGGTCGTCCGGGTGGGCGTCGTGATCGGCGAGCCGCTGGACTTCTCGCGTTTCGAAGGGATGGAGAGCGATCGCTACATCCTGCGCTCCATCACGGACGAGATCATGGTCGCCCTGCAGCGCCTGGGGGAGCAGCGTTACGACGATGTCTACGCTTCGACCGTGAAAGATCGCCTCGTCAAGCGCGGCTAGACTTGCCTGGTGCTCCAGCAGCTAGACTCCCTCGACCACTGGCGGACCCTACCGATCAAGCAGCAGCCGGCGTGGCCCGACGCCGCCGCCGTCGCTGCGGTCTCGGACGAGATCGCCGGACTTCCGCCGCTCGTCTTCGCCGGCGAGGTCGATCTGCTGCGCGAGCGACTCGCGGGGGCTGCCGCGGGCGAGGCGTTCCTGCTGCAGGGCGGCGACTGCGCGGAGACTTTCGCCGGGGCCACCGCCGAGCAGATCCGCAATCGCATCAAGACCGTGTTGCAGATGGCGGTCGTGCTCACCTACGGCGCCTCGATGCCCATCGTGAAGATGGGGCGCATGGCGGGGCAGTTCGCCAAACCGCGTTCGAAGGACACCGAGACGCGCGGTGACGTGACGCTGCCGGCGTACCGGGGCGACATCGTCAACGGGTACGACTTCACCGAGGCCTCTCGCACGGCCGATCCGGGGCGACTGCTGCGCGGTTACCACACCGCCGCATCGACGCTGAACCTCATCCGGGCGTTCACGCAGGGGGGATTCGCCGACCTTCGAGAGGTGCACAGCTGGAACAAGGGGTTCGCGCAGAACCCCGCCAACCAGCGCTACGAGCGCCTCGCGACCGAGATCGACCGCGCGATCAAGTTCATGGAGGCGGCGGGAGCCGACTTCGACGAGCTGCGCCGCGTGGAGTTCTACACCGGCCACGAGGGCCTCCTCATGGACTACGAGCGGCCGATGACCCGCATCGACTCTCGGACGGCGACGCCGTACAACACGTCGTCCCACTTCCTCTGGATCGGCGAACGCACCCGCGAGCTCGACGGCGCGCACGTCGACTACTTCTCGAAGATCCGCAACCCGATCGGCGTGAAGCTCGGCCCGTCGACCTCGCCAGACGTGGCGCTGGCGCTCATCGACAAGCTCGACCCCGAGCGCGAGCCGGGCCGCCTCACCTTCATCACGCGAATGGGCGCGGGAAAGATCCGCGACGCGCTTCCTCCGCTCCTCGAAGCGGTGAAGGATTCCGGTGCGCGGCCGCTGTGGGTCACCGACCCGATGCACGGCAACGGCATCACCACGCCGACCGGCTACAAGACGCGTCGTTTCGACGACGTCGTCGACGAGGTGCGGGGATTCTTCGAAGCGCACCGCGCCATCGGCACCCACCCGGGCGGCATCCACGTCGAGCTGACCGGCGATGACGTCACGGAATGCCTGGGTGGCTCGGAGATGATCGAGGAAGCCACCCTCGCCACGCGCTACGAGTCGCTGTGTGATCCGCGCCTGAACCACATGCAGTCGCTGGAGCTGGCCTTCCTCGTCGCCGAGGAGCTCGAGAAGCGCTGACCCGCCCCGGCGATCAGCCGGTGACGGTGATCTGCAGGGTGACGGTCGTTCCCTGCACCCGCATGCTCGACCCCTCGGGATCCTGCGCGGTGACCTCGGTGACCGCGTCGGGCCAGACATTCCAGAGGGCGGAGTAATTCACCTCGAAGCCCTCAGCGCGCAGCGCGTCCGCGGCGGCATCCCGTGTCATGCCGACCACGTCGGGCACCGGGAACAGGGGAGGGCCACTGGAGACCACGAGGTTGGTGCGGTCGCCGGGTCGCCACCATCCGCCGCCCTCACGGTCGGTCATGTAGAGCACGCGGCCCTCGGCGATCTCGGTGCTGGACTCCTGCGCCACGGAGGCGACGTCGATCCCCGCGGCCTCGAGAGTCGCGCGGGCGTCGGCCTCGGTCATGTCGCGCACTGACGGCAACGGTCCGAGCGAGACGCGAAGGCTCGCACTGTCGCCTTCGTTGACTGTGCACTCCTCGCCGCACTCGACGGGGTCGCCGCCGCCACGCGGCGTCACGACGACACCGACGACGACGCCCTCGTCCGCATCGGTGTAGAAGGTCTGATTCTCTCCGACGTCGATGCGAGACGCGTCGAGCTGCGCCCTGACATCGGTCTCCGGCTGCCCGTTGAGTCCCGTGAGGGCGACCTCGGCCGGGCCCAGCGAGACGAGCACCGTCACCTCGGTGTCTTTGTCCACACGCGCGCCGGCCTCCGGCTCGGTGTCCACGATCAGTCCGCTGTCGACCTCGAGGCTGAACACGCCCTCCTCGACCCCGGTGAGCGACTCCTCGGCGAGGGCACCCTGCGCCTGATCGAAGGTCAGACCGCTGAGGTCGGGTACCGCCACCTGTGAGCCGGGCCCCGACCCGAACCACCATCCGGCGGCTCCGGCGAGTGCTGTCAGGATGACGACGACGCCGAGCAGCCAGGCTCCCTTTCGCGACCGGCGCTTGGAGGCCTGTCGCAGCCGTGACGTGTTGTCGACGTCTTCGGCCAGATCCGTCGGACCGGTGACGGCTGCCGGAAGGACCTTCGTGAGCTCTCCGGATGCACCGCTCTCATCGCGGGTGACGCCGGTGTCGACGGTGCGGGCGACCTGCGGCGTCACGCCCAGCTCGCGCTCGATCTCGCGCAGGCGCTCCAGCATCTCCCGGGCGTCGAGCGGGCGATCATCGGGCAGCTTCTCGGTCGACCACAGCACGAGCTCGTCGAGCTGTTCGGGCACACCGGGGTTCTTGACGCTGGGGCGGGGCACGGAGTCGGTGGCGTGCTGATAGGCGATCTGCATCGGCTGCTCGCCTTTGTAGGGCTGCTCGCCGGCGAGCATCTCGTAGAGCACGATGCCGAGGGCGTAGATGTCGCTGCGGGCGTCCGCGGTGCCCCGGGTGACGAGCTCCGGCGCGAGGTAGGCGATCGTGCCGAGCAACTGCGCGCCGGTCGCGGTGTTGGCCGTCGTCGCTCGCGCCAGGCCGAAATCGCCGATCTTGATGCGGCCGTCTTCGGCCAGGAGGACGTTCTCGGGCTTGACGTCTCGATGGACGATCCCGGCACGGTGCGCCGCCGCCAGGCCGGACAGGATGGCGTCCATGATCGAGATCGCCTGCGGCACGGTCAGTCGTCGCTGCTCTTTGAGGAGCTCCCGCAGGGTGATGCCCGGCAGGTACTCCATGACCAGGTAGGCCATGTCGCCGTCCTGGCCCTGGTCGAAGACGTTGACCACGTGGGGGTCGGCCAGCCGCGCGGCGGCGCGAGCCTCCTGGATGAATCGGCTCTGGAAGACCGAGTCATCGCTCAGATGCCCGTGCATCACCTTCAGGGCGACGCGGCGCTCCAGTCGCAGGTCGGTGGCGACGTACACTGTGGCCATGCCGCCTCGCGCGATGCGAGCACGCACGCGGTATCTGCTGTCGACCAGACGGCCGATCAGCGGATCCGTCTGCTGACTCGTGCTCACGTTCAGAGTCTACGGATGAGCACCTGGGAGCTCCGGTGCGCCGCACCGGCCGATCGGAGTCCGATCCTCACGCGTCGTCAACCGTGAGCGGCGAGCCACGCTTCGGCCGGAGCCTCCCACCGGGCGTATCGATCGGGGTAGGCGGAGATCTGCACCGCCTGCGCGGCATCGGCGAACGACATCGACTCCCATCCGGGGATGTCGAGAAGACCGCGCGTCGCGTAGTCGTTGGGGTCGTCGGCGCCGCCGAAGAAGGCGAGCGTCGCATAGCGCCGGTCGAGGATCTGAGCGGCGGAGCCCCAGCCGGTGCTGGGTCGCTGCTGGAAGAGCCCGAGCGAGTCGCGGTCGCCCCAATCGAGGTTCCGCAGCCACGACTCCTGCATCGCCGTGCCCAGGGCGATGGTGATGCCGCGGTCGCTCACCCCGAGTTCGCGTCCGATCGAGATGATCAGCCGCGCGTTCTCGATCTGCTCGGCGTCGAGCGACGAGTCGACGGACTGCTCGGCCGGCGTAGCGGATGCGGTGGCGGCCGCGGCAGTCATCGTCGGTGCCAGCGCCAGCGTCTGACCGGGGTAGATGATGGAATCCCGCTGCAGCCCGTTCGCCGCCAGCAGCGCGTCGACCGTGGTGCCGTGCTTCTGGGCGATGGCGAAGACCGTGTCACCCGCGGTGACGGTGTGGGTGCCGCCGGAGTCGGACGCCGCCGGGGGAGTGGATGGTTCGCTCAGCGCAGTCAGCACGATCTCCTGTCCCGGGTGGATCACGCTGGACCATCCGAGCCCGTTCAGGCGGAGCACGTCGTCGGTGCGAAGGCCGTGAGCCGCCGCGATGGAGCTGACGGTGTCACCCGCGCGAACGACATAGCGCTGCGGGACGGAGGTTGCGGCGACAGCGGATGCGGTGGTCACGGACGCGGGTGCGGCGGGAAGCTTCGCTCCGCGTGCGAGGTGACCTCCTCCGGTGGACGTCGCCTCGGCGTGCGCCGGGGTCGCGGCGGCGATGATCGCCAGGGACCCGATGATCGCCATCGGGGTGGCCGCGCGCCGTGCCCGCGGCGTGGGCATGATGTCGCTGATGGTGCTCATGGGATCCCTCCGGTCGACGCAGCCACGCTGTCACGGTTGGAAACGGGAGTCAATCAAAGTGACACATGTGAAAGATGAGACTTCTGTTACCTTTGTCGACTCGTCGCGGTCGGGAGGGCCGTCTGCACTGGCCTGCGGTGCGGAAGAACCGGGTGCGGAATGAGATAGTGACATCGTGACTGTGGATGCTTCCCCGATGCCGACCGACTGGCTGACCCTCCCCGAGCTCGCCGAGGAGCTCGATGAGACGCTCGGGCGCGTCAAGCGCCTGCTCGATGAGTCGCACCTCGTGGCCTCGCGTCGTCATGGCGCGCCGCGCGTCCCGTCGCTGTTCGTGCTCGACGGCAGGCCGCTGTCCTCGCTGCGCGGAACGGTGATCGTGCTGCACGACGCGGGATTCGACGATGATGAGACCATCGATTGGCTGCTGGCGCCGGAGGACTCCATCGGAATGGCGCCGATCGAGGCTCTGCGCCTGGGCCGAAAGAGCGAGGTCCGTCGCGTCGCCCAGTCTCTGGCCTGAGCCTCGTCTCAGGTGGTGCGGATGCTCGCGGCCCGGGCGAGCTCCCGCAGCTGACTGACCGAGGCGTTGTCGAGCCGCGCCCCGGACAGGGCGCGGTCGGCGGCCCGGGCCCGCTCGGCGATGAGGGCCTCCACCCGGTCGAGTGCACCGGTGTCGGTGATCGTCTGCTGAAGGGCCGCGATCTGGTCCGCATCGAGCGTCGGGTCGCCGAGCATCTCATCGAGAAGACGTCGCGATCCCGAGGGAAGGGCCTCGCGTGCGTAGGCGATGAGAACGGTGCGCTTGCCCTCCCGGAGATCGTCCCCCGACGGTTTGCCCGTCGTCTCGGCATCGCCGAAGACCCCGAGGACGTCGTCGCGCAGCTGGAAGGCCATGCCCACGGGCAGGCCGAACGAGGCGAGTGCCGTCGTCTGCGCCTCGTCGGCTCCCGCGAGGGCCGCGCCGATGAGGAGGGGCTGGAGCATGCTGTAGCGGGCCGACTTCAGCTCCGCCACGCGCAGGGCACGGGTGGCGTGGGTGTCGTCCGGCTGGCTCGCCCACGCCGATTCCTCCGCGACGTCCAGGAACTGGCCGATCGTGACCTCGCGTCGCATCGTCGCGTACTCGCGACGTGTGCGGGTCGCGCGCCCGGGTTCGAGCTCGGAGAGCGCATCTTCGAGGAGGTCATCCGACCAGGCGACCAGGAGGTCGCCGAGGAGGAGGGCGCCGGATCGACCGAACGCGCGTGGGTCTCCCTGCCACCTCGCTCCGGCGTGGTGCGCTTCGAGCGCCCTGTGCGCCGCGGGGTGACCGCGCCGCATGTCGGAGTTGTCGATGATGTCGTCGTGCACCAAGGCTGCGGCGTGGAAGATCTCGAGCGCCGCGGCTGTCGCCAGCACGTGCTCGGGCATCTGGCGCCCGGGTGTCGTGGCGTCGACGACGGCGCGCCATCCGGCGACGCAGAACCGGGCGCGGAGGCGCTTCCCGCCGGCGACGGCGGCGGCCCCGGCATCGACGATGAGGGTCGCTTCGTCTCCCCACGCGTGAGCATCGCGGCGCTGAGCCGAGATGAACGTATCCAGTCGCTGGGAAATCACCTGAGTGAGGTCTGGAGCCGATGACACGGGCCTAGCCTAGTAATCGCCAGCCCGAGTAGAATGTCGGGAAGATAACAGCAGTCCAGAGGGGGATGCATGCCACTGTCCGAACAGGAGCAGCGTCTGCTCGATGAGATGGAACGCCATCTCATGCGCAACGAGGCTGACGTGGTCACCGCCCCCGAAGGCGGACGCTCCCTCAGCTATCGAAATATCGTCTACGGCACGATCCTCGTGCTGCTCGGTCTCGCCGGGCTGATCGTCGGGGTCGCCGTCCAGCTCATCGTCGTCGGCGTCATCGGCTTCGTCGTCATGCTCGGAGGCGTGGTGCTCGCCGTCACCCCGCTGCGTGGCGCCGCCGCGACGGGCGGATCCGTCAAGCCGAAAGCAGCGCCCTCGGCGCCGCGAGGGTCAGGTCCGTCCTTCATGGACCGCATGAACGACCGTTGGGATCGTCGACAGGGAGAGCGCTGACCTCTCCACCCTCCTCCACTTCTGAGAACACCGGCCTTCGGGCCGGTGTTTTTTTGTGCGCCCGCGGTCTCGGCGTGGTTCGGGACAACACCGGGATGTCCGCCATCGTGCGGAAATTGCGGCCGAAGTGATACAAAGTGGGGCAAAGTGGAGTAAAGTGGGGATCAACCTGGAGGGGCCGGACGAAGGTTGGGGGTGAGTGGCACATGCTGCTGGGCACGCACACTCCCAAGCTCGACGACAAGGGCCGCGTCATCCTTCCTTCCAAGTTCCGTGACGATCTCGGCGCCGGGGTCGTCGTCACCCGCGGGCAGGATCGCTGCCTCTACGTCTTCGCCACAGAGGAGTTCGAGCGTGTGCACGAGCGCATCCGCGAAGCGCCCCTCGCCAACAAGCAGGCCCGAGACTTCCTGCGCATGTTCCTGTCGGGAGCGAGCGCGGAAAAGCCCGACAGCCAGAACCGCATCACCATCCCGCCGCCGCTGCGCGCCTACGCGGGCCTCGAGAAGGAGCTGATCGTGACGGGTGTCGGTGCGCACGCCGAGATCTGGAACGCCGAGGCGTGGAACGCCTACGCCGAGAGCAACGAAGAGACCTACGCCGAAATGGAGCAGGAGGTGATCCCGGGCCTGTTCTGAGCCCTCTGCGCCGACTCCCAGCCGTTCAGCCCTGACACCACTTCCCCGGCGTCAGGTCAGGAACGGATGGGGATCAGCGAAGAGGGACCGGCCGTCGACATCATGGACGCGCGAGAGATCCACACCCCTGTCATGCTCGGCCGCTGCGTCGAGCTGCTCGCACCGGCGCTCCAGAAGCCGGGCGCGGTGCTGATCGACGGGACGCTCGGGATGGGAGGGCACTCCGAGGCCTTCCTTGAGCGGTTCCCGGATCTGCACCTCATCGGCCTCGACCGTGACCGGGACGCCCTCCGGATCGCTGGCGGGCGTCTGGAGCGGTTCTCGGACCGGACGACCCTCGTGCACACGGTCTACGACGATGTCGACACGGCGCTGAGCGAGGCCGGCGTCGACAGGGTCGACGGTATCCTCTACGACCTCGGCGTCTCGTCGCTCCAGCTCGACGTCGCCGATCGCGGATTCGCCTACGCGCAGGATGCGCCGCTGGACATGCGGATGGACCAGAGCATCGGGGTGACCGCTGCGGATGTCGTCGGGGAGTACGGCGAAGGCGACCTGCGCCGTATCTTCGAGCGATACGGCGAGGAGAAGCTGGCTGCGCGGTACGCGCGCGCAATCATCGCCGCGCGTGCCGACGCACCCATCGAACGCTCGGGACAGCTCGTGCAGATCCTGAGCGACGCGACGCCGGCCGCGGTCCAGCGTGCCGGGCATCCTGCCAAACGGGTCTTCCAGGCGCTGCGCATCGAAGTCAACGGCGAGCTCGCCGCGCTCGAGCGCGCGGTACCCGCCGCGATGGGCGCGCTGGCCGTCGGCGGTCGCATCGTGGTGCTGTCGTACCAGTCGCTCGAGGATCGGCTCATCAAGCGCGCATTCGCGGAGGCGACCGCTTCGACCGCCCCCGCCGGTCTTCCCGTGGAGCTGCCCGAGCACGCTCCCCGTTTCCGTCTGCTGGTCAAGGGTGCCGAACTCGCATCCGATGAAGAGCGTGCGCGCAACTCACGGGCGATCCCCGTGCGGTTGCGCGCCGCCGAACGAGTGAGGGAGGCACGATGAGCACCGCACCTGCCGTCAGCCCGCTGCGGCGCCCGATCGAGGCGCCCGAACGCCGACTCCACGTCGTCGCCGAGCCGGACCGCAAGCGTCGCCCGAAGCTGCTTTACGGAATGGTCGCCCTTCTCGGTGCGTTCGCGATCGCCGGAGCCCAGATGGCTCTGTCGGTGCTCACCACCCAGACCTCGTACGACATCGCCGAGCTCACGTCGCAGCAGCGGAACCTGACCTACGAGAAGCAGATCCTCACCGACGAGCTGGCCGGTCTCAGCTCCCCGCAGTACCTCGCCGCCAACGCGGCCGCGCTCGGCATGGTGATCGATGAGACGCCCGCCTACCTGCGCCTCAGCGATGGAGCGGTGATCGGTGCGAGCGAGGCCGCCGGCGCGGTGTCCACCGTCGACGCGATCGGCCGCGGCGCGGTCGAGAACGCGCTCATCTCCGAGACCCCGCTCGTCACGGCCCCTGACGCGACCATCGCCGGTGACCCCGTGACGGCGGAGGAGATGGGACTGCCCGCCGACACGCCGCTGCCCGTGACCGACGGTCTGCCCACACCTGCGACACGCTGATCCCATGACGACTCGCGCCACCCGCAGTCCGCGTCGCCGCACCGTCGTCGCCCTCGCCGTCGTGCTGGCGGTGCTCGCCGCCTTCATCGTGCGGCTCGTCGACATCCAGGTCGTGAACGCCGACGATCACATCGAGGACTCGCTGTCGTGGGCATTCGGGGGCTCGCAGGAGCTCTCGGGCACGCGGGGGGCGATCGTCGACGCCGACGGCGAACCGCTCGCCGGAAGCGTGCTCACGTACGACGCACAGCTCGATCCGTCGAACGCGGGCGACATCCGCCGGGCCGATGCCACCGGCGACAGCGAGGTGGTCGCCTGGCCGACCGTCGCCGCGGAGATCGGGGCCATCACGGGACAGAGCGGGGAGGACGTCATGCGCGTCGTCGACGATGCGCTGGCTGAGGATGCGGATTCTCAGTATGCGCAGCTGGCACAGGGCCTCACGACGCAGCAGTATCGGGATCTCGTCTCCCTGGGGGTGCCGTTCCTCTACTTCGAGCCCCGCCCCGACCGCACCTATGTCGACGGTGCGGTCGCCGGCAGCCTCATCGGATACGTGGGCAGCGACGGCGTGCCGCTGGCCGGTCTGGAACTGAGCCAGAACTCGTGCCTCGAGGCGTCCGACGGCACGCTCAGCTATCAGAAGGGCAAAGACGGTGTGATCATCCCCGGAACTTCCGTCGAGGAGCCGGCGGTCGACGGGGGCACCCTCCAGCTCACGATCGACCGCGATCTGCAGTGGTACATGCAGCAGCTCATCGCCGAGCAGGCCGACGACATGGGCGCGCAGTACGGCAGCATCCTCGTGGTCGAGGCCGAGACCGGCAAGATCCGCGCCGCGGCGGAGTATCCGGGCGTGGACCCGAACGATGTCGAGTCGGCCGATGTGGATGCCCGCTACAGCCAGCTGTTCACGGCTCAGCGCGAACCCGGATCGACCTTCAAGGCGCTCACCGCGGCGACCCTTCTCGACACCGGCGCGCAGACCCCGTATTCGACCGTCGACGCCGCCAGCTTCGAGACCTTTCCGAACGGGGCGCGGGTGCGGGATGCCTTCGTGCATCCGTCGTACACGTACACGCTGACCGGAGCCCTCATCGACTCGTCCAACGTCGCGGTGTCGAAGTTCAGCGAGCGAGTGTCCGCTCAGACGCGATACGACTACCTCACGGACTTCGGCATCGGCGGGGGTGTCGATGTCGGCTACCCCTCCACGGCGTCGGGATACATCCGACCGGTCGACGAGTGGGACAATCAGACCCTCTACAACACCTCGTTCGGTCAGGGACTCCTGACGACGGTGCCCGAACTCGCACAGGCGTACACCGCCATCACGAACGACGGTGTCCGGGTGCCGCTCTCACTCGTCGAGTCGTGCACGACGGCGGATGGGACCGTCATCGAGCCCGAGCTCCCCGATCCCGTGCGCGTCGTGAGCGAGGACACCGCAGACGAGGTGAGCACGATGCTGGAGAACGTGTTCCTGCAGAGCGAGTACGCCGAAGACGTGGCCATTCCGGGATATCGCGTCGCGGGCAAGACCGGAACCGCCGAGAAGACAGACGGAGAGGGCGGCTACAAGGTCGGCGTGTACTTCACGACGATGATCGGATTCGCCCCGGCCGACGACCCGAAGTACATCGTCGTCGTCAACCTCGACGAGCCGACGAAGGTAACATCGTCTTCGGCCAACGTACCGGCTTTCCAGAAGGCGATGACCCAGGTGCTGAAGAACTACCGGGTGATGCCGTCGACCTCGACGCCGGAGGAACTCCCCAAGTTCGGGTGAGTGCGACGGCCGGAGAACACATGATCGCCCTCACCCTCGCACAGCTCGCCCGGATCGTCTCGGGCCGCCCCGTCCTCGTCGGCTCCGACACCCTTGGGACCGTCGTCTCCGGCGCCGTCGACACCGACTCCCGCAACATCGGACCGGGCGACGTCTTCGTCGCCAAGCCCGGCGAGGCCACCGACGGACACCTGTTCGTCGGTGGAGCCGCCGACGCGGGTGCGGCTCTCGCTCTCGTGGAGCGGCACATCGATGCGCCGATCTCGCAGGTCGTGGTCGACGACGTCGTCGACGCCATCGCCGCGCTCGCCCGGCACGTCGTCGGGGTCGTCCGCGCACGCGGTGACCTCCGCATCGCCGGGATCACCGGCTCCAACGGCAAGACGACGACCAAGAACCTGCTCGCGCGCATACTTCAGGACGAGGGCGACACGGTGGCCCCTCGCGCATCCTTCAACAACGAGGTCGGTGCGCCGCTGACCATGCTGCGCGTCGACGACGACACCCGCTTCCTCGTGAGCGAGTTCGGCGCGAGCGCGCCGGGGGAGATCGCCCGCCTCGCCGGCCTGGTCGAGCCCGACCTCGGCGTGGTGCTCATGGTGGGCATGGCCCATGCGGGCGGCTTCGGCGGGATCGAGGCGACCTTCCACGCGAAATCCGAGCTGGTCCGTGCGCTCCGCCCGGGAGGGGTCGCGGTCTTGAACGCCGACGATCCGCGGGTGTCGGCGATGGCGCCCATCGCCGAGGAGATCGGTGCGTCGGTGCGCTGGTTCGGCCGCGGGGAACGGGCGGAGGTCCGTGCGGTCGACGTGGAGGTGACGGCGACGGGCACCGTCGCCGCGATCGTCGTCGACGGCGAGGCGCGCACCCTGCGGCTGCGCGTGCTCGGCGAGCACCACGTGATGAACGCGCTCGCGGCTCTCGCCGCCGCCACCTCCTTCGGCGTCGACCTCGATGCCGCGATCGCCCGGCTGGAAGCCGTCGAATTGGCCGAGCGCTGGCGCATGCAGCCGCTCGGCGGCGACCGCGTGCGGATCATCAACGACGCCTACAACGCGAGCCCCGACTCCATGGCCGCCGCGCTGCGCACCCTGGCGCAGATCACTGCGCGCGATGAGCGCATGGTCGCCGTCCTCGGCGCCATGAGCGAGCTCGGCGAGTACGCGGGGGAGGAGCACGACCGAGTGGGGCTGCTCGCCGTTCGCCTGGGCGTGCAGCGGATCGTCGTCGTCGGCGACGACGCCCGGCGTCTGTTCCTCTCGGCGGTCGGCGAGGGTTCCTGGGACGGCGAGGCGGTGTTCTTCTCGACCGCGGACGAGGCGTACGACTACCTCGTCACGGAGCTGCGGGACGGCGACCGCGTGCTCGTGAAGTCGTCGAACTCCGCGGGACTGCGCCACCTCGGCGACCGGCTCGGCGAGGCGTTCTCATGAGGTCGCTCCTGACGGCAGCGGCGATCTCGCTGGCCTTCACGCTCTTCCTCACGCCGGTCTTCCTGCGCCTGTTCCGGGCGTGGGGGTGGGGTCAGGTCATCCGGACCCCTGAGACCGGCAACAACCCCCGCCACGGCGCGAAGCGCGGCACGCCGACCATGGGCGGCACGATCTTCATCGTCGGCACCATCGTCGGATACTTCATCGGCGCCTACGTCGGCAACAATCCGCCGACCATCTCGGGACTCATGGTGCTGTGGCTCATGGTCGGGTTCGGCGTGGTCGGCTTCATCGACGACTACCTGAAGGTGCGCAGTCAGCGCAGCCTCGGGCTGTCGGGCTGGCGCAAGGTGATCGGACAGGTCATCGTCGTGGTGCCGTTCGCCGTCGTCGGGCTCAGCTTCCCGAATCTCGCGGGGACGACGCCCGCCTCGCCGTACGTCTCGGTCTTCCGCGACGTGCCCATCCTGTACTTCTTCGCGCTCGCGCCGATCATCGGATGGCTCATCTACCTCGCGTGGATCATGCTGATCGGCGTCGCGGCATCGAACTCCGTGAACGTGACGGACGGACTGGACGGACTCGCCGCCGGAGCGGGGATTTTCGTCGTGGGCGCCTACAGTCTCATCGCCTTCTGGCAGTTCAACCAGGCGTGTGCGGGGGGCAAGGTCCTCCAGCCCGACGTGCAGGCGGGGTGCTACGAGGTGCGCGACCCGTTCGACCTCGCCATCGTGTCGGCCGCCTTCGTCGGGGCACTCGTCGGCTTCCTCTGGTGGAACGCGCCCAAGGCGAACGTCTTCATGGGCGATGTCGGGTCGATGGCGATCGGGGGCGTCATCGCCGCGATGGCGATCCTCACCCGCACCGAGCTGCTGATGGTGCTCGTCGCCGGCGTCTACGTCATCGCATCCGGTTCCGTCATCCTGCAGCGCCTGTACTTCAAGCTCACCCGGGGCAGGCGCCTGTTCCTCATGAGTCCCCTGCACCACCACCTCGAGATGCGGGGATGGTCGGAGGTCACGATCGTGGTGCGCATGTGGATCATCGCGGGCCTCCTGGCCGTCTCGGGTGTCGGACTCTTCTACGTGGAATGGCTCACGCGCACATGACCGACGACGCCCGCCTGTCCTCCCTCACCAGCTGGTATGCCGACTGGAAGGGGGTGAAGGTCGCCGTGCTCGGCCTCTCGGTCACCGGATTCTCGGTCGCCGACACGCTCGCGGAACTGGGCGCGGACGTGCTCGTCGTCACCGAGAGCGCTTCGCAGGAATACGCTCGGCTGCTTCCCGTGATCGGCGTGCGCGCGTGGACGGGCTCGCTGGATACCGTCCCCGGCGACCTCGTCGACTTCGCACCGGAGGTCGTGATCGCCTCGCCCGGGTTCGCCCCGCACCACCCTGTCATCTCCTGGGCGCAGGAGACCGGCATCCCGTTGTGGGGCGACGTCGAGCTCGCGTGGCGCGTGCGCGACAAGGTGACGCGCGCGGACGGATCGCCCGCGGACTGGGTGCTGGTCACCGGCACCAACGGCAAGACGACGACGACGCGGATGGCGGCGACGATGCTCGTCGCCGCGGGCCTGCGCGCCGCTCCCGTCGGCAACATCGGCACGCCGGTGCTCGACGCGGTGCGCGACCCCGCGGGCTTCGACGTCCTCGTCGTCGAGCTCTCGAGTCACCAGCTGTGGTATCTCGGGCTCCAGAGGGGTCCCCAGCCCGTCTCGCCGGCCGCCAGCGTGTGCCTGAACCTCGCCGATGACCACCTCGAATGGCATGGGTCGTTCGAGGCCTACCGCGATGCCAAGGCCCATGTCTACGACCACACGCGCATCGCGTGCGTCTACAACAAGTCCGACGAGGCCACGCGACGCATGGTGGAGGACGCCGAGGTGGTCGAGGGGGCCCGAGCGATCGGATTCGACCTCGGCGTGCCGGGCCCGAGCGACATGGGCGTCGTCGACGGCATCGTCGTCGACCGTGCCTTCCTCGATGACCGTCGCACCAGCGCGCTGGAGCTCACGACGCTCGCCGATCTCGATGCCCGAGGGCTCGGCGCTCCCCACGTCGTATCGAACATCCTGGCGGCGGCCGCTCTGGCGCGCGCGGTCGGTGCGCCGCCGGCGGCGGTCCGCGACGCGCTCACCGCGTTCACGCTCGATCCGCACCGCATCGAGGTCGTCGCCGCAGAGGCCGGGATCACCTGGGTCGACGACTCCAAGGCGACGAACCCCCACGCGGCCGCGTCGTCTCTGGCGGCGTATCCGGGTGCGGTCTGGGTCGTCGGGGGTCAGCTCAAAGGTGTCGACATCACGGGCCTCGTCGCCGAGCGTGGGCCGGCGGTGAAGGCGGCGATCCTCATCGGAGCCGACCGCGCGGACCTGGTGGCGGCATTCGAACGACACGCCCCCGCGGTGCCGGTGTTCGAGGTCGCCTCCGATGACACTGAAGAGGTCATGGCACGGGTCGTCGAACTGGCGGCGGGCGTCGCCGCCGACGGAGACGTGGTCCTCCTCGCTCCGGCAGCGGCATCCTTCGATCAGTTCTCCTCCTACGCCGATCGCGGCCGGCGTTTCGCCGACGCGGTGAAGGATCGTCTTGCGAGGGGGAGTCAGGGTGACCACGACGCACAGCCCGTCCCCGGCGACATCTGACGACGGCGGCTCGAGAGGTGGCCTGACCGCGCGCGTCTCGCTCGGCCGCGTGTTCGCTCCGGTGCCGAGTGAATTCCTCCTCATCGCCTCGACGGCGCTGATCCTCACCGGCTTCGGGCTCGTCATGATCCTCTCCGCGACATCGGCGACCTCCACCGCATCGGGCGTCGCGCCGTGGGATGCGGCGATGAAGCAGGCGGTCTTCGCCGTCCTCGGCATCCCGCTCATGTTCATCGCGAGCCGTCTTCCCATCGCCTTCTGGAAGCGCATCGCGTGGCCCGCGCTGATCGGGGCCACCGTCTTCCAGCTGCTCGTGTTCACCCCCCTCGGCGTCGAGAACGACGGAAACCGGAACTGGATCGTCATCGGCGGCATTCAGGCGCAGCCGTCCGAGTTCCTGAAGCTCGCCCTCGCGCTCTGGCTCGGGTTCGTCCTCTTCCGCAAGCGCACGCTGCTGGGGCTGTGGCGTCACGTCTTCATCCCCGTGGTCCCGGTCGCCGGCGCGGTGATCGCGACGGTGCTCGCCGGACGTGACCTCGGCACGGCCATGATCCTCGTTCTGATCGTGCTGTCGGCACTGTTCTTCTCGGGCGTGAAGCTGCGCATCTTCATCCTGCCGCTGATCATCGCCGTCGGCTCGGTCGCGGCGCTGGCGGTCACCAGCCCGAACCGCATGGCGCGCATCATGAGCTTCCTCGATGCCAACTGCGATTACTTCGACGAGTGCTATCAGCCGATGCACGGCATCTTCGGGCTGGCGCAGGGAGGTGTCTTCGGTCTCGGGCTCGGGAACTCCAAGGAGAAGTACAACTGGCTTCCCGCCGCCGCCAACGACTACATCTTCGCCATCGTCGGAGAGGAGCTCGGCCTCATCGGCTGTGTCGTGGTGCTCGCGCTCTTCGCCCTCTACGCCGTCGGCGCCTTCCATGTGATCCGCAAGACCGACGATCCCTTCGTCCGCATCGTTGCCGGCTCCGTCACGGTGTGGATCGTCGGCCAGGCGCTCATCAACATCGGGGTGGTGCTGCGCGTCTTCCCGGTGCTCGGGGTGCCGCTGCCCTTCATGTCACAGGGAGGCACCTCTCTCCTGTCGCTCCTGGTGGCGACCGGTGTGCTGCTGGCGTGTGCGCGTTCCCTGCCGACGCGCACCCCATCGGTCGGCGCTCCGCCGAATCCCGGTCGACGTGCGAGGATCGGGTGAGTGACCACCTACCTCCTCGCCGGCGGCGGCACCGCCGGGCATGTCAATCCGCTCCTCGCGGTCGCCGACGGGCTCCGCGACCGCGATCCCGAGGCTGAGGTGCTCGTCCTCGGCACGAGGGAGGGCCTCGAAGCGCGGCTGGTGCCGGAACGGGGCTATGAGCTGCTCTTCGTCGACAAGGTGCCCTTCCCTCGTCGGCCGAACCGGAATGCCGCGGCCTTCCCGACGCGATTCCGGCGCGCCATCTCGCAGGTGAGGCGTCACCTGGAGGATCGCGGCGTCGACGTCGTCGTGGGGTTCGGCGGGTATGCCTCCGCGCCCGCCTACGTTGCCGCATCCCGTGCCCGCGTGCCGTTCGTCGTGCACGAGGCCAACGCCAAGCCGGGTCTGGCGAACATCCTCGGCGCCCGCCGCGCCGCCGGCGTGGGCGTGGCCTTCGACGGCACGCCGCTGAAGCGCTCGTCCGTCGTGGGCATGCCGCTTCGCCGCGAGATCGTCGACCTCGACCGAGACGCGCGGCGCGCGCAGGCCGCTGAGCTGTTCGACCTCGACGAGGATCGCCCGGTGCTGCTCGTCTTCGGCGGATCGCTCGGCGCCCAGCGGCTGAACGAGGCGTTCGGCGACGGGCACGGCGCCGCGTGGCGCGATGTGCTCGACGCCGGTTGGCAGCTGCTGCACGTGACGGGGGAGCGGTCGACCCTGTCGGATCCGGGGGTACCCGGCTACACCGTGCGTCGGTACGTCGACAGGATGGACCTCGCCTTCGCTCTCGCCGACGTCATCGTCTCGCGCGCCGGCGCGGCCACGGTGTCGGAGGTCAGCGCCCTGGGCATCCCGGCCGTCTACGTGCCGTACGCCGTCGGAAACGGCGAGCAGGCCCTCAACGCCTCGTCCGCGGTGCGCGCCGGAGCGGCGCGCCTCATCGCCGACGCGGAGTTCACGCCGGGCGCCGTGCGCGACGAGGTGCTGCCCCTGCTGGCCGACGCCGAGCGGCGGCAGGAGATGGTTCGCGCGTCGGCCCGCGTCGGAACCCGGTCGGGGACCGAGAACGTGATCGCGATGATCGATCGCGCCCTGGCGTGACGCGGCGCTGACTCCGCCACGCGTGCAGAGGAGATCCCGGTCAAGGAGGACGGATGCGGTGCCCGGCTTCCTCTCGGGGCGCGATGTCCTCTCGAAGCGCGCGCGATCAGCGCCGGAGGGCGTCCGCGACGAGGGCGAGGGCCTCGTCGGCGTCCATCCGGACCATGTGCACCTGCTCGGCGAAGTCGGCAGCCGCCGCCTCGATCCGTCGACGCGCGGGATCGGTCGACATCGCGACGAAGGTGCCGGCACGGCCACGCGTCTCGATGACCCCCGCCGCCTCGAGCTCCCGATACGCGCGCGCCACCGTGCCCGGTGCGACGCCGAGCTGCTGCGCGAGCGCGCGCACCGGCGACAGGCGCGAGCCGGGCGTGAGCGAGCCGTCTCGCACGGCATCGACGATCTGCGTGCGGAGCTGCTCGAACGGGGGGACGGCGAGGGAGGCGTCGACGGTGAGTCTCATCGGCGCTCATCATGGTCGTCGCGATCGCAACGTGTCAACACGAACAGCCCACTCCCAGCGCGCCGGGAGGGTGGGTCACCCTGCCCGGCCTAGGATTGTCGGGTCATGATCAGACCCGACCTCTCCCTGCCGATCCCCGAGCGGATCGAGGCTGCGCACTTCATCGGCATCGGCGGCTCGGGCATGTCGGGCCTTGCCCGCATGTTCCTGCAGCGCGGCATCCGCGTGTCCGGTTCGGACCGTGCCGACAGCGCCGCCCTGCGCGAGCTGGCGGAGCTCGGCGCGACCGTGCACGTGGGGCACGACGCCGCGAATCTCGCGGACGACGTCGACACGGTCGTCCACACCGGCGCGATCTGGGCGGAGAACCCCGAGTTCCTCCTCGCGAAAGAGCGCGGTCTGCACGTGATCCACCGCTCGCAGGCGCTGTACTGGCTCATCGGCGGCCGTCGGCTGGTGTCGGTTGCGGGGGCGCACGGCAAGACCACCTCGACCGGCATGATCGTCACCGCCCTGCGCGACCTGGGCGATGACCCGACGTTCGTCAACGGAGGGGTCATCGCGCAGCTCGGAGCCTCGAGTGGCATGGGTGCCGACGACCTGGTGGTCATCGAGGCCGACGAGTCCGACGGCACCTTCCTGCTCTACGAGACCTCGATCGCCCTCATCACCAACATCGACGCGGACCATCTCGACCACTACGGCACCGCGGACGCCTTCGACGACGCGTTCGCCCGGTTCGCCGACGCCGCGCGCGAAGCCGTCGTCATCTCGGCCGACGACCGCGGCGCGCGTCGCGTGCGGGAGCGGATGACGCATGAGAACGTCGTCACGTTCGGGGTGAGCGACGACGCCGACGTGCGTCTCGTGGACCTTCGAACCGACGGCCCCGTCTCCTTCGCCGTCGAACACGCCGGCGAACGCGTGGATGTTCGTCTGCCCATCCCGGGTGCCCACAACGCGCTCAACGCCACCGGAGCCATGGCGGTGCTGCTGTCGCTGGGGTGGCGGCTGGACAGCGCCGCACGTGCCGTCGGGGGATTCACCGGCACGGTGCGCAGATTCGAGCTCCACGGCGTCGAGAGGGGGGTCAGCGTGTTCGACGACTACGCGCACCACCCGACCGAGGTCGCGGCCGCCCTGGCCGCAGCCCGCACCGTGATCGGCGAGGGCCGGATCATCGCCCTGCATCAGCCGCACACGTACTCGCGCACGCAGGCGATGTTCCGGGAGTTCGCCGAGGTGCTCGAGTCGCACGCAGACCACACGGTCGTCCTCGACGTCTACGGAGCCCGCGAGGATCCCGTCCCGGGCGTGACCGGCGAGCTCGTCGCCGATGCCTTCGAGCAGTCGGACCGCGTGGCGTTCGTCCGGGATTGGCAGGATGCGGCGGACTACACCGCGTCGGTCGCGCGGGCCGGCGATTACATCATCACCCTCGGCTGCGGGAACGTGTACCTGATCATCCCGCAGGTTCTCGAGGCCCTGGCGGGCACGACGGACGCTCCGGCGGGGAAGTAGCAGGCGGTGCGCCGGCCCTCTCCGCTCCCGCCGCCGCAGCGCTCGAACGACGCCGTCGATGTGCGCGCAGCGCGCGCCGAGGCGGCACGCGGCGACCACTCGCCCGGTGACGAGGGCCTCGACGACCTCGACGACGCTGTGCGCGTCGCCGACGAAGCCGATGACGACGGACCCGCCGGAATCGCACCCGTCGTCGGCCTCGATCGCGCGCGGGGCGGGAGCGCGTCGCGGAATGCGCGTGCCGCGTCCGGGGTGACGGGAGACGCCGGAGCCGACGACACCGATGCGACGGGATGGCGTGCCGTCTGGCGAGCCGCTCGCGCGCGTCGGCGGGCGCTCCGGGCAGAGATGCGTCGCTTCACCGTTCGTCAACGACGACGGCGAGCGGCATGGCTCTGGTCGGCCGGGGCGGTGGTCGCCCTCGTGGTGGTGACCCTCGGTGCGGCGTATTCCCCGCTGTTCGCCGTGGAGCGCATCCGCGTCGTCGGTGCGGACACCCTCGACGCCGCGAGCGTCGAGGAAGCGCTGTCTGGTCAGCTCGGCACGCCGCTGCCCCTCGTCGACGAGAGCGCCGTCAAAGCCACGCTCGTGACGTTCCCGCTCGTGGAGACCTACACGCTCGAAGCGCGACCTCCCCACGACCTCGTCGTGCGCATCGTCGAGCGCACGCCGGTGGGCGTGATCGACGGCCCCGCGGGCTTCACGCTGGTCGATGCCGCGGGCGTCGCGCTGTCGACCACACCCGAGGCGCCGGAAGGCGAGCCGGTGCTGGAAGTGGTCGGCGGCACCGGGTCTGCGGCATTCGAGGCGGTCGGGCAGGTCGTCCGAAGCCTCCCGGAGGCGATCCGCGCGCAGGTGACCGCCGTATCGGCCTCCTCGGCCGATGACGTCACCCTCACGCTGGGCGGCACGGACACCGACATCGTGTGGGGCAATGCCGACGACTCGGCCCTCAAGGCCCTGGTGCTCGAGCGCCAGATGGCGGCGACGCCTCCCGAGGACGTCTCCTCGTACGACGTGTCATCGCCCGATGTCGTCGTCGTGGGATGACGCGCCCGACGACGCAGAACGACGTTTGCGCGACACGCCGACGCCCTCCGGATCTTGGGGTCGTGGACGCATACCTTCGATCTCAGGAATTGCATACCGGGCAATTCTTTAAGCCTCTAGTAGAGGTTGAAACTTGGGTTCGGACGAGACGGAGGCCCGCATGAGCCAGAACCAGAACTACCTTGCGGTGATCAAGGTCGTCGGCGTCGGCGGCGGCGGCGTCAACGCGGTCAACCGCATGATCGAACTCGGCCTTCGCGGCGTCGAGTTCATCGCCGTGAACACCGACGCCCAGGCGCTGCTGATGAGCGACGCCGACGTCAAGCTCGACGTCGGGCGTGAGCTCACCCGCGGGCTCGGCGCCGGAGCCGACCCCGAGGTGGGTCGACGCGCGGCCGAAGACCACGCCGAGGAGATCGAAGAGGCCCTGCGGGGCGCAGACATGGTCTTCGTCACGGCGGGAGAGGGCGGTGGCACCGGCACGGGGGGAGCGCCCGTCGTCGCCAAGATCGCGAAGTCCATCGGCGCACTCACCATCGGTGTCGTGACCAAGCCCTTCTCCTTCGAGGGGCGCCGGCGACAGAGCCAGGCCGAGTCGGGCGTGGCGAAGCTGAAGGAAGAGGTCGACACCCTCATCGTGGTGCCGAACGACCGGCTCCTGGAGATCAGCGATCGCGGCATCTCGATGATGGAGGCGTTCGCCACCGCCGATCAGGTGCTTCTGGCCGGTGTGCAGGGCATCACCGACCTCATCACCACGCCGGGCCTCATCAACCTCGACTTCGCCGACGTCAAGTCGGTCATGCAGGGTGCGGGCTCCGCCCTTATGGGAATCGGCTCCGCTCGGGGCGCCGACCGCGCCATCAAGGCGGCCGAGCTCGCGGTGGAGTCGCCTCTGCTCGAAGCCTCGATCGAGGGTGCGCACGGCGTGCTGCTGTCGATCCAGGGCGGATCGAACCTGGGCATCTTCGAGATCAACGATGCGGCTCAGCTCGTCAAGGAGGCCGCGCACCCCGAGGCCAACATCATCTTCGGAACGGTCATCGACGACACGCTCGGCGACGAGGTGCGGGTGACGGTGATCGCGGCGGGGTTCGACGGCGGGGAGCCTTCTCTCCGTCTCGACCCGGTGGGCACGGCGCGCGTGACCACGACCACCGCGCCGGTGCTTCCCGCGACGCCGGCTGATGAAGCGGCCAAGGAGCGCGACGAGGAGCCCGCGCCGGCGGAGAAGGTCTCGGTGGCGGCACCGGCTCTGCCGGAGTCGTCCTACGACTCCGCGTTCAACGACGACGACCTCGACATCCCCGACTTCCTGAAGTAGTCGGTGGCCGAAGAAGGTCTTGCGCAGCGACTTGCGCACCTCGACGCCCGTGTCGCGGAAGCGGCGCGGGCGGTCGGTCGTTCCCCCGCGGAACTCACGCGCATCGTGGTGACGAAGTTCCATCCCGCGAGCCTCGTGACAGAGCTCTACGGGCTTGGGGTGCGGGATGTGGGGGAGAACCGCCAGCAGGAGTTCAGCGCCAAAGCCGGGGAGATCGGCCCTTTGGACGGTCTTCGCTGGCACTTCATCGGACAGGCGCAGACCAAGAAGGCCCGGGCGATCCGGGCCGCTGCCTCCGTCGTGCACTCGGTCGACCGCGAGAAGCTCGCGGATGCCCTGGATCGTGCCGGCGAGGGGCTGCCGCCGCTCGATGTGCTGGTCCAGGTGAATCTCACCGACGATCCGGGTCGCGGCGGCGTCGCCCCGGGCGACCTGGAGCGTCTCGCCGAGCACGTCGCCGGATGCGAGACGCTCGCGCTGCGCGGCGTCATGGCCGTCGCGCCCCTCGACGTGGAGCCGGCATCGGCATTCGCGACGCTCGCCGGATATGCCGAACGCGTGCGCAGCGTCGTGCCCACGGCGACATGGATGTCGGCGGGGATGACCGCCGACTTCGCCGAGGCGATCGCCGCGGGTGCGACACACCTGCGGATCGGCTCGGCAATCACGGGTCCCAGGCCCGACCACGGTTAACCTCGGAAACAGGATGAGCGATCCTCGCCGACAGGCGAACAGGGAGGAACGATGTCGAACGTGCTGAAGAAGTCCATGGTGTATCTCGGACTCGCGGACGAAGAAGAGGTCTACGACGAGACCGAGTCGCAGCCCGCGCGCAAGGCGCAGGCGCCGGAGAAGACCACGGCGCCGGTGACGCCGATCCACCGCCCCGCCGTCGTGCGCCAGCCGGTCGCCACCCAGGTCAGTGAGATCCTGACGGTGCACCCTAAGCAGTACCGCGACGCGCAGGTCATCGCCGAGAGCTTCCGCGACGGCGTGCCCGTGATCATCAACCTGTCGCAGATGAGCGACGCCGACGCGCGACGTCTCATCGACTTCGCCAGCGGCCTCTCCCTCGGCCTGTACGGGCGCATCGAGCGGGTGACCAGCAAGGTCTTCCTGCTGTCGCCCGAGAACGTCTCGGTATCGGGCGAGGGCGCTGTCGCCCAGGCCGATCCCGATGCGGTGCCGTTCGCACAGACCTCCTAGGTCGTGGGCGTCATCCAGGTCATCGCAGGGGTCCTGAATTTCCTGCTGCTGATCTACGTGTTCGTTCTCCTCGGGCGTCTCGTGCTCGAGTGGATCCCGGTGTTCAATCGCGAGTGGCGACCGCGCGGTTTCGGCCTCGTGCTCGCCGAAGTGGTCTACACGGTCACCGATCCGCCCATCCGGCTGTTCCGTCGCTTCATCCCTCCGCTGCGCGTCGGCGCGGTGGCCATCGACTTCGGCTTCGCCCTCACGATGCTGCTGTGTTTCATCCTGCTCTCGGTGACCCGCACCATCGCCGCGGGGTGAGTCCCTTCGACACCCCCGGAACCCCGGACTATGCTTTTCTGAAAGCGACCCCGTCGGCATCCGCCTTCGGGCCCCACATCGGCAAGCGATACGCGCTCGAAAGAGGTACCACCCATGGCATTGACCCCCGATGACGTCGTCACCAAGCAGTTCCAGCACGTCCGGTTCAAAGAAGGATTCGACCCGGACGAGGTGGACGACTTCCTCGACGAGATCGTCGTGGAGTGGCGCAAGGCCCTCGCCGAGAACGAGGAGCTGAAGGCGAAGCTCGCCGCGTACGAGTCGGGCGAGCAGGCTCCGGCCGCCGCCGAGGCCCCGGCCGCCGAGGAGGCGGAGGCCCCCGCCGCCGCTCCCGTCGCCGAGGCTCCCGCGGCTGCTGCCGGTGGAGCCGCCGGTGCCCAGAGCGCCGGCATCATCGAACTCGCTCAGCGTCTCCACGACGAGCACGTCGCCGAGGGCCAGGCTCAGCGCGACCAGCTCATCGCAGACGCGCAGTCGCGTGCGGCGACGATCGTGGCCGAGGCCGAGGCGAAGGGCCGCGACGAGATGGCGCGCCTCGAGCGCGAGCGCACCACCTTGGAGGGTCGCATCACCGAGTTGCGCAACTTCGAGCGCGACTACCGCGCTCAGCTGCGCAGCTACATCGAAGGCAAGCTGCGCGATCTCGAGACCACGTCGACGTCGTCGGGCTCGACCCCGGTGTCGGCGATCGGCCTTTGAGAGGCAGAGCCCCTCTTCACACGGCGGCGGCCGGTATCCTCGTCGCGACCCTCGCGGCGTCGGTGCTGGCCGCTGACCAGTTGTCGAAGTACCTCGCGATCGAGAACCTGCCGCTTCGCGAAGCCGTTCCGGTCTGGGGCGAGTTCCTGCAGTGGTATCTCGTCTACAACCCGGGTGCGGCCTTCTCGCTCGGCGAGGAGTACACCTGGATCTTCACCATCGCGCTCGGTGCCGTCGCCGTCGCGATTCCGGTGATCGTCGTCCGGTCGGTGCGTTCGCGCGTCTGGGCCGTCACGCTCGGACTCCTGCTCGGCGGGGTGCTCGGGAACCTGTTCGACCGGCTGTTCCGGGAGCCGGGCTTCGGTGTGGGTCACGTCGTCGACTTCATCCTCACGCCGTGGATGTGGTTCTGGATGAACCCGGCGATCTACAACGTCGCCGACATGTTCATCGTCACGATGATGGTCGTCGTGGCCGTGCTCATCCTTCGCGGTGTGCGCCTCGACGGAACGCGCGAGCATCGCGAGACGCCCGCCGAACCCGATGAGCAGGTGAAGGACTGACGTGCCGTCGCGCATGATCCCCGTCCCGGACGGGCTCGAGGGCGCGCGCGTGGATGCCGCGCTGGCGAAGATGCTCGGCTTCTCCCGCACCTTCGCGGCGGAAGTGGCCGAATCGGGCGGTGTCGCGTCGGGTGGTCGGTCGCTCGGCAAGTCCGATCGCCTCGAATCCGGCATGTGGCTCGACGTCACGTGGCAGGACAAGCGGGAGCCGGAGGTCGTGCCGGTCGCCGTCCCCGACCTCGGTATCGTCTTCGAGGACGACGACATCGTGGTCGTCGACAAGCCATCGGGGGTCGCCGCGCATCCGTCCGTCGGGTGGGAGGGCCCGACGGTGCTCGGAGCGCTTGCAGCCGGAGGGTTCCGGATCGCGACGAGCGGAGCGCCCGAACGGCAGGGCGTTGTGCATCGGCTGGATGTGGGCACGAGCGGCCTCATGGTCGTGGCGAAGACGGAGACCGCGTACTCGGCCCTGAAGCGGGCCTTCAAGGAGCGTGAGGTCGAGAAGATCTATCACGCGGTCGTCCAGGGGCATCCCGATCCCCTCACCGGCACGATCGACGCCCCGATCGGGCGGCATCCGTCCCATTCGTGGAAGTTCGCCGTGACCCCCGCCGGCAAGGATTCGGTGACCCACTACGAGACGGTGGAGGCGTTCCGCGGCGCTTCGCTGCTCGAGATCCGACTCGAGACCGGCCGCACCCACCAGATCCGGGTGCACATGGCCGCTCATCGGCATCCGTGCGTCGGCGATCCCCTCTACGGCGCTGACCCCAGCATGTCGGAGCGGCTCGGTCTCATCCGCCAGTGGCTGCACGCCCGCCGGCTCGGCTTCGATCACCCGGTCTCGGGGAGCCGGGTGACCTTCACATCCGCCTACCCCGACGATCTCTCGCACGCCCTCGAGGTGCTTCGGGCGGACTGACCCGAGGCGAAGGATGCCGACGCGTCAGCGACCGCCTTCGAAGACGGTGGGGCCGTCTGCGAGCGCCGCGGCGATCCGCGCGCGCATGTCGTCGTCGATGTCCGATGCGTCGAGGTCCGCGAGCGGATACCAGTCGACCTCGGTCATCTCGCCGTCGGCCGGATAGGGCTCGCCGGAAATCCACGAGCAGCGGAAGGTCAGATCGAGGTAGTCGGTCTGGTCGCCGTTCGCGTAGGTGATGCGCGGGATCTGGTGCACCCACGACAGACGGTCCACCCGGATGCGCACGGCGGCCTCCTCGGCGGCCTCGCGGACAGCGGCATCGGCCGGCTCCTCCCCGGGATCGACGATGCCCGTGATGGGCGTGAGTGCGCCGTTGTCGGAGCGGCGGCCGAGCAGCACGTGGTCGTCGCGCACGATGACGGCGGTCACTCCGGACAGGAAGAGCGGACGGGTGCCGATGAAACGACGCAGGTCGAGGATGAAGTCGGGTGTGGGCACCGCTCCACGCTAGCCGACGCTCCGGAGGTGCTCTGCGCGGTGTCCGGAGCCCGACCTAGACTCGTCGGGTGGCATCCGACTCCTTCGTTCACCTGCACGTACACAGCGAATACTCGATGCTCGACGGCGCCGCCCGCATCGACGCGATGGTGCAGGAGGCGGCCCGCCTCGAGATGCCCGCGATCGCCGTGACCGACCACGGCAACACCTTCGCGGCGTTCGAGTTCTACAAGGCGGCCAAGAACGTCGGCATCAAGCCGATCGTCGGCATCGAGGCGTATGTCACCCCCGGAACGCACCGCTCCGACAAGGCGCGCGTGCGGTGGGGATCGCCCGAGCAGTCGAGCGACGATGTGTCGGGTGCCGGTGCCTATACGCACATGACGCTGCTGTCGGAGTCCACGGAGGGGATGCACAATCTCTTCCGGCTGTCCTCGCTCGCGAGCATGGAGGGCTACTACTTCAAGCCCCGCATGGACCGCGAGATCCTGCAGAAGTACGCCAAGGGCCTCATCGCGACGACGGGGTGCCCGTCGGGGGAGATCCAGACGCGGCTGCGGCTCGGACAGTACGACGCCGCCCGCGCTGCGGCCGCCGAGTTCCAGGACATCTTCGGCAAGGAGAACTACTTCGCCGAGATCATGGATCACGGCCTGTCGATCGAGCGCCGGGTCCTGGAGGATCTCACGAAGATCGCTCGAGACCTCGACATCCCGCTCCTGGCCACGAACGATTCCCACTACACGCATCAGCACGACGCCACGAGCCATGCGGCGCTGCTGTGCGTGCAGTCCGGTTCCACCCTCGACGACCCGAAGCGGTTCAAGTTCGACGGCGACGGCTACTACATCAAGTCGCCCGCCGAGATGCGGCAGATCTTCCGCGACAATCCATCGGCCTGCGACAACACGCTGCTGATCGCGGAGCGCTGCGACGTCGAGTTCAACACGAGTGCGAACTACATGCCGCGCTTCCCCGTTCCCGACGGGGAGACCGAGGATTCGTGGTTCGTCAAGGAGATCGAGAAGGGGCTGCACGAGCGCTATCCCGGCGGTGTTCCCGACGAGGTGCGCAAGCAGGCGGAGTACGAGACCGGGGTCATCACCCAGATGGGCTTCCCCGGCTACTTCCTGGTCGTCGCCGACTTCATCAACTGGGCGAAGGACAACGGCATCCGCGTCGGTCCCGGTCGCGGTTCGGGTGCCGGGTCGATGGTCGCGTACGCCATGAAGATCACCGATCTCGACCCCCTCAAGCACGGTCTGATCTTCGAGCGCTTCCTCAATCCCGATCGTGTCTCGATGCCCGACTTCGACGTCGATTTCGACGACCGTCGCCGGGGCGAGGTCATCCAGTACGTGACGGAGAAGTACGGCGACGAGCGCGTGGCGCAGATCGTCACGTACGGCACCATCAAGGCCAAGCAGGCGCTCAAGGACGCCGGCCGTGTGCTGGGGTTCCCGTTCAGCATGGGGGACCGGCTCACCAAGGCCATGCCGCCGGCGGTCATGGGCAAGGACATGCCCCTGAACGGCATGTTCGACAAGGAGCATCCGCGCTTCAAGGAGGCGGGGGAGTTCCGCACCCTCATCGAGACCGACCCCGAGGCGAAGACCGTCTTCGACACCGCGGTCGGGCTGGAGAACCTGAAGCGCCAGTGGGGTGTGCACGCCGCGGGCGTGATCATGTCGAGCGAGCCGCTGCTGGACATCATCCCGATCATGCGCCGGGAGCAGGACGGTCAGATCGTCACGCAGTTCGACTACCCCGCGTGCGAATCCCTCGGCCTCATCAAGATGGACTTCCTGGGGCTGCGCAACCTCACCATCATCAACGACGCGCTCGACAACATCGAGATGAACCGGGGCACGCCGCTCGTTCTCGAGGATCTCGATCTCGAAGACCAGGCGTCGTACGAACTGCTGACCCGCGGTGACACGCTCGGGGTCTTCCAGCTCGATGGCGGACCGATGCGCTCCTTGCTGCGTCTGATGAAGCCCGACAACTTCGAAGACATCTCGGCCGTGCTCGCGCTCTACCGCCCGGGTCCCATGGGCGTGAACTCGCATATCAATTACGCGCTGCGCAAGAACGGGCAGCAGGAGATCGAGCCGATCCATCCCGAGCTCGCCGAGCCGCTCGCCGACATCCTCGACACGACCTACGGCCTGATCGTCTACCAGGAGCAGGTGATGGCCGTCGCCCAACGGGTCGCCGGATACACGCTCGGGCAGGCCGACCTGCTGCGACGCGCGATGGGCAAGAAGAAGAAGTCGGAACTCGACAAGCAGAAGGAGATCTTCTTCGGCGGCATGACCGAGCGCGGGTTCTCCGACGAAGCGCAGGGAACGCTGTGGCGGGTTCTGGAATCCTTCGCGGACTACGCGTTCAATAAGGCTCACACCGCCGCATACGGGCTCGTGTCGTACTGGACCGCCTATCTCAAAGCCCACTACCCGGCTGAATACATGGCGGCGCTCCTCACGAGCGTCGGCGATTCGCGAGACAAGCTCGCGATGTACCTCAACGAGTGCCGCCGCATGGGCATCAAGGTGCTCCCACCAGACGTGGGCGAGTCGATCCGCTTCTTCGCCGCCGTCGGCGAAGACATCCGTTTCGGGCTCGAGGCGGTCAGGAACGTCGGTGCGAACGTCGTCGAGGCGATCGTGCAGACGCGCCAGAGCGGACCGTTCCTCTCCTTCCACGACTTCCTGAACCGCGTTCCGGCACAGGTGGCGAACAAGCGCACGGTGGAATCGCTCATCAAGGCCGGCGCCTTCGACGAGCTGGGACACACCCGCCGGGCGCTCGTGGAGATCCACGAGGATGCCGTGGAGCAGGCCGTGCTCGACAAGCGCCGCGAGGCACACGGCGAAGTGGGGTTCGATTTCGACAGCCTGTGGGGCGACGACGAGCCGCAGCAGGTCGCGAAGGTCCCCGAGCGTCCCGAGTGGACGAAGAAGGACAAGCTGGCCTTCGAACGCGACATGCTCGGCCTGTACGTGTCCGACCATCCTCTCGCCGGGCTCGAGATCCCTCTCGCCAAGCATGCGTCGATCTCCATCCACGACCTGCTCGCGTCGGAGGAGCTGCAGGACGGCGACCAGGTGACGGTGGCGGGGCTTCTCACGAGCGTGCAGCATCGCGTCGCGAAGTCCAGCGGCAATCCCTATGGAATGGTCACCGTCGAAGACTTCAACGGTGAGGTGACGGTCATGTTCATGGGCAAGACCTACACGGAGTTCCAGACGATGCTCCAGGCCGACTCGATCCTCGTCGTGCGCGGGCGCGTGTCTCGCCGCGACGACGGACTCAACCTTCACGCGCAGGCGGCCTTCGCACCCGATCTCGGCTCGTTCGACGCGTCCGGGCCGCTGGTGCTGGCCGTCCCAGAGCAGCGGGCGACCGAGCGCCTGGTGGCGGACCTGGCCGATGTGCTTCGTCGGCACTCGGGCGACACGGAGGTGACACTGCGCCTGCACAAGGGCGGCACCGCGAAGGTGTTCGAGGTTCCGATGCCGGTGTCGGTGTCTGCGGATCTCTACGGAGATCTGAAGGGGCTGCTCGGACCCAACTGCCTGGGCTGAATCGGCTCGGCGGCGGCGTCGATCTCATGTGCGTCTCATTCGACGCGGGTAGGATCGGACGGCGCGCGAGCACTCCGCGCAAGGAAGGACGATTGTGACCGACGAGCAGTACGACGACACGACCGAGGTCCCCGAGCGGACGACCCCCGCGGGGGAGAGCACCGTCGGCGAGGAGGCCGCGGGACCGTATGGCGTCGGTCCCTTCAGCATCCGCGAAGTCGCGCTCGGAGGCGTGTGGCTGGTCGCCTTCGTCGTCTCGTTCTTCTCGGTGACCGTCGCGCGATTCGACTCGGTCTGGACGTCGGGGCTGCTGTGGATCATCACGATCGGCCTCCCGACGGCCGCGGTGTTCCTCCTGGCGCTCCGCCGGCTCTCGCCGCAGGGCATCCGCCGCGTCGGTTCGCTCGGAATCGATCAGTTCGCGTCGGTCGTGTTCTCCTTCGCCGCTCTTCTGTGGCTGCAGATGGTGTGGGAGACCGTCGCCGTGGCGATCGACAGCGGTCTGTGGCTGCGCTCGTGGGTGGTCTGGGTCGAACTGGTGCTCATGCTCGCCGGTGTCGTCCTGACCGTCTTCGCCCCCCTCATCCCCGTCTTCGCCGCGGACTTCCACGACCGCCCCGAAGTTCCCGCTCACCGGAACGCCCGTCCTGTCCGCGCGGTGGTGCCGCGTCCCGCCCGTCCGTCCGCTCCCGCTCCGGCTGCGGCTCCTGCGGCGGACGACACCGCGCCGGGGGCGGGGTGGACCGGTGCGGCAGAGGATGACGCGCCGTCCGATCGCGACGATGACGACCTCGACGTCTTCACTCCTCGCCAGACGCGCGACACCTTCGAGGCGGTCGAGCCGGGAGAGACCGTCGAGAGCGAACGCTCGGTTCGCCAGCAGGCCTTCTGGGCGCTCGTCCCCGAGGAACGCGACGTTCTCGATGAGACGGGGGCACCGCTGTTCCGCATCGGCCCGACCGCCTGGGCACTCGTGATCGAGGATCGCGGGGAGGTCTTCGTGGTGCGCGACGAAGACGGGCGCGTTGGCTACCTCCACGAGGTCGACGGCGTCACACGCGGCTGACCGCGGGCGGTTAGCCTAGAGGGATGCTCCGCACCATCGATCTGCGCGGTCGTGCGCTCACGCCCGCCGAGCTGCTCGCCGCCGTGCCGCGCGCGGGCGTGGCCAGGGCGGATGCGCTGTCCGCCGCCGCTGCCATCGTCTCCGACGTGGCCGAGCGCGGCGAGACGGCGCTCCGCGAGCAGGCGGCGCGCTTCGATCGGGTCGAGGGGCATGCGCTCCGTGTGCCGGAGGAACACTTCGTCGAGGCGCTCGATCGTCTCGACCCCGGAGTGCGGCGTGCTCTCGAAGAGGCGATCGCTCGTGTGCGTCACGCGTCGCGAGCACAGGTCCCGCCCGCGGTGACGACGGAGATCGCCCGCGGGGCTGTCATCGAGCAGCGCTGGCGTCCCGTCGCCCGCGCCGGGGTCTACGTTCCCGGCGGCAAGGCGGTCTACCCCTCCTCGGTCGTCATGAACGTCGTGCCGGCACAGGTTGCCGGTGTGGCGCGCATCGCCCTCGCTTCGCCGCCGCAGGCGGAGCATGGCGGGCGCGTGCACCCCGACATCCTGGCGGCCGCACGCCTGCTCGGAATCGACGAGGTCTACGCGGTCGGCGGGGCGGGAGCGATCGGCGCCTTCGCCTACGGCGTGTCCGAGATCGGCCTCGAGCCCGTCGACGTCGTCACCGGGCCGGGCAACAACTTCGTGGCCTCCGCCAAGCGTGTCGTCGCGGGAGTCGTCGGCGTCGACTCCGAGGCCGGAGCGACGGAGATCCTCATCGTCGCCGACGCTTCGGCGGATCCGCGATTCGTGGCGGTCGACCTCATCAGCCAGGCCGAGCACGACGAGCAGGCCTCCGCGGTGCTCGTCACGCCGTCCGCGGAACTCGCCGAAGCCGTGACGCGCGAGGTCGAGGCCCGCGTCTCCGGCACCCGCAACGCCGCGCGAGCCATCGAGGCCCTGCGCGGCGTCCAGTCCGCCATCATCCTCGTGGATGACCTCGACACCGCCATCGCCTTCAGCAACGCCTATGCGCCCGAGCATCTCGAGGTGCTGCTCGAGGACGCCCAGGTGGAGCGCTTCGTGAACGCCGGCGCCGTCTTCGTCGGCGACTCGTCGCCGGTCAGCCTCGGCGATTACCTCGCCGGCAGCAATCACGTGCTTCCCACCGGCGGCCAGTCTCGGTACACGTCGGGATTGTCCGCGTCGACGTTCCTTCGCCCTCAGCAGGTCATCCGGTACGACCGAGACGCGCTGCACGCGGTTGCCGAGGGGATCCTCGCCCTCGCGAAAGCCGAGGCGCTTCCCGCGCACGGCGAGGCGGTCACCGCGCGGTTCGAGGGATAGGGGAGCGATGCACTGTCCGTTCTGCCGCAATCCCGACTCGCGCGTCATCGATTCGCGCACGAGTGACGACGGTCTGAGCATCCGTCGCCGCAGACAGTGCCCGCAGTGCGGAGGTCGGTTCTCGACGATCGAGACCGCGAGTCTCAACGTCATCAAGCGGTCCGGCGTGATCGAGCCCTTCAGCCGCGAGAAGGTCATGAGCGGCGTGCGGAAGGCGTGCCAGGGCAGGCCCGTCACCGAGAGCGACCTCGCGGTTCTGGCGCAGACGGTCGAGGAGGCCATCCGCCAGACCGGATCCTCGCAGATCGACACCAACGAGATCGGACTGGCGATTCTGCGCCCTCTCCGGGACCTCGACGAAGTGGCCTTCCTGCGATTCGCGAGCGTGTACCAGGCGTTCGATTCCCTCGAGGACTTCGAAGCGGCCATCGAGCAGCTTCGCGTCGACCACGCCGATCGTCACGGGCGGTCCTCGCTCGATGAGACCGCGGAGACGTCGGTCTGAACGCGTCATCGGTGCGCGGGCGCGACCGATAGCCTGAAGGGGATGTACCCCTTCCTCTTCCGGACCGTCCTCACGCGCACGGACCCCGAGACGGCCCATCACGCCGCGATGATCGTCATCCGCGCGCTCGGCCTGCCGGGCGTGCGCGAGCTCACGCGCCGCTTCGCCGCGCCGTCGCCGGTTCTGCGCACGCGGGCTCTCGGCCTCGACTTCGAGTCGCCCTTCGGCGTGGCGGCAGGCTTCGACAAGAACGTCACGGGTGCGGCGGGCCTTCACTCCCTCGGCTTCGGTCACGTCGAGGTGGGAACCGTCACCGCCATCCCGCAGCCGGGCAATCCCCGCCCTCGACTGTTCCGACTGGTTCCCGACCGCGCCGTCGTGAACCGCATGGGGTTCAACAACCAGGGTGCCGAGGTGGCGGCTCTGCGGCTGCTGCGACTGCGTCGTCGGCGTTCGCGCCCGGTGCTCGGCGCCAACATCGGCAAGAGCCGCGTCGTCGATGTCGCGGCGGCCGCGGACGACTATCTGCGAAGCGCGCGGCTCCTCGCGCCGATCGCCGACTACCTCGTGGTCAACGTGTCATCGCCGAACACGCCCGGACTTCGCGGCCTTCAGGCCGTCGAGACCCTGCGCCCGCTGCTGACGTCGGTCCGCGACGCGAGCGGCGAAACGCCGCTGCTGGTCAAGATCGCGCCAGACCTCCCCGACGAGGAGGTGACGGCCATCGCCCTGCTCGCGCGGGATCTCGGTCTGGCCGGCATCATCGCCACGAACACCACCATCTCCCGAGACGACCTCCGCACCGAACCGGCGGTCGTCGCCGCGGCGGGGGACGGCGGGCTGTCCGGCGCTCCGCTGCGCCGCCGCTCGCTCGAGGTGCTGCGACGGGTGCGCGCTGCCGTGCCCGACAGCGACTTCTGCGTGATCTCCGTCGGGGGAGTGGAGACGGGCGACGACGTGCAGGAGCGGCTGGATGCCGGCGCCACGCTCGTGCAGGGCTACACGGCGTTCCTGTACCGAGGGCCGCTGTGGGCGCGCCAGATCAATCGGCGCCTGGTCGAACTCAGGCGGGGTACTGCCCGCGGGTGACCTGCGGCTTGGGCAGGCGCAGGAAGCGCATCTGCACGATGCGCATGGCGCCGTACCAGCCGAGGCCCTTCTCGAGGCGGTCCTCGCCGAACTTGGCCCGGGCGGCGCCCTTCACGCGGATCGAGGTGTAGATCATGTCGCCGACGACGAAGATGATGAATCCCCACAGCGCCAGGAGAGCGTAGTACTGCACCTCGACGACCGGCATGAGCGTGGCGACGATCACGAGGATCATCGCCGGCATGACGAACTCAGCGAGGTGCCAGCCCGCGTCGACGAAGTCGCGGACGAACCTGCGCTGCGGACCCTTGTCGCGCTGCGGCAGGTACTTCTCCTCGCCGGCGGCCATTCCCTGCCGGGCCTTCTCGCGCTTGGCGGCCAGCTCGGCGCGCTGGCGCGCCTTGGCCTCTTTGGTGTCGGGCACGAGGGGGCGCTTCCGGGCGGCCTCCCGCTCTGCACGAGAGGGGGTGGGACGACCCTTGCCGGCGACCGACGTCTCTGTCTCGGTCGACTCGTCCTTGGGCGCCGGGGCGGCGGGGGTGTTGGGCACGATGAATCCTCGGATCGCGGTGACTGCTGCACTTAAGATTACCCGCATGGCTTCTGAGCAGACTCTCGACGATGCGGTCACCGCCGCGGCCGCGGCCGGCATCCCCTCCGCGCTGGCCGATCTGGGCGCCCTGGTGCGCATTCCGTCCATCGCCTTCCCCGGGTTCGACGAGGCACAAGTTGGGCGAACCGCCGCGGCGGTGGCCGAACTCGCCGAGAAGACCGGGGTGTTCGACGAGGTCTCGATCCGGAGGGCGGCGATACCCGGGACGGATGAGGTCGGCAAGCCCGCGGTGCTGGCGCGCCGGCACCCTCGCAACGGCCGACCCACGATCCTGCTGTACGCGCATCACGACGTGCAGCCGGTCGGCGACGAGTCGCTCTGGGACACGCCGCCTTTCGAGCCGACCGTGCGGGACGGGCGTCTCTACGGCCGCGGCGCTGCCGACGACAAGGCCGGCATCATGGCTCACATCGGCGCGATCCGCGCCCTCGTCGACGCTGTGGGTCCGGACTTCGATCTCGGGCTGTCGCTGTTCATCGAGGGCGAGGAGGAAGCGGGGTCGCGCTCGTTCGCGCAGTTCCTCTCCGACAACGCCGATGATCTGCGAGCCGACGTGATCGTCGTCGCCGACTCCACGAACTGGGACGCGACGACGCCCGCCCTGACCGTGACGCTGCGCGGCAACGCACGCTTCACGCTGACCGTGCGCACCCTCGAGCACGCGTCGCACTCGGGGATGTACGGCGGGGCGGTGCCCGACGCGATGATGGCCGCCGTGACGCTCCTGTCGTCCTTGTGGGATGCCGACGGCGCCGTCGCCGTCGATGGGCTCCTCACCCGTGACGGCGAGACTCCCGACTATCCGGAAGACACCCTGCGCGCGGAAGCCGGACTGCCCGACGGCGTGCAGCCGATCGGAACCGGATCGATCCTGAGCCGGTTGTGGAACAAGCCGTCCCTGACGGTCACCGGGATCGACGCCCCGTCGGTGCGCAACGCCTCCAACACCCTCAGCCCCGAGGTCGCCGTGGTCGTGAGCGCCCGGATCGCCCCCGGGCAGCCGGCGGCCGAGGCATACGCGGCGATCGAAAGCCACCTTCGCGCACATGCGCCCTGGGGTGCACACCTCGAATTCTCCGACGTCGACCTCGGGGACGGGTTTCTCGTCGACACCGACGGGTGGGCGGTCGCCGAGGCACGCGAGGCTCTCGCGGCCGGGTACGGTGTCGCGCCGGTGGATCTCGGCGTGGGCGGCTCCATCCCGTTCATCTCCGACCTCGTCCGAGCGTTCCCGGAGGCGCAGATCCTCGTCACGGGGGTGGAAGACCCCCATGCCCGTGCCCACAGCCCCAACGAGTCGCTCCACCTGGACACCTTCCGCCACGCGCTGACCGCGGAGGCGCTCCTGCTGGCGCGACTGGACCGACGCGGCGCGTGAGCCCGCCCTCGCTGCGGCGGACGGCGCGTAGAATCGACCCATCGTCCCCGCGCCGCGCGCGGCCCATCCCGAAGGAGCGTCATGACCGACACCGCCCTGACGACCGATCAGATCGCCCGTGAGCACGGCGTCTCGTTGACGGACGCCGCCGCACAGAAGGTGAAGAACCTCCTGGAGCAGGAGGGTCGCGACGACCTCCGCCTGCGTGTGGCTGTGCAGCCCGGCGGGTGCAGCGGCCTGATCTACCAGCTCTACTTCGACGAACGGTTCCTCGACGGCGACAAGGCCATCGACTTCGCCGGCGTCGAGGTCATCGTCGATGACATGAGCGTGCCCTACCTCGACGGCGCCACGATCGACTTCAAGGACACGATCTCGGAGCAGGGGTTCACGATCGACAACCCCAACGCCGCGGGCAGCTGCGCATGCGGTGACAGCTTCCACTGATCACTCCGGAAATCCGACAGGCCCGGCGGTTCGACAGAACCCCCCGGGCCCGATCCGCGTTCCCCACGCCGCGGGGGCTCACCTGTGTGGTTGGCCTGAAGAGCGTGGGAGCTTGCTCTAGACTGGCTGGAGCAACACCCGCGACCCGGAAAGGTGCACCGTGCACTCGAAACGCCGTCTCCGCTGGGCCGTTCTTCCCATCGGGATCGCAACGGCCGCAGTCCTCGCCGGATGCACACCGACGGAGCTGAACGGGTTCCTCCCCGGCTTCACGGAGGACGGCGTTCCGACGACGGACAAGACCGAGATGGTCTCGGGTCTGTGGGTCAACTCCTGGATCGTGCTGCTCGCGGTCGGCGTGGTCACCTGGGGCCTGATGCTGTGGGCGATGATCGCCTACCGTCGTCGCAAGGGCCAGACGGGTCTGCCTGTCCAGCTGCGCTACAACATGCCGATCGAGATCTTCTACACGGTCGTGCCGCTGATCCTCGTGGTCGGCTTCTTCGCCTTCACGGCGCGTGACCAGGCCATCCTCGAGACCCGTTACGAAGATCCCGACGTCTCGATCACCGCGATCGGCAAGCAGTGGGCGTGGGACTTCCAGTACAACGGCGAAGAGGAAGACGGCTCCGATGCCGTCTGGAGCATGGGCATCCAGGCCCAGCCCGACGAGCAGGGGAACATCGACGAGAGCCAGCTGCCGACGCTCTATCTCCCGGTCAACCAGACGGTCGAGATCAAGCTCAACTCGCGCGACGTCATCCACTCCTTCTGGATCATCGACTTCCTCTACAAGAAGGACATGTACATCGGCAAGGACAACTACTGGTCCTTCACGCCGACGCGCGAGGGCGAGTACGCCGGAAAGTGCGCCGAGCTCTGCGGTGAGTACCACTCGATGATGCTGTTCAACGTCAAGGTCGTCAGCGAAGCCGAGTACGACAGCTATCTCGCCTCTCTCGAGGCTGCTGGCAACACCGGCAACATCAACGAGGCGTACGACCGCCTCCAGAATTTGCCCGGCACGGGCGACAGCTCCGAGGGAGACGAGTGATCATGGCCACGACTCTGCCGCAGGAGACGACGCGACCGAAGACCGTGCCGCCGCGTCAGGCCGCCCTCATGAGCTCGACCCGCGTCGAGCAGAAGGGCAACATCGTCGTCAAGTGGATCACCTCCACCGACCACAAGACGATCGGCTACATGTACCTGATCGCCTCCGTGCTGTTCTTCATGCTCGGTGGCGTCATGGCGCTCATCATCCGCGCTGAGCTGTTCCAGCCCGGCATGCAGATCGTGCCCACGAAGGAGCAGTACAACCAGCTGTTCACCATGCACGGCACGATCATGCTCCTCATGTTCGCGACGCCGCTGTTCGCGGGCTTCGCGAACGCGATCCTGCCGTTGCAGCTGGGTGCCCCCGACGTCGCATTCCCGCGACTGAACGCCTTCGCGTTCTGGCTGTTCCTCTTCGGCTCGACCATCGCCGTCGCCGGCTTCCTCACGCCGCAGGGCGCGGCGGCATTCGGATGGTTCGCGTACCAGCCGCTCGCCAACGCCAGCTTCTCGCCCGGCGTCGGCGGGAACCTCTGGATGCTGGGCCTCGGCATGAGCGGTTTCGGCACGATCCTCGGCGCCGTGAACTTCATCACGACCATCCTGACGATGCGTGCTCCGGGTATGACCATGTGGCGCATGCCGATCTTCACGTGGAACACGCTCATCACCAGCATCCTCGTGCTGATGGCCTTCCCCGTGCTGGCCGCGGCGATCCTCGCCGCCGCCGCGGACCGTGTGCTCGGCGCCCACATCTACGATCCGCAGAACGGCGGTGTGCTGCTGTGGCAGCACCTGTTCTGGTTCTTCGGTCACCCCGAGGTGTACATCATCGCGCTGCCGTTCTTCGGCATCGTGTCGGAGATCTTCCCGGTGTTCAGCCGCAAGCCGATCTTCGGATACAAGACGCTGGTCTACGCGACGATCGCCATCGCGGCGCTCTCCGTGGCCGTCTGGGCACACCACATGTACGTCACCGGCAGCGTTCTCCTCCCGTTCTTCGCGTTGATGACCATGCTCATCGCCGTTCCCACGGGTGTGAAGATCTTCAACTGGATCGGCACGCTCTGGCGCGGCTCGGTGACGTTCGAGACACCGATGGTCTTCGCGCTCGGCTTCTTGATCTCGTTCGTCTTCGGCGGCCTGACCGGTGTCATCCTCGCCTCGCCGCCCCTGGACTTCCAGCTCTCCGACTCCTACTTCGTGGTGGCGCACTTCCACTACGTCGTCTTCGGCACCGTGGTGTTCGCGATGTTCGCGGGCTTCTACTTCTGGTGGCCGAAGTGGACCGGGCGCATGCTCAACGAGCGACTCGGCTACGTCCACTTCTGGCTGCTGTTCATCGGCTTCCACATGACCTTCCTCATCCAGCACTGGCTCGGTGTCGACGGCATGGTCCGCCGTTACGCGGACTACTCGGCGGCCGACGGCTGGACATGGCAGAACCAGGTGTCGACGGTCGGCTCCATCGTTCTCGGCGCGTCGATGATCCCGTTCCTGTTCAACGTGTGGCTCACCTCGCGTAAGGCCCCGAAGGTGACGGTGAACGACCCCTGGGGCTACGGTGGCTCGCTGGAGTGGGCGACGTCGTGCCCGCCGCCGCGCCACAACTTCACGTCGATCCCGCGCATTCGCAGCGAGCGTCCGGCGTTCGACCTGAACCACCCCGAGGCCGGTCTCCCGGTCGGTGTCGGCCCGGCGAAGGATGCCCCGCAGACGCCCGTCGTCGACGTCGCCCAGGGAGAGGTCAAGTAAGTGCGTACCAATGTCGGTCTCTGGTGGATCCTCACCGCCTTCTCCTTCCTGATCGGCGTCGTCTACACGGCGTGGAACATCATCGGCCACCCCGATGTGCCGTGGTACACGGCCATCGAATGGGTCGGCACGGTGGCGCTCTTCTTCGCCGGTCTCATGGGCGTGATGATCGCGTTCTACGTGGATCGCCTTCACAAGGCACAGGGTGGCGAACTGCCCGAAGATGTGCTGACCGCCGACATCGACGACGGTGATCCCGAGCTCGGCGAGTTCAGCCCGTGGTCCTGGTGGCCCATCGTTCTCGCCTTCTCGGCGTCGATCGCGTTCATCGGTCTCGCCGTCGGCTCGTGGATGGTGCCGATCGGTTTCGCGATCTTCCTCGTTGCGATCGTCGGCTGGGTCTACGAGTACTACCGCGGATACTTCGCACGCTGAGCGTGGCTCATCGCCTTCTCGCGGCTGCCGCATCCGACGTCGGCTCCTACCGGGACGTCAATCAGGATGCGGCTTTCGCGTCGAGCTGGGGTGCGGCCGTAGCCGACGGAGTTGGCGGCGGGCCGTCCGGCGATCTCGCCTCCGCCGCGCTGGTGCACCGGTTGGTCGCAGGTCGTGTCACGACCTGGACGGCCCAGGCGTTGCGTGAACGCATCCTCGAGGCGAACTGGGACCTTCGCGCCCACACCGAGCGCGATCCATCGCTGCGCGGCATGGCGACGACCTTCACGGGCGTCTTCCTCGCCGGTGCCGAGCACCTGCTGATCGCGCACTCCGGCGACTCGCGAGCGTATCGGGTGCGCGACGGGCGATTCGAACGCCAGACCCGCGACGACTCGTACGTGCAGGTGCTCGTCGACCGAGGCATCATCGCCCCCGAGGACGCCGCGACGCACCCCCGCCGCAACATCATCACGGCCTCCCTGGGCGGCGGTGAGGCCGACGTGGTCTCGGTGGCGGAGACGGAGCTGGGCGAAGGGGATCGATGGCTGCTGTGCAGCGACGGTCTGACGGACTACGTTCCCGAAGACGATGTGGCCCGCGTCATGGTGGACCGCGCAGCCACACCGCGGGAGGCCGCCGACGAGCTCGTGAGGCTCGCGCTCGAGGCGGGCACGCTGGACAACGTCACGGCGGTCGTCTGCGATGTGCTGATCTCCGACGAGAGTGAAGACCTGGAGCGCGTGCAGTTCGCCGGCGCAGCGGCAGGCAGATTCGCCGAGGGGCTCGAAGACGACGAGATGTGGGAGATCGAGCAGACCGGGTGAGGACGGGGTCAGGCGCGCACGACCATGACCTGGGGATCGAACACCCGCGGGAGCTCACCGTCGTCGTTCACGGTGGGTTGTCCTTCGCGCACCCAGTATTCGTATCCGCCGATCATCTCCTTGACGTCGTAGCCGAGCCGCGCGAACGCGGCAGCGCCCTTCGCGCCGCCATTGCAGCCCGGTGACCAGCAGTAGACGACGACGGGTGTCCCCGCGGCGATGAGGTCGGTCGCCGCCGTCGCGATGCGCTGGTGGGGGAGATGGATGGCGCCGCGGATGCGACCTTGTCGCCACGCCTCGTCGCTCCGCACGTCGACGAGCACGAACTCATCGCCGGCGTGCTGTGCGGCATAGACGTCGCTCGCATCCGTCTCATGTGCGAGCTTGTTCTCGAAATAGGTCAGGGCGTCGGAGGTCATGGATCAACGCTAACGACGCGATGGCCGCCTCCCCAGCGGGGAGACGGCCACCGAACGTCGATATCCTGCCGACTACTTCTTGTCGTCCTCGTCCGGGATGATCACGTTCGACGGACGGTTCGCCGTTTCGGGGTGATGGCCGTCGTCGATCGGCACGTGAGGTGCGTCGGGGACGCCCGCGCGCTCGTGAGCGCCCTGGATCTCGGCATCCTCCTCGGTGGCGATGTGCTCCAGAGCGTGGTGCTGGTGCGCGGTCGCCGCGTCGAGTTCGGTCTGGGTGAGGGGCGCGAGTCGGTCCTCGAAGAACCACCGCGACAGGGCGGCGCGCAGGTTCGCGTGCCAAGGGATGCTGCCCTTGTCGTTGGGCCGCACCACAAGGGGCTCGTAGGTCTCGGCATCGATCAGGCGCCACCGCTCGAACTCGTCGACGGGCTGGTGGACCTCGATGTACTCGCCACCCGGGAGGCGGACGATTCGACCGGACTCGTAGCCGTGCAGCACGATCTCGCGGTCCTTCTTCTGCAGCGCGATGCAGATGCGCTTGGTGACGAAGTAGGCGATGATCGGCCCGAAGATGAGCATGGCCTGGAGGCTGTGGATGACACCCTCCATCGTGACCTTGAAGTGCGTCGCGATGATGTCCGATGAAGCCGCGGCCCAGAGAGCGGCGTAGAACACGACGCCGGCGGCGCCGATCGCCGTGCGGGTCGCCGCGTTGCGCGGACGCTGCGCGATGTGGTGCTCGCGCTTGTCACCGGTGATCCACGCCTCGATGAAGGGGTAGATGAGCACGAGCACGATGAACAGTCCCAGCACCGCGAGCGGCACGAGGATGTTGAACGACCACGTGCGGTCGAGGAAGACGAACTCCCAGTGCGGCGGCACAAGACGCAGGGCGCCGTCGGCGAAGCCGATGTACCAGTCGGGCTGGGTGCCGGCCGAGACCGGTGAGGGATCGTAGGGACCGTAGTTCCAGATCGGGTTGATCGTGAACAGCGAGGCGATCAGAACGATCACGCCGAACACGATGAAGAAGAAGCCGCCCATCTTGGACATGTAGACCGGCACCATCGGGAATCCCACGACGTTGCTGTTCGTGCGGCCGGGGCCGGCGAACTGCGTGTGCTTGTTGATGATCATCAACATGAGGTGGAGGGCCAGCAGTGCGACCAGGATCGCCGGGAGCAACAGGATGTGCAGGGTGTAGAGGCGACCCACGATCTGGGTGCCCGGGAACTCGCCCCCGAAGAGCAGGAACGAGGTCCAGGTTCCGATCAGCGGAATGCCCTTGATCATGCCGTCGATGATGCGAAGGCCGTTGCCCGAGAGCAGGTCGTCGGGGAGGGAGTAGCCGGTGAAGCCTTCCGCCATGGCGAGGATGAAGAGGATGAAGCCGATCACCCAGTTCAGCTCGCGCGGCTTGCGGAACGCTCCCGTGAAGAACACGCGCAGCATGTGCACGCCGATGCCGGCGACGAAGACGAGGGCTGCCCAGTGGTGGATCTGACGAACGAGCAGGCCGCCGCGGATGTCGAAGGAGATCCGGAGCGCGGAGTCCATGGCGGCAGACATCTCGACGCCGCGCATCGGGATGTAGGCGCCGGTGTAGTGGGTCTCGACCATCGACGCCTGGAAGAAGAACGTCAGGAAGACACCCGAGAGCAGGACGACGACGAAGCTCCAGAGCGCGATCTCGCCGAGCATGAACGACCAGTGGTCGGGGAAGATCTTGCGACCGAGCTCCTTGGTGATCCCGGAGATGCTCGTGCGCTCGTCCAGATAGTTCGACGCGGCGCCGACGAATCGACCGCCGAGAGGCTTGTCACGGGTGGACGCCGACATCGGGAGCGCGGGCTCCTGAGTGACGTTCTCCGTGGGGTGCGAGGTACTCAATGGCGCTCCCAGAAGCTCGGGCCGACGGGTTCTTCGAAGTCACTCCGCGCGATGAGGTATCCCTCGTCGTCCACCGTGATCGGCAGCTGGGGGAGCGGGCGGGCGGCCGGACCGAAGATCACCTTGGCGCCGTCCGCGACGTCGAACTGAGACTGATGGCACGGGCAGAGCAGGTGATGCGTCTGCTGCTCGTACAAGGCGACCGGGCAGCCCACGTGGGTGCAGACCTTCGAGTAGGCGATGATGCCGTCGTAGGACCAGTCGGCACGCTCAGGGGTCTCGATGAGGTCTTCCGGAGGCATGCGCATGAGGAGGACGATCGCCTTCGCCTTCTCCTCGAGGTAGCCCTCCTCGTGGCTGAGTTCGGCCAGCTCGGCCGGGATCACGTGCACGGCCGAGCCGAGCGTGACGTCTGCGGCGCGGATCGGCGTTCCCTCGGGGTCGTGAGCCAGACGCGACCCTTCCTTCCACATGGTGTGGCTGAGGAGGTAGACCGGGTCACCCGCGTGAGGGTTCTCGGGAGAGCTCTCCGGGGCGAGACCTCGGAACAGGGTGATGCCAGGAACGACCGAAGCGGCCAGGGCGGCGATCAGCGAGTTGCGGATCATGGCGCGACGACCGAAACCGGACTCTTCGTTGGCGGCTTCGAAGACCGCCACCGCGCCCTCGCGGGTGGCGTCCCGGCCGCGCGTGGCGTGCCGCGGCTCGATGAATTCCTTGTCGGGCATCACGGCCTTGGACCAGTGGATCGCGCCGATTCCGATCGCGAGCAGCGCGAGCGCGATGCCGAGACCCACGAACAGGTTGTTGTTGCGGATGTCGACGATCGATCCGCTCTCGATCGGGAACAGCATGTAGGCCGCGACGGCCCAGATGCTGCCGGCCACCGAGAGGTAGAAGAGCGTGTAGACCGTGCGGACGGCGCGCTTCATCGCGGCCGGGTCCTTGTCGGTCATCCGCTCGCGGTGCGGCGGAAGATCGGGTGTGCGCACCGGGTCGCTCACCGCGACGGCGAGCCCGGGGGAGGGCTTCCACGAAGCCCTCTCGTGCTCGAGCGCGTCGTGCTCGTTTGCCATGGTGCTCCTCGTAGGTGCTTGCAGTGTCAGGGGTGGGTCAGTTGGATTTCGCCGTGATCCAGACGGTGATGGCGATCAATGACCCGATGCCGAAGATCCAGATGAACAGGCCTTCGGAGACCGGTCCGAGCGATCCGAGCTTGAAGCCGCCCGGGGACTCGTTCTCCTGGATGAACAGCAGCGACGAGATGATGTCGCGCTTGTCCTCGAGACTGAGGGTCATGTCGTTGAACACCGGCATGTTCTGCGGGCCGGTGACCATCGCCGCGTACATGTGGAGGGCGCTGGTCTCGGTGAGCTCGGGCGCGTACTTGCCCTCGGTGAGCGCGCCTCCGGCAGCCGCCACGTTGTGGCACATCGCGCAGTTGATCCGGAAGAGCTCGGCGCCGCGCGCGATGTCGCCTTCTCCGTCGAGGATCTCGGGAGAGGGGAACTCGGGGCCGGGCGACGTGCTCTGCACGTATGCCGCCATCGCCTGGATCTGCTCCTCGGTGAACTGCACCGGCTTCTGCGGCGCCTGCGGGCCCTGCATCTGCAGCGGCATGCGCCCGGTCGCGACCTGGAATTCCACGGAGAGCTCGCCGACGCCGTAGAGCGACGGGCCGCTCTCGGTGCCCTGCAGGTCGAGTCCGTGACAGGTTGCGCAGTTCGCCTGGAACAGCTTCTTGCCGTCTTCGACCGTCAGGGCCGAGGCCGACGTCTCGTCGGTCGTGGAAGCCATAGCGGCGGAGGCGCCGGCATAGGCACCGCCGGTGAGCAGCAGTCCGACGCCGATGAGGGCGGCGGCCGCCCACGGACTGCGGCGGCCCTGGGAGCGGCGCGGTTTCGTGCGTGCCATGTGGGGGATCAGCTCCGCTCTATTTCAGGAAGTAGATGACGGCGAACAGGGCGATCCAGACGACGTCGACGAAGTGCCAGTAGTACGAGACCACGATCGCCGAGGTCATCTCCTTGCGGCCGAAGTTCTTGACCGCGTAGGCGCGACCGATCACGAGGAGGAAGGCTACGAGTCCACCGGTGACGTGAAGCGCGTGGAATCCGGTCGTCAGATAGAAGGCCGAGGCGTATGCATTGGCCGTGATCGGCATGCCTTCATACACGAGCTGCGCATACTCCCACACCTGTCCCGAGACGAAGATCGCGCCGAGAGCGAAGGTCAGCCAGAACCACGGCACCATGCCCCACCGGCGGCGGCCGCCGCCCGTGGAGGTGTACGGCTGGAAGCGCTCGGCGGCGAACACGCCCATCTGGCAGGTGACCGAGGAGAGCACGAGGATGACGGTGTTGGCGAACGCGTAGGGCACGTTCAGCAGCTGGGTCTCCTCAGCCCACAGATCGGGGGAGGTGCTCCGCAGGGTGAAGTAGATCGCGAACAGTCCCGCGAAGAACATCACCTCGCTGCCGAGCCACACGATGGTTCCGACGGCGACCGGGTCCGGGCGCTTGACAGAACGCATCGCCTGGGCATAGGTCGCTGGCGTGGTCGTCACGTCCACCATTATTGCCGATTCCGGAGCGGGTTTTCCCCATCTGGACACCCTTGTCGCGCGCGATGAGAAGTAAGGGCGCCCTAAGAAGTGACGGTAAATCACCGATCAGGACGCTGTGGGCGGGCTGACAGCGGGCCGGGCGCGGGCCGTGAATCCGCACAAGTCGGCCGACGGTAGGCTCGGTGGCATGTCGGAGTCGTCTTCGTGGCCCGGAATCCTCACCTCACTCCTGGATGGGCGCGACCTCAGCGTGTCGGAATCGACGTGGGCGATGCGACGCATCATGGCGGGGGAGGCGACGCCGGGTCAGATCGGCGCTTTCCTCATCGCGCTCCGCGCGAAGGGGGAGACGATCGACGAGGTCGTCGGATTCCGTGACGCCATCCTCGAGGCTGCGGTGCCGCTGCCGGTGAGTGCCGAGGTGCTCGACATCGTCGGCACCGGCGGCGACCGCTTCGGAACCGTGAACGTGTCGACGATGGCATCCGTCGTGGCCGCCGCCACCGGCATCCCCGTCGTCAAGCACGGCAACCGCGCCGCGAGTTCGGCCTCCGGATCCTCGGATGTGCTGGGGGCGCTCGGCGTGGAGCTGACCCTGGATCCTGCCGCGGTCACCGAGACGCTGGAGCGGGCCGGCATCACGTTCGTCTTCGCGTCTGCCTTCCACCCCGGATTCCGTCACGCCGGTGCCGTGCGCAAGGAACTCGGCGTGCCGACGGTGTTCAATTTCCTCGGGCCGCTGTCCAACCCCGCGAGGGCCGAAGCCAACGCAGTGGGCGTCGCCAGCTTGGAGCGTGTGCCGCTGATCACCGGCGTCTTCCGAAATCGCGGCGCCACGGCCCTCGTCTTCCGTGGCGACGACGGACTCGACGAACTGACCACCACCGGCCATTCCCGCCTGTGGGAAGTGAGCCGCGGAGACGTCCACGAGCACGACGTCGATCCGCGGGACCTCGGCGTTCCGCTGGCCGAGATGGCGGATCTCATCGGCGGCGACCCGACGCACAACGCCGAGGTGGTGCGCCGGGTGCTGGCGGGCGAGGCGGGACCGGTCCGCGACATCGTTCTGCTCAATGCCGCCGCGGGAATCGTCGCCTATCGCCTTTACCGCGATGCCGCGCAGGTGCAGCGGCCGATCCTCGACCGCCTCGGCGAGGCGATCGACACCGCACGAGAGGCGATCGACAGCGGGGCAGCCTCGCGGACGCTCGACGCGTGGGTCGCCGCCACGCGGGATCTCGCGGGCTGAGGGTCGGGATGAACCCGCACGACGCGTTGACGGAGATCGCGACGCTGCTCGAGCGGGAGCGTTCGTCGCGCTACCGATCCAAGGCGTTTCGCACGGCGGCGGATGCGATCGCGGGGCTGAGTGATGCGGAGCTTGCGGATACGGCGGCGCTCCGTCGCCGCAAGGGGATCGGCGAATCCTCCCTCACCGTCATCGCTCAGGCGCTGGCGGGAGAGATCCCCGAGCGGCTCGCGGCGCTCCGCGCGAGTGCCGGGGTCGAGCAGTCGTCTGAGATGCGACGGCTGCTGCGGGGAGACCTGCACAGTCACAGCGACTGGTCGGACGGACTCACCCCGATCGACCTCATGGTCGACGCCGCACGCTCTCTGGGCCACGAGTACCTCGCCCTGACCGATCATTCGCCGCGGCTTCGCGTGGCGAACGGGCTGACGGCGGATCGCCTGCGGGAACAGATGGTGCTCGTACGGGGCTTCCATGGCGACGGATTCACCCTGCTGACGGGGATCGAGGTGGACATCCTCGAAGACGGGGCGCTGGATCAGGATTCCGAGCTCCTGGATGAGCTCGACGTCGTCGTCGCGTCGGCGCACTCGAAACTGCGCATGGATCGCGGGCCGATGACGCGCCGTCTGGTGGCGGCGGTGTCGGATGCTCGGGTGGATGTGCTCGGGCACGTGACGGGAAGGCTCGTCGAAGGGAGCCGCGGGACCCGTCCGCCGTCGCAGTTCGACCCCCGTGCAGTGTTCGAGGCCTGCGCGGAGCACGGAACGGCCGTCGAGATCAACAGCCGCCCGGAGCGTCAGGATCCTCCCGACGAACTCATCACGCTCGCGCTGGAGGTCGGCTGCCTCTTCGCCATCGATTCGGATGCGCACGCTCCCGGACAGCTCTCCCTCTTGGACCACGGCGCGGCACGCGCTGAGCGGCTGGGGGTGCCGCCCGAGCGCATCATCACCACCTGGTCCCTCGATCGCCTGCGTGACTGGACTGCGGCGTGAACGGCGCGCGCATGGTCGGAGGCCTCCGGGCGCATCCGTAGACTCGACAGGTGAGAAGCCGTTCGGAGCCCGTCGTTCGCGGCGCGTTCCCCTGGCTGGTCGTCGCGGGTATCCTCGTGGCCGCTCTCAGCTTTCGCGGACACATCGTCGCGCCGACGCCCGTGCTCCGCGACATCGAGGTGGACCTCGGCATCCCCTCCGCGCAGGCAGGGCTCCTGACGACGGCGCCGGTGCTGATGTTCGCGCTCCTCACGCCGCTGGCGGCCATCGTCATCCGTCGCGCGGGGGCGGAGCTCGCCCTTCTGCTCTCGCTCGTGGGAGTGCTGGTGGGGACGGTCATCCGCACGCTTCCGGGGTTCGGGTGGCTCTTGGCGGGAATGGTGGTCATCGGCGCGTCGGTGACGATCGGGAACGTCGTGACCCCTGTCGTCATCCGTCGCGACGTTCCGGGCGAGAGGGTCGGTGTGGTCACGGCGGCCTACACGGCAACGCTGAACGTCGGATCCCTCCTGACGACGCTGCTGACCGCGCCCGTCGCCGAAGCGATCGGATGGCCGCTGGCGCTGTTCGGCTGGTCGGTTCTCACGGTCGCGGGCATCGCTGTCTGGAGCGTGCATCTCGCCCGGGAACGCCGCGCCGGCGGCTTGGTTGCGCACCCTGCTCGGACACGCCCGGACGGGCCGTCGTCGCGCGGATGGGATCCCGCCGGCCTGACCGGACCCACGCCGGTCGTCACCTCGCGGCGCGGACGCTCCTACCTCGCGCGTCCGGTGGTGTGGCTTCTCGTCGCCGCATTCGCCTCGCAGGCCTTCTTGTACTACGGCTACAGCACGTGGCTGCCTGCCATGACCGCCGACCTGCTCGGGGTCGGCGCTTCGTCCGCCGGTGCGATGGCCTCGGTGTTCCAAGGTGTGGGTATCGCCGGTGCGCTGGTGATCCCGGTTCTGACGCGGTTCACGCCGCGCCTCGTGCCCGCCGCGGTGGTCTGCGCGTCGTGGATCATCCTCGCCGTCGGAGTGCTTCTCGCGCCGGAGCTGCTCTGGGTGTGGCTGAGCATCGGGGCGATGGGACACGCGGGAGGCTTCGTCGTCGTCTTCAGCACGCTCGTCGCGGTGGCACGCACCGACGCCGAGGCGACGGGGATCTCCGCTCTCGTGCAGGGTGGCGGGTATGCCCTCGGTGCGACGGCGGCGCCGATCCTCGGCGGCGTGCACGATGCGACGGGATCGTGGAGCGCCACCCTCTGGGTGACGCTGGCGCTGTCGGTCGCCTACGCGGTGCTGCTCATGAGCGCCGTGATCACCGCACAGCGCTCGCGCTGACTCGCGACTCAGGCTCGCGCGGTCAGCGCTTCGGCTGCACGCGCCATCGACGAACCGAGCGACCACCGCTCCGCGACGGCGGCGGTGCGGGAGAGGAGATCGTCGGGAAGCGGCAGCAGTGCGCCGTCGACATCGGGGAGATCGAGCGTGCGCACGACCTCGACGACGCGGGGTGCGACCGCCAGGTAGTCGGATGCGGCGAGAACCTTGGTGCGCTGGGCCGGGGTCATGCCCGTGCTCGCTTGGGCCGCCGCGGTGATGCCGGCGATGTCACCGTGCGCCGCGAGCAGTGTCGCGGCCGTCTTCTCTCCCACGCCGGCGACGCCGGGGAGGCCGTCGGACGAATCGCCCCGCAGCGTCGCGTAGTCGGCGTAGTGCGACGCACGTACGCCGTACTTGCCGACGATGAACGCGTCGTCGACGAGATCCAGATTGCTCATTCCTCGCGCGGTGTAGATCACCCGGATCCCGCGCTCGTCGTCGACGAGCTGGAACAGGTCGCGGTCGCCGGTGACGATGTCCACCGGCATCGTCGCACGCGTGGCGAGGGTGCCGATGACATCGTCGGCTTCGTGCGCGGGCGCGCCCACGATCGGGATGCCGAGGGCGTCCAGCGCCTCGCGGATCACCGGAATCTGCTGCTCGAGCGGATCGGGGACCTCTTCGACATCGGGGCCGTCCGCGACGATCTCGACGACGCGGTGCGCTTTGTACGAGGGGATGAGATCCACGCGCCACTGCGGACGCCAGTCGTCGTCCCAACAGGCGACGAGGTGGGAGGGCTCGTATGCCGACACCAGACGCGCGATCATGTCGAGGAACCCGTGTGCGGCGTTCACCGCGCGCCCGTCCGGCGCCTTCACCGTGTCCGGAACGCCGTAGAACGCGCGGAAGTAGAGCGACGCGGAATCCAGAAGCATGAGGCGTTCGGTCACGCACTCATCCTGTCACGGCGCCTGTCCGTGCACCGGGCGGTCTTCTGCCAGGGTGGGATCATGCGAATGAACACGTGGGTTCCCGCGCTCGCCATCGTCGCCGCCGCTGTCGCGATCAGCGGATGCTCGTCTTCGGACGGCGATGTGATCGCGCCCGTCACGATGGAGGTCGACGATCTGCAGAACGCCACCGTCGACCTCGTCGTCGGCCAGGTGCTGAACATCGACACCGGGGACGTGCCGGTCGACAGTTACGCCGGAGACATCGCCGACACCTCGATCGCTGAGTTCACGCCGGGCCGAGTGGAGGACGACGCGACCTTCAACCCAGGGGTCACCGGACTCTCCGCGGGGAGCACCGAGGTCCTGATGTCGAACGTCGACAACGGTGACGAGGCAATCACGTTCACGGTCGTCGTCGGCGACGGCTGATCGCTGCTCGACCCGCCGCCCGTCGGCGACGACTCACGTGTCGTGTTCGATGATCCCGAGATCCTCGCGATGATCGTCGATCCCGCCCTCGGGGTAGGTCGTCCGTTCCGGGCGGGCGCGCAGGAACAGCGAACTGCCGAGGAGTCCTCCCCACACGATCACGATCGCGAGGACGAGGAAGGTGATGGCGAGCGGAGTCATCGGCGTGCCTCCTTGCGATTGTCGACGGACGCCGGCGGATACGGCGGCCACGCGCGGTAGTCATCGGGGGAGTGCCGCCAGGGCACGAGTGTGCCGATCACGGCGCCGAGAACGAGCACGGCCACCGTGCCCCATCCGAAGATCCCCAGGTACCAGAACGGATACGTGTCGTACCCCTCGGTCAGGAGCGTGATGATGCGGGCGACGAGCATGTAGCCGAGCACGAGAGGGGCCAGCACCCCGACGAGGCCGATCCAGATGCGTCCGACCGGGAAGGTCGACACCGCGTTGAGGTGGTAGCGCAGTTCGGGTCCGCGGCGCAGCACCCAGATGACGAGGATGGTCATGAGCACGGCCGACGCGACGATACCGACGTTGTTGGCCCACATGTCGGTCACATCGAGGGCGAGCAGACCCGTCGTGGTGGAGAAGAACAGCACCGAGAGCACCGCCGAGACGACTCCGATGCCCACGGCCGCCGCGCGTCGTGAGATCGACAGCTTCTCTTGCACGGCGGCGATGACCACCTGCAGCACCGAGACGAGGGAGGTGAAGCCGGCCATCGCGAGCGAACCGAAGAACAGGGCACCGAAGATCGGGCCGCCGGGCATCTCCGAGACGATGGCCGGGAAGGTCACGAAGGACAGTCCGACGCCGGCGATGCCGTCGAGCTCCGACACATCGACGCCCTGTCGGAAGGCGAGGAAACCGAGCGTGGCGAACACGCCGATGCCGGCGAGGATCTCGAAGGACGAGTTGGCGAACGCGACGACGAGACCCGGACTGGTGAGATTCGACCGACGCTTGCGGTAGGAGGCGTAGGTGATCATGATGCCGAACGCGATCGACAGGGAGAAGAAGATCTGACTGTAGGCGGCGATCCAGACGTCGGGATCGGCGAGCGCCTGCCAGTTCGGCGTGAAGAGGGCATTCAGGCCATCGGCCGCGCCCTCGAGGAAGAGAGCGCGCACCACGAGCACGAGGAACGCGACCACCAGAAGCGGTAGGAAGACGACGTTCACCCGCTGGAGGCCCTTCGCGACGCCGGCTGCGAGCACCACGATCGCGGTGATCCAGACGAGGGCGAGCGGGATGAGAACGCCGGGAACGAAGTCGAAGCTGATGCCGGGGTCGCCGACCCGCAGGTACTCGCCGAACAGGAACCCGGCCGGGTCGTCTCCCCATCGCAGGTCGAAGGAGAAGACGAAGAAGCTGAGCGCCCAGGCGATGACGGCGGTGTAGTACAAGCCGATCACGAAGGCGATCGTGACTTGAAACCACCCGAGAGACTCGATCCAGCGCCCTGCGCGCCCGCCGAGTCGGCGGAACGCCGTCGGCGCGGCGCCTCGGAAGCGATGGCCGATCGCGTAGTCGAGGAACAGGATGGGGATGCCCGCGGTGATGAGGGCGACGAGATACGGGATGAGGAACGCGCCTCCGCCGTTCTCGTAGGCCACACCGGGGAAGCGCCAGATGTTGCCGAGACCGACGGCGGAGCCGATGGCCGAAAGGATGAAACCGACCTGGCCGGTCCACTGCTCTCGTGGTCTCGCGGGCCCGGCGGCGGGGGTGGTGGCGCTCACAGACGAGCTCCCTTCGTGATCCTCATGGCGGCGATCTGAGGACGCCGACGCTATCAGCGCCCGCCTCGCCGCAGAAGGCCGGTGACAGAATGCGTCGTCACGGTGTAGGAATCAGCAGCCGGGTCCACCCGGCGATTCGGCGCAGGAGCGCTCCACGAGCGCGGTGCGGGCTTCGAGAACCTCGATGGGATGCGAGCCGCTGTCAGCGCGGACGTTGCCGGTGACCGGGCGCCAGCCGTATCCCCAGTCGACGGATGCCTCGTAGACGACGGTCGCCGTGACGGTGTGCCATCCGGGTTGGCGGTAGGTGTGGCCCGTCTCCGTGGGGGCGAATTGCGTCGCACCCTGCGCGCTCCACGTCTCGCCGCCCGTCGCCGACGTCGCCGTCGATCCGTCGCCGTAGTCGAACTCGAAGCCGACCGGAACGAAGCGCACGGCCACGTCGAACCCGAGCAGCTCGCCGTTCAGCGTCTGCGCCGAAGCGGCGGCGTACACGTTCGTGGGAAGCCCGACGACGGCGAAACCCGACGGCTCGTTGTCGAGTGAGGGACCTGCGGGGCGGAAGGACACGAGATCTTCGGCAGACACCGTCGGATACACGAACACGTCATAGTTCTCCCGACCGCAGAAGCCGGGCATGCACTCCGGGATCTCCTCGGTGGACTCTTCGGGAGCCGGAGCAACGTACCCGCCGCCCCCGCCACCGCCATCGGACGCCCCTCCACCCGACGACCCACCCAGCGACGCACCGACATCAACCTGTTCGCCATTGGGATTGCAATAGACCCAGGTGTTCGAGCCGTCACAACCAGTCGACGTGTGGGATACGCCAGCGAGGGCACTTGCGAGTAATGCGACAAGTAGACCTAGTCGCATATCTCACTCGCTTCAGTCTCACTCGACGCGATCAGCAAGTTCTCTGAGGACGTGCCTTCCAGAATCACGCTGAGGGAGTACTCATCAGGGCGGTTCGTGGGTACCACGGAATTGCCGGATGAGTCACGCACGTCGACTGCAGACACGTTCGAGCAGACCTGAATTTCAATGATGTCTGCGCTCCAGCTGCTCCCACGGATCTCACTTATCGTCGTCGCTCCACTTACTTCCCAGCCGTCTGCATGCATGCGAGTGAGTGTGGTCTTCTCGTTGGCAAGCGAGTCGCCTGTTGTGAGGGCGAAGACGGGCTCAAAGGTCTCCGGATCGCTCAGGTCGACCTCGTTGAGGGCGTCGACGTAGGCGCGATAGGTCGCCTCGGCGGCCTCGAAGGCCTCCGCTTCGGAGGCGAATCCCGTCGGTGTGGGCGTCGGCTCGGAAGACGGAGCGCAGCCGACGAGGGCACCGACGACGGCGAACGCGGCGAGCGTCGATGCGAGGGTCCGGGCGAGATGGCTCATCACTGCACAAACGTAACGGCGGTCCCGAGGCGTCGCGCGCGGTTGTCCACAGCCCGCGTCGCCGATCGTTCACCGGCGCGCCATGTGGAGGACACGGCGCTCATGCGCGTCGTTCAACCTCGGGGCTCACCGTGTTGAGACAGGCGCGGGGCACTCCGCGTCCCCTTGATGCGCGGAGGTCGGGTGGCTCGCGAGCTGGCACCGTTGGCGTGGGTGGAATCCCCGCTGCAACTGATCGGCGCGGCGGAATGGGCTCACGCCGAGGGGGAGTCGATCGCTCTCGCGGGCCGCCTGACGGCCCAGATGCCCGAGACGGCCGACGAGCTGCTCGCGCGCGGGGCGCGTTTCGTCGATCCCCAGCCCTACCTCGGCATCCCGTGGGGACTGCTCGCACGTCACCGGCACTGGCTCGTCGGCGACGGATACTCAGGCCAGTTCCGGCTTGCGGCGACGGTGCTGCGGCCGCGCCGTGTGACGTTCCTCGACGACGGAGCCAACACCGTCGCCTATGCCGATACGCTCACCGGGCGTCGTCCTTATCGCCGCCCGGGTCATGACGAGCGAGGACTGACCACGCGTATCGGCCCGCTCGCGCATGTGCACGTCGTCTCGCGGGCGCTCGCCGGAGAGGTCGACTTCTTCACGGCGTTCGATCTCGGCTACGAGCGTCGCGACGCCCTCGCCGAGATCGGCGTGCCGGTGCACCGGCACGACTTCGCGTTCACCCGCGAGACCGCCCGGCCACACCTTTTCCGCACGTCGAGGGTGGTGCTCGGCAGTGCGCGACCCGACGACGGTCTGCTCGATCGCGACGTCTACCTCGACTGGGTTGCGCACGAGTCGTCGATCGCGCCGGTGACCTACCTGCCGCATCGCCGCGAGTCAGCCGAGCAGCTCGCCGACGTCGCCGGACTTCCCGACCTCTTCGTCGAACGCCTCGACCTTCCGATCGAGCTCGTGCTCGCGGGTGCGGTCGAACGACTGGACGTGCTCACGCTCGCCTCGTCGACCACAACGACCCTTCCGCTCGTGCTGCGGGGGTCAGCGGCGGTGCTGCGTCCGCGCGAGCCCGGAGCGCGTCATCGTCGCCGGGCCGTGCGGTGAGCCGCATCGCCGCGTCGCGGATGGGGGAGGTGCGTCCGCTCGTCGTCGCCGTCATCCCTGCACGCGGAGGTTCGAAGGGAGTGCCGGGCAAGAACCTGCGCCGCGTCGGGGGAGTGCCGCTCGTGGCGCGTGCGGTCGCCGCCGCGAAGGCGGCACCCGCCATCGACCTGGTCGTCGTCTCGACCGATGACCCCGCCATCGCTGCGGTCGCGCGCGAGTGGGGCGCGGCGGTCATCGACCGGCCCGCCGAGCTCTCCGGCGACACCGCCACGAGTGAGAGCGCGCTGCTCCACGCCCTCGACGTGCTCGCGGCGGAGGGAACGCCCGTCGGAACCCTCGCGTTCCTGCAGGCGACCTCTCCTTTCATCGACTCCGCCGCTCTCGACTCCGCTGTGTCCGACGTCGTCGCCGGGCTCGCCGACAGCGTGTTCTCGGCTGTCGAGACCTACGGGTTCCTCTGGCGGCGGGATGCGTCGGGTGCCGCTTCCGGTATCAACCACGATGCCGCCGTCCGTCCGCGTCGCCAGGACCGCGAGCCCCACTACCTCGAGACCGGCGCGTTCTACGTGCTCGATGTCGACGGTTTCCGTGCCGCCGAGCACCGCTTCTTCGGTGTCACGCGCGCCGCCGAGGTGCCGGAGAGCACCGCGATCGAGATCGACACGGCACAGGAGCTCCAGGTCGCGAGGGCGATGGCGGCATCTGGTCTGCCCTCGACCGTTCCCACGACGCTCGACGGTCCGATCGACGTGGATGCGGTCGTGACCGATTTCGACGGCGTCCACACCGACGACAGCGCATACGTCGACGCGCAGGGCACCGAACTGGTTCGCGTCAGCCGCTCCGACGGGATGGGAGTGTCGTTGCTGCGCAGAGCCGGCGTGCCTGTCGTCATCCTGTCGACCGAACGCAACCCCGTCGTCACGGCTCGTGCGCGCAAGCTCGGCGTCGACGTCGAACAGGGTCTCGACGACAAGGCGAGCGCTCTCGTGGCGTGGGCTGCCGAGCGCGGCATCCCGCTTCACCGCGTCGCCTACGTCGGAAACGACGTCAACGATCTCGTCTGCCTCGAACTCGTCGGGTGGCCGATCGCCGTACCGGATTCGCACCCCCTCGTCCTCGCGGCCGCGCGCATCGTGCTGCAGTCCTCCGGCGGCGCGGGCGCCGTGCGCGAAGTCGCCGAACGGGTGCTCGCGGCGCGCGGCGCCTCGTCGGAGTCCATCCTCGCCTCGTCCGAGGCAGAACCACCAAGGAGCAAGCCATGACCGTCACGATCGGGAAGAACGTCATCGGGGGCGGTCGGCCCACCTACGTGATCGCGGAGATCGGCCTCAATCACAACGGCGACGTCGAGATCGCCAAACAGCTGATCGACGTGGCCGCCGACGCCGGCGCGAATGCGGTCAAGTTCCAGAAGCGCACCCCGGAGATCTCGACGCCCGAGCACATGCGGGATGTGCGCCGGGAGACGCCGTGGGGCACCATGACGTACTTCGAGTACCGCAAGCGGATCGAGTTCGGGCGTGACGAGTACGTGGCGGTCGCCGACCACGCACTGCTCCGGGGCGTCGATTGGTTCGCATCCCCGTGGGATGTGCCGAGCGTGGAGTTCCTCGAAGACCTGCACGTTCCGGCGCACAAGGTGGCGTCGGCATCGCTGACCGACACCGAGCTTCTCGTCGCGCTGCGTGAGACGGGCAAGCCGATCATCCTGTCGACGGGCATGTCGACGTCGGAGCAGATCGACCAGGCGGTCGAGGTGCTCGGGACGGGCAATCTCGTGCTCCTGCACGCGACCTCCACCTACCCGATGGAGCCCGAGGAGGCCAACCTCCGGGTGATCCCCGCCCTGCGCGAGCGTTATCCCGGGGTTCCCGTGGGCTACTCGGGTCACGAGCGCGGGCTGCAGATCTCCCTCGCGGCCGTCGCACTCGGCGCGACGGCGGTCGAGCGCCACATCACGCTCGACCGCACCATGTGGGGTTCCGACCACGCGGCATCGCTCGAGCCGACCGGCCTGAACCATCTCGTCCGCGACATCCGCATCATCGAGACCGCCCTCGGCGACGGCGTGAAGCGGGTGTTCGACGGCGAGCGCGCGCCGATGGCGAAGCTGCGTCGCGTTCCGGCGTGAGAGCCGATCCGCTTCGCGTCGTCGCCGTCGCCGACACCGACTCGTACGTGAAGTGGGCGGCCGCGCTCCTGGGATCGCGACCGGACGCCGTCGACGGTCGGCTGCTCGTTCTCGACACGCCGCTCGTGGTCAGTGAGGCGCAGCAGCGCTCGGCCCTCGCCGGGAGCGGACTGACCGACGTGTGGCGTGTCTCGTTCGACGACCTTCCGGCACGGCTGGCCGAACTGGACCCCGACGTGGTCCTGCTCGCCGCGCGCGGGCCGCTCGTGCGGGTCTTGGCGCGTGTCGTGCGAACATGTGTGCCGTCGTCCGTCATCGCGACCGGTCTGCCGGGGATCTCGGTGCCCGCCACGCGGAAGGCTCTCGTCTACCGCGCATCCTGTGACGTGTTCGTGCTGCACTCCCATCGTGAGGTGCGTGAATTCACCGCTCTGGCGACCGAGAAAGGGTTTGTCCAGCGCTTCGCTCTCGCCCGCCTGCCCTTCGCGCGCGCAGCCGAGCCGGGAACGGCCACGGCGGGCGGGCAGGACCTCGTCTTCGCGGCGCAGGCGATCGTGCCCCGCGAGCGGGATGCGCGTCGCCGCGTCGCCGCTCTGCTGATCCGAGCAGCCCAAGCCGACCCGAGTCGGCGCGTCGTGCTCAAACTCCGGGGGACGAAGGGGGAGAGCCAGACCCACCGCGAGTTCGATGAGTATCCCGACCTCATCCGGTCGATGGGAGGCGCGCCGCCGAACCTCGTCGTCTCGACGGAGCCCATGAGCACGGCGCTGGCTACCGCCGCCGGGCTCGTCACGATCAGCTCGACCGCCGCCATCGAGGCCGTCGCCCACGGCACCCCGGTGATCGCGCTCGATGTCTTCGGCGTCGCTCCCGAACTCATCAATACGGTGTTCGAGGGAAGCGGACTCTTGGCAGGCGAGACGGCGGTCATCGCGCGCGCGTTCCGGATGCCGGTCGACGGCTGGCTCGAAGACAACTACTTCCACCCGGCGGCAGAGGACACCTGGGTGGGGCAGCTCGCGGAACTCGCGGGGGCGCGCCGTTCGGGTGCCTTTGCGCACCGCCCCCAGCCGCGCCCGCGGGGCGGTGCCATCCGAGATGCGTGGGAGCGGAAGAGCGTGCTCGGGGCGTTGGATCGGTCGGTGTCGGGCACGGTCGCGTGCATCATCGGTGTTCCGGCTCGTGCTGTCGTGCGCATCGTCCAGCGCGTTCGACGGATGCGGCGCCTGCCGGAGTCCTAGCGGTCGCCGTCCGCGGGTCCGGGGGACTCCTCGTCTCCCTCAACGTCATCGAGAAGCCGGTCGAGTTCGGCTCCGAAGGCCCCATCCGGCGTTCCCGCCGTCAAGACGGGTTCCGCCTCGTCGCAGCGGGCGATGAGGTCGGCGAGCAACTGGTCGAGCGACGAGGCCTGAAGCAGGGCGAGGTGGTCGAGGGTGCTGAGCGGGGCGATGCCCGCGAGCTGCCAGCACGCGTGCTCGGGATCGTCGGCGAGCTCGATGTCGGCATCCCAGGGCAGCTCTGCGAACTGCGCCGACATCGACAGGAGCCGGCGCACCGTCTGCTCCGCGCGCTCGCGCAGCGGAAGGAGGTCGTCACGCCACGGCGGCATCGGCAGCTCCCGGACGATCGCGCGCGGGTACGGGTCGTCGTCGAGCCACCGCTCGACTTCGAACCGGCCGCCCCCGACGGCGACGAGCTGCAGGTCATCCTCCCGGGCCGCCACGCGCGAGACGCGCGCGAGCGTGCCGACCGAGAACCGCTGCTCGCCGCCCCCGGCCTCCGGTCCGCGCTCGATGAGGACAACCCCGAACCGCGGATCGTCGTCGTCGAGCAGGCGCCCGAGCATCACGAGGTATCTCGACTCGAAGATGCGCAACGGCAGCGGCATATACGGCATCAGCACGCTGCTGAGAGGGAACATCGCCGTCTCGCGCATGGCCCCAGTCAATCAGCATCGGACGGGTCCGTGGCGCGGTGCGTAGCGATAACCTGGCGATGATGATGAGTGATGAGACGGCGAACGGGAACGAAACGTCGAAGACAGCGTCGCCGGCCACCTCCGACATCCCCCTCCCCTCACCACGAGCGCAGTGGCGGGCCTTCGCGGTATGCGTATCGGTCGCCGCTCTGACGATCCTCGACCTCACGAAGGTCAACGTCGCCCTGCCTTCGATCGAGGATGCGTTCGGGTCGGCGCCGACGGAGCTCGGGCTGATCGTGTCGGGGTACGTGCTGACCTTCGGGCTCGTGCTCGTTCCGGCGGGACGCCTGGGTGATCAGCGATCGCGGCGCGCGCTGTTCATCATCGGCCTGAGCCTGTTCACGGTCATGAGTCTCGTCTGTGCGCTTGCGCCCTCGATGACCGTGCTGCTGATCGCCCGCCTGATTCAGGGCGTCGCCGCAGGCATTCAGATGCCCCAGGTTCTCGGCATCATCCAGGAGCTGTTCCGCGGCTCCGCGCGCGGCAAGGCCTTCGGTGCCTTCGGAGCGATCATCGGCATCTCCACGGCCCTCGGCCCGACGATCGGCGGGCTGGCGATCGCTCTCGGCGGCGCGCAGGACGGGTGGCGCTGGATCTTCTGGATGAACGTGCCGCTGGGTCTCATCGCCATCGCCCTCGCGATCTGGCTTCTGCCGCCCCTCCACCGGCGAACCCGCCGGCCGCTCGAGCTCGATCCGTTCGGCACGGTGCTGTTCGGTCTCGCCGTGCTCTCGCTCATGTTCCCGTTCCTGTTCACGACGGGATCTCCCGACGACGACCCCCTGCGATGGTGGCTGCTCGTCGCCTTCGTGCTCTTCGTCGGCGGGTTCGTGCTGTGGGAGCGGCACTACGAGTCCGTCGGCAAGGCTCCGCTCGTTCCGCTGCGTCTCTTCCGGGTGCGGTCGTATCGCAATGGCACGCTGCTGGCGACGTCGTACTTCGCGGCTCTGCCGTCGGTGTTCCTGCTCACCAACCTCTTCCTGCAGGACGGTCTCGGTCTCGAGCCGGTCTACGCGGGCATGGTCTCCATCGGGTTCGCCGCCACGAGCGCTGCCGGTTCCTGGGTGGGCGGCAACCTCGTCAACCGGTTCGGCAGACCCCTCGTCGTGTGGGGCCTGGGCGCCGTGCTCCTGGCGACCGCCCTCCTGGTGGTCGTCGCGATCTTCGTCCCGCTGCCGTACACGCCCTGGGCCATGGCCGCGGCGATGGTGGTCGGCGGACTGGGCGGGGGCCTCGTCATCTCTCCCAACCAGACACTCGCCCTCGCTGACATCCCGGTGACGCAGGGCGGTCTCGCCGGCTCGGTCGGGCAGCTCGGCCAGCGCATCGGCACGGCCATCGGCACCGCGGTCGCGCTGTCGTTCTTCTACGCGACGATCTTCCGCGAGGAGGGCACGGCCAGCGAGATCGTCGTGTTCCACGATGCCTACGCCTACGGGATGCTCGCCGCGGCGGTGTTCCTCTCCCTCGCCTTGCTGGTCGGGCTCGTCGACCTCACCTGGCGTCGGCGCCGGCGCGAGAACGGTGCGAATGACGACGATGAGGTCGAGTACGGGGTCGGGCACGCGTGACGAGCACGGCCCCGTCGCCACCGCTCAGGCGCGCGTGATCCGCCGCGCGGAAGAGCGGATGCGCCGGGGCGCGTAGTGGGCGATCGGGATGGGCGGAGCGGCGCCGCCCGCCCGCTCCAGGGCGGTCCAGGCTTCGATCTCCGCGAGCGCGGACGCCGCGTCGGGGAAGCTGGTGCGGAGCGGCAGGGATCGCAGCCAGGTGACCGCTACGCGGTCATCCGGCGCCGGCTCCACGAATGCGACGAGGCGACGCGAGTCGTTCTCGGCGTAACGGGTGTCGTGGATGAGTCGAATCTCGTCTTCGAGTTCGACCAGGACGTACTGGTGTGACGATGGCATCATCGCGATGGTCATTCGGGGTGTGGCTTTCTGCTCCTTGCGAGGGCGATATCCATCTTGCGCGCGTCGACCCGGGTCGCGGAGGGGGTTGACAGACGATTCTCAGGAGAATCTTGCGCGTTCACTGCGCGCTCACTGGGGAAGGACGTCCGTGCGGCGTCGGCTAGCCGCTCGCCGCCCGGTCCGCAAGCGGTGCCGGTCGGGCGGGACGTTCCCTAGCGTGGCCGTATGGATTCGCCGGAGGCATCGCACGAGACTCGGGCCGAGGCTGCCCATCACCGCGTCATCATCGTCGGCGGCGGAAACGGGGGAGTGTCCGCCGCCGCACGACTGCGACGTGCCGGCGTCTCCGACATCGCCGTGATCGAACCGCAGGCCGTGCATCGGTATCAGCCCTTGTTCTCGCACGTCGCCGGTGGCACGGCGCGCGCGTCGCAGACGTCGCGCCCACAAGCCGACGTGATGCCGAAAGGGGTGCGCTGGGTGCGCGATGCGGTCGAGGCCGTCGATCCCGCAGCACGCACCGTCACCACATCCGGCGGTGATGTGCTCGGATACGACCATCTCGTCCTCAGCCCGGGGATGGTGAAGGACTGGACCGCCGTGGCGGGACTCGCGGAAGCTCTCGACACGCCCGAGGTCACCTCGCACTACGAGCTCGACGGGGCGGTGAAGCTCTCGGCCCTGCTTCGCGACATGCGATCGGGGACGGTCGTGTTCACGCAGCCGCCCGGACCGGCTTCCTGCTCCGGAGCCGCGCAGAAGCCGATGTACCAGGCGTGTGCCCACTGGCGTGCCCTCGGGTGCCTCGATGACATCCGGGTCGTGCTGGTGGTGCCCGAGGAGACGGTCTTCGGTCTTGCCCACATCGACGCGGAGCTCGAACGTGTCATCGCGGAGTTCGGCATCGAGGTGCGCACCGCGAGCGAGATCCGGGCCGTCAGCGGGGCGGAGCGGAAGGTGGCTATCGGACGCATCGGCGAGACCGACGCCGAGGAGGTGCGGTACGACGTTCTGAACGTCGTGCCGCCGCAGTCGGCGCCGACGTGGATCTCGGCGGCCGGTCTGGCGGCCGAGCGCGATCCCGGAGGTTTCGTCGAGGTGGATCCCGAAACGCTGCGGCATCGCCGGTTCGACGACGTCTGGGCGATCGGGGATGCGGCCGGCACGACGAACTCCAAGTCCGGCGGCGCGCTGCGCAAGCAGACGTTCGTCGTGGCGGAGAACCTCGCGGCGGCGCTGCGCGGCCAGGAGCCCACGCGCCGATACGACGGTTACGGTGTCTGCCCGCTGACGGTGTCGCGATCGAGTGTCGTCTGGGCGGAGTTCGATCCCGATGGTCGTCCCGACCCCACGATCTCGTTCCTGCCGCAGATGTACCGGGAGAACCGCCTCGCCTGGATCGCGGACCGCTATGTCCTGCCGTGGGTGTACTGGAACCTCATCCTGCGCGGCCGTGTCTGACGGCTCCGCTCACGTGGCCGGGGGCGGATCATCCTCGAGTCTCAGGAAGGCCAGCGCCACTCCCGCCACGGCTGCACCGACAGCGCCGATCGCCATGTCGCCGATCGTGTCGGCATAGGTCACGAAGATCGTGTCCGTGATGAACTCCCGGCCCGCCCACTCGACCATCTCCCACAAGGCACTGATCGCGAGCCCGAGGACAGGGGTGAGCACGAGTGGCGCGCGCCGCGGCCGACCGGGTCCGACAGGTCGCGGGAGCACCCCGGCATGGCCGAGCAAGAGGTAGACGGCGACGGACAGAACACCGGTGGCCAGGAAGTGGACCACCAGATCCCACGCCGCGAGCGTGGTGTAGAGGTCGTACACGTTGCTCCACGCGGCGGTGAGGAGCACGAGCCCGAAGACGAGGTCGGCTGTCGGGCGGAGTGCGAGGAAGCGCGGGATCATGAGGCCGGGCAGCGCGAAAGCCAGAATGCCGGCATCCGTCGGTTCGTACAGCACCCCCGCGGCGACGACACTGACGAGTCCGAGCGCCCGCACTCCATCGGCCGCGACGCCCAGGGTCCCGCGGGGTGGCCGTAGAAAGTTCCGTGCCAGCGTGCTCATGAGCACACGCGCACCCGCGCCTGCACCGGCAGGTGATCGGAGGGCCACCCGACATCCGTGCGGAAGGCGTTGATGCCGATCGCATCCACCTGCACCCCGGGGGTCACACCGATCCAATCGATGCGCGCGCCGCGTCGTGGTGCGCGGTAGTCGGCGAACGTCGCCCATTCGGGGGTGAGCCGCACGTCCGCAGCGGGCCACGCATCCCGCAGACCGCCGACCCAGAGCTCACGCGCGGTGGCGGAATCCGGACGGGCGTTCATATCGCCGAGGATGATCCCGGCAGTGGTTCCGGTCGTGAGCACCCCCCGCAACCAGCGGGCGGCGTGCAGGCGGGAGCGGCGCGAGAACACGTCGAGGTGCGTGTTCACGACCGTGAGCTCCCGCGAGGTGAGCCGATCCCGCAGCCGCGCGACCACGACGACGCGCGGTACCGGGTTGCCCCACCCCCGGGACCCCGCCACCGCCGGAGTGGGTGACAGTGCGAGCTGTGTGCCGGAGAGGAGTTCGAGCCGCTCGGCATCCCAGAACAGCGGGCACCCCTCGCCGCGACCGCGGCTGTCGCGACCATGGCCGAGCCGGCGATACCGAGCACCGAGCGCATCGGCGACGGCGTCGGCCTGACCGGGCATCGCCTCCTGCACGCCGAGCACGGTCGGCTGTTCGAGGGTGAGGAGCGCGTCCACGGCCCGGCGGCGACCGGTCCACCGGTCCGCCCGTCGGATCGACAGCGGCAGCCGGCGCCGCACATTGAACGTCATCACGTGCAGCGCGGGGGCTGTGGCGACCCCGATGAGAGCGGCGGCGCGCATCAGGCAGCGAGGTGATGGTCGGGTCGAGCGCGGCGCGCGACGCTGCGGCGACGCAGGCGCCGCAGCAGGCGACGGTCCCACCGAATCGGGGGGAAGTCCTGCGGCCAGTGCATCACGACGGTGCGGAACCCCTTGCGGACCCGCGCGGCGAACAGCCGAGCATCGGCGAACGGACGCATCGAGATGGTCATGTGCTCCGCGCCGACGGCCACGATGCGATGCCGCTCGCCGATGTGGAAGGCGAGGTCGATGTCGTCATGCGTGTCCGCTCGGGTTCGGTGCACCGATGCGCTCACCGCCCGCCACGCTTCGGAGCGCATGGCGAGGTTCGAGCCGAAGAGGGGCCAGTGGCCGAGCGCGGCGCCCACCACCAGCACGTATGCGCTCAGATAGGCGCCCGCGAGCGGGCGGCGAAGCCACCGAGGCCCGTCGTGGAAGCTCGCACCGCCGAAGACGGCACCGACGTTCTGCTCTTCGTGCAGCGCCTCGGTCATCGTCCGCGCCCATCCGGGGCCTGGCGCGCAGTCCGCGTCGAGGCGGAGGATCACGTCGCCGAGAGCTGCGTCGTAGCCCGCGGACGCGGCCGCGGCCACCCCGGGGTGCGCGCAGGACACGACCCGAGCGCCGTGACGTCGCGCGACGTCGGCGGAGTCATCCACCGAGCCGTTGTCGACGACGACGACCTCGTCGACGGCGAGGCTCTGCCGAGCGATGCTTCGCAGGCACCGGTCCAGGTGAGCGGCATCGTCCTTCACCGGGATGACGACCGAGACGGTGATGCGGTGGTGCGGGCGACGCTGGAACACGGTGACTCCTTGGCGAGGTGTGCCGCCACGCTATCCAGCGGGCGGAGGCACGCGATCGCGGTTGACACGGTTGCCCGTCACCGATAGCGGGGCGGCTCGTCGAAGCAACGAGCCGCCGCGCAGAGATCAGACCCTATGAGGGCGGGGTGCTGATGCTCTTGTAGGCCCAGGGCCTCGCGGTGCAGATTCGTGGATCATCCCGAGGAGTGGCCTTGGGATGCCGACATGCAGCGGAGGCCCTGGTGTTCAACGAGCGTACGGCTATTGGTTTGGATGTGCACGCGCGGAGCGTGCGAGCGGCGGCGATCGACACGTTGACCGGTGAGGTGATCGAGGCGCGGCTGCCCGCCGGGGCTGCGGATGTCCTCGCGTGGGTGATGCAGGTCTCGGCCCGGCTGGGTCCGGTGCACGCCGGATACGAGGCTGGGCCGACCGGTTTCGGGCTGGCTCGGAAGCTCGAGGCGGCAGGGATTGCGGTGACGGTCGGGGCTTGTCAAGTCTTCTGTGTAAGCGGGTTGGTGTTGGTGGTTAGAGGTAGGGGGTGATGCGGTCGGGGTAGGCGAGTGCGAGTTGTTCGAGGGCTTGTTTCCAGTTCGTGGTCACGTTGCCCTCGATGAGTCGGCCGGAAGCTTTTCGCTGGCTGGAGGGGCGCCCGCGTTCCTTCTCGCGTTCTCGGGCGCGCTTGTCTTCGATGTCGCAGATCGCCAGCCAGAGCAGCTTGACCGCGGCGGCGTCGTTGGGAAAGTGACCCCGCGATTTCGTCACTTTCCGCAGCTGGTAGTTCAGCGACTCGATCGCGTTGGTGGTGTAGATCACGCGGCGCAGCTCGGGCGGGAACGCCAGGAACGGGGTGAACCGGTCCCAGGCGTCCTGGAACGTCTTCACCGCCGAGGGGTAGCGGCGGCCGAGCTCGGAGTCGCTGAACGCCTCGAGCGCTTCGAGCGCGGCGTCCTCGTTCACCGCGGTGTAAATCGGTTTCAGCGCGGCGGCGACGGCTTTGCGGTCTTTGTAGTTCACGAACCGCATCGCCGCGCGGATCAGGTGGACCACGCAGGTCTGCACGGTCGCTTGCGGCCACGTCGCCGCGACCGCCTCGGGAAATCCGGTGAGCCCGTCGGTGCAGACGATCAGCACGTCGCGGATGCCACGGTTGGCAAGCTCGGCGCAGACCGATGCCCAGAACTTCGCGCCTTCGGTGGCCTGCACCCAGATACCCAGGACGTGCTTGATCCCGTCCATGTCGACCCCGACGGCGATATGCGCGGCCTTGTTGCGCACGTGACCGCCGTCACGGATCTTCACGATGATCGCGTCGAGATAGATCACCGGATACAACGCTTCCAATGGGCGGGTCTGCCACGCGAGGACCTCGTCGGCGACCTGGTCGGTGATCTTCGAGATCGTCTCATGGCTGAGCTCGGTGCCGATCGTGTTCGCGAGATGATGCTGGATATCGCGGATGGTCATCCCGCCGGCATAGAGCGAGATGATCATCCCGTCCAGCCCATCCAGCCGGCGCTGCCCCTTCGGGACGAGCATCGGGGTGAACGACCCGTTCCGATCCCGCGGGACCGATAGGTCGATCTCACCGATCTCGGTCGACACCGTCTTCGGCGTCGTGCCGTTGCGGGAGTTCGGATACAGCGACGCTTCCGCATCACCACGCTCGTACCCGACGTGCTCGGTCAGCTCCGCGTCCAGGCCCCGCTCCAGCGCGGCCTTCAGCATGCCACCGAGCAGCCCCTGATCGCCCGTCAGCGGGGTGCCGGCATCGATCTTCGCGAAGATCTCATCCATCGCACCCGACGACTTCAACTGATCAGCGAGCTCCTTCTGCCGACGCCTGCGCTCCTCGCGCTCCGGACTGATAGCCATGGTCTCCATGATGTTCTCCTTCGAGGTGAACCCCACTCACACAGACCATCTGACACCCCCGACGGTCGCGGCGCCGTCGAAGATCATCCGACCGGCCGGCGACCGGATCAAGACCGACGCCCGGGACGCAGTGTTGCTGGCCCGGCTGCTGAAGATGGACGAGGGTCTCGATGGCGCCGGGCCCGGCACCCTTGCGGCGTTCGACGCCGGCTATGACGCCGTGAACAGTATCCTCGCCCGCCGGGACCGGCTGGACCGGGACATCGCACAAGAAGAAGCACACCGTCGCGACCACCGCGATCGCCCGTGAGCTCGCGGGCTGGTGCTGGTCCCTGGCCGTCATGACCTGACAGCCCCAGACTCGTTCTCGACCACCGGCGCGGGGAACGCATGCAGCGTGAAGAGCGCACCAGCGGAACGACTGTGAGCAGCCGCACCGAGCGGCCACGCTCGACCTCAGACACGCTGGCTGCTCTCGCCGAAACAGGGTCCTGCGGTAACCAACCCGCGAATATCAGACTGACCACGCGTCACAGAACACGCCGCACACCCCGCCCCCACGCGCGAACGACGAAGCGCCGCCCGGCAGCCAGCCAGGCGGCGCTTCACCCTGCCCACTTGACAGAACGAACCACATATCAGTCGTCGGAGACGGTGACCGTGACGTCGATGTTCCCGCGGGTGGCGTTCGAATACGGGCAGATCTGGTGCGCGGCGTCGGCGAGCGCCTGCGCCTGGTCGGCGGGGAGGTTGGGGATCACGACCTCGAGTTCGACGGCGAGGCCGAAGCCGCCCTCGCCGTTGCTGCCGATATGCACGCGTGATCCGACGCTCGTGTCCTCGAGAGTCACCTTCTGTGCGCGGGCGGCCGCCTGGAGCGCGCTGTGGAAGCATGCGGCGTATCCGGCGGCGAAGAGCGCTTCGGGATTGGCCCCGCCGCCGGGGCCACCCATCTCACGGGGGATGCGCAGGTCCATGTCGACGTGACCGTCGCGCGTCTTGACGGCTCCCGCGCGTCCTTCTCCCGTGGCGAGGGCCTCGGCGGTGTAGATGGCGTCCATGGTGGTCCTTCCGTGTGATGTCACGAGACGGTCGCCTCGTTGCTCGCCTGCACGTGCGCGGTCAGCTCGTGCAGGGAGTCCAGAAGTGCGCGGGCGGCCTCCATGCCGATGCCCATGCACTGCGCGATCTGCCGGGGCACATCCGCCATGTCGTGTCGCAGGCTCGAGCCCGCGTCCGTCAGCGCGACATCCACGACGCGCTCGTCGTCGCTTCGGCGCGTGCGGGTCAGCAGCCCGCGGCTCTCGAGGCGCTTCAGCAGCGGAGAGAGGGTGCCGGAGTCGAGCGCGAGGCGGTCGCCGAGCTCGCGCACGGAGAGCGGACCCTCGGTCCAGAGGGCGACGAGCACGAGGTACTGCGGGTAGGTCATGTGCCAGGGCTCGAGGACGCGTCGGTAGGCCTGCGTGGTCGACCGACTCGCGGCGTAGAGCGAGAAGCACACCATGTCGTCGATCCCGGGCATGTCCATAAGTATTGTGCACAATTGAATTGAGCACAACCAAATGTGGGATACGGCGCTGCGCGAGCTTGCCGACCGCGTAGCCTTGGGGCGTGTCATCCGTGCTGAACGTCAGCGCCTACCTCTTCACCGCGCTGGACGGTCTCGAGGAGCGGCGCGAGCGCCTTCGGGCGCGTGCGGTCGCCGCCGGGGTTCGGGGCACGATCATCCTCGCCCCAGAGGGCATCAACCTCTTCCTCGCGGGCGACGCCGCGGCGGTGCGCGGCATCCTCGACGATCTGCGGGCGGAGGAGCGGTTCGCGAACCTGACGGCGAAGGAGAGCTGGTCGCGCGAGCAGCCCTTCCGGAAGATGGTCGTCAAGATCAAGCGCGAGATCATCCGCATGGATCGACCGGCCATCCGGCCGGAGGGCGGGCGAGCTCCCGCTGTGTCGCCGCAGACCCTCAAGCGGTGGCTGGATGACGGGGTGGACGATCACGGCCGAGAAGTCGTGATGCTCGACACGCGCAACGGCTTCGAAGTCGACTACGGCCGCTTCGCGGGGGCGATCGACTGGCGCATCGAGCGCTTCACGCAGTTCCCCGACGCGGCGGGCGCGACTCGGGGGAGTCTCGTCGGCAAGACCGTCGTCAGTTACTGCACCGGCGGAATCCGATGCGAGAAGGCGGCGATCCACCTTCGCGAGCAGGGTGTCGAGGCGTTTCAGCTCGATGGCGGCGTCCTGGGCTACTTCGAGCACGTCGGGGGAGCCCACTGGGACGGAGACTGCTTCGTCTTCGACGAGCGCGAGGCGGTCGGCCCCGATCTCGCGCCGCGTCGCTAAGGCGACAGGACTGCTCGCGCCGCTCGCTTTCCCGACACGAGGGCGCCCTGAATCGATGCGGTGTCCCGGTGATCGCCCGCGACGAACACGCCCTCTGCGATCCGTGTCGGCGAGGCGACGCGAAGCGGCGCTGCCTGTGCCGGAAGAGCGTGGGGGATGTCATCCCGGCGCAGGACCGACCAGTCGCCCGCCCGGGAACCCCAGATCTCCTCGAGGTGTCGGCGGACCTGTGGCTCGTCGGGGGCGCGGGTCTCCGAGAGCAGGCACGTCGCCTGGACGAGATGCTTGCCGGGAGGGGCGCATGTCGCGACGGTGTGCGACATCGCCACGGTGTTGACGACGGGGCCGGATCGTCGCCCGTCGACGTGGACGGCGGCCGACGACGGCGGCGCAGCGGACGCGTCGAACCACCAGGTCTGAAGTCCACGCGTGCGAGGGCGGCTCACATCGATCAGGTTGGAGACCGCGTCTGGACCCACCGCGACGACGACCGTCTCCGCGATGACCGGGCCCGCGCCGTCGATCTCGACGCGCATGCGACCCGACGCGCGATCGATACGCGAAGCGCGATGGGACAGCCGGATGCGTCCGCCGGCGTCGGTGACGCGCCGGGCGAGCTGGTGCGGGAGAGCCTGAATGCCGTCCGCGGGAAGTCCCGGGCGCCCGAGCACGAACATGCGCACGAGGAGCCGCACGAAGGCGTCGGAAGTGGTGCCGGTGTCATCCGCGATCACTCCGGCGAGGAAGGGCTCCAGCACGGCGGAACGCAGCGGCCCGCGCACGCGCGCGGCGTCCCACGCCGGGAAGAGCGCCGCGTCGCTCCCGGCGACCGTGCGACGCGGCGCGAGAATCGTGGGCGCGGCCCACCGCGTGAGCGCAGCGAGTTCGCGAGGCGTGACCAATCCGCTCGCGAGCGTCGCGGAAAGTCGGGCGGGGTGGCGCACCGGATGCGCGAGCTCCACCGTCCTGTCATCGAGTCGAACGCGCACCGCGACCGGGAAGGAGGAGAACTTCAGGGCCGCCACATCGACGTCGCGGCGAACGGCGGGGTACGCCGGGTTGAGCACCTGGAACCCGCGGTCCAGGACGAACCCGTCGACCCGATCCGTGCGCTGACGGCCGCCCACTCGTGAACCGGCCTCGACGACGACCACGTCGCGTCCTGCCTCGGCGAGCGCGAGAGCACAGCGCAGGCCGGCGATGCCTGCGCCGATGACGATGACCTCCGTCGTGTCCACGGCCCGAGCCTATGAGCACGGAGGCGACGGCAGCGCCGGGTGGCGCACGGAGTCCTACCCTGGGATCATGCGTCACCCTCAGCCCGATCCGGTCGGTCCGGGACAGGAGTCCGTTTGGGACTACCCCCGGCCACCCCGCCTCGAACGCGTCGACAGCCGCGCGGTGATCACGCTCGGCGGCGACGTGATCGTCGACACCGACGACGTGGTGCGCGTGCTCGAGACGAGTCATCCGCCGACGTACTACCTGCCTCTCGCTGCTTTCGCTCCCGGCGCCCTCACGCGGGGCGAAGGCGCCTCGGCCTGCGAGTTCAAAGGGCGCGCACGCTATTTCGACGTCCACGGCGGAGGGCAGAGCCGCCCTCGTGCGGCGTGGAACTACCCGTCTCCGCTGACGGGGTTCGAGACGCTCGCCGACCGTGTCGCGGTGTACGCCGAGAGCATGGATCGGTGCGAGATCGGCGGAGTTCTCGTGCGACCGCAGCAAGGCAACTTCTACGGCGGATGGATCACGCCCGACGTGGTGGGTCCGTTCAAGGGTGTGCCGGGTTCCCTCGGGTGGTGACCGGCGAAGAGGAGAGGTGAGGCGAGGTGAAGATCGACCTCAAGAAGGAGCTCGGCGTCGACGACGTCGTCGGACCCCCGAGGCGCTGTGGTGGGCGGACGATCTCGCTTTCTTCACGGCAGCCCGAGACCCCGGCGATCGAGCGCCTGCGCATCGCGTCGGTGGATGAGGGGCGATGCGTTCAGACGCTGCACGTCGGTCCGTACGACGACGAGGGCCCGGTGCTCGCGCGGATGCACGACGAGGCGATTGCGGGCAGGGGACTGCGCATGCGCGGACATCACCACGAGATCTATCTCGGCGATCCGCGTCGCACGGCGCCGGAGAGACTGCGCACCATCCTGCGTCAGCCGGTGACCGGGGCGGAAACATCGTGAAGGCTGCACCGATCCTCGGCACCCAGCTGTTCGCGGATCATCCGGCGTATGCCGACGACGACATCGACGTGTTCTTCTTCATCGAGGCGCGGTCGTCCTTCGTCAAACGGCGCTATCACGCGCACAAGCGGGTGCTGATCCTGGCGGGCATGCGGCAGACGTCGTCTCGTCTCGAGGCGGACGGTCGCACGGTCGGGCGGGTCCCCCTCGCTGAGGGCAGTGGATTCGCGGACGCGCTGCGCCGCCTCATCCGCGAGTTCGGTGTCGACGGGCTCGCATGGATGAGTGCGACCGACCGTGGGGTCGACGGCCGCATCCGTGGGATCTGCGACGACGAGGGCATCGCCACGCGCGTCTACGACGATGCTCTCTTCCTCACTCGGGCGGAGGAGGTCGACCGATGGTTCGCCGAGCACGAGGGCGCGCGCATGGAGGACTTCTACCGGTGGCAGCGTCGACGAACCGGCATCCTCATGGACGGTGGGAAGCCGGCCGGCAGGCGGTGGAACTTCGACGCGGAGAATCGCGAACCGCTCCCGAAGGGCGGCGTCGAGATTCCGCCCCTTCCGATCGGGCCGGCCGACGAGGTCACCGCGGGCGCGATCGCAGACGTCGGGCGACACTTTCCGGATGCGCCGGGCGATCCGACCGAGTTCTGGCTGCCGGTCACGCCCGAGACATCGCGCTCGTGGCTGGACGCCTTCGTCACCGAGCGGCTCGCGTCTTTCGGCCGATACGAGGACGCGATGGATGCCGACGAGGCGTTCCTCTTCCACGGCGTGCTCAGCCCTCTGCTGAACGTCGGTCTCCTGACCGTCGATGAGGTGGTCCGTGCTGCCGTCGGGCGTCGCGGTGAGGTGCCGCTGGCCTCCCTCGAAGGCTTCGTGAGACAGGTGATCGGCTGGCGCGAGTACATGCGCGGCGCGTACCGCGCCTGGCCGGAGCTGATGCACGCGAATCGCTTCGCGCTGCGGCGCTCTCTCGAGGACTGGTGGTACACCGGCGAGGGGGTGCCGGAGGACCTGCCGGTGCCGGTCCGCACCGTGCTGGCGCGTGTCATCCGTCACGGGTACGCGCACCACATCGAGCGACTCATGGTGCTCGGGAACTGGTTCCTGCTCCAGGGCTACGATCCGCGAGAGGTGTACGAGTGGTTCTCGAGCCTGTTCGTCGACGCGTACGAATGGGTCATGGTGCCGAACGTGCAGGGAATGAGTCAATACGCCGACGGGGGCCGGGTCGCCACGAAGCTGTACATCTCGGGAGGGGCGTATCTGCAGCGGATGGGTTCGTGGTGGTCCAGCGACAAGGCCGCACGCGATTCCGCCTTCACCGACGCCTACTGGACATTCCTCGACGAGCACGAGGATCAGCTGACCGGCAATCCGCGGCTGAACATGCCGCTCGCCCAGATGCGCAGGCGCCGCGCATCCGGGTAGTCCGGGGGAGCGATCGCTAGAATGCGCACATGGACACCCCCGCACGGATCGAAGACGTCGCGATCGGCGGCGACGGCATCCGGCTCGGTCAGTTCGTCAAGTTCGCCGGACTCCTGGACTCGGGCGGCGATGTGAAAGAGGCCATCATCGACGGTTTCGTCACCGTCAACGGCGACGTCGATCGCCGTCGGGGTCGCCAGCTGCAGGTCGGAGACATCGTGTCGTTCGAAGACCGCACCCTGCGCGTCTGTCCCTGAGCGGGACCTCGGGGCGCGCGGTCACGCGGCGGGGGAGCGCTCCGCCCGGCCCTCCTCGTGGCGTGCCAAGGCGGCACCGATCCGGCGAATCGCGTCTTCGAGGATCGGCCGCGGCAGAGCGAAGATGATGCGGGCATGCCCGATCGCCGCCTCTCCGCAGGCGGCGCCGTCGGTGAGGGCGACGTCGGCGTGCACGCGGAACCACTCTCCGAGATCGCCTTCGAGGTCGTACGCACGGAAGTCGATGAGGGCGATGTAGGTTCCTTCCGGCACCGTGACCCGCGCCCGAGGCGCGTGTTCGGCGAGCAGATCGACGAGTGCGTGCCGGTTGCCGTCGAGGTAGTCGACGGTCTCCGCCAGCCAGGCCGCGCCGTCGGTGTACGCCGCGACGTTCGCCACGACGCCGAGCGTGGAGGTGCCGTGCCCCGACCACATCGCGTGCTCCGCCCAGAGAGCTGCATCGGCGTCGTTGGAGACGATCAGCTGCGCGCACTTGAGCCCGGCGAGATTGAAGGCCTTCGACGCCGACGCGGCGGTGATCGTGTGCGAAGCCGCCGCCTCCGAGACCGACGCGTAGGGGATGTGCCGCGCGCCGTCGAACACGAGGGGCGCGTGGATCTCGTCGGCGAAGACCCGTCCGCCCTTCGCGTCGACGACGGCCGCCACCGCGTCGAGCTCATCGCGCGTGAACACGGTCCCCAGCGGGTTGTGCGGGTTGCACAGGACCAGCAGCCCGGCGCCGTCGTCGAAGGCCCGACCGATCGCGTCCAGGTCCATCGTCATGCGCCCATCGCGTTCGACGCTCGGCACCTGGATGACCCCGCGGCCGTGCATCTGCGGCACGAACAGGAACGGCATATACGCCGGCGTGGGCACGATCACCGCGGACCCCGCGGGCGTGAAGTGCTCGATGGTCGACTCGAAAGCGGCGATCACGTCCGGCACGGGGTGGATCCGCCCCACCGGGATCTCCCATCCGAAGCGACGCGCGTACCAGTCGGCGGTCGCCCGTGCGAGGTCGGCGGTGAGCCACGGCGGCAGGTACCCGGTGAGTCCGCGAGCGGCGGCGGAGCTGAGCGCCTCCTGGATCGCCGGCGCGACGCCGAAGTCCATCTCGGCGACCCACGCTCCCGTCTTTCCCGGGTACGCGGTCCACTTCATGCTGCCCGCGGCGCGCAGGTCCGCTTCGGTGATCTCGTCGTATCTGCTCACCGTTGCTGATCCCTTCGATGGATTTTCGGCCGTGGAGCATGCGTCCGTGTCGCGGACACTCCACCGTCGCACAGATTGTCAAGCGGGTGCGTCGCGGCGGTGCGATTCGTAGCGTGAGGACATGAGCGAACGAGAACACCTCACGGCGGAGGACAAGACGCGTCTTGCCGCGGGTGAGAGCGACACCCTTCCGCCCGCGCCGCCCGCAGCCGGCGGTGACACGCAACCGCCCCTGCCCTCCCCTGACACGCCCGCGCCCGACGACGACGAGCGCGAGGAGGACTGAACGATGTGCGGGCCGGGTGGCGCCTCGGCGGCGCCATCCAGCCCGCATGTCGGGTCGATATCGATCAGGGTGTGGCCTCCGAGCGCTTCGGCAGCACCCAGTCGCGTCGCGGAAAGTGGCAGGTGTAGCCGTTCGGGATGCGCAGGAGGTACTCCTGGTGTTCTGGTTCTGCCTCCCAGAACGGGCCTGACTCCTCGATCGTCGTGACGGCCCTGTCCGGCCACAGGCCGGATGCGTCGACGTCGGCGATCGTGTCTCGTGCGACGCGCTCCTGCTCCGGGTTCACGGGGAAGATCGCCGAACGGTAGCTCGTGCCGATGTCGTTGCCCTGACGATTCAGCGTCGACGGGTCGTGAATCTGGAAGAAGAACGCCAGGATGTCTCGGAACGAGGTCTTGGCGGGGTCGAAGACGATCTCCACCGCCTCGGCGTGCCCCGGGTGGTTGCGATAGGTGGCGTGCGCGTTGTCACCCCCGGTGTATCCGACGCGTGTCTGCACCACCCCCGGCTGTCGGCGGATGAGATCCTGCATGCCCCAGAAGCAGCCGCCGGCGAGCACGGCGGTCTCCAGGTCGGGGACGGTGGTGATGGATCCGTTGTCGGTGGTCATGCGACGTTCTCCTCGGTGTGGTCGGTGGTGGCGTCGAACAGCGAGCGGTAGGCGCCATATCCCTGCTCGTCGAGCTCTCCGAGCGGCACGAAGCGCAGCGCGGCCGAGTTCATGCAGTATCTCAGCCCGCCCTCGCTCCGTGGGCCGTCTCGGAAGACGTGACCGAGGTGGCTGTCCGCCGATGACGAGCGCACTTCGGTGCGCGGCATCAAGAGCTTCCAATCGGTGCGTGTTCGGACGGCGTCGTCTTCGATCGGTCGCGTGAAGCTCGGCCATCCGGTGCCGCTGTCGTACTTGTCCGTCGAGGCGAACAGCGGCTGCCCCGATACGACATCGACGTAGATGCCCGCCTCGTGGTTGTCCCAGTAAGCGTTGGCGAAGGCGGGCTCCGTTCCCTCGCGCTGGGTGACGCGGTACTGCGTCTCGGTGAGGCGCTCGAGCGCCTCGGGCGTCTTGCGGTAGTCGGTCATGACGGTTCCTCTCGCATCTCGACGCGGCTGGCTGCGGCGTCATCAGTGGTAACCGTCGAAGGCACTGATTTGGTCCCTCGTGCCTGGATGCGCGCTGAGAGTCCGCCCGATGTGCGTTCAGCTATTTGTTAGGCTAGCCTTACCGGCATGTCACATGCACGTCTTTCCCTCACCTTCGCCGCGCTGACCGGCATCGCGCTGGTCGCGAGCGCCTGCGCATCGCCCGAGCCCGCCGCTGAGACGCAGGAGACCGCCGTCGAGACCGTTACGGTGGAAAACGCCAAGCCCACACTGACCCTGGTCGAGGAGGACGGCGAGTCCTCCTACCAGGAGGACCTCGAGGTCGAGCGCGAATCGGTCGAGGTGCCGTACCAGCCCGAGGCCGTCGTCACCTTCGACATCGCCACGCTCGACACCCTCGACGCGATCGGTGCGGGCGACGCCGTGGTCGGCATCCCCGAGATCCCGCTCCCGGACTATCTCTCCGAGTACGCCGATCTGCCCACTGTCGGCACGCTGTTCGAGCCCGACTTCGAGGCCGTCGCAGAGCTCGATCCGGATCTGATTGTCGTCGCCGCGCGCAGCACCGGGCAGTACGACGAGCTCTCCGAGATCGCCACCACGATCGATCTCACTGGCGCCTATGCCGGAAAGTTCGACCCGGCCGCCGGTATCGAGCGTGCGGAGCAGCTCGGCGAGATCTTCGGCGCCGAAGAAGCCGTGGCCGAGCAGGTCGCCGTGATCGAGGAGCTCGAGGCCTCCATCGAGGAGTCGGTGGACGGCACGGCGCTCGTGCTGTCGGTGTCGGGCGGCGAGTACGGTGCCTTCGGCGAAGGCTCGCGATTCGGCTACTTCTACGACGAGCTGGGCTTCACCCCGGCCGTCGCCGCCGCGGAGCTGCCCGGCATGGAGGGCTCGCCCCACGGCGACACCGTCACGAACGAATTCATCCTCTCGGCGGACCCCGAGTGGATCATCGTCTTCGACCGCGGCGCCGCTACGGGTGATGTCAGCAGTGCCCAGGAGACACTCGACAATGAGCTCGTCGCTCAGACCGCCGCGGGCGTCGAGGGGAACATCGTCGAGATCCCCGCGAGCGAGCTCTATATCGTCATCAACGGCCTGACGGCGATCGAGAACGTGCTGATGACCGTCAGCGACGAACTGGCCGCGTGACAGATGCTCTGACCACGCACGGTTCCGATCGGAGAGGCCCGCTCGCGCGGGTCTCTCCGTCGGTGCTGATCGTCGCGGGGGTGGCGCTGACCGCCGTCCTCGCGACGATATCGCTGTTCATCGGCGTCGCCGAGCTCGACGCCTTCGTGCTGTTCGCCAGTCGTGTGCCGCGGACGGTGGCACTGATCCTCGCCGGCGCGGCGTTCGCCGTCACCGGGCTCATCATGCAGTTGCTGGTGCGCAACCGCTTCGTGGAGCCTTCGACCACCGGCGCGACCGACGCGGGAAGTCTCGCCCTGCTCGGCGTGCTGATGACCACGCCCGGCATGCCGATCTGGGGGAAGGCGATCGCCGCATCGCTCGGCGCGCTGGTGGGTGTGCTGGGATTTCTGGCGCTCTCGCGACGGATCCCGGCCCGATCCAGTGTGCTGGTGCCCATCGTGGGCCTGCTCTACGGCGGACTGATCGGAGCGATCACGACCTTCATCGCCTATCGCTCCGACATGCTCCAGGAGCTGCTGGCGTGGGGCGTGGGCGACTTCTCCGGCATTCTCCGCGGTCGCTACGAGATGCTCTACCTTGCGGCCGCCGCGGCGCTCATCGCCTGGGTGGCGGCCGATCGGTTCACGGTCGCGGGCCTCGGCCAGGACACCGCGCGCGGCCTCGGCCTCGACACGCGGGTGATCTTCGCCCTCGGCGTCATCATCATCGCGATCGTCACCGGCACCATGATGGTCGTCACCGGCGCCATTCCCTTCCTCGGTCTCATCGTGCCCAACGTCGTCAGTCGCCTCATCGGTGACAACATGCGCCGCGCGGTACCGCTGGTCGCGCTGCTGGGCGCTGCGCTCGTGCTGCTCTGCGACATCGTCGGCCGCGTTGTGCGGTTCCCTTTCGAGATACCGATCTCCATCGTCATGGGCGTGATCGGTGGCGCCGTCTTCCTCTGGCTTCTGCTGAGCACGGCCCGGCCGGTCGACGGGGTCGCTCCGCGCCGGCGTGGGCGGCCACAGGCACGGTCGCTGCGGAAGGAGGGGACGGGATGAGCGACTCCGGCACCTCGCACCGGGCGCGAAGTGCGCTCGCTTCGCACGAGCTCCGGCTGGCGATCGTCGTCGCGCTGGCTGCGATCGCGATCGCGATCTACCTGTTCACCGATCTGCCGGGGCGGTGGGAGTACGCGCTCGGACTCAGGTGGCGCACGATCGCCGGGATGGTGATCGCGGCGAGCGCGGTGGGTGCGGCCACCGTTCTGTTCCAGACCATCACCGCCAACCGCATCCTGACGCCCGGGATCATGGGCTTCGACGCCGTCTTCATGGCCATCCAGGTGGTGACCGCCTTCGCGATCGGTCCTGCCGTGCTCGTCGCGGCCCCCGCGATCGCAAGCTGGACGGTCGAGCTGGTCCTCATGGCGGGAACGGTCACCCTGCTCTACTGGTGGCTGTTCGTGCGCCGCAGATACGACCTGCACGTCATCGTGCTCGCCGGCCTCGTCCTCGGAGTGATGTTCCGCTCCGTGACCTCGTTCCTGCAGCGTCTCCTCGATCCGGACACCTTCGCCGTCGTACAGAACCTGCTGTTCGCCAGCTTCACGTCGATCGACCGCGAGCTCCTGCTCCCCAGCGCCGTCCTGGTCGGGGTGGCCGCGATGTCGCTCTGGCCCATCCGCCGTTCCCTCGACGTGCTCTCCCTCGGGGAGTCCACCGCGGTGTCCCTGGGCGTCGCCCATCGTCGCGTCACGATGCACGTGATTTTGGTCATCGCCGTGCTCGTCGCGGTGTCCACCGCTCTCGTCGGCCCGGTGACCTTCTTCGGTCTTCTGGTGGCCAACGTCGCCTACGGCCTCGTGGGTCACCGTCACGCCCTGAGCGTGCCGACCGCCATCGCGACCGGGGTGATCGCCCTCGTTGGCGGACAGCTCATCCTCGACCGACTGCTCGGCTTCTCCACCGAATTGCCGGTCGTCATCGAGTTCGCGGGTGGACTCTTCTTCATCGTCCTCGTCATCTTTGGAAGGGCCCGCTGACATGATCCAGACCGAGTCCGTCGCAAAACGTCACGGCAGCGTCGTCGCGCTCGAGCACGTGACGCTGGAGATCCGACAAGGGTTCACCGCGATCATCGGACCGAACGGAGCGGGGAAATCCACGCTCCTGGCCACCATCGGCCGCCTCGTCGGAGCCGACGCCGGCACCATCACCGTCGGGGGACTGGACGTCGTCACGACCCGCTCGCGCGAGCTGGCCCGCCGGCTCGCGATCCTGCGCCAGGACAATCACCTCGCCATCCGTCTGAGCGTCGAGGACCTCGTCGGATACGGCCGCTTCCCTCACGGCGGATCGGGTCGCACGGCCGATGACCGCGCGCACGTCGAGCGCGCACTGGACCTGCTCGACCTTCAGCCGGTGCGCCGGCGATTCCTGGACGAGCTCTCCGGGGGTCAGCGGCAGCGGGCGTTCGTCGCGATGGCGCTCGCGCAGAACACGGACCACCTGCTGCTCGACGAGCCGCTGAACAACCTGGACCCCCGTCATGCCGTCAGTCTCATGAAGCTCCTGCGGCGGCTGGTCGCGGAGCGCGAGATGACCGTCGTCGTCGTGATGCACGACATCAACGTCGCGGGACAGTTCGCCGACGACGTCGTGGCGATGCGCGACGGGCGTGTGCTGCATCACGGACCCGTCACCGACGTCGTCACCGCGGAGAACCTGGAATCCCTTTACGAGACGCCGGCCGAGGTCGTCGAGGTGGGGGACCGGCGCGTCGTGCTCTGGCGCTAGGGCGTGTTGATCAAGTGGTTTCGGGGTGCGGTCGGCGAGTCTTGAGCGGTGACGCGTTGCGAGGTCTCTGACGAGGTGTGGGCTGTGCTCGAGCCGTTGATGCCGATGGTGACGGGCCGGTCGCGGCCTTGGACCGATCATCGACTCGCGGTTGAGGGAATGGCGTGGAAGTACCGCACTGGGGCGCCGTGGCGGGATGTTCCGGAGCGATTCGGGAAGTGGAACTCGATCTACAAGCGGTTCACCCGGTGGGCGCAGGATGGCACTTGGGACCGGCTGCTTGCTGAGGTGCAGCGGCAGTCTGACGCCGCCGGGAAGCTTGACTGGGTGGTCTCGATCGACTCCACGATTGCGCGCGTGCATCAGGACGGCGCGACCTTGCGACGGGACACAGGGGGATCTCTCGAATCACAAGAATCCGTGGTCCGAGCCCCCTGATCACGCGATCGGCCGCTCACGTGGCGGCTTGACGTGCAAGGTCCATCTGGTCGCGGACGGCCGCGGGCGGCCGTTGGGATGGGTGCTCACCGGCGGGAACGTCAACGACACCACGATGATGACCACCGTCCTCGAGCACATCCGCGTCCCGCGGCCGACGACCGGCAGGCCACGGATCCGGCCGGATCGGGTGATCGCGGACAAGGGGTACCCATCGAAGGCGAACCGTGCGTGGCTGAGAGCCCGCGGCATCGCTGCGACGATTCCGGAGCGTGATGACCAGATCGCTCACCGCCGGAAGCAGCCGGGTCGGCTGATCGACTTCGGTGATGAGCAGCGCACACGGTACCGCGGCCGGAACGTCGTGGAGCGTTGCTTCAACCAGCTCAAGCGGTGGCGTGGCATCGCGATGCGCTCAGACAAGACCGCCCGCAACTACCGCGCCGCGATCAGCCTCGCCGCCGCGCTCATCTGGATCAAGTCCGACCTCGGGTGAACGGTTCAGGCGCAGCAGGAGGTAGGGAGTTCGTTGCGGAAGAGGTTCGCGGTCAGGCGGATGCCTTCGGCCATGGTGAGGTACGGGGCCCAGGTGTCGGAGAGTTGTGTGACGGTGAATCCGGCGGTGATGGCGTAGGTCGCGGCGAGCATCATCTCTCCGGCGGTCTCGGCGAGGGCGTGGATGCCGAGGACTTTGCCGGTGTCGGCGTCGGCGACGATCTTGATGCCACCGCGAGTGTTGTGGTTCGTGATGGCGCGTGGCACGTCGGATAGTCGCAGGTAGCGGCAGGCGCACCGATACCCGGCGGCCAGGGCTTCGGCTTCGGTGATCCCGGCGGAGGCGAGCTGGGGTGAGGTGAAGAGGACGGAGGGAAGCCCGGTGTAGTCGACGTGCTCGCGCTGACCGAGGGCGTTGCGGGCTGCGATCTTCCCGGCCATCGCGGCGACGTACACGTACTGCGGTGCGTCGGTGACGTCGCCGGCGGCGAACACGGCCGGGTTCGTGGTCCGTTGCTGCGTGTCGACGATGATGAAGCCGCGCTCGTCGGTCGCGATGCCCGCCGCGGTCAGGTCGAGGCCCCTGGTGCGGGCGGTTCGCCCGGTGGCGACGAGGATGCGCTCGCCGGTGGCTTCCTTTCCGGTCTGCGTGCTCACCCGGACCCGGTCGCCGTCGGGGGTGATGGTTGCGGCTCGGTCGTTGATGACGGTGATTCCCTCGGCAAGGAACGCTTTGCGGAGTTCGGAGGAAAGTTCGGGTTCGGCGTGTGGGGCGAGGCGGCCGACGATGGTGACGTCCACGCCCAGGCGGGCGAAGAGTTGGGCTTGTTCGAGGCCGACGAATCCGCCGCCGATCACCACTAGCGAATGGGGCAACACGGTCAGTTCCATGGCGGTGGTCGAGGTGAGGTAGTCGATGTTCTCAAGTTCGGGGATGGTCGGGATGTGCGGTTCGGCACCGGTGGCCACGAGATACGACTTGGCGCGAACGGGTTGGCCGTCGACGAGCAGGGTTGTCGGATCGGCGAACGTCGCGGTGCCGGGCGTGATGCCGAATCCGTACGCGGTGGCGATGTCGGCGTACTTGGTCTGTCGAAGCATGCCGATCAGGTCGTCCTTCTGCTGCATGAGCTCGCCCAGGTCAACCCCGCCGGCGGTCGTCGGGGCGCCGGGGAAGGGGTTGGCGAGCGCGTCATGGCGGGTGTGCGCGGCCGCGAGGAGGGTCTTGGAGGGCACGCAGCCGATGTTCACACAGGTGCCGCCGAGCGTTCCGGACTCGATGGCGACCACGCTCGCTCCTTCGAGCCGAGCGTGGATCGCCGCGGACATCGCCGCGCCGCCCGTACCGATCACCGCAAGATCGAACTCATCGTTCCGGGTCATGATCGCTCCTTCAGGCCGGGCCGTTCATGTGGCCACGCCCGTAGCATGGACCTTCAAGCTCGGTTGAAGGTCAAGTCGATAACGGAGGTTCGTCAGGATGCGGATCGGAGAACTCGCGAACAAGACGAAGACGAGACCGTCGACGCTGCGGTACTACGAGGAGCGAGGGCTGCTTCAGCCGCCCGACCGCACCCCTGGCGGATACCGCAGCTACGGGGAGGAGTCCGTGGCACGACTCGAGTTCATCAGCCGGGCTCGCGCAGTGGGACTCACACTCGCTCAAACCGCCAAGATTCTCGATGTTCGTGACGCGGGCGGTTCGCCATGCGGCCATGTGCGGGATCTCCTTGACCGCCGCCTGGTCGAGATAGACGAGCAGGTCGCGCAGCTACGGCTCCTGCGCGCGAGCATCGCCGAACTTCGGGAGCATGCGCAGCAGACGCCGCCGGAGACCTGCACTCCCGAATCGATCTGCCAATACCTCTGAGCTGGGTCACATAAACACGCCAGCTGTTTGAGGAGCGGCCGGTCCCATGACGGCGAGAGAATCTTGATCAACACGGCCTAGGCGTCCGGCGCTGGCAACTCCCTGAGAAGGACCCATCGGGGCTTCGCGCGAGCGTACAGTGGCGATATATCGTCCACTATCGCCCGCCGATCGGCCGGCGAAGAAGGGATCTCTCGTGAACACGTCATTCTCATCTGGGCAGTTCGGCCCCGGGCGCGGCTTCACCGGCGGTGGCATCTTCGACGCCGTCGACCAGCTGCGCGAGGCCTTCGAGCAGCGGTTCCCGACGCGCATGGCCCGCGGCGACGTGCGCTCCGCGGTGCTCGCCCTGCTGCTCGAGAAGCCGATGCACGGGTATCAGATCATCGCCGAGATCGGCGAGCGCAGCGGGGGGATGTGGAAGCCGAGCCCCGGTTCGGTGTATCCGACGCTGCAGATGCTCACCGACGAGGGCCTGGTCGTCGCGGAGGAGTCCGGGGGCAAGAAAACCTACTCCCTGACCGAGGCGGGACGGGCCGAGGCCGAGTCGAGTGGAGAGCGCTCGGCGCCGTGGGAGATGCCGGGGATGAAGGATGCGGCGCGCGCCGCGACGCTTCCCAAGGCGGGTGTGAAGCTCGCGCAGGCCGCCGCGCAGGTGGCGCAGCACGGCACCGCGGAGCAGGTCGCCGAAGCGGAGCGAGTCCTCGACGAGGCACGACGTAAGCTCTATTCGATCCTCGCCCAGGACTGACCGGATGCCGACCCACGTCGGCTTCGGGCATCGCGTACAGGAGGCTCGATGACCGACGTGCGGCATACCCGCGCGCGCTACCGACGCATTCTGCGCTTCGCCGCGCGATACATGCTGCAGGCCTGGTGGTTCGAGCTCTTCCTGCCCCGGATCGGTCTGGCCTCCCCCGCCGCCCGCGGACGCGCGCGCCGACTGCAGCGTCTCGCGCGGAACTTCCACACCCTCGCCGTGGCGCTGGGCGGCCTCATGATCAAGGTCGGGCAGTTCATGTCCTCGCGCCTGGACGTGCTGCCGCCCGAGATCACCGCCGAGCTCGAGGGCCTGCAGGATGAGGTGCCTCCGGTCGACTTCGACGCGATCCGGACGCTCACCGAGGCCGAACTCGGGGCGCCCCTGCCGGTCGTATACGAGTGGGTCGATCCCACGCCGGTGGCGGCTGCGTCGCTCGGCCAGGCACATCGCGCCCGGCTGACTCCGGCGGAGGCGGCCCTCACCGGCTTCGCCGATGTCGTCGTCAAGGTGCAGCGTCCCGGAATCGACCAGATCGTCGACGTCGACCTGGCAGCGCTGCGTCGTGTGGCGGCCTGGCTCGATCGCGTGCGGGTCGTGCGCGAGCACGTCGACCTGCCGGCGCTCCTGGAGGAATTCGCGGTCACCAGCCTCGAGGAGATCGACTACATCCACGAGGCCGCCAACGCCGAGCGGTTCCGCGACGACTTCGCCGATGATGCGCGGGTCGTCGCACCCGAGGTCGCGTGGGAACGCTCGACGCGACGCGTGCTCACCCTCGCCGATGTGACGGCCATCAAGATCACCGATCGCGACGCCCTGCGCGACGCGGGGATCGATCCGACCGAGGTCGCCCACGCGTTCGCGGCGGTGATGTTCGAGCAGCTGTTCAGCCACGGCTACTTCCACGCCGATCCGCATCCCGGCAACGTCTTCGTCACTCCGACGCCCGATAGCGATCGGCCGTGGACGCTGACGTTCATCGACTTCGGCATGATGGGCGAGGTCCCCGACCGGCTCCGGCAGGGGCTGCAGCGCCTCATCGTCGCGGTGGCGGCACGCAACGGCCGGCAGCTCGTGGACAGCATCCGAGACGTCGGTGTGCTGCTGCCGTCGGCCGACACGGTCGAACTCGAACGTGCGATGACAGCACTGTTCGCCCGCTTCGGTGGAATGGGGTTCGCGGAGCTGCAGGAGGTCGACCCGCGGGAGTTCCGCGACTTCGCGGTGGAGTTCCGCGACCTGGTGCGGCGGATGCCGTTCCAGCTCCCGGAGAATTTCCTGCTCGTGATCCGTGCGGTCTCCCTCACGTCGGGCGTGTGCAGCGCCCTCGACCCCGCCTTCAACATCTGGGATGCGGTGGAACCGTACGCGCAGCGACTCATCCGCGACGAGCAGGGCAACGTCGTGCAGGCCTTCGCAAAGGAGGCGGTGTCGGTCGCGGGACTGGTCGCGCGCATGCCGCGCCGCATGGACGACGTGCTCAGCCGGCTCGAAGAGGGACGCCTGAGCGTGGATGCACCGAGGCTGGACACGCGACTGCGTGGGCTCGAGGTCCTCGCCCGCCGCGTGGTGTCCGCCGTCCTGTTCGCGGGGCTCGTGATCGCCGGTGCGGTCCTGCGCCCCGATGACCCCGTGGCCGGGACGGCGCTCATGATCGCGTCGGTCCCGGCGCTCCTGCACGCCCTGCTCGCGGGATTCGTCTCACGCCGCATCCCGTGATGCCTCGCCACGGCTGCTGCCGCTAGCGTGGACGCCGTGCGATCGAGAGAAGCGACCCGGTGACCATCACCTCGTTCCCGATCATCGGCATCGCACTGGCGGTGCTGTCGGCTCTCCTGCTGACACTCGGCAACTTCCTGCAATCCCGCGGCGTCGCGCGCACCTCTGCGCAGGGGAATGGACTCGGCCCCGCGGACTTCTCGCGACTCGTGCGCGACCCCGTCTGGCTCGGCGGCAGCGCGCTGTTCGGTCTCGCCATCCTCGTGCAGCTGTCAGCGCTGGCCTTCGCGCCCCTGATGGTCGTGCAGCCCGTCGGAGTCGTCGCGCTCGTCTTCGCGTCACTGCTCACCGCGTGGGTGACACAGACCCCGCCGCGCGTGCGCGAGATCGTTGCGATCGCGGTCTGCGTGGGGGGACTCGGGATCTTCGTCTCCGTCGCCGCTGCGGTCAGCGTGCAGACCACCATCACGAATCGCCAGCTGATCGCGGTGCTCATCGTCCTGCTGCTCGTGCTCGCCGTGACGGTCGGAGCCGCGATCGTCCTGAGACGACGACGCATGCCGCCGGTCGTCTACGTGCTGCTCGGCGGCCTGTACTCCGGGTTCGTCGCCACACTCGGCAAGACCGTCATCCTGCGTGTGCAGACGGCCGTGGTTCGGGGCGACGTCGTGCTCGACGAGACGAATCTCCTCACGATCGCGTGCACAGCGGGGATCGCCGTGGCCGGAGCCCTGTCCATCTGGTGCGTGCAGACCGCGCATACGGTCAACAGCCCACAGGTCGTGGTGGCGGGACTGACCGTGGTCGACCCGTTCGTGGCCGTCGTGCTCGGGATCACCGTGCTGCAGGAGGCGGCTTCGGCGCCGTGGTGGAGCTTCCTGGTCTTCGCAGCGACGGGCACGGCCGCGATGGCGGGGGTCTGGATGCTCGCGCGCGACCAGGCCGATCCGGCTCGTCCGTCACCGGCGATGTCGGCGCGTCGCCGCGATCCGGATCGGTGACTACGCTCGAGGACACCGCCGCTTCCGCACCGCCAGGAGAACTCCCGTTGCCCACCGCCTCGAACGCCCGCGCCCACGCCGACGACCTCGCCGACTTCGTCGCCGCCTCGCCGTCGAGTTTCCACGCTGCCGCAGAGGTGGCGCGACGGCTGGACGATGCCGGCTTCACGCGTCTCGAGGAGGGTCAGGCGTGGCCCTCGGATGCGCGAGGAGGTCACTACGTCGTGCGCGACGGCGCGGCCATCGCCTGGGTCGTCCCGAGGAGCGCCACCGCCGCCACCGGTGTCCGCATCTTCGGGGCGCACACCGATTCCCCCGGCTTCAAGCTGAAGCCGAAACCGACCACCGGGCGGTTCGGCTGGCTGCAGGCCGGCGTGGAGGTCTACGGGGGCCCGATGCTCAACTCGTGGCTGGACCGGGAACTGCGTCTGGCCGGCCGACTCGTGCTGGACGACGGGCGCAGCGTCCTGGCTGCCACGGGGCCGCTCCTGCGTCTGCCTCAACTCGCGATCCACCTCGACCGCGAGGTGAACGACCGTCTCTCCCTGGACAAGCAGACTCAGACCCAGCCGGTCTGGGGCCTCGGCAGCGCCGACTCCGCGGATCTCCTGGGCGAGCTCGCGGCCACCGCAGGTGTCGACCCCGGCCGGATCCGCGGCTACGACGTCGTCACCGCCGATGCGGCGCGGGGTGCCGTGTTCGGTCGGGAAGACGTCTTCTTCGCCGCGGGTCGGCTGGACGACCTCGCATCCGTGCACGCCGGTGCGGTGGCTCTCGCCGCCGCTGTCGACGCCGAACCGGACCATATCCCGATGCTCGCCGTGTTCGACCACGAGGAGGTGGGCTCCGGCACGCGCTCCGGCGCTGCTGGGCCGTTCCTCTCCGATGTGCTGGAGCGCCTGTGGCTTGGCCTCGGCGCCGACCGGGAGCAGCAGCTGCGTGCGCTGTCGGACTCCTGGTGCGTCTCCAGCGACGTCGGCCACTCGATTCACCCCAACTACGCCGAGAAGCACGATCCGGTCGTCCAGCCCGTGCTCGGGTCGGGGCCCATCCTCAAGATCAACGCGAACCAGCGCTACGCGACGGATGCCGCGGGGGCGGCGGCGTGGAACGGCTGGTGCCTGGCCGCGGGCGCGAATGTCCAGGAGTTCGTCTCGCACAACGGCGTGCCGTGCGGGTCGACCATCGGACCGATCACCGCGACACGTCTCGGAATCCGCACGATCGATGTCGGCATCCCGATCCTGTCGATGCACTCGGCACGCGAACTCGCCGGCGTCAGCGACCTGTGGGATCTGCGCCGCGTCGCGCAGGCGTACCTCGGAGGTTGACCATGCATCGGATCTTCACCATGCCGTTCGCGGACCTGTATCCGCTCTACGTCGCCAAGGCCGAGCGCAAGGGACGCACGCGTGCGGAGGTCGACGAGGTCATCGCATGGCTCACCGCATACGACGGCGCCGCCCTCGCGCGTCAGATCGACGAGCGACGCACCGTCGAGCAGTTCTTCGCCGATGCGACGGTGAACCCCCACGTCGATCGGATCACGGGAGTGGTGTGCGGGGTGCGGGTCGAGGAGATCGAGGATCCGCTCATGCAGAAGATCCGATACCTCGACAAACTCGTGGACGAGTTGGCCCGAGGAAAGGCGATGGACGCGGTCCTCCGGCGACGCTGACCCGAGAGCGCACTGTGCCACGCCCGGCCGGTGCTTGTCCAGGGGGCTCCCTCGCGGGCGAACCGGTCCGACAGTGAAGAGGTCGCAAGGAGGACACATGACTGACAAGCGTCCACACGAGACCCATTCCGAAGATGCGGTGCACGACGATGCGCCGCCGACGCCCGCCGTCTCCGACGAGGTGGAGGAGGAGGCCGCGCGCGCCGAACAGACGCACGACGACGGGTCGCCGGACTGAGCCGAGGTCGTCGCTGATAGCGTCGAGCCATCATCAACGGGCGGCGCACGCCGCGGAGAGAGGCGACGTGAGCGAACGCAACACCTGGGTGCTCGTCGACGGCGAGAACATCGATGCGACCCTCGGGTCATCGATCCTGGGCCGTCGACCCCAGCCGGAGGAGCGCCCCCGGTGGGACCGCCTGCTGGGGTTCGTGTCGGAGCGCTGGGGACAGCCTGCGAAGGGCCTGTTCTTCCTCAACGCTTCGGCGCACCTGCCCATGTCGTTCGTGCAGGCGCTGCTCGCGCTGGGCTACCAGCCGGTCTCACTCTCCGGGGCGTCCGACGAGAAGGTGGTCGACATCGCCATCCAGCGCACCCTGCGGGCGCTCGCGGCACACGACGGCGATGTCGTGCTGGTCAGCCATGACCGAGACTTCGTCGATGACCTGGCGGGATTGGCCGGCAGTCGTCGTCTCGGCGTGCTCGCGTTCCACGAGTTCCGAAGCAGCGAGTACGCCTCGATCCCCGGCCTGGAGCTGTTCGACCTCGAGTACGACGCGGACGCCTTCGACGCCCCGCTGCCGCGGGTGCGGGTGATCCCGATCGACGAGTTCGATCCCGAGATGTTCCTGCAGGCGTAGCGCCCCGAGGGCGGCGTAGCCTGAATAGATGCGTGTGCCCCTTCCCGAACGCGGCGCTCGTGCGGAGCTGGCAGATGTCGCCTCCGGGCGCGGAGGCGGTGTGGACCTTTCGGCCCTCCACGCGCTGCCGCGAGCAGCCGAGTCCCGGCCGGCGGCCGTGCTGATGCTCTTCGGCGTCCTCGATGCTCTGCCGAGCGATCGGGATGCTCGGGACGCGGCGGTCTCGGCGGATCTCGACGTGCTGCTACTGGCGCGCGCGGCGACCCTCAGCTCGCACGCGGGCCAGATCGCTTTCCCCGGCGGGCGGGTCGACCCGGCGGACGACGGACCGGTCGCAGCAGCCTTGCGCGAGGCGCGCGAGGAGACGGGGCTGGACCCCGACGGCGTCGACGTGCTCGGCGTGCTCGACGAAGTGCCCCTCGCGTATTCGCGTCATGTCGTGAGTCCGGTGCTCGGGTGGTGGCGACAGCCGACCCCGGTGGGAGTGGTGGATGAGCGCGAGTCGTCGGATGTGTTCCGCGCTCCCGTCGCCGACCTTCTCGACCCGGACCGTCGTGGCACGGTCGTCGTGCGGCGTGACGGCCAGACGTGGCGCGGACCCGCCTTCACCGTCCCTCATGCCGGTGGTCAACACCTCGTGTGGGGGTTCACCGCGATCCTGCTGGATCGCCTGTTCGACCGGCTCGGATGGGCCGAACCGTGGGACCGCGCGCGGGAGCTGCCGCTGGAGATCCCGGACCGATGAGCGAAGAGCCCCGTTCACACGAGGTGAACGAGGCTCTTCGCGGCGCTGAGCGGGGTCGCCGGATCAGTACCAGCCGACAGACTGCGAGTGGTCCCACGCACCGCAGGGCGAACCGTAGCGGCCGGAGATGTAGCCCAGGCCCCAGGAGATCTGGGTCGCGGCATTGGTCTGCCAGTCGGCGCCGGCAGAGGCCATCTTGCTGCCCGGCAGAGCCTGCGGGATGCCGTAGGCGCCGCTCGAGGCGTTGTACGCCTGATAGTTCCAGCCCGACTCCTTGTTCCACAGGGCGACCAGGCAGCTGAACTGGTCGTCGCCCCAGCCGTAGCCGCCGAGCATCCCGCGCGCGATGGACTGCGCTTCACCGGCGCTGGTGCCGCCCGCGGCGTAGCCCGGGTCCGGAACACTCGAGACGGATCCGGTGGACGCGGCCTGCTCGGCGGCGGCGGCCTCCTCCTGCGCGGCGGCTTCGGCGGCTGCCGCCTCAGCGGCCGCCGCTGCCTCGGCTTCCTTGCGCGCCTTCTCGGCGGCCTCTTCCTCCGCCTTCTTCTGCTCGGCGGCTTCGAGGCTGCCGCGCATGCCGGCGACGTCTTCGGAGACGGCTGCGACCAGGGTCGTGACGTCCTCGGTCATGTCTGCGACGGCGGGGGAGGGCAGCAGGTGAGCGCCGTCGAGATCCTCGATGGCCTCCTCGAGCGCATCCGTGTCGACGTCGGTCGAGGCGTCACCGAGGTCGAGGCCCGAGTCGGCGACGTCGCTTTCGACGTCGTCCGCCGATGCGAGGGCATCTGCGGCGGCGATGAGAGCCTCTTCGGCCTCGTCGCTGATGTCGTCGAGGTCGAAGCTCGTCGCCGAGCCGGTCGGCGCCGGCGTGGCGGTGGTGTGCGACGCGAGCGCGTAGGCGGCCAGAGCGGGGGTGGAGGACGCGGAGGCCTGCGACACCGCGGTGGTGCCGGTCACGGCACCGACGGCGAGTACACCGAGGGCGAGGCTCGCGGCCGCGATGGCGGGGCGTCGACGATTGCGGCGTGCGATCTCGCGTCGGACGCGTCGACTGGGGGCAGGGGAGGACGTCGTGTTCGTGTGCATCAAAACCAGGTTCCGTATCGGGTATCCGCGCCGTCATGACGGCGTTCCGCGTCGGCAGAAGCAGACACAAGTCCCAGAGTCTGCCAGACCGGACCTGAATGTGACCCGAACGTTACCTCCGGGAGCTGGTGATCTTCGATGTGGTGTGCAGGGGACATCCGCGTCTCACGCGACCGGATAGCACCGTCGGAGGACGGCGCGCTGCGCGAGCGTCCACGCCAGAGAGACGCACAGGTAGACACCGCCGGCTAGGGGCAGAACGGCGATTGCCGCGAGCGGGGCGAAGTGCAGTGCGCCGGCCAGCCTCGTCGGTCCGGACGGCATCCCCGGAGGAACGGAGACGGCTGCGGTGCGACGCGAGGACTCGGCGATCACGGCGACGACGATCGCCAGCACCGCGAAGACGAGCAGGGTCGCCGGGTCGCCGAGCGCGCCGACGACCGTCGTCCCCAGTGCAGCGCCGAAGAGCCTTCCGCTGAGAAGAAGGTTCGCTTCGCCGGCGATGTCAGCATGCACGAACACGGCGTAGAGGATTCCCAGGACGGGAGCTTGCGCGAGTGCCGGCAGGCATCCGGCGATCGGCGAGACGCCGTGGCGTCGGTACAGCTCGACGATCTCGCGCTGCAAGCGCTCCGGTTGCCCCTTCCACCGTTCTCGGAGACGGGCGATGTCCGGTGCGAGTCGGGCGCGCGACTGCTCCGCGCGAGCTCCGGCGATTCCGGCGGGGATCAGGGCGGCGCGCACGAAGAGGGTCGCGGCGACGACGGCGAGGGCCGGGGCCCCGGCCCCCGCGACGGGTGCAAGCAGGTCGGCGAGCGCGGTGAGGGCGTGATAGACCGCCGAGAGGGCGGAGGAGAAGGGGGGAACGGCGAAGAGGTCCATGGGCATCCGAATCTGTCGTGGCGTCGAGAAGGGAGACGACCACGAAGGGATGCCCGCACCCCGGCGGGGCGCGGCTCGGTCTACGTGGCCGGTGCCACGAGACCCGGTGCCCGCGACCGCGGATGCCCCGGAGCGTCGGGGTCGCTCTGCGCGAGGGGTGCCGAGGGGGAGATGGCCGCGGACGCCGTCCGTCGGGGGCACGCCCCGTTCTCGTCGACCGGAGGAACGCGCAGGGCGATGAGAAGAACGCCGATGACGAGCGCCGCCGTGACGGCGAGAGCGCCGACGGAGGCGACGGAGGGCGGTGCGGCGAGGCCCACGACGGCGAACGCGGCGAGGGCGACCTCACGCACCATGCCGATCATCGTGGTCTCCTCTGCACCCGTCACCCACACGGTAGCGCGTCGGTCATTCGCCGGCCAGGTGCACCGTCCATCCCAGGGCGTCGGGCTTGGTGATGGGCAGGTTCACCACCAGCGTGACCGTCGCGCGGGACGCGGGGTGCTCAGTCATCCGTCATGCCCGAGAAGCCGATGAGCCAGGTCACGCCGAACGCGTCGCGGACCTGACCGTCCCAGTCGCCCCACGCGCGCTTCTGAAGCGGATCGATGACGCGGCCGCCGGCGGACAGTTCGGCGAACCAGCGACGCAGGTCGTCGACGGGTGCGGCGTCGAGCAGCGACAGGAACAGTCCCACGCTGTGGAAGCCGTCCTCGTCGGCGCCGGCGTCGCATGCGAAGACCGTGACCGGGCCTGTCAGCATGCCGTGGGCGATGTCGTCCTCCGGCCCGTCGGTCCGGCCGAAGGCGGCGTACGTGTGCAGGTCGAGGTCGCCCCCGAAGATGCGGGCGTACCGCTCGAGGGCCTGCCGGGCGTTGCCGGGGAAGCAGAAGTACGGGACCGCGGCCGTGGTGGTCATGCCGAAAGGCTAGCTCTGCGGGGAGGCAGCGGGGAGCAGCACGAGCTTTCCGACGTGTCGCCGCGATGCGAGCTCTTCCTGCGCGCGATGAACCTGCTCGAGCGGGAAGGTCTGCGCGATCAGAGGACGAACGGTGCCACTCCGCGCGAGGACCATCAAGGCGCGGAAGTGCGCACGGGTGTGCATCGTGGAGCCGATGAGCGAGAGGTTGTGCAGATAGAGGCGACGTACGTCGATGTCGATCTCGTGACCGCCGAGGGCTCCGGCGACGACCCAGCGGCCACCGGGACGAAGCGCCGGAATGCCGGCGCGGACATGGGGCCCGGCGACGACATCGAGCACCGCGGTGACGCCGTCGGGGGCGATCCGTCGCACGTCCGACCACACGTCTCCCGCACGGTCGACGATGTGAGTGGCGCCTGCCTCGCGCACGCCGTCGGCCTTGCTCGCGCTGCACACGGCGATCACGTCCGCCCCGCGGGCGACGGCGAGCTGCACCAGCGCGACACCGACACCTCCGGACGCGCCGGTGACCACGATCACGTCATTCGTCGAGACCCCGGCGCGCTCGATCATGCCCATCGCTGTCCCAAACGCGATCGGAAGCGCGGCCAGCTGAGCATCGCTCAGCGGTGAATCGTCCACCCGATGCACGTCGGCCTCGTCGACGACGACGTACTGGGCGTAGCCGCCGTCATACTCGCTGCCGAGGATGCGCACGGGCAGAGCGTCGTCGTGCTCGCTGTCGTAGTGCGCCGGATCCACGACGACCCGGCTGCCGAGAAGGGTGTCATCGACTCCGCTGCCGACGGCGTCGACGTAGCCGGCGGCATCTCCGCCCTGTACGCGGGGGAAGCCGATCGGACCGATCCACCCCGTGGCGGCGTCCGGGTCGTCGGGCGTCCCGTACGCCCCCTCGCGTGTCCAGAGGTCGGTGTTGTTCAGCGCAGCTGCAGTGACCCGGATGCGAACCTGACCGGGAGCAGGGGTGGGAACCGGGATGCGGTCGACGGTCAAGACCTCCGGTCCTCCGTGAGCGTGGATGCGGGCGGCGGTCATGCGGATGCTGTCGCTCATGAGGTCCTCCTCGTACACTGATCGGTGAAGTACGCCGTCCCTCACGATAGGTTCACCGATCTGTGAATGCAACCGCCCTCGATCCGGACACCCTCACTCCCGGTGCGCGACGCATCCTCGACGCCGCTGCCGAACTCTTCTACGAGCGGGGGATCACGGCGGTCGGGGTCGATGCCGTCTCGGATGCCTCCGGGGTGACCAAGCGCACGCTCTACGACCGCTTCGGCTCCAAGGATGTGCTGGTCGCGACGTATCTGCTCGAACGCGACCGTCGATGGCGGGCTCAGCTGACAGCGCGTCTCGATGAGGTGGACGATGCGGTGGGCCGACTCCTCGTGCCGTTCGCCGTGCTCGAGGAGTGGACGCGCGGCAACCCGCGCGGTTGCGCGTTCATCAATGCACTGGCCGAGATGCCGGATCATCGGCACCCCGGCTACGCCGTCGCGGTGGGGGAGAAGGAATGGCTGCGCGACCTCTTCGAGTCGCTCGCGGCAGATGCGGGTTTCGAGGACCCTGCCGGGCTGGCGCTGCAGCTGCTGTGTCTGCACGAAGGAGCGCTCGCTTCTGTCCGTATCACCGGGACGCGGGTGATCGCGAGCGCAGAATCGGCGGCACGGTCGATCATCGCGGCGGGGCGAGGAACCTCCTGACGGTACGTCGCTCCATGGCAGCCCCCGGCGGGTGGCCCTCAGTCCGGGATCTTGCGGAGCGCGTCACGCTTGTGCGCCGCCTGGGACCCGGTCTTCTCCGATGAGACGATGTAGGCGGGCTCGTCCTTCGACGCCGTGAAGTGCTGTCCCGCGAAGGTGAAGTCGTCGGTGCGAATCTCGTCGACCGTTCCCCGCGTCCTTCCCTGAGACGTGTCCCAGCTCACCCTGTCGCCGGCGTGGAGAGATGCTCGTTCGCTCATGGCCCCGACTCTTGCATCGCAAGGGCTGCTCCCGTGAGGGCTTGACAGCGCGGCGGAGTGCGGTGGATTCACGTCGTCCTGCTCTGTTAGCATTGAGCGTCACTCGTGTGGCCGCTTCGTCACGCCATGGTGTGTGCGTTCCGGTTCCGTCCGGCAGCGGCACGAGCGGCATCGCATGACCACAATCCATTTCGCATCGCCGACGGCATCTCGTGTGTCCGAAGGCGGAGCCCGAGCACACAACCCTTTAGGACAACCCACTACATGACTACCGCAACGACCGCCCCGGCCACCAAGCAGGTCGCCATCAACGACATCGGATCTGCTGAGGACTTCATGGCCGCGGTCGAGAAGACCCTGAAGTTCTTCAACGACGGAGACCTCATCGAAGGCACCGTCGTGAAGATCGACCGCGACGAGGTGCTCCTCGACGTCGGTTACAAGACCGAGGGCGTCATCCCCTCGCGTGAACTCTCCATCAAGCACGACGTCGACCCCAACGAGGTCGTCAACGTCGGCGACGAGGTCGAAGCCCTCGTCCTCCAGAAGGAGGACAAGGAAGGCCGCCTCATCCTGTCGAAGAAGCGCGCTCAGTACGAGCGCGCCTGGGGCGACGTGGAGAAGATCAAGGAGAACGACGGTGTCGTCACCGGCCAGGTGATCGAGGTCGTCAAGGGTGGTCTGATCGTCGACATCGGACTCCGCGGCTTCCTGCCCGCCTCGCTCATCGAGCTGCGCCGTGTGCGCGACCTCACGCCGTACCTCGGCCAGGAGCTCGAGGCGAAGATCCTGGAACTCGACAAGAACCGCAACAACGTCGTGCTGTCGCGTCGCGCACTGCTCGAGCAGACGCAGTCGGAGTCGCGGTCGAACTTCCTCAACAACCTGCACAAGGGCCAGGTCCGCAAGGGCACGGTGTCGTCGATCGTCAACTTCGGTGCATTCGTCGACCTCGGTGGCGTCGACGGTCTCGTCCACGTCTCGGAGCTGTCGTGGAAGCACATCGAACACGCGTCCGAGGTCGTCGAGGTCGGCCAGGAGGTCACCGTCGAGATCCTCGAGGTGGACCTCGACCGCGAGCGCGTGTCGCTTTCGCTGAAGGCCACGCAGGAAGACCCGTGGCAGGTGTTCGCCCGCACCCACGCGATCGGTCAGGTCGCTCCGGGCAAGGTCACCAAGCTCGTTCCGTTCGGTGCGTTCGTCCGCGTCGCCGACGGCATCGAAGGTCTCGTGCACATCTCCGAGCTCTCGGGCAAGCACGTCGAGCTCGCCGAGCAGGTCGTGTCGGTCGGCGAAGAGGTCTTCGTCAAGATCATCGACATCGACCTCGAGCGTCGCCGTATCTCGCTGTCGCTCAAGCAGGCCAACGAGTCGGTCGACCCGTTCGGCACCGAGTTCGACCCGGCCCTCTACGGCATGGTCACCGAGTACGACGAGAACGGGGAGTACAAGTACCCCGAGGGCTTCGACCCGGAGACCAACCAGTGGAAGGAAGGCTTCGACGAGCAGCGCGAGAAGTGGGAGCAGGAGTACGCCGCCGCCCACGCTCGCTGGGAGGCGCACAAGGCCGCCGTCGTCAAGGCGATGGAAGCCGAGGCTGCGTCGGCGGCTGCCGGCGAGACGCCCTCGTCGTCGTTCACCTCTGACAGCAGCGGCGCGGGAACCCTCGCCGACGACGAGGCGCTGGCTGCGCTTCGCGAGAAGCTGTCGGGTCGCTGAGCCGACACGCACTGACGGTCGACGGGCCGGAATCCTTCGGGGTTCCGGCCCGTCGCCGTTTCACCCGGCGCGCGTGACCTGAGTGGCGTCGGCGACCCCTCCGTCTCGCTAGGGTAGGGCCGTGACCTCGCCAGCCTCGCCGACGGCATCCACCGGCTCACCGCCGCGCGCACCACTCGTGCTGACGGCGCTCATCCTCGGGGCGCTGGTGTGCAATATCAATCTCGCCGCCGCCAACATCGCGCTGCCCGACATCGGCGACGCCTTCGGCGCGAACCAGACCTCGCTGAACCTCGTCGCGGTCGGATGCTCGCTCGGCCTCGCGATGTCGGTCATGTATCTCGGGGCGGTCGCCGACCGTCACGGACGCAAGCAGCTGCTCGTGCTCGGCCTCGGCCTGACGGTCATCGCCAGCATCCTCGCCGCCTTCTCGGCCTCCGTCGAGATGCTCGTCGCAGCGCGCATCTTCACGGGGATCGCCGCAGGCATGGCGTATCCCACAACGCTGTCGCTGATCACCGCGCTGTGGGCGCCGGGACGCCAGCGCACGCTCGCGATCGCCCTGTGGTCGGCGGTGAGCGCGACCGCCACGGTCATCGGCTCCGTGCTCGCCGGTGTCCTCCTGCTGTGGTTCTGGTGGGGGTCGGCATTCCTCCTGGCCGTTCCCTTCGCCCTCGCCGCCTTCGTGCTCGTGCTCATCTTCGTTCCCTCGCACGTCGCCGAGTCGACTGAACCCGTCGACCACGCCGGCGGCGTGCTCTCGGTGTTCATGATCGCCGCGCTCGTGCTCGGTCTGGCGACCGTCTTCGCCCCGGACACCGCGACGCTCGGCGGCATCCTGCTCGCGGCTTCGGTCCTGCTGATCGGAGTATTCGGCTGGCGCCAGGCGACCGCGCGGTCTCCGCTCTACGACCTCTCCGTCGCGCGTCGACGGATGTTCTGGGCACCGGCCACGGGTGGCCTCATCGTCTTCGGGTCCCTCATGGGCGCGATGTTCGTCGGCCAGCAGTTCCAGCAGAACATCCTCGGCTACTCCACCCTCGACGCGTCGCTGTCGATCATCCCTGCGGGCGTCGGACTGCTTCTGGTCGCACCGCGGTCGGCGAAGCTGGTGCTCACGAGGGGGTCGCGATTCACGATGCTCGTCGGCTACGTCTTCGTTCTCGTCGGCTTCATCACCATGCTCTTCTGGAACGAGAACACGCCCTTCTGGTTCGTCAGCGTCGCGTACCTGTCGATCGGTGTGGGTGCCGGCTTCGCGATGACACCGGCCTCGCGTGCCATCACCGAGTCGACGCCCGTCCGCCGGGTGGGCATGGCCTCGGCGACGGCCGATCTGCAGCGCGACCTCGGTGGATCGATTATGCAGGGAGTGCTCGGCGCGATCCTCGCGGCCGGCTTCGCGCGTGCTTTCGGCAACCTCATCGCCGAGTCGGGCGATGCGTCGAGCATCAGCTCGCAGGTGACCGCCGCCCTCCAGGCGTCCTACGCGTCGGCGCTGCAGGTCGCCGAGCAGTACCCGCAGTACAAGGATCAGATCCTTCAGGCGGCCCAGCAGAGTCTCGAGACCGGGTCGATCGCGGCCTATGCGGTCGGCGCGATCGCGATCGCGATCGGTGCCGCCGTGGTGTGGATCTTCCTGCCCGGTCGCAAGAAGGAGCTCGAGCTGGTCGCGTCCTACGGCACCGCGCCCGAAGCGCAGCCGGCCGCGCACGATTGAGCTCGGCGTGGAATTCCCGTCTGGGTGGAATGAGGAGTACTTCCGTGCGTGGGGCCTTCCGGAGGAGCTTCTCGAGCATGTGAACGTACCGCTCGAGAGGCTGGCGCAGGTGGCTCCGGACATCTGTCTGGAGGACTGGACGCCAGCGGGCTCGCCGTCGTTCGACACGGTGTTGGGGGTGCTCCGTCGCGGCGCGGGGGTGCAGATCGGGTCTACCGGAGAACCGTTCGATCTGGCGTGGCTCGAACCTGTTCTGCCATGGATCACGAGCCTGCACTTCTACATCCAGAGTCCGGGCGCGGTGAGATCTCTTCACCTGATCTCTCGAATGCGCAGCCTGCGTTCGATCCGACTCATGAAGACCGAAGAGGAGGTGGATCTGTCGGATCTTCCGGAGTTGCGCTACGCCTCCCTCACGTCGGAGGGCCAGCTTTCGGCTGTGACGAACCCGATGGTGCAGTGGCTGGATCTGGATCTCAAGCGCCTGCCGACAGGCTTCCGCCTTCCCCCGATGGTGTGGGGGATGTCTCTGACGACGTCGAAGGTCGACCTGGGTGCGCTCGGTGATCTGAGCAACCTCGCCAGCCTCGGTCTCGTCGGCGTGAATGCCCTTGATCTCTCCCCGCTTCGGGGGGCGCCGGCCCTTGAGGTGCTGTCGGTTCGACGGGCGCGGACTCTTCGGGGACTGGATGTGCTTCGCGATCTGAAACACCTGTCGATGGTGCAGCTGCTGTTCGTCGGGGAGGCGGATGACCCTGGGGCATTGCTCAAGATCGACCGCGACCTCGAATGGTTCGAGGCCAGCGGACGAGCCTGGAGTTCCGAGTTCGCTGTCGAGGCGAACAAGCGGGATTTCTGGTACGTCCCCACCCCGAAACCCTCGCCCGTCTCGACGCAGCCCCAGTTCACCACCGTCCCGACCGATGACGACCTGATCGAGATTCATTTTTCGGGCCACGAACTCGTCGCCGCCAACCTCGGATTCGATGCATACGAAGAGGTCACCAGCGCCGACATCGAAGAACTATTCACCGACCACTTGCAGCGGACTCGTGCGACGTTGATGCGGGACGGCGTCATTACCTTTGATTCCGAAGCAGACACGGTCATTCTCACCGTCTCGAACAGCGAGCTTGCCCAAGCGGTAACTGACGAGCTGAGCGGATTTGTCACAAACTAGCGTGTACTCCGGGCCGCCGCACGCCGAATCGGACTTCTGATCTGACGGGGCACATCGTGGCATGCTCGAGGCATGCCACTCGTCGCCCTCACCGGGGGGATCGCCTCGGGAAAGTCCACCATCGCGGCCCGCTTGGCCGAGCACGGCGCGGTCGTGGTCGACGCCGATCAGATCGTGCGTGATGTTCAGCAACCGGGCACGCCGGTGCTCAGCGCGATCGCCGACCGATTCGGCGATCAGATGCTTCGCGACGACGGCGCGCTCGATCGAGCCGCCCTCGGGGCCGCGGTCTTCGGCGACGGTGAAGCGGTGAGCGCGCTCAACGCGATCGTGCATCCCGCGGTCCGTGCAGAGTCCGAACGTCGATTCGCCCGCGCGTTCGAGGCCGATCCCGACGCCGTGGTCGTGTACGACGTGCCGCTCCTGGCCGAGACCCGTGCGCGGGATCCGTGGGAGCTCGTGATCGTCGCCCACGCGCCGGCGCAGGTGCGACGGCAGCGGCTCGTCGAGATCCGCGGGCTCAGCGTCACAGACGCCGATGCCAGGCTCGCCTCTCAGGTCTCGGACGAGGACCGACTGCGTCTCGCCGACGTCGTCATCGACACGGCGGGCGACCTCGCGCACACGCACGCGCAAGTCGACGATCTGTGGGAGAGCCTGCCCGCGATGATCGCAACGGTCCGATCCTGACGGCGGCGTCGCGTCAACCGGAGGCCGCGACGGTGTCCGCGCGTCTGCGCCGTCGGTATCTTCGGATCGCCACCCCGAGCGCCACGATACCGCCGATCAGGGCCAGGGCGGCGAGCACCGGCACGAGGATCGCCAGCACCGAGAGCACGAGGGAGGATACGTCTTCCACGGTGCTCATGACCGGCGCGGCGACGCCGCCGGTAGCCGCGTTCGCAACCGGTCGGAACGCCGCCTTCACGCCGTGCACCGCCAGCGCGATGAGCACCCCCACGAGGATCGGCACCCACGACGAATCCGAGAAGAACGCGGCGGGATCGGCGACGGAGACGGTCTCGGCGCTCGCGCCGGCGCCGAACACGACGCCGCCGGAGGCGGGGCGGACCACCGTCTGCAAGACGTCGTTCAGGGAATCGACCGCCGGCACCTTGTCGGCGATGATCTCGACGACCAGCATGGCCCCGATGATCCACAGCGCGATGTCGCTGGAGAGCCATGCCCACGAGGCGGGCAGCTCCACGGCGGGAAGGAACCGATCGGCGAGCCCGAGCACGAGCAGAGGCATCCATGCGTTCAGGCCCGCCGCGGCGGCGAGGCCCGTGCCGACCAGGAACTCGAGCATCCCCCCACTGTAGAACGCGACGGGCGTACCCTGGAGGCGACGAGGGAGGTGGGGACGTGGGAGTTCTCTCCAGGTGGCGAAGACGCCGATCGCCGTACCGGGCCGTCAGCGACGAAGAGCAGATGTCGCGCTACGTCTATCTGCTCGGTTCGCTCCCGACGAGTGTGATCGAGAAGGCGCACGCCCAGGCCTTCAAAGACCTGCCTCGCGCGAAGCGTCGTGAACTGTTCGAGGAGCTCCGCCCGTTCCTCGCGGACGGTGAGCAGGCGGAGAGCGACGACAACGATCTGCTGGCCAGACTCGTTCGGCGGGCCGAGGAGCGCCGCGCACGTCGAGCCATCGACACCGGAGGCACGGCCCCGAGCGGCGGAGAGAGCGCGGCGCTCGATCCGCGAGACGGCGTCGACCCGCGCGCGCTGATGATGAGCGCGGGTGTGATGACGGTCGTCGCGCATCACTTCCTGCTCTCGACGGCGCTGACGACGTACTTCACCGTGGGTGCGGGAGCTCTGCTGGCCGACCAGCCCGCCTGGGTGGGGGACATCACGGGCGTCGAAGCCAGCGCAGCCGGCGGCGGCTACGACGGCGCGGGCTTCGACGGGGGAGTCGGGGGATTCGACGCCGGCGGTTTCGGCGGATTCGACGCCGGCGGCGGCTTCGGCTGAGACTCCCGCGCCGATGTCGGAGGGCGCACCTACCCTGGAAGGGTGCAGACCACACGTTCCGTGCGCCCGTTCGAAGTCGTCAGCGAGTACGCCCCCAGCGGCGACCAACCGCAGGCGATCGCCGATCTCGCCGCGCGTATCAATGCCGGGGAGACCGACGTGGTGCTTCTCGGTGCCACGGGAACGGGGAAGTCGGCCACGACAGCCTGGCTCATCGAGGCGGTCCAGCGGCCGACGCTCGTACTCGCGCACAACAAGACGCTCGCGGCGCAGCTGGCGAACGAGTTCCGCGACCTGATGCCGCACAACGCGGTCGAGTACTTCGTGTCCTACTACGACTACTACCAGCCCGAGGCGTACGTGCCGCAGACGGACACCTTCATCGAGAAGGACTCCTCCGTCAACGCGGAGGTCGAGCGGCTCCGCCACTCCACCACCAACGCGCTGCTCTCGCGCCGCGACGTCGTCGTGGTGTCGACGGTGTCCTGCATTTACGGCCTCGGTGCGCCCGAGGAGTACCTGCGAGCCATGGTGGCCCTGCAGGTGGGCGAGCGCTATGACCGCGATGCGCTCATCCGCAAGTTCATCTCCATGCAGTACAACCGCAACGACGTCGACTTCTCGCGCGGCAACTTCCGCGTGCGCGGTGACACGATCGAGATCATCCCGGTGTACGAGGAGTACGCGATCCGGATCGAGATGTTCGGCGATGAGATCGAGGCGCTCTACATGCTCCACCCGCTCACCGGTGATGTGGTGCAGAAGATGGAGTCCGTGCCGATCTTCCCCGCGTCGCACTACGTCGCCGCCACCGAGACCGTGCAGCGGGCGATCGGCACGATCGAAGACGAGCTCGCGGAACGGCTGACGGAGCTGGAATCCCAGAACAAGCTCCTGGAGGCCCAGCGCCTGCGCATGCGCACGACCTTCGATCTGGAGATGCTTCAGCAGCTGGGCTTCTGCTCCGGAATCGAGAACTACTCACGGCACCTCGACGGGCGTTCGGTGGGGGAGCCGCCGCACACCCTGCTGGACTTCTTCCCCGACGACTTCCTCCTGGTCATCGACGAGTCGCACGTGACGGTGCCGCAGATCGGGGCGATGTACGAGGGTGACGCGTCACGCAAGCGAACTCTCGTCGATCACGGCTTCCGGCTCCCGAGTGCCATGGACAACCGTCCGCTGCGCTGGGACGAGTTCAAGGAGCGGATCGGGCAGAGCGTGTATCTGTCCGCGACGCCGGGACGATACGAGATGGGCATCGCCGACGGCATCGTCGAGCAGATCATCCGCCCCACCGGCCTCGTCGACCCGGAGATCATCGTCAAGCCCTCGAAGGGGCAGATCGACGATCTGCTCGAGGAGATCAGGGTGCGTGTGCAGCGCGACGAGCGCGTTCTGGTCACCACGTTGACGAAGAAGATGGCGGAAGAGCTCACGGACTTCCTGGGCGAGCACGGCGTGCGCGTGAGATACCTGCACTCCGACGTCGACACCCTGCGCCGCGTCGAGCTCCTCACCGAGCTGCGTGCCGGCGTCTACGACGTGCTCGTCGGCATCAACCTCCTCCGCGAGGGTCTCGATCTGCCGGAGGTCTCGCTGGTGTCGATCCTCGATGCCGACAAAGAAGGATTCCTGCGGTCGGGCACCTCGCTCATCCAGACGATCGGGCGCGCCGCGCGAAACGTCTCCGGACAGGTGCACATGTACGCGGACACCGTCACCGACTCCATGCGGAACGCGATCGACGAGACCGAGCGGCGCCGCGAGAAGCAGATCGCATACAACACCGAGCACGGCATCGATCCGCAGCCGCTGCGAAAGCGCATCGCCGACATCACCGAGGTGCTGGCGCGGGAGGCTTCCGACACCAACGACATGCTCTCGCGCAAAGACGCCGCCAAGACGAAGAGCGGCAAGGGCACGTCTCCGACACCGCAGCTGCGCCGAGAGGGGATCGCTGCTGAGGGAGCCCAGCAACTCGAGACGACCATCCAGGATCTTTCCGATCAGATGCTCGCGGCGGCCACCGAGCTGAAGTTCGAGCTGGCGGCACGCCTCCGAGACGAGGTGCAGGACCTCAAGAAGGAGCTTCGCGCCATGGAGCGCGCCGGTCACGCCTGAGGACCGACGGGCTCGCTTGCGCATCGCCGGAGGTGGAAACCGCCACGGCGAATGTTTCATGATGTTGCGCCTGGTTCGTCACACCGACGCGGCTCTGTCACTCTTACTGCGTGACCACGACACTCGACGCCCCTGCCTCGGCCACCACGCCGTCGCGCGGAGGTGCCGTGCGCCTCGACAGCGTCGGGCGCACGTTCGGCACGCCGAACGGCGCCGTCGACGTACTGCGCGGCGTCGACCTGGAGCTGCCGGCTGGGGAGATCGTCGCGGTGATCGGGGCGTCAGGATGCGGCAAGTCCACGCTGCTTCGTCTCGTCGCCGGTCTCGACCAGCCCACTGACGGCGCGATCACCGTCGACGGCGATCGGCTGGCCGACACCGACGAACGCGCGGCGATCGCCTTCCAAGAGCCTCGTCTGCTGCCGTGGCGCACGCTGTCGCAGAACGTGGAGCTCGGGCTCCCGCGCGTGCGCGGCTCACGCCGGTCGGCCCGCGCCGCCGGTCGCGAGCGGGTGCGCGAACTCCTCGAACTGGTCGGCCTCGACCACGCGTCGAATCTTCGCCCACGCGAGGTCTCCGGTGGCATGGCCCAGCGTGCGTCCCTTGCGCGCGCTCTCGCGCGCAACCCCGACGTCCTGCTCCTGGATGAGCCGTTCGCCGCGCTGGACGCGCTGACGCGTCTGCGCATGCAAGACCTGCTGCTCGAGATCCACGCCGCGCAGCCGACCACGATTCTGCTGGTCACCCACGATGTCGAGGAAGCGCTCTACCTCGCGGACCGCGTCGTGCTGCTGTCATCGCTGCGCTCGGCGGGGCCCGATGCGCGCTCCATCGCCCAGATCCTCCCGGTCGCCGGGACCCGACCCCGCGATCGCGCAGACAGCGCGTTCACGGACCTGCGCGCCACCCTCCTCGAGGGACTCGGCGTGCACACCCACCACTACAAGACTCCTGAGGAGACCCCATGAGCACCGCCATTCGCCGAACCGTACCCGCGATCGCCCTCGCCGGTGCGATGGCGATGCTCGCCACCGGCTGCATCGCCGGCGAGAACGCCGGCAACACGACCGACAGTGCCGAGGCTACCGGTGAATGGTCCACCGATCAGCTGACGCTGGACTGGGCGACCTACAACCCGCTCAGCCTCGTGCTGCGCGACCAGGGTCTGATCGAGGATGCCCTCGGCGACGACGTCACCGTCGAGTGGGTGCAGTCGACCGGTTCGAACACGGCGAACGAGCTGCTCCGCTCCGGCTCGGCCGACATCGCGTCGACCGCCGGCTCGGCCGCACTCCTCGCCCGCGCCAACGGCTCGCCGATCAAGGTGATCGACATCTACTCGCAGCCGGAATGGTCGGCCATCGTCGTCGACGCCGACAGCGACATCGCGTCGGTCGACGACCTCGCCGGCACCTCGATCGCCGCCACGAAGGGCACCGACCCGTACTTCTTCCTCCTCCAGACCCTCGACGAGGCGGGACTCTCGCTCGACGACGTCGAGGTGCAGAACCTGCAGCACGCCGACGGATGGTCCGCCCTCGCCGGCGGTTCGGTGGACGCGTGGGCAGGTCTCGACCCGATCATGGCGGGTGCCGAGGTGGACTCCGGCGCCCAGCTCATCTACCGCAACGTCGACTTCAACACGTACGGATTCCTCAACGCCACGGAGGACTTCATCGACAACCACGCCGATGTCGCGCAGGTCGTCGTCGATGCCTACGAGCAGGCCCGCATCTGGGCCCTGGAGAACCCGGAGGAGACCGCGGCTCTGCTCGCAGAGGCGTCGGGTCTGGACACCGAGGTCGCCGAGACGGTGATCCTCGAGCGTTCGAACCTCGACGTCTCGGGCGTCCCGGGCGCGGACCAGATCGCCGTCCTCGAGCGCATCTCGCCGGTCCTCGTCGACTCGGGCGATGTCGCGGGCGGACAGGAAGCGCTCGACGACGCGCTCGAGACCATCGTCTACGACGAGTTCGCCCTCGCCGCCACGAGCGAATGACCGTCACAGCAACGACAACCGGCACGCGTCGGAAGGGCGGCGCCGCTTCGGCGGCGACGCCCTTCTGGGCGCGTCGCGGCGTGCGCATCGCGGGCGGACTGGTACTGCCGCTGCTGCTCCTCGCGCTGTGGCAGTTCGTCACGACGACGGGGATCATCCCGACCTACCGCCTTCCCACACCCGTCTCGGTCGTGGAGGCGGCCGTTCAGCTTGCTGCGGACGGCACGCTGTGGGTGCATGTCGCGATCTCGATCCAGCGCGTCCTCCTCGGGTTCGCCATCGGCGCCGTGGTCGGTCTCGCCATCGCGGCGATCGTCGGCCTGTCGCGTGCCGGCGAGGTTCTGCTCGGCCCGACGATCGTCGCGCTCCGTGCGGTTCCGTCCCTGGCATGGGTCCCGCTGCTGATCCTCTGGATGCAGATCGGCGAAGACTCCAAGGTGACCCTGATCGCGATCGGCGCGTTCTTCCCGGTCTTCACGACGGTCGCCGCCGGACTGCATCGCGTCGACCCGCACCTGGTCGAGGCCGGACGGTCCTTCGGGCTCCGGGGGTGGCCGTTGCTGCGCACCATCCAGCTGCCGGCCGTGGTGCCCTCGATGGTCGCCGGCCTTCGTCTCGGTCTCGCGCAGGCCTGGCTGTTCCTCGTCGCGGCCGAGCTCGTGGGGGCCTCGATGGGGCTGGGCTTCCTCCTCACGGAGTCGCAGAGCACCGGGCGTGTCGACCGGATCATCCTCGCCATCGTGCTCCTCGCGCTCTTGGGCACCCTGACGAACGCGCTGCTGTCGCTGTTCGAGCGAGCCGTCCTCAAGCGCTGGCTGTGAGGGAGTGAAGATGTCCGGTTCCCTCCCGTCGGCCGCCGACGAGGCGCGTCTGATCGAACAGCGGACGTTTCCGCCGAATCCGACCTTCGCCGCGCAGGCGAACGTCGGCCCGGAAGCCTATGCGATCGCCGCCGCCGATCCGGTCGGCTTCTGGGACCGCGCCGCCCACAGACTCCAGTGGGAGCGCCCGTGGACGTCGACGCTCGAGTGGCGGCCTCCGGTGCGCGACGAGCACGGCGAGCTGTCCGTGCCGGCCGCCCGCTGGTACGAGGGCGGGCGACTGAACGTGGCGGTCAACTGCGTCGACCGTCATGTGGTCGCCGGGCGCGGCGAGAAGGTGGCGCTCCACTTCGAGGGGGAGCGAGGCGACCGCGTGACGGTCACCTATCGAGACCTCCAGCGACGGGTCGCCCAGGCGGCCCACGCCCTCGAGCACCTCGGGATCGAGCCCGGTGATCGGGTGGTCGTCTACCTCCCCGTGCTCATCGAGACGGTCGTCATCGCTCTGGCCTGCGCCCGCATCGGCGCGGTGCATTCGCTGGTCTTCGGCGGTTTCTCGGCGGAAGCCGTGCGATTCCGCCTCGAAGACACCGGTGCGAAGCTCCTGGTGACCTCCGACGGGCAGTGGCGACGGGGGCAGGCGGTCGAGGTCAAGTCCGCCGCCGATGCCGCCGCCGACGGACTCCCGCATCTCGAGCACGTGCTCGTGGTGCGTCGCACCGGCCAGGACGTCGACTGGACACCGGGGCGCGACCACTGGTGGCACGACGTGGTGGAGACCGCTCCGGAGGTGCACGAGCCCGCCGCGTTCGACGCGGAGCATCCGCTGTTCATCATCTACACCTCGGGAACGACGGGGAAGCCGAAGGGTCTCGTCCACACCTCCGGCGGTTATCTGACCCATGCGAGCTGGGCGCACTGGGGCCACTTCGACGCGAAGCCCGACGACGTGCACTGGTGCACGGCCGACCTCGCGTGGGTGACAGCGCACACGTATGAGCTGTACGGACCGCTCTCCAACGGACTGACGCAGGTGATCTACGAGGGCACACCGGACACTCCGCATCGCGAACGGCATCTGGAGATCATCGAGCGCTACGGCGTCACGGTCTACTACACCGCGCCGACACTCATCCGCACCTTCATGACGTGGTGGGGCGACACGCTGCCGGCCGGGCATGACCTGACGTCGTTGCGACTGCTCGGCACAGTCGGCGAGGCGATCAATCCGGAGGCATGGATGTGGTTCCGGCGAAACCACGGCCGTGACAGCCTCGCGATCGTCGACACCTGGTGGCAGTCCGAGACGGGGGCCGCGATGATCGCGCCGCTCCCGGGCGCGACCACCCTCACCCCGGGGTCGGCCACGGTTCCGCTGCCGGGCATCGACGCCGCGGTTGTCGACGACGACGGCGAACCGGTCGCGCCGGGCCGCTCCGGCACCCTCGTCGTCCGTCGTCCCTGGCCGGGGATGGCACGCACGATCTGGCGATCCCCGGAGCGCTACCGCGACTCCTACTGGTCGCGATTCGCCGGACACGGCGAGTGGGGCGGATACTACGTGGCCGGGGACTCCGCGACGGTGGACCAGGACGGCGCGATCCGCGTGCTCGGCCGGCTCGACGATGTCGTCAACGTCTCCGGTCACCGGCTGTCGACGATCGAGATCGAGTCGGCACTCGTCGCTCATCCCGCCGTCGGAGAGGCGGGGGTCGCCGGCGTGGCGCATCCGATCACCGGTCATGCCGTCGCCGCCTTCGTCGTCCTGCGCGAACCGGTCGACATCGAGACGCTCCGCGCTCAGGTCGCGGTCGAGATCGGCCCCGTGGCCAAGCCCGCTCACGTCATCGTCGTGCCCGATCTGCCGAAGACCCGCTCGGGCAAGATCATGCGCCGACTGCTGGTGCAGATGTGGCAGGGTGACGTGTTGGGCGACATCACATCCCTGCAGAACCCCGATGCCGTCGACGGCGTCCGCGACGCGATCGCACGCCTGAAGGGCGCCGGCCAGTCGGCGACACCCGCCGAGGACAAGGAGAACGAGTGACCGAGCATCGATTCGGCTTCCGCACGCGCGCGCTGCACGCCGGGGGCACCCCGGATGCGGCCACCGGTGCTCGCGCGGTGCCGATCTACCACACGAGCTCGTTCGTCTTCGACGACGCCGCCGACGCGGGGAATCTCTTCGCGCTTCAGAAGTACGGCAACATCTACTCCCGCATCGGCAATCCGACCGTCGCCGCGCTCGAGGAGCGCATGGCATCCCTCGAAGGCGGGATCGGCGCGGTCGCAACCGCGAGCGGCATGAGCGCGGAGTTCATCACGTTCGCCGCGCTCGTCGGCGCAGGAGACCACGTCGTCGCGTCGGCGCAGCTCTACGGCGGAACGATCACGCAGCTCGACGTCACGCTGCGGCGGTTCGGCGTCGAGACGACATTCGTCGCCTCATCGGATCCCGCCGACTACGCCGCCGCGATCCGGCCGGAGACGAAGGTCGTCTACACCGAGGCGATCGGGAATCCCGGTGGGGAGATCGCCGACATCGCCGGACTCGCGAAGGTCGCGCATGATGCGGGTGTGCCGCTCGTCGTCGACGCGACGCTGGCGACGCCGTACCTCCTGCGCCCCATCGAGCACGGCGCCGACATCGTCATCCACTCGGTCACGAAGTTCCTCGGCGGTCACGGCACCGCTCTCGGCGGTGTCGTGGTCGAGGCCGGCACGTTCGACTGGGGCAACGGCACCTTCCCCGCGATGACCGAGCCGGTGGCCTCCTATGGGGGCATCAAGTGGTGGGACAACTTCGGCGAGTACGGCTTCCTCACCAAGCTCCGCAGCGAACAGCTGCGTGACATCGGCCCGTCGCTCAACCCGCAGGCCGCCTTCACGCTGCTGCAGGGAATCGAGACGCTGCCGCAGCGCATGGATGCGCACCTCGCCAACGCGAGGATCGTCGCGGAGTGGCTCCGGGCCGACCCGCGGGTGTCCTTCGTGACCTGGGCGGGACTGGACGATCATCCGCACGCCGAGCGTGCGCGCCGGTATCTGCCTCTCGGCCCCGGGGCGGTGTTCGCCTTCGGCGTGGCCCCGGCAGGACGATTCGACGACGACGCGGCCCGAGAGGCGGCCGCGCGCAAGGCGGGGGAGACCTTCATCGACTCGGTGACCCTCGCCTCGCACCTGGCGAACGTGGGCGACGCGCGCACCCTGGTGATCCACCCCGCCTCGACCACCCACCGCCAGCTCACACCCGAGCAGCTGATCACAGCGGGGACCCCGGCTGACCTCATCCGGATCTCCGTCGGGCTCGAGGACCCCGAGGACATCGTTTGGGATCTCGACCAGGCCCTCACCGAAGCGACGGGAGCGACCCGATGACCGATTCCGCCTTCTGCGCCCTGCCCACCGCGCCGCCGGCTTCGGCCGATCGCACGTGGCAGGCTCCCGGCGCCCAGGCGCGCCACGACCTGCTGCGGCGCACGCGGTCGGTGGCGATCGTCGGCGCCTCCGACAATCCCGCCCGCGCGAGCTATTTCGTCGCGACGTACCTCACGAGCAGCTCGCCCTACGACGTCTACTTCGTGAACCCCCGGGCCACGTCGATCCTGGGCCGGCCGGCGTACGCATCCCTGTCTGACCTGCCGGTCGTCCCCGATCTCGTCGACGTCTTCCGTCGCCACGACGACCTTCCGGGCGTCGCTCGGGAAGCCGTCGAGGTCGGCGCCGCCGCGCTGTGGCTCCAGCTGGGGTCGTGGAACGAGGAGGCGGCGGCGATCGCGGAGGACGCCGGGCTCGCCGTGGTCATGGACCGGTGCATCAAGATCGAGCACGCGCGATTCCACGGCGGCCTGCATCTCGCCGGGTTCGACACCGGCGTGCTGAGCTCGAAGCGGCAACTGCTCTCCCGCTGATCGGCTGACGGACGCTCGCCCGGCGAGCTGCCGCGTGCGCCGCGGGCGAACGTGGGCCCGGAGCCGATGTCGGAGGTCCCGCCTACACTTGACGGGTGCCCATCGTCCCCGTTCCCCTCACCGGAAAATCCGCCGCCGTCTCGAGCGACAAGCTGAGCGTGCGCGGCGCTCGCGTGCACAATCTGAAGGACGTCGACCTCGACATCCCGCGCGATTCGCTCGTCGTCTTCACGGGTCTGTCGGGGTCGGGCAAGTCGAGTCTCGCCTTCGACACGATCTTCGCGGAAGGACAGCGTCGCTATGTCGAGTCGCTGAGTGCCTACGCACGTCAGTTCCTCGGGCAGGTGGACAGACCCGACGTCGACTTCATCGAGGGTCTGAGCCCGGCGGTGTCGATCGACCAGAAGTCGACGAACCGCAACCCGCGCTCGACGGTGGGCACGATCACCGAGATCCACGACTACATGCGCCTGCTGTGGGCCCGCATCGGAGTGCCCCACTGCCCGGAGTGCGGCGAGATCATCCAGCGTCAGACGGTCCAGCAGATCGCCGACCAGCTGATGGAGCTGCCCGACCGCACGCGCTACCAGATCGTGGCGCCCGTGGTCACCCAGAAGAAGGGTGAGTTCGTCGACCTCTTCAAAGAGCTCTCCGCGAAGGGATACGCGCGCGCCGTGGTCGATGGCGACCTGGTCCAGCTCGCGGAGCCGCCGACGCTGAAGAAGAGCTACAAGCACGACATCGCCGTCGTGGTCGACCGGCTGGTCGCCGGCCCCGACATCCTGGGCCGCGTCACCGACTCGGTGGAGACCGCACTCGGTCTCGCCGGCGGTGTCATGCAGGTGAACTTCGTCGACGAGGAAGGTGACGATGCGTGGCAGTCGTTCTCCGAGAAGCTGGCGTGTCCGAACGGGCATCCGCTGCAGCTCACGGAGATCGAACCGCGCACCTTCTCGTTCAACGCCCCGTTCGGCGCCTGTCCGGCGTGTTCCGGGCTCGGCACCCGCATGTCGGTCGACTCGGAGCTGATGCTCGGTGACGAGGAGCTGTCGATCCGCGAGGGCGTCATCATCCCGTGGACAACGCAGGGAAAGGGGCTCTTCCAGTACTACGAGCGACTGCTCGAAGGACTGTCGAACGACCTCGGCTTCTCGCTCGACACGCCCTGGAAGCGTCTGCCGCAGGCCGTGCGCGAAGCCGTGCTGCACGGCGAGAACTACAAGGTCACCGTCAAGTGGAAGAACCGCTACGGCCGCGAGATGCGCTACTCGTCGGGTTTCGAAGGCGTCGTGCCGTACATCGAACGTCAGTACGTGCAGGCCGAGTCCGACACCCAGCGGCAGCGGTGGTCGGAGTATCTGCGCGAGGTGCCCTGCCCGGTCTGCGACGGTGCGCGCCTGAAGCCCGAGGTGCTCGCCGTCCGCGTGCACGGCCACTCGATCGCCGATGCCTCGCGGCTGAGCCTCGCGGATGCGCAGCGATTCTTCGCGGAGATGACGCTCACCGACCGTGAGGCGAAGATCGCCGCACAGGTGCTTCGCGAGATCCGCGCTCGCCTGGACTTCCTCATCCAGGTGGGTCTGACCTATCTGAACCTCAGCAGGTCCGCCGGCTCCCTCTCGGGCGGTGAGGCGCAGCGCATCCGCCTCGCGACGCAGATCGGCTCCGGACTCACCGGTGTTCTGTACGTGCTCGATGAGCCTTCGATCGGCCTGCACCAGCGCGACAACCGTCGTCTGATCGAGACGCTCGTGACCCTGCGCGATCTCGGCAACACGCTCATCGTCGTCGAACACGACGAGGAGACGATCCACGCTGCTGACTGGATCGTCGACATCGGGCCGCGGGCCGGTGTGGACGGGGGAGAGGTCGTACATTCGGGACCCCTGTCGGAGCTGCTCGCCGACCGGCACTCGATCACCGGCGACTACCTGGCCGGCCGTCGGGAGATCGCGACGCCGTCGAAGCGGCGCAAGCGCGATCGCAAGCGACAGATCTCCGTCGTCGGTGCCCGCGAGAACAATCTCCGCAACGTGACGGTCGACTTCCCCCTCGGCGTGCTGACCGCCGTGACCGGAGTGAGCGGTTCGGGAAAGTCGTCGCTCGTGAACGACATCCTGTACCGGGTGCTCGCCCAGCGCCTGAACGGCGCGCGGAACATCCCGGGCAAGCACACGCGAGTGACCGGGCTCGACAACCTCGACAAGGTCGTGCACGTCGATCAGGCGCCGATCGGGCGCACGCCGCGGTCGAACCCCGCGACGTACACGGGAGTGTTCGACCGCATCCGCGGCCTGTTCAGCGAGACGCCGGAGGCCAAAGCCCGCGGGTACCAGCCGGGGCGATTCAGCTTCAACGTCAAGGGCGGGCGCTGCGAGGCGTGCTCCGGAGACGGCACCATCAAGATCGAGATGAACTTCCTCCCCGACGTCTACGTCGACTGCGAGGTGTGCCACGGAAAGCGGTACAACCGCGACACCCTGTCGGTGCACTACAAGGGCAAGAACATCGCCGAGGTGCTCGAGATGCCGATCTCCGAGGCTGCGGAGTTCTTCGAGCCGATCCAGGCCATCCACCGCTACCTGAAGACCCTGGTCGACGTCGGCTTGGGATATGTGCGCCTCGGCCAGTCGGCGACGACGCTGTCGGGTGGCGAGGCCCAGCGCGTGAAGCTCGCCACCGAGTTGCAGCGGCGCTCGAACGGGCGCAGCATCTACGTGCTCGACGAGCCGACGACCGGACTGCACTTCGAAGACGTCAGGCGGCTGCTCGAGGTCTTGAACGGCTTGGTCGACAAGGGGAACTCGGTGATCGTCATCGAGCACAACCTCGACGTGATCAAGTCGGCCGACTGGATCATCGACCTCGGACCCGAGGGGGGTTCCGGCGGCGGCACGCTCGTCGCGACCGGCACCCCGGAGGATCTCGCCCGCGTGGCGGAGAGTCACACGGGCGCCTTCCTCGCCGAGGTGCTGTTCCCGGCCGAGCGCGCCCAGGCGCGCAAGGCCGGCTGACCCGATGTCGCCGCTTCCCTACAAGCCCAAGCCGGGGGAGATACCGACCGACCCCGGTGTGTACCGATTCCGGGACGCGGACGGTCGCGTGCTCTACGTCGGCAAGGCGAAGAATCTGCGTGCCCGGCTGTCGAACTACTTCGCTCCGCTGCACACGCTCCACGAGCGCACGCGGCGGATGGTGACGACGGCGTCGTCGGTCGAGTGGACGGTCGTCGCCACGGACGTGGACTCCCTGCAGCTGGAGTACATGTGGATCAAGGAGTTCGATCCGCCGTTCAACGTCAAGTATCGCGACGACAAGTCCTATCCGTTCATGGCGATCACCCTCGCCGACGAAGCTCCTCGCGTGATCGTCACCCGCAATCGACGGATCAAGGGTGCGAAGTACTTCGGCCCGTACCCGAAGGTCTGGGCGGTGCACGACACCATCGATCAGCTGATCAAGGTTTTCCCCATCCGCACCTGCAGCGACTCCAGCTACAAGAAGGCGATGGCGACCGGCCGGCCGTGCTTCCCGGGCCAGATCGGTCGCTGCGGGGGGCCGTGCTCCATGCGGGTCACCGTCGACGAGCATCGCGCGATCGTGCAGGACTTCGTCGCCTTCATGTCGGGCGGCGACCAGCGGTTCGCCCGAGAACTGACCGCTCGGATGCGCGAGGCGTCCGCCGCCATGGATTACGAAGCCGCAGCGGTCTATCGCGATCAGCTCGGGGCCATCGAGGCCGTGCTGGGCAAGAGCGCGCTCGTGCTGACCGAAGACACCGACGCCGACCTGTTCGGGATCGCCGAGGACGAGCTGGCCGCGACGGTGCAGCACTTCGTCGTGCGTGGCGGGCGTGTGCGCGGCGTTCACGCCACGACGATCGAAAAGGAACTCGACATCTCGGGTGCGGACCTCGTCGAGCAGGTGCTGCAGCGCACCTACGGCGAGGCGGCCGACACCGACATCCCGAAGCAGGTGCTCGTCCCCTCGCTGCCCGAGGACGCCGCGGAGCTCGAACAATGGCTTCGCGACCGGCGGGGTCGCCCGGTGTCGCTCCAGGTCGCCCGGCGCGGCCGTAAAGCCGAGCTGCTGGCGACGGCGACGCTGAACGCGCAGCAGGCGCTCAACCTGCACAAGACCCGTCGCACGAGCGACTACGTCGCGCGGTCGCAGGCGCTGACCGACCTGCAGGAGGCGCTGGACCTGCACGAGGCTCCTCTCCGTATCGAGTGCTACGACGTCTCGCACCTCGCCGGTACGAACGTGGTGGCGTCGATGGTGGTTTTCGAAGACGGTCTGCCCCGGAAGGATCAGTACCGTTCGTTCGGCATTCCCGAGACCACCGACGACACCGACTCGATCCGGCAGGTGCTGCGTCGGCGTCTGGCCTACCTCGATCAGCCCGAAGCAGATCCCGTGGCCGACCCGGTGGCGTCGGGCGAGGTCGTCACCGAGCGCAGGAAGCCGCGGTTCGCCTACCGTCCGCAGCTGCTCGTGGTCGACGGCGGGAAGCCGCAGGTCGAGGCGGCGGCTCGCGCACTCGATGAGGCCGGACACCCCGAGATCGCGCTGTGCGGCATCGCCAAGCGGCTGGAGGAGGTCTGGCTGCCCGGGGAGGACTACCCGGTGATCCTGCCGCGCACCTCCGAAGCGCTGTATCTTCTGCAGCGTCTGCGCGACGAGGCACACCGGTTCGCCATCACGCATCAGCGCAAGCGGCGGCGACGCGACATCCAGACCGTCCTGGCCGAGGTGCCGGGGCTGGGTGATGCGCGCATCAAGGCTCTTCTGCGTCACTTCGGGTCTGTCGCGGCCCTCCGCGAAGCGACGACCGAGCAGATCCAGGAGCTTCCGGGCGTCGGTCCGAAGCTCGCGGCCTCGATTCATACCCACCTCACCGCTCGCTAGGCTGGACGTGATGACGGAGGGCGCGATGACGGAGGACGATCAGACCCCGCAGGTCGGCGAGATGCTGATCGTCACCGGGATGTCCGGTGCCGGAAGGTCCACCGCGGCGAACGCCCTGGAAGACCTGGGCTGGTACGTCGTGGACAACCTGCCTCCGCAGATGCTCAAGCCGCTGCTGGATCTGACGGAGATCGCCGGGGGAGCGCTGCCCCGGGTGGCCGTCGTCGTCGACGTGCGGGGCCGCGGCCTCTTCTCCGAGCTTCCGGAGGCGATGCGGGCACTGCGCTCGCGGCGCCCGATCCGGGTGCTGTTCCTCGACGCGTCGGACACCGTGCTCGTGCGCCGCTTCGAGGCCGTGCGTCGCCCGCATCCTCTTCAGGGCGATGGCACGATCGTCGACGGCATTCGCGCCGAACGCACGAGGCTCGCCCCCGTCCGCGAGGACGCCGATGTCATCGTCGACACGTCGGCGCTGAACATCCACCAGCTCGCGACACGGGTCGCCGAGCTCTTCGCCGACGAGGGCGCCGCGCGGCACACCCTGACCATCATGAGCTTCGGCTTCAAGTACGGTCTCCCGCCGGACGCCGACCACGTGGCCGACATGCGGTTCCTGCCGAACCCGTACTGGCACGAGGAGCTGCGCGCGCTGACCGGGGAGGACGACGCCGTGCGCGACGTCGTGCTGGCCGCGCCCGGCGCGGCGGCGTTCATCGATGCGTACGCCGCCGCGCTCGCGCCGGTCCTGGAGGGGTATCAGCGGGAGAACAAGCGACACTCCGTGATCGCCGTGGGATGCACCGGCGGCAAGCACCGGTCGGTGGCCACGGCCCGGGAACTGGCCTCACGCCTGTCGGGCACGCCCGGAGTGGCCGTTCGCCTGACCCATCGCGACCTCGGTCGCGAGTAGGCTGGAGGATCGTTCCACCCCAGAAAGACCGAGGAGACACGTGTCGCTGACTGCCGACGTGAAGGCCGAACTCGTCGCCGTACGAGACCCGCGACCGACGGCCCGCGTGGCCGAGCTGACGTCACTGCTCCGTTTCTCGGGAGGGCTCCACTCGATCGCCAACCGCGTCGCGGTCGAGGCCGAGCTCGATTCCGATGTCCTCGCCCGACGGGTCGCGCGGGAGTTGGTGGAGCTCTACGGCGTGCGACCCGAGCTCGCGCACGTGCAGAGTTCGGCGGGCCGTGCCGGCGGCCACGTCGCGGTGCGCGTCATCGACGGCGGTGAGACGCTCGCGCGGCAGACCGGCCTCCTGGACCAGCGGCGGCGCCCGGTGCGTGGCTTGCCCAACAAGCTCACCACCGGCTCACGGGAAGACCTCGCCGCGGTCTGGCGCGGTGCGTTCCTCGCATCGGGGTCGCTCAGCGAGCCGGGTCGATCCGCCTCGCTCGAAGTCGCCTGCCCGTCCTCCGAGGCCGCGATGGCCCTCGTCGGGGCCGCCCATCGGCTGAGCATCCCCGCGAAGGCGCGGGAAGTCCGCGGCATCCCGCGCGTCGTCGTGCGGGAGGGGGAGGCGATCCGGCTCACCCTCGCGCAGATGGGAGCCGCGAAGGCCGCCGCCGACTGGGATCAGATGAGGCAGCGCCGCGAAGTCCGCGCCGGAGTGAACCGCCTCGTCAACTTCGACGACGCCAACCTGCGTCGATCCGCTCAGGCGGCGGTCGCCGCGTGCGCACGCGTCGAGCGTGCGCTGGAGATCCTCGGTGACGAGGTTCCCGACCATCTCAAGCAGGCCGGAGAGCTCCGGCTCGCCCACCGTGACGCCAGCCTCGACGAGCTGGGTCACCACGCCGACCCGCCGATGACCAAGGACGCCGTCGCTGGACGCATACGTCGGCTCCTGGCGATGGCCGACAAGAAGGCCGAGGTCGACGGAGTTCCGGGCACTGAGTCGGCGGTCCCCATCGGCGTCGAGGAATGAGGCATCGGGCGTGTAGAACACGCCCGGCGGGGGAGGCAACCCCCTCACCACCCTGCCCACCGTCGATAGGATGACAAGGTCACCCTCGCCGCGCCGGGGCTCTCGGCGCGACGCCGACTAGGAAGCAGAGAATATGGCGACGTACACCTTGCCCGACCTCCCCTACGACTACGCGGCACTCGAGCCGCACATCAGCGGCAAGATCATGCAGCTGCACCACGACAAGCATCACCAGACCTACGTGACGGGTGCCAACACGGCGCTCGAGCAGCTCGCGGAGGCCCGCGAGACGGGCAGTCTCGCGAACGTCAACAAGCTCGAGAAGGACCTCGCGTTCAACCTCGGCGGCCACGTGAACCACTCCATCTTCTGGACGAACCTCTCGCCCGAGGGCGGCGGACGTCCGGAGGGGAACGAGCTCGCCGCCGCGATCGACGAGTTCTTCGGCGGATTCGAGAAGTTCCAGGCGCACTTCACCGCGGCGGCCACCGGCATCCAGGGTTCCGGATGGGCGGTCCTCAGCTGGGACCCGATCGGCGAGCAGCTCATCATCCAGCAGCTGTTCGACCAGCAGGCGAACACGGCGATGGGCACCGTGCCGATCTTCCAGCTGGACATGTGGGAGCACGCGTTCTACCTCGACTACCTCAACGTGAAGGCCGACTACGTCAAGGCGGTCTGGAACATCGCGAACTGGCAGAACGTCGCGCAGCGCTTCGACGCCGCCCGTGAGAAGACCTCGGGCCTGCTGGTACTGTCATAGCGAGCGCGGGCGTCCCGGCGGGAACGCTCGCCGGGACGCCGCTGTCCGACTGAATCGCAACAATCGCGCACCCGCGCACGACACCTCAGGAGCAACTCCGTGACTGTCAAGATCGGTATCAACGGCTTCGGCCGCATTGGACGCAACTTTCTCCGCGCCGCCCTCGAGCAGGGTGCGGACCTCGAGATCGTCGCGGTGAACGACCTCACCGACAACAAGACCCTCGCCCACCTCCTCAAGTACGACTCCGTCGGCGGCCGCCTCGCCGAGGACGTGTCCTTCGACGGCGACTCCATCACCGTCGGCGGCAAGAGCATCAAGGTGTTCGAAGAGCGCGACCCCGCCAACCTGCCCTGGGGCGAGCTGGGCGTGGACATCGTCATCGAGTCGACCGGACGCTTCACGAAGGCGGCCGACGCCTCGAAGCACATCCAGGGGGGCGCCAAGAAGGTGCTCATCTCCGCACCCGGCACCGACGTCGACGGCACCTTCGTCATGGGCGTCAACGACGCCGAGTACGACCCGGCGACCATGCACGTCATCTCCAACGCGTCGTGCACCACGAACTGCCTGGCGCCGCTGGCCAAGGTCTTCAACGACAACTTCGGCATCGAGCGCGGCTTCATGATGACCGCGCACGCCTACACGGCAGACCAGAACCTGCAGGACGGCCCGCACGGCGACCTGCACCGCGCTCGGGCGGCGGCCCTGAACATCGTTCCCGCGTCGACCGGCGCGGCGAAGGCCATCGGCCTGGTGCTGCCCGAGCTCAACGGCAAGCTGAGCGGGTCCTCCTACCGGGTGCCGATCCCCACCGGCTCGATCGTCGACCTCACGCTGATCACGCCGACCGAGGGTCTCACCAAGGAGACCATCAACGCCGCATACGAGAAGGCGGCGGCCGAGGGCGAGCTCGCCGGCTACCTGGCCTACAACGCCGACCCGATCGTCTCGACCGACATCGTCCACGACCCGCACTCGTCGATCTTCGATGCCGGCCTGACCAACGTCAGCGGAAACCTCGTCAAGGTGTCGTCGTGGTACGACAACGAGTGGGGCTACTCGAACCGTCTGGTCGACCTCACCGAGCTCGTCGCCTCGAAGCTCTGATCCACGCCATGGCACTGCGCACCCTCGACAACCTGGGTTCGCTCGCAGGCAAGCGCGTCATCGTCCGTTGTGATCTGAACGTCCCGCTGCGGGACGGGGTCATCACGGACGATGGTCGTGTGCGGGCATCCCTGCCGACGCTCAACGCTCTCATCAACCAGGGAGCACGCCTCGTGGTGTGCTCGCACCTGGGCCGCCCCGGCGGCGAGCCCAACGCCGCCTACAGCCTCGCGCCGGTCGCGCAGCGCCTGTCCGAGCTGCTCGGCAAGCCCGTCGCCTTCGCACGCGACACCGTCGGCGAGTCGGCTCATGATGCGGTCTCCTCCCTCGAAGACGGTGACATCGCCGTGATCGAGAACCTGCGCTTCAATGCGGGTGAGACCGCGAAGGACGATTCGGAACGCCGCGCATTCGCCGGCCAGCTCGCAGAGCTCGGGGATGCGCTCGTGTCCGACGGCTTCGGCGTCGTGCACCGCAAGCAGGCGAGTGTCTACGACCTCGCGGAACTGCTGCCCTCCGCTGCCGGTCTGCTCATCGCCAAAGAGCTCGAGGTGCTCGATCGACTCACCGAGACGCCCGAACGGCCCTACACCGTGGTGCTCGGCGGGTCCAAGGTCAGCGACAAGCTCGGTGTGATCGAACACCTCCTGCCCCGCGTCGATCGTCTCCTGATCGGCGGTGGCATGATGTTCACGTTCCTGGCGGCCAAGGGGCACAAGGTCGGCTCGAGTCTCCTCGAGGAGGACCAGCTCGAGACCGTCAAGGGATACATCGCCTCCGCCGAGGAGCGCGGCGTCGAGATCGTCCTGCCCGTCGACGCGGTCGTCGCGTCGGCCTTCGCGGCGGATGCCGATCACGAGGTCGCTCCGGCGGACGCGCTCGAAGCGACCGCCTTCGGTGCGTCCGGATTGGGACTGGACATCGGGCCCCGCACGGCCGACGAGTTCGCGGCGCGCATCCGTGACAGCCGCACCGTCTTCTGGAACGGGCCCATGGGCGTGTTCGAGATGCCGGCGTTCGAGTCGGGCACGCGGGCCGTCGCTCGCGCGTTGTCGGAGGTCGACGGTCTCGGCGTCGTCGGCGGTGGCGATTCCGCGGCCGCGGTGCGACAGCTCGGCTTCGCTGACACCGACTTCGGCCACATCTCGACCGGTGGTGGCGCGAGCCTCGAGTTCCTCGAAGGAAAGAAGCTCCCCGGACTGGAGGTCCTCGGATGGCAGCAGTGAACACCTCCGATGCGCGCACCCCGCTCATCGCCGGCAACTGGAAGATGAACCTCGACCACCTGCAGGCGGTGGCGTTCGTGCAGAAGCTGCACTGGACCCTCAAAGACGCCAAGCACGAGGACGGCAGCGTCGAGGTCGCCCTCTTCCCGCCGTTCACCGACCTTCGGACCGTGCAGACGCTGCTCGACGCGGACAAGATCCCCTTCGCGCTCGGCGCGCAGGACCTCTCGGTCAAGGACTCCGGTGCCTACACGGGCGAGATCTCGGGCGCGTTCTTGAGCAAGCTCGACTGCGGATACGTGATCATCGGACACTCCGAGCGTCGCGAATACCACGCAGAGTCGGATGAGGTCGTAGCGGCCAAGGTGCAGGCGGCGCTGAAGCACGAGCTCGTGCCGGTGATCTGTGTCGGTGAAACGGCGGAGGACCTCGAGAAGCACGGCGCCAGCGCCGTTCCGGTTGCTCAGCTGAAGGCGGCGCTGCACGATGTACCGGCGACCGCCGACATCGTCGTCGCCTACGAGCCGGTGTGGGCGATCGGATCGGGTCAAGCCGCCACGGCCGAGCAGGCACAGGATGTCTGCGCGAAGCTGCGGGAGGTCATCGCGTCCGAGCTCGGCGCAGACGCTGCCGCTCGCACGCGCGTGCTCTACGGCGGCTCCGTCAAGGCGGCGAACATCGCCGGATTCATGCGGCAGGCCGATATCGACGGCGCGCTCGTCGGCGGTGCGAGTCTTCTGGTCGACGAGTTCTCCTCGATCATCCGCTACCAGAAGCACGTCGGCGTGTGAGCGACACACCCTGGCCGCCTCTCATCGGCGGTCGGGGTGTCGCTTGCGTATACTGAACCCTTGTGCGATCCGACGCGGTCGACGAAAGGTGTATGGAACCAGTGCAGATCCTCGAGTTCGTGCTGCAGGTGCTGCTGGGTGTGACCAGTCTCCTGCTCACCCTCCTCATTCTTCTCCACAAAGGGCGTGGCGGCGGCCTGTCCGACATGTTCGGCGGCGGCATGACCTCCGCCCTGGGCTCGTCGGGTCTCGCGGAGCGCAACCTCAACCGGTTCACCGTGATCCTCGCGCTGGCGTGGTTCGTGTCGATCGTCGCCCTCGGCCTCATCACGAAATTCCAGGCGTTCTGATGGCCACGGGAGGAAACGCCATCCGCGGCACGCGTGTCGGTGCCGGCCCCATGGGCGAACAGGATCACGGCTACCACGCCGACCGCGTCGCGATCTCGTACTGGGATGCGCTGGGGAACGAGACCGTGCGCTACTTCGTCGCGGATATCGATCCGGCCGAGATCCCCGACGTGATCGACTCGCCGCACTCGGGCCTTCCGGCGGGGCGAGACAAGGAGAACCCGCCCGCCGTGGCGAAGACCGAGCCCTACAAGACCCATCTTGCCTACGTCAAGGAACGTCGCTCCGACGATGAGGCGGCGCAGCTTCTCGACGAGGCGCTGACCCAGCTGCGGGAGCGTCGCGGCCAGGCCTGACGACGCGCCGACAGAAGAGGCGCCGGACCCGTCGCGGGTCCGGCGCCTCTTCTGTCGGATCAGTACTCCCGGTCGATCAGCTCCGGGGGGACCTGCGCGGCTGCCGCCTGATCCACGAAGAACACGGTTCGTCCGCGACCCTTCGCACCGGCGGCGGGGACGCTCGTGTAGCTCGCACCGGCGAGGGCCAGACCGAGAGCAGGGGCTTTGTCGGGCCCCGCCATCACCATCCACACGCGCTGAGATGAGTTGATGACCGGGCGTGTCATGGTCAGACGGACGGCAGGCGGCTTGGGGGAGTCCGTCACCCCGACGACCGCCCGGTCCACGATGAGAATCTCGGGCCTGTCCGGGAAGAGCGATGCGATGTGACCGTCGGGTCCGACACCCAGGAAAGCGATGTCGAAGCGTGGCCAGAGCTGGCCATCGGCGGCGAACGTCGCGAGATCGTCCGCGTATGCCGCGGCCGCGCCTTCGAGATCGTGCAGACCATCGCTGGAAGCCATCGCGTGCACGTTCTCGAGCGGAACGTCGATGTGGTCCAGAAGGGCCTCACGCGCCTGCGTCTCGTTGCGCTCCGGGTCGCCGCGAGGCAGGAAGCGCTCGTCGCTCCACCAGACATGGACCCGCGACCAGTCGATCCCCTGCGCCTGCTCCCGGGCCGCGGCGAGGACCCGCCCGCCCATCGAACCCCCGGTGAGCGAGATGTGCGCCGTGGCGCCCTCGTCGATGCGCTTGCGCAGCCGGTGAAGGAATCGATCGGCTACGGCGTGCGCGAGAGCGTCGGGATCTGCGGCGATCACGACGCTCTTCTCGACGAGATGCTCAGTCATGCAGACCCTTCGATGGTCGGTCCAAGCGCGTCCACCCTTCGGTGATGACCCGACCGTACAGCACGTCGGCGTCCAGACGCCTCAGCTCCTCGGCCAGGCACTCTCGAAGCGTGCGGCGCGGGAACGCGAGCTCGTGGGTGGGCTGCCCCGGCTGAGTCAGGACAGCCACGCCGGATTCGGGACGCTCGAGCGTGACCTCGCCGCTCTCTCGGACGAGAGTCACGTTCTTGATCCCGTGAGGCCAGTCGGCGGGGTCGAGGTAGCCCCAATCCACCGGTACGTCGAGGGCGAGCCGGAGCCAGGCGGCGAGCAGCGCGGTGGACGGCGAGTCGGCGGCGCCCCGCACCCGGACGGACGTCACCGGCTCGTAGGGCGGCTGGTCCAGGATCGCGGCCAGCTGCTCGCGCCAGCGCGTGAGGCGTGTCCACGCGAGGTCGGTGTCACCGGGGGCATAGTGCTCGCCCAGCGACGCGACCCATGCCGCGGGGTCGGACTTGGTCGCCGCGTCGGTGATCCGTCGCTGCGCGATGCGGCCGATCGAGGTCTCCGAGACGTGTTCGGGCGTCTGATTCGGCCACCAGACGACGACGGGCGCATCCGACAGCAACAAGCCGGTCACGAGGCTCTCGAGGTTGGAATCGCCCGCTTCGCCGTGTGCATGCAGCGTCACGACCTCACTCGCGCCGGCGTCGCCGCCGACGCGGATCTGTGCGTCGAGGCGCGGTTCCTCGTCGTCATCGGCGTTGATCATCAGCACGATCACGCGCATCGGGTGTTCGCGGGACGCGTCATTGGCGGCGTCGATGGCCTCTTCCATCGCGGCCTCGCGCGTGACGATCACGAGCGTCAGAACGCGACCGAGCGCGACGGCGCCGCCTTCCTCGCGGACGCTGACCAGCGCGCGGCTGATCTTGCTGACGGTGGTGTCGGGCAGATCGATGATCACGGGCGCCTCCAAGTGCGGCCATCGCGGGCGAGGAGCTCATCGGCCGATGCCGGGCCCCACGATCCGGGAGCGTATTGTTCGACGGGACCGCCCTGCGACTCCCAGAACGCCTCGATGGGGTCCAGGATCTTCCAGGACAGCTCCACCTCTTCGTGGCGGGGGAACAGGGGCGGGTCGCCGAGAAGAACGTCGAGGATCAGCCTCTCGTAGGCTTCGGGACTCGCTTCCGTGAACGCGTGACCGTAGCCGAAGTCCATCGTCACGTCGCGCACCTGCGCGCCGGCGCCGGGCACCTTCGATCCGAAGCGGATCGTCACGCCCTCGTCGGGCTGGACTCGGATGACCAGAGCGTTCTGACCCTGTCCCGAGGTCTGCGAACGAGTGAAGAGCAGTTCCGGAGCGCGCTTGAACACGACGGCGATCTCGGTGACGCGGCGGCCGAGACGCTTGCCCGTGCGGAGGTAGAACGGAACCCCGGCCCAGCGGCGTGTGTTGATGCCGAGGGTGATGGCGGCATAGGTCTCGGTGGTCGACTGCGGATTCATGCCGTCTTCCTCGAGGAAGCCGAGAACCTTCTCGCCGCCCTGCCAGCCTCCGGCGTACTGGCCGCGTGCCGTGGAGGTCTCGAGGTCGTCCGGGAGGGTGACCGCTGCGAGCACCTTCTCCTTCTCGGCGCGCAGGTCAGCGGCGTTGAAGGTGATGGGCTCCTCCATCGCGGTGAGCGCGAGGAGTTGCAGCAAGTGGTTCTGGATGACGTCGCGCGCCGCGCCGATCCCGTCGTAGTAGCCGGCCCGGCCGCCGACGCCGATGTCCTCGGCCATCGTGATTTGCACGTGGTCGACGTAGTTGCGATTCCAGATCGGCTCGTAGAGCTCGTTGGCGAAGCGCAGCGCCAGGATGTTCTGGACCGTCTCCTTGCCGAGGTAGTGGTCGATGCGGAAGATCGAGTCCGCGGGGAACGCGGAGCGCAGGGCATCGTTGAGTTCCTGGGCGGAATCCTGGTCGTGGCCGAACGGCTTCTCGATCACGACGCGTCGCCAGCGATCGGGTCGGTCGGCGGTGTCGTCGACGAGTCCCGACTTCTTGAGCTGTTCGGCGACGACCGGGAACGCCTTGGGCGGGATGGACAGGTAATACGCGTGGTTGCCCATCGTGCCGCGCTCGATGTCGAGCTTCTCGACCGTCTCGCGCAGACGCACGAAGGCGTCGTCGTCATCGAACTCGCCGGGCACGAAACGGATGCCCTGCAGCAGCTGCTGCCAGGTCTCCTCACGGAACTCGGTGCGCGCATGAGCGCGAACGGCCTCGTGCACGACCTCCGCGAAGTCCTGGTCCTCCCAGTCGCGTCGGGCGAACCCGACGAGGGCGAAACCCGGAGGGAGCAGTCCCCGATTGGCGAGGTCGTAGACCGCGGGCATGAGCTTCTTACGGGAGAGGTCTCCCGTCACGCCGAAGATCACGAGCGCGCTCGGACCGGCGATGCGGTTCAAGCGGTGATCTTCAGGGTCGCGCAGGGGATTCTGCGCGCGTGAGATCTGGGCCGTCATTCGATTGTTCTCCTATTGCGCCGCTTCGAAGAGCGACATCACGTCGACCTGGGGATCGGTGAGCGTCAGGGTGACGACCGGACGGCCGTGCCCTTCGGCGAGGACGGTGGCGTCGCCGACTGCCTGTGCGTGGATGAGCTCCCCGAAGGTGAAGGGGCGCCCGGGGATCTCGAGGTCGACGTCGGTGCTCTCGAGGATCTGCAGGAAGACCCCGCGGGCGGGACCGCCCTTGTGGAACTGGCCGGTCGAGTGCAGGAACCGCGGACCCCATCCGAACGTCGTCGGTCGGCCGGAGTCGGCCGCGACAAGTTCGCGCAGCCCCTCGATCGGTGCGTACTCCAGACGATCGACGTAGGCGTGTATCGCGACATAGCCGTCGCCCGGCACACGCGACCAGAGGGCGTCGAGAACGCCGGCAATCGTTCCGGGAGCGGCCAGTACGGGATCGGACACGCGAACCTCGACGCCGTCGGCGACGAACGCCGGGGCGATCGACGGGGGTCGCTCGTCGAGCAGCCCGCGGGCCGCGGCTTTGGCCGATTCGACGTCGGGCTGATCGAACGGGTTGATTCCGAGCAGGCGTCCGGCGATCGCGGTGGCATATTCCCATACGACGAACTGGGCGCCGAGGGAACCGCTCACGAGCACCTCGCCGTGATGGTGCTCGAAGAGGTGGAACTCCGCCGCGTCATCGACGAGTCTCACGACCTGCAGATCCTCTGGCCGGGTTTCGAGCTCGGGGGAGACGGGCAGGAGCGGGACCGGGAGGATGCCCGTCCCCTGCTTTCCGGTGGACTCGGCGATCAGCTGCTCGATCCACTCGGGCAGCCCGACGATGTGGGTCCCGTCCGTGACGAGCCCGAGCTTGTCCCGGCGCGGCTCGCCGCCGGCGATCGCGGCCGCGAGAACGAGCGCGGGGTTCCCGGGGTCGTCAATCGCGACTTCGAGCAGCGTGGCCTCGGCTTCATCGAGCAACTCGACGATGTCGACCCCGGCCAGTCCGGCGGGAACCAGCCCGAAGGCGGTCAACGCCGAGTATCGACCGCCGACCGTGGGGTCGGCCGTGAACGTGCGATAGCCCGCGGAGCCGGATGCCGCCTCGAGGGGCGAGCCGGGGTCGGTGACGACCACGATGCGCTCCGCCGGATCGATGCCGACGTCTCGGAAGGCCGCGTCGAAGGCCCGGAGTGCCGAGTCGGTCTCGATGGTCGACCCCGACTTGCTCGAGACGACCAGCACCGTTCGGTCGAGGCCGCCCGCCTCGGCATCACCGTCGATGGCGGCGAGCACCTGCCCCGGCGCCGTGGAGTCGAGGATCGTCAGCGGAACGCCGGCCGTCTGCGCGATGACCTCCGGTGCGAGGGAGGAGCCGCCCATGCCGGCGAGCACGATGCGGGTCGTCCCGTGCGCCACGAGTTCCTCGCGCAGGGCGAGGATCTCGGGGACGAGCGGACGCGATGTGCTGACGGCCTGGACCCACCCCAGCCGGCGGGACGCCTCAGCTTGCGCCGTGGCACCCCACAGACTGTCGTCACCGGCCGTCAGGGCCGAGGCGACGAGGCTCGAGACGAGACCCGGAAGGGTCCTCTCGACCGCCTCCTCGACATGTCCGGAGAGGTGGAGGTGAAAGCTCACCTCAGGCCTCTGCGGCCTCGGAGAGAGCAGCCTTCACGGTCTCCTGCAGCTCACGCCACGACGCGACGAACTTCTCGACGCCCTCGTCCTCCAGGACCTGCGTGACGTCGGCGAAGTCCACGCCTGCGGCCTCGAGCTGCGAGAAGTAGTCGTGCGACTCCGCGTAGGCGCCGGTCACGGTGTCGCCGGTGATCTCCGCGTGGTCGAAGGTGGCCTCGAGGGTCTTCTCGGGCATCGTGTTGACGGTTCCCTTGGCCACGAGCTCCGTGACATAGAGGGTGTCCGGCAGGGCCGGGTCCTTCACACCCGTCGATGCCCACAGGGGGCGCTGCACGGTGGCGCCGGCCTCCAGCAGGGCCTTGGCGCGGTCCGAGGCGAACTTCTTCTGGAACAGCTCGTAAGCCAGACGCGCGTTCGCGAGACCGGCCTTCGACGACAGCGAGGAGGCCGCGTCGGTGCCGATGGCCGCGAGGCGCTTGTCGACCTCGGTGTCCACGCGGGAGACGAAGAACGACGCCACCGACTGGAGGGTGGAGATGTCGTGCCCGGCCGCCTGCGCCTTCTCCACTCCGGCGAGGTAGGCGTCGATGACCTCGTCGTAACGCTCGAGGCTGAAGATGAGGGTCACGTTGACGCTGATGCCTGCTCCGATCACCTCGGTGATCGCCGGGAGGCCGGCCTTCGTCGCGGGGATCTTGATGAGCACGTTGGGGCGGTCCACCTTCGCCGCGAGCTTCTTGGCTTCCGCGACGGTGGCATCGGTATCGTGCGCGAGCTCGGGGGAGACCTCGATCGATACGCGTCCGTCGACGCCGCCGGTCGCGTCGAAGACCGGACGGAAGACATCCGAGGCGGCCTGCACGTCGTCGGTGGTGATCTCGAAGATCGCCCGTTCGACGTCGGCCCCGTCCTTGGCGAGCACGGAGACCTGGCCGTCGTAGGACTCGCCCTTGGCGAGCGCCCCCGCGAAGATCGTCGGGTTGGTCGTGACGCCGGTCACGTTGCGCGTGATGATCAGGTCGGCGAGGTTGCCGCTGGTGATGCGCTGACGAGACAGGTCGTCGAGCCAGATGCTGACGCCCTCTTCGACAAGGCGTGCGGTGGGGGTGCTCATGCGTTCTCCTCGAGGGTTTCGCGGGCGGCGGTGATGACGGCTTCGGTGGTGATGCCGAACTTGTCGAACAGGGTCTGGTAGTCGGCGGAGGCGCCGAAGTGCTCGATCGAGACGGACCGGCCGCGGTCGCCGACGATGCCGCGCCAGCCCAGGGCGAGCCCGGCTTCGACGGAGACGCGGGCGGTGATCGCGGCGGGAAGGACGCTCTCGCGGTAGTCGGCGTCCTGCTCGGCGAACCACTCCAACGACGGGGCGGAGACGACGCGCACACCCACGCCGTCGGCGGCGAGGGCTTCGCGGGCGGCGACGGCGAGCTGCACCTCGGACCCGGTCGCGATGATGATCACGTCGGGCGTGCCGTTCGGTGCTTCGGCGAGGACGTATGCGCCCTTCGCGGCGAGGTCGGCGGAGGCCAGGACGTCGCCGCTGGCTGCACCGTCACCGCGCTCGAAGGTGGGGATGTTCTGCCTGGTCAGGGCGATGCCGGAGGGGCCGGCGTGGCGGCGGAGCATCTCGTGCCAGATCACGGCGGTCTCGTTCGCATCGGCGGGGCGGAGCACGGCGAGGTTCGGGATGGCGCGCAGCGCGGTGAGCTGCTCGATCGGCTGGTGGGTGGGGCCGTCTTCTCCGAGGGCGACGGAGTCGTGGGTCCAGACGAAGATCGAGGGGATGTTCATCAGCGCGGCCAGACGCACCGCGGGGCGCATGTAGTCGCTGAAGATCAGGAACGTCCCGCCGAACGCGCGGGTGGGGCCGTGCAGCACGATGCCGTTGATGATGGCCGCCATCGCGTGCTCGCGGATGCCGAAGTGCAGCACCCGCCCGTACGGGTTGCCGTCCCACTCGTCGGTCGACCACTCGGACGGGATGAACGAGGCGGCGTTCTTGATGGTGGTGAGGTTCGATTCGGCGAGGTCGGCCGAGCCGCCCCACAGCTCGGGGAGCTTGTCGGCCAGGGCGTTGATGACCTGCCCCGACGCGGCACGGGTGGACACGTCCTTGCCCGCCTCGAACACCGGGAGCGCATCGGCGAGATCGGCGGGGAGCTCGCGGGCGTTGATGCGGTCCCACAGCGCCTTGCGCTCGGGGTGCGCGCCGGCCCACGCGTCGAACTTCTCCTGCCACGCCGCGCGCGCTTCTGCGCCACGATCGGCGAGTGAACGAGTGTGTTCGAGGACGTCGTCGGGCACCACGAAGGTCTGCTCCGGGTCCCACCCGAGCACCTCCTTCGTCGCCTTCAACTCGTCGTCGCCGAGCTTGGAGCCGTGGATCTTGCCGGTGTTCTGCTTGCCCGGCGAGGGCCACCCGATGATCGTCTTCAGCACGATGATCGACGGCTTCGACGTCTCGGCCTTCGCCGCCTCGAGGGCTGCGTGAAGCTCGGCGACGTCTTCGACGTACTCGCCCGTCTTCTTCCAATCCACCGTCTGCACATGCCAGCCGTACGCGGCGTAGCGGGCGGCGACGTCCTCGGTGAACGCGACGTCGGTGTCGTCCTCGATCGAGATCTGATTCGCGTCGTAGATGACCACGAGATTGCCGAGCTCCTGATGCCCGGCCAACGAAGACGCCTCGCTGGTGATGCCCTCCTGGATGTCCCCATCCGACGCGATCACATAGATGGTGTGATCGAACGGCGACTCACCCGGCGCAGCCTCCGGGTCGAACAGACCCCGCTCATACCGGGCCGCGTACGCGAACCCGACCGACGACGCCAGACCCTGACCCAGCGGCCCGGTCGTGATCTCCACACCATCGGTGTGACCGAACTCCGGGTGACCCGGGGTCTTCGACCCCCACGTCCGCAGCTCCTTCAGATCCTGCAGCTCCAACCCGAACCCACCCAGATACAGCTGGATGTACTGCGTCAACGACGAATGCCCCGCAGAGAGGATGAAACGATCACGACCCGGCCAGTGCACATCCGCGGGGTCGTGGTTCATCACCCGCTGATACAGCAGATACGCCGCCGGAGCGAGACTCATCGCCGTTCCGGGGTGACCATTGCCGACCTTCTCGACAGCATCCGCCGCCAGCACGCGCACGGTGTCCACCGCGCGCCGATCGATCTCTTCCCAACGCAGTTCCGACACAGAGGGCCTTTCTCGAGGGTGCGCTGACGCGCACGGATCCCCGAATCAGCCGGTGGCGAGGGATGGGATCGGCGCGTGCGGCGCGCGTGTCCTCTCAGCATAGCGATTCGCCCTCAGGCCGTCACACGGCCGTGATCCGTGCCGGCGCCCGCGTCGGAGGTCGCACGTCGTCGGGCGGGAGTGTGGTCGCGCGAGCATGCCATAGACTGAAGCGATTGTTCAGGCGGCGATGGCGGGGGAGATGCACACCACGACGGCTCAGACCGGCACCCGGCGAACCGAGGGAACCCGATCGATCCGCCGGACGATCCTGGCTTACGTCGCGCTGACGAAGCCCCGCGTCCTCGAGTTGCTGCTGGTCACGACGGTGCCGGTGATGATCCTCGCCGAGGGCGGTCTGCCCGACCTGTGGCTCGTGCTCGCGACGGTCATCGGCGGCTCGATGAGCGCCGGCTCGGCGGCGGCGTTCAACATGTACCTCGATCGCGACATCGATGCGCACATGCAGCGCACCGTCAACCGACCGCTGGTGACCGGCGAGGTCTCTCCGCGCGGGGCCCTCGTGTTCGCATGGGCGCTGGCCGTGGGCTCGACCGCGTGGCTGTTCGTCACGACGAACGCTCTGGCGGCGGCGCTGTCCGCGGGCGCGATCTTCTTCTACGTCGTGATCTACACGATGCTCCTGAAGCGCCGCACCGAGCAGAACATCGTGTGGGGCGGGATCGCGGGCTGCTTCCCGGTGCTCATCGGCTGGACCGCTGTGACCGGTTCGCTCGCGTGGCCTCCGGTCATCCTCTTCGTGCTCGTCTTCCTGTGGACGCCGCCGCACTACTGGCCGCTGTCGATGAAGTACAAGGACCAGTACGACGACGTCGACGTGCCGATGCTCGGAGCGACCCGGAACGGATCGCAGGTGGGGCTGCAGGTGATCCTCTACGCGTGGGCCACGGTGGTGTGCTCCCTGCTGCTCATCCCGGTCGCGTCGATGGGCATCGTCTACACCGCATCAGCCCTCGTGTTCGGCGGCTGGTTCGTCTACGAGTCGCACGTTCTCTACAACCGAGCCGTCCGCGGCACGGAGCCGAAGCCGATGCGGGTGTTCCACGCGTCGATCACGTACCTGACCCTGCTGTTCGTCGCGATCGCCGTCGACCCGCTGCTGCCCTTCTGAGTCGCAGCGGGCCGCGCGTGCGGTCAGCCGACGCGGTCGGTCTCCGCGTCCGCTTCCGGGCGCGTGATCTCGGGTTCGCTCTGCGGCGCATCCGGCGTCAGGTCGTTCTCCTCCGAGTCGGCCGCCGGGTCGACAGCCTCGACGATCTCCGGTGCAGGATACGGGCGCAGGGTCGCAACGGCCGCGACGGCGAGGGTCAGCAGCACGCCGATGACACCTGCGCCGATGAGCACGGCACCGATGACCGCCGTCGATTGGCCGACGTAGACGTCGACGCCGGTCGCCGTTCCGTCCAGGAGGGTCGTGGTCATCGAGTCCAGCGTTCCGGTCACCATGCTCGCGCCGTATCCGGCCGTGCCGAGGGAGCCTGCGAGAAGGATCCAGAACGGGATGCTGCGCACGAGGCTGGGACGGGTGGTCATTGTCATCTGCTCCTCACGTGCGGCCGGTCGGCCGCGACCGAGGACACGATTCCGGGAGCGTCCGTGCGCGCGGTATGCGGTTCCTCGGTTGCGGGTGGGTGAATCCGATGAGTCCGCTATGAGCGCGGGGCCGGGTCTGATCGCGGATGGGTCGCCGGCAGCGACTGGTGCAGGACGACCGCGGTCATGGCTGCGACGAGGACCACCGCGAGCACCATGTGGATGTTCACCAGCACGATCGGGAGGCCGGCGCGTGCCTGCCACAGGCCCACGGCGATCTGCGCGGCCTCGGTGAGGAGGAGCAGCCCTGTCCACAGCGGCAGCCGAAGGGGGGCCGGCATCCGGAAGGCGAGGGCGAAGATCGCCAGCGAGAGCGCCAGCGTCACATAAGCCGGCCAGGAGTGGACATGCTGCATGAGTTCCGGGTCGAGACCGTTCCGTGCCGCACCGCCGTCGCCGGCATGCGGCCCCGAACCCGTGACGAGGATGCCGACGGCGACCGTCACCAGCACGCCGACGGCCGTGACGGCGACGAGCGCGCGGTAGGTCCGGGGTACGGCGACGCGTCGCGGACCCGGCACGGCGTACACCCGCACCACGAGGCCGGCCGACAGGGCCACGAGCACCACGGACGCGAAGTAGTGCAGGCCGACGACGTAGGGGTTGAGGTTCGTCAGGACGGTGATGCCGCCGATGATCGCCTGCAGCGGCACGTAGAGGCCGATCGCGAGGGCGAGCCAGAAGAGGTCGCGACGGCGTCGACGCATCCGCACGACGAAGAGGAACGTCACGATCGCCACCGCCACCAGCACGAACGTCAGCAGGCGGTTCCCGAATTCGATGACGCCGTGGATGCCCATCTCCTGCGTCGCCACGAACGATTCGTCGGTGCAGCGCGGCCATGTGGGGCATCCGAGACCGGAGCCCGTCAGTCTCACGAGACCGCCGGTGGCCACGATGCCGATCTGCACGACGAGAGTCGCCCAGGCCGCGGCCACGACACGCCGGTCGACACGGTCGGGGAGGAACGCGACGATCCGCCCACGGATGCCACCGGAGGACTCGACGGAAGAGGCGTTCTCGACGGGGGAGACGGAGGAGGGCATGCGCGGCCTTCCGGGTGCACGGCATCGGGCCGCTCTCGGTGCGGCCGCCGGTGAACCCTGTAGAATCGAGTGGTTCGGGATGCGACGCTGTCGCGTTTCGCATCACTGACAGTCTAGGCGCGGTAACGAGGCGCCTGTGATCGGGCCCACCTGAGCGGCATCCACCTTCCAAACTCCCGAAGGGCGGGGAATGCCGGGGCGGATGACAACGTTGCGGCCCAAGAGAGAGGAGTTGAGCCATGTCGGATGTGCTGATCGATCGTCCCGAGCTCGATGGCCTGGGGGTGTACGAGTTCGGATGGCATGACCCGGACGTCGCCGGCGCGAGCGCGAAGCGCGGCCTCTCGGAGGCCGTCGTGCGCGATATCTCCCGCCTGAAGAACGAACCGGAGTGGATGCTGAAGGCCCGCCTCAAGGGTCACCAGCTGTTCGAACGCAAGCCGATGCCGACGTGGGGCGCGGACCTCTCCGACATCGACTTCGAGAACATCAAGTACTTCGTGCGCTCCACGGAGAAGCAGGCGCAGTCGTGGGAAGACCTTCCCGAGGACATCAAGAACACGTACGAGAAGCTCGGTATCCCGGAGGCGGAGCGTGCGCGCCTCGTCGCGGGCGTCGCGGCCCAGTACGAGTCCGAGGTCGTCTACCACCAGATCCAGGAGGACCTCGAGCGTCAGGGTGTCATATTCATGGACACCGACACCGCGCTGCGCGAGCACCCGGAGTTCTTCGAGGAGTATTTCGGCACGGTGATTCCGGCGGGTGACAACAAGTTCGCCGCGCTGAACACGTCGGTGTGGTCCGGCGGGTCGTTCGTCTACGTTCCGAAGGGCGTGCACGTCGACATCCCGCTGCAGGCCTACTTCCGTATCAACACGGAGAACATGGGGCAGTTCGAGCGCACGCTGATCATCGCCGACGAGGACTCCTACGTTCACTACATCGAGGGCTGCACCGCCCCGATCTACAAGAGCGACTCGCTGCACTCGGCCGTCGTCGAGATCGTCGTCAAGAAGAACGCCCGCGTGCGGTACACGACGATCCAGAACTGGTCCAACAACGTCTACAACCTGGTGACCAAGCGCGCCGTCGCCCACGAGGGCGCGACGATGGAGTGGGTCGACGGCAACATCGGCTCCAAGGTCACGATGAAGTATCCGTCGATCTTCCTCATGGGCGAGCACGCCAAGGGCGAGACGCTCTCGGTCGCCTTCGCCGGTCCGGGTCAGCACCAGGACGCCGGGGCGAAGATGATCCACATGGCGCCGTACACGCAGTCCTCGATCGTGTCGAAGTCGATCGCGCGCGGTGGCGGGCGAGCCGGCTATCGGGGCGAGGTCCGTGTGGCGGAGAACGCGCATCATTCCGCCAACACGGTGCGATGCGACGCCCTGCTGGTCGATACCATCTCGCGCTCGGACACCTATCCGGCGATCGACATCCGGGTCGACGATGTTCAGCTCGGCCACGAGGCCACGGTCTCGAAGGTCAGCGAGGAGCAGCTGTTCTATCTGCAGTCGCGAGGCCTCGAGGAGGACGAAGCCATGGCGATGATCGTGCGCGGCTTCATCGAGCCCATCGCCCGCGAACTGCCCATGGAGTACGCCATGGAACTCAACAAGCTCATCGAGATGGGCATGGAAGGATCCGTCGGCTAGATGACGACCACCACTCAGGCACCCGCGACGGTGCCCGGATCAGTGCCGCATTCGGACGGGGCAGGATCGTTCGTCCCGGTTCAGACTCGCTCAGAGCGACCGACATCGTTCGACCCCGCGGACTTCGAGCGTCCCACCGGCCGCGAGGTCAACTGGCGCCACGCGCCGCTCGACCGCCTCGGGACCCTCTTCGTCGACGAGGAGACCGACGGGCAGGGAGCGCCGGCCGTCTCCGATGACCGAGAGACGATCGCCGACCTCATCGTGGCCCCGGCCGATGACGACGCCGGACCGAGGGGCGAGGTCTTCCGGCCCGAGGATCTCATCAGCGCGATCGCGTGGAAGCGGGGCGCGAACGCGCTGCACCTGCGCGTGCCCGACGGCGGCGAGTTCGACGAACCGTTCGTCCTCTCGCTCCGTGGCGCGGGCGCCGAGCGTCACGGCAACGCGCATCTGGTCATCGAGGCGGCTCCGAACTCCCGCGCGACGGTCGTCCTGGACCACAGCGGATCGGCGGCGTACGCGCAGAACGTCGAGGTGATCGTCCGCGACGGCGCCACGCTGAAGCTCGTGACCGTCCAGCGGTGGGACGACGACGCCGTGCACGCCGCGTCGCACCAGGCGAGAGTCGACAAGGACGCGACGCTCACGCACGTCGTCGTCACCTTCGGCGGCTCCGTCGTGCGGGTGAACCCGTCGGTCGAACTCGCCGGTCCGGGCTCCGAGGCGCGCCTGTACGGACTGTCCTTCGCGGACTCGGGTCAGCATCTCGAGAGCCAGGTGTACCTGCACCACAAGGGCCCCCACACCGTCGGCGACGTTCTCTACAAGGGCGCCCTGCAGGGGGCTTCCGCCCGGAGCGTCTGGATCGGCGATGTGCTGATCGGTCCCGATGCGGTGGGAACGGATTCGTACGAGGCGAACCGGAACCTCGTGCTCACCGACGGTGCACGAGCCGACTCGATCCCGAACCTCGAGATCGAGACGGGCGATATCCAGGGCGCCGGGCACGCCAGTGCGACGGGCCGCTTCGACGACGAGCAGCTGTTCTACCTCCAGGCTCGCGGCATCGCCGAGGATGAGGCGCGTCGGCTCGTCGTCATCGGCTTCCTGTCCGAGATCGTGCAGCGGATCGGCATCCCGGCGCTGCAGGACGAACTGACGGCCGCGATCGAGCGTGAGCTCGAGGACGGCGCCGCGTGAGCGCACAGCGAGCCTGTTCGCTGAGCGAGCTCGAGCAGGACACCGCGCACCGCGTGGAGCTCGACGGCGTGCCGATCTCGGTCGTCCTGGACGCAGAGGGCGTCGTGCACGCGATCGGCGACACCTGCACCCACGGCGACATCTCGCTGTCCGAAGGATTCGTCGAGGGGGACACCCTCGAATGCTGGGCGCACGGCTCGGCGTTCTCGCTCATCACCGGCAGACCTCAGAACCTTCCGGCCTTCGAACCGGTCCCCGTCTACGTCGTCGAGATCGACGGCGACGACGTGATGATCGATCCGGCCGTGACCAAAGACCTGACTTGACGAAGGAACACATCATGACTGTCCTCGAGATCCGCGACCTGCACGTGACGGTCGAGACCGAGAAGGGGGCCACCCCCATCCTGAACGGCGTCACACTGACCATCCGAACGGGCGAGACGCACGCCATCATGGGCCCGAACGGGTCGGGAAAGTCGACGCTCGCGTACACGATCGCCGGACACCCCAAGTACACCGTGACGGGCGGATCCATCACGCTCGACGGCGAGGACGTGCTCGAGATGTCCGTCGACGAGCGCGCCCGCGCCGGGCTCTTCCTGGCGATGCAGTACCCTGTGGAGATCCCCGGGGTGACCGTGACGAACTTCCTCCGCACCGCCAAGACCGCCATCGACGGCGAAGCACCCGCGATCCGCTCGTGGACCAAGGACGTCCGCGAGTCGATGACGAATCTCCGGATGGACCCGACGTTCGCGCAGCGCAACGTCAACGAGGGATTCTCCGGCGGCGAGAAGAAGCGCCACGAGATCCTGCAGCTCGAGCTGCTCCGCCCGAAGCTCGCCGTGCTGGACGAGACCGACTCCGGGCTGGACGTCGACGCCCTCAAGATCGTGTCCGAGGGTGTCAACCGGGCGAAGGAGCAGACCGACCTCGGTGTGCTCCTGATCACCCACTACACCCGCATCCTGCGTTACATCCGGCCTGATCACGTGCACGTGATGGTCAAGGGCCGCATCGTCGAGGAGGGCGGCCCGGAACTTGCCGACCGGCTGGAGGACGAGGGCTACGATCGCTTCGTTCCGCAGGTCGCTGAGCCGACCGTCGACGCCGGCGCGTAGAATCGTTACATGACCGTCACGCTCACGACCGAGAAGTACGACGAGGTCTCCGAAGCGCTCAAAGACGTCATGGATCCGGAGCTCGGGATCAATGTCGTCGATCTGGGGCTCATCTACGACCTCGCGTGGGACGACGACAACGACGCCCTCGTGATCCACATGACACTCACGTCCGCCGGCTGCCCGCTGACGGACGTGCTCGAGGAGCAGACCGCGCAGGCGCTCGACGCCGTGGTGGATCGATTCCGGATCAACTGGGTCTGGATGCCGCCGTGGGGTCCGGAGCGGATCACCGACGATGGGCGCGACATGATGCGTGCCCTCGGTTTCGCGATCTGACGCGCACTCCTCGTGACCGAGGTGAAGGGCGCGACCGCTTGCGCGGTCGCGCCCTTTCTCACATCTCGGCGCGGCCGAGGCGCCAGTAGCCCATGAAGGCGACCGCTCGGCGATCCACGCCCCGCTCACTGACGAGATGACGACGGAGCGCCTTGATGCCGCCGGCTTCCCCGGCCAGCCACGCGTAGAGCGGTGCGCTCATCAAGGCGGCGCCGCCCTTGGCCGTGCGCGGCACCTCCCAGAGGAGCTGGGTGTCGATGTCGATCTCTTCGACGTCGGCTCCCGTCCCGCCGGGCGCGAGACGTTCGGCGACGTGCGGCACGGTCGTGGTGAGGAAGTCGTGCCGCGTGTCGGCGGTGCGGTGCCCGATGGACATCCCGAACCCGGGATGGGTCGGCATGTAGGCCGCATCGGCCGGCTCGGGCAGCTCGAGAACGACGTGTCCGCGAGCCTCCGGCGGGAGCTGCTCGAGGATGACCGCGATCGCGGGGGCCGCGGTCTCATCTCCCACGAGCAGGACGGCGTCGGTGCGCTCAGGCGGGACGAAGTCGATGCCGAAGCTCACGCCGGTCGCGGCCGTGGACGGAGCGAGGATCAGCAGCTCGTCGCCGATCCTCGCGTCGTCGATCCACCGGGAGGCGGGGCCGGCGACGTCGTGCACGACCATGTCGACATCCACCTCTCGCAGCTCGTGACGCACGCGTCGCGTGGTGTAGGTGCGGATGTGGGGGCGGGTGTCCGAGGGGAGCTCCCGCCACTGCGCGTACCAGTCGTCTCCGGTCGGCATCGCCTCCAGTGGTGCTGTCGCGGTGGGGAAGATGAGCTTGATCCGCTGATCGAAGCCCGGGTCGCCGTAATCGTCGAGGTCGTCGCCGGTGAAGGTGAAGCGTCGGAAGCTGGGGGTCAGGTCGCTGATGGCCGTCACACGCACCCGGAAGAACCGGTAGGGCTTGTCTGTCATGGTGTCACTCCGTCCAGGGGGTCGAGGATGTGGTGGCGTCCACGGGGGAGGACCATCGGAGACCCCGAGACCGGGTCGTCGATGACGAGGGAGTCCAGGTCGAAGACGTCGCGAATGAGTTCGCGGGTGATGACATCCGACGGCGGACCGCTCGCGACGAGTCGACCGCGTCTGAGGGCGAACAGATGGTCGGCGTACCGCGCCGCGAGATTGATGTCGTGCAGGACCATGACGATCGTCGTGCCCCGCCGGCGGTTCAGATCGGTGAGCAGGTCGAGAACCTCGACCTGGTGACTGACGTCGAGGAAGGTCGTCGGCTCGTCCAGCAGCAGCACGCCCGTCTCCTGAGCCAGTGCCATGGCGATCCACACGCGCTGCCGCTGTCCGCCGGACAGTTCGTCGATCGGGCGGTCGGCGAGGTCGTTCACACCGGTCGCGTCGAGGGCGTGCGCGACGGCGACGTCGTCCTCGGTCGTCCAGGACCGGAAGAGCTTCTGGTGCGGGTGCCTCCCGCGTCCGACGAGTTCCGACACCACGATGCCCTCGGGGGCGATCGGCTGCTGCGGGAGCAGTCCGAGCGATCGGGCGAGTTCCTTGGTGGGGATCTGGTCGATGCGACGGCCGTCGAGGACGACCGTTCCGCTCTCCGGCGCGAGCAGCCTCGACATCGTCTTGAGCAGCGTCGACTTGCCGCACGCGTTCGCGCCGACGATCACACTGATCCTGCCGGCGGGCACGTCGAGGTCGACGTCGTCGACGATGACGGCGCCCGCGTAGCCGGCGACGAGGCCCTCCGTGCGGAGCTGGTGTGCGTGGGTCATGAAGAGCCTCCGCGGCGGCTGGTACGGATGAGCAGGTACAGGAGGTAGGGAGCTCCGAGGATGCCGGTGATGACGCCCACGGGGAATTTCGTGTCGAAGGCGAACTGCCCCAGGAGGTCGGCCGCGAGCACGAGGCACGACCCCGTGAGCGCCGCCGGGACGACCACGGATGCGCCCGCGCCGACGATCCGGGTGGCGATCGGTCCGGCGAGGAAGGCCACGAAGGCGATCGGTCCGGTCGTGGCGGTGGCGAAGCAGGCCAGGGCGACCGCCGAGACGACGAGAAGGAGCCGCGTGCGGTCGACACGCACCCCGAGGGCGGTGGCCGACGCGTCGCCGAGTTCCAGGGCGCGCAGATCCCTGCTGAGCAGCAGCACGATCGGCACCAGGACGAACACCGCGACGGCAAGCGGCGGCACGTCCTCCATCCGCGCACCGTTGAGGCTGCCCGCGAGCCATCGTGCGGCGACGGCGACGTCGTAGACCTGGGCGCGGACGAGGAGGTAGGCCACGACGGCGTCGAGCATGGCGCCGATGCCGATGCCGATGAGGATCAGACGGCCGCCGGTCGACGTGCCACCACGAGCAGCGATGTAGATGACGACGGCCGTTCCCACGCCGGCGAGCAGGGCCAGCGTCATGGTGGCCCCGCTGCCCCAGCCCAGCACGATCAGCGAGAGGATCGCCGCCGCACTGGCACCGGAGGTGATCCCGATGACGTCCGGACTGGCGAGAGGATTGCGCAGCATGGTCTGGAAGGTCACGCCGGCGACGCCGAACGCGACACCCGCGAGGACACCGGTGAGGGTACGGGGTATTCGGAGTGTGCCCACGGTGAAGGATGCCCCGGGAACGTCGTTGCCGAGCATGACCGCGATCAGATCGCCGAGCGGGTAGACGGTGTTGCCCAGCGTGAGCATCGCGATGCTGAGGCCGATCAGAAGGATCACCAGCGCGGCGACCGCGATCGTGCGGCGACGCGTCCGTGCGCGGCGGCCTGCGCGGACCGCGGCGGCGGTTCCGTCGATGATCTCTGCTGTCGCGGTCACAGCGCCCTCATCCGGGTGCGGCGAGCGATGACGATGAGAACGGGGGCCCCGACGAATGCGGTGATGATGCCCGCCTCGACCTCGCCGGGGGAGCCGATGACACGTCCGATCGTGTCTGCCGCGACGAGGAGGATGGCGCCGCCGATCGCGGAGAGAGGGAGGAGCCACCGCTGGTCCGGCCCGGAGACGAGGCGCACCACGTGCGGGACCATGAGCCCGACGAAGCCGATCGGGCCGGCGACCGCGGTGACGGCGGCGCACAGGGCGACCCCCGCGATGGCGGCGACGATGCGGATGCGTCCGACGTGCACGCCGAGGCCCGTCGCCACGTCATCGCCCATCGCGAGCGCGTTCAGAGCCGAGGCGGAGAAGATGGCGACGATGGCGCCGAAGACGAGAACGGGCGCGACCACCGCCATGGTCTCCCATTCCGCTCGTCCGACATTGCCCACCTGCCAGTAGCGGAACTCGTCGAGCACGTTCTGACGCGGCAGCAGGATCGCTGACACGAGCGACGTGAGGGCGGCGGTCGTCGCAGCTCCCGCCAGCGCGAGCTTGATGGGCGTCGTGCCGCCGGCGCCGACCGATCCGACGAAGTATACGAAGACGGCGGTGAGGCCGGCGCCGATGAGGGCCAAGCTGAGGTAACCCCACGTGTCTGCCAGGCCGAAGAAGGCGATGCCGATGACGACGGCCAGCGCGGCGCCGGTGTTGACGCCGAGGATGCCGGGGTCCGCGAGCGGATTGCGGGTGATGGCCTGCATGAGGGCGCCGGAGATGGCCAGCGCCGCACCAGCGAGCATGGCGAGCGCGGTGCGGGGGATGCGGCTCTGCACCGCGAGTGCACCGATCTCGGTGGGTGTCTGCCCGCGCAGCCACGTGGTGACGCCGTCGACGACCTCGGTGACGCTGACCGGCCTGGAACCGAATGCCAGCGAGAGGATCACGGTGACGACGAGGAGAGCGAGTCCGATGACGAGGGCCACGACACGCGGCCGCGCGCTCGCACGAGAGGCGGGCGCGCGGCGCGTGTTCGCGGCGAGGAGCGTCACTGAGCCTGCGAGGCGGCGTCCTCGAGCATCGCGACGTACTCGTCGAGGACCCACGGGATCGACAGTGCGGTCGGGCTGACGGCGGCGCTCAGGGCGTCTCCGTTTCCGACCTCCACGACGGCGCCGTTCTGCACGGCGGGCAGGGTGCTCCACAGCGGGTCGGCCTGCATCGCCTCGAGCAGGCTGCCGTCGCCGTAGCTGACGATGATGTCGACGTCGGCGAGCTGGTCGGCGTTCTCCGCGCTGAAGTCCTGGTAGAAGGAACCCTCCGCCGCGGCGTCGATCGCGACCTGCGGCAGATCGAAGCCGAGGTCGTCGAGGAAGGCGGTCCGCGAGTCACCGCCGGTGTAGAGCGAGACGGTGGAGAGGTCGGCCGGGCTCGCGTAGAAGAACGCCGCCGTCTTCCCGGCGAAGTCGGCCTCCGCCGTCGCGTCGGCGATCTGCTGCTCGAGATCGGCGACGAGCTGTTCGCCTTCCTCGGCCATGCCCAGCGCTTCGGCGTTCAGGATGATGGTGTCTCGCCACGGCGTGAACCAGGCGATCTCGGGATACGCGACCACAGGGGCGATCTCGCTGAGCGTGGAATAGTCCTCCTCGCTCAGGCCCGACTGGGCGGCCAGGATCACATCGGGGGCGGTGTCGGCGATGGCTTCGAAGTCCACACCGTCGGATGAGGAGAAGATGACGGGCTCCTCACCGCCGAGCTCGTCGATCGCATCCTGCGTCCACTCGTAGACGCCGAGCTCGGCTTCGCCGGTCCACGCCCACACCTGGGAGTCCATCCCCACGGGAACGACTCCGAGGGCCAGGGGGACGTCCTGGTTGCTCCACGCGATCGCGGCGACCCGTTCCGGCTGCGACTCGATGACCGTCTCGCCGAGAGCGTGCTCGATCGTCACGGGGAAGGTGTCGCCGGTCGTCGACGACGATGCGTCCTCGGACTCTTGGACACCTGTTGCGCAGCCTGCGAGGGCGACACCGAGTGCGGTGGCGGTCACGGCGGCGAGCGCTATGCGTGTGCGGGGGGAGCGGAACAAGATTCCTCCTAGGTGTTAGGGCAGGCTTACTTTACCCGACATTCGGAGTGCTCTCGAACCCCTCGGCTCGCAGCGGGGAGGCGAATCAGTCGCGGGATGTGTCGACGCGGCGCACGAGGGCCCAGGCTCCCGGGATGACCGCCGCGGCGATCGCCGCTTTCACCACGCCGCCGATGACGAAGGGGAACAGTCCCGCCTGGAGGAGCTGCCACACCGACAGTTCCAGTCCCATCACGCCGTTCAGGATGAGTGCCATGTAGGGGATGCCCACGACGAAGGGGACGGCGCTGGCGGCGACGAAGCCGACGAAAGCGAGCCAGGGCTTGCGGTCCCACGCGCGCTCGGCGAACCAGCCCGCGACGAATGCCGCCCCGATGAAGCCCAGGATGAATCCGAAGCTGGGCTTGGCGACCGCCGCGACCGTTCCGGTGAAGTCCGCGAAGACGGGGAGCCCGGCGAGCCCGATCACCAGGTAGGCGAGAAGGGCGAGCGCGCCCCGCCGTGCGCCGAGGGCGGCGCCGACGACCACGACAGCGAGGGTCTGACCCGTGATCGGGACCGGCCACAGCGGCACGGACACCTGCGCGAGCACGGCCACGACGGCGACGCCGGCGAGGATGAGCGCGGCGTCGGTCGCGAGCGCGCGGGCGCGTCCTTCGGGCCGTGCGATGACATCGGCCAGCACGCGTCGACGGGCGGGGGAGGGGGCAGCGAGGGTCATGGCGCTCCTTCGGAGGTCGTGCCCGGCGGTCTCCGGGCCGTTCCCGACTTATACTAGGAGGCTGGCCGTCGGCCTCCCTTGTCCCCTGTCACCAACGAAACGGACGATCGCTGTGCTTGCCGTGCACGACCTCGAGATCCGCGTGGGCGCCCGCGTGCTCATGTCGGAGGTCTCCTTCCGCGTCTCCGACGGCGACAAGATCGGGCTCGTCGGGCGCAACGGCGCCGGAAAGACCACGCTCACCAAGGTGCTGGCCGGCGACGTGCTGCCTTCTGCCGGGCGCGTCGACCGCTCCGGCGAGCTGGGCTACCTGCCGCAGGACCCGCGGTCCGGCGATCCGGAGATGCTGGCTCGCACCCGGATCCTCGACGCCCGCGGCCTGGGCACGATCGCGATCGGCATGCGGGAGACCTCCGAAGCCATGGGTTCGGACGACTCCGCCGTCGCGGAGCGGGCGATGCGGAAGTACGCCAACCTGACCGAGCGGTTCGAGGCCCTGGGGGGCTATGCCGCGGAGGCCGAGGCGGCCTCGATCGCCCACAATCTCTCCCTGCCGGACCGCATCCTGGACCAGCCGCTGAAGACGCTGTCGGGCGGGCAGCGCCGGCGCATCGAGCTGGCGCGCATCCTCTTCTCAGACGCCCAGACGATGATCCTCGACGAACCCACCAACCACCTCGACGCGGACAGCGTGGTGTGGCTGCGCGAGTTCCTGAAGTCCTACAAGGGCGGGTTGATCGTGATCAGCCACGACGTGGAGCTCGTGGGCGAGACGGTCAATCGCGTGTTCTACCTCGATGCCAATCGTCAGGTCATCGATGTGTACAACATGAACTGGAAGAACTACCTGCGACAGCGGGTCGCCGACGAGGAACGGCGCAAGAAGGAGCGGGCCAACATCGAGAAGAAGGCGACCGCGCTGCAGCTGCAGGCGGCACGCTTCGGTGCGAAGGCGAGCAAGGCGGCCGCCGCGCACCAGATGGTCGCACGCGCCGAGAAGATGCTCTCCGGTCTCGACGAGGTGCGCCAGGAAGACCGCGTCGCGAAGCTGCGCTTCCCCAAGCCCGCCCCGTGCGGCAAGACACCGCTGATGGCCAAGGCGCTGTCGAAGTCGTACGGGTCGCTGGAGATCTTCGCCGACGTCGACCTCGCGATCGACCGCGGCTCGAAGGTCGTCGTGCTCGGCCTGAACGGTGCCGGCAAGACGACCCTCCTTCGTATCCTCGCCGGCGTCGACCGGGCCGACACGGGTGTCATCGAGCCGGGCCATGGTCTCAAGGTCGGCTACTACGCGCAGGAGCACGAGAACCTCGACGTGAACCGTTCGGTGCTCGAGAACATGATGTCCGCAGCGCCCGACATCACCGCGACCGAGGCGCGCAAGGTGCTGGGGTCGTTCCTGTTCACCGGTGACGACGTGCTCAAGCCTGCGGGAGTGCTCTCGGGCGGTGAGAAGACCCGGTTGTCGCTGGCGACCCTCGTGGTGTCGTCGGCGAACATGCTGCTCCTCGACGAGCCCACCAACAACCTCGACCCCGCTTCGCGCGAGGAGATCCTGGGAGCCCTCGCCCACTACGAGGGCGCGGTCGTGCTCGTTTCCCACGACGAGGGCGCCGTGGAGGCGCTGAACCCGGAGCGGGTCCTCATCCTCCCCGACGGTGTCGAGGACATCTGGGGGCGCGACTACATCGAGCTGATCACGCTGGCGTGATCACCGGCCGAGGGCGTCCACGAGCGCGTCCTCGGCATCCGCATCGTGGTCGCGGCGTCGCCGGGCGATGGGTCCGGTCGTGTCCGCCGGCTTCTCGTCGTCTTCGTCATCGTCGCGTCGCGCGCGGATCTCGGTGCGGATCATGTATCCGATGAACACGAAGCCCATGATCGCGAAGAGGATCCACTGAATGGCGTACGACAGGTGCGGCCCGGGGTCGGCCGACGGGTCGTCGAGTGCGCCGAGCGTCGTCGCCGGCGCGGGCTGCTCCGACACCAGGGCGCCGTAGGCGCTCTGCTCGACTCGCTCGCCGTCGGCGACGACCGCCGCGATGAGCGGGAGGTTGATGGTGGGGATCTGCCCGCCGTCCACGGACTCTCCGGACGACGTGAGAGCCTCTCCCGGTCGCAGACGCACCGTCACCTCGACGGTGCCTTCCGGAGGGGCTGCGACGGCGTCGGGCTCGCGGCTGCTCTCGCCGGGAGGCACCCACCCACGATCGACGATCAGGATGCGCCCGTCCTCGAGGCGGAAGGGAACGAGCACCTCGAACGCCGCGGTGCCGCCGTGGGGACGGTTTCGCACCAGCAGCTGATCCGCCGGGAGGTACTCGCCGGTCATCACGACCGGGTGCCACTCGTCTTCGGGGTCGAGCGTCGATCCCTCCGGGACGAGGTCCGCCAGACCGACGGGCACGGCGTCGTAGTTGCGGTCGACGAGCTCCAGTTCGGCGGCACGCGACTCGTTCCGCTCGAACTGCCAATGGGACAGGAACGCGCAGGCGATCGCGAACAGCACCGCGACGGCGACGTATCCCGACCACCGCACGGCCGTCGGCGCCGTGCGCCGGCTCATGACGTCGCCTCGAGTTCGGAGACATCGAGCGGGAAATCACGCGCGGCGAGGAAATCCCGCAGGAAGGCGCGGTGCGCATCGCAGGCGACCCACGTCTTGCGACGGTCGGCCCCGTGGATGCGCGGGTTCCGCCAGTCGATGCGCCAGCGCGCGGTCTCGCGGCATCCCGCTCGAGAGCAACGCGCGTCACCCACCCCTGTTCTCGCCTTCGCGACGTGTCTCCTCGATGCGGATGACACGGGGCCGCGCCTGCTGCACGGCTTCGTCGTCACGCTCTGGCGCGGAGCGGACCGCCGCCGCCGGCAGCGCCCGTTCGGGGCTCTCGACGCCGGTCTCGCGAACATCGGACCCGACGTTCGCGAACACCACGGCAACGTAGGGGAGGAAGATCGCAGCAGCCGCGAAGGCCCACGTCCACCATCCGTACGGGGTGACGAAGACCATCAGCGCGAAGCACAGCACGCGGATCCCCATGGTGACGAGGTACGTGCGCGCGCGGGAGTCCGCGCCCTCGCGCGGTGCGCGGGGGAGGGACGTCGCCGACGGCGTGTGGTGCGAGTGCTTCACGGTCCCTCCAGGGTACGCCCGCTGCGCACCCGGGAGCCCGCGGGTCAGCTGTAGGTCGACTGCGACACAGCGGTGAGGAAGACGCCGAAGAAGAGGATGACCGCGATGACCCCGATGACCGCCAGGGCCAGGCCGACGTAGCCGACGATCAGGCCGGCGAGGGCCAGGCCGCGACCTTGTTCGCCGGTGCGGGAGATCTGAGACAGCGACATGTGCCCGGTGATGACCCCCGCGAGCGAGCCGAGGAACGGCAGGATCACGAAAGCACTGATCGAGGCGATCAGCGAGACGATCGCGAGGGTGTTCGTCCGCGCACCCGCAGGACCTCCCGCGCCGTAGGGCGGTGGTGTCGCACCGTGAGCCGGCGGCGGACACGCGCCGGGCGACGTGGGTCCGCCGTGGGGGTCGGGCTGTGTCATCTGAGGCCTTTCTCGAGGGCGCTTCCAGCGTGGCAGTGCCGACGGACGGGTGTCAATCGCGTGCCCGCTAGGCTGAGGCGGGTCCCCGCCCGCAGCATGAAGGAGCATCAGCTATGTCCTCTGAGCACGTCGTCCTCGTCACCGGGGGAAACCGTGGCATCGGCCGCGCCATCGCCGAGCGGTTCGTCGCAGAGGGCTACCGCGTCGCGGTGACCGCGCGCAGCGGGGAGGGCCCGGAGGGCACGCTCACGGTGCGGGCCGACGTGACGGACGCGGCTGCCGTCGACGCCGCCTTCACCGAGGTCGAGGGCGCGCTCGGACCCGTCGACGTGCTGGTGGCCAACGCGGGCATCACACGCGACACCCTCCTCCTCCGGATGAGCGAGGACGACTTCGACGACGTGGTGTCCACGAACCTCGGCGGATCGTTCCGCGTCGTCAAGCGCGCCTCGAAGGGCATGCTCAAGAAGCGCTGGGGTCGAGTGATCCTGATCTCCAGCGTGGTCGGGCTGCTGGGCTCTGCCGGTCAGATCAACTACAGCGCGTCCAAGAGCGGGCTGGTCGGCTTCGCTCGGTCGCTCACCCGCGAGCTCGGCGCGCGCGGGATCACCGCGAATGTCGTGGCCCCGGGCTTCATCGAGACCGACATGACCGCTGGACTGCCGGAGCAGACCCAGGCCGACTACAAGAAGAGCATTCCCGCCGGTCGCTTCGGATCATCCGATGAGGTCGCCGGTGTGGTCGCGTGGCTCGCCTCCGACGCGGCCGCCTACGTCTCCGGCGCCGTGATCCCGGTCGACGGCGGCCTCGGCATGGGTCACTGACCCGCCGGGTGCCCGGACTCCTCGCCGGGGGCGCCGGGGGTCTCCCGCACCGCTTCGAGGAGCGCTCGAGCCGTTCGCTCCGGAGCTGAGAACTGCGGCCAGTGCCCTCCTGGCGCACCGTCGTCGTGGAGCTGGATGATGCGGAGATCCTCGACGGCTGCCAGCTCCGCCGCCCACGGGGCGGGGTCCGCCGCGATCTCTCGGATCACGTTCGCCGGCACGGTCCCGGTCACGATGGTGACGGGCACACCGCGACGCCGCTCGTCCGTCAGCCGGAGGGCGTCCGTGGGCACGTGCCGCGGAACCGAGCTCGTGCGGGCCCCCGCGCGGGCACGCGCTTCCGGCGAGAGATCGGCGACGTCGTCCTCGTCGAAGAACTCCCACCCGGGGAACGGCACGACACCGTCGACGACGGGAAGTCCGAGATGCCAGCTCCCGGAACGGGCGGAAAGGTGTCGAGCAGGGTCACGTGCGCCACGGCGTGCGGGCGCCGGTCGGCAGCCGCGTAGACGACGTTTCCGCCTCCGCTGTGTCCGATCAGCACCACGGGATGCGTCGCAGCGTCGATCTCGCGGACGACCGCTCCGACCCAGTCGTCGATTCCGATCTCGTCGCTCTCGGATGCCGAGGCGCCGGTGCCCGGCATCGTCAGCGGATGCACACGGTGACCGTTCGCGACGAGTGGCGCGGTGACATCGGACCACGAGGAGGCATCGAGCCAGAGGCCGGGAACGAGAAGGATGTCCATGAGCCTCACGGTAGCGTCAGGGTCCGACACAGGCGGGAGCGAGGTCAGGGCAGGAGCGAGATCGCTTCCCGCAGATCGATCGGGCCCACGACCAGATCCGCGTGAGCGCGCACGGTCGGCTTGGCGTTGAAGGCGACGCCGAGTCCTGCCACGCGCATCATCTCGAGGTCGTTCGCCCCGTCACCGATCGCGATCGTCTGCCGAAGCGGGATGTGCTCCTGATGGGCCCACTCGCGCACGGCGTCGGCCTTCGCCCGAGCATCGATGATCGGCCCGGAGACGCGGCCGGTGAGTGCTCCGTCGCGCTGGTCCAAGCGGTTGGCACGCCACCGATCGACGCCCAGCGATGGGGCCACCGTGTCGAGGATCTCGTGGAACCCGCCGGACACCACCGCGGCGACGCCCCCGCGGCGATGGATCTCCGTGAGGAACTCCCGCACCCCCGGGGTCGGCTCGATGCGGGCGATGACCCGCTCGAAGGCCGACACCGAAACCCCCGCGAGGGCCTCGACGCGGGAGCGGAGGGAAGCGGCGAAATCCACCTCGCCGCGCATCGCTGCCTCGGTCGCAGCGGCGACTTCGGCACCGCGCCCGGCTTCGTCGGCGAGCAACTCGATCACCTCGTTCCGGATGAGGGTCGAATCGGCGTCGAGCACGACGAGGAACGCGGGGGAGTCAGGCACCCTCACACGCTACTTGCGCTCAGGCCTCGACGTGCACGCCCTTGCCGACGATCGTGATGCCGGAATCGGTCACGGTGAAGCCGCGGGCCAGGTCGCGATCGCGATCGACGCCGATGGTCGCCCCGTCGGCGAGCACGACGTTCTTGTCGAGGATCGCCCGGTGGATCCTCGCCCCCTGTCCCACGCGCACGTGATCGAACAGCACCGCGTCCGTGATCGTGGACCCTCCGCCCGCAAGCGTCCATGGCCCAACGACACTCCGCTCGATGTGCGTTCCCGACAGAACGGAGCCGAGCGAGACGATCGAGTCGATCGCGTTGCCGATGCGTCCGACGGAGTCGCGCACGAACTTCGCCGGCGGCGAGTTGACCGTCTGCGAGTGGATCGGCCACTCGGTGTTGTAGAGGTTGAAGATCGGCAGCGTCGAGATCAGGTCGCGGTGCGCGTCGAAGAAGGAGTCGATGGTTCCGACGTCGCGCCAGTAGTAGCGGTCGCGATCCGTCGAACCGGGCACGTCGTTGCGCTTCATGTCGTAGACGCCCGCTTCGCCGCGACCGACGAAGTAGGGGACGATGTCGCCGCCCATGTCGTGATTCGAGGTGGGGATCTCACCGTCGGCCTCGACCGCCTCGATGAGGGCGTCGGTGTCGAAGATGTAGTTCCCCATGGACGCCAGCACCTCGTGGGGCGAATCGGCGAGGCCGATCGGATCGTGGGGCTTCTCCAGGAACTCCCGGATCCGTGACGGATCGTCGGGTTCGACGTCGATGACGCCGAACTGGTTCGCGAGCTCGATCGGCTGACGGATGCCCGCCACGGTCGCGCGCGCCCCCGACTCGATGTGCGCAGCCAGCATCTGCTGGAAGTCCATGCGGTAGACGTGGTCGGCGCCGATGACGACGACGATGTCGGGCTTCTCGTCGTTGATGAGATTCAGGCTCTGGAGGATGGCATCGGCCGACCCCGAGAACCACCGCTTGCCGAGTCGCTGCTGCGCCGGAACGCTCGTGACGTAGGAGCCGAGGAGCGCCGACATGCGCCACGTCTGCGAGATGTGACGGTCCAGGCTGTGCGACTTGTACTGCGTGAGCACCACGATCTGGCGCAGGCCGGAATTGAGCAGGTTGGAGATCGCGAAGTCGATGAGTCGGTACTGACCGCCGAACGGGACCGCGGGCTTGGCCCGGTCCGCCGTCAGCGGCATGAGTCGCTTGCCCTCGCCGCCGGCGAGGATGATTCCGAAGACCTTCGGCGTCCGTGGCATGGCTCCACCCTAGGGTGCGCGCGAGCGTGCGGACCAGGGGTGGCGTGTGATTCGGACAGGGGTGTAACGGCTCATCCGCATGCACTAGCGTTCGACCCATGCGCGTGGACATCGTCAGCAAGGAGTACCCGCCCGAGATCTACGGCGGGGCGGGGGTGCACGTCACCGAGCTCGTCGCGGCGCTGCGCGGATCGATCGAGGTGCAGGTGCGTGCCTTCGGCGCGGACCGTGACGAGGAGGACACGACCTCCTATCGTGTGCCGGCCGAACTCGCCGGTGCGAACGGCGCCCTGCAGACGCTCGGCATCGACCTCGAGATCGTCGGCGACATCGGGGGAGCGGATGTGGTCCACAGCCACACCTGGTACGCGAATTTCGCCGGTCATCTCGCATCGCTGCTGCACGGCATCCCGCACATCGTCACCGCGCACAGCCTGGAGCCGCTGCGCCCTTGGAAGGCGGAGCAGCTGGGCGGCGGCTACGCCGTGTCGAGCTTCATCGAGAAGATTGCCTACGAGGCGGCGGCCGCGATCGTCGCCGTGAGCGACGGCATGCGCCGGGACATCCTTCGCAGCTACCCGGCGCTCGATCCCGACAAGGTGCGGGTCATCTACAACGGAATCGACGTCGCCCAGTGGCGACCCGTGCACGACGACGCGTTCCTGCGTACGGCAGGTATCGATCCGGACCGCCCGTCGGTGGTGTTCGTCGGTCGCATCACACGGCAGAAGGGCCTGCCCTATCTCCTCCGGGCCGTCGAGTCGCTGCCCGGGGACGTGCAGGTGGTCCTCTGCGCCGGCGCTCCCGACACGCCCCAGATCCTCGAGGAGGTCGAGGGCCTCGTGCGCGGCCTGCAGGAGACCCGGGAGGGGGTTGTCTGGATCGATCGGCTCCTGCCGCGCGACGAGCTCTGCACGATTCTCGCCGCTGCCACGACCTTCGTGTGCCCGTCGGTCTACGAGCCGCTCGGCATCGTCAACCTCGAGGCCATGGCATGCGGAGCGGCCGTCGTCGGCACGGCGACCGGCGGCATCCCCGAGGTCGTCGTCGACGGCGTCACGGGCCGGCTGGTGCCGATCGAGCAGGTGCAGGACGGCACGGGAACGCCGGTCGACCCCGACGCATTCGTCGCGGATCTCGCTCGCGTGCTCACCGAGGTGGTGTCCGATCCCGCACGCGCCCGCGCTTACGGAGATGCGGGACGCCGCCGAGCCGCCGAGCATTTCAGCTGGGGTGCCATCGCCGAACAGACCGCCGCCCTGTACCGCGAAGTGGCCGCCGCCGGCCGATAGGCTGGGATGCATGCCGCAGGTGCTCGAATACTCCGACGTCGTCGTCCGCCGCAACGCCAGGGACATCATCGATCACCTCGATTGGTCGGTGAACGACGACGAGCGCTGGGTGATCCTCGGCCCCAACGGCGCCGGCAAGACCACGCTGCTGCAGATGGCGGACACCATGATGCACCCGACGTCGGGCACCGTCACGATCCTCGGTGAGCGGCTGGGGCGCAGCGACGTGTTCGAACTGCGGCCGCGCATCGGATTCGCCTCCTCCGCGCTGGCTCGTCGCGTGCCGCCGGAGGAGACGGTGCTGAACGTGGTGCTCACCGCGGCCTTCAGCGTGCTCGGGCGCTGGCGCGAGGACTACGAGGACATCGACGAGCGCCGTGCGCTGCGGGTGCTCGCCGAGTGGAAGCTCGACGAACTCGCCGACCGCACCTTCGGCACGCTCTCCGACGGCGAGCGCAAGCGCGTGTCGATCGCCCGGGCCGTGATGACCGACCCGGAGCTGCTGCTCCTGGACGAGCCGACCGCGAGCCTGGACCTCGGCGCACGGGAAGAGCTGCTCTCCCTTCTCGGCGGCTACGCACAGGCGCCGACGACGCCGGCCATGATCATGGTGACGCATCACGTGGAGGAGATCCCCGTGGGCTTCACACACGTGCTGCTGTTGCGCGACGGCCGTGTCGTCGGTGCCGGGCCCCTCGCCGACACCCTCACCTCCGCGGCTCTCACCGAGGCGTTCGGGGTCCCGATCGACCTCACCGAACACGACGGCCGCTACGCCGCCCGCGCGGCGCACTGACCTCGATTCCCGGCGCCGAGGCGATCCCTGGTAGACTCGTGCGCTGGTGCCGTTGCGCCTCGACTTTCACCGGTCCCTCAGAACCGAAGGGGCCCGACCCCTCAAGGAACGCCATGAAGACTGACATCCACCCCGACTACCAGGCGGTCGTTTTCCGCGACCTCGGCTCGGGCGAGACCTTCCTCACCCGTTCGACGGTGACCAGCGACAAGACCATGGAGCTCGACGGCGTCGAGTACCCGGTGATCGACGTCGAGATCTCGTCGTCCTCGCACCCGTTCTACACGGGCAAGCAGCGCATCATGGACTCGGCCGGCCGCGTCGAGAAGTTCAACCAGCGCTTCAAGAACTTCGGCTCCAAGTAAGCAGCCCGTTCACGACAGCCCCGCTTCGGCGGGGCTGTCGTCGTTGTGCGCACGGCGTCCCGCGTAGACTCGGCGGGTGTCCGCTCCGCACCCCTACGCCGCGCGTCTCGCGGCGATCCCGGTGCAGCGACACGAGACCGAGGTGCTGGGGTCGCCCACCGTCTGGTGGGAGTACGGCGACAGCGATGCCACGACGACCATCCTCGCCGTCCACGGATTCCGGGGCGAGCACCACGGTCTCGAACCGGTCGTGGCGTTCCTGCCGGGAGTGCGCTTCGTCATGCCGGATCTGCCGGGCTTCGGAGAGACACCTTCGATCCCGGGCCTCACGCATGACATCGACACCTACACGCGGTGGTTGATCGCCTTCGCAGCGGCGGTCGCACCCGGCGCGGTCGTCCTGGGGCACTCCTTCGGCTCGATCATCGCCGCCTCCGCGGTGGCAGACGGGCTGGCGACCCCGCGGCTCGTCCTGGTGAACCCGATCGGCGCGCCCGCGCTCGAGGGGCCCCGCGGCATCCTCACCCGCCTTGCCGTGCTGTACTACCGGGCCGGTGCGGCCCTTCCTCGACCGCTCGGGGAGGCGCTGCTCCGCAACGGCGTCATCGTGCGGGTGATGAGCGTGTCGATGGCCAAGACGAAGGATGCGGAGGTGCGTCGGTTCGTGCACGACCAGCACGACACCTACTTCTCCCGATTCGCCGACCGCGACGTGCTCCATGACGCATTCGTCGCCTCCGTCTCGCACGACGTGCGGGAATTCGCCCCGCGCATCACGGTGCCGACGCTCCTGATCGCCGCTGACAGGGATGACATCACCCCGATCGAGGCCGAGCGCCTGCTCGCGGCCACGTTCGCGGAGTCGACGCTCGTGGAGATTCCCGACGTCGGGCATCTCATCCACTACGAGACGCCCCAGGCGGCGGCGGCGGCCATCGAGGCTTTCCTCGCCGCGTGAGCGTCTTCCGCGCGGCTCAGGCTTCGCGGGTGGCGAGATCGATCAAGGGCGCCACGCGGTACCCGATGACCTCTCCCATGATGAGAGAGGTCTCGGTGCGCTCCACACCGTCGATGGCCAGGATGCGGCCATCCGTGTCGAAGAGGTGCTGGGTGTCGCGACATGCGACGCGTACGAGCAGATCGACCTGACCGCTCAATCCGTCCGCCTGAACGACCTCGGGAACGCGGGCCAGTTCCGCGCGGATGCGGGGCAGGTCCGCCTGCCGCACCATGACACTGATGAACGCCTCGATCGGGAAGCCGAGGGCCGATGCCGAGATCGCGCGCTCGTAGGACAGGAACACACCGGAACGGTCGAGTCTGGCCATGCGTGCCTGGACCGTGTTGCGCGAGAGGCCGAGTCGTTCGGCGAGGGCGACGACCGTCGCGCGGGGGTCGGCGGACAGGGCCGAGAGCAGTTCCAGATCGGTGCGGTCCAGAGTGGTCATAGTGCGAGACATTAGCACGCATGACGGGGGTGGATGTACGCAACATGCTCATGGTGCGGGCGCATGCTTGAGCTAGGTGTTATACCGCCGTATCGTCGGCAGCACCGGCGAGGATGCCGGCCGACGCGGCGGATTCGGCCTCACGAGGGCAGGACCGCCGGAAGGGATGACGACGATGCACACCCTGAATCCGACCGCTGATCCCGCGACCGACATCGACGAGGTCGCCCGTCTGATCCGCGCTGACGGCACTCGCGTCTGCGACGGTGAACTCGATCCCTGGGTCGACGACGTCGATCATGCGTTCCTGCGGGACCTGTACCGGGACATGTCGCTCGTCCGGAGCGTCGACACCGAGGGGGTCGCGCTGCAACGTCAGGGTCAGCTGGGCCTCTGGGCACCCTGCCGAGGGCAGGAGGCGGCGCAGGTCGGCACCGCTCGCGCCCTGCGGCCTGACGACTTCGTGTTCCCCAGCTACCGCGAGCTCGGAGTCGGGCTCGTGCGCGGCGCGGAGCCCGCGGATGTCGTGCTCTCCTGGCGTGGTGAGGTCCACGCGACCTACGACCCGCAGCGCATGCGCACCGCGCCCCCGCAGATCATCATCGGGGCGCAGTCGCTGCACGCGGTGGGGTACGCGATGGGCATCCAGCGCGACCGCGGCGGGGAGATCGCCGTGGCCTACTTCGGCGACGGCGCCACGAGCCAGGGCGACGTCAACGAGGCGATGGTCTTCGCGTCGTCCTTCGCCGCTCCGGTCGTCTTCGTGTGCTCCAACAATCAGTGGGCGATCTCGGAGCCGGTCACGGTGCAGGCGAGGTTCCCGATCGCCGGGCGCGCGCCCGGCTTCGGCATCCCGAGCATGCGGATCGACGGGAACGACGTCCTCGCGTGTCTGGCCGCCATGCGGTGGGCAGCCGATCATGCGCGCTCCGGAGCGGGCCCCGCCTTCCTCGAGGCCGTGACGTATCGCATGGGGCCTCATACGACCTCCGACGATCCGACGCGGTATCGCGCTCCGGAAGACCTCGAGGCGTGGGCACAGCGCGACCCGATCATGCGGCTGGAGGCGCTCCTGAAGGCCGAGGACGCGTGGGACGACGCCTTCGAAGCCGGCGTGGCGGACCGGGCGGATGAGCTCGCGGCAGCGGTTCGGGACGCGGCACTCCACGCGCGCTCGCGGGAGCCGCTCGCGGTGTTCGACGACGTCTACGCCGAGCCGCACACCGCGCTCGCGGCACAACGTCGCCGGTTCGGGGCGTACCTCGACGGATTCGCCGACGACGAGGAGGACGCGCGATGAGCCGGTTGACGATGGCTGCAGCGCTCGGCCACGGTCTGCGCAGAGCGATGCGCGACGACGAGCGCGTCGTGCTGATGGGGGAGGACATCGGGCGTCTGGGCGGCGTCTTCCGCGTCACGGACGGGCTCCTCGACGAGTTCGGGCCGGCGCGCGTCGTCGACACCCCTCTCGCGGAGGCGGGCATCGTGGGCACCGCGGTGGGGCTGGCCTACCGCGGATTCCGACCCGTGGTCGAGATCCAGTTCGACGGGTTCGTCTACCCGGCCTTCGACCAGATCGTGTGTCAGGTGGCGAAGCTCCACTATCGCACGCAAGGACGCGTGCGCATGCCGCTCACCATCCGCATCCCCTGGGCGGGAGGGGTGGGGGCCGCGGAGCACCACTCCGAGTCGCCGGAGGCCTACTTCGTGCACACGTCCGGCCTTCGGGTGATCGCGGTGTCGCAGCCGCAGGATGCGTACGTCATGCTCCGGCAGGCGATCGCGTGCGACGATCCGGTCGTCTTCTTCGAGCCGAAGCGGCTCTACCACCGCAAGGGCGACGTCGATCTCGCCGACGCCTCGCCGATGGGCCTTGCGCGTGTCGCCCGCCCCGGACATGATGTGACGCTGGTCACGTACGGGGCCCAGGTGACGACGGCGCTCGATGCCGCGGCCGCCGCCGAGGAGGACGGCGTGTCGATCGAGGTCATCGATCTGCGCTCCCTGTCACCCGTGGACTACCGCACGCTCGCGGCATCGGTGCGACGTACCGGCCGGGTCGTCGTCACCCACGAGGCCGGCGGTGAGGCCGGGATGGCGGCCGAGGTCATCACCAGCCTCGTCGAGCGATGCTTCCACTACCTCGAGGCGCCGCCGGAACGGGTGACCGGGCACGACATCCCCTACCCGCCGGCGAAGCTCGAAGCACTGCACCTGCCCGATCTGGATCGGATCCTCGATGCGGTGGACCGGGTGCTGGGACGACCCGCGAGCCCGACGGGGTTCGAGGACGAGGTGGTCATCCCGGAGGCGGAGGAGGCGGTTCGATGAGCGAGGACTTCCGACTCCCGGACCTGGGCGAGGGGCTGCCCGAGGCCGAGATCGTGCAGTGGCACGTCGCCGAGGGCGACACGGTGTCCCTGAATCAGACGCTCGCCGAGGTCGAGACGGCCAAGGCCGTCGTGGAGATCCCCTCGCCCTTCGCCGGGGTGGTCAGGACACTGCACGCGGCGCCGGGCGACGTCGTCGACGTGGGTGCCGTCCTGGTGAGCGTCGACACCTCTGCTGCGTCGGGCGACGCCGGAGGAGACGGGACCGGCGGAACGGGCGAGGGCCAGGGGGATGCCGTCGAGGTCGCTGCGACCGGGGAGGCGGAGGATGAGCCCGCGCCGGCAAACCTCGTCGGCTACGGAGCGGCCGTCGGCACACCCGCACGGCGACGTCGTCGCCGTGCCGCGGCCGGGGAATCGAGCGCCGGCGCCGACACGGCGATCCTCGAGGCCGCACCTCATGACGCGATCCGCCTGACCGACACGGCCGCCGACACCCTCGCCGAGCGACCGCGGTCCACTCCACCGGTGCGGAAGCTGGCCAAGGAGCTCGGCGTGGATATCGCCCTGATCACGCCCGCGGGTCCCGACGGGCTCATCACGCGTCGAGACGTCGAAGACGTCGCCGGACGGGGACGCACGCCGGCAGCCTCGCGCGAGCGCGCCCCCTCGCAGGAACCGGCTGGCGAGCGGGAAACGCGCGTACCGGTCCGCGGCGTGCGTCGGCACACCGCGGAGGCGATGGTCGCCAGCGCCTTCACGGCGCCGCACGCCACCACGTTCCTGACGGTGGACGCGACCGAGACGATGGAATTCATCGCGCGCGTCCGGGGGGATGCGGTGCCTGCCCGGATCGGTGTGCTGGCCGTGGCCGCCAAGGCCGTCTGTCTGTCGCTCCGGCGCCACTCGTCGCTCAACGCGCGGTGGGACGAGCGCGCCGGCGAGATCGTGGAGTTCGGCTATGTGAACCTCGGGATCGCCGCCGCGACCCCGCGCGGTCTTCTCGTGCCGCGCATCGCGGATGCCGACGCGATGACGCTCGCAGAACTCGCGACCGAGCTCTCTGCCCTCACCGAGCGTGCCCGGTCGGGGCGGTCGACGCCCGCCGAACTCACCGGCAGCACGTTCTCGATCACCAACGTCGGCGTGTTCGGCGTCGATGCCGGAACGCCCATCCTCAATCCGGGGGAGGCCGGCATCCTCGCCCTGGGTGCGGTCCGCCGCATGCCGTGGGAGCACGAAGGCGCGATCGCACTGCGGAGTGTCATCACCTTGAGTCTGTCCTTCGACCATCGCGTCGTCGACGGCGAACAGGCTGCGTCGTTCCTGCGGGACGTGGGCGCGCTGCTGGCTGACCCTGCACGCGCGATGCTCCTGGCGTGAGCGCCCCGATCAGGCGTCGGCATCCGCGGTGAGGGCCGCCAGCGCCATCGCCTCCAGGACCGGCGCGGCTGGGCCGTCCGGGACACTCCAGCGAACGCCGCGCACGCTGTGCGGTGTGGAGTTGATGAGACCGAAGCAGGCGTAGACGCGCACGCGCAGCTCGGCCGGCTCCGCGTGCGGCAGCAGCGCGCCGAGGGTGTCCGTCCAGATGGCGACGTAGTCCCGCTGGAGACGCCGCACCGTCCGGGCGTCGCCATCGGAGAGATTGGCGAGATCGCGGTCCTGCACGCGGATGACGTCGGCTTCGGACAGGGCGAAGGCGACATGAAAGCGCGCGAGAGCGACCAGGCGGTCGGCGGCCGTGTCGTGCGCGGCGGCGACCTCCGTCCCACCCGCGTGCAGTCGCTCGCTGACGCCGACGAGGATGGCCGCCAGGAGAGCCTGCTTGCCCGAGAAGTGCCGGTAGACGGCCGGTCCCGACACGCCGACGGCGGCGCCGAGGTCCTCCAGACTCACGCCGCTGAACCCGCGATCGGCGAACAGTCGTGCGGCCTCGCGGAGCAGCGCGTCATGGCGATCCGCTTTGGCGCGCTCACGATCCGTGGCGCTCCTTGTCATCTCAGTTAATCCTCGCTAACGTGGTGCTCAGTTAGTCAGCGCTAACTGTGATGTGAACACTAGCCAACGCTCGTCATCGGCGACAACGTGCGTGACGAGATCGTGACGTCGAAGGAGACGGGCATGGAGGCATCCTCGGTCCAGGCGCCCCGCGCCCAGGCGTCGTCGGGTCAGGCGGAGCTCGCGGACCGGCTGCGCCGGCGGCTGTCCGAGGTGGCGCGCGGCGGCCCGGACGCGGCGCGCGAGCGACACGTCTCACGCGGGAAGCTGCTGCCGCGCGAGCGCATCCGGCGCCTGCTGGACCTCGGCAGCCCGTTCCTGGAAGTGGCGCCGCTGGCGGCGGACGGACTGTACGACGGCGTCGCGCCGGCCGCGGGCGTGGTCGCCGGGATCGGGCTCGTCCACGGTCGCCACGTCATGGTCGTCTGCAACGACCCGACCGTGAAGGGCGGCGCCTACTTCCCGATGACGGTGAAGAAGCATCTGCGCGCACAGGAGATAGCGGGGGAGAACAGACTGCCGTGCATCTACCTCGTCGACTCCGGCGGCGCATACCTGCCGATGCAGGATGAGGTCTTTCCCGATCGCGACCACTTCGGGCGCATCTTCTACACCCAGGCTCGACTGTCGGCCGCCGGCATCCCGCAGATCTCCGCCGTTCTCGGCTCGTGTACCGCCGGCGGAGCCTATGTGCCCGCGATGAGCGACGAGACGGTGATCGTGCGAGACCAGGGCACGATCTTCCTCGGCGGTCCACCGCTGGTCAAGGCGGCGATCGGCGAGGTGGTGACCGCCGAGGACCTCGGCGGGGGCCGACTCCACGCCGAGCGCTCCGGGGTGGTGGACCACCTCGCCGACGACGATGATCACGCCCTCCAGATCGTGCGCGACATCGTCTCGACCCTTCCCGCCCCGCCGCGCACGGAGGCGGTCGTCGTGCGTGACCCCGGTCGCCCGGCGACCGACCTCTACGACCTGGTCCCTCTCGACGTCAATCGGCCCTACGACGTCCGCGATGTCCTCGCGTGTCTGATCGACGGCGAGGACTTCCACGAGTTCAAGAGTCGCTACGGCACCACACTCGTCACGGGCTTCGCGCGTATCCACGGTCATCTCGTGGGATTTGTCGCCAACAACGGCGTCCTCTTCAGCGAGTCCTCCCTCAAGGGCGCGCACTTCATCGAGCTGTGCGATCAGCGCGGCGTTCCGCTGGTGTTCCTGCAGAACATCTCCGGGTTCATGGTCGGCAGCGACGCCGAGGCCGGGGGGATCGCGAAGGACGGCGCGAAGATGGTCACCGCCGTCGCCACCACGCGCGTTCCGAAGCTGACCGTCGTGATCGGCGGATCGTTCGGTGCCGGCAACTACTCCATGTGCGGACGCGCCTCCTCACCGCGCTTCCTCTGGTCCTGGCCCGGCAGTCGGATCTCGGTGATGGGCGGGCGCCAGGCCGCGTCGGTGCTCGCCACCGTGCGCGAGGATGCGATGGCGGTGCGCGGGCAGGAGTGGACGACAGACGAACGGGAGTCCTTCGAGGCCCCGATCCGATCCCGCTACGAGGAGCAGGGTGATCCGTACTACGCCACGGCCCGACTCTGGGACGACGGCATCATCGACCCCGCGGACACGCGCGATGTGCTGGGGCTGGCGCTCGACGTCGTCACTCGCGTCCCCCTGGCCGAGCCACGACTCGGACTGTTCCGGATGTGACATGAACGAGAGTCCCTTCACCACCGTGCTCGTCGCCAATCGCGGCGAGATCGCCCGACGTGTCATCCGCACGCTGCACAGACGCGGAATCCGCAGCGTCGCGGTCTACAGCGACGCCGACGCCGACGCCTCCCACGTGAGGGAAGCCGACGAGGCGGTCGGGATCGGCGCGGCGCCGGCGAGCGCCAGCTATCTCGACGGAGACGCGATCATCCGCGCCGCGCGTCGGACCGGTGCGGAGGCCATCCACCCCGGCTATGGATTCCTGTCGGAGAATGCGGGGTTCGCGCGTGCGTGTCACGCGGCGGGGATCGTCTTCATCGGTCCGGGCGATCGCGCTCTGGAGGTGATGGGCGACAAGATCCGCGCGAAAGCTCACGTGGCCGCGCACGGGGTGCCGGTACTGCCCGGCTTCGAGGTCGGCGCCGGCACGGCGGGGGAGATCTTCCGACGGGCCCGGGAGATCGGATACCCGCTGCTCGTCAAACCCTCCGCCGGCGGTGGGGGCAAGGGCATGCAGGTGGTCCACGAGCAGGACGGGCTGCTCGAGGCCATCGCCTCCGCGCGGCGTATCGCCCGCGCGTCGTTCGCCGACGACGCCCTTCTTATCGAACGGCTCATCGAGGCGCCGCGGCACATCGAAGTGCAGATCATGGCCGACGCGCACGGCGGGGTGATCCACCTCGGCGAACGCGAGTGCACGCTGCAGCGGCGGCATCAGAAGGTCATCGAGGAGGCGCCCTCGCCCGCCATCGACGATGAGACGCGCGCCCGGATCGGCGAGAGCGCGTGCGCGGCCGCGAGATCGGTGGACTACCGGGGTGCGGGCACGGTCGAATTCCTCGTGGCGGCGGATCGCCCGGACGAGTACTTCTTCATCGAGATGAACACGCGTCTTCAGGTCGAGCACCCCGTCACCGAGATGATCACCGGGCGCGACCTCGTCGCCATGCAGCTGGACGTCGCCGCGGGCGGGCGGTTGCCGATCGCTCAGGCCGAGGTGCGCCTGGACGGTCACGCCGTCGAAGCGCGGGTCTACGCGGAGAGCCCGACGCGGGGATTCCTCCCCGAGACCGGTGAGATCGCGATGTGGCGGGCGGCGCCGGGGGTGCGCACAGATGCCGCGGTGGAGACGGGTGCCACCGTGACGGAGCACTACGACCCGCTGATCGCGAAGGTGATCAGTCACGCGTCGACACGAGAACGTGCGTGGGACGCTCTGGACCGAGCCCTGGCGGAAACGATCGTGCTCGGGCTCGACACGAACATCTCCTTCCTGCGCGCTCTCGCGCGTGACGCGGATGTGCGCGCCGGTCGCCTCGACACCGGACTCATCGGACGACGTCAGATCCCCCGACCGACCCGACCTGACGCGGACGTCCTCGCCCGGTGGGCGGCCGCGGAGCTGGGCCGGCATCCTGCGCCCGCGACCGGCTCGCCGTGGGGCCGCCGGGACGGATGGCGCCTGTCCGGCGCCGAAGGCGCCCGCATCCCGTTCCTCGTCGAGGACGACGTCGAGGAGGCCGCAGCCGATGACGCCGCGGCTGCCGACGCGATCGTGGCACGCGCCGGTGACGGCACCTGGTGGGCGCATCGACGCGGCGAGACGGTGTCGGCGAGGCCGCTCAGCCGCACCGAGGTCGCACGGCGCCGGCGCGCGGCGTCCGGCGGGAGCACCGGCGCCGACGCCCTCGATGCCGTCGCGCCGATGCCGGGCTCGGTCGTGGCGGTCCACGTCGCTGACGACGAAGAGGTCGCCGCCGGTGCGGTGCTGGTGACGATCGAAGCCATGAAGATGGAGCACCCGGTGCTCGCGCCGCGTGCCGGGCGCGTGCGGCTGCGCGTCGCCGTCGGCGAGCACGTGCGCCGCGGCGACGTGGTCGCCGACGTGGCCGGATCGACCGACGCATGACGCGGTCGCGTGCTTGACGGAGGGACAGGAAGACATGGAACATCACGGGTTGAGCGACGAGGAGCGCGAGCTCGCACGGTTGGTGCGGGAGTTCGCCGAGGACGTCGTTGCACCCCAGTCCTACGAGGCGGACCGCACCCGGACGCTGTCCATGGACGTGGTCGCGCAGATGGGCGAGCTCGGCCTGTTCGGACTGCCGTTCCCCGAGGACGTCGGCGGCCAGGGCGGCGACCTCTTCGCGCTGTGCCTGGCGGTGGAGGCCCTCGCGCGCGTCGACCAGTCCATCGCCATCACCCTCGAGGCGGCGGTGAGCCTGGGTGCGATGCCCGTGCACCGCTTCGGCTCGGAGGAGCAGCGACAGGAACTGCTGCCCGACCTCGTCGCGGGGCGAGCTCTGGCCGGGTTCGGCCTGACCGAACCCGAGGCGGGATCCGACGCGGGCGCCACGCGCACCACGGCTCGCCTCGAGGGTGACGAGTGGGTCATCGACGGCGCAAAGCAGTTCATCACGAACTCCGGCACGCCGATCACGCGTTTCGTCACGGTGACCGCCGTCACGGGTGAGCGCGACGGGCGCAAGGAGATCTCGACGCTCATCGTGCCCAGCGGAACGCCGGGATTCACCGTCGGACCGGCTTACGACAAAGTGGGTTGGCATGCTTCCGACACGCACCCGCTCGCCTTCGAGGGGGTGCGTGTGCCGGAGCAGAACCTGCTGGGAGAGCGCGGACGCGGGTTCGCCGCCTTCCTGAACATCCTCGACGAGGGGCGGATCGCGATCGCGGCGCTGGCCACCGGGGCCGCCGAAGGGTGCCTGGAGGAGGCGATCGCGTACGCGCGCCAGCGCGTGGTGTTCGGAGAGCGTCTGGCCTCGCGTCAGAGCATCCAGTTCACCATCGCGCGCATGCAGGCGCGCGTGCACACCGCGCGCCTGGCATGGCACCACGCGGCCCGGCTGTGCGGCGCGGGTCGGCCGTTCACGGCCGAGGCGGCGATCGCGAAGCTCACCGCCGGGGAGGCGGCGATGGACAACGCCCGCGACGCGACGCAGATCTTCGGGGGCAACGGCTTCATGAACGAGTTCCCCGTCGCGCGGCACTACCGCGACGCGAAGATCCTCGAGATCGGCGAGGGCACCACCGAGGTGCAGTTGCTGGTGATCTCGCGGGCGCTCGGACTCGCGGGGTAGCGTGGCCGCGATGGATGCCGCCGACGCTCGTTCCTCCCACCCGCCGTCCGACCACGTGGTCGAGCAGCGCGGTCTCTACGCCGACGAGCTCGTGGTCGGCGCCCGATATCGTCACCGACCGGGTCGGACCGCGACCGAGACCGACAACACCCTCTTCTCCGCTCTGACGATGAACGCTCAGGCGCTGCACCTGGATGCCGCCTACGCTGCGACGCAGCCGTTCGGCGAGCGGCTGGTCAATTCGATGTGGACCCTCGCCACGATGGTGGGGGCCTCGGTGACCCAGATCACGCAGGGCACGCTCGTCGCGCAGCTCGGACTCACCGACGTCACGTTTCCGGCCCCGCTGCACCACGGTGACACGCTCTACACCGAGACGGAGATCCTCGCGGTCAGACCATCCGCGTCGCGGCCGGGACAGGGCGTGGTGACGATGCGTCACACCGGACGCAACCAGCGCGACGACGTGGTCGCCACGGCGACGCGCACGGCACTGATGTGGTTCGCACCCTATTCGGAAGGGGAGTCATGACCGACGCACCGTGGGGACCGGCGCTGCTCTTCTGCCCGGCCGACAGGCCGGAGCGCTTCGCCACCGCGGCGGCTCGCGCGGATGCGGTGATCATCGACCTGGAGGACGCGGTCGCCTCGGGGGCGAAGACGGGTGCACGCGGCGCCCTCATCGAGGCCGAGCTCGACCCCGATCGCGTCATCGTGAGGGTCAATGCCACGGGCACGGCGGACTTCGTGGCGGACATGGCGACCCTCTCGCAGACCGATTTCCGGACGATCATGGTCGCCAAGGCGGAAGATCCGCGCCAGCTCGCGAGAATCGACGTGCGATTCCGGGTGATCGCGCTGTGCGAGACGGCCACCGGAGTCGCCGCCGCCGAGGCGTTGGCGTCGCTGCCGAACGTCTCGGGCCTGATGTGGGGCGCCGAAGACCTCGTCGCCAGCCTCGGGGGCACCTCCAGCCGGAAGAAGAACGGACGCTACCGAGACGTCGCACGCGCGGCGCGCGCCCGGGTGCTCCTCGCGGCGGGGGCGCACGGCGGGATCGCGGTGGACGCGGTGCACCTCGACATCGCCGACACGAAGGGTCTCGCGCGCGAAGCGTCCGACGCGGCCGCCTCCGGCTTCTCGGCGACGGCCTGCATCCATCCGTCGCAGGTCGAGGTCATCCGCCGTTCCTACGCGCCCGATGCCGACGAGACGACGTGGGCGCGGACCGTCCTCGCCGCGGCCGAAGGGGAGCGGGGCGTCTTCACCTTCCGCGGGCGGATGGTCGACGAGCCGGTGCTGCGGCATGCGCGATCGATCGTTCGACGCGCGGAGGTCGCCCCCGGCGCGTGAGTCAGGCGGTGCGGCCGGCCCGCGCGACGGCCTCGGTGGTCGCGGTCATGCGCAGCGCATCCTCGGCGGCTTCGTACGAGAGCAGGCTCAGGTGGTCGTGCTCGAAGCGGAGGCGGTGGATCGAGCCGTTCGGCAGGCGCTCACCGTCGAGGGGGAATTCGCCCGCGCTCGCGTGGCGGATCACCTCGCGGATGAGCGCACCGTGGCTCACCACGACGACGGTGCTCCTCCCCGGCGCCGTGCGGCTGCGGGCGTCGCCGACCGCGGAGCGCAGTCCGCGCAGGGCGCGCCGCCGGACATCCGGCCACGCCTCGGCTCCGGGCACCTCCGCGCGGTCCCACGTCCCCCATCGTTCGGAGAACTCCTCCGGTCGAAGGCCCTCCGCCTCACCGTAGGCGCGCTCGCGCAGATCGGGGTACACGCCCACGCCGCCCACGCCGAGGGCGTCGGCGATAATCTGCGCGGTCTCGCGAGCGCGACCCAGATCGCTCGCGGCCATGGCGACGGGCGCGTCGATGTCGAGGATGTCGCACAGGTGGCGCGCGGCATCAGCGGCCTGCGCCCGACCGGCATCGTTGAGGGGGACGTCGGTGGAACCCTGGATGCGCCGCTGGCGGTTCCAATCGGTCTCACCGTGGCGGACGAGGAGGAGGGAGGTCACCCCTCGAGACTAGACGCGCCGCCGACCCGGGCGGGCAACGCGGCGGCGAACGCCTGGAGCACTTCCGTCGTGCCGGCGTCGACCTTCACCGTCGCCCGGCGGTCGCCCCGGGTCTGCCCGCGATTGACGATGACGATCGGGAGTCGGCGACGACGGGCCCGCTCGAGCAGCCGGATGCCGGAGTTGACGACGAGGGAGGATCCGGCCACGACGAGGGCATCGCTGGCTCGCACGAGCTGCTCCGCCTCGCGGAACTTCTCGGCGGGGATGAACTCGCCGAAGAAGACGACGTCGGGCTTCAGCATCCCGCCGCAGACGGTGCACACCGGCACGACGAAACCGTCCGTGGTTCCGGGAAGCACGTCTCCGTCGGGCCCGAGTTCCACGCTGTCGGGAACGGTGATCCAGGGATTCTCCGCTTCGACTCTCTCGGCCAGGTCGCGACGATCGAAGACCTGTCCGCAGTGGGTGCAGAAGACACGTCGCATCGTGCCGTGCAGCTCCACGACGCGGCGGCTCCCCGCGCGCACATGCAGTCCGTCGACGTTCTGCGTGATGACTCCCGTCGTGACGCCGTGCTCCTCGAGGGTCGCGAGTGCGGCGTGCCCGGCATTCGGAGCGGCGGCGGCGAAGGCCCGCCATCCGAGGTGACTGCCGATCCAGTATCGGCGCCGGGCCTCGTCGCTGGAGAGGAACTGCTCGACGGTCATGGGGGTGCGCACGGGCGCCCCCTCGCCGCGGTAATCGGGGATCCCGGAGTCGGTCGACACCCCCGCGCCCGTCAGCACGGCGACCCGCCGTCCCGCGAGGGCGTCGATGGCGTCCGCCACGGTGGGGGAGAGCGCCGCGCCGCCCGCCGTCGTGAGTGTCACCCGGTCACCTCCGATGCGAGTGTATTCGCCTGCAGTTGCGAGGATGTTACGTCAGGGCCGAGGAAGGGAGCCGAACGTGCGGGTCGAACGCGTGGACGATGCGGGGGATCCCCGGCTGCGGGACTACCGTGATCTGACCGACATCGCGCTCCGACGCGTGAGCGAGCCGCAAGGCGGTCTGTACATCGCGGAGTCGGCGAAGGTCATCGCTCGCGCTCTCGGAGCCGGTCACGCCCCGCGCTCGCTTCTGGTGCAGCAGAAGTGGCTCGACGACGCGGACTCGCTGCTCGCGGCGCATCCGGATACCCCCGTGTACGTCGTCCCGGCCGAGATCGCCGAGCAGGTCACGGGCTACGTGGTTCACCGGGGCGCTCTCGCCTCGATGGCGCGTCCGGCCCTTCCGAGCGTGGATGAGACCGTCGCCGGAGCGCGTCTGGTCGTGGTGCTGGAGGACATCGTCGACCACACCAACGTCGGAGCGGTGTTCCGCAGTGCCGCGGCTCTGGGAGCCGACGCCGTGCTCATCACCGAGCGGTGTGCCGACCCGCTGTACCGGCGCAGTGTGCGCGTCAGCATGGGGACGGTCTTCCAGGTGCCGTGGACCCGCCTTCCGGCCTGGCCGCAAGCGCGCACGATGCTCCACGCATCCGGATTCCATCTCGCCGCTCTCGCGCTGTCCGACGATGCCATCGGGCTCGACGCGTTCGCGGCCGCCGATCACGATCGGGTGGCGCTCCTGCTCGGTGCCGAGGGTGACGGGCTCAGTCGCCGCGCCGTCGAGGCCGCCGACAGCGTCGTGACGATTCCGATGGCCGGCGGCGTCGATTCCCTCAACGTCGCCGCAGCCGGTGCGGTGGCCGTCTGGGCGCTCAATCCCCGTCGTCGATGACGCGTCCGGCCGCACCACCGAGCGGCAGGGCATCGGGACGCTTCGCGGTGACGTGGTCGCCGGAGGACTGATGCCGCACGCGGCGCAGCACCCACGGCACAAGATACTCCCGCGCCCACACCAGGTCGCCGGACCGGGCCTTGCGCCACGTCTGCCGGGGGAGCGGGTCGGGCTGCATGGCGAGCAGATCGTTCGGCACGTTCAGTGCCCGAAGCACCATGCGCGCGACCTCGTGGTGACCGAGCGCATTCATGTGCAGGCGGTCGTCGTCGAAGAACCGCATGTCCTGCACCTCCTTCAGCGCCCACTGGTCGGCGACGATCGCGTCGTAGCGGTCGGCGATCGCGCGGATGTTCTCGTTGTAGATCGCCACTTTGCCGCGGATGCCGCGGAACACCGGCGTGAAGTCGGTGTCGATCCCGGTGAAGACCACGAGGGTCGCGCCGTCGCGCGACAGGCGTGCGACGGCGTCCTCGAACAGCTCGGCGACGGCATCGGGATCGCTGCCCGGGCGGATGACGTCGTTGCCCCCCGCCGAGAACGTCACGAGGTCCGGCTTGAGAGCGAGCGCGGGTTCGACCTGTTCGGCCACGATCTGCCCGATGAGGCGCCCCCGCACGGCGAGATTGGCGTACGCGAAGTCCTCCACCTGGTCGGCGAGCACCTCGGCGACCCGATCCGCCCATCCTCGATGCCCACCCGGCGAAGCCGGCTCCGGATCGCCGATGCCCTCGGTGAACGAATCGCCGATCGCGACGTAACGACGCCACGGATGCGGTCCGGTGTTCTCGACGAACGGGGTGCGGTTCGCGCTCGCGCCTGCCATGGATCTCCTTCGGTTCGTGACCGATACGAGGCTATCCCCGCGCGGCCGCCGCCGGGAGCCGACGTCGCGGGGCTCGTCTAAGGTAGTCAGTCGCATCAGCGGATCACACGACAGGGAGGGATGCCGTGCTCGACGAGTCTCCTCCCGCCGACGGCGCGCATCCTTCCGACGCTCACCTCGGGAGCTTCGCGGCCGAGCACCTCTCGCCCACGTACCCGCAACGCGCTCCGTGGGGCACCGCACAGCGTCTGCGTGCCTGGCAGGCGGAAGCGCTCGACCTGTACTTCTCGATGGACGGCCCCGACGGTCCGGGTTCCGGTCCGCGCGACTTCCTCGCTGCCGCGACCCCCGGCGCCGGCAAGACCACGTTCGCGCTGCGCCTCGCGACGGAACTGCTGCGGCGTGACGTCGTCGACCGCATCGTCGTGGTCGCCCCGACCGAGCACCTGAAGACGCAGTGGGCGGATGCCGCCGCCCGGGTGTCGATTCGCCTGGACCCCGCCTTCAGCAATCGTCACGTCGCTCCCGCTCGGCACTACCACGGTGTGGCCGTCACCTACGCCCAGGTGGCCGTCAAGGCCTCGGTGCACGAGCAGCTCGTGCTCGACCGTCGCACGCTCGTGATCCTCGACGAGGTGCACCACGGGGGCGACGCACTCAGCTGGGGGGATGCGCTGCGGGAGGCGTACCGACGCGCGACGCGTCGTCTGCTCCTGTCGGGCACACCGTTCCGCAGCGACACCGCGCCGATCCCGTTCGTCGAGTACCACCCCGACGCGAAGGGCATCCGTCTCTCGCGGACCGACTACAGCTACGGCTATCGCCGCGCGCTCGAGGACGGCGTCGTGCGGCCGGTGATCTTCCTGGTCTACGCGGGGCAGATGCGCTGGCGCACCAAGACGGGCGAGGAGATGGAGGCCCACCTCGGCCAGGACAACACGAAGGACATCACGTCCCAGGCGTGGCGTACGGCCCTGAACCCGGATGGGCAGTGGATCCCCGCCGTGCTGCGCTCGGCGGACCGACGGCTGAGCGAGGTGCGCGAGCATGTGCCCGACGCCGGAGGACTCGTGATCGCGACGGATCAGACCGCGGCGCGCGCGTACGCCGCGATCCTCGAGCAGATCAGTGGCGAGGCGCCCACGGTGGTGCTCTCCGACGAGGCCGAGGCGTCAGCGCGCATCGAGGAGTTCGCGCGCGGTGAGAAGCGCTGGATGGTCGCGGTGCGCATGGTGTCCGAGGGTGTGGATGTGCCGCGCCTGGCCGTCGGCGTGTACGCCACCTCCGCATCCACACCCCTGTTCTTCGCGCAGGCCATCGGGCGGTTCGTGCGCGCGCGCCGTCGCGGCGAGACCGCGAGCGTCTTCCTGCCGAACGTCCCCCAGCTGCTCGCTCTCGCCAACGAGCTGGAGCGCCAGCGCGATCATGCCCTCGATCGCGATTCCGACGGCGACGAAGACTGGAACGCCGAGGAAGACCTCATGGACGCGGCCGAGCGCGACGAGAAGGCTTCCGACGCGCTCACCGAGGAGTTCTCCTATGAGGCGCTCGGATCGTTCGCTCATTTCGACCGCGTGCTCTACGACGGGCGCGAATTCGGTCAGCTGGCCGTGCCGGGAACCCCGGAGGAGGAGGAGTTCCTCGGTCTGCCCGGACTCCTCGAACCCGAGCACGTGCACGAGCTTCTGATGCAGCGTCAGGCCCGACAGGGCCGGCATCGCAAGGAACGCGAGTCGAGGGAGTCGGCCACCGATCAGCCGCCTTCGCCGGAACAGACGCTCCCGCCGGCGCTGCACCGGACGCTCCGCGAACAGCGGCAGCTGCTCAACAGCCTCGTGGGACTCTATGCCCGGCAATCGGGTGAGCCGCACGGCGCCGTCCACGCCGAGCTGCGGCGGGTGTGCGGCGGACCGGCGGTCGCACAGGCGACGGTGGCGCAGCTGCAGTCCCGCATCGATGTGCTGCGCTCCCGCGTGCGCTCCTGACGTCGACGGCACCGCTTCCGGCGGCTTCGGAGCTCCGAAATGCTGGCAATACCGGCCGACACGAGTGGCGTAGGTGCCCGCGATGGCTAGCGTGAAGTGTGCCCGAGACCACACCGATCGCCACCCCGAGGGAACGACGCCGCTGGGCGCGATACCTCGTCGACGAACGCGCCGAGGCCGACGTCTATCGTCGTCTCGCGTCTCGCCGTACGGGCGAAGAGCGCGCCATCCTCATCGCCCTCGCCGAGGCCGAGGGCCGTCATGAGGCGCATTGGCTCGCACTTCTCGGCGGAGAGCCCGAACGGCTGCCGCATCGCAGCGCATCCAGCGTCATCCTCGGGTTCATGGCGACGCGCTTCGGATCGGTCTTCGCCCTCGCTCTCGCGCAGAACGCCGAGGCCCGCTCACCGTACGACGACGATCCGGCGGCGACGCCGGCGATGGCTGCCGACGAGCGCGTGCATCACGAGGTGGTCCGAGGCCTCGCGGCGCGCGGACGACGTCGCCTGTCGGGGGTGTTCCGCGCGGCCGTGTTCGGTGCCAACGACGGACTGGTGTCGATCCTCGCGCTCGTGCTCGGCATCGGCGCGACGGGAGTAGCGCCGCAGTTCGTGCTCTTCAGCGGCATTGCCGGGCTGCTCGCGGGCGCGCTGTCGATGGGGGCGGGCGAGTACGTGTCGGTGCGTTCTCAGCGCGAACTGCTCGAGGCAGCGCGCCCGAGCGACTACGCCGACGACGCGCTCGCTCACCTCGATCTCGATGCGAACGAGCTCGCCCTGGTGTACCGCACGCGGGGGATGCCGGCCGAGGAGGCCGATGCGCGCGCCCGCCAGCTGGTCGGCTCGGCGCGCGAAGGCGGCTCGACGTCCCTCGTCGTGGCCGCCGACCTCGACGGCGACGACGTGATCGGCGGCGCTTGGCGAGCCGCGGGCTCGAGTTTTCTGTTCTTCGCCTCGGGCGCGATCATCCCCGTGCTGCCGTGGCTGTTCGGGCTCACCGGATTCGCAGCGGTCCTCCTCGCCCTCGCACTCGTCGGCGTCGCACTGCTGGCCACGGGCGCACTCGTCGGGATCCTGTCGGGGGCACCGCCGATGGGGCGCGCGCTGCGCCAGCTCGCGATCGGGTGGGGTGCGGCTGCCGTCACCTACGTCCTGGGGCTGCTGTTCGGCGTCGGCGTGGCCTGACGTTCGCCGCCTCCCGTCGAAAACGCCGGTTGCCGCGAGAAACCACGCAATGCGTGGTTTCTCGCGGCGTTTGTGGTTTCTCGCGCCGAGCGGCGACGGAGCGGCGACGGAGCGTAACGACGAAAGGGCCCCGATATCGGGACCCTTTCGGACTGTGCGCGAGGGGGTGTGCGGTTTCAGGACATCGTGAACGGGTGTCTCGGGACATCGTGAACGCGGGGCTGGCGGGGGCGGGGATGTCTCAGGACATCGTGAACGGTGGCCAAGTACGAGGTGCTGATCAAAGCCGTCACTGTCCAGGGGCTCTCCTACGGAGAGGTCGCCCGCCGCTACGGGGTCTCGAAGACCCTCGTCCACAAGCTCCACCACCGATGGCTGACCGAGGGCGACGCGGCGTTCGAACCCCGGTCGACGCGGCCACGGACCAGCCCGAACCGTACCCCGGATGCCGTCCGGGACCGTGTGCTGCGGCTGCGACACGATCTGACCGCGGCCGGGCACGACGCCGGCGCGGACACGATCTGCGAACACCTGCACCGGGAACACATCGAGATCTCCCGCGTCACGGTCTGGCGGATCCTGACCACCGCCGGACAGGTCACACCGCAACCGCAGAAGCGTCCCCGATCGTCCTGGCACCGGTTTGCCGCGGACCGCCCCAACGAGCTCTGGCAATCCGACTTCACCCACGCCACCCTGACCGACGGCACAGACGTCGAGGTCATCGGCTGGCTCGACGACCACTCCCGCTACCTGCTCCACCTCACCGCACACCGCCGCGTCACCGGCCGCACCGTCACCGACACCTTCACCATCGCCGCGACCGAGCACGGCTACCCGGCTGGAACACTGACCGATAACGGCATGGTCTACACCACCCGCCTCGCCCGCGGCGGCCGAGGCCGCGGCGACGGCGCCGGCAACGCGTTCGAGACCCTCCTGGCAGACCTCGGGATCGCCCAGAAGAACGGCAAGCCCTTCAAACCCACCACCCAGGGCAAGATCGAGCGGCTCTGGCAGACCCTGAAGAAGCACCTCGCCACCCGACCAGCCCGAACGATCACCGAGCTGCAGACCGTGCTGGACGAGTTCCGCGACTACTACAACCGCGTCCGCCCGCACCGAGCCCTCAGCCGCCGCACCCCCGCGTTCGCCTACCAGCTCATCCCCAAAACCACCCCGACACCACCCGACGACCCGAACATCTGGCGCGTCCGCTACGACACCATCGACCGCGACGGAAAGACCACCATCCGCCACTCCGGCAGACTCCTCCACCTCGGCATCGGCAGAGCCCACTCCCGCACCGAGATCATCGCCCTGATCCACAACGACCACGCCATCATCAGCGCCCGCGGCAGCGGCGAAATCCTCGCCGACTTCACCCTCGACCCCACCCGCGGATACCAACGCAAAAACGGATGAACCCCCTAAACCGGGGGTTCATCCGTTCACGATGTCCTGAGACATCACAACTGTGCGCGAGGGGGGACTTGAACCCCCACGCCCTAATACGGGCACTAGCACCTCAAGCTAGCGCGTCTACCTATTCCGCCACCCGCGCAGGTGGTCGGCAGCTTTCGCAACCGAGGGTCGAGCCTAGCACGTTCCGCACCGAACGCCCTACGCGCGGTGGTCCCGCGCGTGTCCGAGCGACGCGTCCCGGCCCGGTAGCCTGGTGCGCATGCCGGCGACCCCCTCCGACCTCCCCGAGGTCGCACGCGTGGCGCGTGACCTCATCCGCTTCGACACGACCAACCACGGCGGCGGTAATGCGGCGGGGGAGCGGGAGGCGGCCGAGTACGTCGGCGCTTACCTGGAAGATCTCGGCCTGGCCGTCGACTACTACGAGCCCGTCCCGCGGCGCACCAACGTGCACGCGCGGATCCGGGGCCGCAATCCAGACCGACCGGCACTCGTGCTCCACGGGCACCTCGATGTCGTTCCCGCCATTGCCGAGGACTGGTCGGTCGACCCGTTCGCCGGCGAGATCCGCGATGGGATGCTGTGGGGGCGCGGCGCGGTGGACATGAAGGACATGGACGCCATGATCCTCACGGCCGTCGCCGACATGGCCCGTGCGGGGGAGCAGCCCGACCGCGACATCGTGCTGGCGTTCTTCGCCGACGAGGAGAACGGCGGCATCGAGGGCTCCTCCCTCGTCGTGCGGGACCGCCCGGAATGGTTCGCCGGCGCGACCGAGGCGATCAGCGAAGTCGGCGGCTACTCGATCCACGTCGGTGAGCGGCGTGCCTATCTGCTGCAGGTGGGGGAGAAGGCCCTGGTCTGGATCCGGCTGGTCGCGACCGGACGCGCCGCACACGGCTCGAGCGTGCACGACGACAACGCCGTCACGCGGCTGGGCGAGGCGGTCGCCGCCCTCGGACGCACCGAGTGGCCGGTGCACCTCACGGACACGACACGGGAGTTCACCCGCATGCTGGGCGAGCTGACCGGCGCCGCCGGGGACGACGCCGACAGTCTCGCGCGGCGCACCGGGCCGGCGGCGGGATTCCTGCGCTCGACGCTGCGCACGACGACCAACCCGACGGGGCTCACCGCCGGCTACAAGCACAACGTCATCCCCGACCGTGCCGAAGCGCTCATCGATGTGCGGGTGCTGCCCGGGACGGAGGATGCGGCACTGGCCGACATCCAGCGGATCGTCGGCGACGACGTGGCCGTCGACGTGGTCCACTCCGACATCGGGCTCGAGGTGCCCTTCGCCGGCGACCTGATCGATGCGATGGTCGCCGCGCTGGCTCGCCACGACCCTGGCGTGCCGGTGATCCCGTACCTCATGGGCGGCGGCACCGACAACAAAGCACTGGCGTCCCTCGGGATCGCCGGATACGGGTTCGCGCCGCTGCGACTTCCCGCTGATCTCGACTTCACCGGAATGTTCCACGGTGTCGACGAGCGGGTGCCGGTCGAATCGCTCGTGTTCGGCCAGCGCGTGCTCGGCGACTTGCTGCGCACCTGCTGACCTCACCGAAAGGCCACCCCATGCAACTGCTCGAGGCGATCGTGCTCGGCCTCGTGCAGGGACTCACCGAGTTCCTGCCCGTGTCCTCGAGCGCCCATCTGCGCATCCTCGGCGAGTTCCTGCCCACCGCCGAGGACCCCGGTGCCGCCTTCACCGCGATCACGCAGATCGGCACCGAAGCGGCCGTCGTGGTCTTCTTCTGGCGTGACATCGTGCGCATCATCCGAAACTGGTTCCTCGCCCTGTTCGGCCGGATTCCCCGGAACGATCCCGACGCGCGGATGGGGTGGCTGATCATCGTCGGCAGCATCCCGATCGTCGTGCTGGGCCTGCTCTTCCAGGATCAGATCGAGACCACGTTCCGCTCGCTGTGGATCATCGCCGCGATGCTGATCTTCTTCGGCGTTCTGCTCGGCATCGCCGATCACGTCGGGGCGAAGCGTCGTTCTCTGAACGATCTCACCGTCGGCCACGGCGTCGTCTACGGATTCGCGCAGAGCCTGGCGCTCATCCCGGGCGTCTCCCGATCCGGCGGCACCATCACGGCGGGACTGTTCATGGGCTACGAACGCGCCGCCGCGGCGCGATACGCGTTCCTGCTCGCGATCCCGGCCGTGTTCGGCAGCGGCTTCTACCAGCTGTTCAAGAGCTGGGACGAGCCCGGGGTGTTCTCCCTCGGCGAGACGGCCCTGGCGACGGTGGTCGCCTTCGTCGTGGCTCTCGCCGTGATCGCCTTCTTCATGCGGTGGATCTCACGGCACAGCTTCCTGCCGTTCGTGCTCTACCGCGTCGCGCTCGGCACCGTCCTCGTCGTGCTGCTGAGCCTCGGCGTCATCGACGCGTACTGACCCGGGGCCGCCGCGAGAGGGGATCAGCGCCGGTCGTCGCGGCCGGGCTTGGACGGACCGTCGCCGCGCCGCCGCAGATACTGCTCGAACTCCTGGGCGATCGCGTCACCCGAGGCCTCGGGGGAATCGACGGTGTCGCGGTTCTCCTCGAGCTGTCGGATGTACTCCGTCATCTCCTCGTCGTCGGCGGCGGCCGCGTCGATGGTCGCCTCCCACGCGATCGCCTCGGTCGCGAGGCTGCCGCGACCGACGGGGATGCCGGTGAGCGACTCGAGTCGGTCCAGCAGAGCCAGTGATGCCTTCGGGGACGGCGTGTGGCCCGCAACGTAGTGCGGCACGCTCGCCCACAGGCTCGCGGTGGGGATGCCCGCCGCGTCGGCGGCATGTCCCAGCACGGACAGGATGCCCACCGGTCCTTCATAGCTGCCGCGTTCGAGTCCGAGCGTCTCGCGCACCTGATCGTTCTCGCTGCCGGCGAAGACCGAGATCGGGCGCGTGTGCGGGACATCCGACATCATCGACCCCAGTGACACGAAGCCGGTGATGTCTTCGCGCAGGGCCACGTCGATGAACTCGGCACTGAACGCCTGCCACGCGCGAGCGGGCTCGACCCCGGTCAGCAGCCACAGCTCGGTGTCGCCCTGCGGCTCGGTCGGGCGGAGAACCGTCGCCTCCGGCCAGGTGAGGCGGCGGTGGCCCTCGGCGTCGGCAACCAGATGCGGCCTGGTGTACTGGTAGTCGAAGTACAGTTCCGGGTCGACGGAGAACACCGGTTCGTAGTCGCCGGAGCCCTTCACGTGCGCAAGCGCAGCGGATGCGGCCTCGCCGGCGTCGTTCCACCCGTCGAACGCGGCGACCAGCACGCGGCGTCCCAGTGCGTCCACACAACCTCCCCGATCGGTCCCTCCAGGATAGGCACGCTCCGCGCGCACGGGCGCAGCGGCAGGCGCGGGCGACCCCGATCCGGGCGGTGGGCGGGACGCCGGGTGCGTAGCATGGGCGGGTGAATTCTCCGCGCATCGCCGCCGTCCTGTGGGACATGGACGGAACCCTCGTCGACACCGAGCCGTACTGGATGGCCGCCGAGACACCGCTCATCGAGAGCTTCGGGGGCACCTGGTCCCACGAGCAGGCGCTGCAGCTGGTGGGACTCGCGCTGGAGGACTCTGCGGGCATCCTGCAGTCGGCCGGCGTGCGCATGAGCAAGGGCGACATCGTCGACCACCTGACCTCCGAGGTCATGTCGCAGCTTTCGCAGAAGGGCGTGCCGTTCCGGCCCGGCGCGAAGGAGCTGCTGCGGAGTCTGCGTGCGGCCGGCATCAAGACGGCGCTCGTGACGATGTCCATGCGTCGCATGGCCGACCACGTGGTGTCGCTCATCGATTTCGACGCGTTCGACGTCATCGTCGGCGGCGACGACGTCGCGCGGCCCAAGCCGTATCCCGATCCCTATCTCCAGGCCTGCGAGGCCCTCGGTGTGTCACCGCTGGACGCCGTGGCGGTCGAGGACTCGCCGACCGGCGTGCGCGCCGCCGCTGCCTCCGGGGCGGTGACGCTCGGCGTACCCCTCATGGTGTCGCTCGAGGGCGTCGGCGCCCACGAGCTCTGGCCGACGCTCGCCGATCGCACCGCCGACGACCTCGCCGCCCTGCACGCGGCGCACCGCACCGCGGAGGAGAACCGATGACCGCCGCACGCCCGAGCGGCCCCTTCCGGGTCGGCGACCGTGTTCAGCTGACCGGTCCGAAGGGCCGCCTCCACACCATCACCCTGCGTCAGGACGGCGAGCTGCACACCCACCATGGCGTCCTGCGGCACACGTCGCTGATCGGTCAGCCCGACGGGTCCGTCGTCACCGGCAGCGGCGGTCACGAGTATCTTGCGCTTCGTCCGCTGCTGCGCGATTTCGTGATGTCGATGCCGCGCGGCGCGGCGATCGTCTACCCGAAGGACGCCGCGCAGATCCTCGCGGAGGCGGATGTGTTCCCGGGGGCGCGCGTCGTCGAGGCCGGCGTCGGCTCGGGTGCGCTCTCGCTGTGGCTGCTGCGCGCGATCGGGGAGACCGGGTCGCTGGTGTCGTTCGAGCGGCGCGAGGAGTTCGCCGCCGTCGCCCGGGCGAACGTGGAGACCTTCCTCGGGGAGGTGCCCGCCACGTGGCGCATCGAGCTGGGCGACCTCGCTGAGGCCCTCCCCGCCGTGGTCGAGCCGGGCACGATCGACCGGGTGGTCCTCGACATGCTCGCCCCCTGGGAGTGCCTCGACGCCGTCGCCGACGCGCTGACGCCGGGCGGCGTCGTGGTCTGCTACGTCGCCACGGCGACGCAGCTGAGCCGCGTGGCCGAGTTCATCCGCGGAACGGGGCTGTTCACCGAGCCGGACGCGAACGAGACGATGGTGCGCGGGTGGCACGTCGAAGGGCTCGCGGTGCGGCCCGATCACCGCATGGTCGCCCACACCGGCTTCCTGGTGTGGGCACGACGACTCGCGCCCGGCGCGGTGGCCCCGGAGCAGAAGCGCCGCGCGTCGAAGTCGAGCTACGGCGATGAGGATGTGGAGCTGTGGACACCCGGCGCGGTGGGGGATCGGGAGATCACCGACAAGAATCTCCGCAAGCGTGTGCGCGAGGCCGAGCGTGCCGCCGCCGGTGCTCGTCTCGCGTCCGCCGCGGAGGACGAAGGCACCGCGACCGCCTAGGATGAACCGGTGCGCAAGATCCCCGCTGCTCTCGCCCTCATCGGAATGACCTCTGTCGGCCTCGTCGGCTGCACCGTCGAAGCCGCCGCGCCCACCTGCGTGGAGAGCGACACCGACCTGGCCTCGCTCGCGACCGTCTCCGGTGACATCGACGCCGAGCCGCGGGTGGAGGTCTACTCCCCGTTCCACGTCGACGAGGTGGCGGTCGAGCGCCTGTCGGAGGGCGAAGGACCCGAGCTGTCCACGGACTCGCAGCTGCTGGTCATGGACTACTCGTTCTACGCCGGCGACAGCGGGGAGCCGTTCGCCGCGACCGCCTACGACGGTGATCTGACGAACGTGTTCTCGATGGAGAACATCGCCGCCGCGCTTCCCGGCCTCTCCGAGGCGCTGCAGTGCGCTCAGGCGGGGTCTCGCATCGTCATCGGCCTCCCGGCCGACGAGATCAACCCCGACTACGCCGCCCAGGCCGGCCTCGCCGAAGACGAGTCGCTTCTCGCCGTCGTCGACGTCCGCAAGGTCTATCTGCCGCAGGCCGAGGGCGACCTTCGCTACAACTCGAGCCTCGGGATGCCCACGGTCGTGCGCGCCCCCGACGGCCGGCCGGGCGTCATCATCCCCGATGCCGCGGCTCCCGACGAGCTCGTCGTGCAGACCCTCATCGAGGGCGACGGCGAGGTCGTCGAGGCCGGCGACACCGTGCGGGTGCACTACACCGGACTGACGTGGGCGGACCGCGAGGTGTTCGACACGACGTGGGAGACGACACCCGCGGCGCTCTCGCTCGACGAGGTCGTGCCCGGGTTCTCCGCGGCGCTCGAGGGCCAGACCGTCGGCTCCCAGGTGCTCGCCGTCATCCCGCCGGATCAGGGTTACGGCGACCAGGCGAGCGGAGCGATCCCCGCCGGCTCCACGCTCGTCTTCGTCATCGACATCCTCGGCGTCGACGAGGCGTCCTGAGCCTCGTCTTCCCTCGGGCCTGCCTAGACTTGGCGTCGTGGCCACCGCATCCGTGAAGACCCCGCCCGAAGAGCGGCTGGTCAACCTCGTGGTGGCTCTCACCGCGACGGATCAGGGGCTGACGAAGGACACGATCCTGGCCAACGTCACGGGGTACCGCGAGCAGCGCGAAGCGGGAGCTTCCAAGGACGCTCTCGAGAAGATGTTCGAGCGCGACAAGGAGAATCTCCGAGCCCTCGGCGTCCCGATCGAGACGATCGGCGACTGGGCCGACCCCGATGATCTGCGCGAAGCTCGCTACCGCGTGCCCGCGGCGGAGTACACCCTCCCGGACGACCTGGAGTTCTCGCCGGCCGAGCTCGCGCTCCTCACCCTCGCCGGGAGCGTCTGGAGCGAGAGCTCGATGTCCGTGGAGGCTCGGGCCGGGCTCCGCAAGATCCGCGCGCTCGGCATCCCCATGGATGCGCCGATCCAGGGCTTCGCCCCTCGGCTGAGCACCAACGACCCGGCGTTCGTGCCGTTGCAGCAGGCGATCGAGCACGCCCGCGTCGTGACGTTCCCGTATCTGAAGCCCGGCGACGCCGCCCCGCGCACGCGGCGGGTGCGCCCCCTCGCCCTGGTCGAGTACGAGGGACGCTGGCACGTGCTCGCGCACGACCTGGGTGTCGACGAGGAGCGCACCTTCCTGCTGTCCCGCATCGTCGGTGCCGTCACCGCCACGCGCGAGCACTTCGACGCAGCGCTCCGTCGGGGAGCGGGGGAGCGGGCGCTGTCCGGCCTGCAGGAGGTCGCAGCGCGCAACGTGGCGCTGCTCGAGGTGGAACCGGGGACAGAAGCCGCTCTGCGACTCGCACGGCGCGCCCAGCCGGCCGAGCAGGGGGTGCGCGTGCCCTTCGTCGACGTGCACATCTTCGCCGACGAGCTCGCCTCCTACGGCCCGGAAGTTCGGGTGGTCGAACCCGCCGCGCTGCGGGACGCCGTCCTCACGCGCCTGCGCTCGACGCTCGCCCGTCACGGCGGTGCCGCGTGAACCCCGTGCGCAAGCCGCTCGTCGCCACCGACCGCGCGGCGCTCATGCTGCAGCTGGTGCCGTATCTGATCGGGAAGGGCGAGGTGTCGGTCGCAGAGGCGGCCGAGGAGTTCGACGTCACCCCCGACCAGATGCGGGAGATGGTGGAGAAGCTCACCGTCATCGGCCTGCCGGGTGACGGCGGCTTCTGGCAGATGGCCAACGATCTGTTCGACATCGACTGGGATCTGCTCGATCGGGACGACCGCATCGTCATCACGCACTCGGTCGCGCTCGAGCGCACGCCGCGCCTCACCACGCGTGAGGCGGCTGCGCTCCTCGCCGGTCTTCAGCTCACCCGCGGGATTCCCGGGGTCGGGGACAGCGAGCTGTTCTCGGGACTCCTCGCCAAGCTCGCCCGCGGCGCCTCCGGCACCCCGGCCGACCTCATCGTCGCGCCCGCTCCCGTCGACGCGGTGCGTGATCGCGTCGCCGAGGCGCTGCGCGTCGGGCGCGCCGTCGCCTTCACCTACAAGGCTCCCGATGCTCCGGCGACCACCCGCACGGTCGACCCCGTGAAGGTGAGCATCGCCGACGGCCAGTGGTACCTGCAGGGATGGTGCCATCTGCGCGAGGCGATGCGCACCTTCCACCTGGACCGCGTCAGTGATATCCGGCTGACGGATCTGACGGTCTCGCACGCCGCCGATCCCGTGCCCGACTGGTTCGCGGACGGTTCGGATGAGCTCGTGGTGCGCATCCGGTTCCCCGCAGCGTCGGCGGCGCTCCTGGGTGACTACCTGCGACGGGCGGACACCGAGACGGAGAGGGGCATGACGGTGGCCACGATGCGCGTCGCCGACGAGAACAGCCTGCGCCGTCTGACCGCCAAGCTGGGTGGCGATGTCGAGATCCTGGAGCCCGAGGGCGCCCGCCGCGCGGCAGCGGATTGGGCCGAGAGCGCTCTGCGACTGTACGGCCCGAGCTGAGACCCGCCGCACCCATCACCGTTCCCGCCCGCGATAGCGCGGTTAGACTGAGAACAGGTCAACGATCTGGAGTCTTCCTCATGGCTAACGCATTCAGCCCATGGCACCTGCTGCTGATCCTCGCGGTCATCCTGCTGCTGTTCGGTGCCGCCAAGCTGCCCGCCCTCGCCAAGAGCGTCGGCCAGTCCGCCCGGGTGTTCCGGGGCGAGATGAAGGCGATGAAGGACGAGGACGCGCCTCGAGGCGGTGACCGCGCCGACACCCCGTCGGCGACCTCGGATGCGCCGTCCACGCCGACCTCGGGCGGGGCATCCGACCCGAAACCCTGATCGGTGGCGACCGACACACCCGCGTCGAAGGCGGCGAAGCCCCGACGCGGTGAGAGGCGGATGTCGCTCGGCCAGCATCTCGTCGAGCTGCGCAAGCGCCTGATGATCGCGGCGATCGCGTTGGTCGTCGGCATGGTGGTGGCCTTCTTCATCACGGATTTCGTCATCTGGCTCATCACGGAGCCCATCCGGTACATCGCCGTCGAGCGGGGGGACGAGATCGACGTCGCCGTCATGTTCAGCACGGTGACGTCGGCGTTCGATCTGCGCATCCGGATGGCCTTCGCCATCGGCCTGGTGCTGTCGGCACCGGTCTGGCTCTGGCAGATCTGGGCGTTCGTGATGCCGGGTCTGACCCGCACGGAGATCCGGTACACGATCTGGTTCGTCGCGGCGGCGATCCCGCTGTTCTTCGCGGGATGCTGGACCGGTCTGCTGGTGATGCCCCACATCGTGGAGATCATGGCGACCTTCGTGCCGGAGGGCGGCTCGTCGTTCTACGACGCGAAGTACTACTACGACTTCGTCATGAAGCTGATCATCGTCGTCGGGGTCTCCTTCGTCCTCCCGGTGTTCCTGGTCGCCCTCAACATCGCCGGCGTGATCAGCGGGCGCGACATCCTCAAGGGCTGGCGGGTGGCCGTGCTCGTCGCGACGATCTTCGCGGCGGTCGCGACGCCAGGCGCCGACGTGGTGTCGATGATCCTGCTCGCCGGCATCCTGGTCGTACTGTTCTTCGCCGCCGCCGCGGTGTCGCTGGTGTTCGATCGGCGTCGACGGAAGCGCGAAGAGGCGTTCCTCGCGGACGGGTCGTCGTCGTGACCTCTCTCTCGCCCGCCGAGCGGTTCGCCCGCGCGAACGAGCACCGCGAGCATCCCCGTACGAGCGAGTTCGCCGAACGGCAGCGCTTCGACCTCGACCCCTTCCAGCTCGCGGGATGCCACGCTCTCGAGTCGGGCCGCAGCGTGCTCGTGGCCGCGCCCACGGGGGCCGGGAAGACCATCGTGGGGGAGTTCGGCATCCACCTGGCGATGTCCGCCCCGGGCGACAAGGCGTTCTACACGACGCCGATGAAGGCGCTGTCGAATCAGAAGTTCCGCGAACTCGTCGACGTGTACGGGCCGGACGAGGTGGGACTGCTCACCGGCGACACGAACATCAATGCGAGCGCCCGTATCGTGGTGATGACCACCGAGGTCCTGCGCAACATGCTCTACGCGGACTCGCCCGCGCTCCAGGGGCTGCGCTTCGTCGTGATGGACGAGGTCCACTACCTCGCCGATCGTTTCCGCGGCGCCGTGTGGGAGGAGGTCATCATCCATCTCCCGCCGGCCGTGCGACTGATCGCCCTGTCGGCGACGGTGTCGAACGCGGAGGAGTTCGGCGACTGGCTGGATGCGGTGCGCGGGGACACGGAGATCATCGTGTCCGAGACCCGACCGGTCCCTCTCGAGCAGCATGTCCTCGTACGCGGAGACCTTCTGCCGCTGTTCGACGACCGCGCCGGCGTCGCAACGGCCCAGGTGAACCAGGAGCTGCTGCGCATCCGTTCGGCTCGCGGCAGCGGCTACGAGAGCGGGCGGCACGGGGGTGGCGGCCGCCGACCGCACCGGGGCGGCAGGCGGCCCCAGCGAGCCGGGCATCCGCAGCGGATCGAGCGACTGGATCGGCCGGATGTCGTTGAGCTTCTCCGACGCTCGAATCTGCTCCCCGCGATCTTCTTCATCTTCAGCCGGGCCGGGTGCGATCAGGCCGTCATCCAGGTGCGGCGCTCCGGCGTGCGTCTGACCTCGCCCGAGGAGCGCAGCCTCATCCGGGAGATCGTCGAGGACCGCACCCGCAACCTCGTCGAAGAAGACCTCGGCGTGCTCGGCTACTGGGAGTGGAAGGACAACCTGGAGCGCGGCGTCGCGGCGCACCACGCGGGCCTCCTCCCGGCCTTCAAGGAGATCGTCGAGGAGCTGTTCCAGCGCAAACTCGTCAAGGCGGTCTTCGCCACCGAGACGCTCGCGCTCGGCATCAACATGCCCGCCCGGACGGTCGTGCTCGAGAAACTCGAGAAGTTCAACGGCGAGGCGCGGGTGGCCATCACCTCCGGCGAGTACACGCAGCTGACCGGGCGTGCGGGACGCCGGGGCATCGACGTCGAAGGACACGCGGTGGTGCAGTGGACCGAGGGCGTGGACCCGCAGGCGGTGGCCGCGCTCGCGTCGCGCCGCACCTACCCGCTGAACTCCAGCTTCCGGCCCACGTACAACATGGCGGTGAACCTGATCGACCGGTTCGGTCGCGGGCAGGCGCGCGAGATCCTCGAGTCCTCGTTCGCGCAATTCCAGGCCGACCGGGCCGTGGTCGGCATCGCGCGCCAGGTCAAGGATGCCGAGGAGTCGCTCGCGGGATACGCCGATGCCATGGCATGCGACCGCGGCGACTTCGTCGAGTACGCCGCGATCCGCCGCGAGCTGAGCGACATCGAGAAGATCAATCGCAAGGACGTCACCGCGGGAAAGTCGACCCGCGATGCCCGGCAGCGCGAGATCCAGTCGCTGCGCAATCGCATGAGGCGTCATCCGAGTCATGAGTGCCCCGATCGCGAGCATCACGCGCGCTGGGCCGAGCGGTACCACAAGCTCGATCGCACCGTGCGGAAGCTTCGCGGGCAGATCGACTCCCGCACCGGCACGGTGGCGCGGATCTTCGATCGCGTCGTCGAGGTGCTCGATGAGGTCGGCTACGTCGAGATCGCCGCCGACGGGGCGACGACGCTCACCGACGACGGCCGCACGATGAAGCGCATCTACGGCGAACGCGACCTTCTCGTCGCGGAGAGCCTTCGGCTGCGGCTCTGGAGCGCGCTCGACGCTCCCTCGCTCGCGGCGATCGCGTGTGCGCTGGTCTACGAGCCGCGTCGCGACGACGGCGGCTACGGGGATCGGCGCCTGCCGCGCGGGGCATTCCGCATCGCCCTCGAGAAGACGACCGATCTGTGGCAGCGGCTCGACGACCTCGAGACCGAGCATCGCCTGCCCGGTTCCGAACCGCCCTCGCCGAACCTGTCCGCCGCGATGCACGGGTGGGCGCGCGGACTGCCTCTGGACACCGTGCTCGCCGAGGCCGACATGGCAGCCGGCGACTTCGTCCGCTGGACGAAGCAGACGATCGACCTGCTCGACCAGCTCTCGCTCGTCGCGCCACCGGAACTCGCCGGCACCGCACGGCGTGCTCTCGAGTCGGTGCGGCGGGGGATCGTCGCGTACAGCTCGGTGTGATCTCCCGGAGTGCCGATCCTTCTCGAAGCAGTCGTGCAGGGGCGCCGGATTAGGGTGGACGCGTGAGTCTCGCCCCGGCCATCCGGCCCGTCTTGCCGCTGTGGGCGGCCGTCGTGACCTCGCTGGTCGGGGGAGCGGTCCTTGATGCCGCCTACCCGGACATCGGTTGGTGGCCCCTGGCATTCGTGGGAGTGGCATTCGCGCTCGTCTCCCTCATCGGCCGCAGCGTGGGGGGAGCGCTCCTGGTCGGTCTCGCCTTCGGTGCGTCGTTCTACCTCATCCACATCGTCTGGATCACCCGCTATCTCGGGGTGATTCCCTGGTTCGCGCTGGCGGGTGTCGAGACGCTGTTCATCGCGCTCGGATCGGTTCTGCTGACGCTCTCGTACCGCTGGTTCCCGCGCATCTGGCCCTCACGGTGGGCCAACCTCGTCGGGCTGCCGGTGCTGGTGGGAGGAATCTGGACCCTGCGCGAGCAGATCATGGGTTCCTGGCCTTACACCGGCTTCCCCTGGGGGCGGCTCGGGATGAGCCAGTCGGAGAGTCCGCTCGCCCACATCGTCTCCTGGGTGGGCGTCAGCGGGCTGACCTTCCTCATGGTCGTGTTCACCGCCGCCGTCATCGAGTGGCTCCGAGCGGGTCGGCTCCGGGATGTGCGCTCGGCCGTGCCGGCGGCCGTCGCCGCGGTGCTTCTGGTCGCGGTGCCGGCGTTCCCGACGACGGATGTCGGCACGTGGCGGGTCGGTGCCGTGCAGGGCAACGGACCGTCTGCGTACTTCGATGAGCGGGAGCCGTATGAGGTGCTGAACGCCCAGATCGAGGCGTCCCAGCCGATCCTCGAGGACGACCTCGACGTGCTGGTGTGGCCAGAGGGCGGTATCGGATACGACCCGCTGCAGGATGCCGCGACGGCCGCCGCGCTCGACGGCTTGAGCGAGCGCGCCGACGCGCCGCTCATCGTGAACGCTGCGACGGAGCGGGGCGACGACGTGTTCAACACGTCGATCCTCTGGACGGCCGAGAACGGTGCGGAGCAGGTCCACGACAAGGCCAACCCGGTCCCGATGGGGGAGTATGTGCCCGATCGCTGGTTCTACGAGGCGATCGTGCCCGACCTCATCGGTCTGATCCAGCGGGAGTACACGCCCGGATCCAATCCGCCGTACTTCGATGTCGACGGGATCGGTGTCGGCCTCGCGATCTGCTTCGACGTGATCTACGACGACGTCATCTGGGAGGGCGCCCGCGACGGCGCGGAGATCTACGTGCTGCAGACGAACAACGCCGACTTCCGTGACACCGATGAGAACCTGCAGCAGCTCGCCTTCGCACGCATGCGCGCGGTCGAGACCGGACGTGCGGTGGTCAATCTGTCGACAGTGGGCACCAGCCAGATCATCGATCCCTCGGGCGTCACCCTGGAGTCGTTGCCGACGGATACCGCCGGCGCGATGGTGCTCGACGTGCCGCTGCGCACCGGTCTCACCGGCGCGGTCGTGGTCGGCCCGGCCGTTCAGGCCATCCTGGGGTGGGGGAGCCTCGCGGCGATCACCGCTCTCGGGGTGGTCGTGACGGTGCTCTCCCGTCGTTCGCCCGTGCGAACGACGACGGCACCGACTCCCGAGGGAGCCGGCGCCGGTCGATGAGTGGGATTCAGGCGCTGAGCTTGTCGGTGGAGGCGGCCGCACCGCGACGTTCGCGGATGTAGGTCAAGCGCTCCTCCAGGAGCTCTTCCAGCTCCGGGATCGTGCGACGCTCGAGCAGCATGTCCCAGTGGGTGCGGGCGGCCTTGTCGCCGCTGTGGTCCACCGTGGCTGTGCCCTCACCGATTCGCAGGAGAGCCTCGGCGCCGCAGGTGCGGCACTCCCAAGCCTCCGGGACCTCCGCGTCGGCGGCAAAGGTCATCACCGTGTCTCGCCCACAGGACGAACACGAGTAGGTGTGCTGCGCGCGGTCGTGGAAAACGACGCCCTCTTCGCTTTGTAGGCTCTGGGCGCCGAGTCGGATGCCGCGCAGACTGCGGTCTGCCATAGGGGGTGGTCCTCTCGTCGGTCACCAGGTATAACGCGACGACCTGTGGGAATCATCCGAACGGACGCCGCGACCACGCCATTCACAGTCGATGCACAGCGCCGTCAGCCGCCCGCGCGTGGCGGGGTCGACGACCGCGTCGCAATCATGTCGAGGGCGACGTCGGCGACGTCGGTGACGATGCCGTCGACACCCCAGTCCAAGAGCGTCGACATGCGCGCGGCATCGTTGACCGTCCACACATGGACCTCGACGCCGAGTGCGTGCGCGAGCTCGACGCTGCGCGGTGAGACGATGCGCATCGGACCGTGCCTCTCCGGCACCTGAAGCGCATCGACGCCCACCAGTGCTCTGCGCGCCATGGTGATCGAACGTAGGGAAGCGGCGGCGAGGAAGCGCGCCACCGTCCTCGACCCCGCCGATGTCGCGGGGCGGGCCGATCCGACGGTCGCGGCGCGCAGCGCCGTATGACGCCTGTCGTCGTCGAAGCTCGTCAGCAGCACGCGCTCCGCGTGCGCGGCGATGATGCGTCCCGCCGGAACGGCGGCAGCCGCTGCCTTCACATCGATGTTGAAGCGGAGACCCGGAAACGTCTCCAGTGCTTGGCGCAGGGTGACGAGGCCGCCCCGGGAGGACATCAGGTCGTCGAGCTCCTGCAGGGTGACGTGTGCGATCGGGCGGGGGTCGCCGGTGACGCGGCGCAGATCGACGTCGTGGAAGAGCACGACCTCGCCGTCGGAGGTGAGATGGCAGTCCGACTCGACGTAGGCAGCTCCGGCGGCGTGCGCGGACGTGACGGCGGCGAACGAGTTCTCAACGATCCCGTCCGCGGCGTCTGTCGCGGTGACCAGGCCACGATGGGCCAGAACGCGAGGGGGTGCGGAAGCGGTGAACCAGGGGTGCACGAGGTCTAGCGTGCCTCACCCGCTCCGCCGCCGGCGGCACCGGGTGTGGTCTTGCGCGCTTCCGTGGCGATGTCATCAGCGGCGGACGCCGCCTCGCGGGCGGCGGCGAGCGCCGCGTCGGCGGCGGCGCGGGTCGGCCCTGTCGGCTTCGGCTTCGAACCCGGCTCACGGCGAGGGGTGTCGTCGGAGCGACCGCCGAAGGCGGCGCCGATGCCCTTCAATGCCTCGGTCATCTCGCTCGGGATGACCCACAGCTTGCTCGATGCACTGTCGGCGATCTTGGGGAGGGTCTGCAAGTACTGGTAGGCGAGGAGCTTGTCGTCGGGTTCACCGGCGTGGATGGCGTCGAAGACCATCTCGATGGCCTCGGCCTCGCCCTGGGCTCGCAGCACGGCCGCCTGCTTGTCGCCCTCGGCGCGGAGGATCTCGGACTGCCGACGGCCCTCCGCCTCGAGGATCTGAGACTGCTTCGAGCCCTCGGCGGTCAGGATCGCCGCGCGACGGTCCCGCTCCGCGCGCATCTGCTTCTCCATCGAGTCCTGGATCGACACCGGCGGGTCGATGGCCTTCAGCTCGACTCGGGAGACGCGCAGCCCCCACTTGCCGGTCGCCTCGTCGAGGACGACCCGCAGCTGGCCGTTGATGTTGTCGCGGCTCGTCAGGGCCTCCTCGAGGTTCAGGCCTCCGACCACGTTGCGGAGCGTCGTCGTGGTGAGCTGCTCGACAGCGCTGAGGTAGTTCGCGATCTCGTACGTCGCGGCGCGCGCATCCGTGACCTGGAAGTAGACGACCGTGTCGATCGAGACGACGAGGTTGTCCTCGGTGATGACCGGTTGCGGCGGGAAGGAGACGACCTGCTCGCGCATGTCGACCAAGGGTCGGAGGCGGTCGATGAACGGCACCAGCAGATTCAGGCCGGGGCTCAGAGTGCGCTGGTAGCGGCCGAGCCGCTCGACGATGCCGGCGTACGCCTGCGGGATGATGCGGATGGAGCGGAAGATCACCACGACCACGAAGATCGCGACGACCAGCAGCAGGACGATGACGAAGATCTGTCCGATGAACGAGCCGATGTCAACCATGGTCAGCTTCTTTCTCGCGATGAACGTGGGTGGGCCGGACCTCGACCGTCGCGCCCCGCACCGCGTAGACGGTCACCCGGGTGCCGAGCTCGAGATCGGCGTCGAGGATGCCGGAGGCCGCTCGTGCGGTCCAGGTCTCCCCGTTGTCGAGTTTCACGCTTCCGTCACCCTCGACGAAGGCCGCGACCACACGGCCGTCGATGCCGTAGAGCGCATCGACGTTCGTCTTGACGTCGCCCGAGGAGCGTCGCAGCGCGCGCAGCAGCAAGGGTCTGATCGTGAACAGCAGGAGCGCGGAAATCGCCGCGGCCGCTCCCACCTGCAGCCACCAGGGTCCGCCGAGGAGATTGACGCCCAGCCCCCCGATCAGGGCGCCGGCAGCGAGCATGAGGAAGGTGAACTCCAGCGTCAGCAGCTCGACGATCACGAACAGCAGTGCGAGCACGAGCCAGACGATCCAGAGATACTGCGTCAGATCGGGCATCATCGACCCGCCTCCTTCCCCTTGCTCGAACTCTAGCAACGCACACCGGGGGCCGGGCCGTCGTCGCGCGCCCGGAATCGGATGAGACCCGTTGATAGGGTCATGAGCGGGTCGCGCGCACGCGCGCGCCCGTCACGACCTCAGGAGCGAAGTCCATGTCCCAGCCCCTCCCCGCCGGTTCCCTGACCGGAAAGACCGCCCTCGTCACCGGTTCCTCGCGGGGCATCGGCGCCGACACGGCGCGATACCTCGCGCAGGCCGGAGCGGATGTCGTGATCAACTTCCGCAACAAGGCCCCGCGGGCCGAGAAGCTCGCCACGGAACTGCGAGAGCTGGGCGTGCGGGTCCTCGTCGTCGGGGCGGACCTGACCGACCCCGACTCGGTCGCGGCGATGTTCGATGAGGTCGCACGCGCTTTCGGGTCCCTGGACATCCTCGTCCTGAACGCATCCGGGGGCATGGAGTCCGGCGTGGCGGAAGACTACGCCCTGACGCTCAACCGCGACGCCCAGGTGCGCACGCTGGAGACCGCGCTGCCACTCCTGCCGCAGGGCGCTCGCGTGGTGTTCGTGACGAGCCACCAGGCGCACTTCATCCGCACGACGGCGACGATGCCGGAATACGAGCCGGTCGCTCTCTCCAAGCGTGCCGGTGAGGATGCGCTGCGTGAGCGCATCCCGGCTCTCGCCGAGCGCGGCGTGGAGTTCGTCGTGGTCTCGGGCGACATGATCGAAGGGACCATCACCGCGACGCTCCTGGAACGCGCGAACCCCGGCGCGATCGCCACACGTCGCGAGTCGGCCGGGCGCCTGTACAACGTGTCGGAGTTCGCCGCGGAGGTCGCCCTCGCGGCGATCGAGCCGGTACCCGCCGACAACACCCGGCTGGTCGGGGACACCGGTTCGTTCGCGGGGGAGTGACGTGCGCGCCGCCGACATCGAATCCCTCATCGCGGTCGGCCGGCCCGACATCTCACGCGACGGCTCGTTCGCGGTCTACGCGACGTCGCGACCCGACATCAGGGCGAACCGCTACGTCGGACAGGTGTGGCGCGTCGACCTCCCCGACGGGCGTCCCCGCCGGCTGACACGCGGCATCGCCGACGCGGCACCGCTCATCAGTCCCGACGGCTCACGGGTCCTGTTCCGGCGCCCCGACGCGGGCGGCCGGGCGCAGCTGTTCGTCATGCGCGCCACAGGGGGAGAGGCGTTGCAGATCACGGATGAGCCTCTCGGGGTCGGTGAGCACGCGTGGACGCCCGATGGTGAGCGCGCGGTCTTCCTCGCCCGCGTGCCCGAGCCGGGCCGGTACGGCACCGTGGCCGGGCTCGAGCCTGCCGCCGAGGCGCCGCGTCGGGTCACCGGCATCCGCTGGCATGCCAACGGGGTCGGATACATCGCCGACCGACCGTCGCACGTCTTCGTGGTGCCGGTGGCCGACCCGGACGACGAGCCCGCCTATCCCGCGGCGCCCCGCGTGGGGGAGTCGGAGGAGACCCCCGCCGTTCCGGTCCCCTCGCGACGGGTGACGTTCGGTGACGAATCGCACAGCGCATTGGTGGTGCACGAGGGCCGCGTGTTCACCGTCGTCGACGCGATCGAGTCGGCGCGCCGGGATCTCCGTTCCCGCGTCGTCGCCGTCGGACTCGACGACGGCGACGTGTCTGAGGTCGTGGGGGTCGATGCGCGGTTGACGATTTCGGATCTCGCCGTGTGCGGCGACGGCACGCTCGCCCTCCTGGCGGCCGGGGTGGGAGAGCGGGGGGTCGACTTCGTCGCTCCGGCGACAGGGCTCTTCCTCGTCGGAGCAGACGGCATCCGGCGCGTGCACGACGCCGACCGGTTCGATCTGGGTGAAGCGGGCAGCCACCTGACCGTCGTCGGTGACGACCTTCTCGTGCAGAACCGCACCCGCGGGCGCGTGCACCTGCTCCGCGTCGCGCGGGACGGCACCACTTCCGCCGTGCTCGACGGCGATGTCGAGGTGGGCGGTCACGCCGCGTCGGGCACGAGGGTCGTCGCGGCAGCGGCGACCCCGGAAAGCCTCGGCGAACTCTTCCTGATCGACGGCGGCGAGGTCCGCTGCTTGACGCACCACGGCGATGCGGGCGCCATCGCCCCGGTGTCGATCGCCGAGCACGAGATCACCGGCCGCGACGGATATCCGGTCCACGGCTGGAGCGCGATCCCGGACGGGGAGGGTCCGCACCCGGTCATCCTTCAGATCCACGGCGGACCGTATGCCTCTTATGGAATACACCTCTTTGACGAGACACAGGTGCTCGTCGATGCCGGTTACGCGGTGGTCTATTGCAATCCCCGCGGCTCAGCGGGCTACGGGAGTGCGCACGGGCGAAGCATCCGGCAGGCGATGGGCACGGTCGACATGGCCGACGTTCTCGATTTCCTCGACGGGCTCCTGGCGGCGGACCCGCGATTGGACGGCGACCGCGTGGGCATCATGGGCGGGTCGTATGGCGGCTACCTGACGGCGTGGATCATCGCGCACGAGGAGCGTTTCGCCGCGGCGATCGTCGAACGCGGCTTCCTGGACCCCGTGTCGTTCCAAGGAACGAGCGACATCGGCACGTTCTTCGGGGATGAGTACGTCGGCACCGATCCCGAGGCGATCGCGGCGCAGAGTCCGATGGCGGTGGTCGATCGCGTCACGACGCCGACACTCGTCATCCACTCCGAGGCGGACTACCGGTGCCCCCTCGAACAGGCAACGCGCTACTATTCCGCGCTGAAGCGTCAGGGTGTCGAGACGGAGATGCTGATCTTCCCGGGGGAGGACCACGAACTCACGCGGGCGGGCCAGCCGCGTCATCGGGTCGAGCGATTCGACGCGGTACTCGACTGGTGGGCGCGCCATCTGCCGATCGACTGACCCGACGCGAGAAGGGGGCGCCACGCGACCATCGCGCGGTGCTCCCTTCTCGTCTCAGCCCGCGCGTTCGCCGAGAAACCACTTCCAGCGCGAAACACCACGCATTGCGACGTTTCTCGCGCCAAAGCGTGTTTCTCGCGTGGCGGCGACGGCTTCGCGGATCAGGCGTCGAGGGGGCTGAACGTGAACGCGCGGATGATCTGGACGATGCCGAGGATGACGAGCGAGATGCCCAGCACCCACCACAGCACGAGCGCGCCCCACAGCGGGCTGAAGAGCAGGACGATGCCGGCGACGATGCTGAGGATGGCGAAGAAGATCGTCCAGCCCTTCGAGCGGGAGTCGCTCAGCGTGGACAGGGAGACAACCCCTTCGATGATCCACATGACACCGACGAGGATGCCGAGGAAGATCGCGAGGAACTCCGTCGTCTGAGCGAGGTTGAAGAAGGCCACAACGCCGGCGATGACGAAGAGCATGCCGAGCACGATATGGCCGACGCGCGACCAGCCGCCCTTCGCCTTCGAGAAGATGCCGAGCCCGGCGTAGACCAGGCCCGCGGCGATCGCGTAGATGGCGATGATCGCGGTGACCACGGCCGCCGTGCGCCCCGGCCAGACAAGGATCAGGATGCCGACAATCACGGCGAGAACGCCGCCGATGCCGAGCGCGGTGCGGATGCCGTTGACGGCGGACTTCTCCGCTGATTCGAGAGACATGAGAGGCCTTTCTGAAAGTTCCCTGGGAATGGCTCGCCTCCACTGTACGCGGATCGTGCGCGCCGGGGGAGAGGTCAGCCCAACAGAAGCGAGGCCGCGAACAGGACGGGAACGCAGCCGATCGTGGTGAGGAAGACCGTGTCCCGGGAGATCGTCTCGCCGATGCCGAACCGCTGGGAATAGTTGAAGACGTTCTGAGCGGTGGGGAGCGCTGCCAGAACGACGACGATCAACACGTCGTGAGGCGACATGCCGAACAGCAGCTGTCCGCACAGCCAGGCCGTCAGCGGCATCACGAAGAGCTTCAGTGTTGTCGCCAGGACGACGTCGCGACGTCGCCCCGAGGCGCCGAGCACCCGTTGGCCGAACAGGGACATGCCATAGCTGATGAGGAGAACGGGCACGCAGGCGTCGGCGATCAGTCGCGCCGGCTCCATCGCCATCGCCGGCAGCTCGAGGCCGCTGACGGCGACCAGCGTGCCGAGGACGGATCCGATGACGAGGGGATTCGTGACGGTGCGCACCAGGATGCGACCGACCGAGCGCTGGTGCGCCGTGACGGATTCCATCATCGCCATCGCTATCGGTGTGAGCACGAGCAGCTGCATGAGGATCACCGGCGCGGGGTATGCGGCGCTGCCGAGAAGATACAGCGAGAGCGGGATGCCGATGTTGTTGGAGTTGACCTGCCCGGCGCTCAGCGCGCCGATCGTCGTCTCTCCGACGTTCCGTCGCCACAGCAGGCGTGCCACGATCGCATGGATGGCGATGGCGACCGCGGCGGCTATCGCGGAGACGGGAAGGAGGGCGGAGAAGAGCGTGCGCACGTCGGCCTCGGCCAGCACGACGAACAGCAGGAACGGCGAAAGCACGAAGAAGGTGAGTCGTGCGAGCACCGGACGGGCATGTTCGCCCAGCAGGTCCACCCGAGCGATGACGTACCCGACGGCGATGGCCAGACCCACGACGAGGAAGCCGGTGAGTGAGTCGAGCACCGGTCCAGACTATTGCGTGCCCCTGCCCCCATATCCCGAAGTACTCGCCGATAATGTACATTATGTCAACTCACGGATGACCAGCCGCCCCTCCTCCTGGCGGGCAGGCGCCGTCGGCGCCGGCGAGGCGATGTCCGGACCTCACCGTAGGGTGCCGGCATGACACGCTTCGTCTACACCACCGCCACCACCCTCGACGGGTACCTGGCCGACGATCAGCACTCCCTGGACTGGCTCTTCGCCGTGCCTTCGGAGGGGGCGATGCAAGGGTTCACCCGTTTCCTTCGCACGATCGGCGCCCAGGTGATGGGCTCCTCGACGTACGAGTGGGTGTGCGAGAACGAGAAGCTGCGCGAGCACCCCGAGCGATGGCGCGACGCCTACGGTGACCGCGCGACGTGGGTGTTCACGGCTCGCGACCGCGTCGGTGTCGACGGTGCAGATCTCCACTTCGTCGGCGGCTCCGTGGCCGACCACGTCCCCGCCATCAGAGCATCTGCCGATGGCGGGGACGTCTGGATCATCGGTGGCGGCGACGTCGCGGGACAGTTCGCCGACGCAGGACTGCTGGACGAGATCCGACTCTCCGTCGCACCGATCACCCTGGGTCGAGGCGCTCCCCTGCTCCCCCGGCGCCTCGAGTCCGACCGACTGACGCTCGTGGATGTCGACCGGGCCGGGCAGTTCGTCGAACTCGTCTACTCTGTCACCGGCGCACCTGCCACCTGACGACGCTAGCGAGAGACCGCGAGCGGATCGCCGGAGCGCAGCGCTTCTGCCTCGAGCTCCCGAACGATCGGGATGACCTTCTCGCCGAATTCCTCCAGCTCTTCCTGGAAGTGCAGGAATCCGAGGAGGAAGAGGTTCACGCCGCGCTTCTTGTACGCGATGATGCGCTCGGCGACCTGCTCGGGCGGCCCGAACAGCTGTGTTCGGAAGCCGTCGTTGTACTGCACCAGATCCTCGAGGCTCGAGTCCGCCCACATCCCTTTCCGGTCCGCCGTCGCCGCGCCCGCCTGCTGCACGGAGCGACGGAATCCCTCGACGGAGGCACCGTCCGCCTGAGCGATGATCTCCCGCAGCTGTTCGCGCGCCTCGGCTTCGGTGTCGCGGATGATCGTGAACGCGTTCAGACCGAACCTCACGGTGCGGCCGTGTTCGGCGGCGATCCTCGTGACGTCGTCGTACTGCTCGGTGAAGCCGTCGAAGTCCTTGCCGTTGGAGAAGTACCAGTCGGCGTGAGCCCCGCCGTTGAACCGTGCCGCCGTCGAGTTCCCGCCCTGGAAGATCTCCGGATGCCTGCGTCCCTCGACCGGATACGGGCCGGGACGCAGCGTGAAGTCGTTCACGCGGTAGAAGTCACCGTGGAAGTCGACGTTCTCCTCCGTCCAGAGTGCGCGCAGCACCTCGATGAACTCGGCGGAGCGGCGATAGCGCTCGTCGTGTTCCAGCCACGGGAGTCCGAGCTTCGTGTACTCGTCCTTGAACCAGCCGCTGACGACATTCACAGCTGCGCGGCCGTGGGAGAACTGGTCAGCGGTCAGGATGTACTTCGCGAGCACCGCCGGCTCCCACAGGCCCGGGTGCACGGCCGCGATGACCTTGAGACGCTCGGTCGCGAGCAGCAGCGCAAGACTGATCGAGGTCGACTCGTGCTGCTGAGCCGCGCCGTAGCTCGACAGGTAACGCACCTGGCTGAGGGCGTACTCGAACCCGACGCGCTCCGCCGTCTGGGCGAGTCGCACGTTGTACTCGTAGTCCCACGACGTGCGCTGCTCGATGTTCGAGACGACCAGTCCCCCGCTGACGTTGGGGACCCAGTACGCGAACCGAAGCGGCTCATGGAGGAGAGAAGGAGAATCGGTCATGACGACACGATCCGCCGACCCGGGGTGCGGGTCAATCGATGTGTCGGTGTGTGTCTTCGCGTGACGTCATGCGAGGACACACACCGAAACGTCAGATTCCGTCGACGTCATCCCGGGTGGTCGAGCGACGCGTGACGCGCTCTCCGCTCGCGGGGTCCGTCTCGGTGCGCGTGACCGTGTCACTGCGACGACGGCGCGCGACGAGCACGAGACCGATGAGGAACACGAGGAAGCCCGCCCCCATCAGGATGTAGCCGATGAGGTCGAGGTTCACCCACTCCACGTCCACGTTCACCGCGAACGCGAGGATGGCGCCGATCACGAAGAGGGCGATTCCGCCTCCGATACTCATAGCGAGGTCCTTTCCGCCGATGTGCGAGGGTCATCGACTTCTCAGCCACTGATCCTTCCGAACCGGCTGCATCTCGCGCGCGGGCTTGACAACGGGCGTCGGTCTACGGTTCTGCGGTCGCGGCCGGCACGATCGTGATGAATGACGGATGTTTCGCCGCCCGGCCGTCACCGGACGAGGTCCCCGTCAGACGCCGGCGAACCCACGGCCCCAGGTGGTCGCGGGTGTATCTGCCGGCTCCCAGCCTTGGCAGCTCGAGGGCCGGCAGCGACCACCACTCCCCCGGCGCCTCGACTCCCAGCGCATGCAGCACTCGCGCTGCGACCCGGTGATGCCCGCGGGCATTCATGTGAAGTCGATCCTGAGCCCAATAGCCCGGTGTCGAGAGCTCGCGATCCGGCCAGTTGAGCGCGCGCACCACGTCGTTCCGGCCTTCGACCCGCGCCACCACCTGGCGCGAGAGGGCATCGCCACGCGACTGAATGAGGCGCGACAGCGGAAGCTGCGCGGAAGGATTCGCGCCGGATAGGAGGATGAGCGTCACGCCCTCTTCGTCACACCGCTGAAGGACGCGGCTGAAAGCATCGACGACACGCGACAGCGGGATGCGCGGGCGCAGCATGTCGTTGCCGCCGCCGTTGAAGGACACGTGGGTCGGTCTCAGTGCGAGCGCGCGCTCCAGCTGCTCATCGACGATCGGCCAGATGAGCTTGCCGCGGATGGCGAGATTGGCGTACTCGATGGTCCGGCCCGTCCCGTCCGCCCATCCTCTCGCGACGAGATCGGCCCATCCGCGGACCGAACCGTCCGGAAGCTCGTCGCCCACACCCTCGGTGAACGAGTCGCCGATCGCGACGTACCTCACCGAGTCGCCCCGGGTGTCATCCCTCATCCAACGACACCCCGCGGCGATCCACGAGACCCCAGGTGCCCACCGCGGCGACGGCGAAGACGGCACCGAAGACCGTGAACAGCACCGGAGCGCCTCCGGTGCCGAGCAGAAGGGGTACCGACAGCGGGGCGACGATCGATGCGATCCGCCCGGCCCCCGCCGCCCAGCCGGCGCCCGTGGCCCGCAGCGACGTCGGATACATCTCGGGTGTCACCGCATAGAGCGCGCCCCACGCGCCGAGGTTGAAGAACGACAGCGCCATCCCGGTGAGGAGGATCATCGCCTCGGTCGACGCGGTGCCGAACAGCAGCGCGGCGACGGCGCTTCCGATGAGGAAGACCGACAGTGTCGCGCGCCGCCCCCAGACCTCGATGAGCCACGCCGCCACGGCGTATCCCGGAAGCTGGGCGAGGGTGATCCACAGCGTGTACTCGAAGGAGCGCACCAGGTCGAAACCCTGGGCGACCAGGAGCGTCGGGATCCAGATGAACGCGCCGTAGTAGGCGAAGTTCACGCAGAACCACACCAGCCACAGCGCGCTGGTGCGCACCCGAAGATCGGGCTGCCACAGGGCGCGCACAGAAGCCTTCGGCGGGGTGGTCGCCTGCGGTGCCGGTGAGACCGATGGCGCCGGCCGCCGGTGCGCCGGTGGGCGCGTCGAGGCCGCTTCGAACGTCGCGACGATCTCGTCGGCCTCCTGGTGACGACCGCGGCGCTCCAGCCAGCGCGCTGATTCCGGCAGTCCCCAACGCACGATGAGGGCGTAGGCGGCGGGGATCGCACCGAGAGCGAAGGCCCAGCGCCACCCGTCGTCGGAGAGCGGGATGACGAGGTACCCGATGAGGGCCGCAGCGGTCCAGCCGAGGGCCCAGAAGGCCTCGAGGATCACGATGACGCGGCCGCGGATGCGCGCGGGAGCGAACTCGCTCACATACGTCGAGGCCACGGGCAGCTCGGCGCCGAGCCCGAGCCCGACGAGGAAACGCAGGACGAGGAGGGCCGCGATTCCGCTGACGAGGGCGCTGGCCCCGGTCGCCAGCCCGTACACCAGCAGGGTCAGCGCGAAAACCTGGCGGCGGCCGATACGATCGGCCAGGAGCCCGCCGATGCTCGCACCGATCGCCATGCCGATGAATCCGATCGACGCGATCCACGCCGTCTCCCCCGGCGCGAGGTCCCACTGCTGGGCGAGCGCCGCGATGATGAACGAGATCAATCCGACGTCCATCGCGTCCAGAGCCCACCCGATGCCGGAGCCGGTGAGCACCTTCAGATGCGGGCGGCCGAACGGCAGACGATCGAGGCGGCGTCCGGCGTCGGAGGTCCGGGCCCGTGCGGCGTCGGTCATGCGCCCCATCGTACGACCGTCACGACGCGAGCAGTTCCCGCACGCGCGGTGCGACGCGGGTGCCATAGAGCTCGATGCTCTTCAAGAGCTTGTCGTGCGAGAGCGTTCCGGTGGAGAACTTCATGTCGAACCGATCCACCCCGAGCGTGCGCACGGTCTCGGCGATCTTGCGGGCGACCGTCTCGGGAGAGCCCGAGTAGGTCGATCCCTCCGGGCCGACGTCGCGCTGGAAGGCGAGTCTGCTGTAGGGCGGCCATCCGCGCTCTCGGCCGATGGTGTCGTGCATCGCCTGGAAGCCGGCGTAGGCCTCTTCCCACGCCTGCTCGTCGGTCTCGGCCACGTGGCCGGGCGAGTGCACGCCGATGGGGAGCTGCGGACGGCCCAGCTGATCGAGTGAGCGGCGGTAGAGATCGGCGAAGGGGCGGAACCTGCCGGCAGGACCGCCGATGATCGCGAGCATCAGTCCGTAACCGTGGCGCGCGGCGCGCACCACGGATTCGGGCGAGCCGCCGACGCCGACCCACGCGGTCAGACGTCCCGATTCGGTCTTCGGATGCACATCCGCCTCGACGAGCGGTGCGCGCGTGCTCCCCTGCCACGTGACGGGACGTTCGTCGCGCAGACGTGAGAAGAGCTCCAGCTTCTCCTCGAACAGCACCTCGTAGTCGCTCAGCTCATAGCCGAACAGCGGGAAGGACTCGATGAACGAGCCGCGCCCGAGGATCACCTCCGCTCGACCGCCCGACACGGCATCCAGGGTGGCGAACCGCTCGTAGACCCGCACCGGATCATCGGACGACAGCACGGTCACCGCGGTGCCGAGATGGATGTCGCGGGTGCGAGCCGCAGCGGCGGCGAGCACGATCTCCGGACTCGAGACGGCGAAATCGGGGCGATGGTGCTCCCCGACACCGAAGAACGACAGGCCCACCTCGTCGGCGAGGACGGCCTGGTCGACCACGTTGCGGATCGTCTGTGCAGCGGTCAAGGGACGATCGTCGGAATCGACGGTGATGTCTCCGAAGGTGTCGAGGCCGAGGTGGACGCCGGACAGATCGCTTGTATTCACATGCATGAGAACGCCGCAGGCGCCGGGCTATTCCCGCTCCGGTCAGACGAGGGCCGAACGGAGCGTGTCCAGGCCCACTCCCCCGACGTCGAGAGCACGCTTGTGGAAGTCCGTGATGGAGAACGCGCCCCCCTGCGCCGTCGCAAAGTCGTCGCGCAGGTTCTCCCAGATGCGCTGCCCGACCTTGTAGGACGGTGCCTGACCCGGCCATCCCAGATAGCGGTTCACCTCGAAACGCACGAACTCGGGCGGCATGTTGACGTTGCGCATCATGAAGTCGAGGGCGTAATCGGCGTCCCAGGTGCCGTTGCCGTCGGGTCGCGGCTTCTCCAGGTGCACGCCGATGTCGAGGACCACGCGGGCGGCCCGCATGCGCTGCCCGTCGAGCATTCCCAACCGGTCGGCAGGGTCATCGAGGTAGCCCAGCTGCTCCATGAGACGCTCCGCGTACAGCGCCCACCCTTCCGCGTGCCCCGAAGTGCCGGCGAGCAGCCGCCGCCACGAGTTGAGCGTCGCGCGGTTGAACACCGCCTGCGCGATCTGCAGATGATGACCCGGAACGCCCTCGTGGTACACCGTCGTGAGCTCGCGCCACGTGTCGAACGACTCGACGCCTTCCGGAACCGACCACCACATGCGGCCGGGCCGCGAGAAGTCGTCGGTCGGCCCGGTGTAGTAGATGCCGCCCTCTCTCGTCGGCGCGATCATGCACTGCAGGCGTCGGATGGGCTCAGGGATGTCGAAGTGCGTGCGGCCGAGCTCCTCGACGGCGCGATCGCTCGTCTCCTGCATCCAGCGCTGCAGGGCGTCGGTGCCGTGCAACTTCCGCGACTCGTCCTGTTCGAGGAAGGCGACGGCATCCTCGACGGAGCCACCGGGCAGGATCTCCTTCGCGATGGCCTCCTGCTCGGCGACCATGCGCGCGAGCTCTTCCAGACCCCACTCGTACGTCTCGTCGAGGTCGATCGTCGCGCCGAGGAAGCGTCGCGAGTGGAGCCCGTAGAGCTCGCGACCCACCGCGTCCTTCTCGCCGGCGACCGGCGCCAGCTCGTTCGAGAGGAAGGCGGCCAAGCGGTCGTAGGCGACGCGGGCCGCGTTGGCGTTGTCGGTCAGATCGCGTGCGAGGGATGCGGGAAGATGGCCGTCTCCGGGCGCGGCCTCCGCGACGAACGAGGCGAAGAACCCGTTGTCGGCGGTATACCGCGCGATCTGGCCGAGGACCTCGGCGACCTGGCGCCGGGCCGGTACCACGCCTTGCGACAGGCCCTCGCGGAGGGTCTGCGTATATCCCGCGACGGCTTCCGGCAGCGCCGACATCCGCGTGGAGACGGTCGACCAGTCCTCGATCGTCTCGGTAGGCATGAGGTCGAACACGGAACGGATGTCCTGTGCGGGCGAGGCGATCACGTTGAGGTCGCGGAGGGGCCACTGCGCATCGTGGAGCTCGAGTTCCAGCTCGAGCGTTCGCGAGAGATCCTCCTTGGTCACGGCGTCGACCGCGTCCGTCACCTCGGCAGCGGACAGATCGGCCAGGGCGCGACGAGCGGCGTCGGCGCCGGCTGCGACGCCCTCGGGCGAATAGTCCGCGAAGCGATGGTTGTGCTCGAAGCGGCCGATGTACGTCGCGACGATCGGATCGAGGTCCGCGACCGTGTCGACCCACGCCTCCGCGATCGTGTCGATCGGCGTGGGGGTGCGTTCAGGCGTTGTCATGCTCCGAGCCTAGAAGATCGCGGGCCCGCTCAGGCGGGCGTCAGTGTCCGGCCACACTCCAGTCCGCGCCGCGACCGATCTGCACGTCCAGCGGAACGGTGAGGCTCGCGGCATCGCCCATGCGAGCCGTGACGATCCGCTCGACGGCGTCCCATTCGCCCGGGGCGACCTCGACCACGAGTTCGTCGTGGATCTGCAGCAGCACGCGCGACGACAGATCGGCATCACCGAGTTCCGCGTGGATGTTCAGCAGCGCGATCTTCATGATGTCTGCCGCACTTCCCTGGATGGGGGCGTTGAGCGCTGCGCGCTCGGCGTTCTCGCGCAGCACGCGATTCGGGCTGGCGAGATCGGGGAAGGGACGACGACGACCGAAGATCGTCTCGGTGTATCCGTCGATGCGAGCCTGCTCGACCGATGACCGCAGGTAGTCACGCACGGCACCGAAACGGGCGAAGTACTCTCGCATGAGTTCCTTCGCCTCGGACTGCTCGATCCGCAGCTGCTTCGACAGACCGAACGCCGAGAGGCCGTAGACCAGTCCGTACGACATCGCTTTGACCTTCGTGCGCATGGCGGGGCTGACCTCGGCAGGTTCGACGCCGAACACCCGCGCACCGACGAAGCGGTGCAGGTCCTCGCCGGTGTTGAACGCCTCGATCAGACCCTCATCGCCCGAGAGGTGCGCCATGATGCGCATCTCGATCTGCGAGTAGTCAGCGGTCAGGAGAGTCTCGTACCCGTTCCCGACCTCGAAGGCCGCGCGGATGAGCCGGCTCTCCTCGGTGCGGATGGGGATGTTCTGCAGGTTCGGGTCCGTGCTCGAGAGTCGACCGGTCTGGCTGCCGGTCTGCACGTACGTCGTGTGGATGCGGCCGTCGTCTCCGATGGCAGCATCGAGCGACTCGACGATCTGCCGCAGCTTCGTCGCCTCCCGGTGCTGCAGCAGAAGACGCAGGAACGGATGCGGGCTCGACTCCTGCAGATCCGCCAGAACCGCCGCGTCGGTGGAATAGCCGGTCTTGGTCTTGCGCGTCTTCGGCAGCTCCAGCTCCTCGAAGAGCACCTGCTGGAGCTGCTTCGGCGAGCCCAGGTTGACCTCGCGACCGATCGTCGCGTACGCCTCCTGTGCGATGGCGTCGGCCCGCCTACCGAGATCACCGGAGAACGCCGCCAGCTTCTCGTGCGAGACGGCGACACCCGCCAGCTCCATGTCCGCGAGGGTCAGCAGCGTGGGCAGCTCGATGTCGACGAGAACGTCGGCGACGCGCGCGGGAAGCTTGTCACGGAGAGCATCGGCGACTCTCAGGGCGTACCACGAGAGCTGGCCCGGGGTGGCCCCCTCCTCCTCCGGCACGAGCTGCGTCGGGTCCGAGGTGGGGAGCTTCTCGTCGAGGTAACTCTCGACGAGGTCGGCAAGCGACTTGTCGGGAAGGCTGGGGCGCAGCAGCCAGCCGGCGATGAGCACGTCGAAGACGACGGTGTCGACGACCGCCCCGGCTCGGCGAAGGGCCTTGATCTGCGCCTTCGCGTCGCAGAGGACCTTGGGTGCATCCGAGGAGAGCCACGGGAGCAGGATGTCGGCGGTCGCGTCGTCCCAGGTCACTTCGACGGCCTCGTCGGATGTGGCGAGGCCGATGCGGCGGGGCAGCCCGCCGAGGGTCGACACGGTCAGCCCCACCTCGCCCGACGTGGCCCGCAACCATTCCGAGAGCGCGGCGGCATCGGGCTCCGACGGCGTCGGGGCCTCCGCGACAGGTGCCGAAGCGGCGGCCATCGCACCGTCGACGCCGGCCGCTTCGAAGACGCGTGGCAGGAGGGTTCGGAACTCCAGACGCGCGAAGATGTCGCGCACCGCCTGCGCATCGATCGGCCGCACGGCCAGGTCGCCGGGCACGACAGGAAGCTCGACGTCACGCAGCAGGCGGTTGAGCGAGCGATTTCGGCGCACATCGTCGATGTGCTCACGGAGGTTGTTGCCAACGACGCCCTTGATGGTGTCGGCCTGCGCGAGAATGTCATCGAGCGTGCCGAACTGCGTGAGCCACTTGACGGCGGTCTTCTCCCCCACCTTCGGAACCCCGGGCAGATTGTCGCTCGTCTCACCGACCAGCGCCGCGACATCGGGGTACTGCTCCGGTGGCACCTTGTAGCGCTCCAGCACCGCCTCGCGGTCGTAGCGCTTGAGCTGCGACACACCCTGCACGTTCGGGTAGAGCAGGGTGACGTCGTCGTCGACGAGCTGGATGGTATCGCGGTCGCCGGAGCACACCAGCACGTCGAAGCCGGCGGCGGAGCCCTGCGTGGCGAGGGTGGCCAGAATGTCGTCCGCCTCGATGTCCTCCTGTTCGAGCACCGTGATGCTCATGGCGGCGAGGCAGTCCTTTAACAGCGGGATCTGGCCCTTGAACTCCGGCGGCGTCTCCGATCGGTTGGCCTTGTACTCGGTGTACTCGCGAGTGCGGAAGGACTGCCGCGAGGTGTCGAAGGCGACGGCCATATGGGTCGGCTTCTCGGCCTTGATCAGGTTGATCAGCATCGCGAGGAACCCGTACACGCCGTTGGTGTGCTGCCCGTCGCGGGTGGAGAAGTTGTCGACCGGGAGGGCGTAGAACGCGCGGTACGCGAGCGAATGTCCGTCGACGACCAGAAGGGTAGGCTTTGCGGAGTCCGTCACCCTGCAAGCCTAGACGCGGGTGCCGACACCCCCGAACCGCTCCGAGGGAGGCTCCCGCCATGACCGATGCGACGACCGTCGACGGACTCGACTGGGCCACGGAGCGCGGGATGGGCGCCCTGGCCGAGAAGATGGGCATCCGCTTCACGGAGTTCACCGTGGAGCGCGCCGTCGCCACGATGCCGGTCGACGGGAACACCCAGCCGGTGGGGCTGCTTCACGGCGGAGCCTACGTGGTCCTGGGTGAATCCCTCGGCTCGATGGCGGCCAATCTGCACGCCGGACCGGGCCGGCTCGCGGTCGGCGTCGACATCAACGCCACGCACACGCGATCGGCGCGATCCGGCCTCGTGACCGGCGTGTGCACCCCCGTCCACCTCGGGCGCAGCATGACGGTGCACGAGATCGTGGTCACCGACGAGGACGGCCGACGCTGCTCGACGGTGCGCATCACCAACCACATAAAAGATCTCCCCGCCTCCTGACGACGGTGCCGGAGAAGACGGGGAGATCCGAGGGTCTCGGGGCGTCAGTCCTTCTTGGGCGCCAGCTGCTCGATGATGGCCTTGGCGACATCCTGCATCGTGAGGCGGCGGTCCATCGACGCCTTCTGGATCCAGCGGAACGCCTCGGGCTCGGACAGGCCCATCTTCTCGTTGAGCAGGCCCTTGGCGCGGTCCACGAGCTTGCGGGTCTCGAAGCGCTCCACCATGTCGGCGACCTCGGCTTCAAGGGTGATGATCTGCTCGTGGCGCGCAAGGGCGATCTCGATGGCGGGCAGCAGGTCGTTGGGGGTGAACGGCTTGACGACGTAGGCGAGCGCACCGGCCTCGCTGGCTCGCTCGACGAGCTCCTTCTGACTGAAGGCGGTCAGGAGCACCACGGGCGCGATGTTGTTCTTGCTCAGCTTCTCGGCGGCGGAGATGCCGTCCAGCTGGGGCATCTTCACGTCCATCACAACGAGGTCGGGCCGAAGCTCGGTCGCCAGCTGCACGGCGGTCTCGCCGTCACCTGCTTCTCCGACGACGTCGAATCCGTTGTCGCGCAGGATCTCCACGATGTCGAGGCGGATGAGGGACTCATCTTCGGCGACGACGACTCGACGGGGGGCGCTGGCCGCAGACGCGGACTGATCTTGCTCTGTCACCATTGAATCCTACGGTATCGTCATCTCCGCACCGGCCGGTGTGGCGGAATGGCAGACGCGACCGACTCAAACTCGGTTGCCCGAAAGGGCGTGTGGGTTCGACTCCCACCACCGGCACACCCTCGTCACGGCGCTCTGACGAACCAGGTGTCCAGCGGCGCCGCTGCGGCGTCCACGAGAACGTCGGTGTGGGCACCGAGGTCGAGCCGCTCCCCCGGCTGCAGCACATCGAACCCGTTGCGCTGGAAGAAGACGGCGTGCTCACTCGCCGCGGCGCCGAAGATCACGTCGGGCGACAGGTCAGCGCCGAGCACCTGAGGGATCACGGCCAGCGCGAGGGACGCGATTCCTCGTCCACGATGCTCCGGTGCCGTGACGAGGGCGCGCACGTGCACGACCACGTTCTGCTGCGGCGACAGGGAAGCACGCACGACGGCGACCCCGGCGATCTCCCCACCCTCGGCGGTCACGATCACCGCGCCATCGGAACGCGCGTACTCGAAAGAACGCGCCCCGCCCAGATGCCCACGCACGAGGTCGGTCACCCCGGCGGCGTCATCCGGTTTCGAACCCCGCACGACATAGCCGACGGCGTCGAGGTCATGAGCGATCTCGACCGTTCGGGCACGCACTCTCCCGGCGGACCATCCCTTGCGAAGAAGCTGCATCCCACCACCCTGTCACGCCATGGCGGGGCGACAGCGTCGCTCAGCCGAAGTACTGGTTGCCGAGCGCCTTGCTCTTCAGAGCGTCGAACTCGCCCCGCGTGATCACCCCGGCATCGAGGAGCTCCTTGGCCTTGGCGATGTCGCCGGAAGGATCGGACGAGGCGGCAGGGCGGTAGTCATCGGCCTCGGGAGCACCCGGGCGCTCCCGCCGCGCAGACCGCTCGGCCATGCCGCGTCCCCGAGCTATCACGTAGACCAGGGCGGTCAGCATCGGAACGAAGACCAGGAAGACGACCCAGAGCGCCTTCCACCCGCCGGCGAGCTGTCGGTCGCGGAACAGATCCACGATCACGAGGGCCACCACGAAGATGTACGCGATGACGTAGAACGCCATCAGCATGAACCAGAAGATGTCCCAGATCATGATGATCTCCTCACGGACGACGGAACGGTCGCGCTCAGGATAGCGCGACCGTTCCGGTCCGAGCGATGACTATTCGCGCGACTGATAGATCGGCGCGGCGCCGTGCACCGCGTCGCCCACCTTGTGGATGCGGATGTCGTTGGTCGAACCGGTGATCCCGGGAGGCGAACCGGAGATCACGACGACCTTGTCGCCGACCTTGGCCAGGTCGTTGGACAGCAGGTAGTCGTCGACCTGGATGAACATCCGGTCGGTGTGGGGAACGTGCTCGACGAGGCTGGACTGGATGCCCCACGTGACCGCCATGCGCCGGCGGATCGCCGGTTCCGGTGTGAACGCGAGCATGGGGATCCCCGGGCGAAGGCGCGACAGGCGGCGAGCCGTGTCGCCGGACTCGGTGAAGATGCAGAGGTACTTCGCCTCGACGAACTCAGCGACCTCGATCGCGGCGAGCGTGATCGCGCCGCCCTGCGTGCGCGGCTTGGCCGTCATCTTCGCGATGCGGTCGAGTCCGTGCACCTCCGTCGAGTCGACGATGCGGGCCATCGTCTCCACCACGACGACCGGATAGTCACCCACGCTGGTCTCGCCCGAGAGCATGACCGCGTCGGCGCCGTCGAGCACCGCGTTGGCGACGTCGCTCGTCTCAGCGCGGGTCGGAACCGGGCTGTTGATCATCGACTCGAGCATCTGCGTCGCCACAATGACGGGCTTCGCCATGCGGCGGCACAGCTCCACGGCGCGCTTCTGCACGATCGGAACCGCCTCCAGCGGCAGTTCGACGCCCAGGTCGCCACGGGCGACCATGATGCCGTCGAATGCGTCGATGATCTCCTCGAGGTTGTCCACCGCCTGGGGCTTCTCGATCTTCGCGATGATCGGGATGTGGCGCCCCTCCTCCGACATGATCACGTGCACGCGGCGCACGTCCTTCGCGGAGCGGACGAAGGAGAGGGCGATCAGGTCCGCTCCGGTGCGCAGCGCCCAACGGAGGTCGTCCTCGTCCTTCTCGGACAGGGCGGGAACGTTCACGGCGACGCCGGGAAGGTTGATGCCCTTGTTGTTCGAGACCGGGCCGCCGACGATCACTTCGGTGGTCACGGTCGTGCCGTCGGTCTCGAGGACCTTGACGCGAACCTTGCCGTCGTCGATCAGGAGGAAGTCGCCCGCCTTGACGTCCTGCGGCAGACCCTTGAAGGTCGTCGAGACGATCTCCTTGGTGCCGGGGATGTCGTCGACGGTGATCTTGAAGATGTCGCCCTCGGCGAGCTCGTGGGGTCCGTCGGCGAAGCGGCCGAGGCGGATCTTGGGTCCCTGGAGGTCGACGAGCACGGCGACCGCGCGCCCTGCGTCGTCGGCCGCCTTGCGGACGTTGGCGAAGTTGTTGTCGTGGACCGAGTAGTCGCCGTGGCTCAGGTTCAGGCGGGCCACGTCCACACCGGCGTCGATGATCGCGCGGACCATCTCATACGACGATGTGGCGGGACCCAGCGTGGCGACGATCTTGGCACGTCTCATCCGATGTCTTCTCCGGGTGCTGGGGGTGAGGTCGGCCTGATGGCCGTGACCAGACTACGCAGGCTGCAGTCCGATCGCGACATCGGTCGGGGTGACCGGTGCCGGGAGCGAGGTGACGCCCATGAGGTGCTCGTCGATCGCCGATGCGGCGGCGCGACCCTCGGCGATCGCCCACACGATGAGGGACTGGCCGCGACCGGCGTCTCCGGCGACGAAGACCCCCGCAACCTCGGTCTGATAGTCGTTCGCGCGCTCCACGTTGCCCCGCGACGTGAAGGCCGTACCGATCTGGCTGTCCAAGGCCTCCTGCTCGGGACCGGTGAAGCCCATGGCGATGAGCACCAGGTCCGCGGGGATCTCCCGCTCGGTGCCCTTCTTCGGCACGCGACGGCCGTCGACGAACTCGGTCTCGGCGACCACGAGGGCGCGCACCTCGCCGACATCGTTCGAGAGGAACTCCACCGTCGAGGCGAGGTAGGAGCGCTCTCCACCCTCCTCGTGCGCGCTGGCGACCTCGAAGATCGTCGGCGTCATCGGCCACGGCTGATGCTCTGGCCGCTCCTCAGGAGGCTGCTTGCCGATCGCGAGGTTGGTGACGCTGAGCGCGCCCTGCCGGTGTGCGGTGCCGATGCAGTCGGCTCCGGTGTCGCCGCCGCCGATGACCACGACGTGCTTGCCTTCGGCGGTGATCTGGTTGGCGACCGCGTCGCCGGCGACGGCCTTGTTCGATTCGACGAGATACTCCATGGCGTAATGAACGCCGGCGAGGTCCCGACCCGGGATCGGCAGATCGCGGGGAACGGTCGCGCCTGTGGCGATCAGCACGGCGTCGTACCGCGCGCGCAGGTCCGCCCACGTGATGTCGACGCCGATCTCGACGCCGGCGCGGAACCGCGTGCCCTCATCCTGCATCTGACGCAGACGCATCTCGATGTGGCGCTTCTCCATCTTGAAGTCGGGGATGCCGTAGCGCAGCAGCCCGCCGATGCGGTCGTCGCGCTCGTAGACCGCGACCGTGTGACCTGCACGGGTCAGCTGCTGAGCGGCGGCCAGCCCGGCGGGACCGGATCCGACGACCGCGACGGTCTTGCCCGTAAGCCGCTCGGGCGGCTCCGGCTCGACCCAGCCGTTCGCGACGGCGTCGTCGATCGTGGCGACCTCGATCTGCTTGATCGTGACGGCGGGCTGGTTGATCCCGAGCACGCAGGAGCTCTCGCATGGAGCGGGGCACAGCCGCCCGGTGAACTCCGGGAAGTTGTTCGTCGCGTGGAGCCGCTCGATCGCGGCGCGGCCCTCGCCGCGCCACATCAGATCGTTCCACTCCGGGATGAGGTTGCCGAGCGGGCAGCCCTTGTGACAGAACGGCACACCGCAGTCCATGCAGCGTCCGGCCTGACGCCGGAGCACTGCCGAGTCACCGGGTTCGTACACTTCCTTCCAGTCGAGGATGCGCACGGGGACCGGGCGGCGGGCGGGAAGCTCGCGCTCGGTCGTCTTGAGGAATCCCTTGGGGTCAGCCACCTGTCACCTCCAGAATGCGGCTCCACACGATGTCACCGTCGGGGTCGAGCCCCTGGTCGACGGCGTCCTGTCGGGTCTGCAGCACCGCGGCGTAGTCGCGCGGCAGCACCCGGACGAAGTGGGAGATTTCGTTGTCGAAGTCGTCGAGCATCGCCTTCGCGAGCGCGGATCCGGTCTCGGCGACGTGCTGCTCGAGCAGGTCGCGCAGGATCTCGGCATCACCTGAGCCGAGTTCGCCCAGTTGCAGCTCACCGGTCGCCAGCGCGTCGCGGTTCACCTGCGACTCATCCAGCCGGTAGACGTAGGCGGTGCCGCCTGACATTCCGGCGCCGAGGTTGCGTCCCGTGGTGCCGAGGATCACCGCCAGCCCGCCGGTCATGTACTCGAGGGCGTGGTCGCCCACGCCTTCCACGACCGCGGACGCACCGGAGTTTCGCACGAGGAACCTCTCCCCGACGACACCCCCGAGGAACAGCGATCCGCGGGTGGCGCCGTAGCCGATGACGTTGCCGGCGATGACGTTCTGCGACGGGTCGAAGGTCGCGGCGCGAGGCGGACGCACGACCACCTTGCCGCCCGACAGGCCCTTGCCGACGTAGTCGTTCGAGTCGCCCTCCAGGCGCAGCGTGATCCCGGCGGGCAGGAACGCACCGAAGGACTGACCGGCGGAGCCGGTGAGATTGACCTGGATCGACCCGCTCGTCAGGCCGTTTTCGCCGTGGGCGACGGTCACGTGATGACCGAGCAGCGTCCCCACCGCGCGCGCCGTGTTGCGCACCGGGAGGTCGATCGAGATTTCTCCCCCGCCCTCGATGACCTCGCGAGCGCGCTCGATGAGCTGCACGTCGAAGTGGTCGTCGAGCTCATGATCCTGGCTGCGCGTCTGACGCCGTGCGAGGTCGTCGGCGAACGCCGGGCCCTCGAGGACGGGAGCGAGATCCATGCCGCTCGCCTTCCAGTGCTGGATCGCGCGGTCGATGTCGAGCAGCTCGTTGTGGCCAATCGCCTCATCCAGCGTGCGGAAGCCGAGGGCCGCGAGGTATTCACGCACCTCCTGCGCGATGAACTCCATGAAGTTGACGACGAACTCGGGCTTGCCGGTGAACCGCGAGCGGAGCACCGGGTTCTGCGTCGCCACTCCCACCGGGCACGTGTCCAGGTGGCACACGCGCATCATGATGCAGCCCGAGACCACCAGCGGTGCTGTGGCGAAGCCGAACTCCTCGGCGCCCAGCAGCGCGCCGATGATGACGTCGCGACCGGTCTTGATCTGCCCGTCGACCTGCACCACGACGCGGTCGCGCATGTTGTTGAGCATGAGCGTCTGCTGCGTCTCGGCGAGCCCCAGCTCCCACGGCGTGCCGGCGTGCTTGAGCGAGTTCATCGGGCTCGCTCCGGTCCCGCCGTCATGACCCGATACGAGGATCACGTCCGCGAGTGCCTTCGCCGTACCCGCCGCCACCGCGCCGATTCCCGACTGGCTCACGAGCTTGACGTGGATGCGCGCCTTCGGGTTGGCGCGCTTGAGGTCGAAGATGAGCTGCTTGAGGTCCTCGATGGAGTAGATGTCGTGGTGCGGCGGAGGCGAGATCAGCCCCACCCCGGCGGTCGCGTGACGCGTGCGAGCCACCCACGGATACACCTTCGTGGGCGGCAGCTGGCCGCCCTCACCGGGCTTCGCACCCTGCGCGAGCTTGATCTGGATGTCGTCGGACTCCGTGAGGTAGAGGCTCGTGACCCCGAAGCGACCCGATGCCACCTGCTTGATCGAACTGCGCCGTTCCGGGTCCATGAGACGGTCGACGTCTTCGCCGCCCTCGCCGGTGTTGGACTTGCCGCCGATGCGGTTCATCGCGATCGCCAGCGTCTCGTGCGCTTCCTTCGAAATCGAGCCGTAGCTCATCGCGCCGGTCTGGAAGCGCTTGACGATCGACGAGACCGGCTCGACCTCATCGATCGGAACGGGCGTGCGCTCGTCCGTGCGCAGCCGGAAGAGGCCTCGCAGCGTCTTCAGCTCGGCGGCCTGGTCGTCGACGAGCTTCGTGTACTCGCGGAAGATGTCGTATCGACCGGTCCGGGTCGCGTGCTGCAGCCGGAACACGGTGTCGGGGTTGAACAGGTGAGGGGAGCCGTCTCGGCGCCACTGGTACTCACCGCCCGTCCACAGCCGCTCGTGGGCGCGCACCGCTCCGTCCTCGGGATAGGCGTACTCGTGTCGCGACGAGTTCTCGGTCGCGATGACCTCGAGTCCGACGCCCCCGAGCTTGGTCTCGGTGCCGGTGAAGTACTTGTCGACGAACTCCTGCGAGAGGCCGACGGCCTCGAACACCTGTGCGCCGGCGTAGGAGGACACCGTCGAGATGCCCATCTTGGACATGATCTTCAGCACGCCCTTGCCGAGGGCCTTGATGAGGTTCGCGACCGCCTTGGCGGGGGTGATGCCGGTGATGTAGCCGGCGCGCACGAGGTACTCGACGGTCTCCATCGCCAGATAGGGATTGACCGCCGAGGCGCCGTATCCGATGAGGGTCGCGACGTGATGCACCTCGCGCACGTCTCCCGCCTCGACGACGAGGCCCGCCTTCATGCGCGTCTCCTTGCGGATGAGGTGGTGGTGCACGGCGGCCAGCATCAGCAGGGACGGGATGGGCGCGAGGTCCTTGTTGGAGTCACGGTCGCTCAGCACGATGTACTCCGCGCCGTCCTCGATCGCGCGATCGGCTTCGGCGCACATCTGCTCGAGGCGCCTGCGCATGCCCTTCTCCCCCGCCTCGACCCGGTAGAGGCCGCGGATGGTGACGGAGCTGCGTCCGGGCATGGCGGTGTCGATGTGCTGGATCTTGGCCAGCTCGTCGTTGTCGATCACCGGGAAGTCGAGGGTGACGGTGTGGGTGTGGTCGGGTCCCCACGACAGCAGGTTCCGCTCCGGTCCCAGCCCGAGCGACAACGACGTGACGACCTCTTCGCGGATCGAGTCGAGCGGCGGGTTCGTCACCTGGGCGAACTGCTGGGTGAAGTAGTCGAACAGCAGACGCGGGCGGTCGCTGAGCACGGCGACCGGCGTGTCCGAGCCCATGGCGCCGAGCGGCTCGGCACCGTTCTGCCCCATCGGGGTCAGCAGGATGCGCACTTCCTCCTCGGTGTAGCCGAACGTGCGCTGACGACGTGTGATCGAGGCGATCGGGTGCACGATGTGCTCGCGCTCGGGAAGCTCGGACAGCCGCACGCGTCCGGCGTCGAGCCACTCCTGCCAGGGGTGGAGACCGGCGAGCTCCGCCTTGATCTCCTCGTCCTCGATGATGCGGCCCTGCGCCGTGTCCACGAGGAACATATGACCGGGCTGGAGGCGGCCGCGACGCTTGATGCGCTCGGGCTCGAAGTCGAGCACGCCCGTCTCGCTGCCGATCACGACGAGTCCGTCGGTCGTCTCCGTCCAACGGCCGGGGCGCAGACCGTTGCGGTCGAGCGTGGAGCCGACGACCGTGCCGTCGGTGAAGATCAGGGCCGCAGGCCCGTCCCACGGCTCCATCTGGATGGAGTGGTAGTCGTAGAACGCGCGGAGTTGCGGGTCCATGTCGGACTGCTTCTCATACGCCTCTGGCACCATCATGAGGATCGCGTGCGGGAGCGAGCGACCGGTGAGCGTGAGAAGCTCCAGGACCTCGTCGAACGAGGCCGAATCGCTCGCGCCGTCGGTGCAGATGGGCAGCAGCGGACGCACGTCGCCGATGAGGTCGGACTCGAGCTGCGACTGCCGGGCGCGCATCCAGTTGCGGTTGCCGTTGACCGTGTTGATCTCACCGTTGTGCGCGAGCATCCGGAGCGGCTGCGCGAGAGGCCATGAGGGGAACGTGTTGGTCGAGTACCGCGAGTGCACGACCGCCAGCTCGGTGGCGAAGCGCTCGTCCTGCAGATCGGGGTAGAACGGTTCGAGCTGGAGGGTCGTGACCATGCCCTTGTAGCCGATGGTGCGCGAGGACAGCGACACGAAGTACGCACCGGCCTCGCTGCGGGAGCGCTTGCGCAGGCGGTAGGTCAGGCGGTCCAGCGCGATGCCCGCCACGGGCGCGCCGTCGGTGGCGCGTGCGGCGACGAAGAGCTGCTCGAACACCGGGCGCGCCTCGAAGGCGAGTCGGCCGAGATTGTCCGCCGCCGTGGGGACCTCGCGCCAGCCGAGCACGACCAGACCCTCCTCGTCGGCGATCTTCTCGATCGTCGCCTTCTGACCCGAGCGCGTCTCGGCGTCCGGGGGAAGGAAGGCCAGGCCGGCGGCGTACTCGCCCATCGGCGGGAGCGCGAAGGGGACGACGTCGCGGAAGAAGACGTCGGGCATCTGCGTGAGGATCCCGGCACCGTCGCCGGTGCCGGCGTCCGACCCGATCGCACCGCGGTGCTCGAGGTTCCGGAGCGCGGTCAGCGCGAGGTCCACGATGTCGTGTCCGGGCTCGCCCCGCAGGGTCGCGACCATGGCCAGGCCGCAGGCGTCCTTCTCGAACGCGGGGTTGTACATGCCCTGACGTGCGGGGAAGCCGCCGGGCAGGGCTGAAGACACGCCTGCCGTAGCGGCGCTGTGACGGGGGCTCGATGCCATATCTACCGTCCTCACGTTGATACTCAAGGTTGGGACGACGTCGGCCCGGGATGCACGCGTTGCGGCGTGCTTATTTCGTGGGGAGTGCGCTTGTGGCGTCTTTGTGGTCATCGACTCCGGCTGACGGGGGTGCGCTGGTGTCGACGAAGTCTTCGGCCGATTGTACAGCGCCGGGGGGCGACCACTCGCGTCCCGGCACGTAGGGAGAACGTTCCCGGCCGGGGTGGCGGCGCTTCTGCACGAAGAAGATGACGAGGCCGAGGAGCACACCGGCGATGGCGGCCCACACGTTGGTGCGCAGGCCGAGATAGATCTCGCTCGGATCGATGCGGATCGACTCCCACACGATGCGGCCGGCGCTGTACCAGATCAGGTAGAGCGCGAACAGGCGACCCCACTGCAGCCCGAAACGGCGTCCGACCCACAGCAGGAACAGCACGCCGAGCCCGTTCCAGAGCACTTCGTAGAGGAACGTGGGGTGGAAGAGGGTGTCGGCTGCCAGACCCGGGGGGAAGGCCGAATTCTCCGGGTCGATCTCCAGCCCCCACGGCAGATCGGTGGGCAGACCGAACAGCTCCTGGTTGAACCAGTTGCCGAAGCGTCCGATGGCTTGCGCGAGCAGCAGACCCGGAGCGAGTGCGTCGGCGAAGCTCCAGAATCGGATGCCGGTCCAGCGGCATCCCAGCCACGCCCCGACCGCACCGCCGATGAGCGCGCCGTAGATCGCGATACCGCCCTCCCAGATGCGGAAGACGGCCCAGAAGTCCGCCCCCTCCCCGAAGTAGAATCCGGGGTGCGTGGCGACGTGGTAGATGCGCGCGGCGATGATGGCGAGCGGCACCGCGATGAGGGCGATGTCGATGACGACCCAGGGCTCGGCACCGCGCCTGGTCAGCCGATGATTGGTCATCAGCACGGCGATGACGATGCCGGCGATGATGCACAGCGCGTAGAAGTGGATGCGCAGCGGTCCGAGGTCGATGTAGCTGACGGTCGGGCTGGGGATGCTGGCGACCACGCTGAGGGCGGCGTTCATCATAGGGGCGGATCGTCCTTCTCGAGAGGTGTGGCGTCGTGAGACGGCCCGAGGTGTCTGAGTCTAGTTCGACCCGGTGCTCGGGCGCGTGCCGGCGACGAGGGCACGCGTGGTGCGCGCGAGGCCCTCGAGGCCGCCGTCGCGCAGCGCACGCACGAGTGCGGTGCCGACGATGGCCCCGTCCGCGTACCCGAGAACGCCGGCGACCTGGTCGGCGCTGGAGATGCCGATGCCGACGCACGCGTGCCGGGCACCCTGAGCCCGGAGCCTGCCGACGAGGATGCGCGCTGCGGCGTCGAGCTCGGCACGCTCGCCCGTGATCCCCATGGTCGAGACCGTGTAGACGAAGCCGGTGGAGTTCTCCACGATGAGCCGGAGCCGCTCGTCCGAGGACGTCGGCGCCGCCAGGAAGATGCGGTCGAGGCCGGTGCGCCGGCTCGCGTCGATCCACTCCTGGCCGGCTTCGGGGGTGATGTCGGGCGTGATCAGGCCCGCTCCGCCGGCGGCGAGCAGGTCGTCCGCGTAGCGGTCCACACCGTACTGGACGACCGGGTTCCAGTAGGTCATCACGAGTACCGGCACATCCACTCGTCGGGTGATCTCGCGAATGGCCGTGAAGGTGTCGCGAAGCCGGAACCCCCCGGCCAGCGCCGCTTGCGTGGCCTCCTGGATGACGGTTCCGTCCATGACGGGGTCGGAGTAGGGCGGCCCGAGCTCCAGGATGTCCGCGCCGTTCTCGGCCAGGGCCACGGCGGCGTCGATGCTCGTCTGGAGATCGGGGAAACCGAGGGGAAGGTAGCCGACGAAGGCCCCGCGTCCCTGCTCCGCCGCGGCGTTCACCGCGGCTGCGACGCGCGAGGTCACAGCTTCTCCCCCTCGCCCTTGGCGGCATCCGCCGTCGGCGCGGACGCAGCGGCAGCGGCGTCGACCCCGGCGTCGTACAGGTCGAAGTAGCGGGCGGCGGTGTCCATGTCCTTGTCGCCGCGACCGGAGAGATTGACCGCGAGGATGGCGTCGGGACCCAGCTCGCGACCGATGCGCAGCGCGCCGGCCAGAGCGTGTGCGGACTCGATCGCGGGGATGATCCCTTCGGTGCGCGAGAGCAGCCGGAGGGCCTGCATGGCCTCGTCGTCCGTCGCAGGGATGTACGCGGCGCGACCGATGTCGGACAGCCACGCGTGCTCCGGTCCCACCCCGGGATAGTCGAGGCCGGCCGAGATGGAGTGGGACTCGATCGTCTGGCCGTCCTCGTCCTGCAGCACGAAGGTCTTCGCGCCGTGGAGGACGCCAGGTCGGCCGCGCCCGATCGATGCCGCGTGTCGCGGTGTGTCGACCCCGTCGCCGGCCGCCTCGACGCCATAGAGCATCACGTCCGGGTCGTCGAGGAAGGCGTCGAACATGCCGATCGCATTCGAGCCGCCGCCGACGCAGGCCAGAACCGCGTCCGGGAGCCGGCCGGTCTCCTCGAGCAGCTGGGCTCGGGCCTCGTCGCCGATGACCTTCTGGAAGTCGCGGACCATTGCGGGGAAGGGGTGCGGGCCCGCCGCGGTCCCGAAGATGTAGTTGGTCGTCTCGACCGACGCCACCCAGTCGCGGTAGGCGTCGTTGATCGCGTCCTTGAGGGTGCGCGATCCGGTCGTGACCGGAATCACCTCCGCGCCGAGGAGTCGCATACGCGCCACGTTGAGCGCCTGGCGCTCCGTGTCGACCTCACCCATGTAGATCGTGCAGTCGAAGCCGAACAGCGCCGCGGCCGTCGCCGTCGCCACCCCGTGCTGGCCGGCACCGGTCTCCGCGATCACGCGCGTCTTGCCCAGGCGCTGCGTGAGCAGGGCCTGCCCGAGGACGTTGTTGATCTTGTGCGAACCGGTGTGGTTCAGGTCCTCGCGCTTGAGGAAGATTCGCGCTCCGCCGGCGTGGGCGGCGAATCGGGGCACCTCGGTGAGGACCGACGGCCGACCGGCGTAGGTGTGCAGCAGGCGGTGGAACTCGCCGACGAAGCCCTCGTCGGCCATGGCCGCCTCGTAGGCGGCCGTGAGCTCATCGATCGCAGCGATCAGCGACTCGGGCATGTAACGACCCCCGAAGTCACCGAAGAAGGGTCCGTGGGCGTCGCGCAGACTCACGCTCGGCTCCTCTCGATCGTCCGACGGTCGGGTGCGGCGTCGAGGAAGGACGCGAGAGTCGCCACCGGATCGCCGGTCACCAGCGCCTCCCCCACGAGAACCACATCGGCACCGGCACTGCGGTAGTGCGCGACGTCGGCCGGACTGAGCACGGCCGACTCGGCGATCTTGACGGCGTCCTCGGGCAGACGCGGTGCGAGGCGGCCGAACAGATCCTTGTCGAGCTCGAAGGTCGACAGGTTGCGCGCATTGACGCCGACCAGCCGCGCGCCGAGATCGGCGGCACGATCGACCTCGTCGGCGCTGTGCGTCTCGATCAGCGGCGTCATCCCGAGTTCGACGGTCAGATCGTGCAGGCGTCGCAGGTCGTTCTGCTCCAGCGCGGCGACGATCAGCAGCACGAGATCGGCTCCGGCGGCGCGCGCCTCCCACACCTGGTAGTCGGTCGCGATGAAGTCTTTGCGCAGAACGGGCACATCGACGCGCGCCCGGACGGCCTCGAGGTCGGCGAGGCTCCCCTTGAAGCGACGCCCTTCGGTGAGGACGGAGATCGCCGACGCTCCCCCGGCCTCGTACAGGGAGGCCTGGTGTGCGGGATCGGGGATGTCCGCGAGGTCACCCCGCGACGGACTCGCGCGCTTGACCTCGGCGATGATCTTCACGCGGTCCGCCGGCGCGAGCGCGGACAGAGCATCCCTCGCGGGCCGCTGCGCCAGCGCTGCCTTCTCCACGTCCGCGAAGGGACGCTCGAGCATGCGCGCCTCCGCATCCGCCACCGCGCCGGCCGTCAGGTCGGCGAGCACGTCAGTGCTCTTTCGCGATGTGCTTCGGGCCGTTGACGCCGTAGCCGGCTCTGGCCATGGCCCATCCGACGATGAGACCGACGACCACGAGAGCGGCCGAGCTCCACACGAGCCAGGGGATGTCCAGGAAGAACGCCGTCGTGCCCACGGCGAAGCCGACGAGCATGATGACGACAGCGGTCCATGCTGCGGGTGAGTGGCCGTGGCCGGGATCGCCGTTGGTGTGGCTCATGGATCTCCTCCGATTGCGCGGGTCGCTCAAGTCTATCGGTTCAGGCCGTCGGGTCTTCGCCCCGCGACAGCTCATCCCAGGAGTCGATCGCGTCGTGGGGGCGCGATCCTCCGGCGGGTTCAGCGTCGGTGCGGAACCGACGCCCTGATGTGCCGGACCACCGATGGGCTCCCCCGAGGGTGAGCAGCCCTGCGGCGACCATGACGACTGCGGCGGCCACGGTGACCACGACCCACGGGGTGACTGCGGAGCTCGCGACGAGATCGTGCACCGCATCGGCGCCGGTGATGCCGGTGGCCTCGGTCACGGTCGAGGCGTAGGACTCCACGGGGGCGTCCAGACCCACTCGCGCCGACAGCATCGCGAGGGCGGCCCCGATGAGCGTCGTGAGCGCGCCGAATGCATACGTGAGCACGCGGCCGACGATCGTGAGGGCTGCCCCGAGCGCGAGTGCCGCGAGGCTCAAGGGTGCGAGGACCGGCACGGCGTCGGCGCCGGCGACGGTGAGCTGGTCTCCCTCGACGGAGGCCAGGGTCACCGTCAGCCAGGTCTGCGTCGACGAGATCAGGCCGACGGCGCCGCCGATCAGCACCAGGACGACGGCGAAGGTGCGGGGCCGCCGCGTCATCCCGCGACCACGGGTGCCAGGTCATCGGCGTCGAAGCAGCTGCGCGTGCCGGTGTGGCACGCGGGACCGTGCTGTTCCACGCTCACGAGGATGGCGTCGCCGTCGCAGTCGAGGCGAACCCCTCGCACCTCCTGGAAGTTGCCCGACGTGTCGCCCTTGCGCCAATACTCCCGGCGGGAACGCGACCAGTAGGTGACGCGCCCCTCGGTGAGCGTGCGGCGAAGGGCCTCCGCGTCCATCCAGCCGAGCATCAGGACCTCGCGGGTGTCCCACTGCTGCACGATCGCGGCGACGAGTCCGTCGCCGTTGAAGGCGACACGGGCGATGCGCTGGTCGGTGTCGTTCACGAGTCGTCGCCTCGCAGGAAGTCGCCCTCGCGGACCGCGATGCCGTCGGCGAGCATCGCGCGCTTGACGTCACCGACGGTCAGCTGGGCCGAGTGGAACACCGACGCGGCCAGCACCGCATCGGCACCGGCGCCCACCGCCGGTGCGAAGTGCTCCACGGCGCCGGCGCCGCCGGAGGCGATGACGGGCACGGACGAGACCTCGCGCATGAGGGAGACCAGTTCGAGGTCGAATCCCTGCTTCGTCCCGTCCGCGTCGATGGAGTTGACCAGCAGCTCCCCCGCTCCCCGCTCGATCGCCTCGCGCGCCCACGCCAGCGCGTCGCGGTCGGTCTCGGTGCGACCGCCGTGCGTGGTCACGACGAAGCCCGACGGGGTGCGCGGAGATCGCTTCACGTCCAGCGAGAGGACCAGAACCTGTGCCCCGAAACGATCGGCGATCTCATCGACCAGCGCCGGCCGTCGGATGGCAGCGGAGTTGACGCCGACCTTGTCGGCGCCGACGCCGAGCAGGCGAGCCACGTCGTCGTCGGTGCGCACTCCCCCGCCGACGGTCAGCGGGATGAAGACCTGTTCCGCGGTGCGCTGCACCATCTCGTAGGTCGTCGCCCGCTCGTCGACCGTCGCCGTCACATCGAGGAAGGTGAGCTCGTCGGCCCCCTGCGCGAAGTACAGGCGCGCGAGCTCGACGGGGTCGCCCATGTCGCGGAGGTTCTCGAAGTTGACGCCCTTGACGACGCGACCCGCTGCCACATCGAGGCACGGGATGACGCGGCATACGACCGACATGTCAGAGCCTCGCGTTGTGGATGGCGGTGACGAGGATCGCCCGCGCGCCCAGCTCGTACAGGTCGTCCATGACGCGGTTCACGCTCGACCGCGCCACCATCACCCGAACGGCCACCCACTCGGGGTCGCGCAGTGGCGAGATCGTCGGCGACTCGATGCCCCCGGCGATCTCGACGGCCCGGTCTACCAGCGACACGGGCAGGTCGTAGTCCACCATCACGTATCGGCGAGCGACCATCACGCCACGCAGCCGGCGAAGCAGGGTCTCCGTGCCCGGTGCATCGTCGGGGCCGGAGATGAGGACGGCCTCGGAGTGGAGCAGGGGCGGACCGAACACTTCGAGGCCCGCCTGCCGGAGGGTGGTGCCGGTCTCGACGACGTCAGCCACCGCGTCCGCGACGCCCAGCCGGACGGCGGATTCGACGGCGCCGTCGAGCGGGACCAGATCGACCGCGACTCCGTGCTCGTCCAAGAAGGAATCGACCAGTCCCGGATAGGAGGTGGCGATGCGGCAGCCGTCGAGATCGGTGAGTTCGGCGAAGCGTCCGGGCGGGGCGGCGAACCGGAATGTCGAGCCGGCGAAGCCGAGCGCTTCGATCTCTCGAGCACCGGGCATGCGCGCGTCTCTCAGCAGATCGCGGCCGGTGATGCCCACGTCGAGCGCGCCGGATCCGACGTAGGTCGCGATGTCCTTCGGGCGGAGGTAGAAGAACTCCACGCCGTTGGCGGGGTCCGCCTTGTGGAGGTCCTTCGAGTCGCGGCGGCCGCTGTATCCGGCCTCGGCGAGCATGGCCGCCGAGGTCTCGGCGAGCGAGCCCTTGTTGGGCACGGCGATGCGCAGCATATGGGGATGTCCTTCTTCTTCTGGCGACGGTCCGGGCGGCGCTCAGAGATGTCGGTAGACGTCCTGCAGTGTCAGACCCTTCGCGAGCATGAGCACCTGCAGGTGGTAGAGGAGCTGGGAGATCTCCTCGGCGGCGGCCTCGTCGGACTCGTACTCGGCCGCCATCCAGACCTCTGCGGCCTCTTCCACGATCTTCTTGCCGATCGCGTGCACTCCGGCGTCGAGCTGCGCCACCGTTCCCGACCCCTCGGGTCGTCGCTCGGCCGTGGCCGTCAGCTCGCCGAACAGGCCGTCGAAGGTCTTCACTTCTCCAGCGTACCGAACTCCGCGCGCGGCACCGGCCGCGCCCGGTGGGGCTTCAGTGGCGGTGTGCGTGCGCCGCCCGGCTGCGGAGCGCGGCGATCGCGGCGTCCGGGCTGTCGGCGCCGAAGACGGCCGAACCCGCCACGAACGTGTCCGCACCGGCCTCCGCCGCCTGGGCGATGGTCGACTCCCCGATTCCGCCGTCGACCTGCAGCCACACCGTCGATCCGACGGCGCGAGCGTGGTCGGAGAGCGCTCGCAGCTTCGGCATGGTCTCGGGCATGAAGGACTGCCCGCCGAAGCCCGGCTCCACGGTCATCACGAGCACCTGGTCGAACTCGTCGAGCACGTCGAGGAGCCCCTCGACGGGTGTGCCCGGCTTGACGGCCACGCCCGCTCGCGCTCCGATCTGCCGCAGCCGACGAGCCAGCGCGATCGGCTCTGCGGCGGCCTCGAGGTGAAAGGTGACCGACGCCGCGCCGATCTCGGCGTAGCCCGGTGCCCATCGCTCCGGATCGTCGATCATCAGGTGCACGTCCAACGGCACCGGCGACGTCGCCTGGATGCGCTCCACCATCTGCGGACCGAACGTGAGGTTCGGGACGAAGTGGTTGTCCATGACGTCCACGTGCACGTAATCCGCCGACGCGATGCGGCCGAGCTCGGTCTGCATGTTCACGAAGTCTGCGGCGAGGATGCTGGGGTTGATGCGGATGTCGCTCACCCGTTCATTATTCCGGCTCCCGCGCGTCATCACGTGCGCCGCAGCAGCGTGATCGACATCGCATCGGTGTTGTGGCGGTGCGGCCACAGCTGGGCGCGACCGGAGCCGTCGGTCTGCGCGGGAAGGTCGGGCGACGACAGGGCGACCTCGCGCACGACGGCACGGGCGTCGAGCTCCTCGACGGCGTCGCCGAAGCGACGACGGGCCTCGGCGACCACGCCGGTCGTCTCCGCGAGATGGGGCGAGCACGTGACGTAGGCGACGATTCCGCCGGGCGCGAGCGCTTCGATCGCACCACCCAGCAGCTCGCCCTGCAGCGCCGTCAGTTCCGCAACGTCGCCCGGTGCTTTGCGCCAGCGCGCCTCGGGGCGCCGTCTCAGGGCGCCGAGGCCCGTGCACGGGGCATCGACCAGGATGCGGTCGTAGATGCCGGGACGCTCGGCGGTCAGGTCCCGCCCGTCGCGCTCGGTCACCTCCACCTCCAGCGGCACCCCCGCGATCGACCGTCGCACCAGCCCGGCCCGTGCGGGTGAGATCTCGTTCGCGTCGAGCCGCGCGCCGTGAGCGAGGGCTTCGGCGGCGAGGACCGCCGTCTTGCCTCCGGGGCCGGCGCACAGGTCGAGCCACCTCTCACCGGTCTGGACGGCACGGGCCCGGGTGAGGGCGAGCGCTGCGAGCTGCGAGCCCTCGTCCTGCACGCGGATGCGGCCGTCGGATGCGCTCACGACGGCTTCGGGAGCACCGCCGGCGAGACGGAATCCCAGCGGCGAGAAGGGGGTGCGGCGCGCATCGGCACCGGGCTCCGCGAGGCCGGGGAGCGCCGCGAAGGTGACGCGAGGGGCCGTGTTGTCGGCGGTCAGCAGCGCGCCGAGTTCGTCGGCGCGACCCTCTGCCGTGAGGGCACGACGAAAGGCGCGGATCACCCACACGGGGTGGGATGACGACAGGGCGATCGCCTCATCGTCGGATCTCGCAGTCTCGGCGACCCGATCCGCCCATTCACCGGGGGTGTCCCGCGACACGCGCCGCAGCACGGCGTTGGTGAACCCGGCGGCGCCGCGCCCGCCGGCGCGACGTGCGAGCGTCACGGACTCGTTCACGGCGGCGTGCGAGGCGACACGGGTCGCGACGAGCTGGTGCACACCCAGGCGAAGGGCATCCAGAATCTCCGGATCGATGCTCGATGGTGCACGGTCCGCCGCGATCCCGATGATGGCGTCGTAGGTGCCGCGACGCCGGAGGGTTCCGTAGGTGAGCTCGGTCGCGAGCGCCGCGTCGCCGGCGCTCAGGCCGGCACGCTCGATCGCAGCCGGGAGCAGCAGGTTCGCGTAGGCGTCCGACTCGTGGACCGCTCGGAGCGTCTCGTAGGCCACCTCGCGTGCACCGGTCATGAACCCAGCCTCACATCATCCTGCCGGCGCCCTCGCCACCAATCGGGCGCCGGCATCACGCCGCGCCCGGCCGGTTGCACCTCTCGCAGGGCGATGGCACCGTCGCCGCTGCCGACCAGGACGCGCCCGCGATCCCATCCGACCTGTCCCGGTGCCAGCGGTGGCGCGTCGTCGACGAGGTCGACACGATGCAGCTTCAATCGCTCGCCGGCGACCGTCGTGTGCGCGCCGGGTTCGGGGGTCGTGCCACGCACGCGATCGAGGATCCGCTCCGCAGCTTCCTCCCAGCGGATGCGACCGTCATCGATGGTGAGCTTCGGAGCGAACGTGGGCTCACCCGTCTGGGCGCGTGCGACGGCGTCTCCTGCGGCGACGGCGTCGACGACCTCGTGGAGCAGACCCGCTCCCACGTCGGCGAGCCGAGACAGCAGCTCCCCTGCGGTCTCCCCCGGCTCGATCTCGACCCGTCGGTCGGCGAAGACGTCGCCGGCGTCGAGCTCCGCCACGAGGCGGAACACGGCGGCGCCGGTGACATCGTCGCCCGCGATGAGCGCGTGCTGCACCGGTGCCGCGCCGCGCCACTTCGGCAGCAGGCTGAAGTGGAGGTTGATCCATCCGTGTGCGGGAGTGCTCAGCAGAGGTTCCCGCACGAGCCCGCCGTAGGCGACGATGACACCGAGATCGGGCTCGAGCGCCGCGATCCGCTCGGTTGCGTCGGCGTCCAGACGCGCCGTCTTGATGACCGGTGCGCCGATCTGCTCGGCCGCCGCGGCAACCGGCGACGGGGTGAGCACCCGCTTGCGTCCGAGCGGTGCGTCCGGGCGGGTCACCACCGCCGTGATCTGGTGTCGGCTCTCCGCGAGCTCACGAAGGGCGGGTACGGCCGGTGCGGGTGTGCCGGCGAAGACGAGACGCATGGACTCCTCACAGATCGAGATCGGGCACATCGACCCGGACTCTGAGTGTAGGGGCGGGTGGGCGCTGGCGCCCTTTGGCAGGCCTGCGCGACCGAAGAGCGGCGGTGATGATCGACGAACGCAGACTGCGGGTCACCGATGCACCGTGGGCGTACTCGAACCGCACCAGCGCACGCACGCCACCCTCCGTGTCGACGGGCCCCAGGATCGCCCGGTCATCGAGGTCCGGGGCATCCTCGCGCAGTCGCACCAGAGCCTCCGTGACGGTGCGTCGATCCCCCTCGAGGGCGGCGACGCGCACTGTGGGCGGCATGCGCAGCGGCGCACGTTCTGCCAGTTCGATGCGCGCGTACGCGGGGTGGTTCCAGGTCGCGAATGCGCGCGCCACGGGCCCCGCGACGCCCACGAGATGCACCGGGGCCCCGGGCGCCGCGAGCGCGGCGGCGTTCGACCACCAGCGCAGGCAGGCCTCGCCGATGCGCAGGTCCTCGGCGAGGAGCATCCGGTCCGCGTCGAGCAGGATGATCGCGCGATAGCCGCCGGCGGCGATCGGCTCCGCGCCCCGCGTCGCCACCACGAGCGCCGGACGCGCGTCGACATGGGGAACCGGGTGGTCCCCATCGGCGACGATCACCCGGATCTCGGGAAAGGCGCGCCCGAGCTCGTCGGCGGTCCTCTCGCTTCCCGAGGAGGCCATCCGCAGCCGCGTTCCCCCGCACTCGGTGCACCCCCACGCGGGAGCGGACCTGCCGCACCACCCGCACGTGGGAACGGCTCCGTGGTGCGCGGCTCGCAGCGGCCCGCCGCAGTGCGCGCAGCGGGCGGGATGCCGGCACGAGGCGCACACGAGCACGGGAGCGTATCCCGGGCGTGCGACCTGAACCAGCACCGGGCCGGACGCGAGCGCATCACGGGCCGCCGCGAACGCCGCCGACGGGATGCGCTGACCTCGCCCCTCCCCCTCGCGCGTGGCGCTCAGCATGGTCTTGGGCATGACGCGGCGGGCCGGTGCGATGTCGTCGAGCCACCCCAGCGCGACGAGTCTCTCGACGTCCGTTGTGCGGGTGTGACCGGCGAACAGCAGCGCGGACCCCTCCATCTCCTGTCGCAGCAGCGCCGCATCGCGGGCGTGGACACCGGGACTGAGCGGCTCCGCGAGCAGCGGGTCGCCGTCGTCCCACACGATCACGGCGCCGACCGAGGCGGCGGGGGCGTAGACGGCCGAGCGGTTTCCGACGACGACGCAGGGGGCATCCGCCAGCGTCCTCAGATACGCCGCGTATCGCGACGGCCCGCTCTGCCGCGCATCCAGGCGGACGAGGGCGCTTTCGGGGAGCCGCTCGCGGAGCACCTGCTCGAGCTGCGCCTGGTCACGATGATCCGGCACGACGAGGATCGCGCTCCGACCGGCGGCGAGCGTATCGACGGCGACGGCCGCGAGCAGGAGAGCCCACACGCCGACGTCGGTGGCGCCCTCCGCGTCGGAGGCGGGGCCGACACCGGGCGGGGCGAGGAGTGCCCCTCGGCGCGCTTCCTCGATGACGGGACGAAGCCCGGGGAATTCGGCGAGCCTCGCCGCGGCCCACTCCGCGGCTTCCGGGACGACGGTCACCGGTGTCGGCGGGGCGGCGGTGAGGTGCGCCCTCTCGGCGCGCACCGTTCGGCGCGGAATCGCCACCTTCAACACGCCGCTCGCGGAACCGGACGCGCGGTCGGCGGCCCGCCGCGCGAGCGCATACAGCCCGGGAGGCAGGACCGGCACGGGCGAGACGACATCCTCCAGGTCGGACAGGGGTCGGTCGCCAGGCTCCTCGTCGGCGATCTCGACGATCCATCCCTCCACCGTGCGGCCCGCGGTCCGCAGCGGCACCTTCACCCTCACCCCGGCGAGCGCGTGGTCGACGAGCGGGACGGGGACCGCATAGTCGAGCAGGCGGTCCAGCTGCGGCAGCGGGGAGTCGACGAGCACCCGCGCGACGCGGCGGGCGGACATGTCAGAGACCGGCGGCGGAGCGGAGCTCGTCGACGCGATCGGTGCGTTCCCAGGTGAAGCTCGGCAGCTCGCGGCCGAAGTGGCCGTAGGCGGCCGTGTCGGCGTAGATGGGGCGCTGGAGATCGAGCCGATCGATGATCGCCTTGGGCCGGAGATCGAAGACATCGCGGATCGCCCGCGTGATCATCTCGTCGGCGACGTGGCCCGTTCCGAAGGTCTCCACGTAGAGTCCGACGGGGCTCGCCTTGCCGATGGCGTAGGCCACCTGCACCTCGAGGCGATCGGCAAGGCCCGCGGCGACGGCGTTCTTCGCGACCCAGCGCATCGCATAGGCGGCGGACCGGTCCACCTTCGACGGGTCCTTTCCGCTGAATGCACCGCCACCGTGGCGCGACGCGCCGCCGTAGGTGTCGATGATGATCTTGCGACCCGTCAGACCAGCGTCGCCCTTCGGGCCGCCGACGACGAAGGGCCCGGCCGGGTTGATGAAGTACTGCACGCCGGGCAGATCGAGGCCGGTGGCGTGCAGTACGGGGTCGATGACCTCCGCGCGCACCCGGTCGCGAAGGTCGGCCTGAGAGATGTCGGGGTGGTGCTGAGTCGAGAGCACCACCGACTCGACGGTCTTGGGCACGCCCCCGTCGAAGCCCAGCGTCACCTGCGTCTTGCCGTCCGGGCGGAGGAAGGGCAGCTGACCGTCCCGGCGGAGGTCGGCGAGGCGCTCGGCCATGCGGTGCGCCGTCCATGCAGCGATCGGCATGAACTGCGGCGTCTCGTCGGTGGCGTAGCCGAACATGATGCCCTGGTCGCCGGCGCCCTGCTCATCGGCCGGGTCGACCGATCCGCGCTCACGCTGCTCGAACGCCTTGTTCACCCCGGCGGCGATGTCCGAGGACTGTGCGCCGATGGAGACGCTCACACCGCAGGAGTCACCGTCGAAACCCGTCTCGCTGCTGGTGTAGCCGATGCGGTTGACCACGTCGCGCACGATCGCGGGGATCTCGACGTATGCACTGGTGGACACCTCCCCCGCGACATGCACGAGACCGGTCGTCACGAGCGTCTCGACGGCCACGCGTCCCTCCGGATCCTCGGCGAGGATCGCGTCGAGGATGCTGTCGGAGATCTGGTCGCAGATCTTGTCGGGATGCCCCTCGGTGACGGACTCGGACGTGAACAGGCGAAGATCGCTCATCGGAGCTCCAGGAAGACAGCGGTCACGGACGGAGGCAGTATGACATCACCGGCCGACATGACGGATCATGCGGCCGGTGATGTGCGGTGAGCTCACTCGGCGGCGCGAAGGCGCAGCTTGTCCTCGTGGATCTCGTGCATCGCGATGGTCAGCGGCTTGTCCTCGACCGTGGAGTCCACGAGCGGCCCGACGTTGTCGAACAGGTTCCCCTCGTGCAGATCCGAGTAGTAGTCGTTGATCTGGCGCGCGCGCTTGGATGCGTAGATGACCAGCTGGTACTTGGAGTCGACCTTCTCGAGGAGTGCGTCGATGGGGGGCTCGATGATGCCCTGGTTCGTTCCGGCCATGGGGAACCTCCTGGTTCGGATGGTGGCGGTGAGTCGATCGCGTCAGCCGCGCGACGAGTAGCGCGCGGGCGCTTCGGACAATTCTACGACCTTGCGGGCCGCCTCGGCGACGTCGTCGTTGACGACGCGGTGGTCGAATTCGCTCTGAGCGGCCAACTCGACCTTCGCCGTGCGCAGGCGGCGCGCGCGCTCTTCGGCATCCTCGGTCCCGCGCCCGATGAGCCGCTGAACCAGTTCGTCCCAGCTCGGCGGCAGCAGGAACACGAGCGTGGCGGCGGGGTCGGCCGCGCGCACCTGGCGTGCGCCCTGCAGATCGATCTCGAGCAGCACGGTCCGTCCTTCGGCCAGCGCCTCTTCGATGGGGCGCCGGGGTGTGCCGTAGCGGTGACGGTTGTGCACGGTGGCGTGCTCGAGCAGGTCGCCGGCATCCACCATGCGGTCGAACGCCTCGTCGTCGACGAAGAAGTAGTGCGCACCGTCGATCTCGCCCGGACGGGGCGGCCGGGTCGTCGCCGAGACCGAGAGGAGGATCTCCGGATGGTGCGCGGCGATGTGCGCGGCGACCGTCCCCTTGCCCACCGCCGTCGGTCCGGCCAGCACGAGGAGACGGCTGCGTCCGGCGCGGGGTCGGATGGGCGGGAAACGCTCGTCGAGCCACGTCGACAGGGCGTTCCGCTGACGGCCACCCAGCCCGCCAAGGCGCTTGACCGGTGAAATCCCGAGCGACTGCAGCACGCGATCGCGCTTGCCCGCACCGATGGCCGGCAGCGCGGTCAGGAACTCCGTCACGCGCAGCGTCGCCGCGGCGGAATCCGTGGCGTCGGTGCTCCGAGCGAGCACGTCCTGGGGCGTCACGACCCGCATCGCGATGTCCTTCTTCAGCGACGCTCGTGCCCGGCGGGCCTCGACGGCACGGCGCGACGCCGCGACGCGGTCGACCTCGGGAGGTCGGTGTGGTTCGGTCATTCCCTGCTCCTGTAGTGCTCTGAGCGGTCTCTGATGGTCTCCGCGAGCCGCCCCGGACCGGCGGAGAGAAGGCTCCGACTCTCGCTGGCGATCACGGTCTGCGCGCTGTCGCCGAACGCCGCGCCGAGGTCGCCCGGCTGCGCGCCCTGGAATCCGAAACCGGGGGCGAGGATCGGCGCCGGCGGAGACACCGGAGCCAGCCCCGCATCCGCCCACCCGACCGTCGCGCCGATCACGACGCCGACACTCCCCCATCGTCCGTCATCGACGTGGGCGGCGTTGATCTGCGTGACCTCGTCGAGGACCCGCCGCGCGACCGTCCGCCGGCTCGCGTCGCGGGAGCGCTGCAGGTCCACCCCCTCGGGATTGCTCGTCGCGACCAGCACGAACAGTCCCTTGTCGCCGGCATAGGCCAGGCTCGCAGCCGATGCGAGGACCCCGACTCCGAGGTACGGGCTCACCGTCAGCGCGTCGGCCTCGAGGGGGGATCCGGCGCGCAGCCACGCTTCGGCGTAGGCATCCATCGTCGACCCGATGTCACCGCGCTTGGCATCGGCGATGACGAGCAGCTCCGACTCCCGGGCCGTCCGCAGCACGTCCTCGAGGGCGCGGTACCCGGCCGATCCGAAGCGCTCGAAGAACGAGACCTGCGGCTTGACGATGCCGACCCCGGCGGTCGCTGCGGCATCCACCACGCGGAGTCCGAACTCCCGTGCGCCGGCGGCCGTCTCCGGCAGACCCCAGTCGACGAGAAGTCTCGGGTGCGGGTCGACCCCGACGCACAGCGGACCCCGCTGCGCCAGGGTCGACCGCACCCGCTCGCCGAATCCGGTCATGAGCGCGAGGCGCGGTCCACCGCGTATTCCTGAAGGCTTCGCACCTCGAACCCCTCGCGGAGCGCGGGGAGAGCGCTGACGGCGGCGCCCAGGAGCGCGATGGTGGTGAACAGCGCCTTGTCGGCAGCCACCGCCGCGGCGCGGATCTCGTAGCCGTCGGCGCGAGCCATCCCTCCCGACGGGGTGTTCACGACCATGTCGATCTCGCCGGCGTTGATCAGATCGACCACGTTCGGCTCGCCCGACTCCTGCGTCTCGGAGTATTTCGCGACGACCTTCACCGCGATGCCGTTGCGGGCGAGGATCTCGGCCGTGCCCTCCGTGGCGACGAGGTCGAAGCCGAGCTCCCGCAGTCGGTGCGCCGGGAGGATGACGGCGCGCTTGTCGTCGTCGGCGACGGAGATGAAGACCGTGCCCGTGGTCGGCATGCCCCCGTAGGCTGCCTGCTGGCTCTTGGCGAACGCCGTCGGGAAGTCGCGGTCGATACCCATCACCTCACCGGTGGAGCGCATCTCGGGGCCGAGGATGGAATCCACCGTCTCGCCGTCCTTCGTGCGGAAGCGCTTGAAGGGGAGCACCGCCTCCTTGACCGACACCGGGGCGTCCAGCGGAACGCGCGAGCCGTCCGCGGCCGGGAGCAGGCCCTCCGAGATGAGCTCCCCGATCGTCGCACCGGCCATGACGCGCGAGGCGGCCTTGGCGAGCGGGATCCCGAGTGCCTTCGAGACGAAGGGGACGGTACGGCTCGCGCGCGGGTTCGCCTCGATGACGTAGAGCACGCCGGCGCTGATGGCGAACTGCACGTTCAGCAGCCCCCGCACGCCGATGCCCTGCGCGATGGCGAGCGTCGCGGTGCGCACCCGGTCCACGTCGCTGCGGCCGAGCGAGATCGGCGGAAGCGTGCAGCTGGAGTCGCCGGAGTGGATGCCCGCCTCCTCCAGGTGCTCCATGACCCCGCCGACGTACAGCTGCTCGCCGTCGAAGAGGGCATCGACGTCGATCTCGATGGCATCGTCGAGGAAGCGGTCGACCAGCAGCGGGAGTCCGGGGCCGATGATCGCCTGGTCGGCGATCCGCACGAAGTAGTCGCGGAGGCTGTCGGTGTCGTACACGATCTCCATGCCGCGTCCGCCGAGCACGAAGCTCGGGCGGACCAGGACCGGGTAGCCGATGTCCTCCGCGACCGCGACAGCCTCGTCGACGTCGATCGCCGTGCCGTGCCGGGGCGCGACGAGTCCGGCCGCGTCGAGGATCCCGCTGAAGAGCCCGCGCTCCTCGGCGAGGTCGATCGCCGCCGGGCTCGTCCCGAGGATGGTGTACCCGGCTTCTTCGATCCCCTTGGCGAGGCCCAGCGGAGTCTGCCCGCCGAGCTGGCAGACGACGCCGAGGATCTTGCCGGACTGCGCTTCGGCGTGCAGCACCTCGAGCACGTCCTCGAGCGTCAGCGGCTCGAAGTAGAGCCGGTCCGACGTGTCGTAATCCGTCGACACCGTCTCCGGGTTGCAGTTGACCATGATCGTCTCGTACCCGGCGTCGCTCAGCGCGAACGAGGCGTGGACGCACGAGTAGTCGAACTCGACGCCCTGGCCGATGCGGTTGGGACCGGATCCGATGATCACGACCTTCGTGCGCTCCGACGGGGTGACTTCGGTCTCGCTGTCGTAGCTGGAGTAGTGGTACGGCGTGAGGGCCGGGAACTCGCCGGCGCACGTGTCGACCGTCTTGTACACCGGGCGGATGTCCAGACCGTGTCGGATGCCGCGGACCTCGGCCTCGTCGAGGCCCCGCAGCTGCGCGATCTGCGCATCCGAGAATCCGTGATCCTTCGCGAGCCGGAGGGCGGCCGCGTCGAGCTCCTCGGCGCCGCGGATCTCCTCGGCGACCTCGTTGATGAGAAGCATCTGGTCGAGGAACCAGCGGTCGATGCTCGTCGCCTCGAACGCCTGCTCGACGGTCGCGCCCTTGCGCATCGCCTGCTGGAGCACGACGATGCGGCCGTCGGTGGGCGTGCGGGCGATCTCCAGGAGCTCGTCGACCGTGCGATCCTCGTCGCCCCAGTGGAAGCTCGAACCGCGCTTCTCGAGCGAGCGCAGCGCCTTCTGCAGCGCCGTCGTGTAGTTCCGGCCGATCGCCATGGCCTCTCCCACCGACTTCATGGTCGTGGTCAGCGTGGTGTCGGCGTTGGGGAACTTCTCGAAGTTGAAGCGAGGCACCTTGACCACGACGTAGTCGAGCGTGGGCTCGAAGCTCGCGGGGGTGACCTTGGTGATGTCGTTCGGGATCTCGTCCAGGCGGTAGCCGATGGCCAGCTTCGCGGCGATCTTCGCGATGGGGAAGCCCGTCGCCTTCGACGCGAGCGCCGACGACCGCGACACGCGGGGGTTCATCTCGATGACGATGATGCGGCCGGTGTCGGGATTGACGGCGAACTGGATGTTGCACCCGCCCGTGTCGACGCCCACCGCACGGATGATGTCGATGCCGATGTCGCGCATCTTCTGGTACTCGCGGTCGGTCAGCGTCAGCGACGGCGCGACGGTGATGGAGTCGCCCGTGTGCACGCCGACCGGGTCGACGTTCTCGATCGAGCACACCACGACGGTGTTGTCTGCGGAGTCGCGCATGAGCTCGAGCTCGTATTCTTTCCAACCGAGGATCGACTCCTCCAGGAGAACCTCGTGCGTGGGCGAATCGCGCAGACCGGCGCCGGCGATGCGCCGCAGGTCGGCTTCGTCGAACGCGAATCCGCTGCCGAGGCCGCCCATCGTGAACGACGGACGCACGACGAGCGGATAGCCGAGGTCGGCGGCGCCGGCGAGCACCTCGTCCATCGAGTGGCAGATGCGACTCTCGGCCACATCGGCCCCCGACTCGATGACGAGTTCCTTGAAGACCTGACGGTCCTCGCCCTTGCGGATGGCGTCGACGTTCGCGCCGATGAGCTCGACCCCGTAGGCGTCGAGGATGCCGCGATCGTGCAACGCCATCGCGGCGTTCAGCGCCGTCTGCCCACCGAGGGTCGGCAGGATCGCGTCGGGCTTCTCCTTCGCCAGGATCGTCTCGATCACCTCGGGCGAGATCGGCTCGATGTATGTGGCGTCGGCGAAGTCCGGGTCGGTCATGATCGTCGCCGGATTGGAGTTGACGAGGATCACGCGCACCCCCTCTTCACGGAGCACGCGGCACGCCTGGGTGCCGGAATAGTCGAACTCGCACGCCTGACCGATGACGATCGGGCCGGAGCCGATGACGAGGACGGATCGGATGTCGTCGCGCTTGGGCATCAGAGGCCACCCTCCTGGGAGTCGTTGCTGCGGGCGGACAGGGTGTCGAGCACCATGTCGCGGAAGCGATCGAACAGATAGTTCGCATCGTGCGGACCGGCGGCCGCCTCGGGGTGGTACTGCACGCTGAACGCGGGGATGTCGAGGGCGCGGAGACCCTCGACGACGTTGTCGTTGAGACCGACGTGGCTCACCTCCACGCGACCGTAACCGTGGGGGCTGTCCACCGTCCCCTCGACCGGGGCATCGACGGCGAATCCGTGATTCTGCGACGTGATCTCGACGCGCCCGGTGGCCTTGTCGAGGACGGGCTGGTTGATGCCGCGGTGTCCGAAGGGCAGCTTGTACGTGCCGAATCCGAGCGCGCGGCCGAGGAGCTGGTTTCCGAAGCAGATGCCGAAGAAGGGCACCCGCGCATCGAGGATGCCGCGCAGGAGCTCCACGTGCGCGTCACTGGCCGCGGGATCCCCCGGACCGTTGGAGTAGAAGGCGGCGACCGGCTCGATCTCCATGATCTGCGCCACCGTCGCGCTCTGCGGGAACACGTGCACATCGAACCCGCGCGCCGCGAGGTTGACGATCGTGGACTGCTTGACACCGAGGTCGAGCACCGCGAGGTTGCCGACGCGCTCCCCCTGTGCGCGCGTGACCTCGACGTCCTCGACGGACACCGAAGCGGACAGGTTGCGCCCGGACATCTCCGGGGCCTCGCGCACGATGCGCAGCTGCTCCTCGGCGTCGAGCGCCGCGGTCTCTCCCGAGAACACGCCGCCGCGCATGCTGCCGGCCGAACGGATGCGGCGTGTCACCGCACGGGTGTCGATGCCGCTGATCCCGACGATGCCGTCGGCGGCCAGGGACTGGTCGAGGGATTCCTCCGAGCGCCAGTTCGACACCACGCGCGACGGATCGCGCACGACGTAGCCGGAGACCCAGATGCGCCGGGACTCCCGGTCCTCCGCGTTCATGCCGGTGTTGCCGATGTGCGGCGCCGTCTGAAGCACGATCTGGCCGGCGTACGACGGATCGGTGAGCGTCTCCTGGTACCCGGTCATGCCGGTGGCGAAGACGACTTCTCCCAGAGTGGTCCCCCGCGCGCCGTAGGCGCGCCCGGTGTGGCGGGACCCGTCCTCCAGGACGAGGACCGCGGGGTCGGTGGTCAGCAGCGAGGTCATGCGTCTGCTCCTGTCGAGGTGATGGATGCGCCGAGGGCGTCGGCGAGTGCGCGGGCCGAGGAATCCTGCGGCCGGAGGTAGGTATCGACGACGGTGTCGTCGCTGATCCGCCAGGTGAGGCGGACCAGGCCGTCCTTCTCGACCACGCGGTCGATGGCGACGGTGGACTGGTCGACGGCGAGGAGCCGCCCCCGGGCGAGGAACAGCGGTCTCTCACCGGCGAGCTCGAGCGCGATGCCGCGATCGGTGAGGATGACCTCGGCGGCCGAGCGGAATCCCATCCCCCGGATGGCCAGGCGCTCCAGCGGCTGATCGGGGCGCGTGGTCGCGACGTACAGAACCGCGAAGCGGTCGCGCTCCATCGCCCCGGCGGGGATCTCCCCCACCGGCGGCTCGAGTGCACGGTCGCGGCGCGTCCGGCGCCACCAGCCGACGGCTGCCAGCACGAGCAGGCCGACGGCGACCGCCATGATCACCAGCAGTGCGGCTTCGCGGCTCACGCGACACCCTCCCGATCGACCAGCTCGCCGTCGGCGACCGTGACGAACCCGCCGTTGACGGTCCACCTCACCTCACCGGGCAGATCGCGACCGAGGTAGGGCGAGTTGACGCTGCGACCGTGGAGGTCGTCACGCGTGAAGGTGCGTGCCGGACGCGGGTCGTAGAGCACGAACGCGGCCGGCGCGCCGACCTCGAGCGCCGGCGGCGTCAGGCGCCCGATGCGCGCGGGAACCGCGGACATCACTCGCGCGACATCGGCCCAATCGAGCATCCCGGTGTCGACCATCGTCTGCTGCACGACCCGGAGTGCGCTCTCGAGGCCCACCATTCCGTGTGCGGCTGCCTGCCATTCGCACGACTTCGCCTCCGCCGGGTGCGGTGCGTGATCGGTCGCCACGATGTCGATGGTGCCGTCGGCGAGGCCCTCCCGCACGGCTCGCACGTCATCATCACGGCGAAGGGGCGGATTGACCTTGAAACGCGGGTCGTATCCGCGCACGAGCTCCTCGGTCAGCAGGAGGTGGTGCGGCGTCACTTCCGCCGTCACCGCGACGCCTCGGGCCTTCGCCCAGCGGATGATCTCGACCGACCCGGCGGTGGAGAGGTGGCAGACGTGCAGGCGGGAGCCCACGTGCTCAGCCAGGAGCACGTCGCGGGCGATGATCGATTCCTCGGCGACGGCGGGCCATCCCGCGAGTCCGAGCTCCGCGGATACCGTGCCCTCGTTCATCTGGGCGCCCTCGGTCAGCCGGGGATCCTGCGCATGTTGGGCGATCACGCCGCCGAAGGACTTCACGTACTCGAGGGCACGACGCATGATGAGCGGATCCCAGACGCAGAAGCCGTCGTCGCTGAACACGCGCACGCGTGCGCGAGAGCTCGCCATCGCGCCCAGTTCCGCGAGGCGCTCACCGCGCTGGCCGACCGTGACCGCGCCGATCGGCTGCACGTGCACGTAGCCGGCCGCCTCGCCGAGTGCGAGCTCCTGCTCGACGACGCCGGCGGTGTCGGCGACCGGGGACGTGTTGGGCATCGCGAAGACCGTGGTGTAGCCGCCGGCCGCCGCCGCGCGCGATCCCGTGAGGATCGTCTCGGACGCCTCGAATCCAGGTTCGCGCAGGTGGGTGTGCAGATCGACGAGGCCGGGGAGGGCGATGAGTCCGTCGGCGTCGACGATGCGCGCGCCTCCCGGCGCCTCCCCGTCGAGAGCCGTGATGACTCCCCCGTCGACGACGAGGTCACGGGCGTCGCCGCCGGAGATCCGCACGCCGCGGTAGACGACGGGCTCTGCGCCGATGTGAGGGATGCTCATCGGCCTTCCTCCTTTGCGTTCGCGCTCGAATGGTCCCCCGCCAGCAGGAGGTAGAGCACGGCCATGCGCACGGACACGCCGTTCGCGACCTGCTCCAGCACGGTTGCACGGGGGGAATCGGCGGCGGCCGCCGAGATCTCCAGGCCGCGGTTCATCGGTCCCGGATGCAGCACCATGCTACCGGGCGGGAGAGCCTCCAGCCGCAGTGGGTCCAGGCCCCAGCGACGGGAATACTCCCGCTCAGTGGGGAAATATGCGGCGTTCATGCGCTCCAGCTGGATGCGGAGCATCATGAGCGCGTCCGGCGCGTCGGCGATCGCATCGTCCAGGTCGTATCGCACCGTCACCGGCCAGGCGGTCACGTCCTGCGGCACCAGGGTGGGCGGCGCGACGAGGGTGACGCGGGCGCCGAGCGTCGTCAGCAGCCATACGTTCGATCGCGCGACCCGGGAGTGGAGGATGTCGCCCACGATCGCGACGTGAAGACCGTCCAGACCGCGACCACGGCTGGCCGAGCCATGAGTGCGCTTGCGGATCGTGTACGCGTCGAGGAGCGCCTGCGTGGGGTGCTCGTGCGTGCCGTCGCCGGCGTTGACGACGCCGGCGCTGATCCATCCGCTCGTCGCGAGCGTCTGGGGGGCCCCGGATGCGCCGTGACGGATCACCACGGCGTCGGCGCCCATGGCCTGCAGAGTCTGGGCGGTGTCCTGGAGGGATTCGCCCTTGGACACGCTCGACCCCTTCGCCGAGAAGTTGATGACGTCGGCCGAGAGCCGCTTGGCGGCAGCTTCGAACGAGATGCGAGTGCGGGTGGAGTCCTCGAAGAACAGGTTCACGACGGTCTTGCCGCGAAGCGTCGGCAGCTTCTTGACCTCCCGGCGCTGCGTGTCGGCCATGTCCTCGGCGACGTCGAGGACGCGAATGGCGTCCTCGCGGGTGAGCGTGCGCGTGTCGAGAAGGTGTCTCATGAACCGATCGCCACCTCGTCGACGCCGTCGATCTCGACGAGCCGCACGTTCACGCGCTCGTCGCGTGCGCTGGGGAGGTTTTTGCCGACGAAGTCGGGACGGATCGGCAGCTCGCGGTGGCCTCGGTCGACGAGGATCGCGAGCCTCACCGCCGCCGGTCGGCCGATGTCCTGGAGGGCGTCGAGGGCCGCGCGGATGCTGCGACCGGAGAAGAGCACGTCATCGACCAGGATCACCGTTCGTGCATCGATGCCGCCGGGAGGAATCTCGGTGCGATGCGGCGCCCGCGTCGGGTTGCGGTGCAGATCGTCGCGGTACATGGTCACGTCGAGGGCTCCCGCGGGAACGGGCGCGCCGCCGAAGCGCGAGACCAGCCCGGCGATCCGGGCGGCGAGGGTGACTCCGCGAGTGGGGATTCCGAGGATCACGAGACCGTCGGGGCCCTTGTTCGACTCGAGGATCTCGTGGGCGATGCGGGTCAGTGCCCGGGCGATGTCGGCGTCGTGCAGCACGGTGCGCGTGCTCATCGGCGCTCCCTTCTCCGTCTCACGGGACGGGATTAAAGGATGCGATCACGGTCACTCTATCGGAACCGGTGGCGCCGGTCGTCCACGGCCCGTGCGGATCGTCGACTGTTAGGCTTGGCCAGCCCGCTATGACCCCGAAGACCGACGCGAGCGCCCTCCGCGGGGACGCTCCCCCACAGCCCCGCGCGACCGGCACCGTCGACGCGCTCGTCGGCGACCCCGAGCCGGGGAACGGGATCGGCGAGGCCACCGGCAAGGCCATCCTCATCGGCGAGCACTCGGTGGTCTACGGCCACCCGGCGATCGCTCTGCCGATCACGTCCATCGCCGCCCGCGCGGAGGCCGCCGCCACGTCCCGGGCCTCGCGCATCGACAGCGAGCTGTTCCACGGCCCGCTCGATGCGGCACCTGCTCGCCTGCTTCCCACCGTCACGGCCGTTCGCACCGCCCTCGCGTCGGCGGGCGCGCCGGATGCGAGGCTTCATGTGCGCATCCACAGCGACATCCCGTCCGAGCGCGGTGTGGGCTCCAGCGCGGCGGTCGCCGCCGCTGTCGTCACGGCCGTCTCGGGCGCCCTCGGCCGCGACCTCGACCCCGACGAGCGATTCGCGCTCATCCAGGACGCAGAGCGCGCCGCGCACGGGGCGCCGAGCGGTCTCGATGCCCGCGCCGTCTGCGCACCCGGCCCGATCTGGTTCCGGCGCGGCAGCGTCGAGCCGATCACCGTCGGGACCGCTCTGCACTTCGTCGTCGCGGACTCGGGGGTGCGCGGCCGCACGCGCGAGGCCGTGGGCGCCGTCCGCTCGCTGCGCGAGTCATCGCCCGAGGTGTTCGACCGTGCCGTCGGCGCGCTCGCGGAGCTGACGGCGCAGGCTCGTGCCGACATCTCGCACGGCGACCTGGACGGACTCGGTTCCGCGATGGATGCCGCCCATCGCCATCTGGGCACCCTCGGCGTCGGTGACCCGGCCCTGGACCACCTCGCGGCCGCCGCCCGCGCTGCGGGTGCCGCCGGGGCCAAGCTCACCGGCGGTGGTCGCGGCGGGTGCGTGATCGCGCTCGCCCACGATCCCGAGCATGCCGCCACCGTCGTGAGACGGATGCGCACGGCGGGCGCCCCCGCGGCCTGGACGACTCACATGGAGGTCGCGTGACCACCGCCACGGCGCAGGCGCATCCCAACATCGCCCTGGTGAAGTACTGGGGCAAGGCGGACACCACGCAGAATCTGCCCGCGACGGGGAGTCTGTCGATGACTCTGGACGTCTTCCCGACCACGACGACCGTGCGCACCGACACCGGGGCGGCAGTCGACCGCGTCGTGATGAACGGCTCCGAGCGCGAGGGCGTCGTGCGGGAGCGCGTGGTCAGGTTCCTCGATCACGTGCGGCACCTCGCCGGCAGCGATGCCGCCGCCGAGGTGGTGACGCGGAACACCGTCCCGTCCGCGGCCGGACTCGCCTCGTCCGCGTCGGGTTTCGCCGCGCTGGCACTCGCGGCGTCGACCGCATACGGACTCGACCTCGACACCCGTGCGCTCAGCCGGCTCGCCCGACGCGGCTCCGGATCGGCATCGCGATCGATCATCTCGCGGTTCGCGATCTGGCATGCGGGCGACGATGAGCATTCGTTCGCCGAGCACATCGATGCGCCCGAGATCGAGATGGTCATCGCGACCGTCGACGCGGGCGAGAAGGCCGTCTCCAGTCGCGAGGCGATGCGGCGCACCGCGCTGACCTCGCCGTACTATCCCGCCTGGGTGACCTCGACGGCTCAGTCGCTGGCTGCGGCACAGGAGGCGTGCCGCGCCGGAGACCTGGAGCGGCTGGGCCGCATCACCGAGACGAATGCGCTGCGGATGCACGCGGTCATCCAGGGCAGTGATCCGTCGATCCGTTACCTCACGCCGACGAGCTGGTCCATCTTCGACGCGGTCGAGACACTGCGCCGCGAGGGCGTGCGCGCCTGGGCCACCGCCGATGCCGGCCCGAACGTCTGCATCGTCTGCGCACCGGCGGACACTCCGGCGGTGTCACGTCGCATCAGCACCCTCGCAGACACGGTGGTCGCCCGACCGGGGCCCGGCGCGACCCTGCGGGAGAGATCCGCGTGACCCATCCCTCGCCCGAGCGGATCGTCGTCCGCATCCCCGGGAAACTGTTCATCGCGGGCGAGTACGCCGTCGTCACGCCGGGGCAGCCCGCCGTGCTGGCGGCGGTCGACCTCGCGGTCACCGTGACGTTGGACGCGGCCGCTCCGGCACGCGTGGTGACCTCCACCGGCTACAAGACGCTGACATGGACCCCCGCTTCGCCGGGCATCGACGTGTCGGATGAGGAGCACGGGCTCGACTACGTGGTCGCGGCGCTCACCGTGATGGAGGATCTGCGGCGGGAGCGATCGATCCCCGACGGTGTGTTCGCCCTCGACATCGACAGCGGCCTCGACGACGGCACCGGACGCAAGTTCGGTCTCGGCTCTTCCGCCGCCGTCACCGTCGGCGTCGTCCGGGCGGTCGGAGGTCATCTCGGGCTCGCCCTGACACCCGACGAGGAGTACCGCCTGGCCATGCTGGCGACGCTCAGCGTGTCGCCCGATGCGAGCGGCGGCGATGTCGCGGCGAGCACGCACGGCGGCTGGATCTTCTATCGGAGCCCCGATCGCGAGGCGCTCGCGGCCGCCGGTGCGCTCGAGGTGGAGCGCCGCCTGCGGCTTCCCGCGTGGGAGGTCGGCGAGATCGTCCCGATCGAGCCGCCGACCGATCTCGACCTCGTCGTGGGGTGGACCGGCGCACCGGCATCGACCCGGTCGCTCGTCTCCGCCGTCCAAGCGGCCGTCGAACGCGGCGACGTCGACCACCCGGCGTTCCTCTCCGACTCCTGCAGCGCCGTGCTCTCTCTTCGGGATGCCTTCGCCGCCGACGACGCCACCGCCGCCCAAGCGGCGCTCCGCCAGGCTCGGAGGGTGCTGCGGGATCTGGCAGCGGCCTCGGGCGTGGAGATCGAAACGGCCGACCTGCGTGAGATGTGCGACATCATCGAAGGGATGGGCGCGGCCGCGAAGGCGTCCGGCGCGGGTGGCGGCGACTGCGGCGTCGCGCTCGTGCACCCGACGGTGGAGCGCGATGCGCTCGAGCGTGCGTGGCGCGACCTCGGTGTCGTGCCACTGGCGCTCTCCGTGACAGCGACCGAGGGAGACCACCGTGTCGGGTGACCGCAAGGACGACCACGTCCGCCTCGCGGCGGAGCAGCAGGCGTCGGGCCCGCGACGAAACGGCTACGACGATGTCGCCTTCGTGCATCACGCGCTCGACGGGATCGACGTCGATCGGGTGACGCTGTCCACCGAGGTGGCCGATGCCCCGTGGCCGCTTCCCTTCTACATCAACGCCATGACCGGCGGCAGCGACATGACCGGCGCAGTCAACCGCGATCTCGCGATCGCCGCGCGCGAGACCGGCGCGGCGATCGCCTCGGGATCGGTCAGCATCGCGCTCGGCGACCCGTCGGTCGCCCCCACGTTCCGTGTGCTGCGGGAGGAGAACCCCGACGGGTTCGTCATGGCCAATCTCGGTGTGGAGCGCAGCGCCGACGATGCCCGCCGCGCCGTGGAACTCCTCGAGGCGAACGCGCTGCAGGTGCACGTGAACGCCGTGCAGGAGACGGTCATGCCGGAAGGCAGCCGCTCCTTCTCGACCTGGCCGTCCTCTCTCGAGCGCATCATCGCCGCCGTCGACGTGCCGGTCATCGTCAAGGAGGTCGGTTTCGGTCTGAGTTCGGGCACGCTGCGGCGGCTCGCCGACATGGGTGTGGCGTACGCGGACGTCTCCGGCAACGGCGGGACCGACTTCGTGCGAGTCGAGAACGAGCGTCGCCCGCAGCGTGACTACGGCTACCTCGAAGGGTGGGGGCAGTCGACCGTCGCGTGCCTGCTGGAGGCTCCGGCCGGCGCCCCGACCCTTCTTGCTTCGGGCGGCGTCCGCTCCCCCCTCGACGTCGCGCGCGCTCTCGCCCTCGGTGCGCATGCCGTGGGCGTCTCCGGGTCGTTCCTCTCGGTCGTCCTCGACGGGGGCGCCGAGGCGCTGCGCGACCGCATCCAGGAGTGGACCATGCATCTCGGTTCTCTCCTCGCCCTTCTCGGAGCCGAGGACCTCACCGCCCTGCGCACCACCGACGTCGTCGTCAGCGGCGCCACGGCGCAGTTCTGCGCCGCGCGTGGCGTCGACCTCACGACTCTGGCGCAGCGATCCCTCGGAAGGAGCAGCAATGCCCGATGATCTCGTCACACCGATCCCTACCCGGTGGGTCGGTCCCCTGAAGCTCAGCGGAGACGTCGCCGGTGAGCAGAGCGTGCCGCTGGCCACGTACGAGACGCCGCTGTGGCCGTCCGTGGGCCGCGGCGCACGCGTCTCCCGACTCGTCGACGACGGCATCCGAGTGTCGGTCGTCGATGAGCGGATGACCCGCTCGAGTCTGTTCGTCGCTGCGTCGGCCGCCGAGGCCGTCGCAGCGTCACGCGCCCTCGACGCCCGGTTCGACGACCTGGCGGCCATCGTCGCCGGCCAGAGTCGCCACGCCAAGCTCATCGAGCTCGACACCGAGATCGTCGGTCACCTGCTGTTCGTGCGCTTCGCGCTCACGACGGGCGACGCGTCCGGCCACAACATGGTCACCCTCGCCGCGCAGTCGCTCATGGACGCGATCCTGGCATGGCACCCGGAGCTGTCGTACGGATCGATCTCCGGCAACTTCTGCTCCGACAAGAAGGCCACGGCGGTGAATGGTCTGCTCGGTCGCGGTCGCAGCGTCGTCGCCGAGATCCTCATCCCGGCCGATCTGGTCGACGCTCAGCTGCGGACCACCGCCACCCGCATGGTCGATCTCAACGTGCGCAAGAACCTCGTCGGATCGACGGTCGCCGGCGCCCTGCGCTCGGCGAACGCGCACTACGCGAACATGCTCCTGGCCTTCTATCTCGCGACCGGTCAGGACGCCGCGAACATCGTCGAAGGCTCACAGGGCATCACCTATGCCGAACGGCGCGGAGACGGCGATCTGCTGTTCTCGTGCACCCTCCCCAACCTCATCGTCGGAACGGTCGGCAACGGCAAGGATCTGCCCGGAGTCGATGCGGCCCTCGAGCGGTTGGGCTGCCGAGGGCTGGAGGAGTCGGGTGCCGGCGCGCGACGGCTGGCCGGACTCATCGCCGCCACGGTCCTGTGCGGCGAGCTGTCGCTGCTGGCGGCGCAGACCAACCCCGGTGAACTGATGCAATCGCATGTGCTGATGGAACGCCGCGCAGGAGGCCGAGCATGAACACCCCGCCCGTCATCGGAATCCACGATCTCGCCGTCGCCACCGGGAGTCGCGTGCTCGATCTCGCCGATCTCGCACGCGCGATCGGGGTGGAACCGGCGAAGTTCCACAAAGGGCTCGGCCAGGACCAGATGAGCGTCCCGGGCCCCGACGAGGACATCGTCACGATGGGCGCCGCCGCAGCCGCGCCGATCCTCGACCGCCACGGCGCCGCAGGCATCCGCACGCTGCTTTTCGCGACCGAGACCGGCGTCGACCAGTCCAAAGCTGCGGGCATCTTCACACACCGGCTCCTCGGGCTGCCTCCCGCCTGTCGTGTCGTCGAGCTCAAGCAGGCCTGCTACGGCGGAACGGCCGCGCTCCAGATGGCGATCGGCATCGTCACCCGCGACCCCCGGGAACGCGTCCTGATCATCAGCAGCGACATCGCCCGATACGGGATCGACACAGCAGCCGAACCCACGCAGGGCGCGGGTGCGGTCGCGATGCTCGTCGCCGCCGACCCCGATCTTGTGGAGATCCCGACGCCCACGGGCATCTGGACCGCCGACATCGACGACTTCTGGCGCCCGAACGACAGCGACATCGCGATGGTCGAGGGCAAGCTCTCCATCGACGCGTACCTCGACGCGTTCACAGGGGCATGGGACGACTACCGCGCTCAAGGCGGCGTGGCGGCGAGCGAGATCGACGCCTTCTGCCACCACCAGCCGTTCACGCGCATGGCAGAGAAGGCGCATCGCAAGCTCGCCGAGCACACCGGGGTCGAGCTCGGCCTCGACACCTTCCTGCCCTCCACGCGCTACAACCGACGCATCGGCAACAGCTACACCGCGTCGCTCTACCTCGCCCTCGCGGCGGTCCTCGACTCGGACGACGATCTCACCGGCTGCAGGATCGGCCTGTTCAGCTACGGCTCGGGAGCGGTGGGAGAGTTCTTCACCGGCCTGGTGCGGCCCGGCTACCGCGCGGCCGCGCGCCGGGAGCGCACCGAGGCGCTGCTGGATGCGCGCATGCCGATCGGTGTCGAGGAGTACCGCGAGCTGCATCGCCGGGTCCCCCGCGACACATCGACGGACCTCGCCGTCGACCCGGTGTCCGCGGGCGAATTCCACTTCGCGGGGATCTCCGGCCGCGCCCGCCGGTACACGCGGGACTGAGCGAGAGCGCGACGCCCCGGCCGGTCAGGCGGCCGGGGCGTCCGCCTGTTCGTCGGCACGCCCGGCACGGATGGGGTGCCCCTGCGTCGTCAGGCATCGGCCCGTCGCGAGATCCCACTTCCAGTCGTGGAGCGAGCAGGTCAGCACGCCGTCCTCGATCTTGCCGGTCTTGGTCAGATCCGCGCGGAGGTGGGGACACCGTCGCTGCACGACCCAGTCCTCCAGCTGCACGTCCTCGGTCTGGTCGGACTGCTCGGCATACCAGTTCTCGACGTACTCGATCCGGTCGCGGGAGAGGCACTTGAGGAAGGTCGTGAGGAACTCGTTGAACTTTCCGCTGCGGCCGACCTCGAACTGCATCGACAGGAAGATCGAATTGGACCAGTCGATCTCGTGGTCGGCGATGTTGGTCGAGACGAGGTCGGCGGGGATGGTGTACCAATACACGCACTCCTCACCCGCGTACTCCCGCACCTTGGCCTTGGGGAAATCGACGACCATGTCCAGCTCGCCGATCCGGAACCGGACGTTGCCGCCCACCCCGTTGCGGATCGTGCGCGCACGGCGCAGCAGCGGCTCCCACCAGGCCTTGATCGCGGCGAGCATCTCCTCGGGCGGGAGCACCTCGGCCCGCGAGTCGACCTCCGCTCGGATCTCGTCCTGGCGGGCGTCGCGCTGCTCGGCGAGATAGGCCCACTTGTCGTCGAAGATCCGGTCGATCTCGTCGTCGGTGTAGAGCGACTGCGTCACCGACAGCTCGCCGTCCACCAGTTCGACCACCGTGCCGGGTACGAACTCGTAGCCCTTCTGGTCCGGCCGCTGTTCTCTCATGTGCCGGAGGAACTCCCGCTGGTCGGTGAAGATCGCGTCATCGTGGAGGCCCGTGCCGTTGTAGCGGAAGAGCTCCTCCCGGAGGAACATCGGCGGACCGGCCATCGGGAACACGTGCGGAGCATCGACCTTCTCGATGTAGTACATCGCTCGCTTGTTCTGCGCATCCCGCTTGAGCTTCGCGAAGTTCTGCTTCGCGTCCTGGGGCAGGTCGTAGACCATCGGCCACCAGATGGCGCCCGATACCTGTGTGAAGTAGGCCTCCGGGCGGGAGAACGACATGAGCGCGTCGAGGTCGAGCGGGTGCGAGTCGTTCTGATTGAGGATGCTGGCCGTGCCGTCGTCGACCGACAGCGAGGAGTCCCCGATGGGGCCGTCGGAGGGGGCGCGGAGGGGGGTCACCATGATCTTGAGATCGCCGTAGCGCAGCGTCTCACCGGACCGCGTATAGACGATGTTCTCGTATCCCAGACGCCGCAGGTCCCGCTCGAGATCGTCCGTCGGGTACTCCGGCAGCAGCACGCGGATGTCTTTCGGCACGTACTGCTGCAGCAGCGCCGGGTCGAAGTGGTCGCGGTGACGGTGCGAGACGTAGAGGAAGTCCGCCCGCCCGAATCGCTGCCAGTCCAGAGCGCGGTTGTCGGGGAACGGGAACCACGAACCGTAGAAGCTCGGGCCGATGACGGGGTCGCAGAGGATGCTGCCGCCGGCCGTCTCGATGAACATCCCGGCGTGGCCGAGGCCCGTGATCCGCATGAGTTCCTCCTGTGTCGAACGCCCAACGATTCTACGGCGCGCGATGCCGGCGTCGCTGTGTGCACGCTCCGTCCGGGCCGATCAGGTCTCCAGCAGTCCGCGGATGTCGGACGCGTCCAGGGAGCGGGCGAACAGATCGTCATCGTCGAGCACCGCGTCGAAGAGGCGGGCCTTGCGCTGCTGGAGGGCGCGCACCTTGTCCTCGATGGTGTCCGAGGCGATCAGGCGATAGACCATCACCGGTCGGGTCTGACCGAGGCGATGGGCGCGGTCGACCGCCTGTGCTTCCGCGGCCGGGTTCCACCACGGATCGAGCAGAATGACGACGTCGGCGTCGGTGAGGTTCAGCCCGAAGCCGCCCGCCTTCAGACTGATGAGGAAGACGGGCGTCTCGCCCGCCCGGAAGGCCGAGACCACACCCGACCGGTCGGCGGTGGAGCCGTCCAGACGCGTGAAGCCGATGCCCGCCCTTCCGAGCGCCAGCTCGGAGAGGTCGAGGAAAGACGTGAACTGACTGAACACGAGCGCCCGACGACCCTCGGCGATCACCTCCTCGAGCTGCGCGACGAGCGCGTCGAGCTTGCTCGAATCCCCCGACGCCTCGGGGTCGATCAGCCGCGGGGCGAGGCTGAGCATGCGCAGGAGCGTCAGCGAACGGAACACGATGAACCGGTTGCGGTCGAGGTCATCCAGCAACCCCAGGATCTTCTGCCGCTCCCGCTGGAGGGCGATGTCGTACACCGCGCGATGCGCGTCTGACAGCTCGACGTGGAGCACCTGCTCCTGCCGCGGTGGCAGATCGGCGGCGACCTGAGCCTTCGTGCGACGGAGCATCAACGGTCGCACGCGTCTGCGCAGCTTCTCCAACCGTGCCCGGCGGTACGCACCGCCTTCGACGTTGTCAGGCACCTTGCCCTTCTCGATGGGGCCGACGTACTCGTCGCGGAATCGCCGGGCGGATGGGAAGAGTCCGGGTGAGGTGATCGAAAGCAGCGCATGCAACTCGATGAGCGAGTTCTCGAAGGGCGTGCCGCTGAGCGCGAAGCGCACCTCCGCACGCAGTGCGGCGACCGCACGGTGGATGCGTGTGGCGGGGTTCTTCACGAATTGCGCCTCGTCGAGGATCAGCCAGCCCCACTCGCGCTCGGCGAAGGCGGTCTCATCGAGACGAAGCACGGCGTACGACGTCACGACGACATCCGCCTCGCCCACAGCGGCGAGACCGCCGGTGCTGGAGACCACCGCCACTCGCAGGTCGGGCACGAACGCCGCCGATTCCTCCTGCCAGGTGCCGATCACGCTCGTCGGGGCGATCACGAGCGCGGTGCGGCCGCCGGCGCCCTCACGACGCGCCGCCAGCGCAGCGAGCACCTGCAGCGTCTTGCCGAGACCCATGTCATCGGCGAGGATCCCGCCGAGGCGATGGTCGGCGAGGAAGCACAGCCAGGAGACGCCGTGCTTCTGATACGGCCGGAGCGTCGCGCGGACACGGTCCGGAACGATCGTCTCCGGGACGCGCTCGACGTCCTGCAGGGTGTGCACCGCGGCCCGCCACGACACAGCGGAGGCTGTCGCATGAATCTGCATGGGTCCGGATGAGCCGGGGCGGCGGGGCTGGGTGGCCCCGTCGTTCAGGCGGTGGTCGCGGTGCGGAGTTTGAGGAGGTTGTGGGCGCTGCAGATCAGCCGCCATTCTGCGTGGACGGCGGGCATTCCTCGTCGTGTGAAGCGTCGGTAGCCGAGGTTGGCTTTGACGTTTCCGAAGACGGGTTCGATGCTGTGCTGCCGTTTCCGGTAGGCCTCTGACCCTGTTTCGGTGGCGAGCTTGGCGTCCATGGCCCGGCGGGCGATCTCCGGCTCGACACCTTCGCCTCGGACGTGGGCGAGCATGGCCTTGACCCGCCCCTGGGAGACCTGGAGTTCGTCGATCGCGGCCCGCTGGGAGATCTCTCCTCGGGCGAGCTTCTCGATCACGGGCATCCATTCGTCGGGTTCGGGTTGGGCGGTGCGGGCTTGCCGTGGCCCGTCTTTGCCGAAGTAGCGTTTGGTCATGTCTCTAACCCAGGTGTAAGAGACGCCGAGGATGTCCCCGGCCTGCCGCAGGGACAGCTCCCCGCGGTTCACCTTCGCCAGGATGGCGAGCTTGTCATCATCGGGGGTCTCGCCTCGACGCCAGGCCGGTTTCCGCGTCGCGATCAACACGTCCGCGCCGACATCGGCAGTGCCGCTGGCTGCCGTCCAATAGCCCGCGTCCGCGACGAACGTGCCGACCTTCCCGGCGCCGGTCTCGGCGAGGTTCTCCATGACTGCTTGGGTCATCGGGATGAAGTGGGGCTGGTCGTTCGCGGTCGCTGTGACCTCCGCGGCCACGACGATCTGCCCCGCCGTCGCGGCGGTCTGGGCGTTATAGCCCTGCATCACCCCTGCGCCATTGGTGGCGATGATCCGCGAGTGCGGATCGGTCGTGTTCGCCCTCCGCGGCAGCGCCCGCCGCGCCGGCTCCTTCAACGGCTTCGGCCCTCTCAGACCCTTCCCGGTAGCGGCTTCCTTCGCCGCCCGCTCCGCGACCCGCGCCTCGTAGTCCCGCGCCGGCTGACCCTCCAGCTCTGCCAGCGCCGCCCGGATCCGGCCCCGCCGACCCTGCCCGCCGGCCCAGTCGTCCGGCAGCTCGGACCCCGAGCGATCCCCGAGCTGCTCGTCCTCCGCGGCGTCGGTGGCGGCCGCCTCGGCCAGGACCGCAGCTGCCAGCTCGTCGCGGGTGCGGTTGGCGAAGTACGACGCGTCCGCTTCGATCTTCGTCCCGTCGATCGCGACCAGTCCTGCGTCCACCAGCCCGGCCTTCACGCAGAGCCCGAGGACCTGGGAGAACAGCCCTGCGATCGCGTCCTGGTGACGCGCCCGGAACCGCGCCAACGTCGCGTGATCGGGGGACTGGTTCACCGCGATCACCCGGTAGGCGACGTCCTCGACCAGGCGCTTCTCGATCCGACGGGAGGAGCGCTCCCCGGTGCAGTACGCGTAGATCAGCACACCGAGCATCATCTCCGAGTCGTAGACGGCCCCGCCGCGCCCGTCGGCGCGGAACGCGGCGTAGAACGCCGTCAGATCCAACTCCGCGACCACATCGATCACGAAGAACGCCAGATGATCCTCCGGCAACCAATCCCGCACCGACGGCGGCAGCAGAAACCCCTGATCCCGATCACCCGAACGCACATTCACGACCATACTTAATCATCCCTGATCAGCCATAAACCCGCCTCAGGCGCGCCCGATCACCTGCAGATTCATGCGACAGCCTCAGCGGCCTCGGATTCGTCGGCGAGATCCTCGAAGTCGCTCCAGAGGGCGAGCTGATATCGGGAGATCTTCGGCCCCGTCTCCCACTCGGACATCTCCACCGCCTCGTCGATGAGGTCCCGCAGGCGATCCAGCGCGGGATGACGGAGCGAGAAGTACGCGCCGTCGGCGAGCATCATCTTGGAACGTCGCAGCGCGAGGGCCGTGAAGAGGGGTGTGAAGGGGATGCGACGTCCGTCGATCGTGACCTGGACGCCCAGGTCGAACCAGTCCGGATCGGTCGAGTCGACGGTGCTGATCCGAATGCGCGGATCGCCCGAGAGTTCGCGGTGTCGCCCGGCGTCACCCATGACCTCCACGCGCACGCCCTCGATCTCACGCAGGGCCGGCAGCAGCCGCGTGGTGAACTCCGCCGCTTCGACATCGCGGAACTCGGCCTGTGCCGCCGGGACGACATCGGTCACCGCGCCCCACGCCGTCGCGAGCGCGGCGCGCACCTGCGCTTCGAACGAGATGTCGCGCTCCGGGTCGTCGGGAACGCTCGCGAAGCCCCGTGGCGGCCGCCCCGGGTAGATCCACGCGCACGCGACGACGATACGATCGACGGATCGCGCGTCGACACGAACGCGGAGTTGGGGCGGACGTGGAGGAGGCACCTCGACGCCGGCTCCGGCGTGCACCGGAAGGCGGCGCGCGATGAGCGGCGCGTGGTCGCGGAGGAACTCGCCCGCCTCCGCCGGCGGCACGTGCACAGAGCCACCGTCGGTGAGGAGACGACGTGTCACGTCGTCGAGGTGCGCGGGCGCCAGCACGAGGAGAGGGGCGCCGTCGATCACACGGTAGCCGTAGAGACCGGAGGCCGCCACGGCGCGGATGGCTTCGCCCGTGAAGGACTCCCCGTCGATCGAGATGTCGGCGCACAGCCGCAGGCCGCCGTCTTCGACGCGTTCGATGCGCAGGGCGGCAGCCGTCTGCCGCGCGAGCATCACCCGGCGATCTGCGGCCGTCCCGACGAGCGGGATGCCGAGGTCATCCGCCGAGGCCAGGTGCGGCCACAGCAGGCCGGATTCGATCGTGTCCAGCACCAGCCACTCCCCGAGATCGGAGTAGGTGGCGAGGGTACGCACCTCCCGCGCGATGCTGTGAAGCTCGGCGAACCACCTCGCCTGGACCGCCGACCACGGTCCCCCCGGTCGTCGGAGCGATTCCCAGCTCACGTCGCCGCGGATCCACGATCCGGCCGCCGCGCCACGAACGGCCGGCCGAAGGCCGACCGCGACGTCGTTCGCGCGTCGCAGCAGGCCTCCGGCGGTGGCCGGCTCGAGTCTGCTCGGTCCCCACTGCCCCGTCCGAGTGCGCAGCTTCAGGTCGACGAACAGAGCCAGCCGGGTCCCGTCCGAGATCTCGTCCGCGGGCGCGACGACCCTTCGCCAGTTCGACCCGGGCTGTTCCCCGGCAGGCGACGGTTCGACGGCGGAGGACACCGCATCATCCTCTCCCGAGGCACGGACACCGGTCAGGACGAACGGGCCACCCGCGCGAGGATGCCGTGGACGAAGGATCCGGAGTCGTCGGTGGAGTACTCCTTCGCCAGCTCGACGGCTTCGTCGATCGCCACGGCCGTGGGCACCTCGTCGTTGTAGAGGATCTCCCACACGCCGATGCGCAGAAGGGCCCGGTCGACGGCGGGCATGCGCGCCAGCGACCAGTCGCGCGCGTGCGTCGTGATCTGCTCGTCGATCTCGTCGCGGTTGTCGATGATGCCGTCGACGATGTCACGCGCATACAGCCACGACGACTCTCGAGCCGGCTCATTCGCGGCTCGACGCGCTTCCACGGCGAGCATCGCGGGCAGGTCGTCTCCGCGGACATCGCTCTGGAACAGGATGTCCAGCGCGCGCTTGCGGGCTTTGGTGCGTGCGCTCATCCGCGATCAGTTCACGCGGCCCAGGTAGTCACCCGTGCGGGTGTCCACCTTGACCTTCGTGCCGGTTTCGAGGAACAGCGGCACCTGGATCTCGTATCCGGTCTCCACCGTGGCGGCCTTCGTGCCCGCCGAGGAGCGGTCGCCTTGCAGACCGGGCTCGGTGTAGGTGATCTCGAGCACGACCGAGGCGGGCAGGTCGAGATACAGCGGCGTGCCGTCGTGCAGTGCGATGGTGACCTGCTGGTTCTCCAGCATGAAGTTGGCCGCGTCACCGACCGTCGCGGCGGGCACGTTGATCTGGTCGTAGTCGGCCATGTCCATGAACACGAAGCTCTCGCCGTCGTTGTAGAGGTACGTGTAGTCCCGGCGATCGACGTTCTGGATATCGATCTTCGCGCCCGCGTTGTAGGTGCGGTCCACGACCTTTCCCGAGACGACGTTCTTCAGCTTGGTCCGCACGAACGCGCCGCCCTTGCCGGGCTTGACGTGCTGGAACTCGACCACGCTCCAGAGCTGTCCGTCGATGCTGAGCACGACGCCGTTCTTGATGTCTGCGGTGGATGCCATGAGGAGGAGAGTCCGTTCGTTGAGAGGTCGCGGGGCGCGCGGGGCGCTGGTCCGACGTTCGATTCTAGAGGATGGCGGCGCGCGGCGCCGGTCAGCCGTCCGCCTGGCCGGCGATCACGGCGATCAGGCGGCGCACGGCGGTGGCGTATCCATCCACACCTTCGCCGATCACGTGGATCACGGCGACATCGGCGACATAGGAGTGGTGGCGGAAGGGCTCGCGGGTGCGCACGTCGGAGATGTGCACCTCGGCGACCGGCAGGGCGACGCCGGAGAGCGCGTCGCGCAGGACGATGGAGGTGTGGGTGAGTCCGCCGGGGTTGATGACGATTCCGGCGCAGTCCTCCCGCGCGTCGTGGATGGCGTCGATCAGCACGCCCTCGTGATTGCTCTGCACCGCGCGCACCTCGAAACCCGATTCGGCCGCGGCGTCGGCGGCGAGCCGTTCGGCGTCGGCGAGCGTCGCGGAGCCGTAGATCTCAGGTTCGCGGGTGCCGAGCAGGTTGAGGTTCGGTCCGTTCACGATCAGAAGGCGGCGGGCGCGTCCGGCTGCGCTCATTCGCCGACCTCCTGGTAGGCGGCGAACAGCAGCGACTCGTCCGGCGCCTGCAGCACGGTGGGCTTCGCGATGTCATCCAGCACGATGAAGCGCAGCATCCCGGCGCGGCTCTTCTTGTCCCGCTGCATCGTCGCCAGCAGCTGGCTCCAGGCGCCGGCGCGATAGCTCATGGGCAGACCGAGGGAACCGAGGATGTCGCGGTGACGCTGCACCGCGGCATCCGGGAGTCGCCCGGCCAGACGGGACAGCTCGGCGGCGAACACCATGCCGACCGATATCGCGGCGCCGTGGCGCCACCGGTAGCGCTCGGCGTGCTCGATCGCATGACCGACGGTGTGACCGTAGTTGAGGATCTCGCGCAGTCCAGCTTCGCGCAGATCGCTCGATACGACGCGCGCCTTCATCTCGATCGCCAGTTCGATCGTGCGCCGAAAGGCCGCGCTGCCGGGGTCGACGACCGCCCGGGGGTCTGCCTCGATCAGGTCCAGGATCTCCGGTGCCCAGATGAAGCCCGCCTTGACGACCTCGGCGTACCCTGCGACCCGTTCGTGCTCGGACAGCGACTCCAGTAGATCGAGATCGCACAACACCGCGTGCGGTGGCCAGAAGGCGCCGACGAGATTCTTGCCTTCGGCGGTGTTGACGCCCGTCTTGCCGCCCACGGCCGCATCGACCATGCCGAGCACGGTGGTCGGCACCTGCACGACGGGCACGCCTCGCAGCCAGGTGGCCGCGACGAAGCCCGCGAGATCCGTGACCGCTCCCCCGCCGAACCCCACGACGGCGTCGGTGCGGGTGAAGTCCGCCTGCCCGAGCACCTGCCAGCAGAACGCCGCCACCTCGATCCGCTTGCCCTGTTCGGCGTCGGGGATCTCGGCCAGCAGAACCTCACGATCGCCCATGAGCTGCCCGCGGAGCCGCTCCGCCTGCGCGGCGAGCGTCGGCGGGTGCACGATCAGCACCTTGCGGGCAGCGGAGGGCAGGGTCTCGCCGAGCCGGGACAGCACCCCGCGCCCCACGGTCACGTCGTACCCGGCGTCGCCGGACACGGAGATCGTCGTCACATCGCTCATTCGTTTTCCTCCTCGCGCGCCCATGTCACGATCGCGTCCACGACATGCTGCAACGGCCCGTGCGACGTGTCGAAGGTGCGATCGGCGAGCTGCCGATAGACCGGTTCCCGTTCGCGAAAGATCTGCTCCCAGCGCGCCAGCGCGTCGTCGCCGCCGAGCAGCGGCCGGTCGGTGCCCGCCACGCGCGCCGCGACCACGCGGGGCTCCACCGTCAGCAGCGCGACGCGATGACGTGTGAGGTCGCGCTGCGTGTCGGGGTTCAGCACCGCGCCGCCGCCGAGCGAGACGACGCCGCCGCGCGCAAGTCCGGTGGCGACGGCCTCCCGCTCCCATGCGCGGAACGCGGGCTCGCCGTGCTCCGCGAAGATCGTGTCCATGGGCCCGTGCTCACGGACGACGGCGATGTCGCTGTCGTAGAAGCGTCGTCCGAGAGCCTTCGCCACCCGGCGACCGACGCTCGTCTTGCCGGCGCCCATCGGACCGATGAGCACGAGGGCGCAGCGCGTCATACGTCCAGCAGCGCGCCGTCGCTGACCGCGGTCGTGCGAAGCGTCGCGGGGATCGCCGCGACGAAGGCCTGCAGGTTCCGGCGCGTCTCGGCCACGCTGTCGCCGCCGAACTTCTCCAGAACCGATTCGGCCAGCACGATCGCCACCATCGCCTCCGCGACCACGCCCGCTGCCGGAACCGCGCACACGTCGGAGCGCTGATGGTGAGCCGACGCCGTGTCGCCCGTGCTCACATCCACCGTGCGCAGCGCGCGCGGAACCGTGGCGATGGGCTTCATGCCGGCCCGCACCCGCAGGGCGGTCCCTGTGGACATGCCGCCCTCGGTCCCTCCGGCCCGGTCGCTCGACCGCGTGATGCCGTCATCGGCGACGAAGAGCTCGTCGTGCGCCTGCGAGCCGCGCCGGCGCGTGGTCTCGAACCCGTCGCCGACCTCGACGCCCTTGATGGCCTGGATGCTCATCAGGGCCTGGGCCAGCTTCGCATCGAGCTTCCGGTCCCACTGCACGTGGGAGCCGAGCCCCGGGGGAAGCCCGTAGGCGAGCACCTCCACGATGCCGCCCAGGGTGTCGCCGTCCTTCTTGGCGGCGTCGACTTCCTCGACCATCCGTCGGCTCGTCTCGGCGTCGAAGCACCTCAGCGGATCGGCGTCGAGGGCCTCGACGTCATCGGGTCCGGGCACCGGAGCGTCCTCGGGCACGCGAACGGGGCCGATCGAGAGGGTATGGCTGACGAGCCGGATGCCGAGCTCGGACAGGAACGACCGGGCGACGGCTCCGAGCGCGACGCGTGCGGCGGTCTCGCGGGCGCTCGCCCGCTCCAGGATCGGCCGGGCCTCGTCGAAGCCGTACTTCTGCATGCCGACGAGGTCGGCGTGCCCCGGGCGAGGGCGCGTGAGGGCCGCACCGCGGCCGCGGGAGCGCTCGGTGAGCTCGACCGGTTCGGCGCTCATCACCTCGACCCACTTCGGCCACTCGGTGTTGCCGATCCGGAGCGCGATGGGGGATCCGAGACTGAGCCCGTGCCGCACTCCCGCGGAGATGTTCAGCTCGTCCGCCTCGAATTTCATGCGAGAGCCGCGTCCGTAGCCGAGTTTGCGGCGGGCGAGATCGGTCTGGATCGCATCACGGGAGATGGGGACGCCGGCGGGGAGTCCTTCCATCATCGCGACGAGTTCGGGGCCGTGCGATTCGCCGGCCGTGAGCACGCGGAGCATGCGACTAGTCTCCCACGACCGCGCGCCGCATCGCGGCGACCACGACCGGTTCGTCGGGGAGCACCGCCTCGGGATCGCCGTCGCGGAAGATGCGGACCTGCCGAACCGCCTGGTGCAGCAGCATCCCGCGTCCGGAGTGGGCGGGGAGGTCGGCGTCCTGCCACGCGCGTGCCAGGGCGGTCGGCCACTGACCGTACACGGCGTCGAAGAGCGTGCCTCCGGTCGCGGCCAGGCGCGCTGCCGGCGCCGCATCGACGACGGCGCCGCCGGGCAGCGTCGCCACCGTCAGCGGCACGTCCCCGTCGGGGTCGTCCAGGGGTCCCGGACGCACCCGCACGCCGACGCGATCACCGAGCTCGACCATCGGCGCAACGGATTGCGGTCGCCGTGCGAGCACCTCGACCCGCTCGACGCCGGCATCGCTCAGGGCCACCAGCGCCGACGTCGCAGTCGCCCCCGCGCCGATGATCCGAGCATGATCGACGCCGCCGCACCCGACCTCTGCCAGCGCGGCGACGATTCCGCCGATGTCGGTGTTGAAGCCGACCGGGCCCGACGCCTCGAGCAGATATGTGTTCACCGCACCGGTGAGGCGCGCTCCGCGGTCGACCCGGTCCGCAGCGGCGAACGCCACCTGCTTCAGCGGCATCGTCAGCGACAGTCCTCGCCAGGTCGCGTCCAGCGACGCGACCGCGGCAGCGAATCCGGCGTCATCGACTCGGCATCGGTCGTACTCCCACGCCAGCCCGAGCGCGTCGTAGGCCGCACGGTGCATCTGCGGCGATCGACTGTGCGCGATCGGATCGCCCCATACGGCCAGGCGGTGTGCGGTCAGCACCCCGAGTCCGGGTTCTCGCTGCACCAGGCCCGCCACTGATCAACCGCGGCGAGATGATCGGCGTACGTGTTGGTGAAGACCGTCTCACCGGTGTCCAGATTGACCGTCACGAAGTACAGCCACGGGCCTTCCGCGGGATGCATGGCGGCGTCGATCGCGACGTCGCCGGGGTTGGCGATGGGACCGATCGGCAGCCCGGGGTGGACATAGGTGTTCCACGGGTTGTCGTCGGTCAGCGCCTCCTCCGACGAGCTGACGGTCCCGTCGTCCTCACCGATCCCGTATTGCGCCGTCGAATCCATCTCGAGCCGACCGAAGGTCTCCTGGTTGTCCGGAGCGAGACGGTTCTGAATCACTCGCGACACCTTGTAGAAGTCCTCCTCCTCGCGGGCTTCGCGCTGAATGATCGAGGCGATGGTGAGGATCTCCTCGCGATCGGCCTCGGGCACCCCGGCGGTGTCCAGCGAGGCGACGGTCCGGTCCACCATCGTCTGGATGACCTCGGTCGCCGAGGTGTCGGGGTCGAATGTGTACATCGCCGGAAACAGCCAGCCCTCCAGGCTGTCCGCGGAGACACCGTACTGCGAAGGATCGGCGATGGCCGCCTCGAAGTCCTCCAGCGGGATGCCCGTTCCCTCCGCGAGGAGCGGGAGCGACTGATCCACCGTCAGCCCTTCGGGCAGGAGTGCGGAGTTCTCGAGCTTGTTCTCGGGGTTCTCGAGCGCCTCGAGGGCCGCCTCAGAGGTCATCATCTGCTGCAACTGGTAGACACCCGGATAAAACGTCGGGTTCTGGCCGGTGTCCACGAGCATGTCGTAGAACGCATCGGGTGTCTTCGTCACGCCCGCGTCGTAGAGCGTTTGGGAGATCGGCCCGCCGGTGTCGCCGGTCGAGATCGTGACGAGCGCTTCGCCGGTGGCCATGCCCGGCTCGTAGTCCGCCGGCTCCTGCCACCCCATCACGTCGCGGATCTGCTCTTCGTAGGTCGTCCAGACGTAGTAGCCGGTTCCCGCCAGGCCGCCGAGGAGCACCAGGACGACGCCGAAAGCGATCCATCCTCCGATCCGGCGACGGCGCCTGTTCGGCGGCGGTGGTGTGGATCCGAAGTCTTCCGTGCTCCCCTTGCCCGCGAAGAGATCGTCGAGAGTCTCCCGGGGCGCCGGGGCATTCGTGGGAGCCTGTTTCGGAGGCTCTGCCACCGCCGACGGGGCCTGCGATGGCTGCGGAGTGCCCGACTGCCGGGCTGCCGCCTCGCGAGCGGCACGACGAGAGGTGGGCGGAGGAGACGTCGGTTCCGACGGTGAGTCCGGGGTGGCGCGGGATGGGTCAGGCGCCGTCGCGAGGTCATCCGCGCCCGCCGCGGACTCGCGTCGACGCGGGTCGGGAAGCTTGTCGAACAGGTCCGCGAACGGATCATCGAAAGACGACGACTGTGGCATCAGATGGGCTCCTGCACCGGGGGGACGGGTGAGCCTGGGGGGCGACCGGTGCTCTTCTCGACCTCGAGGGCCTGCTGAAGCAGGACCACCGCGGCGACTTGATCCACTATCGTACGAGACCTTTTCTGCGACCGCCCGGAAAGCCGCAGGGCGGCGTGCGCCGAGACAGTGCTCAACCGCTCGTCGACGAGCCTCACCGGTGGTGCGTCGGCGGCGGCGATGGCCGCGGCGAACTCCCGCGCGTCCACCGTCGAAGCGGTGTCCTCACCGCGCAGGTTCAGGGGCAGACCGACCAGGATCTCCAGGGCCTCGAGCTCGGTCGCGATCTCCCGCACACGGGCGACCGCTCGGTCGTCTCGGGCGACCGTCTCGACCGGAGTCGCGAGCATGCCGTCCGGGTCGCAGCGCGCGACGCCGACGCGTGCACGGCCGACATCGATGCCGAGCCGCACGCCACGCCGGAACGAGGTCATGCGCTGCGCAGCGCCTCGACGACGGACGCGAGCGCGGCTGGGACCACCGCGACGTTCGTGCCGCCCCCCTGCGCGACGTCGTCCCGACCGCCGCCTCCGCCACCGAGGATCGCCGCTGCGCCCTTCGCGAGCGAGCCGGCCTTCGCACCATCCGCTCGCGCGGCGTCGTTGGTGGCGACGACGATCGTCACCCGTTCGCCGACGGTCGCGGCGAGGGCCACCACGGCAGGCGTCGAACCGAGACGGTCTCGAACCTGGAGCGCGAGGGTGCGAACGTCGTCGGCCGAGCCGGCCGAACCGATGGCTTCGGCGACGACACGGAACGCGCCCACCTGCTGCGTCTGCTCGACGAGCGACGGCGCACGGTCGGACAGGGCCTTCGCCTCGAACGCCGCGATCTTCTTCTCCGCCGCCTTCAGGCTCGCCGAGAGTTCGGCGATCCGCGCCGGCAGCTGCTCCCGTGGGGTCTTCAGCGACGTCGACAGCTGCGAGACCAGCGCACGCTCCGCGGCGAGTTGCCGAAAGGCATCCTGCCCGACCAGAGCTTCGACGCGCCGGTTCGAGGCACCGACCGAAGCTTCACCGACCAGGCTGATCAACCCCACCTCGGCGCTGGCGGACACGTGGGTGCCACCACAGAGCTCTCGCGACCAGGGGCCGCCGATGTCGACCATGCGAACGGTGTCACCGTACTTCTCGCCGAAGAGCGCCATCGCCCCGAGCTCCTTCGCCTCATCCAGCGGGAGCACGCGTGTGGTCACCTCGAGGTTGTCGCGCACCGCGTTGTTCGCGATCTCCTCGATCTCGGACTTGGTCGCGTCCGACAGCTGCTGCGCCCACGTGAAGTCGAATCGCATATAGCCCGCCCGGTTCAGCGACCCGGCCTGCGTCGCCGACGAGCCCAGGGTGTCCCGCAGCGCCGCGTGGACCAAGTGCGTGGCCGAGTGGGCCTGACGCGCGGCGCGCCGATTGGCGGCATCGACGACCGTCGTCGCCGCCGAACCCACCCCGACCTCGCCGGTGGCGACCTCGACCGTGTGGCTGATCAGGCCGGGGACCGGCCGCTGCACGTCGATGACGTCGAGCTCGAAGCCGGGGCCGACGATCACCCCCTTGTCGGCGACCTGCCCGCCCGACTCGGCGTACAGCGCCGTCTCGGCGAGGATGACCTCCGCGACCTGGCCCGAAGAGGCCCTGTCGACCGACACACCGTCGACCAGCACACCCAGCACCGTGCTCTCGGTCTCGAGATCGGTGTAGCCGGTGAAGACCGTCTCGCCCTTCGCGCGGAAGTCGCGATAGACACTGTGATCGGCGATCGCGCGCTTGCGGCTCCGGGCGTCGTCCTTCGCACGCTGGCGCTGCTCCTGCATGAGCGTGTCGAAGGCCGAGCGATCCACCTCGAGGCCGGCCTCCTGCGCGATCTCGACGGTCAGATCGATCGGGAACCCGTAGGTGTCGTGCAGCAGGAACGCCTCGGAGCCGGACAGCGTCGTGCCGCCCGCGTGCTTCGTGTTCGAGACCGAGAGGTCGAGGATGGTCGATCCCGACGCGAGGGTGCGCAGGAACGTCTCCTCCTCCGCGAAGGCGTACGCGGACAGCCGTCCGTAGTCGCTCTGCAGCTCGGGGTAGGAGGCCTTCATGGCGTCACGAGACGCCGCGAACAGCTCCGGGAACGTGGCTTCCTCGACGCCGAGCAGACGCATGGCACGGATCGCGCGGCGCATCAGACGCCGGAGGATGTAGCCGCGGCCCTCGTTGGAGGGCGTCACGCCATCCGACAGGAGCATGAGCGAGGAGCGCACGTGGTCGGCGATGACGCGGAACCGCACGTCGTCCTCGTGGTCGGCGCCGTATCTCCGGCCCGAGAGCTCCACCGCCCGGTCGAGCACCGGCCGCACCTGGTCGGTCTCATACATGTTCTCGACACCCTGCTTCAAGAACGCGACACGCTCGAGCCCCATGCCCGTGTCGATGTTCTTCTGCGGCAGGTCGCCGACGATGTCGAAGTCGAGCTTCGAGCGCACGTTCGTGATGGCGTACTGCATGAAGACGAGGTTCCAGATCTCCACGTACCGGTCGTCATCGGTCGCCGGTCCGCCGTCGATGCCGTAGGCGGAACCTCGGTCGAAGAAGATCTCCGAGCACGGTCCGGCCGGCCCCGGCTGACCCGTGCTCCAGTAGTTGCTGTCCTTGCCCAGACGCTGGATGCGGTCGGGCGACACGCCTGCGACCGACCTCCAGAGCGACTCCGCCTCGTCGTCGTCCTCGTAGACGGTGACCCAGAGATCCTTCTCGTCGAAACCGAGACCGCCCTCGCTGTCGCTGCGGGTGAGCAGCTCCCACGCGTAGCCGATCGCGCCTTCCTTGAAGTAATCGCCGAACGACCAGTTGCCGAGCATCTGGAAGAAGGTGCCGTGCCGCGGCGTCTTGCCGACCTCTTCGATGTCATTGGTGCGGATGCACTTCTGCACGTCGGCCGCTCGGGGGTACGGGGCAGGGACGACACCGGTGAGATACGGGATGAACGGCACCATGCCGGCGACGGTGAACAGCAGCGACGGGTCGCTGGTCACGAGCGAGGCCGACGGGACGATCGTGTGGCCGTTGTTCTCGAAGTAGTCGAGATAGCGCTGGGCGATGTCAGCGGTCTTCATGCGGTCCTTCGTGGTGAGACGCCGCGCGGCCGACGACCGGCAGCGTCGGTGTTTCAGTCTGCGTTCTTGTCGGTGACGCGATCCGCCGCCTCCGAAGCGGCGGACCTGGTCGACGCCACGGCCTCGGCCGCGACATCGGCCACGCTCTCGACGATGCCGGTGATGCGGGCTTCCTGTTCTCGGTAGGCGTCACCCATCCGATCGGTGAACTCCCCGATGCGGGAGTCGACCTCGGCGAGCAGCTCATGCCCACGCGGGTCTTTGTTCACCACGTGCGCGGCGACGAATCCCCCCGCAACGCCCAGCAGGAACCACACGACGTTCTTCATGTCACGGTCTCCTTCGGTGTCCAGACACGACTCGCTCCATCGTAGGCGGTCGGCGGGGAGTGCAGGGGACGACGAAGGGCGCCGGGTCTCCCCGACGCCCTTCGAACGAAACGCTCAGCGCGCTGCGTACCTGTACCGCTGACGGCTCCGCCGCTGTACTCCGCAGCGCGCTGCGTACCTGTACTGCTGACGGCTCCGCCGCTGTACTACGCAGCGCTCAGCGCGCTGCGTAGTACTCGACAACGAGCTGGACGTCACAGGTCACGGGCACCTCGGCGCGCTTGGGGCGACGCACGAGCCGGGCCTGGAGCTTGTCGAGCTCGACCTCGAGGTAGCCGGGAACGGGAGGCAGCACCTCGGCGTGACCGCCGAGAGCGGCGACCTGGAACGGCTCCATGCCCTCGCTCTTGGGCTTGACGTGGATGAGCTGGCCCGGCTTCACGCGGAACGACGGGCGGTCGACGGTCTGGCCCTCGACCATGATGTGACGGTGCACGACCATCTGACGGGCCTGCGCGGTGGTGCGGGCGAAGCCGGCGCGCACGACGAGGGCGTCCAGACGCATCTCGAGCAGCTCCACCAGGTTCTCACCGGTCAGGCCGTCCTTGCGGCGGGCCTCGTTGAACGCGATGCGCAGCTGCTTCTCGCGGATGCCGTACTGCTCGCGCAGACGCTGCTTCTCACGCAGGCGAACGGCGTAGTCGCTGTCGGCCTTGCGCTTGTTGCGACCGTGCGGACCGGGACCGTAGGGACGCTTCTCGAGGTAGCGGGCGGCCTTGGGGGTGAGCGCGACGCCGAGCGCGCGCGACAGGCGGACCTTGCGGCGGTCCTGGGACTTCGTAGCCACGAAGACTTCCTTCCGATGACGTGGCCGCGTCTCTCGCGGCTCACGGACGTATCTCCCCCTCCTCGCCCGATCCGGACTGCACGCCGGGACACGCCGGATGGTTGTCGAAGAGGAGAGGGGATGCCCGAAAACGCCGTTTCGAGCCGACCAAGTCTATCAGAGCTCAGACGCCGCCTCAGCGGGTGTCGCCGTCATCGAGGATGCGACGGATCTTCTCGACGCGCGCGCCGATCTCCCGCTCGTTCCCGCGCGCCGTGGGCTCGTAGTAGCGCCGCCCCCTCAGATGGTCGGGAAGATACTGCTGGCGCGCGACCCCCACGTCGAGGTCGTGCGGGTAGACGTATCCCTTGCCGTGGCCGAGTCGCTTGGCCCCGGCGTAGTGCGCGTCCCGCAGGTGGATCGGCACGCCGCCGAAACCTCCCGCCCGCACATCGGCGATCGCCCGGTCGATCGCCAGGTATGCCGCATTCGACTTGGCGGCGGTGGCGAGATACGCCGTCGCCTCCGCCAGCGGGATCCGCCCTTCCGGCATGCCGATGAACTGCACCGCATCGGCGGCGGCGACCGCGATCGGGAGGGCTTGCGGGTCAGCGAGACCGATGTCTTCCGCGGCGGAGATGATCAACCGGCGCGCGATGAACCGCGCATCCTCCCCTGCCTCGATCATGCGCGCGAGGTAGTGCATCGCCGCATCGGCGTCGGAGCCGCGGATCGACTTGATGAACGCACTGATGACGTCGTAGTGCTCATCGCCCTGGCGGTCGTATCGCAGCAGTGCGCGATCCACCGCCGCCGCGACGTGATCCGCGGTGACGGTCGGCACCGGCGGCTCGGCGGAGTCCCCCGCGTCGGCACCGCTCCCGGCCTCATCGCGCTCGGCCTCATCGGTCTCGGTTTCGGCGGGCTCGGGACGAGCCAGCACGGCCGCGGCCTCGAGCGCGGTCAGAGCGCGGCGAGCGTCGCCCGACGCCAGGCGGATGAGCGCGGCGCGCGCTTCGGGGTCGACCGCCACCGTCGCCGCCAGACCACGGGGATCCTCGACCGCCCGGTCGAGGAGGAGTCCGAGGTCGTCGTCGGTCAGCGGACGCAGTGTGAGGAGCAGCGATCGCGACAGCAGCGGCGAGATGACGGAGAACGACGGGTTCTCCGTGGTGGCGGCGATGAGCACCACCCAGCCGTTCTCCACCCCGGGAAGCAGGGCGTCCTGCTGCGCCTTGGTGAAGCGGTGGATCTCGTCGAGGAAGAGGATGGTGGACTGCCCGTACAGGTCGCGCTGGGTCAGGGCGTCCTGCATCACCTCGCGCACATCCTTGACGCCGGCGGTGATGGCGGAGAGCTCGACGAACCGGCGGTTCGATGACCTCGCGATGGCCTGCGCGAGGGTGGTCTTCCCGGTGCCGGGCGGACCCCACAGGATCACCGAGGCCGACCCGGCTGTCGCGGCGTCGGGGTCGGCGAGAGCGACAAGCGGCGACCCCTTGCGCAGCAGATGCCCCTGCCCTGCCACCTCGGCCAGACTCGCCGGACGCATGCGGACCGCGAGCGGGGTCTGCCCCTGGAAAAGCGCCGACGAACTCACGTCCGAAATGCTAGTCGCACCAGCGGACACGGTCGCGTCCTTCGGCCCGATCAGCAGCCCTCGATCGACGCGGATAGGATCGACGCGGCCGGTGGGCCGTGAGGAGGATCGGTGGCGAAGAACGACCGGAAGACCCGCGACATGCGCGAGCGGGCGAGGCTGTACGAGGCCCGCCGCCGCTTCCACGACGAGCGCATCCGGCGGCGCACGCGCGACAACGTGCTGGCGGGGGTCATCGGCGGTGTCGTGCTGGCCGGCGTCATCGCCCTGCAGACGGTGTACTTCACGGCCGGTCCCGGCGTGCCGATCCCGGAGCCCACGGAGACCACGGTCGTTGAGCCGACGGCCACGCCGACGCCGACGACGGAGCCGACCGAGGGTATCTCTCCGAGCCCGACGACGAGCCCGTGACCGACATCGGCGCCGAGCGCCGCTCGTACTAGGCTGTCACCGTCCATCCCCCGCAGACGGCCGCGTGCCGTGATGAGGTGCTATCCGTGACTGCCGCAGCAGACTCCCCCGTCGATCCCCAGACCTCCGAGACGCCGTCGACCGAGCACGAGGGCGACTCCACCGCACCGGCCACCGACCATGGGGTCTCCTCCCCCGAGGGTGCGGCTTCTGCCGCTGATCCCGCTGCGGAGAGCGGGTCGTGGGGTCGCGTCGACGACGACGGCACGGTATCGGTGCGCGAGGGCGACGCGTGGCGAGTGGTGGGCCAGTTCCCCGACGGGTCGCCGGCCGAGGCGCTGGCGTACTTCGAGCGCAAGTACGCGGACCTGGCCGGAGAAGTGACCCTGCTCGAGGTGCGCCATCGTCGCGGCGGAGCATCCGCCTCGGATCTGCGGGCCGCCGCAGCAGGAGTCATGATCAAGGTCGACGGCGCCGCCGCCGTCGGCGACCTCGCCGCGCTCACCTCCCGGCTTCAGGCGCTGGTGACCGAGCTGAGCGCGGCCAGCGCGACGGAGGCCGCCGCCGCCAAGCAGGCCGTCGACGATGCCGTCGCCGAACGCACCGCCATCGTCGAAGAGGCCGAGGCGCTTGCCGCCCGCGATCCCCAGACCGTCCAATGGAAGCAGGCCTCGGCCGAGATGTCGGCGCTGTTCGAGCGCTGGCAGAAGCATCAGCAGGACGGGCCGCGACTGCCCAAGTCCACCGGGCAGCAGCTCTGGAAGCGATTCCGCGACGCACGTTCGACGGTCGACAAGCACCGACGCGAGTTCTATGCGCAGCTCGACGAGGCGCACAAGGGCGTCCGACAGCGCAAGAACCGGCTCGTCGAGCGCGCCGAGGCTCTCGCCCCGCAGGGTGAAGACGGCATCGCTGCGTACCGATCGCTCCTGGACGAGTGGAAGGCGGCGGGACGCGCCGGCAAGAAGGCCGATGACGCGCTGTGGGCGCGCTTCAAGGCGGCCGGCGACGCCCTCTTCCACGCCCGATCGGAGCGCGCCGCCGCCGACGCCGAGGCGTCGAAGGAGAAGATCGAGGCCAAGAAGGAGCTGCTCGCGCAGGCCGCTCCGATCGTCGACGAGAAGGACCTCGCACGGGCCCGGGCATCACTGACGGCGATTCAGCGCCAGTGGGACGACATCGGGCGCATCCACCCGCGGGAGACCGAGCGGGCGCTCGATGACGACCTGCGCAAGATCGAGCAGAGCGTCCGCGCTCGGGAAGACGCCGACTGGAAGCGCAACAACCCCGAGACCAAGGCTCGGGCGAATGACATGACGCGCCAGCTGAACGACGCGATCGCCAAGCTGGAAGAGGATCTCGCCGATGCCGAGGCAGGCGGTGACGCGCGCAGGATCTCGGAGGCACGAGAGGCGCTGGAAGCTCGCCGCGCTTGGTTGCGCGCACTCGGCGGCTGATTCCACAGATTTCGCCGGAGTCGTCACGAGCGGTCGCGTCGCGCACACAATGGCGACGTGACCAACGCCTTCCTCTACTTCGCCGGGCACCGGCTCTCGATCGCGGAGCTGACGGCGGCGCGACTGGATGGCGACGTCGTCGACGTCGGTGACGCCTGGATGCCGTCGGACGCCGTGGAGACGACGGAGATCAGAGCGGGGTCGCTCCGCCTCCTCGCCCCGGATGCGCTCACCGTCAGTCTCGTCTCAGCTGCGTGGGTTCACGGCGCCGTGAACGACCCGCCCGCGAGACTGACGCTGTGCCGCACCGGGAACGCACGCCTGCACCACGTCTTCGATCGACGCATCGTCGTGCACGATCGAGGCGTGGATCGCGTGGACCGGCGGCGCTACGCCGGCGTGTGGGTCACGACCCCCGCGAGAACGCTGGCAGACCTCGCGCGCGCCGACGACGAGCATGTGCGCGGGGTCACCGCCACCCTCGCCCGGCTGCATCCGGATGCGATCCCCGAGGCGCTGCAGTGGTTCGCGGCACGAGGACGGATGCCTCACCGCCGACGGGCGACAGCCCTTCTCGAACGCCTGGCCGAGGCACTGCTCACGACGAGGTGACGCGGTAGACGTCGTAGACGGCGTCGACGCGGCGCACCGCGTTCAGTACGCGATCCAGGTGAACGATGTCGCCCATCTCGAAGACGAACTTGCTGATCGCCAGCCGATCATTCGACGTCGAGACCGAAGCCGACAGGATGTTGACGTGATGCTCGCTGAGCATGCGGGTGATGTCGCTGAGCAGGCCGGAGCGGTCGAGGGCCTCGACCTGGATCTGCACCAGGAAAACGCTCTTGCCGGTCGATCCCCACTCCACGTCGATGAGGCGCTCCGGGTCCTTCATGAGCGCCTTGACGTTCGTGCAGTCGGCGCGGTGCACCGAGACGCCGCTTCCGCGGGTGATGAAACCGACGATGTCGTCTCCCGGCACCGGTGTGCAGCACTTCGCGAGCTTGACCAGGATGTCGGGAGCGCCGCGCACGAGCACCCCGGACTCGCCGGCACGGGGCTGCCTCGACCGTCCCACGATCGGGATGTCGATGGGCCCGGTCGCCGTCTCCTCGGCGGCGACGAGGGCCGTCACCTTCTCGATGACCGATTGGGTCGACACGTGCCCCTCGCCGACAGCGGCGTAGAGCGCGGAAACGTCTTCGTAGCGCAGCTGTTGAGCCACCTCCGAGAAGGAGTCCTGGCGCATGAGTCTCTGCAACGGCAGGTTCTGGCGGCGCATCGCCCGCGCGATCGACTCCTTCCCCTGCTCGATCGCCTCTTCGCGGCGCTCCTTCGTGAACCATCCGCGGATCTTGTTGCGAGCACGGGTGCTCTTGACGAAGCCGAGCCAGTCCTGACTGGGGCCCGCGTCGGGGTTCTTGGAGGTGAACACCTCCACGACGTCGCCGCTGGTCAATTCGGTCTCCAGGGGAACCAGGCGCCCGTTGACCTTCGCCCCCATCGTGCGGTGGCCGATCTCCGTGTGCACCGCGTACGCGAAATCGACCGTCGTCGCACCGGCGGGGAGTCCGATCACGCGTCCCTTCGGCGTGAAGACGTAGACCTCCTTCGCGCCGATCTCGAACCGGAGCGAGTCGAGGAACTCACCGGGGTCGGCGGTCTCCGCCTGCCAGTCGGAGATGTGCGCGAGCCAGGCCATGTCGGCGTCGACCGACTTGCCGGTCGCCTTGCCGCCAGCCATCTGCTCCTTGTACTTCCAGTGCGCGGCGACACCGTACTCCGCCTGCTGGTGCATCTCGTGCGTGCGGATCTGGATCTCGACGGTTCGTCCGCCGGGACCGATGACGGTGGTGTGCAGCGACTGATACAGATTGAACTTCGGCGTCGCGATGTAGTCCTTGAACCGGCCCGGGAGAGGTGTCCACCGCGCGTGGATCGCCCCGAGGACGGCGTAGCAGTCGCGCACACTGCCGACGAGCACGCGGATGCCGATCAGATCGTAGATGTCGTCGAACTCCCGCCCGCGGACGACCATCTTCTGGTAGACGGAGTAGAGCTGCTTCGGTCGGCCCATGACCCGCCCGCGGATGCGGAGGTCGCGCAGATCGGAGTCGACCGCATCGATGACGTTCTGGACGTACTCCTCACGCTGCGGCGTGCGCTGCTTGACGAGGCTGTCGATCTCGGCGTAGAGCTTCGGGTGGAGGACGGCGAAGGAGAGATCCTCCAGCTCCGACTTGATGGTCTGGATACCCAGGCGATGCGCCAGCGGAGCGTAGATCTCGAGCGTCTCGGTGGCCTTCTTGGCCGCTTTGTGCGAGGGCACGAATCCCCACGTGCGAGCGTTGTGCAGGCGATCGGCGAGCTTGATCACCAGCACCCGGATGTCCTTGGACATCGCCACGATCATCTTGCGCACCGTCTCGGCCTGAGCGCTCTCGCCGTACTTGACCTTGTCGAGCTTGGTGACTCCGTCGACGAGCATGGAGACTTCGTCGCCGAACTCCGCGTTGAGCGCCTCGAGGCCGTACGCGGTGTCCTCGACGGTGTCGTGCAGAAGCGCCGCCGCGATCGCCTTCGGGCCCAGCCCGAGTTCGGCGAGGATCTGCGCGACCGCGAGCGGATGGGTGATGTAGGCCTCGCCGCTCTGGCGCTTCTGGCCTTCGTGAGCGGCTTCGGCGACGCCGTAGGCCCGCTCGATGACGGTCAGGTCGCTCTTCGGATGATGCGTGCGGACCGTTCGGATGAGCGTCTCGACGTCGTCGCGACGCGCCGCCCGGGAGAAGATTCTGGGCACGAGGCGTCGGAGGGTCGACTGCGCAGGAGGAGCGGCCTCGGTCATCGAGCCTCCTCCCCCGCGCCGGATCCCCTCATCCTACGCCCGCGGCCACGACTCACGCGTCGGCCGGAACGCCCGCGCGCTCGCGTGATTCCCGCACCTTCTCGTCTCGCGCCTTCATGCCCGGTTCGTTCTCGCGGAACAGCGAGTACAGCGGCGCGGCGACGAAGAGGGTCGAATACGCCGCGACGATGATGCCGACGAAGATCGACAGCGAAATGTCGCTCAAGGTCTCGGCGCCGAGCCACGGACCGATGAAGAGGATGGCGCCGACCGGGAGGATGGCCACGACCGTGGTGTTGATCGACCGCACGAGCGTCTGGTTCACCGCGAGGTTCACCGACTCGCCGAAGGTCCGTCCGGAGATCTCCCCGTCCTCGCGGGTGTTCTCACGGATCTTGTCGAAGACGACCGTCGTGTCGTAGAGCGAGTACGCGAGGATCGTGAGGAATCCGATCACCGCCGCCGGCGAGATCTCGAACCCGGCGAGGGAGTAGATGCCGATCGTGATGACGAGCACGTCGACCAGGCCGAGGATCGCGGCCGCCGACATCTTCCAGGTGCGGAAGTACAGCGCGAGGATGAGGAAGGTCAGGGCGAGGAAGATCGCGAGCCCCCAGAGCGACTGACGCGTGACGTCCTGACCCCAGCTCGGCCCGATGAACGAGGTCGTCACCTCCGACTCCGGAACGTCGTAGGCCGTTGCGAGTGCGGTGGCCACCTCGCGTGTCTCGGTGTCCGTCATCTGGTCGGTCTGCACACGCACGGCGCTGTCGCCCACGGTCGTGACCTTCACCGTCGCATCCGGAACCACCGTCTGCACGGCGTCTCCTGCCAACGCCTGGTCGGGCGCGGACAGGCTCGACACCGTGAACTGCGATCCGCCCGTGAACTCGATCGAGAACTGGATGGGGCGGAACAGCGGTACGAGCGCGGAACCGATGACGAGAAGGGCCGCGATGATGAACCACAGCCGGCGACGCCCGACGAACGGGAAGGAGGTCTTGCCGGTGTAGAGGTCGTTTCCGAGCTGACTCATGGAGCGCATCAGTCGTCTCCCTCCTTCGACGTCTTCGCAGCCGGGGCGTCTGCGGCCGCCAGTTCAGCGCGCTTGCGTTCGGCGATCGTCTGTCGCCGTTCGGCCTCGTGGCGGGAGCGCCCGGCGCGCTTGGCCGAGCCGCCCCGACCGCTGGCCGCCACGGGCTCCCGGAACTGCGCACGACCGCGGTAGACCGCGCCGAGCGCTGCGGGGTCCATGCCGGAGAGCGGATGCCCCGAGCCGAAGAACCTCGTGCGGGCGAGCAGCTGCATCACCGGGTGGGTGAACAGGATGAAGATGAGGATGTCGATCGCGGTCGTGAGTCCGAGGGTGAAGGCGAACCCCTTCACGGTGGCATCCGCCAGGACGTACAGGACGACCGCCGCCAGGATGTTGATCGACTTGGAGATGTAGATCGTCCGCTTGGCCCGTGACCACCCGTCTTCCACGGCCGAGGTGATCGTTTTGCCGTCGCGGAGCTCGTCGCGGATGCGCTCGAAGTACACGATGAACGAGTCGGCGGTGAATCCGATCGCGACGATCAGACCGGCGACACCGGCCAGCGACAGCCGGAAACCCATACGCCACGCGAGGATGGCGAGCATGATGTAGGTGAGCACCGCCATGACGCCGAGGCTCGCGATGATGACGAAGCCGAGCGTTCGGTAGACGATCAGCGAATAGACGGCCACGAGCCCGAGACCGATGAGTCCCGCGATGAGACCGGCTTGGAGCTGCTGCGTCCCGAGGGTGGCGGAGATCGTGTCGGAGCTGACGACCTCGAAGCTCAGCGGCAGCGCGCCGTACTTCAGCTGATCGGCGAGCACCTGGGCGCTCTCCTGCGTGAAATCACCGGTGATGCTCGGATTGCCGCCCAGGATGATGGAGTTCATCTGCGGGGCGGTGAGCACGTAACCGTCGAGTACGAAGGCGAACTGATCCAGCGGCGACGTCGCCCCGTACAGACGTTGGCTGATCTCGCCGAAGATCTGCGTGCCCTCGTCATCGAAGTCGAGATTCACGGCCCAGCGGTTGGTGGTCTGCTCCAGGCCGGAGGTCGCGTCGTCGATCGACGAGCCGTCGAGTTCCACCGGTCCCAGGATGTACTTGATCGTGTTGCCCGCGTCGCAGGTGATCAGGGGCTCATCGGCGGGGGCGTTCGCCGGATCGTTGGCGGGGTCGGCGCAGTCGTACGCGAGGAACTCCGCCTGCAGCGCCGGTGTGATCCAGTTGGTGTCGCTGCCGTCGGTGGGCTCGATGCTCGGCGTCGCCTCGAGGGTCGGGTCCGGCGTCGGATAGGGGGTCGCGTTGCCGTCCTCGCCGACGTAGGTGTTGGGCGCCGAGCCTGCGAACAGCACCGCGCGCAGCTGAAGCTGCGCCGAGGCCTCGATGCGCTCACGCGTCTGCTCGTCGGCTTCGCCGGGAATCTGGACGACGATGTTCGTGCCGCCCTCGGTGGTGACGTCGGCCTCACCGACGCCCGACGCATCGACGCGTTGGCGGATGATGGTGACCGCCTGCTGCATCTGCTCGTCGGACGGAGCCACGCCGTCCTCGGTCTGGGCTTCGAGGACGATCTGCGTGCCGCCCTGCAGGTCGAGCGCCAGTTCCGGTGCCCACGAGCTCTGCTGGAAGACGTACACCCCCAGCGCGTTGATGCCGAAGAGGACGCCGGTGATCGCCAGCAGTCCGATGAGTGCGCGCCAGGCGTGCCGGACGGGGGTGGGTGTCGCCACGGAGGATCAGCTTTCTACAGAGCGGGCGGACGCGGACTCAGGCGTCGGGCTTGCTCTTGTCGTCGTTCTCGCGGGCCTCTCGCGCGTCGTCGCTCAGGGACGAGATCTCACCATCGGCGACACCGTCCGCGTACTCCTCCTGTCTGGCCTCCGCCTCGAGGAACTCGTCTTCGGTGACGACGCCCTCGGTCGGGTTCACGACACGCAGGATGGCCTGGCTGTGCACCTTGATCTCCACGCCCGGCGCGATCTCGACCACCGCGGGCTGATCGAGGTTGTCTCCGTCGAACGACACGATCGTGCCGTACAGGCCGCCCTGCATCAGCACCTCGGCGCCCGGGACCGTCTGGCGCGCCTTCTCCTCCTGCTCGAGCTTCTGCTTCTGCATCCGCCGGCGGGAGCTCCAGAACATGAAGACGAGGAGCAGGACCAGGAGGATGATCAGGCCGTAGTTCGAGAAGAAGAGCGCGAAGTCCATGGGCGAGGCGATGCCTTTCGGTCGCGCGCGCGGACGCGCGGATCATCGGGGTGGGATGGGCCGGAGCCTCCAGAGATTATAGGTCATCGAATCTCAGGGCCGCCTCTGCGTGAGGCACGCCGAGGTGGGCGTAGGCCTCGGGCGTGGCGATGCGCCCGCGGGGGGTGCGTCCCATAAACCCGATGCGCACCAGATACGGCTCCACCACGGCCTCGATCGTGTCCGCCTCCTCGCCCACGGTCACGGCGAGCGTGTTGAGCCCCACGGGACCGCCGCGGAATCGGCGCACCAGCGCATCCAGCACCGCACGGTCGAGGCGATCGAGCCCGATCGGATCGACGTCGTACAGCTCGAGCGCCGCATCGACGTCGCGCACCCCCGCCTCGGTTCCGCGGCCGTGGACGATCAGGTAGTCACGCACCCGCCGCAGGAGCCGATTCGCGATGCGCGGTGTGCCGCGCGACCGTCGTGCGATCTCAGCGCGAGCCTGCGGCGGCAGCGCCACTTCGAGTGTTCGCGCGGAGCGCGCCACGACCTCTTCGAGTTCCCCGGCGTCGTAGAACTCCAGATGGGCGGTGAAGCCGAAGCGGTCCCGCAGCGGGTTCGGCAGAAGCCCCGACCGCGTCGTCGCCCCCACCAGCGTGAACGGAGCCAGATCCAGCGGGATGCTCGTCGCGCCGGCGCCCTTGCCGACCATGATGTCGATGCGGAAGTCCTCCATCGCGAGGTACAGCATCTCTTCGGCCGAACGCGCCATCCGATGGATCTCGTCGATGAACAGCACCTCGCCCGGCAGCAGACTCGACAGGAGTGCCGCCAGGTCGCCGGCGTGCTGGATCGCCGGTCCGCTGGAAAGCCGGAGGGCACGGGAGCTCTCGTGAGCGACGATCATCGCGAGGGTGGTCTTTCCGAGCCCGGGCGGTCCGGCCAGGAGGATGTGATCGGCGGGGCGCTGCTGGATGCGGGCGGCCTCGAGGAGCAGCTGGAGCTGACCTCTGACCTTGTGCTGTCCGATGAACTCATCGAGCGAGGACGGACGCAGCGCCCCCTCGATCGCCAGCTCCGAATCATCGGCGATCTGAGCGTCGGCCACGCGCGGGTCGTTCTCGTCATCCATGCGCACGCTCCTTGCGAGCCGGGCCGAGCTCCGCCAGCGCGGCGCGCAGCAGTCCCGCCACGGTCGTCGCCTCCGTCTCCGTTCGCGCCGCCACGGCGGCCGTGGTCTCGGCAGCGAGGCGCTCCGGCCAACCCAGTCCGACGAGCGCTTCCACCACCTGTGCGGGCACATCCAGGCCGGAGTCGCCGCTGCTCGCGCCGACGGCGGGCTTGGAGGGGGCGAGCTTTCCGGCCAGTTGCACGACGATCAGCTTGGCCGTCTTCGGTCCGATCCCCGAGACCCGGCGGAAGGGGGCATCGTCGTCGGCGGTGACGGCGTCGGCGATCTGCGGCACGGTGAGCGTCGACAGCACGCCCAGGGCCGACTTGGGGCCGACGCCGGTGACGCTCAACAGCTGCGAGAAGACGATCAGCTCCTCCCGTTCGGTGAACCCGAACAGTGCGAGCGCATCCTCCCTCACGATGAGCGACGTGTGGAGCCGGAGTTCCTCCCCCACGCGCGCGGCACGCACGACCTGCGACGTGACGGCGACCTGGAACCCGACGCCACCCACCTCGATCACGACGCTGTCGGGTTCGGTGTGGAGCACGCGTCCGCGCAGAGAGGAGATCATGCGTCGAGCCTAGGGTCGGGTTCGGATCTATGTTCGAGCGACACGCTAGCGGCGGGTCGCTCGCTCCGCCCGCGACCACGCTCGCTGCGCCGGAGTGAGCGTTCCGCCGGTGCGCGCGGGAGCAGTCATGGGCGACCCACGCCAGGCGTGACACAGCGCGAGGGCCAGCGCGTCCGCCGCGTCGGCGGGCTTGGGCAGATCGTCGAGGCGGAGCACCCGAGCCACCATGACCTGCACCTGGCGCTTGTCGGCCGAGCCGTAGCCGGTGATCGCCGCCTTGACCTCGCTCGGGGTGTGGGTCGCCGCCGGCAGTCCGCTTTCCGCAGCGAGCATCAGGGCGACACCGCTGGCCTGAGCGGTGCCCATCACGGTGCTGCGGTTATTCTGGGCGAAGACCCGTTCCACGGCGACCACCGATGGGGCGTGCTCCCGGATCACCTCGCGGATGCCCCGTGCGATGGCGGCCAGGCGCACCTCGATGGGCGCCTCCGTCGACGACCGCACGACGCCGACGTGAACGAGGGAAGCAGAACGATCCGGTGCGACGTCGACGACACCGATCCCGCAGCGGGTCAGGCCCGGGTCGATGCCGAGAACACGCAGTGTCACGCGATCACGCTAGGCGAGCATCCGCCTACGCGCCGGAAGGCGCGCCTGCTGTCACTCGTCGTCGTCCTCTTCGAGCTCGGCCTGGACCTCGGGGGTGAGGTCGACGTTGCTGAAGACGTTCTGCACGTCATCGCTGTCCTCGAGCGCGTCGATCAGACGGAAGACCTTGCGCGCGGTGTCGGCGTCGACCTCGACCTTCAGGTTCGGCACGAACTCAACGTCGGCTGATTCGTAATCGATGCCGGCATCCTGCAGGGCCTTCCGCACGGCGACGACATCGGAGGCCTCGGTGAGGACCTCGAAGCCCTTCGGGTGCGACTCGACCTCCTCTGCTCCCGCATCGAGGACCGCGAGCATGACGTCATCTTCCGTGGTGCCCTCGTCCGAGACGACGATGACGCCCTTGCGCGTGAAGTTGTAGGCGACGCTTCCCGGGTCGGCGAGCGTTCCGTTGTTGCGGGTGAGCGCGGTGCGCACCTCTGCCGCGGCGCGGTTCTTGTTGTCGGTCAGACACTCGACCATGAGGGCGACACCATGGGGCCCGTACGCCTCGTACATGATCGTCTGGTACTCGACGGCATCCCCGCCGATGCCGGCACCGCGCTTGATGGCGCGATCGATGTTGTCGTTGGGGACCGACGTCTTCTTCGCCTTCTGCACGGCGTCGTACAGCGTCGGATTGCCTGCGAGATCCGCACCGCCGATCTTGGCGGCGACCTCGATGTTCTTGATGAGCTTGGCGAACGACTTCGCACGTCGGGCGTCGATGACGGCCTTCTTGTGCTTGGTCGTCGCCCACTTGGAGTGGCCGGACATGCCCTCCAGTCTATCGAGGGCGGCGCTCGCGCCGCGCCGACGTCAGGCGGCGCGCACCAGCGACAGGAACAGCTCGTGGAATCGCCGCTCTCCCGAGACCTCGGGATGGAAGGCGGTGCCGATCGCGTTGCCTTGGCGAACGGCGACGATTCCCCCGTCATCCAGCTCCGCGAGCACCTCGACACCCGGCCCCGTCGACACCACGAGAGGGGCGCGGATGAAGGCGGCGTCGACGGGCGGTCCGCCGAACGCCGGCACCGTCACCGATGCCTCGAAGGACTCGACCTGTCCGCCGAAGGCGTTTCGCCTCACGGTGACGTCGAGCCCACCGAACGTGCGCTGCCCCTCGATCCCGTCCTCCAGACGGTCGGCCAGCAGAATCAGGCCCGCACAGGTGCCGTACACCGGAAGGCCGGCCGCGATCGCACGCGAGAGCGGCTCCGCCACACCGAACCCGCGCGCCAGCTTGTCGATGACGGTGGATTCCCCGCCGGGTAGCACCAGCCCGTCGACGGCGAGCAGCTCATCGGGCCGGCGAATCGACACGACCTCGGCACCGAGACTTCGCAGGACGCGCCCGTGCTCGCGCACGTCGCCCTGCAGCGCGAGGATGCCGACGCGAGGGCTACCAGCCACGCTCGGCGAGGCGGTGCGGTGCGGGAAGGTCTGCGACATTGATGCCCACCATGGCGTCGCCGAGCCCGCGCGAGACATCGGCGATGACCTTCGGGTCGTCGTAGAAGGTGGTGGCCTTGACGATCGCCGCCGCTCGCTCGGCGGGATTGCCGGACTTGAAAATGCCGGAGCCGACGAAGACGCCGTCCGCACCCATCTGCATCATCATCGCGGCGTCCGCGGGGGTCGCCACTCCCCCGGCGACGAAGAGCACCACGGGCAGGGTGCCGGTCTCGGCGACCTCGGCGACCAGTTCGTACGGAGCCTGCAGGTCCTTGGCCGCCACATAGAGCTCGTCCCGGGTCATCGAACGCAGGGCGTTGATCTCCGAGGTGATCTTGCGAATGTGCTTGGTCGCCTCCGAGACGTCTCCGGTGCCGGCCTCGCCCTTGGAACGGATCATCGCGGCGCCCTCGTTGATGCGGCGCAGCGCCTCCCCGAGGTTCGTCGCGCCGCACACGAACGGCACCGTGAAGCGCCACTTGTCGATGTGGTTGACGTAGTCCGCCGGCGAGAGCACCTCGGATTCGTCGATGTAGTCGACGCCGAGCTCCTGCAGCACCTGTGCTTCGACGAAGTGGCCGATGCGGGACTTGGCCATGACCGGGATCGACACCGACGCGATGATGTCGTCGATGAGGTCGGGGTCGCTCATTCTCGCGACACCGCCCTGCGCGCGGATATCGGCGGGAACGCGCTCGAGCGCCATGACGGCGACCGCGCCGGCGTCCTCGGCGATCTTGGCCTGATCCGCCGTGACGACGTCCATGATGACGCCGCCCTTCAGCATCTCCGCGAGTCCGCGCTTCACACGGTCTGATCCGGTTGCATTCGTCATCACGGTCGTCCCTTCGACATGCCGCTCGCTGCGACGCAGACAAGACAGGCGTTTGATCTAGGCCAAACGATAGCATTGTCGGGTTCGACCATCGAACACGAGAGGATCGACCTCATGCACGCTCACATCGTCGGCGCGACCGCGAGCGAGATCGCGGACAGCGTGCGATCCGCGATCGAGAGCGGTGTTCTCCCGCCCGGTGCGATCCTCCCGCCCGTTCGGTCGCTCGCGGCCGACCTCGGCGTCAACCGCAACACGGTTGTGGCCGCCTACCGGCACCTGGCCCAGTCCGGTCTGGTCATCGCCCGCGGGCGAGGTGGCACGCGCGTGACCGCTCGCCGCCTCGTCGCACAGGAGGGCTTCGCCCCCGACAGTGCGCTGCGCGACGTCGGCACCGGGAACCCCGATCCCGCGCGCATTCCCGATCCTTCCCGCGCGCTCGCCCGGGCCGCCGGGCGACCCGTGCTCTACGGCGAGCCGGTCATCGATCCCGGGCTGGAGTCGTGGGCCGGCGCGTGGATGTCCGACGCGACGTGCGCCGCGCGATCGCGGCTCACGATCACCAGCGGCGCAGCCGACGCCGTCGAGCGACTCCTCGCCCAGGCGCTCACCCGCGACGACGCCGTCGGCTTGGAGGATCCCTGTTTTCTCACGAGCATCCACACCGTCCGGCTGGGAGGCTATCGACCGATCGCGATCGCATGCGACGGCTCCGGGATGACCGTCGACGGACTGCGCGCCGCGATCGCCGAGGGCGCACGAGCCATCATCTGCACCCCCCGCGCGCAGAACCCCTCCGGCGCCAGCCTCACGGCCGAGCGCGCCGATCAGCTGCGCGAGCTGCTCGCCGATCATCCCTACCTGCTGGTGATCGAGGACGATCACTTCTCGATGCTTTCGCGCCGCACCTTCCACTCGGTCGTCCCGCCTGGTCACCGCCGATGGGCTCTCGTGCGCTCGGTCTCGAAGTTCCTCGGCCCGGACATGTGTCTGGCGGTGACCTCCTCCGACCCTGAGACCGCGTCTCGGCTCGCTCTTCGCCTGACCCCCGGGACCACCTGGGTCAGCCACCTGCTGCAACGACTCGTGCACGCCCTCATGATCGATCCGGAGGTCCATGCCGGCATCGCGGACGCCGCGGAGCACTACGCCGCGCGCAACGCCGCGTTCGTCAGGCGGCTCACCTCGCGGGGCATCGACGCGACCGATTCCGACGGACTCAATCTCTGGGTCGACGTCGGAGTGCCCGCGGCCGATGTCACCATCCACCTCATGCGTCGCGGCTGGCTCGCCAGGGCCGGGGACGACTTCGTCCTGTCCCCCGCCTCGCGTCCATCCCAGCGGCTGCGGCTCACCGTCCACCAGCTGGACGACCGCGACGCGGATCGTCTCGCAGGCGACATCGCCGACGCCGTCGAGGGCGTGCGGGGCCTCTCTGACGGGGTGGCATGATCGGACGGGTGAAGATCCTCTCCATCCAGTCCGCGGTCGCGTACGGCCACGTCGGCAACTCCGCCGCCGTCTTCCCGCTTCAGCGCATCGGGGTGGAGGTGCTGCCGGTCTACACCGTGAACTTCTCCAACCACACCGGCTACGGCGCGTGGCGGGGACCGCTCATCAGCCCGAATGAGGTGCGCGATGTCATCCTCGGTATCGAAGAGCGCGGCGCCTTCGCAGACATCGACGTCGTGCTCTCCGGCTACCAGGGCGGGGAAGGCATCGCCGATGTGGTCCTCGACACCGTCACGCGCGTGAAGGCCGCGAATCCTTCGGCGATCTACGCGTGCGACCCCGTGATGGGCAATGCCCGGAGCGGATGTTTCGTCGCGCCCGCCATCCCCGTCCTGCTCCGGGAGCGGGTCGTGCCGGCAGCCGACATCATCACTCCGAATCAGTTCGAGCTGGGATTCCTGACCGGCACCGAACCCGAGGACCTCGACTCCACGCTTGCGGCCGCCGACGCCGCGCGCGAGATGGGGCCGCGTACCGTGCTCGTCACGAGCGTCGAGCGGCCGGACAGCCCTCAGGACACCATCGAGATGCTCGCTGTCACCGACGACGGTGCGTGGATCGTGCAGACACCGCGGATCCCGATGAAGGCGAACGGATCCGGCGACGTCACCGCCGCACTCTTCACAGCACACCTGAACAGGTCGGGCGATGCGGCGGACGCTCTTGCACGAACGACCTCCAGCGTCTTCGCGCTGCTGGCGATGACCCACGAGTCCGGGCAGCGGGAGCTGCAGCTGGTGCAGGCGCAGGACCACTACGCCGCCCCGCAGATGCAGTTCGACGTGCAGCGCCTACGCTGAGTCCTACGCCGGCCAGGCCGCACTCACAGCGGCGCGCACCTCGCCGAGCAGCTGGGGCAGGGCCTTGGTGCGCCCGATGATCGGGAAGAAGTTCGCGTCGGCACGCCACCGCGGCACGATGTGCTGGTGAAGGTGCTCATCCACGCCGGCACCCGCGACCGCCCCCTGGTTCATTCCGAGATTGAACCCGTCGCACCGGCTGACCTCGCGGAGAACCCGCATGCCGATCTGCGTGAGTTCCCCGATCTCGGCGACCTCGTCAGCGCTCGCCTGATCGTAGGTGGCCACATGGCGGTACGGGCAGACCAGAAGATGACCAGAGTTGTAAGGGAAGAGGTTCAGCAGCACGTAGGCCTTCTTGCCCCGAGCGACGATCAGCCCGTCTTCATCGGATTTCTCCGGGGCGGCGCAGAACGGACAATCATCCCGCAGCACCTGGGGACCGGCCTGGATGTATGCCATCCGATGCGGCGTCCAGAGGCGCTGAAAGGCGTCGGGGACGCCGGCGAGCGAGGCCGCGTCGACGCTGTCGCCCGGTTCACCGGCGTGGGTCACGCCAGATCCTCCGCGGTGTTGACAAGCGCCTTGTCCCGGATCGACGCGATGATGCGCTCGACCGCGACATCGACCGGTATCGCGTTCTCCTGTGTGCCGTCGCGGAAGCGGAACGAGACGGCGTCGGCGGCGCGGTCCTGCTCGCCCGCGATCAGCTGCAGCGGCACCTTCTGCGCCGTGTGCGTGCGGATCTTCTTCTGCATCCGGTCATCGGATCGATCGACCTCGGCACGGACGCCGGCTGCTCGCAGTCGGGCCACGATCTGCTCGAGGTGCTCGGCGTACTCCTCGGCCACCGGGATGCCGACCACCTGCACCGGAGCCAGCCACATCGGGAACGCGCCAGCGTAGTGCTCGAGGAGGATGGCGAAGAAGCGTTCGATCGATCCGAACAGTGCCCGATGGATCATGATCGGCCGGTGCTTCTCGCCGTCGGGGCCGGTGTACTCCAGGCCGAAGCGCTCGGGCAGGTTCGGATCGACCTGCACGGTCGACAGCTGCCAGGTGCGTCCGATGGCGTCGCGTGTCTTGAGGTCGATCTTCGGGCCGTAGAACGCGGCCTCCCCCGGAACCTCGGTGAGCTTGAGTCCGCTGGCCACCGCCACGTTGCGCAGGGCGTTCGTCGAGTACTCCCAGAACTCGTCGGTGCCGATCCACTTCGACTTCTCGTCGTCGCGCATGGAGAGTTCGAGTTCGAAGTCGTCCAGGCCGAAGTCGCGCAGCATCGAGATGACGAACTCCAACACCCGGGTCGCTTCGGACTCGAGCTGCTCCGGAGTCACGAACAGGTGGGAGTCGTCCTGTGTGAAGCCGCGCACGCGGGTCAGGCCGTGAAGGGCGCCGGAGAGTTCGTTGCGGTAGACGGTGCCGTTCTCGGCGAGCCTCATCGGCAGGTCGCGGTAGCTGCGCGCACGTTCCCGATAGATCAGGATGTGCATCGGGCAGTTCATGGGCTTGAGGTAGTAGTCCTGGCCCTTCTTCGTCACGGTGCCGTCGGGGCCGTGCTCCTCGTCCATCACGATCGGCGGGAACATCCCGTCCTTGTAGGTGACGAGGTGGTTGGACGTGAGAAAGAGGTCTTCCTTCGCGATGTGCGGGGTGTACACGTAGGTGTACCCGCCCTCGACGTGACGGCGGCGCGCGTGCTGCTCCATCTCGCCGCGGATGATGCCGCCCTTGGGGTGCCACACCGACAGCCCCGACCCGATCTCGTCGGGGAACGAGAAGAGATCGAGCTCCTTGCCGAGCTTGCGGTGGTCGCGCTTGGCGGCTTCCTCCAGACGAGCCTGGTATGCGCGCAGTTCGTCCTTGGTCGGCCACGCGGTGCCGTAGATGCGCTGCAGCTGCGGGTTCTTCTCACTCCCGCGCCAATAGGCGCCCGCCACGCGCTGGAGCGCCCACCCGTTTCCGATGATGCGCGTGCTCGGCACGTGCGGACCGCGGCAGAGGTCCTTCCAGACGGTGACGCCGTCGCGGTCGACGTTGTCGTAGATGGTCAGCTCCCCCGCCCCCACCTCGACCCCGGCGCCTTCCGCCGCCTCGTGACCCGACGCGGTGCCGCCTTTCAGCCCGATGAGCTCGAGCTTGAACGGCTCGTCCACCAGTTCGACTCGAGCCTCCTCGTCCGACACGACGCGGCGGGTGAACCGCTGGCCCTCGCGGACGATGCGCTGCATCTCCTTCTCGATGGCCTTGAGATCCTCGGGCGTGAACGGCTCGTCGACGCCGAAGTCGTAGTAGAAGCCGTCGGTGACGGGCGGGCCGATCCCCAGGTCGGCCTGCGGACGGATGCGCTGGACGGCCTGGGCGAGGACGTGCGCCGTCGAGTGGCGGAGGATGTTGAGTCCCTCAGGGCTCGTGATCTCGACGGGCTCGACCTCGTCGGTGGATTCGACCGTCGCGGCGAGATCTCTCAGCTCGCCGTTCACGCGCATGGCGATGACGGCACGATCGGGGAACAGCGCGAAGCCGTCAGCGGGGTACGACACATCCGACGGAAGGGCAACGTCAGTCACAGGGAACACTCCAGAAAATGGCTCGCGTCCAGGCTACCGTCCGCGCCGGCGGAAACCGTCGCCCGTGCGGCGACGGGGGCGGGCACCACGACGGACCCCTCACGACGAAAAGAAAAACCCCCGGTCGAACCGGGGGTTGGAGTGCGCGATACTGGGATCGAACCAGTGACCTCTTCCGTGTCAGGGAAGCGCGCTACCGCTGCGCCAATCGCGCCCGTGAGGGCTGTTCAGTTGTCATGCGAGGTGGCGACGGGATTCGAACCCGTGTAAACGGCTTTGCAGGCCGGTGCCTAGCCGCTCGGCCACGCCACCGCGTGTGGTTCGACCCACGTGTCGTGATCGCCCTGGAATCGGGAGATCCCCGCACTCGAGCGGATGACGAGACTCGAACTCGCGACCCTCACCTTGGCAAGGTGATGCGCTACCAACTGCGCTACATCCGCATTTCGTTCCCGGTCTTGCCCGGGCACTTGGAAAACTCTAGCCCATTCCGGGCCCCGCGCAAAACCACCGCCACGCCGCGCGTGTCCCGTTCTCACGGTTCGAATCACCCTCACGGATCAGGTAACATCGGTACTCGGCCCGGCAGGGTCGCGGCTCCCGGAGCCGAGGGCGATTGGCGCAGCTGGTAGCGCGCTTCCTTCACACGGAAGAGGTCGTGGGTTCAAGTCCCGCATCGCCCACCGACGACGCGATCGGCCGCTCAGGCCTCATCGCCACCTGGCACCTGGATCGCCATCTGCCACCCGTAGCGCCGGCTGAGCGCTGCCGCCACCCGCGTGAAGCGGTCGACATCGAGCACCGCTCCCTCGCGTCGCATCCCCCGACGGTGCACCAGGTAGACCTGGTCCACGTCGACCCATGAGGGCCTTCCCCGGGCATCCCACGGCCCGCTCCCGAGCTCGAGGTGATCGCGATCGCCGTCCTGCGGGATGCTGGTGAGCTTGAGCGCGTAGACGCGGTCGGCGTCCCGTCGGCCGATGACGAGAACGGGCCGATCCTTGCCGCGTCCGTCCCGCTCCTCGAACGGCACCCAGGTCCATACGATCTCCCCGGCGTCCGGCTCGTCATCCCGCCGGGGTTCATAGGTGATGCGCAGCTCGGATGCACGAGGCGGCCGAACCTCCACCGTCGCGTCTGCTCGCGGCCGGCCGCCGCCGCCGACGACCAGCGTCGCACGCGGACGGAACAGGCGGCCGAGGACGCCGGCCACGGCGGAGACCCTTCGGTGACGCTTCACGGGGGTCAGCCTAGCGGTGGCGCATTCGTGCGGGCACGAGCAAGGGGCGCTGTGGTCATGACCACAGCGCCCCTTGCGCTTGTCTGCGAGCCGCAGAGTGCTTACGCCATCGCGTAGCCCTCTTCGCCGTGCACCGTGGTGTCCACGCCGGCCAGCTCGTCCTCGTTCTTGATGCGGAAGCCGAGCGTCTTGTCGATCGCGAAGCCCAGGATGAAGGCGATCACGAACGAGTAGATCAGCACGCCGAACGCTGCGACGACCTGGAGAATCAGCTGTTCGAACCCACCGCCGAGGAACAGACCGGTCTCCGTGGCGAAGAAGCCGAGGTAGATCGTTCCGATCAGACCACCGACGAGGTGCACGCCGACCACGTCGAGCGAGTCGTCGTAGCCGAGCTTCCACTTCAGCTCGATGGCCAGGGCGCAGACCGCACCGGCGACGACGCCGAGGAGAAGTGCCCAACCGGGGGTCAGGTTCGCACAGGCGGGCGTGATGGCGACGAGACCGGAGACCGCACCCGAGGCGGCTCCGACCGACGTGGCCTTTCCGTCCTTGAGCTTCTCGACGATCAGCCAGCCGATGATGGCGGCCGCGGTCGCACCCAGCGTGTTGATGACGATCAGACCGACCACGGAGTCCTCTGTGCCCAGCGCGCCGAGGCCTTCGGCGCCGGCGTTGAAGCCGAACCAGCCGAACCACAGGATCGAGGCGCCGAGCACGACCAGCGGAACGCTGTGCGGCTTGTTGATGCCCTTCTGGAAGCCGATGCGCTTGCCGAGGACCAGAGCGAGGGCGAGGGCCGCCGCACCGGCGTTGATGTGCACCGCGGTTCCACCGGCGTAGTCGATGACCTCGGTGGAGAAGCCGAAGGTCGTGCCGAGGTTGTAGACCCAGCCGCCGCCCCAGACCCACGCCGCGACGGGGAAGTAGACGACCGTCGCCCAGATGCCGGCGAACAGCATCCAGGAGCCGAACTTGGCGCGATCCGCAATCGCACCGGAGATCAGCGCGACGGTGATGATGGCGAAGGTGCCGCCGAACATGGCACCGACGAGGTCATCGCTCGACGCCGAGGCGAGACCGAAATCGGCGAACGGGTTGCCGGCGAATGCCCAGGTGCTCTCCACGGCGCTCATGTTGAAGCCGTAGAGGATCCAGAGCACGCTCACGAGCCCCATCGCGCCGAAGCTCATCATCATCATGCTGACGACGCTCTTGGCCTTGACCAGGCCTCCGTAGAAGAACGCGACGCCAGGCGTCATAAAGAGCACGAGTGCCGAGGCTGTGATCAGCCAGGCGAGATTTCCGCTGTCCATGAAGTTCCTCATCCATGATTGGTGTTACTCGGGTGCCCACGGTGGCCGCGGTTCGGGTGGCGGTCCGGTGGGACGTGCCCCAGTCTCGCGAGCGAGGGTTTCAGGCGGCGTGCGTCGCGTGTTTCGGGTTTGTTACGTCACCGGCGCTCAGGTAAACATCAGGTTTCTCGACGGCGAGAACGTGCCGTGAGATGTCGCGACGGGCTGGCGGGGTCAGGCGAGAGTGGATGCGACGAGACGCGAGATGGCGCGCAGGTACTTCTTGCGGTATCCGCCCGCGAGCATCTCCTCGGGAAAGACCCCGTCCAGCGACAGGCCCGTGGCACGGACGGGGATCTGCGCATCGTAGACGCGATCGACGAAGGCCACGAAGCGCAGCGCGGCGGACTGATCGTCGAACTCCGTCACGTCGCGCAGACCGACGGTGGACACTCCGTCGATGAGTCGGATGTATCGGGACGGATGCACCTGCGCAAGGTGGCCGATCACGTCGGCGAACGCGTCGTCGGAGGCGATTCCGACGCTCGCCGCCGCGGAGATCGCCGAGCGGTACTCCTCATCCGTCAGTACGCGCGCATGGCCGTCGACCGCCCGCTGCCGGTAGTCGGTCCCGTCGATCCGGAGCGTGTCGAAGCTCGCCGCCATAGCATGGATCTCCCGCAAGAAGTCCTGCGCCGCGAAACGGCCCTCGCCCAGGGCGTTGGGGGGCGTGTTCGATGTGGCGGCCAATCGGGTGCCGGAGGCGACCAGCTCTCCGAGCAGCCGGGTCATCACCATCGTGTCGCCCGGATCGTCGAGCTCGAACTCGTCGATGCACAGCAGTTCGGAGCCGCGGAACAGGTCCACGGTGTTCTTGTAGCCGAGCGCGCCGACGAGTGCGGTGTACTCGATGAAGGAGCCGAAGTACTTCCGTCGCGCCGGCATGGCGTGGTAGACCGCCGCGAGCAGATGAGTCTTTCCCACGCCGAAGCCACCGTCGAGATAGACGCCGGGCTTCACCTCGGGTTGTTTCCTCCCCCGCCGGAACAGGCCGCCGCGCGAAGCCGCCGTTCGCCCGCCGGCGAAGGTCGCGAGCTTCTGCTTGGCCTCCTGCTGGGAGGGGTAGTCGCCGTCCGCGCGGTACGACTCGAACGTGGCCTGCGAGAACTGTCGCGGCGGCACGAGAGCGGCGACCATGTCCTCGCCGCTCAACTGCGGCTGACGCTCGGCCAGGTGCACGATTCCGGATCGAGCCGTGGTCGCGGTCATGTCGTCCTTCGTGTCGCGGCGGTGACGGATGCGATCCCCCGGGGCAGAAAGGGAAATAGGCTCGAAGGACGCGGATCCACACTACGCCGTCATCCCAACCGCCTTGCATCGAGGAGAGTTCCGTGCCCGTCGCATACGACCCTGCCGACACCTTCGCCGACTACGCCGCCCCGGAGCGTCTGGTCAGCACGCAATGGCTGGCCGAGCATCTCGGAGCACCGGGTCTGGTCGTGGTCGAATCCGATGAGGATGTGCTCCTGTACGAGACCGGGCACATCCCGGGCGCGGTGAAGGTCGACTGGCACACCGAACTCAACGACCCGGTCGTGCGGGACTACGTCGACGGACGTGGATTCGCCGACCTGATGCGTCGGAAGGGGATCTCGCGCGACGACACCATCGTCATCTACGGCGACAAGAGCAATTGGTGGGCCGCATACGCCCTCTGGGTGTTCTCCCTCTTCGGCCACGACGACGTGCGCCTGCTCGACGGCGGACGAGACCTCTGGATCGCGGAGGGCCGGGGCCTCACGACGGAGCGCGTCGAACGCCCGGTCACGGACTACCCCGTGGTCGAGCGCGATGACGCGACACTGCGCGCCTACCGCGACGACGTGCTCGCGCACCTCGGACGACCGCTCATCGACGTGCGCTCCGGCGAAGAATACGACGGCACCCGGACCTCGGCCCCGGCCTATCCGGAGGAGGGCGCCCTGCGTGCGGGGCACATACCGACGGCCCACAGCGTTCCCTGGGCCCGTGCCGCAGCGGCGGACGGGACGTTCCGCCCGCGCTCGGAGCTGGAGGCGATCTACCGTGGGGAAGTCGGTCTGCGCGACGCAGACCCGATCATCGCGTACTGCCGCATCGGTGAGCGCTCCAGCCACACGTGGTTCGTTCTGACGCACCTGCTCGGCTTCCCCGATGTGCGCAACTACGACGGGTCGTGGACCGAATGGGGAAGCGCGGTGGGCCTGCCGATCGTGACCGGCTCGGCCCGAGGAGAGGTTCCGTCGCGGTGATGATCGAACATCCCCTCCCGGCAGCACTGGCGGCGATCCGACAGGACTTCCTCGATCTTCAGGAGCCGGACCGCCTGCAGCTGCTCCTGGAGTTCTCCCATGAGCTGCCCGAGATGCCCGCCCGCCTCGCCGACCATCCGGATCGGCAGGAACGCGTGGCCGAGTGTCAATCGCCCGTCTTCATCGTGGTCGAGGTCGACGACGATGACCGCGTCGCCATGCACGCCACCGCGCCCGCCGAGGCTCCGACGACAAGGGGGTTCGCGAGCATCCTCGCTCAGGGCCTCACGGGTCTCACCGCTCACGAGGCTCTCGCCGTCCCGGATGACTTCCCGCAGTCGATCGGTCTGACGCGCGCCGTGTCGCCGCTTCGGATCGCAGGGATGACCGGCATGCTCGGTCGCGCGAAGCGCCAGGTGCGCGAGAGAATGGCTGCGCGTGAGCGCTGAGCGCACGGTCACCGTCACCGAGGTCGTCCCGCGAACCCTCGACTCCGTGACCACGGACTCCCTCGATGCCGATCGCTGGCTCAGCCGTCGGTACTCCGCCGACGACACCGGGTTCACCCGGCTGAACATGGTCACCTCGGTGACGGGCTCGATCGCCGGTTCCGACGGGACGAGCGAGACCATCACCTCCCCTACCGACCGGATGATCCTCCGCGCCGTGCGTGCCAACGCCGATGTGGTCGTCGTGGGCGCGACCACGGCCCGCACCGAGCGATACCTGCTCCCCGCCCACGCACGCCTCGCCGTGGTGACCGCCACCGGAGATCTCGACGGGGTCCGGCTCACCAGGCCGGGGCGGCCGCCCGCCCTGGTGCTGTCTTCCCGCGCGCACCGGGAGCGCGTGCACGCACGGCTTGCCGGCGCGCCGGTGGAGCACGTCACGATCGATGCCGACGAGCAGCTCGATCCGCGTGCGATCGTCGCGGAGCTCCGGGAGCGCGGCCTTCCCCGCGTCGTCTGCGAGGGAGGGCCGACGATTGCGACACGGTTCCTCGAGGCGGGATGTCTGGACGAGATCTGCCTCACGATCGCGCCCGCGCTCGAACCCTCGGGCGCGGCCTTCGTCTCACCGTCGCGACCGCGGGACGCGACGGTGGCGGGGATGCTCGTCGACGACTGCGGATTCAGCTATTTGCGGTTGCACCCGAGAGATCGTGTCGGCGCATCCAGTCGCTGATCGCGTGCGACCACCGGTCCTGATCGTAGTTCCACAGCTTGGTGTGACGCGCGACCTCGAACGCCTCCAGCTCGACAAGGTCGGGCCGGGCCGCGAGCAGGTCGTGGGAGGCATCCGAGGGCACGAACCCGTCATCGTCGCTGTGCAGGATGAGAACGGGGTGGCGGAGCTCATCCGCTCGCGCAACGACATCGAGGCGATCGAACGGGATCGGTGAACCCGTCCGCGTGAACGCCGTACCCCACTCCGATCCCAGGGCGTCGATCGCGAGTCGGGTCACCGGCTGCGGCAGGTTCATGAGTCCCGCCTGGTAGTCCAGGACGACCCGCCAGTCGATGACCGGCGAGTCGAGGACGAGGCCGGCGATCGCGTCGCGGTGAGCCGAGTTGAGTGCCAGCTGAAGTGCGATCGCACCGCCCATCGACCATCCCATGACGATCACACGCCGCGCGCCGCGGCGTCGTGCGAATCCGATGGCCGCGTCGACGTCGCGCCACTCGGTCGCACCGAGGGCGTAGGTCCCCGTTCTGCTGCGCGGTGCTTCGCCGTCGTTGCGATAGGAGACGACGAGCGAGGTGATCCCCAGGGCATGGAAGACCGGCACCGCGCGAAGCGCTTCGGAGCGCGTTGTGCCACGGCCGTGCACCTGCACGACCCACGTGGTCCCGTCACCGGCGGGAAACCGCCACGCCGGGCAGGGCCCGACCGCCGAGCCGACCAGTTCCGGCGTCCAGTCCAGGTGCAGCTCGTCCGGATGACTGAAGTACCAGCCGCTGAAGGCCGCGTCGGGTGCCAGATGGGCACCCGATCCGACGTGGGTGAGCAGCTTGCGCGTGACGGTCTCGTCGTCCGCGGACAGGACGGTGCCGACCTTCACGTAGCTCTCGGTCCCCGTGGTGAACAGGCCGTAACGGCCGGGGAGCACCGTGTCCGCCGTGCGCTGGAGCGTGACCGTCTGCGCTTGCGTGTCGAGATCGAGCAGGCGCGTGTCCGGCCGGCGATTGGCGGGTGTGATCACCTGCCTGGCGACCCGCAACGAGAGGAGGGACATCGATGTCAGCACCAGCGCCAGCGCACCACCGAGAGCGGCGATCGCGAACCGGAATGCGGTGACGAGGGCGGGGGTGGCGCCGTTCTGCGCGGCGCGCCTGGAGGCGTGCATCGAGGCCTCACTCTAGTCTGTCTCCGTGGCTGTCACCCCTCCTCCCGCGCCGATGGCCTTCGCCTCCGTCGCCGAACAGGTGCGGGCGATGGGCTTCCGCGACGACCTCACCGTCCACGAGATCCCCGCCCCCGGCGGTCTCGCACCGTTCGCACTCGCCCTCGCAGGGGACGTGCGCCCGGAGACGGACGACGGCGTGTCGGCCTACGGGACGGGGCGGTTCATCCTCCTCAACGACCCCGAGGAGCCCGCAGCGTGGAACGGCCCGTGGCGCATCGTGTGCTTCGCCCAGGCGCCTCTGGAGACCGACATCGGCACCGATCCGATGCTCGCGGAGGTCGCGTGGTCGTGGCTGATGGAGGCCCTCTCGGTTCGAGGCGCCGCCCACCACTCCGCGTCGGGCACGGCGACGAAGACCCTCTCCCGCGGCTTCGGAACTCTCGCCGCGGAGGGCGACGGCGCGCAGATCGAGTTGCGCGCGTCCTGGTCGCCCGACGGTGACCTGACCGCGCACGTCGATGCGTGGGCAGAGCTGACCTGCATGCTGGCCGGGCTGCCGCCCGGCTCCGAGGGCATCGCCGTCCTCGGCTCCCGAAGGAATCCCCGTGGCTGAATACTCCGTCATCGCCGACCGCGACGCGTTCCTCGCGGCGTGCGAGGCACTCGCCTCCGGAACCGGACCGGCCGCCGTGGACGTCGAGCGGGCATCGGGGTTCCGCTACTCGCAACGCGCATACCTCATTCAGGTCTTCCGTCGGGATGCCGGCGTCTTCCTGTTCGACCCGCCCGCGATCGGCGACTTCGGCGCCCTTCAGCGCGCGATCGGCGACGTGGAGTGGGTCTTCCACGCCGCGAGCCAGGACCTCCCCTCGCTACGCGAACTCGACCTGGTCCCCGACCGCTTGTTCGACACCGAACTGGCCGCCCGGCTGCTCGGCCACGAGCGCGTCGGACTGGGCGCGGTCGTCGAGAGCACCGTCGGGATCTCCCTCGCCAAGGCTCACTCCGCCTCGGACTGGTCGCAGCGTCCACTCCCCCAGTCCTGGCTCGAGTACGCCGCACTCGACGTCATCCACCTCGTCGACGTGCGGGACGCCCTCGCCCGCGAGCTCGCCGACCAGGACAAGACGCGATTCGCCCTCGAAGAATTCGACGACGTGCGCGATCGCCCGCCCAAGCCGCCCCGAGAAGAGCCGTGGCGGCGGCTCAGCGGATTGCACACGGTGCGAGGCCGCTCCTCGCTCGCCGTGGCGCGCGCCCTGTGGGTCGCTCGTGAAGACCTGGCGGCTGCCGAGGATGTGGCCCCGGGCCGTCTGGTACCCGATCGCGCTCTCGTCGCCGCCGTCATCGCGGACCCGCGTTCGAAGCACGATCTCGCGCACGTGAAGGACTTCACCGGGCGCGCCAGCCGCACCGAGCTCGACCGGTGGTGGGCCGCGATCGAAGAGGGTCGCGCGGATGCGAATCCGCCTCGGGAGCGCGCGGGTGGCGGCGACGCGCTCCCGCCGCCCCGTGCATGGGCTCAGCGGAATCCGGAGGCTGACCTCCGGCTCAAGGCGGCGCGTCCGGCGGTGGAGGAACTCGCGGAGCGCCTGAACATGCCCACCGAGAACCTGCTGACGCCGGACACGTTGCGTCGTGTCGCCTGGTCACCGCCGACCGACCTCGACGCGGCGTCGATCGCGGACGCCCTGCGGTCGTGGGGTGCGCGAGCCTGGCAGATTGGACAGACTGCACAGGTGATCGCGGATGCTTTTGTATCTTCCGCCCAAGCCCCGGAGCAGGGGTCCGAGTCGGATTCGTAGGTTCGACCCAACCGATTCCGAGCCCTCCACGGCCGCTCCTAGGCTGGGCACATCCCTGAACTTTGGAGGCAGAGTGGCCGAGCTTTCGGACGTCTACTTCGTCGATGGAATGCGCACCCCGTTCGGGCGCGCCGGCGAGAAGGGCATGTACTGGAACACGCGATCGGATGATCTCGCCGTGAAGGCGACCATCGGACTCATGGAGCGCAATGGCGACGTTCCGAAGGAGAGGATCGACGACGTCGCCATCGCGGCGACGTCGCAGACCGGCGACCAGGGCCTGACCCTGGGCCGAAGTGTCGCCATCCTCGCGGGACTCCCCCAGAGCGTTCCGGGATTCGCCATCGACCGCATGTGCGCCGGTGCGATGACCAGTGTGACCACGATGGCCGCCTCGATCGGGATCGGCATGTACGACCTCGCTCTCGCGGGCGGGGTCGAGCACATGGGGCATCACCCGATCGGGTCCAACGCCGACCCCAACCCCCGCTTCGTCGCCGAGAAGATGGTGGACCCCGGCGCGCTCAACATGGGCGTGACCGCGGAGCGGATCTTCGATCGCTTCCCGCATCTCACCAAGGAGCGCTCAGATCGTTTCGGCATGCTCAGCCAGCACAAGGCGCAGGCCGCCTACGATGCGGGCAAGCTGCAGGCCGACCTCGTTCCCGTCGCGATCAAGGACGCCGAAGGTGCGTGGGCGCTCGCCACCGAGGACGAAGGTCGTCGTCCGCAGACGACGATGGCCGATCTCGCCGGTCTCAAGACCCCGTTCCGTCCTCACGGTCGCGTGACCGCGGGAACCTCCTCCCCGCTCACCGACGGTGCGACCATGTCGCTGCTCGCCGGTGGTGGCGCGGTGAAGGAGCTCGGCCTCGCGCCGAAGATGCGACTCGTCTCGTTCGCTTTCGCGGGCGTGCAGCCCGAGATCATGGGCATCGGCCCCATCCCGTCGACCGAGAAGGCCCTCAGGAAGGCCGGCCTGACGATCGACGACATCGGTCTGTTCGAGCTGAACGAAGCGTTCGCCGTCCAGGTGATCTCGCTCCTGGACCACTTCGGCATCGCCGACGACGACCCGCGCGTCAACCAGTGGGGTGGAGCGATCGCGCTCGGGCATCCGCTCGCCGCATCCGGAGTCCGTCTCATGATCCAGCTCGCGGCGCAGTTCGCCGAGCGCCCCGACGTGCGATACGGCCTCACGGCGATGTGCGTGGGGCTCGGCCAGGGCGGTTCGGTGGTCTGGGAGAACCCCCACTACGACGGCAAGAAGCGCAGGAAGTGAGCGGCCTCATGAGCACCTACGATCAGATCGACTTCACGCCCCTGCTGACCCTCTCCGACGACGAGGTCGTCACGCACTCGCTCGTGCGCGACGTTCGCCTGCCCTCGGGCCGGACTCTTGCCCTCATCACGCTCGACAACGGGCGTGACCACAACCGTCCCAACACGCTCGGTCCCCGAACGCTCGTCGAGCTGAACGAGCGCCTCGACGAACTGAAGGACCGTGCGGCCTCCGGTCAGATCGATGCGGTCGCCGTGACCGGCAAGCAGTACATCCTGGCCGCCGGCGCCGACCTGTCCGACATCACTCTCGTCGGATCGCGGGAGAACGCCCGCAAGGTGGCGCAGCTCGGTCACCACGTGCTCGGCAAGCTCGCCGATCTCGGCGTTCCCTCCTTCACGTTCGTGAACGGGCTCGCGTTGGGCGGCGGCCTGGAGATCGCGCTCAACTCCACATATCGCACCGTCGATGCCTCGGCCGCCGCGATCGCCCTCCCCGAGGTCTTCCTCGGCATCATCCCGGGCTGGGGTGGGGCCTATCTCCTCCCCAACCTGATCGGTATCGAGAACGCGCTCGAGGTGGTCATCTCGAACCCGCTCAAGCAGAACCGGATGCTCAAGCCGGCGCAGGCGTTCGAGTTCGGCATCGTGGATGCGATCTTCCCCGCCGCGAACTACCTCGAAGACTCCCTGCGATGGGCTGACGGCGTGCTCGGCGGGTCGATCAAGGTGGAACGCCGGAACCAGCCCGGCAAGATCGAACGCCTCACCAAATGGCCGATCGCCGTCAAGATGGCACGGAACATGCTGGAGTCCAGGATCGGGACCGTCCCCGCGTCCCCGTACGTCGCCCTCGACCTCCTCGACCGCGCCAAGAGCGGCACGCGCGAGGAGGGCTTCGCCCGCGAGGACGAGGCCCTCGCAGAACTCGTCAGCGGCGACCAGTTCGCCGCGTCGATGTACGCGTTCGACCTGGTGCAGAAGCGCGCGAAGCGTCCCGTCGGTGCACCGGACAAGGGGCTCGCGAAGAAGGTCGGCAAGGTCGGCGTCATCGGCGCCGGCCTTATGGCGAGCCAATTCGCCCTCCTCTTCGTGCGCAAGCTCCAGGTCCCCGTGCTCATCACCGATCTCGATCAGGCGCGTGTCGACAAGGGCATCGCGTACATCCACGAGGAGATCGGCAAGCTCGAGTCCAAAGGGCGCCTCGACGCCGACGCAGCGAATCGCCTGCGTGCACTGGTGCGCGGAACCGTCGACACGTCCGAGTATGCGGACTGCGACTTCGTGATCGAGGCGGTGTTCGAGGAGGTCGGAGTCAAGCAGCAGGTCTTCGGCGAGATCGAGAAGATCATCGCGGACGACGCCATCCTCGCGACGAACACGTCGTCGCTCTCCGTGGAGGAGATCGGTTCCACGCTGGAGCATCCGGAACGCCTGGTGGGCTTCCACTTCTTCAACCCCGTCGCGGTCATGCCGCTGATCGAGATCGTGAAGACCCCGAAGACCGCCGACGAGGCACTCGCGACCGCGTTCGTCGTCGCCAAGGGGCTCGGGAAGAACGCGGTCCTCACCGCCGACGCTCCCGGCTTCGTGGTGAACCGCCTGCTGGCGAAGGTCATGGGCGAAGCAGCACGAGCCGTCTACGAGGGAACACCGCTGCTGACGGTCGAGAACGCCTTCCGTCCCCTCGGACTCCCGATGACACCGTTCCAGCTGATCGACCTCGTCGGATGGAAGGTCGCGGCCCACGTGCAGGACACGATGGCCACGGCTTTCCCCGACCGCTTCTACGCGTCGGAGAACTTCCACGAGCTCGCCGCGCTCGATCGCGTCGTCGAGAAGGACAAGGCCGGACGGGTCACCGGGTGGTCCAAGGATGCGGAGAAGGTCCTGAAGCGCGCCGTCGGCGACTCCCCGTCGACCGAGGACGAGATCCTCCGCCGGGTCCAGGACGGTCTGGCGCAGGAGATCTTCATCATGCTCGAGCAGGGCGTCGTCCCCGAGGTCGAGGACATCGACCTCTGTCTGATCCTCGGGGCAGGCTGGCCCTTCATCGATGGCGGCGCATCCCCGTACCTCGACCGCGAAGGAGCGTCCGAGCGCGTCTTCGGAGACAGCTTCCACCACCCGAAGATCGTCGGTATCGCCGGCTGAGATCACCGCGAAGAGCCCGCCGACCGTGCCAGGTCGGCGGGCTCTTCGTCTCAGTCCTCGTCGCTCCGGCCCGCGAGATCGGCGATGTCATCAGTCACGGGCTCGCCCGCGCCGCGGGCGATGGGCAGGCGTGTGCCGAGCACCTGGGCGACCACGTCCTGCGCGATCTTCGCGGCGGTGAGCCCGGCATCCCGCAGGATCTCCTCACGACCAGCGTGATCGATGAACTCGTCGGGGACCCCGAGCTCGTCCACCGCCGTATCGACCCCGGACTCGCGAAGCACCTGACGGACGCGCGTGCCGATGCCTCCGACGCGGATGCCGTCCTCGATCGTGATCACGAGCCGATGCGTCGCCGCGAGGTCGATCACCGAACGCTGCACCGGGATCGCCCACCGCGGGTCGATCACGGTCGAGCCGATCCCCTGCGCCCGCAGGCGCTCGGCGACCTCCACGGCGACGTGTGCCATCGGGCCGATCCCGACCAGCAGCACATCCTGCTCGTCGATGCGGGCGAGCACGTCGACGCCGTCCGGCAGCCGTTCGAGTGCAGGCAGGTCCGGCGCCACCGCGCCCTTGGGGAACCTGACCACGGTCGGCGCGTCCTCGACGGTCAGCGCTTCACGGAACTCCTCACGGAGGCGCTCCGCGTCCCGTGGCACGGCGATGCGGATGTGCGGAACGATCTGCAGCATCGCGAGATCCCAGATGCCGTGATGGCTGGGCCCGTCGGGGCCGGTCACCCCCGCCCGGTCCAGCACGAACGTCACACCCGCTCTGTGGAGTCCGACATCCATCAGCATCTGATCGAACGCCCGGTTCATGAAGGTCGCGTAGATGGCCACGACAGGGTGCAGCCCGCCGTAGGCGAGGCCGGCGGCCGAGGCGACGGCGTGCTGCTCGGCGATGCCGACGTCGTACACGCGATCGGGGAACCGCTGCGAGAACGGCAGCAGGCCGGTCGGCCGCAGCATGGCCGCGGTCATCGCGATGACGTCGTCGCGCTCGCCACCGACGTCGAGCAGCTCGCGGGAGAAGACATCGGTCCACGTTCCGCCGGCGCTGCCGATGGTCTCGCCGGTGATCGGATCGATCCTGCCGACCGCGTGGAACTGATCGGCTTCGTCTTCGACCGCGGGCCGGAACCCGCGTCCCTTCTCGGTGATCGCGTGCACGATGACCGGCGCGCCGAAGGCCTTCGCGAGTTCGAGGGTTTCCAGGAGCGCCTCGAGGTCGTGGCCGTCCACGGGACCGAGGTACTTGATGTCGAGGTTCGAGTACAGCGCGTCGTTGTTGACGAATCGCGAGAGGAATCCGTGCGTGCCGCCGCGAACACCCCGATACATGGCTCGCGCGGCCGGCCCGAGCCGTCCGAACAGACTGGCGGAGCCGTGCCGCAGCGACCGGTACGCGTCCGCCGTGCGCACCTTGTTCAGATAGCGCGCCATGCCGCCGATCGTGGGCGCGTACGAGCGGCCGTTGTCATTGACGACGATCACGAGGCGTCGGTCGTTGTCGTCGGAGATGTTGTTGAGCGCCTCCCAGGTCATTCCTCCGGTCAGCGATCCGTCGCCGACGATGGCGACGACGTGCCGGTCGTCCCGGCCGGTGCGGGTCAGCGCGCGGGAGATCCCGTCGGCCCAGCTCAGCGAGCTCGACGCGTGCGAGGACTCCACGACGTCGTGCTCGCTCTCCGCACGCTGCGGGTAGCCCGCGAGGCCGCCACGTGATCTCAAGCCGGCGAAGTCCTGCCTGCCGGTGAGCATCTTGTGGACGTAGGACTGATGGCCGGTGTCGAACACGAACGGATCCCGGGGCGAGTCGAAGACGCGATGAAGCGCGATGGTGAGTTCCACGACCCCGAGGTTCGGTCCCAGGTGTCCACCCGTGCGTGACACGTTCTCCACGAGGAAGGCGCGAACCTCCTCGGCCAGCTGCCGCAGCTGCGCGACGCTGAGTCGGTCGAGATCTCGTGGTCCTCTGATCGAGGGGAGAATCGCCATCGTGCCCTCTTCGTCGTCGTCCATGGCTCCGGCTCATCGGTTCGAGACGCCTGGCCGTCAGTCTATCCGCCGACAGGCGCAGACGGGTGAGGCCCCGGCTCGATCGAGCCGGGGCCTCACCTCCTGCGCAGGTCAGACGAGCGAGCGCAGCACGTACTGCAGGATGCCGCCGTTGCGGTAGTAGTCGGCCTCACCGGGAGTGTCGATCCGCACGGTCGCATCGAACTCGATCGTCTTCGCCCCGTCGGCCGAGAACTCACTCGGCTCGGCGGTGACACGCACGGTCTTGGGCGTCACCCCTTCGTTCAGCTTCTCGAGACCGGTGATCGAGATGATCTCGGTGCCGTCGAGACCGAGGGACTCCCAGCTCTCACCGGCCGGGAACTGCAGCGGCACGACACCCATTCCGATGAGGTTCGAGCGGTGGATGCGCTCGAAGCTCTCCGTGATGACCGCCTTGACGCCCAGCAGCCGGGTGCCCTTGGCCGCCCAGTCGCGCGACGAACCGGACCCGTACTCCTTGCCGCCGAACACCACGAGCGGCGTGCCCTGCGCCTGATAGTTCATGCTGGCGTCGTAGATGTACGACTGCGGCCCACCCGGCTGGGTGAAGTCCCGCGTGTAGCCGCCTTCGACGACCTGGCCGTCGTTGACCGCCGCGACGAGGGAGTTCTTGAGGCGGATGTTCGCGAACGTGCCACGGATCATCACCTCGTGGTTCCCCCGGCGCGAGCCGTACGAGTTGAAGTCCTTGCGCTCCACGCCGTGTTCGGTGAGGTACTCGGCCGCGGGGGTGCCGGGCTTGATGTTGCCCGCCGGACTGATGTGGTCTGTGGTGACGGAGTCGCCCAGGGTCGCCATGACCCGCGCGCCGGTGATGTCCTGCACCGGCGTCAGCTCCATCGTCATGTCGTCGAAGTACGGCGCCTTGCGGACGTACGTCGAGTCCTCGGCCCACTCGAACGTCGGGCCGCTGGGGGTCGGCAGGCTCTTCCAGCGCTCGTCGCCTTCGAACACCGTCGCGTACTGCTTGATGAACTGCTCACGGGAGATCGAGGAGTCGATGATCTCCTGCACTTCGTCCGTCGCCGGCCAGATGTCCGACAAGAAGACGTCGTTGCCGTCGCTGTCCGTGCCCAGCGGATCGCTCTCGAAGTCGAAGTTCATGGATCCGGCCAGCGCATAGGCGACCACGAGCGGCGGCGACGCGAGATAGTTCATCTTCACGTCGGGGCTGATGCGACCCTCGAAGTTACGGTTGCCCGAGAGCACCGCGGTCACCGCGAGATCGTTGTCGTTGATCGCCGTGGAGACCTCTTCGATGAGCGGACCCGAGTTGCCGATGCAGATCGTGCATCCGTAGCCGACCGTGTAGAACCCGAGGCCTTCGAGGGCCTTGTCCAACCCGGACTTCTCGTAGTAGTCCGTGACGACTTTCGAACCGGGCCCGAGGGTGGTCTTGACCCACGGCTTGCTCTTCAGGCCCTTGTCGAGCGCCTTCTTCGCGAGGAGCCCAGCGGCGATCATGACCGACGGGTTCGAGGTGTTGGTGCACGAGGTGATCGCCGCCAGCGCGACGGAGCCGTGGTCGAGCGTGAAGGACGCGCCGTCGGCGGTGGTCACCGGTGAGGGCTTGGAGGCGACCTTGGGCGCGTGCGAGCGGTGGTGGTGCTCGTGCTCGCTCTCGGAATCCTCCGGGCTCAGTCCGGGCGGGTCCGATGCGGGGAAGGACTCGGAGATCGTGAGGTCGACCAGATCGTGGTCGACGTCGGCGTAGTTGGTGAGATCCTTCTCGAACTGCTCCTTCGCCTCGGCCAGCAGGATGCGGTCCTGCGGACGCTTCGGGCCGGCGATGGACGGGACGACGGTCGACAGGTCGAGCTCCATGTACTCGCTGAAGGCGGGTTCGCGCGAGGGATCGTGCCACAGCGACTGCTGCTTCGCGTACTGCTCGACCAGCGAGACGGCCTGTTCGTCGCGACCCGTCAGCCGCAGGTAGTCCAGGGTCACATCGTCGACGGGGAACATCGCCGCCGTCGAGCCGAACTCCGGGCTCATGTTGCCGATCGTCGCACGGTTGGCCAGGGGAACCGATCCGACACCGTCGCCGTAGAACTCCACGAACTTCCCGACGACGCCGTGCTTGCGCAGCATGTCGGTGATCGTGAGCACGACGTCGGTGGCGGTGACGCCCGCGGGGATCTCTCCGGTGAGCTTGAAGCCGACGACGCGCGGAATGAGCATCGACACGGGCTGGCCGAGCATCGCGGCTTCGGCTTCGATGCCACCGACGCCCCAACCGAGCACGCCGAGGCCGTTCACCATCGTGGTGTGGGAGTCGGTGCCGACACACGTGTCGGGGTAGGCCCGCAGCACGCCGTCGACGCTGCGGTCGTAGATGACCTTCGCCAGGTGCTCGATGTTCACCTGGTGCACGATGCCGGTCCCCGGCGGCACGACCTTGAAGTCGTCGAAGGCGGTCTGGCCCCAGCGCAGGAACTGGTAGCGCTCGCCGTTGCGCTGATACTCGATCTCGACGTTGCGCTCCAGCGCGTTCTCGGAGCCGAAGAGGTCCGCGATGACGGAGTGGTCGATCACCATCTCGGCGGGCGAGAGCGGGTTGATCTTCTTCGGATCCCCTCCCAGAGCCGTCACGGCCTCGCGCATGGTGGCCAGGTCCACGATGCACGGCACACCGGTGAAGTCCTGCATGACCACGCGCGCCGGAGTGAACTGGATCTCCGTGTCGGGTTCCGCCTGAGGGTCCCATCCGCCCAGCGCTTCGATCTGCGCCTTCGTGACGTTGGCGCCGTCCTCGGTGCGCAGGAGGTTCTCCAGAAGCACCTTCAGGCTGAACGGCAGCTTCTCGTACCCGGGAACGGTGTCGATGCGGAAGATCTCGTAGTCGGTGCTGCCGACCGTCAGGGTGCTCTTGGCACCGAAGCTGTCAACTGTGGACACGTCCGTCTCCTTCGTCGCCGGCGGGCCCCGGGTATGGGACCGGCTTCCCCATCTTCGCCCCTCACGCGCGTGCGTGACCAGCAAGGCGGACCTTACTCAGGGGCACGTATTTATCTCGATGTCGAGATAAATACTATCACCGGACCGGCTGACGGTGGAGCGCTCGCACGGCCAACCAGGTGACAGCGAGCATCGGTGCGAACAGCGGCAGTCCCATGACGAGCTTCAGCGTTCCGAGCGCCGTCACCTCGCCGGCGAAGTAGAGCGGCAGCTGCACGGCCAGGCGCGCGGCGAACAGCGCCGCCCACGCGATCGCCAGCCAGAAATAGACGCGCCGCTTGCGTCGATCCTTGCGCCACGCGGTGCCTTCGCCGAGGAGGAACCCCGCGGCGAGTCCGATCAGCGACCACCCGGCCAGCGCCGAGATCAGCAGCGCCGAGCCGTAGACCGCATTGGTCACGAACCCCGGAACGAAGTTGTTGCTCGCATCTCCGGTGAGCAGAGCGAACGCCGCCGCGACCACGGCCGCGACGAGACCCCCCACCGCGGCCGTGACCGGCTGCCGGGCGAGCAGGCGCGCCGCCGTGAAGACAGCCGCCACACCGACCGACAGGCCGAGGGAGAGCCAGAGATGGCCGTCGCCGGAGTCCGGATCGATCGTGATGGTGAAGACCACGATGAACACCAGCCCCGGGAGCACCGATTCGAGGATGCCCCGCACACCGCCCATCGCCCGCCAGACGACGTGACCGGTCGACGCCTCCTCAGCGGGATCGATGCCCGCGCGCCGCGCAGCCTGCCCGAGGGCCGCCCCGATGGCGTCCGGTGCCGAAGGTCCCTTCGCGTCGGCCGACCCGGTCGCCGTCTTCTCCTGCGGCTCGGACTCGTCGGGCGCGGCGGTGCTCTCGCCGGTCACGCAGAACCCGGCGTGGCCGGCATCTTGAGGGGGATGAGGTCGCGCGGCGGCATCGGAGAGCCCCCTCGCACCACCACGATCGACCGGAACAGGTCCTCGACCTTCGCCGCCGCACCCGCGTCGGCGGCGCCGGCTCCCCCGATGACGCCGCGCAGGAACCAGCGCGGACCGTCGACACCGATGAATCGGGCGAGTCGCTTGCCCGTCGACCCGTCCGCCGCCGAAACCGGCACCTCGGCCAGCAGCTCGTGACCCAGCGGACCTTCGCGCTCCTCGACGCGACCGCCCTGGGTGCGTACCTGCTCACGGATCTGTTCCCGCGTCTCGTCCCACAGGCCGCTCGAGCGCGGCGCGGCGAAGGGCTGCACCTGGAGCGTCGATTCGGCGTAGTCCAGCCCGACGGCGACGATGCGCTTGGTCTGCTCCTCGACCTCCAGGCGCAGGTTCAGACCCTCCCGCGGCAGGATCTTGATGCCGCCCAGGTCGATGTACGGGCGGACCGGATTGGCCTCGCTGTCATCGAAGGGTCCCGAGGTCGCGCGGTCGACGGGAGTGGATTCGGTCATGAGGATGCTCCATCCTTCTGGTAGCCCGTCGAGCCGAAGCCGCCGTCGCCCCGGGTGCTGTCGGGCAATTCGTCCACCGGCACGAACCGCACCGGCGGGATCGGCATCACGATCAGCTGCGCGATGCGGTCGCCCTCCCGGATCGTGTAGGGCTCTCGTGGGTCGGTGTTCAGCAACGCGACCTTGACCTCGCCCCGGTAGCCGGCATCCACCGTGCCCGGCGCGTTCACCACCGTGATGCCGTGCTTCGACGCCAGGCCGCTGCGCGGAACGACGAATCCGACGTGACCGTCCGGAAGTGCGATGCGGACGCCGGTGCCGACCAGCGCGCGCTCACCGGGCTCGAGGCGCACCGCCTCGGCGGCCACCAGATCGGCTCCGGCATCGCCGGGGTGCGCGTAGAGCGGGGCCTCACGGGCCATAATGAGGACATCCACCGATTCGGTCACGCAACGAGGGTAATGCAGAACAGAGCTGTCGACGTCGGCGCGGAAGGCGCCGTGAACTATCGCGAGCGTCTGAGCCCGTCGCTGTGGAGCCTGGTCGCCGCCGCGCTCGCGGGGCCGATGGCAGCCCTCGTGTTCGTCCCTGTGGACACCACGCTCGCGCTCGCGGCGGGCGCCGTCGTCGGACTCGGATCCGTCGCGGTCTGGATCGTCCTGTCGCCCCGCATCGAGGTGACGGGCGGGCGCCTTCGCGCCGGCCGCGCGCACATCGACGCGTGCCATCTCGGCGCCCCCGTCGCACTCACCGGCGAGGATGCCCGCCAGGCCCGTGGCCCCGGTCTTCATCCGCGCGCGTGGCATCTGCTGCGCGGAGGCATCGACGGCGTCGTCGTGATCCCGATCGATGACCCCGACGATCCGGTTCCCGCGTGGTACCTCTCCTCGCGGACACCCGACCGCCTGGCCGCGGCGGTGCGGCGGGCCTCGGCTACGAGCACTCCGTGCAGATGAAGCCGATCGCCTCTTCGTGATCGACCTGCGAGCGGTGCTTGACGAGGAAGCAGCTCATGCAGGTGAACTCGTCCTGCTGCGGCGGGAGGACCACCACATCCAGCTCGAGATCGGACAGGTCGGCGCCCGGCAGTTCGAAGCCCGAGGGGTTGTCGGAGTCCTCGACGTCGACCGATCCCGACATCTTGTCGGGCACGCGCTCCTTGAGCGCTTCGATCGACTCGCTCTCGTCTTCGGACTTGCGCGGAGCGTCGTAATCAGTAGCCATTCGTGACGGTCTCTACTTCCCAGAAGATTGCTGTGTGCCCATCGGGGCGGCGTTAGTTTGCACGACCGCTCCGGATTTCGCAAATGCGGATCACGGCCGGCGCGCTCGGGGTCGAACTCGCGGCGCGCCCGCGATATTCCCGGCGCCGGCGAACCGCTGTGTCAGCATGGGCGACGTACGCCGAACCGGAGAGGCGATTGGCATGGAACAGCTCAGAGTGATCGGCACCGAAGACGACCGTCTCGTCGTCGCGACCGAGGCCGGAGATCGCTTCGCGCTCGCCCTCGACGACGTGCTGCGGGCCGAGCTCCGCCGCGTCAGACGCGAGTCGGATGCCCCCGAGAAGCGGGCGAGTCCGCGGGAGATCCAGTCGCACATCCGCGCCGGCCTGTCGACCAAGGAGGTCGCAGACCTGCTGGGGCTGCGTGTCGAAGATGTGCAGCGCTTCGAGCGTCCGGTGCTCGCCGAGCGCGAGCACATCGTCGGACAGGCTCTGGCCGTCCCCGTCCTGATGGGCTCCGAACTCGACCACGATGCGCACGTGAGCTTCGGCACCGCCGTGCGGGCGAAGCTCGCCGAGGCGGGTGCCGGCGGCGAGCGATGGACGAGCTGGAAGGAGCAGAGCGGATGGGTCGTGAAGCTCGAGTTCACCTCCGCGGGGATCGAGCACGACGCGCGATGGGGCTTCGATCCGCGGCGGTCCACCCTGTCGCCGCAGAACGGCGATGCCGTTCAGCTCTCCCGCCAGGGCTCGCTCCCCGAGGGGCTCATCCCGCGCCTCCGCGCGCTCGACAACGCCGGCAAGGACGAGTCACGCTTCGACAGCGGAGCGTTCGGCCCGCGCCGGGTGCCCGACGCCGAAGCCGAAGCCTCCGCGCCGGCGGCGTCGAGCACCCCGGCCACCGCGCAGGCCGTGCGTCAGGCCGCGACCAAGCGCGCAACCGACCCGGAGGTCACAACCTCGGCCGAGACCGCCGATCTCCTCGAGGCGCTGCGTCGACGCCGGGGGCAGCGGGAGCCGCTGCCCGAACCCGAAGACGACCGATCGGATCCGAACGCTCCCGTGGCACTCTTCGACGCCCTCGAGCCCGGCTATGAATCATCCGAGGACGAGCCCGTCGCATCCGACGACGAGATCGACGATCGCACGATCGTCATCGCCGAAGGAGCGGGGCGGCGCAAAGGCCGCACGTCGATGCCCTCGTGGGATGAGATCGTCTTCGGCGCGCGCACCGACGACTGATATGTGGTTCGTTCTGTCAAGTGGGCAGGGTGAAGCGCCGCCTGGCTGGCTGCCGGGCGGCGCTTCGTCGTTCGCGCGTGGGGGCGGGGTGTGCGGCGTGTTCTGTGACGCGTGGTCAGTCTGATATTCGCGGGTTGGTTACCGCAGGACCCTGTTTCGGCGAGAGCAGCCAGCGTGTCTGAGGTCGAGCGTGGCCGCTCGGTGCGGCTGCTCACAGTCGTTCCGCTGGTGCGCTCTTCACGCTGCATGCGTTCCCCGCGCCGGTGGTCGAGAACGAGTCTGGGGCTGTCAGGTCATGACGGCCAGGGACCAGCACCAGCCCGCGAGCTCACGGGCGATCGCGGTGGTCGCGACGGTGTGCTTCTTCTTGTGCGCGTCGAGCACAATCCAGCGGTGGTGCAGACGCCGGTTCCCGGCGTCGCCGCGAGCCGCGGCCGCGGCGGGTGCGGCCGCCCACCGGTCCTTCATGATCTTCCCGGGTCGGTAGACGGGCTTGTGGTGCCAGGCGGATTCGATCAGCAGCCGGCGGGCGTGCGTGTTCCCGGTCTTCGTGATGGCACCCTGCGACCGGGATCCACCGGAGGAGTGCTCGGAGGGCACCAGGCCGAGATACGACGCGATGGTGCGACCGGTGAAGCGGTCCCAGTCGCCGATCTCGGCCGCGAGAGCGAACCCGGTCAGCGTGGAGATGCCGCGCAGGCAGCACAGTCTGTTCGTCACAGCGGTGAACGGGGAGTCCGTCGCCATCGCGGCGATGTCCCGGTCCAGCCGGTCCCGGCGGGCGAGGATACTGTTCACGGCGTCATAGCCGGCGTCGAACGCCGCAAGGGTGCCGGGCCCGGCGCCATCGAGACCCTCGCGCCGCATCTGCCGCAACCACGCGTCGTGAGCCCCGGTCCAGGCTCGGTCCTTGGCATAGACAAGACCGCGGCGAAGAAGCAACTTGCCCACCCGGTGTCGGGCGGCCAGCAAATCCGTGCGCGCGTCATCGCGGGCGCGGACCAGGTCCCTGGCCGCTTCCTCGGCCTGCGTCGGGACACGCACCGCGACCAGCTCGTCCATCTTCAGCAGTCGGGCCAGCAACACTGCGTCCCGGGCGTCGGTCTTGATCCGGTCGCCGGTCGGTCGGATGATCTTCGACGGCGCCGCGACCGTCACCGCAATCCCTGCCGCCTCGAGCTTCCGAGCCAGCCCGAAACCGGTCGGCCCAGCCTCGTATCCGGCGTGCACCGGACCCAGCCGGGCCGAGACCTGCATCACCCACGCGAGGACATCCGCAGCCCCGGCGGGCAGCCGCGCCTCGATCACCTCACCGGTCAACGTGTCGATCGCCGCCGCTCGCACGCTCCGCGCGTGCACATCCAAACCAATAGCCGTACGCTCGTTGAACACCAGGGCCTCCGCTGCATGTCGGCATCCCAAGGCCACTCCTCGGGATGATCCACGAATCTGCACCGCGAGGCCCTGGGCCTACAAGAGCATCAGCACCCCGCCCTCATAGGGTCTGACCTCATCGGGCGAAGGCTCCGAGTCGGATGAGGGGGACGGTGCGTTCCTCCGACGTCAGCGATCCGTGCTGACCGACCATCTTCTGCGACGACGTGTCCGTGACCCGATCGTCGTAGTAGGCAATGCTCTGTCGCGCCGCGACGAGGACGTCGCCGATCCGGGGCCGAACGACGTCGTCGACCGTCCCGAACAGTCCTGCTGCGATCGCCTCATCGCGTGTGAGCACCCACGACCGGGATGACTCGGACGACCTCCACCTCTCCGCGAGGTGATCCGCCGCGCCGCTCTCCGCATACAGATGCACCATCCTCGGCTCGCCACCGACGTGCCGCAGTCCTTCGGTGAGAGCCCCCTCACCGAACAGCACGTGTCGGTGACGGGGCACGTCGATCATGCCGTGGTCGGAGGTGACGACCAGACCGGTGTCGGGTCGGAGCCGTCGAGCCATTCTCACCACGGCCGCATCCACGCGCTCGAGCATCGCCGACCACTCGTCCGACTCCCAGCCCGCGCGGTGGCCGACGACATCGAGGTCGGGGGCGTAGAGGTAGACGAGTGCACCGGGGTTTCGGCCGGCGACGTCCGCGGCGAGGTCCACCCTCTCGTCGAGGTCGTCGACGCCGATGACCTCCGCACCACGCGTTGTCGACTGCGTGAAACCGGTCGTCGCGTACTCGGCGCGGGTGACGACGAAACACGCGCGCCCGGACGCGGACTCGCGCTCGAGAATCGGACGCGCCCGCTGCCAGTCCGCGGGCAGGTCGTCCTGCTCCCAGCCGCGCAGCTGGTTCGCGATGCGGTCTGCACCGGGAACCAAGGCGCGGTAGCCGACCATGCCGCTCCTGCCCGGAGGCTCGCCCGTCAGCAGCGCTGTCAGAGCGGCCGCCGTCGTGGAGGGGAACACCGTCTGCGCAACATCCCGTCGCCCCGTGGCCGCGGCGAGGAAACGCGCATGCCCCGCCCGCGCCGTGAGGTTCGCGGCACCGAGACCGTCCAGGAGGAAGATCACGACGCTGCGCGCCGGCGCGAACCACGTCGACTCCCCCGCCATGGCGGCGATCGACTCCGGCAGCACTCCGGTGAGGCTCCGTGCGCGCGGCGACGGGCCGGGTAGGCTCGTGGACATCCCGGCCAGTCTCCCACACGGGTGAAACGGCCATCGATCGTCCCCTCCACGAGGCCCTCACCCTTCATGCCCCGCACCGACTCCGCACCGCAGCCCGAAGAACGCATCGAAGACGTCGACGTCTCCGCAGAGATGCAGGGGTCTTTCCTCGAGTACGCGTACTCGGTGATCTACTCGCGCGCGCTCCCGGATGCGCGGGACGGACTCAAGCCGGTGCAGCGGCGCATTCTCTACCAGATGGCCGAACTCGGACTGCGACCGGACCGCGGGCACGTCAAGAGCGCGCGTGTCGTCGGCGAGGTGATGGGAAAGCTGCACCCGCACGGCGACGCCGCGATCTACGACGCTCTCGTGCGCCTGGCACAGCCCTTCTCCCTGCGCGTTCCCCTCGTCGACGGCCACGGCAACTTCGGCTCCCTCGACGACGGCCCCGCCGCCGCGCGCTATACGGAAGCCCGCCTCGCGCCGGCCGCGCTCGCCCTCACCGAGCACCTCGACGAAGACGTCGTGGACTTCATCCCGAACTACGACGGCCAGTTCCAGCAGCCCGAGGTCCTGCCGGCGGCCTTCCCCAACCTCCTCGTCAACGGCGCTTCCGGCATCGCCGTGGGCATGGCCACGAACATGGCCCCCCACAACCTCATCGAGGTCGTGGCCGCGGCGACGCATCTGCTGGAGAACCCCGACGCGACGGTCGACGAACTGATGGAATTCGTTCCGGGTCCCGACCTCCCGTCCGGCGGGATCATCGTCGGGCTCGACGGGATCAAGGACGCCTACACGAATGGCCGCGGCTCGTTCCGCACGCGTGCGAAGACCTCCATCGAGCCGGTCGGCCCGCGCCGTACCGGCATCGTCGTCACCGAGCTTCCCTACCTCGTCGGTCCCGAACGCGTCATCGAGAAGATCAAGGATGCCGTCACCGCGAAGAAGCTGCAGGGCATCGCCGACGTGAACGACCTCACCGACCGTCGGCACGGGCTGCGGCTGGTCATCGGCATCAAGACCGGGTTCGACCCCAAGGCCGTGCTCGAGCAGCTCTACCGACTGACCCCTCTCGAGGACAACTTCAGCTTCAACAACGTCGCACTCGTCGAGGGACAGCCTCAGACGCTCGGGCTCCGCGACCTGCTCCGCGTCTACCTCGAGCATCGCATCTCGGTGGTCACGCGCCGCAGCCGCTACCGGCTGGAGCGCAAGAGGGAGCGCCTGCACCTCGTGGAGGGGCTGCTCATCGCGATCCTCGACATCGACGAGGTCATCCAGGTCATCCGCACCTCCGATGACGGCGACCAGGCTCGCACCCGGCTCATCGACGTCTTCGACCTCTCTCAGCCACAGGCGGAGTACATCCTCGAACTGCGCCTGCGTCGGCTCACCAAGTTCAGCCGCATCGAACTGGAGGGCGAGCGGGACCAGCTGAAGACCGACATCGCCGCCCTCGAGGCGCTGCTGGCCAGCGACGCCCTGCTCCGCGCCCAGGTCGCCAGAAAGCTCCAGACCGCCGCCGACATGTTCGGCACCCCGCGGCGCACGATGCTGCTGAACGGCGGGACCGTGCAGCCGCGTTCGCGGAAGGCCGCTCCCGCCGATCTGCAGATCGCGGACACGCCCTGCCGCGTCTTTCTGTCGACGACCGGCCGCATGGTGCGGGCCGATCTCGATCCCGAGGTCGGCGGCGGGGGTCTCGTCGCCCCCACCCGTCGGTCCTCGCACGATGCCGTTCGCTCCGGAGTCGACGCCACGACCCGTGGCGACGTCGGCGCGGTGACCTCCCTCGGTCGACTGGTGCGGTTCTCCCCCGTCGACCTGCCCTCCGTCCCCGGGAATTCCGTCGCTCTCGCCGCCGGCGCACGCGTCGATCAGTATCTGCCGCTCGGAAAGGACGAGAAGGTCGTGGCGCTCGTGTCGCTCGCCGACGACCCGCCCCTGGCCCTCGGCACGGCCGCCGGGATCGTCAAGCGCGTCTCGGCCGCCGAGATCGCCGCGAAGCCCGACGTGGAGATCATCGCCCTGAAGGACGGAGATCGCGTCATCGGCGCCTCGGCCGCCCCTGATGGGTCGGAGCTCGTCTTCGTGACCACCGATGCGCAGCTGCTGCGATTCGAGGCCTCCAGCGTGCGGCCCCAGGGACGCTCCGCAGGCGGGATGTCCGGCATCCGTCTCGCCGACGGACAGCGCGCCATCTTCTTCGGCGTCGTCGCTGCGACGACGGAGACCGTCGTCGTCACCGTCGCCGGCAGCGCCGACGCCCTCGCCGGTGCCGACGCCGGCTCCGCCAAGGTCTCGGCCTTCACGGAGTTCCCCGCGAAGGGCCGGGCGACCGGCGGAGTGCGTTCGCAGCGCTTCGTGCGCGGTGAGGATGCGTTGACCCTCGCGTGGGTCGGTGACGATCCGCGCGCGGTGGGACCCGAGGGGGCGACACGCGCGCTGCCGCCGTCGGGAGCGAAGCGAGACGGCTCCGGCACGCCGCTCGATGCCGCCGTCGGGTCCATCGGGACGGGCGTTCGCTGAACCGTCCGCGCCGGCGCCGAGCCCTGCGTCAGGCGTCGATGCGCTCGCGTCCCAGCCGATCGCTGGATTCCACGATGAACTCTCGGCGGGGGGCGACCTCGTTTCCCATGAGGAGTTCGAACACGGCGGCCGCCGCTTCCGCGTCGGTCAGCTGCACACGTCGGAGCATGCGTCCGGATCGATCCATGGTCGTCGACGCCAGCTGCTCCGCATCCATCTCGCCGAGGCCCTTGTAGCGCTGGATCGGCTCCTGCCACTTCTTCCCCGCTTTGCGCAGCTTCGCCAGCAGCGCGTGCAGCTCCTTCTCGGAGTAGGTGTAGATCGTCTCGTTCGGCTTCGACCCGGGATGCTGCACCACGACGCGGTGCAGCGGCGGAACCGCGGCGAAGACGCGTCCCTCCTCGATGAGCGGGCGCATGTAGCGGAAGAAGAGCGTCAGCAGAAGCGTGCGGATGTGCGCACCGTCGACGTCGGCGTCGCTCATGAGGATGATCTTTCCGTAGCGCGCGACGGAAAGATCGAACGATCGGCCCGAGCCGGCGCCGATGACCTGGATGATCGAGGCGCACTCGGCGTTGGAGAGCATGTCGCTGACCGACGCCTTCTGGACGTTCAGGATCTTGCCGCGGATCGGCAGAAGCGCCTGGTACTCGCTGTTGCGCGCCAACTTGGCTGTCCCCAGAGCCGAGTCGCCCTCGACGATGAACAGTTCCGAGTCATTCACGTCGTTGCTGCGGCAGTCCACCAGCTTCGCGGGGAGCGAGGAGGACTCGAGCGCGTTCTTCCGGCGCTGCGTCTCCTTGTGCGTGCGGGCCGAGATGCGCGCCTTCATCTCGGAGACGATCTTCTCCATGAGCTGCGATGTCTGCGACTTGTCATCCCGCTTGGTGGACGCGAAGCGCTCCCGCAGCCCCTTGCTCACCACGCTCGAGACGATCTGGCGCACGGCCGGGGTTCCGAGCACCTCCTTGGTCTGCCCCTCGAACTGCGGTTCGGGCAGGCGTACGGTCAGGACGACCGTGAGGCCGGCGAGGATGTCGTCCTTCTCGAGCTTGTCGTTGCCCACTTTCAGACGACGGGCGTTGGCCTCGATCTGAGCCCGCACGACCTTCAGCAGGCCCTGCTCGAAGCCCTGCTGATGCGTGCCGCCCTTCGGCGTGGCGATGATGTTCACGAAGCTGCGCCCGACGGTCTCGTAGCCGGTGCCCCAGCGCACCGCGACGTCGACCTCGCACGTGCGCTCGACCTCGGTCGGCACCATGGCTCCGGTCGGCTGCAGGACGGGGACCGTCTCGGTGAAGGTTCCTTCTCCCTGAAGGCGCCACGTATCGGTCACGGGCGCGTCCGGGGCGAGGAACTCCGCGAACTCCGAGATGCCGCCGTCGTATCGAAAGCTCGTCTCTCGCGGCTCCTCGCCGCGCTGATCACGGATGACGATCTCGAGGCCCGGCACGAGGAAGGCGGTCTGCCGCGCGCGCTGCTCCAGCTCCTCGACAGCGAAGGTGGCATCCTTCGTGAAGATCTGGGTGTCGGCCCAATAGCGGATCCGGGTTCCTGTGACCCCCTTGGGCGCCTTGCCGACGTGACGAAGCCGGCTGCTCTGCTCGTAAGGCGAGAAGGCGCTGTCGGGGGAATCGCCGGCGAACTCCCCCGGCTCGCCGCGATGAAAGGACATGGCCCACGTCTTTCCGCCACGGTCCACCTCGACATCGAGTCGCTCCGACAGGGCGTTCACGACAGACGCGCCGACCCCGTGCAGACCCCCCGAGGACGCATACGAGCCGCCCCCGAACTTGCCTCCGGCGTGGAGCTTCGTGAAGACGACCTCGACGCCGGAGAGCCCGGTCCGCGGTTCCGCGTCGACCGGGATGCCGCGCGCCCGGTCGACCACCTCCACGCTGCCGTCGCGATGGAGGATCACGTCGATCCGCTCGCCGTGACCGCCGAGGGCCTCGTCGACGGAGTTGTCGATGATCTCCCACAGGCAATGCATCAGACCGCGCGAATCGGTGGAGCCGATGTACATCCCGGGGCGTTTCCGCACCGCTTCGAGGCCTTCGAGAACCTGCAGGTGGTGGGCGGAGTACTCGGCAGTCACAGCGTCCAAGGATATCCCCGGCACCACCGCGCGCCGGGGTGACACACGAGCGAACCCGCGTCCGTACGCGGTGAGCGAACTGTGACCTTCTCGCGGCATTCTCGAAACAAAGCCGTGGTTGTCTTATACGACACGATCGATCGACCGTTCGAGGAGGGACCGACATGAGCTCGATTTCGACACCCACCGACCCGGCCGCCGTCCTCGACTACCGTCTGACGGCGGCGGACCGATGCGACTCCTGCGGAGCGCAGGCCTATATCGCCGCAGAGGTCAACGGCAGCGAACTGCTGTTCTGCGCGCACCACGGGCGCAAGTACGAGGACAAGCTGCGCGAAGTCGCCACGTCATGGCACGACGAGACAGCGCGCCTCGTCGACGAGGACTGACGAAGCCCGCGCGACGCCGTCCGGGATCAGCCCGCTCAGGCCGGGCGGACGATTCCGAGCGGCGTCGACTGGTGCCCCTGTCCGAGCGGATTGTCGGACAAGATCGCCACCAGGCGCCGCTCCTCGTCGCGAGACAACGTGGAGCCGAGGACGTTGCCACCGATGTCGTTGATGTCGACCACCGCGACCTGCGCGGGGATCCCCAGCAGACCCTGCAGCTGGACGGCGACGTCGCCAGGTCGCTCTGGGCCGAGGACGACCGCCCTGTTGTAGGGCGGGATCGTCCCGGGGGTCGGACCGTCGATCGCGCGTGCCTTATCGCCGGCGATGCGATAGAAATCGCCGCGACGTCCGATGAGCTTCGTCACCGCTGAGACGCCCGCCGCAAACAGGATGCGCAGGGTTCCGCATTCTCGGAGCGCCATCTCCATGGTTTCCGGCATGCCCAGGCCGATGCCGTACGGCGTCCGCACGACGAACCGCGACAAGAGACGCGCGAGCCGGCGCGGCCTGATCTCCTCGAGGGGGTAGGACCGCCCCTGGGTGATCGCCACGATCTTCTCGGTGACGAAGAGGATGTCGCCCTCGCGCACCACGCCCGCCGCATACTCGCGGATGAACTCCTCGAGATCATCGCCGGGCATCACGACGCGCGTGCGAATCGGGATGCGGGCGAAGGCCTCCCCGTCGATCGTGGTCGTGAGGGCCTTGCCGTCGTTCGGCGCGTCGCTCACTCGAGGTAGTCCCGCAGCGACTGCGAGCGCGAGGGGTGACGCAGCTTGGCCATCGTCTTGGATTCGATCTGGCGGATGCGCTCACGCGTGACACCGAAGGTGTCGCCGATCTGATCCAGCGTCTTGGGCTGTCCGTCACCCAGGCCGAAGCGCATGCGGATCACACCCGCCTCGCGCTCCGAGAGCGAGTCCAGCAGCGACTCCAGCTGACGCTGCAGCATCGTGAAGCCGACCGCGTCAGCGGGGACGACCGCCTCGGTGTCCTCGATGAGGTCACCGAATTCGCTGTCACCATCTTCGCCGAGCGGGGTGTGCAGCGAGATCGGCTCGCGGCCGTACTTCTGCACCTCGATGACCTTCTCCGGGGTCATGTCCAACTCCTTGGAGAGCTCTTCCGGAGTCGGCTCGCGGCCGAGGTCCTGCAGCATCTGGCGCTGCACTCGCGCGAGCTTGTTGATGACCTCCACCATGTGGACGGGGATGCGGATCGTGCGGGCCTGGTCGGCCATGGCTCGAGTGATCGCCTGACGGATCCACCACGTCGCGTAGGTGGAGAACTTGAAGCCCTTGGTGTAATCGAACTTCTCCACCGCGCGGATGAGACCGAGGTTCCCCTCCTGGATCAGATCCAGGAACTGCATGCCTCGACCCGTGTAGCGCTTGGCGAGCGACACGACCAGGCGGAGGTTTGCACCCAGCAGGTGGCTCTTGGCGCGCTGCCCGTCGCGGGCGACCCATTGCAGGTCGAGCCCGAGCTGCGAGGACTTCTCGGCCGCCGACATGTTCGACAGCTTCTCCTCCGCGAACAGGCCGGCCTCGATCCGCATCGCCAGCTCGACCTCTTCGGCCGCGTTCAGGAGCGGGACCTTGCCGATCTGCTTCAGGTAGTCCTTGACGGGATCCGCTGTCGCGCCGGTGATCTGCGTGGAGTAGATCGGCACGTCTTCGTCGTCGTTCGACGAGATGACGATGGCGCCGGTGGGCAGCGGCTCTGCGGCACTCTTCTTGGCTTCCGAGGCGCCGTCCGAGCCCTTCTTGCCGGACTTCGCGTCGCCCTCATCGCCGTCGTCGTCGGCGTCGTCCTCCGCCGAGGTGTCGTCGCCGTCCTCGATGTCCTCGGCGTCGACCTCGTCGTCGTCGATCTCATCGTCGTTGTCGACGGACTTCGACGAGGCCGTCTTCGAGGCGTTCTTCGCGGAGCGGCTGCCGGACTTCTTGGCGGTCGCCTTCGTCGCCGGCTTCTTCGCGGGCGTCTCCTCGACGATCTCTTCGGCCTCGGTGTCCTTCGCTCGCGTTGCGCGGGTGCTGGTCTTCGTGCCTGTGGTCACGTTTCGCCTTTCACCGGCGGACGCGTGTCGACGCCCCCCGGTCGATTTCGGACACTAGTAAGACCCTTGTCAAGTCCCGCACACCGAGAGGCATGCAGTCGACGTGACAACGGGTCGCTCCATCCATTGTCTCACATTCCGCGGCGGCACTTGACCCGCAGCGGGCGACACCTGTATGGCAACGTGCCGACCGACGCGACTATTCCCTCACGCGCCGAATCGGTCGTCGTCGCCCGAGGGTCGGTTGGCGAGGAAGCGCTCGAGCTCCGCCGCCAGCTCGTCCGCGCTGGGAAGGTCCCCGGTGTGGATGATCGGCGTCGCCTGCGTCGAGCCGGCCATGTAGGCGTCGTACCGCTCTTCCAGGTTCTCGACCATGCGAGACAGGTCCTCGCTGCCGGCGACCTGCTCTTCGACCTTCTCGAGATACTCGCGGTTCTCGTCGCGGAGCGAGTCGCCGGAGAAGACGAGGCCGGTCGCGACGGTGATCGCATCAAGGGCGGCCAGAGCGGAGGCCGGATACTCCGTGTCGCCGAGATAGTGGGGAACGAGTAGCACGAAACCCGCGACGGCGGCGCCGCCTTCGGCGAAGCGGTACTCGAGCAGGTGTCCGACCGTCGCCGGCACCTGCGTGGTCGGCTTCCAGACCGAATGCGCCTCCGTCAGCTCGCGCCGCGTGCCGCTCACCGTGGTTCCGATGGGCCGCGTGTGCGGGACGGGCATCGGGATGGCGTGCACCCACGTGACCGTGGACACGGCGAACTCCTCGGCCAGTGCCAGGATCGCGGAGGCGAAGGCCTCCCACGCGAAGTCCGGCTCATAGCCGGCCAGCATCAGGAACGGCGAGCCCAGCGCGTCGTGTCCGAGTGACAACTCCAGCCGCGGGGGTCGGTAGTCGGCGAGGTGATCCTGATCGAACGCGACGACGGGTCGCCGCGCGCGGTAATCCAGCAGGATGTCGTTGGTGAAGACCGCGACCGGAGTCGGGTCGATCTCATCCCGCAGGTACTCGATCGTGCGTGACAACGCACTGCCGGCGTCGGTGAAGCCGGTGAGGGCGATGACCAGCGGCAGTCCCCGGGGGATGGGAGGCACAGAGGCCGAACGCTCGAACAGCGACGAGGACAGGGACATCTGTCCATGCTACGAGGCGAGCGCCGACCGTCGGCGTACCCCGTCCCGCTCACAGCGAACACGCGCATCCCTAGGATGGGACCATGTCGTTCCCCGACCTCGAGTTCCGAACCAGTCCGATCCGAGAGTCCGACGCCGAAGCGATCCTTCTGGCGCTCCCCCCGCTCGACGATGCCGCCGACGCTCTGGCCGAATGGCCCGGCCTGCACGGCGCGCTGGAGGCGGTCGGGTTCACCGGTGCGCGATCGTCCTATCTGCGCGTCGCCGCGCCAGAGGCGACGCGGCTCCCGCTCGCGGTCGTCGGCACCGGTACGTCCCCCGGGGAACAGGATGTGCGTGCCGCCGTCGGCGCGGGAGTCCGCTCCCTCACCGGCTTCGACACGGTCGCCGTCGCGGCTCCCGCGTTCCAGGGGTGGCGTGCCGTGGCCGAAGGCGCCACGCTCGGCGGCTATCGCTTCGACTCCTATAAGAGCACTCCGCCGCCGGCACGCGCCGCGACCGTCGTCGTGCACGGCGAGACCCGTCCCGACCGTGGAGAACTCGAGGCCGTACGCGCCGATGCCGAGGCGATGGCGCTGGTGAAGGATCTGTCCACGATGCCCGCCGATCGCCTCGGCCCGGCGGACTTCGCCGACCGGGCCTGCCGGTGTCTGTCGACGTCTTCGACGAGACCGACCTCGAAGAGGGCGGATTCGGCGGCATCCTCGGTGTCGGACGCGGATCATCGAGGCCGCCGCGACTCGTGCGTGTGGACTACTCGCCGGCGGATGCGGCGGCCCACGTCGCGGTCGTCGGCAAGGGCATCACGTTCGACACCGGTGGACTCTCGCTCAAACCACCCGCTTCGATGGTGGGGATGAAGTACGACATGTGCGGCGCGGCCACCGCGCTCGCCGTCGTACGGGCCCTTGCTCGCGTCGGGGCGCCGGTACGCGCGACGGCGTGGCTCTGCCTCGCCGAGAACATGCCCTCGGGCTCGGCCACGCGACCCGGCGACGTCCTGACGATGCGGGACGGCTCGACCGTCGAGGTGCTGAACACCGACGCCGAGGGACGCCTGGTCCTGGCGGACGGTCTCGCCGCCGCGAGTGCCGAGAGCCCCGACCTCATCGTCGATGTCGCGACGCTGACGGGCGCGATATCCGTCGCCCTGGGGAACCGGCACACCGGGGTGATGGGCGATGACACCGCCGTGGCCCGCTTCCTCGCGGATGCGGCGACGACCGGCGAGGACGCGTGGCAGCTCCCGCTTCCCGAGCACATGGAGGAGGAGCTCGACTCGCCCGTCGCCGACATGCAGAACGCGAAGATCGGCGACCCGGCGGGCGGTTCGCTCTTCGCCGGCCTGTTCCTGCGTCGCTTCGTGGGTCGCGCGAGCGATGCCGAGGACGCTCCGCGCATTCCCTGGGTCCACCTGGACATCGCCGGCAGCGGCTGGCACAAGGGCGGTGGGTACGGATTCACCGACAAGGGCGCGACCGGCGCGACGGTGCGCGCGCTGATCCGCTTCGTGGCCGGAACGACGCGCTGATGGCCGTGCACGAGGCCGACCTCGTCGTGCTGGGCGGCGGGTCCGGCGGCTACGCGGCCGCCCTTCGCGCCGCGGAACTGGGATCCTCCGTCGTCATCGTCGAGAAGGACAAGCTCGGCGGGACCTGCCTGCACCGCGGCTGCGTGCCGACCAAGGCGCTCCTGCACGCCGGGGAGGTCGCCGACAACACCAGGGACGCAGCGGCAGTCGGGGTGCGAGCGACGTGGGAGGGCGTGGACGTCCCCGCTCTCACGGCGTATCGCGAGGCGATCGTCGCGAAGAAGCACAAGGGCCTGCAGGGCCTGATCGCCGCCCGCGGAATCACCGTCGTCCACGGCGCCGGCACCCTCGAGCAGGGGCCGGCAGTGCGGGTGGGCGACGACCTCTACCGCGGTCGCGATGTCGTCGTCGCGACCGGCTCGTACACGCGCACGCTCCCCGGCATCGACATCGGCGGGCGAATCCTCGGGAGCGAGCAGGCGCTCGAGCTCCCCGAGATCCCCGCGCACGTCGCCGTCCTCGGGGGCGGGGTCATCGGGGTCGAGTTCGCCAGTCTCTGGCGTTCTCTCGGTGCCGACGTGACGGTCATCGAGGCGCTCCCGACGCTCCTGCCCGCCGACGACGAGGTCATCGGCAAGACCCTGGAGCGCGCCTTCCGGCGCCGCGGCATCCGCACTGTCCTCGGAACGCCCGTCTCCGCCGTCACGGCGGACGAGGATCGCGTCGTCGTGCGGCTCGCGGATGACGCGGAGATCACAGCGGACGCCCTGCTGGTGGCGGTGGGCCGCGCGCCCGCGACGGACGGTCTCGGGCTCGAAGCGGCCGGCGTGGGCCTGGATCGCGGGTTCGTCGTCGTCGACGACGAACTCCGCACCGCCGCCGACCACGTCTGGGCGGTGGGCGACATCGTCGCCGGGCCGCAGTTGGCACACCGGGGATTCCAGCAGGGCATCCAGGTCGCCGAGCGGATCGCGGGTCGACGACCCGTGCGCGTCCCGGACGCTCACATCCCCCGCGTGACGTATTCATCGCCGGAGGCGGCGTCGGTCGGACTCACCGAGGCCGCCGCGCGTGCGCTGCACGGTGACGCGATCACCACCTACGAGTACAACCTCGCCGGCAACGCCAAGAGCGAGATCCTCGGAACGGCGGGGATCGTGAAGGTCGTCCGGCACGTCGACGGCCCCGTCGTGGGCATCCACATGGTGGGAGATCGCGTCGGGGAACTCATCGCAGAAGGTCAGCTCATCGTCGGGTGGGAAGCGCACCCCGAGGATGTGACCCCGTTCCTGCACGCGCATCCCACGCAGAGCGAGGCGCTGGGCGAGGCCCTCCTCGCCCTCGCCGGTTCGCCCCTGCACACACTGTGAGCGTTGCGCACGACACCCCCAGCCATCCGACGCCGGCGCGTCGAGGTCATCACTAAGCTAGAAGCAATCGGCATTCCGAAGGAGACAAGCACATGAGCACATCCGTCGTCCTCCCCGCGCTCGGCGAGAGCGTCACCGAGGGGACGGTGACCCGCTGGCTCAAGCAGGTCGGCGACACGATCCAGGAGGACGAGGGTCTTCTCGAGATCTCCACGGACAAGGTCGACACCGAAATCCCCTCGCCGGTCAGCGGCGTCATCGAAGAGATCCTCGTCCAGGAGGACGAAACCGTCGAGGTGGGCGCCGTGCTCGCCAAGATCGGCGACGGCGACGGAGCCCCTTCCGAGGACACGTCGGACGACTCCGCGCAGGCGGAGGCCCCCGCGCAGCCCGAGGCGGAACCTGCGGAAGAGCCCGCAGCCGAGGATTCCGGTCCCGAGCAGGCTGCTCCCGCCGCGCCCGACGCGGACGGTAAGGACGTCGTTCTGCCCGAACTCGGCGAGAGCGTCACCGAAGGCACCGTGACCCGCTGGCTGAAGAGCGTCGGCGACGACGTGGAGGTCGACGAGCCGCTGCTCGAGATCTCCACCGACAAGGTCGACACCGAGATCCCGTCGCCGTTCGCGGGCACGCTGCAGCAGATCCTGGTGCAGGAGGACGAGACCGTGGCCGTGGGTTCGCCGCTGGCCAAGATCGGCTCGGGCTCCCCTGCACCCGCGGAAGCGCCGTCCGAGGAGTCCGCGCCCGAGGAGCCCGCGTCCGCGCAGGAGACGTCAGCCCCCGAGCCTGCCGAGGAGCCGGCTCCCGCGCCGGCCGCCGAAGAGCGGACCTCCGAGCCGGAGCCCGCTCCCGCTCCCGCTCCCGAGAAGGCTGCCGCCGCACCGTCCGCTTCCGACGACATCTACGTCACGCCTCTGGTGCGCCGTCTCGCGCAGCAGCAGGGCGTCGATCTCGCGAGCGTCACCGGAACCGGCGTGGGCGGACGCATCCGCAAGGAGGACGTTCTGAAGGCGGCGGAGGCCCCGGCGACCCCGACGTCTGCCGCGGAGGCGGCGCCCGTCGAGGTGGAGGTGTCGCCCCTTCGCGGCACCACGCAGCCGATGTCGCGCCTTCGCAAGGTGCTCGCCGAGCGTGCTGTGGCGTCGATGCAGTCGACGGCGCAGCTGACGACGGTCGTGGAAGTCGACGTGACCAAGCTGTCGCAGTACCGCGACCGGGTGAAGAAGGATTTCCAGGCGAAGACCGGGGACAAACTGTCCTTCCTGCCGTTCTTCGCCCTCGCCGCGGCCGAGGCGCTGCAGACGTATCCGATCATCAACTCCACGGTCGACGGCGACAAGATCGTCTACCCCGCCACCGAGAACGTGTCGATCGCGGTGGACACGGAGCGTGGCCTGCTGACGCCCGTGCTGCGCGATGCGGCGAGCAAGAGCCTCGCTCAGATCGCGCACGAGATCGCCGACCTCGCCGCGCGCACGCGCGACAACAAGCTCAAGCCCGACGAGCTGGCCGGAGGCACCTTCACGCTCACGAACACCGGCTCTCGCGGCGCCCTGTTCGACACACCGGTGGTGTTCCTGCCGCAGTCGGCGATCCTCGGAACGGGCACTGTCGTCAAGCGCCCCGGCGTGGTGACGGTCGACGGGGCGGAAGCCATCTCGGTGCGGTCGTACGTGTACCTCGCCCTGTCGTACGACCACCGCACCATCGACGGCGCAGACGCGGCCCGTTTCCTCGCGGCGGTCAAGAAGCGCCTCGAGGACGCATCGTTCGAGGCCAACCTCGGCGCCTGATCGCTCGAGACTCATGGCTGCTGTGCGACGTCATGGACGTCACGCAGCAGCCATGAGTCGTCTCTGCGCGCGATGACGACGACCTGATTCGGCGCCTCGGGTCCAGACACGCGAAGCACGGCGACGCCGCCGAAATCATCCAGCACCTCGACGTCGCGCACGCTCGCATCGAGGTCGACGGCGCCGGGCGGAACCGACGTGATCGGCGACCAGTAAACCCCTGCGAGACACTCGGGATCATCGTCACAGCGGATGCGCGCCTCCAGCAGCGCCGCCGTCACGACAGCGAGGTCGTCGTTTGCGGCCACGCCCACGGCGGCGGCCGGAACCGGCGACGTGGTCGCGGTCGACGCGGGGGTGGCCCCCTGATCGACCGGTGCAGTGGCAGGCTCCTCCGCACCGACCGGCCACAGCAGTCCGATCGCCACGACGGCACCTGCCGCAGCTCCGGCGAAGAGGAGCGTCGAACGGCGAGAGCGCGCTCCGGTCATCGTTCGGCGCACGCGCTCCACCGTCGCTCCGATCGTCTCCGCGAGGCCGCCGTCGACGTATCGACCGAGGTTCACGAGCACACCGGCACCGTCGGGCTCCTCCGAAGCAGCGAGGTCGGCGGTGACATCCGCGCGAGCCGGCGCGATCGCCGCGCCGGCCGAACGGGGACCGAACCTCACCGTGACCAGGGCCTCCGGCGACGCCGCATCGAACCACTCGTCCTCGAGCCGTCTCGCGGTGCGCTCGTCGACGCCTCCGGCCACGGAAGCCACGGTCCGTTCGACCAACGACGAGAGTCCCCCCTCCCCTTTCCCGAGCTCGGTCAGCACGTCTGCGGAGGCACGCTCCGCTGACGTTGCCGGGTCGCCGGTGAGGGCGAAACCGGGCCGGCCGTCGTCGGTCAACCACCAGGAACCACTGCCCGGCGACGTCACCCCTGCGTCGTCGAGTTCCCGCAGTCCGCGCAGCACACTGACGGCGATCGTGACGCGCTCGCCGTCGGAGAGGAGAGGTCCGCGCCGGGTCAGGAAGGTCATCAGCCTCTCGACGAAGAGCGGGAAGACGGCGTCATGCCCCTCGACCGAGCGCCTGATGTCCGTGGGTACGACCACGTGCGCCGGGTCGCGCAGCGCCCAGCCGGGCCACGTCCGCCCCAGAGCAGCGACCGGAACCACGAGCGCGGGCGCCCCGTCGTCCAGCCGCGCCACCACACCGGGCCACGGCGTGTCGTCGCCGTCGATGCGGCGCACGACCCGCGCTCCCGCGCGCAGGTGGGGCGCGAGGACAGACGAGGGCGGGGTATCGGATGACGGGGCCACGTCTCCCACCGTTCCGTTCGCGAGCATTCGGCGCTCCTCCCGCGTCGCTTCTGTGGAAGGCTCCTCCGCTGCCGCTCCCTGTGGAGGGGAGGACGTGTCCGAACCAGGCTGCGCCCGAAAGGTATCCTGGTCCCATGGCCCGCAGCACCGCCCCGGAGAAGCGACCCGGCTTCTTCTCCCAGCTCCGCACCCTGTTCACCTTCACGCGCAAGGCGTTCCCCTGGTTGCCGTATGTCCTCATCGGCATTCTGGTCGTCGGCGCCGCCGTCGGCGTGGGAATCGGCTTCCTGGTGCAGCCGGTCGCGTGGTGGAGCGTGCTCCTGTGGGCGATCACCGGCCTGATGGCGGGCATTCTCGCCGCCATGATGACCATGACACGTCTGTCGACGAAGGCGATGTACCGCCAGATCGACGGCATGCCCGGTGCGACCGGCCACGTGATCTCGACGTCGCTCGGCCGCAGGTGGCAGGCGAGCGAGATGCCGGTGGGGATCAACCCCAAGACCCAGGAGGCGGTCTATCGCGCGATCGGACGCGGTGGGGTGGTCATCGTCGGCGAGGGCGCGCGCGGGCGCCTGACCCGCCTCGTGGGCGACGAACGATCCAAGATCAAGCGCGTGGCCTCGGGCGTGCCCATCACGGTGCTCTATGTCGGACACGGCGACGACGAGGTGCCGATCGCAAAGCTCGCCCCGACGATCAAGAAGCTCCCGAAGGCGATCGACCGCGCGACCATGGCCGCGGTCATCAAGCGCGTCGACTCGGTCTCGCAGTCGCTCGCCTCGCTCCCGATCCCCAAGGGCATGGACCCCAATCGCGTCCGTGCACCGCGGCCGCGCTGAGGGCAGTCAGGAACGCACGAGGACCGTGCCGGCCGCCTTGTCGTGCAGTCCTCGCTGATCGGCGTCCCAGATCACCGCAGGGATCACCAGAACCAGGAGCACCGTCCGCACGATCGGGCGCCACAGTCCGACCCAGGCACCGTCGATCCGGGTGAGACGCAGTCCGAGGATGCGATGACCGGGGCTGCCCTGCAGCATGGGCGCGAACACCACCTGGATCGCCATGAAAATCGCCGCGATCACGAGCGGATCGCCGGAGAAGACGGCTGGCAGACCATCGGGGTCGGTGACGAACAGTCCGGCGAGGATGTAGGCCGCCCCGTAGTCGATGAACAGGGCTCCGACACGCCGGCCGAGTCGGCCTATCGAACCCCGCCCCGATGCGGGCAGTCCCAGGCGCTCACCGGGATATCGCTGGTCTGTCACCGCACAAGCGTACCCAGACCCCTGTAACCTGGCCGAAACATTGGTGTCACGACCGGGCAACGCCCTGTCGGTACCGTGCAAGCCATGCCCCTCGCGGGTTGGCAGTTCCCGAACGCCCTACCTCTGGAGACTCCATGTTCAGTGATTCATCCGAGGTGCTGAAGTTCATCAAGGACGAGGACGTCAAGTTCCTCGACATCCGGTTCACGGATCTTCCTGGTGTGCAGCAGCACTTCAACATTCCCGCCTCGACCGTCGACGAGGAGTTCTTCACCGTCGGACAGCTCTTCGACGGCTCGTCGATCCGCGGTTTCGCGAACATCCACGAGTCCGACATGCAGCTCATCCCGGACGTGTCGACCGCCTACCTCGATCCGTTCCGCGACGAGAAGACCCTCATCATGGTCTTCGACATCTACAACCCGCGCAATGGCGAAATCTACGGCAAGGACCCGCGTCAGGTAGCCAAGAAGGCGGAGAAGTACCTCGCCTCGACCGGCATCGCCGACACCGCCTTCTTCGCCCCGGAGGCGGAGTTCTACATCTTCGACGATGTGCGCTACGAGGTGAAGCAGAACACGAGCTTCTACGCCGTGGACTCCGTCGAAGGCGCGTGGAACACCGCCCGCGCCGAAGAGGGCGGGAACCTCGCCAACAAGACCCCGTACAAGGGCGGTTACTTCCCCGTCTCCCCGGTCGACAAGACGGCTGACCTGCGTGACGACATCAGCCTGCGCCTGATCGCCAGCGGACTCGAGCTCGAGCGCGCTCACCACGAGGTGGGCACCGCCGGCCAGCAGGAGATCAACTACAAGTTCGACACGATGGTCCACGCGGCGGACGACATCCTGAAGTTCAAGTACATCGTCAAGAACACGGCCGACCAGTGGGGCAAGACCGCCACGTTCATGCCGAAGCCGCTCTTCGGCGACAACGGTTCGGGCATGCACACCCACCAGTCGCTCTGGAACGGCGGCCAGCCGCTGTTCTACGACGAGAAGGGCTATGGCGGACTGTCGGACATCGCCCGCTGGTACATCGGCGGCATCCTCGCCCACGCTCCTGCCGTTCTGGCCTTCACCAATCCGACGCTCAACAGCTACCACCGTCTGGTGAAGGGCTTCGAGGCGCCGGTCAACCTGGTCTACTCGGCCGGAAACCGCTCGGCGGCCATCCGCATCCCGATCACCGGGTCCAACCCGAAGGCCAAGCGCATCGAGTTCCGCGCCCCCGACGCGTCGGGCAACCCGTACCTCGCGTTCGCAGCGCAGCTCATGGCCGGCATCGACGGCATCAAGAACCGCATCGAGCCGCACGAGCCGGTCGACAAGGACCTCTACGAGCTGCCGCCCGAGGAGGCCAAGAACATCCCGCAGGTCCCCAACTCCCTGCTGGACTCGCTCGAGGCCCTGCGCAACGACCACGAGTTCCTCCTCGCCGGTGGCGTGTTCACTCCCGAGCTGATCGAGACGTGGATCGAGTACAAGATCGAGAACGAGATCCAGCCGATCGCACAGCGACCGCACCCGTTCGAGTTCGAGCTCTACTTCGGCGTGTGACGCAGACCGCGTGACGGACGACGGCCCCCGGGTGCATCCCGGGGGCCGTCGTCGTGCCGAGCCGCGTCGCGAGCGACGCTCAACCGTAGAAGAGCGTGTCGAACGTGCGACGGGCGCGTCGGGCGGTGCGCACCCACTCCTCCTCGACAAGACTGGCGCTGTGGGGCGGCATCTCGAGCAGACGCCCGATGCCGTCGAGCTTGGATCTGTCCGTCGGCAGCACGTCGCTGGTCTGTCCCGAGAGCAGCGTGTTGGCGGACCTCAGCCGGCTCGCCAGACGCCAGGACGCCGCCAGACGCTCGGTCGCGACCGCCGACACGAGGCCCGCCTCGCGTGCGGCGTGCAGGGCGTCGAGCGTCGAGGTGGTGCGCATGGCCGGTACCGCGTGCGCGTGCTGCAGCTGCAGGAGCTGCACCAGCCATTCCACGTCGCTCAGGCCGCCCGGGCCGAGCTTGAGGTGACGAGCCGGGTCCACCCCCTGGGGCAGCCGCTCACTCTCGACCCGCGCCTTGATCCGCTTGATCTCACGAAGCCCCTGCTGGTCCGCGTGCGCGGGATAGCGCACCTCGTCGGCAAGTTCGGTGAAGGCGCGGATGAGCTTGACACTTCCCGCGATCCCCCGTGCCCGCAGCAGCGCCTGCGCCTCCCACGACAGCGACCATCGACGATAGTACTCGGCATACGATTCCAGGGATCGCACGAGCGGGCCGTTGCGCCCCTCCGGGCGCAGGTCCGCGTCGAGGTCGAGCGGGAGACGATGGTCCTCGGAATGCCGCCGAAGTCCCTGGACGAGCGCCTGCGCGAGCTGATGCGCTCGCTGAGGGTCGAGCCCGTTCGGTCGGTAGACGTACATGACGTCCGCGTCGGATCCGAAGCCGAGCTCCCGCCCCCCGAAGCGACCCATCGCGATGATCGAGAAATCGAGCGCGTCGTCTTCCGGTGGAACGACCTCCCGGCGCACCGCGCGCAGGGTGGCCTGGATGCTCACTTCGCTGATCGTGGTGAGGGTGTCCGCGATCTCCTCGATCGTGAGCACGCCGAGGATTCCTCCCATGGCGGTCCGCAGCATCTCGCGGCGGCGGAGCGCCCGGACGGAGTGCATCGCGTCTTCGACGTTGTCGTGACGGGTCTGTATCGCGCGCGCTTCCTCCTGGAGAGCGACCCCGGACCGCGGACGGAGAGCCCCGCCGTCATCGAGCCACGCCGCCGACTCGGGGATCCATTCCATCAGTTCACCGACATAGCGGGAGCCCGAGAGCACACGCGTGAGGTCTTCGGCAGCTCCCGCGGAGTCGCGCAGCATGCGCAGGAACCAGGGCGAGTCCCCCAGCCTCTCGCTGAGACGACGGAAGGCGATCAGCCCGTAGTCGGGGTCGACGCCGTCGGCGAACCAGCGGAGCATGACCGGCATGAGGTGCCGCTGGATCTGCGACTTGCGACTGAGTCCCGTCGTGAGCGCCCCGATGTGACGCAGCGCGCCACCGGGGTCGTGGAATCCGATGGCCGCCAGCCGATCCTTCGCCTGCTCCGGCGAGAGGGAGCGCTCCTCTTCGGGGAGAGCGGCCACCGCCGACAGCAGCGGACGGTAGAACAGCCGCACGTGGATGTCGCGAACCTCGCGCTTGACCGATTCCCAGATCCGCAGGACGGAATCGCCGGTGTCCCCGAGTCCGGTCGCCCGAGCCAGGGAACGCAGTCCCTCGGCGTCTTCGGGCATCAGGTGGGTGCGGCGCAGGTGGCGCAGCTGCACGCGATGCTCGAGCAGCCGGAGCATCCGGTAGTCACGCGAGAAGGCGGCGGCTTCGGCGCGGCCGATGTACCCCTCCGCGACGAGGGCGTCGAGGGCCGCGAGGGTGCTCCGCTGCCGGATCCCGTGGTCGGAGAGTCCATGGACCAGCTGCAGCAGCTGCACGGTGAACTCGATGTCCCGGATCCCGCCGGGGCCGAGTTTGATCTGGCGGGCGACTTCGTCGTTCGGGATGTGGTCGGTCACACGTTCACGCATGCGCTGCACGCCGTCGACGAAGTTCTCGCGCGCGGCGCTCGTCCACACCTTCGGCCCGACCGCGTTAACGTACGCATCGCCGAGCGCCTCGTCGCCCGCGATCGCGCGCGCTTTCAGCAGCGCCTGGAACTCCCAGCTCGCCGCCCACCGGTCATAGTACGACAGGTGCGACTCCAGGGTGCGCACCAGCGCTCCCTGCTTCCCCTCGGGGCGGAGGTTCGCGTCGACCTCCCACAGAGGAGGCTCGACCTCCATCTCGGACACGCCGCGCATGGTCTGAACCGCCAGCCGGGTCGCGATGTCGATCACCCGGCTCTCCCCCACCTCCTCGCGGAGCCCGTCCGCTGCGCCGCCGACGAAGATGACGTCGACGTCGCTGACGTAATTCAGCTCGCGCGCCCCCGTTTTGCCCATGCCGATGACCGCGAGCTGGGTCGCCGCCACATGCTCGCGCGGGAAAGCCGGCCCCGTCGACGACACCCGTGTGCGAGCGACACACAGCGACGCCTCGAGTGCGGCCGCCGCTGCGTCCGCCAGCCGGCCGGCGACGAACGGGACCTGGTCGACGGGCGAGGGACTCAGCAGGTCGAAAGCGGCGATCTTGGCGAGCATGCGCCGATACCGCACCCGCAGTGCAACCCAGCAGCTCTCACTGCCGTCGCGAGCGAAGCCGTCCTCTTCTCCGACCGCGGCGAGCAGCTCCCTCCGCATCTCGATGTCGGTCGGCAGGCTCGTGCCGGCATGCGCCAGCTCGGCGAGCTCCTCTGGATGGCGGAGGAAGAAATCCCCGAATCCGGACGACGCACCCAGGAGCGCCCACAGGGCACGCCACCCGTTCTCGCTCGCACGAAGCGCCCGCACGGCGGCGGGATCTCGTCGCGCGATGAAGAGGATCGCCGAGACGGCGACATCGGGATCGGCCGCGTCCGACGCGGCGTCGCGGAGCTCCTCCCAGGGCACGTCGATGAGCTGCTCGAGTTCGGAGAGGTCCGCATCGGCCTCCGTCAGGCGGCTGAAGCCGACGCGCGCGAGACCGGTCAGGGTCGTGGAGCGATCGCGGGCCATGGCGCCGGCGTCAGAGCATCTCGAGGTTGCTCTTCAACTCGTACGGCGTGACCTGCGAGCGGTACTCCTGCCACTCGCGGCGCTTGTTCAGCAGCACGTAGTTGAAGACCTGCTCGCCGAGGGTCTCGGCCACCAGCTCGGACTCCTCCATGTATTCCAGGGCGTGGTCGAGACTCGTCGGCAACGGCGCATAGCCGAGCGCGCGACGCTCGGAGTCCGTCAGCGACCACACATTGTCCTCGGCCTCGGCAGGCAACTCGTACCCCTCCTCGATGCCCTTGAGGCCCGCCGAGAGCATCAGGGCGTACGCCAGGTACGGATTGGCCGCCGAGTCGATGCCGCGATACTCCACGCGTGAGGACTGACCCTTGTTCGGCTTGTACATCGGTACGCGCACGAGGGCGGAGCGGTTGTTGTGCCCCCAGCAGATGAAGCTCGGGGCCTCGTCGCCGCCCCACAGACGCTTGTAGGAGTTGACGAACTGGTTCGTGACCGCCGAGATCTCGTTGGCGTGGCGCAGCAGCCCCGCGATGAACTGCCGCCCGACCTTGGAGAGCTGATACTGACCGCCCTCTTCGTAGAACGCGTTCGTGTCGCCCTCGAAGAGCGACATGTGGGTGTGCATCCCGCTTCCCGGCTTGCCGCCGAGCGGCTTCGGCATGAACGTCGCGTAGACGCCCTGCTCGATGGCGACCTCCTTGATCACCGTGCGGAACGTCATGATGTTGTCGGCGGTCGTGAGGGCATCGGCGTACCGCAGGTCGATCTCGTTCTGACCCGGTCCGCCCTCGTGGTGGCTGAACTCCACGGAGATCCCGAGGTCCTCCAGCATGCGCACGGAACGACGACGAAAATCGTGCGCCGTGCCGCCCGGCACGTTGTCGAAGTAGCCGGCCGAATCGACCGGTTCCGGGCCTTCCGTCCCGTAGCGCGACGACTTCAGCAGGTAGAACTCGATCTCCGGATGCGTGTAGAAGGTGAAGCCCGCATCGGCTGCCTTCGCCAGAGACCGCTTGAGTACGTACCGCGGGTCGGCCACCGCGGGCTGACCGTCGGGGGTGGTGATGTCGCAGAACATCCGACCGGTCGGGTCGATCTCGCCTCGCCACGGAAGCGTCTGGAACGTCGTGGGGTCGGGGTGCGCCAGCAGATCCGATTCGTAGGTGCGCGTGAGCCCCTCGATCGCGGAGCCGTCGAAGCCGAGACCCTCGTTGAAGGCCCCCTCGACCTCCGCGGGGGCGATCGCCACCGACTTGAGCGTGCCGATCACGTCGGTGAACCAGAGCCGGACGAACTTGACGCCTCGCTCCTCGATCGTGCGCAGGACGAAATCGCGCTGCTTGTCCATGACTTTCCCTCCGCTGGACGTCGGTTGGCTGACTGCCAGACTACTTGTCGTCGGCGCCGGTTCCGGTCGCGCCCCAGGCGTCGTCGCGGGCTTCGTCCTCGGCCCAGGCGCGCGAGCGCTCCTTCAGCAGCTCCGGCGCCCGCGCGGCATCCTCGGCCGTGTCGAACGGGCCGGCGCGGTCGACCGCCGGCGAGACGTGGCCCCGCTCGACCTGCCCGGTCGTCAGGTTGTACCAGAACTTCTCTTCGCCGCCGGACATGGCCGCCTCCTCCGGTTCGCGAGCGCCTCGGTGACACCTCTGTCTTGATCCTACTGAAGCGGTGTCCGCGCCTGGATAGGGTGAAGACATGGCAGCGAACAGCACCCGGGCGATAGGCGTCGACATCGGCGGCACAGGCATCAAGGGCGGCATCGTCGATCTCGAGCGCGGCGAACTCCTCAGCGATCGGGTGAAGGTGTCCACCCCGAAGGGGGCCAAGCCCCAAGACGTGCTCGACGCGGTCACCGTCGTCCTCGACGAGCTCGGCGTCTCGGACGAGGCCCTCCCCCTCGGTGTCGCCTTCCCCGCCATCGTGAAGTCCGGTCGCACACTGTCGGCCGCGAACGTGTCGGAGGAATGGATCGGGTTCGAAGCCGAGGCGTTCTTCGAGAAGGGGCTCGGGCGCGACATCCACTTCGCCAACGATGCCGACGTCGCCGGGATCGCCGAGGTGCGCTACGGAGCGGCGAAGGGCATCGACGGACTCACCATCCTCACCACGCTCGGAACCGGGATCGGGTCGGCGATGATCTACGACGGCGTGCTGATCCCCAACAGCGAGCTCGGACACGTGCACCGCGCGAAGCACGGTAAGGACGCCGAGGCCTATGCGGCGTACTCGGCGATGGAACGGGACGAGCTGTCCTGGAAGAAGTGGGCGGCGCGGCTGCAGTGGTACTACAGCCACATCGAGTTCCTCTTCAGCCCCGATCTCTTCGTCGTCGGCGGCGGCGTCTCCAAGCACTCCGAGCAGTTCCTGCCGCTGCTGGACATCAGGACTCCGATCGTTCCCGCTGTGCACCGCAACAACGCCGGCATCATCGGTGCGGCGTCGCTCGCGGTGAACTGAGGCGAATGGGCCGGCCTGTACGCCGGGTTCTGTTCCGGGGCTCGCGCCCCATCGACGGTCATCTCTCTCGGCGTCACGTTGCCGTGACGCTCCAGCGGCCTACCCGGGGACTCGGCGGGCCGCGTCATCATCCCCTGTCTGGCCTTGCTCCGGGCGAGGTTTGCCGTGCGGGTCGTGTCACCACGACCCCGGTGGTCTCTTACACCGCCCTTTCACCCTTACCGGGCACGCCCGGCGGTCTGCTCTCTGTGGCACTGTCTCGCGGATCGCTCCGGGTGGGTGTTACCCACCGCCCTGCCCTGTGGAGCCCGGACGTTCCTCGGTGCGACGCGCGCAACGCGACCGTCCGGCCGACCCATTCGCTGCAGCGATCCTATCGCCGTCAGTCCTTCTGCGCGGACTCGGCGATGCGCACATCGAGCGGGAAATCGACCGGAAAGTCGCCGAACAGCAACCGGCCGGCTGCGGCAGCCGCGTCGCGGACCGCCTCAGCGACCTCCTCCGCGTGCTCCCGTGGACAGTGCACGATCACCTCGTCATGCAGGAAGAACGCGATGTGCGGTCGACGGGCGAACACCGGTCCGGATGCGGCAGCGGCGGTCGCGGCCTCGGGGAACGCGGTCAACCGTGTGCGAAGGTCGGCCAACCACGCCAGCGCCCACTCCGCGGCCGTTCCCTGCACGATGAAGTTCCGAGTGAAGCGCCCGCGGTCGCGAGAGGCGCGCTTGGCGCGCAGGATGTCCGCGGTCGACGCGTCCGCCTCGCTCGCGCGTGCCTGCGTCGCCCGCCACGTCGCGCCGGCATCGGGCGTGGTCCGTCCCCATGACGTCGAGACGGGCGCGCCGTCCTCGCCACGACGTGCGGCCGCATCGACCATCGCCATCGCGCGCGGGTACGTATGTCGCAACCTCGGCATGAGCCGTCCGCTCTCGCCCGTCGTCGCCCCGTACATCGCCCCGAGCATGGCGAGCTTCGCGTCGTACCGGGTGGCGACCGCGCCGTCGGCGACGATGCCCTCGTAGAGGTCACGACCGCGCGACGCCTCCGCGAGGGCCGCATCCCTCGACATGCCGCACAGGACGCGCGGCTCGAGCTGCGCGACGTCGGCCACGACCAGACACCACCCCGGATCGGCGCGGACAGCGGAGCGGAGTCCGCGCGGAATCTGCAGCGCTCCCCCGCCGGCGGAGGCCCAGCGCCCGGTCACGACTCCCGCCGGAATGTACACGGGACGGAAGCGACCCGCCGAGACCCATTCGTCCGACCACGCCCAGCCGTTCGCCGAGCAGAGCCGCGCGAGGCGCTTGTACTCCAGGAGCGTCGGAACCACCTCGTGCTCGACGCGCTCGAGCTCCCATCGGCTCGTCGACTCGACCGCGATCCCCCTCCGATGCAGCGCGCGGAGGAGCCTGACCGCGGAGTCGGGGTTGAGGGTCGGATCGTCGAGCTGCTCGCGCAGACGCTGAGCGAGCAGCTCCAGCTGCGAGGGTCGCGCACCCGAGGGCGGACGAGCGCCGAGTTCGGCCTCGAGCACGGCGTCATGGCGCGCCTGGTCCCAAGGGAGCCCGGCTGCATGCATCTCGGCCGCAAGCAGAGCGCCCGCCGACTCCGCGGCGGCGAGCAGGTGGAGCCCGGAACCAGCGCGCGCGGTCGACAGCGCCCCGCGCTGCCGGCGGAATTCGGCGAGGGTCGCAGCGATGTCACCGGTCGTATCCGTCGGAGCAGCGAGATCGAACAGCGTCGCCGCGGCGACAGCCACCGCGGGCGACGGTCCGCCCTCCCATTCCGCTGCGGCACGCAGGGCACCGGGCGCGGCGATGTCCGCGCTGCACGCGAGGATCCGGTGGCTGAGCCGCAGATCGTGCGACCGGGCGACACGCACCCCCGCGGCCAGCAGCGGCGGGTATCGCCGAGCCGTGTCGTCCCACACCCACCGCGGGGCCGAGGCGAGCTCGCGCTGGACGACGTGGTCCGCGAACTCACCTGGAGCCAGCGACACCCGGCGTCGTTCACCCGCATCCGCGTCGAGATCCACGACCACCACACGCTGGTCGTGATCGCCGACGACCGCCCAGGTGATGGGGGCGAGCGGGCCGGGGTCAGCCGAGGCCGTGTCGGCGGCTCTCACCGTGGCCCGTGGCCTCGTCGGGACGCCGGATCTTCCCGCGAGGGCTCCTCTGCTGGACGATCGAAGCGCTCACAGGCCCGACTCCTCCGTGCGCACCAGGATGCATCCGCACTCGGGGCACAGCACGACGTCGTCGTCCGCGGCGCGTCGCACCTCCGCCAGGTCGGTGCCCGAGAGAACCATATGACAGCCGCCGCAGGTGTTGCGGGTCAGCAGTCCCGCTCCGGCGTTACGGATCGCGAGCCGGTCGTACTGCGCCACGAGATCATCGGCGATCCCGGCCGCCACCGCAGCCCGATCGCGGGTGGCGGTGGCGGCGTCGGCGGTCGCCGCTTCCACGGCGGCCTTCCCGGCGGCGCTCAGCTCCGCGCCCTCCGCATTGGTCCGCGCGATCATCCCCTCTGCGGCCGTCACGGCGGCCTGAGCGTCCTCGAGCTGCTCCATCACGGCGAGTTCGGCGTCCTCCAGGTCGCTCTTGCGGCGGGCGAGGGAGGCGAGCTCGCTCTCCAGCCCCTGCGCTTCCTTCACGTTCGAGGTCGCGGCCAGACGCTCGGTGTCGCGCACGCGCCGCGCGTCGACGACGGCGACGTCGGCTTCGATGCGGCCGATCTCGGCCTGCAGGTCATCTCGCGTGCCGAGAAGGGCGGCCAGCTCCTGAGTGCGCGCCTGACGCTCCGCCAGCAGCTCCTTCACCCGAGCGGCGTGCGGCGGGCTTGCACGTGCCGCTTCGGCTCGCCGGATGCGGGAGTCGAGCTCGGCCAGGTCGAGGAGCGCGCGCTGATCGCGGGGAGAAGCCTTCACCCGACCAACATAGGTCACCCGCCCGAAGCGGCGCCCGGTGGTGGGCCCTGCCGGGATCGAACCGACGACATCCACGGTGAAATCTGGACGCTCTGGCGGCGAGATCATTCCCCTCTTCGGCGAGCGGATCGCGTCGTGAGCATCCGCACGAGCGGCTACGACCACGCAAACGGTCACGCTTGCCGCGTCATCAAGGGCGAGGTCATCCCCGGCACGTGGCGCGCTGTCTGCACCTGCGGGTGGGTCGGGAAGACTTTTGGGTCGAAGGGTGCGATCAGCGCGGCGCGCGGCGAGAAGTGGTCCCACCTGTTCGACGCCGAAGACGGCATCATCGCACCGCTCGCGTCATGATCGAATCGTCGGAAGGTCACAGCGTCAGCATGCCGACCGGCGACCACAAGCGCCTTGCGCCCACAACAGCACATGCGCGTGCATCCGTCCTGTGGCATATGTCGTCCATGGACGACGAAGTACTGGGGGCCTTCGCCGCATATCAGAGGGCCCAAGATCTGTCAGAGAACACCATCCGCAACCGTGCGAGCATTCTCCGCACGCTACGCGCCACGACGGACACGTCGCTGGTCGACGCGACCGTGACGCAGCTACGCACCTTCCAAGGCCGGGAAGGCATCAAACCTGGATCGCGACGGACATGCCGGAACGCGCTCACCGCGTTCTACACATTCCTCGTCGAGGACGGGTACCGCGATGACAACCCCGCAGCCCGCCTGCCGGTCGTGAGAGCCCCGAAAGGCACCGCGCGACCATTCACCCACGAACAGGTCGACGCGATGCTGGAGAGCGGCGCCTACGCCCGCACACGCGCGATGATCCTCCTCGGCTACTACCAAGGATTCCGCGTCTCCTCCATCGCCGCCGTCCACGGCCACGACATCGACCTACTCGCCGGCACCATCCGCTCCGTCGTCAAAGGCGACAAGCCCCTCTCCTTCCCACTGCACCCGGTGATCGCCGAGCTCTCGCGACTCATGCCAGCCGACGACTGGTGGTTCCCAGCCCGCGCCGGCCACACTGGGCACATCCACTCCTCATCCGTCACGAACCTCATCACCCGCGCGAAACACCGCGCCGGCATCACCGACCCACAACTCACCCCGCACTCCCTGCGCCACTCCTTCGGAACCGACCTCGTCGACCACGAGATCGACATCCGCGTCGTGCAAGAGCTGATGGGCCACGGGAGCGTCGCCACCACGGAGATCTACACGCGCGTCTCCGCGAAGCGAAAACGCGACGCCATCCACGTCCTGCCGCCGCGGGCCATTCCCCACCGATCGGGACGGAATCGAGACATTCCGCCCGTGGCGGCCTAGTAGTCTCTCCCCCAACGTTCACCGTTACACCCTGGGGGGATCATGACGAACGACAGCACGCCCGCGCCCGGATGGTACCCGGCCCCGCACGCGAACAACGAGCAGCGCTACTGGGACGGCACACAATGGCTTGAACCGGATGCCGGGGACACGGCCGTGCTCACCGATACCACGCCCGGGACCGAGGCGAAGCCGAAGAAGAAGGGGCTGCGCTGGTGGGCATGGGTGCTCATCGGCCTCGGCGCTCTCTTCCTGCTGATGATCATCATCGGCGCGCTGAACGCGCCGTCGACCACAGGCGCCGCGCCGGCCACCACGCCAAGCTCCGCACCAGTCGTCGAGGAAGAGGTGGTCGAGGAAGAGCCTGAGCCGGTGATGGTCGAGATCCTCGACTACAACGGCCAAAGCGTCGCCGCCGCCACATCCGCGCTCAAAGCGCTCGGCCTCGAGGTGTCCACGACCGCCAGCGACGAAGCCACCGTCACCGGCACCGACCCCGCCGCCGGCGAAAGCGTCGAGGAAGGCTCCACCGTCACCATCACCGGCGAGGAGCCCCCGCAGCTCACCATGGGCCAGCAGAACGCCATCGCGAAGGCCGAGAGCTACCTCGCCTACACCGCGTTCTCACGCTCCGGTCTCGTCGGACAGCTCGAGTTCGAAGGCTTCGACACCGCCGACGCCGAGTTCGCCGTCGACAACATCGAGGTCGACTGGAACGAGCAAGCCGCACTCAAGGCGGAGAGCTACCTCGAATACACGTCGTTCTCCCGTGACGGCCTGATCGAGCAGCTCCTCTTCGAGGGCTTCTCCCAGGAGCAGGCCGAGTACGGCGTCAGCGCCGTCGGCTACTGACGACACAGCAGAAGAGCCCCCGGGCCCGCTCGAGATGAGCGAGCCCGGGGGCTTCTGTATGTGGTGGTGCGGAATTCACCAATATGTGGGCGATAGGTCAGGCGATGACCTGTTCAATGATTACATTGTCCAGTTCCCAAGCGCTGCCCGTCGCGTCACCGCAAGTGAGCACCGCGTACTGCGTTGGGATCGTTGCCGCGTAGGTTATGGTGCGTTTCGTGTCACCATTCACTCGAAGTTGAACCTCACCTGTGGACACATTCGTCACACCTACCCAGACAGTATCGCCAGGCGACACGGGGAACGACTGCGAGTCGAGGGACACCGTTCCGTCCGTGATCGTGCGGATGCGAGCGGCGAGTTCTCCCGACGACTGACTCACTCGCGCCCCGACCGCATGGGTCGCATTGTTCAACGCGGTGCGGTTCGAGAAGAAGTCCGCCACGGTTGATGCGTCACCACCCGATACGACCTTGATCGACATGCCCGCGTTCGCGAATCCAGTCGGAATCCCCAGAGTGGCGGATGCGGGCTCGGTTCCTGCGCCGAGGGTCCCGGTATCCGTAATCGCAAACCGATCCAGCCCCGTGGAAGACTCCCAAGCTACAGGGGTGCCTCCAAGAGCAGCGTCGGTACTTCGAGGGCTGAATGGACCGGCTGCGCCGGCGAACGAGTCAGACGTGTAGACCTCGAACGTGCCAGGCTCCGGGGCGGGCTCGTCACCGATGGTGAGCGTTCCCGTGAACCACGGCCATAGCGTCGCCCCTTCTGTGACGAGCACCCTGCGCACGTCGATAGTGGTTCCCGCACCGGGGATGTCCGCGCCGACTGTGAAGTCGAGACGGTTCACTGCCGAGGGTGCCGCGATGGTGATGCTAATGCGCTGCCATCCGCCCGTCGCCCGGAACCCTGTCGTGGCCCATGTGCGAGAGAATGACGACGTGCCGTAAGCGCGGACGAACGGCTTGAGGACAGCCGCCGTGTTGCTGATCCGCACCCATGCAGAGAACGTCCAGCATTTCCCACCGAACGAGGGTGTGGCCGACTGGGAGAACACCTTCAACCCCGCCGAGTTGGTGTTGATCGTCATCGCCCGAACGAAACCGCCCTCACCCGGCATCCATGTGATGCCGGTGACGTTGCCGTCTGCGGTTACGCCGGACGCATCCGTCATCGCAGGGGCAAGGTTGGTCAGCGTCGTGAACGCGGCTCCGTCACGGTTGCCCGTGATGAACGTCGTGTCCGACGCGGCCTTGTCGCGGACGAGCCCGCCTCCGGCGTTCTCGGTGAGCGCGTTGCGGCTGATCATCGGCTCAACGGCGATCGTGTCCGCACCTGGCAGACGCAGACCGGCACCGAAGTGCCCCTGAACCGTGTTCCCCTCGATGCGTGGCTGAACCATGTCGCCCGTGAACAGCATCCCGTCAAGAAGGTCCGCCGCGTGAGCGAGGCCGTTCTCCCGAACAGTATTGTCGCGCACCTCCCACCGGTCCAGCACGGGCGCTTCAATGTCGAAGCCTTGCCCGTGGTTGCGTTCGATGCGGTTGTGAACGAATCGCCACCCGCCGCCTAGTCGCGCTGTCGTGGGCGAGAGCACGCCGGGGCCGATGTTGTCAGTGATCTCATTGTTGGTGAACGTGTAGCCGCCAGTGCCCGCGTGACGGAGCAGGATGCCCGCACCGCCCGCCTCAGTCCCGTTCCGGGTGATGACACAGTTGGACACGATGCCGTCCTTGCCGCCCGAGCGGGGTTCCCCATTCGGAGCCGACCCGGACAGGCAGTACCCGGCCATCGTGTTGTCGGCGAAGTGGCACTCGGAGACGACAAGACCATGCACGCCAGCGTCGTTCACGCCCGTGAAGTTACCGCGCGCGGTGCAGCCGATCATCGTGTATCCGCGACCGTCCTTCTGGTCGAGCATCGATGCGAGGCGCTCGAAGAAGAACCCGGACGAGTGGTTGTCGAGCGACCAGCAGTTGATGAACGTGACGGACTCGTTCTCGAACATGCCGACACCGATACCGAACCCGGCGCCAGCGCCCCATGTGTACGTGCCACCGCGACCGCAACGAATCGCAATGCAATCCACGTACGTGGTGTCCTGGGAGAAGTCGTTGCCGAAGCCCGTGCCCCACGAGTCCTTCACTGTCACGCGAGAGATCAGCGCACGATTCAGGTAACGCAGCGACAGGCCCTTGATCGTCGCCCCCGGTACTGAGGTCTGCCCGATGCACTCCAAGGTGAAGTCCTGGAACGACACATCATCCATCGTCCCGGTGAAGTCCAGTGAACTCATTGCGGCGAGCTGCGCGCTTCCCTCGGGCCAGAACGCAGTATTGGCCCGTCCTGCACCACGGAGCCCCACGCCGCCTCGCCACACGACAGCACTGGTGAGCTTGTAATTTCCTGCCGGAACCTCAATCGTTCGCGGCCCAGCGAAAGCAACAGCATCCGCGATCGCATTCACGGCACGCTGGAGAATGACGCCGATATCCGATTCCCGGTCGGTTGGCAGCGTCTCGCCCTCATTCAGGAACTGGTAGATCGACACTGCTGGAAGCTGAGCAAACGTGCCTTCTAGTTGAATTCTGGTCTGCGTTCCGGGGGTCGCGATCAGGTTCGCGTTGATCGCGTCGTTCGTGTCCCCGACGGCCTCAGCAGCCGCCTGCGCCGCTGCCGCCGCCGTGGCCGCCGCCTGCGCGTTGAGGCGCTCCTGCTCCGCCTGCGCGGCGCTCGAGGCCGCGGCGCCCGCGTTCCCCGACGCGATGGACGCCGCCGACTCCGCAGCGTTCGCGTACACCGACAGCGACGTCATCGGCGTGCGCACACCACCCGACACGACCACGATCTGCATCTCGCCGGACGTCACCCGGAACGGCGGGTAGATGCCCAGCGACGACGCGCGCAGCTGCATCGGGACGCCCTGCAGGTCGGTGAGGGACAGGGGTGTGTCGAGGTTCGTGTCGGCCATGGCGTACACGACGGCCTCGGCGTTGCGGACGAAGGTGCCGTTCTCGTCGGCAGCCACGGCAGCCGGGAAGTAGTCGATGATCGCCACAGGTCACTCCAGACGTTCGGAAGGCGAGAAGAGGATGAGGAGCACGTGGGCCGCCACCAAGACGGTGACGGTCCAGAAGACCCGCCCGGGGTCAGTTGATGCCGGACGGCCGCTTGATCCACCCGGCGAGGTACGCGACGCCGGCTGTGACGAGGGTGAGCGTGGCACCCTCGACCGCGACAGGCAGGTCGACCCCGCCGAGCGTTTCGATCAGGTAGATGCCGATCGTGCTGACTGCGCCGCCGACGCCCGCACCGGCTGTGGCGGCGAGCACCTTCGGCTGCGGCTTGCCCGTCGGGTTGCCGTGCTCGTCGGTCGTGACGTTCTCGTTCATGCTGATCTCCTTTACTCCGCTGTCGCGGGGATGGGCAGGCACACTGCCGCCTGCTGGTTCGTGGTGGCACCGGCGTCGTCGACGACGGTGATGGTGACGATCTGGAGGCTGTACCCCTCGGGGCACGACGGCCCCGGATCGCCCTGTGGTCCGGCCGGCCCCTGCGGCCCGACCTCGCCCTGCGGTCCCTGCGGCCCGATCGGTCCCGTGGCTCCGTCAGCACCGTTCGCGCCGTCGGCGCCTGCGGAGCCGTCCGACCCGTCAGCGCCTGGTGCGCCGTCAGCGCCGGGCTCGCCCTGCTCTCCGTCCTCCCCGGGGAGTCCGCGCGGCCCGGCTGGGCCACGTGCTCCGGTTTCACCTGCCGGGCCGGGCACAACACTCTCCGGGTCTTCGCCGTCGGGGTACTGCCCGAGGTCGAGTACCTGGTCGTAGAGCGACTGCGCGTTCTCCTGAGACGCGTGTAGGTCGTCCAGGAGTACGGCGATCTGATCGGCTTGCCGTGCGTTGCGGTCGTTCGCGGCACCCAGTCGCGTCGACAGGTTGATGATGGTGAACCCGCCGAGTACGAGCAGGGCTATGGCGAGGACGCTGACGAGGGAGACGAAGATGACCTTCGCGCGCCACGCTCTGCTCATCTCATCCCCCCACCACTCCTGTCGCGACGAGAGTTGCCGCGAGGCTGAAGACCGCGCCGACGGCGGCGAGGATGATCGCGATGCCGGTGTTGTACTTCCGTGCTTCCATGCGGTCTTCCACCGTCTGCAGCCGGGCCGCGACAGCCTTGCGCTCGTTCGCTTCCTTCTCGTCTGCGGCGATGCGTTCCTGCTTCTCCGCCTCGACCGCGGCGATGCGTTCGGCCCGTTCTGACGCGAGCGCACCGACCAGACCCTCGATGCGGAGATCGACGTGAGCCTGGTCGGTGCGGGTCGCCATGTTCTGCTTGATCTCGGATACGTCCGACTGCAGGTTGGCGATGCGTTCGACGATGACGGGGACCGAGGGCTCCTCGGTTCCCATCCGCCTACTCCTCCGAGCCGTCGGGGATGTCGGTCTCGCCCACCGGAGTCGGCACCGTGTCTGTCGTGCCGGTCACGGCCGTCAGATCACGCCCGCCAGCCTCGATGAGATTGCCGATGTGGAGTCGCAGCGCAGCGCCGGAGACGTCCGTCGACGCCTGCCCGTTGATCTCCTTGTAGAGCTTCGCGGTGTCGAGGTCGCGGATGCGGACGAAGTCTCCCGACTCGAGCACGTACACCCACAGGCTCGACCCGCCCTTCGGCATGTCGCCATGTTTGAAGAACCGGCCGGTCCCGGACTGCATGAGCAGCTTCGTGACGGCGTAGTTCGTGTCCACGAGCACCTGTGCCGGGGTGCGGCCGCTCTTGAACTTGATCCCGTGCCAGGTGGCGCGGGCGATCTCTTCCGCTGTGGGCATGATCTCTTCTCCTCCGCTCCCCGCAGGGATGCCGTCGAATCGGTGCTGGTCCTCGTCGATGAAGTATTCGAAGTGCCAGGGCTCCTCGAGCTTCCCGTTGCGGTAGACGGTGCGCCGCCAACCGTGACGCGCCATGAGCGCGATGAAGCGTTGCGCTTCGTCGGAGTCGATCGCGTTGCCCCAGCAGTGCACCGACATCCACGACGGGTACGCAATCGGAGCCCACGGGCCCGTGCCGTTGAGGTACGCCTGGTACCGGGCGTAGTTCCGGTCCGCGTCAGCCGCCGACCGGCCCGCCTCCGTGATCTGCATGGCATGCCCGAGCGCCGCGTCGATGCGCCAGATCGATGCGGCCGCTTCGGGAGACGCCCACCCGCGGCCGAATCCAAGATCAGTCATGTCAGTCCACCGGGTGATCGAAGTCGATGATGTACCGCCCGCCGCTCGACAGCGGGTTGTTGGGCACGCCCTGGCCGAGGGTCACGAGGCCCTCCTGATCCATCGAAGGGAAGTAGGGCACCGCGCTCTCAACGCCGCGCATGGTGGGCGTCTCGGTCACGTTCGAACGCCAGCCGACAGGGAGACGCAGGATGTTACCCGTCGTGAATGATCCCGCGCTGTTCATCGACGGGGCGCCGGTCACTCGCTGTACGACGGCGCGACCACGGACGCGGCCCTGCGAACGCCGGAACCGGGTCGAGGACAGCGACCATGCGCTGTTCACGTTGATGCTGAGGTCGTTCACCCATCCGGTGTCGCCGACGTCGTGAGAGACCCACTGCGCGCTGCCGAACGCGTCGATGGTGCGTTCCCACGCGATGTCGCCGATTCGGATGCGGGTGCCGACACGGTTGGCGTACTGCAGCGCGAGCTCGTCGACGGCGTACGCTCCCCCGTCGCCACCCCAGAGCCGCAGATCCCGATACTCGACGATCTGCGACTGCCCCGCCTGCACACGCACAAGCGCGAGCGGCTGGTCGTCGACGGTGCCCGGAGTCTCATCTCGGGTCGGGATCTGCGCGGTCGCGCTTCCCTCGATGCTGTCGAAGCTGGACACGTTGCCCTGCCAGTCGCGGTGCGCGACGATCAGGTGCCACACCGACCCGGACGCGGGCGCCGTGAGCGAGGGCAGCAGCGCGTCCTCGGTGGTGCGGTCGAGCACGCCGTGCCCGAATCCGGCTCCGGGAGCGATCCGCGCGACCCGGTCGCCGACGCCGGCGGTGACCTTCCAGTCGCTCGCGCCGAGCACACCGTACGCGTTGCCCCCTGCGGCGGCGACGAGCTCAGCCCACTGCGGTTCGTCGACCGTGCCCTCGTATCCGACGCTGTCGGTGATAGGAACGGGCATCATCGTCTCCCTTTGTCTCTGGCGTCCTTCGCGAGACGCGCGATCTGACGGGCGAGCTGCACGTCGGTGTCGGCGGAGTCTTCGATCTCCCCGACCCGCGGGGTGACGATCACTCCCTCTTCGGCGCTCTCGGTAATAGACACGGACAGGCGCTGCAACGTCTCGACGGGACCGATGTGCACGGCCGCGAGGTCACCGAGCTGGTAGGTGCTGCCGAACATGAACCGGTCGGTTTCGACCAGCTCGGTGGAGATCCCGATTCGCGCTGCGGTCTCGGCGAGGGTCTGGTGACCGTCGATCGTGAGGTCGGCGCCTTCCTCGGTGTTTCGAGCGTCGACGAAGCCTTCGATGATGTCGCCCCAGGACGACTCGCGGTCGGTGTAGATGACCTCGACGAACTCCCTGTCGGTGCCGTCTCCGCGGCCGCCGACGACGCAGCGGGTCATGGTCGGCGCTGACCGGTCGAACGCGTACGCGTCGGGGATGCCGGTCGCGAGGGTGAGGATGCCGGGGACGGTCTCGGGCTCACGGACGTCGACGACGATGCCGGTCTCGGTGTACTCGAGCGTGACGGTGAGGTTGTCGGCGTCGAGCAGCGGGATCAGCTTGTCGGCGAGCGGGTGCATCCGGAACTGGGTGCGCACCGTCGACCCGCGACCCTGCGTCGGTGCGACCGTCCACGGCACGCCGAGGCGGGTGAAGTTTTCCGCCAGCGCGGTCTTGAACACGGTCTCGGACGGGCCGGTATAGGTGCGGTAGTCCTGGAACTGTGACCAGAGCGGCGCGTCCGGCACCTGTCGGCCGTGCCAGTCCCACAGCTTCCGCAGGTCGCCCTCGACGTTGACGGTGACGACGCCGTCCGGGCCCTGCCCGGGTGTGGACTGCACGCGGCCGCGGAACTGTTCCACGCCTCGGAACCAGACGCCGCACCGGGCACCGTCAGCGGTGATTGCTGGGAGCGCGGGGTGGTCGTCGTCGAGCAGGAACGTTGCCGTGGGGATCACGTTCGGTCTCTGGTCTGACCCGGCCTCGAGCCCGGAGAGGTCGAGTTCGTACGCGTCGGTCTTGTCGTAGATGACGAACCGGTGTCCGTCCACGTCCACCACCTCTCAGAACGCGCGGAAGTACAGCGGGATCAGGTCAAAGAAGATCGACCCGGCACCGGTCGCTGCGACCGCGAGCGGCACCGAGCTGGCCGGCGGGATGGTCGCGTAGTCCTGCAGCCCGAGATCCCGGGTGACGTCGTCTCCGACGAACAGGTCAGTTGCTTCGGGGGCCACAGCGTCACCGAGCAGCGCCGTGGGTCGCCGAGGGTCCGTGTCGATCCGCAGCATCTCCCCATCGGCGACGGGGAACGGGACACGGATCAGCGTGTCCCCGACGCCCAGCTCGATCTCGGTTAGCGGTCCGACCGCCCACCAGATCCCCCACGCGTCCACGTCGCCCGGGTTAGGGATCGACGCTGACGCGAAGTTCGACGACGACGAGATCGTGAACGGCGGGCCGGTGAAGAACGGTGCGGACGCTGGCGCCTGCCACGGGCCACGCCGGATCCGCTTGCCCTTCCAGAACGGCTGCGCCGCCTCGAGCGCGATGTCATACAGAGCCCATCCCCGGATGAGCGGGTCGAGCTCGTACACGTGCGTCTCGTCGAACACGCCGGTCAGCTCGAGCGTGCGCGCACCGCGCCCACCGTCGACCGTCCATGTGCCGGCCTTCTCCGGGTGGATCGTGTCGAAGAACTCACCGTGCCGGGCGAGCCACTCGTCGGAGCCGTCCGCCCACAGGTAGAGCGGCCAGAACACGTCACGAGACTCAGCCCGCCACCCGCGGAGCCGCTTCCCCGAGATCGCACGCGACGTCGACGCGTTCTTCACGATCCTCGGGAAGTGCAGCCCCTCCACGCCCTTCCGGTAGAGCACGGCGCCGGACGCCTGGTCGACGAGATCCCACACGGAGCCGTCATGCCCGGTCCACACCGACGTGATGCCTCGCCACTGCAGCGGCGCGACAGGTGCGGCGAGCGGGGGTGCGCTGACGATGAGCGGGATCGACATCAACGCACCTCCGCTTCACGGAGGGCACCCGTCCGGGCAACCCTCCGCCGCTTCTTCTTCTCCATCGCGGACGACAGCTGTTCCGCCGTCTCCCGCGTCGTGAGGCCCTGCAGGATGTACGTGTCGCCGTCGGCACCGTTTCGGCGCTCAGATGAACGCTCAGGGCCAGCCGTGCCCACATCCCCGGCACGGGTCCGGGTGACAGCGGCGGTGATCGTCGTGGAGACGGTCCCCATCGCGGTCTGAGCCTTCGCGGCGGCGTCCTTCGCCATCCCAGTGACGGCGTCCGTGAACGTCGGCGCCTCATCCTCGATACCCAGAGCCGCACCACGGACCACGTCCGGAGCGGTGCGGCGCATCAACCGAGACGGCGATGCGATACCGAAGAAGTCCTTGAACCCGTCGAACGCCGCCGACGCGACGTTGGAGATCGCGTCCACGACCGCGCCGACCATCGACCCGAGACCGTTGATGATGCCCTGCACGATCTGCACACCAAGGTCGGCCCAGTCGACCTGTGTCAGGCCGTTCCAGATCGCCTCGATGATCTGCGGGAGCATCGCGATGATCTTCGGGATCGCCTGCACGAGACCGACGATCAGCGACACGACCAGCTGGATACCTGCCTCGATCAGCTTCGGCAGCATCGTCAGCAGACCGACCACGAGCTGCACGACCAGGTTGATGGCCGTGGTGATCAGCTTCGGTAGTGCGTTGATGAGTCCGGTGACCAGCGACAGCAGCAGCTGAATACCGGCCTCGATGATCATCGGCAGGTTGCTGATGATCGCGTCGAGGAGACCCATGACGAGGTCGAGGGCTGCCGTGAGCAGGGTCGGCAGGGCGCTGACGATGCCCATGACCAGGGCGAGGAGCAGCTGGATGCCGCCCTCGATGATCATCGGAAGAGCCGAGACGATCGCCGTGAGCAGCCCGGTGACGAGCTGCACGGCCGCGGTGATCAGCAGCGGGATCGCGGTGACGATGCCCTGAATGAGCGCCATGACGAGCTGGATCGCACCGGCAATGATCGCCGGGAGAGCCCCGACGATCGCGGTGATCAGGCCCTGCACGAGCGCGAGCGCCCCGGTCGCGATCGCGGGGATCGCGGTCACCAGACCCTGCACGAGGGCGTTCACGATCTGCACCGCGGCGCCCAGCAGCGCCGGGATCTGCGACACGATCGACGTGACGATCTGCGGGACGAACGTCGCGAGCTGCGACACCATCCCCGGCAGTGCGCCCACGACCTGCGAGATGATCCCGGTCAGTCCGGACACCAGCCCGGAGACGTCGCCGCCGGAGAGCGCGAACGCGCCCATCGCGGCCGCGGCGATTCCGAGCGGTCCGCCGAGGAGGCTGAGCGCTCCGGTGAGACCCGGGATCAGTGCGGAGAGCGGGCCGAGGCGGGCGAGCACCCCGGCCAGTCCCCCGGCACCGAGCGCAGCGAACGCTGCACCGAGCGGGGCGACGATGCTCGCGATCCCGCCGAGCCCGACCGATGCGAGGGACGCGCCCTCACCGATCCGGTTGAACAGGTTCGTGAGCCAGTCCATCGCGGGACCGAGGACATTCAGCAGCACACCGCCGAGCGCCTTCGCCCGCTCCTCGATGGGACCGAGCGCCGACGTCGCGGCAGAGATCAGCGGACCGATCTTGCCGTAGATCGGCTCGAGCGCGTTCGCGCCGATCCGACCCATGGAGGCGAGGAAGTTCCGCGCCGCACCGGGGACCGTCTGACCGATCTCCTTCGCGACCGTTCCAGCGGCGGCCTCGGCAGCCTTGGAGAACGTCTCGAAGTCGACCTTGCCCTCGGAGGCCATCTTGAAGACCTCGCCGGCGGTGACACCCATTTGATCGGCCAGGGCCTGGTAGATGGGGATACCGCGGTCGGCGAGCTGGGAGATGACGTCGTTCTGGACACCGTTCGCCTGCGTGGCGGCACGGTTGAAGATCGACCCCATCTCCTCCATGGAGATGCCCGCCGCGGAGGCGTTGTTCGCGATGTTCTTCAGGTGGCCCTGCAGCTGCTCGCCAGGCTTGATCTGCGCGGCGACCGCGGCGGCCGCGACGGTGGCAGCCTCACCGAGGCCGAACGCGGTGCCCTTCACCGAGGCGAGGGCGTCGCCCATGATCGTCTCGACGGCGGTCGCGTCGTTCCCGAGACCGGTGAGCTTCGCGCGTGCCGTGTCGATCGCGGTCAGGCGTGAGAAGCCCTTGCCGAGCGCGACACCGATCCCGGCCGCGGCGACCGTGACAGCACCGGTGGCGGCGCCACGGATGCCGTTCGCGAGCGCGGTGCCGGCGGCGGATGCGGCGTTGCTCGCCGCGGTCGTGATCGACCGGAACGCGTTCGATGCGGCCGGGCCGATCGCGGCCAGCCCCGACCGGAAGTTCGACACGAGGCGGGACGCGGCGGGACCGGCGACAGCGACGACCTTGGAGAACGCGGCCGACACCTGCGTGGTGACGGGTCGCATCCACGTCGCGACGCGGGAGCCGAGCTGCATGAACGGCGTCGCCAGGGTGCGGCCCGCGTTGAGCGCCGCACGACCGATCGGTGCGAGCGCTGTCGCGACCGTGCTGGCCACGCTCGACACCCACCGCGACGTCGCCGCCCACGCACGCGCGAGCTGCCCGCCGACCATCGTGGCCAGCGACGTGAACGTCGAAGCCACCTGACGGGCAGCCTCGCGCGCCATGCGAGCCAGATACGTGAGACCGGTGAGATCAGACGCGGCCCGGAAGATCCCGCCGATCGATCCGGCGAGACCCGTGAACGCGGACTGTGCCGCCCGGGCGTCGGTGAACCCGGACCGGAAGTTCGCGAGCATCTGCCGCACACCACCGGATGCACGTACCGCGCTTCCAGTGACTTCGTGCTGCGCTACGCTCAGCGCCTCCTGCGCCGCCCGCAGCCGTGCCGTCGCGGCCGTCACGGCGTCCGTGGTGGCCTGCTGGGTGCGTCGCACGGACGCGAGACGCTCCTCAGCGGCGGCGGCCTGCGACGACCCCTCCCCCGACCGCTCGATAGCCTCCTGCAGGCGCAGCTCAGCGACCCGCACACGGCCGGCATCGTCCTGCTGCTTCAGCCGCACCTTGGCGAGTGCCGCCGATGCCGACGCGACCTTGCTGGTGAGCTTGGTCATCTGCGCAGCGCCGAGGTCACCAGCGGTCGACGACAGCGCCGACTTCATGTCCCGACCGAGGGTGCGGCCGGTCTTGGTGCCGGTGCCCTTGAAGCTGCGATCGAACGTCTTCGAGCCGGCCGCGCCGGCGTCCTTCGTGCCACGAGTCACACGGGACTTGAAGCCCGTCATGACCGGGAAGATGCTGACGTGACCGGAACCGACCTCGGACGACATGGCACCTCCCGTCAGCTGGCGAAGACGATGCCGTCCTCGAGTTCGGCTTGCGCCTTCGCGACCTCATCGGCCGACGCCGACGGCTCCGCGCTCCGCGGGTTCTGCATGACCCACGGCATGACCTTCTTCGACGCGTTCCGGTCACCGATCGCCGCCACGAGAGTGAGCAGCGCAGGGACCGTCGCGGGATAAGCCCACCCCGCGAGCACCGCGCCGAGCGTTGTGCCGGGGTCGGAGGCGGCCTCCTCGAGGAGCAGCTTCGCCTCACCCCATGTCAGGCCGTCGCCCAGGTCCGAGATGCCCACCCCGAAGGTCTCGCGCAACGTGCGCGCTACCGGGCCGCGGTGCTCTCGGATGAGCCGGGCGACGGCGACTATTCCGGGCGGCTCGCTCCCTGGATGCGCTGCAGCACGTCGAAGTACTTCATCGCCATCTGTGCGACGTCGGAGATGTCCTGACGGCTGAGCTCGCGCACGTTCTCCTCGCCACCGACGACGAGGATCAGGGAACGGAACTGGTCGATCTCGTTCTCGTGCTCGGCCTGGAGCGCGTCGACGTCGTCGAGGCTCAGCGCGAGGGAAGCCTTCACGATGGTGCCGTCGTGGAACCGGCCGACGAACGTGCGCTCGACGATGATGTACTTCACCTCGGGTGCGATCGCCGCGATCGCTTTCGTCTCGTCGTCCTCCGACCAGTTGTCGAAGTCGTACTCGGGTTCGGCCGGCTTGGCGGCCTTGGTGGTGGTGCGTGCGGCCATGACGGCTGCCTCCTATCGGGGTTCTCGGGTTCGGGTTGAGACTGGCCGGGGCGACCCGATAGCACCCCGGCCAGTCGTCTGCGTCAGGGCTCTGCGACGACCGGGACGGCCGGGCCCCACTGCCAGAACGGCGCGTTGTTGAACAGCGCATCCTCCTGCCAGGTGAACGTCACGTTCGCGCCTTCGACCGAGCCGCGCTCGGACTGGTCGGGTTCGACCGAGGTGATCGACGCGACGCCGAGCTGCCGCTTCTCCGTGCCGTTGCGGTACTTCGTGACCACCAGCAGGATGAACCGGTTGTTGGGCAGCGACGAGGACACCTCGATGACACCGTCGGTGTCGGGCTCGGCGCCTTCGATGAGCGACTGCACGGCGGCGTTCTGCTCGGCGAGGCCGATCACGACGGTGCGGGTGCCGTCGCCGGCGAGGGTGTAGCCCTTCTGGAAGAACTCGATCGCGTCGCCGGACTCGCGCGCGTGAGCGGGGCCGCCGTCGGTCTTGTACAGGCCGAGCTTCTTGTACTCGGCGGGCAGGACGAGCGGGCTGGCGCCCAGATCTGCCTTCGCGATGACGTTCGCTTCGAGAACCGGCGCGAACGCGGCCAGTCCGGTGATGGGGACGCCAACGGCGTCCAGGTCGTTGCCCTGAGAGTCAGCGGCCATGGGTGTTACTCCTTCTCCCGCTGAGCGGGCTCGATGTGGGTGTGGTGGCTCACCAGGAGCCGGCAGCGACGTACTGCGCCGTCATGTACCGGCGCGCCACGTCGAGCGATTCGGGGACCGCGTACGGTCCGTTGCAGCCGTCCTCGACGACGGCCGCGATCGGGCAGTCGGGTTCGAGCACGATGTCCGGGTCATGCAGCAACGCGGCGAGCCAACGCGCGAGATCGTTCGTGGGCCCGTCGTCCTGCCGCGATCCGCCGAGCACTGTCGCGCCGATGGAACGGTCGAAGGTGACCCGGGAGAGCTTCGGGCCAGAGTCGTCACGGATCACGATCAGCGGCCGAGGAAGCGGGAGGGAGAGATCCTCGGGCTCCTTGTTCCCCACCTCGACGTCGATGTCCTCGACGCTGGCGACCTGGCGCACATAGTCGGTCAGCCACTGCTCAAGATCGGGCGGAGTGACGCGGTACCGATTCGGGGTGCTCAAGATGATCGGCTCCGACACCTCGCACCGCCTCTCACTTCCCCGCGGCCTTCAGTGCTCGCGCGAGGTTCCCGGTCTTCGACTCGATCAGCAGCGTCTTTGGGTCGTTGCCGACGACGCGGTACACGCGGCGGTAGCGAGACTCGCGCGTCTCGACCCTGATCTGGTCTCGATAGGACCCGGTGTCGACCGGGGCCGTGCTTCGAGCGATTCCCGCCGCCGACTGGGCCGCTCCTTTCGACAGGCTGTCGACGCCAGCCGAACGGAGGATCGTGTCGAAGAACGCCTGATTGAACTCGACGGTGGTCTGTCCTGCACGAGGCATCAGCCGGTCACCTCCTCGACGTTCAGCACGAGCGTGGGCCGCCACCCCGTGAAGGGGTTCTGATCCCGCTCAGGCCGTCCGGTGACCGTGTGCACGGTGCCGTCGGCGGCGCGCACTCGGTCGCCAGCGACGACGTCGGCTTCCGGGTCGAAGATCACGATCTGCTTCGTCGTGGTCCGCTGCTCTCTGACAGCGTCGGTGCCTGCGGTTGAGCCGCCCGAGGACCAGGCGCCCGACAGCGACAACTCGACGGGTGGCTGGGACCAGTCCTCCACCGTCCGCTCCGGGTTGTACCGGTCGGGCTTCCGCTGCGCCCGGAGTCGGGTAAACGGTTCCAGGTGCTGCGGCCGGTCGTCAGCGATCCAGTCGAGCGCGCTGCTCATCGACTCCCCCACTCGAGGCGGTAATCGGCGAGGGCTTCCCGCTCGGGGAGCAGCAATGGGATGGAGATCGGCGCGCCACGGTCCAGCACCCCGCCGCGCGAGGAGCCATTGACGGATTCGGATGCGTCAACCCGGCCGGCGTTCGGTCCGCGCTTGGCGACGCCGGCGATGATCGCGGCCACCTCGGGAACTTCGTCGAGGTCGTAGCCGTGGGTGAGAGTCACGGTGATCCGGCCGAGCCGGTCCGTCCACGTCCCCTCGACCAGACGCAGGATGCCGGCACGGGAGGTGTCGACGTTCGCGGTGACGTCGACACCGTCGTTCAGCACGGACGTCAACTCGACGACCCGGAGGGACGGCAGAAGCACGTCTGCACCGCCGCGGCCGTCGAGGGTGATGGTCTCGGTGATGGTGGGGGCCACATGCCAGCCACAGAACCGGCGGACAGCGCCGTGCGCTGCCTTCAGCCAGAACCCGGCATCGATGACCGTCTGATCGCCCACGATGGGCGGGATCGTCGGTGGCATGCGGCCCCCTCCTCGTTACTTGTCCGCCGCCGGGCGACCGCGGCGCTTCACCGTGTCGGGCTCGCGGACCTTCGTCACCTCGGGATCGGCGACCTTCGTCGCACCCTCCTCGACCGACTCGGTCTCGTCGCCCTCCGACTTGGAGCCGCCACGGGCCTGCTCGAGCTCGCGATCGAACTCGGCGCGACGCTCAGCGAGCTCCGCCTTCAGGTCCTCGGCGGCCTTCGCGCGGGTGGCGTCGAGCTCGGCCTGCAGCTCGGCACGCGCCTTCTCGGCCTCCGCCTGCGCCCAAGCGTCGCTGTCGGCCACGGGCACCTTCGTCTGCACGGCACCGGCCGTCACGACGTCAATGCGGTTCGCGTCCTTCGGCGAGTAACGGACGTTGTTCTTCACGACCATCTCGCTCATGCCGCCGACTCCAGCTCGATGACGGCGAGCTTCGCCGGCTGCCGGAACAGCTGCAGCGCGCGCAGCTCGGCGCGCACGTACACGAGGTTCCGCTGCGCGTAGTCCTTGTGCTGGTTGAACGCGAGGATCGAGAGAGCCTCGAAGATCAGCAGCTGGAACGCGCGGAAGTCGCCCATGAGCGCCTGCCCCTGCGGGATCGACGCGGACGTGACCCGCGGGACCGCCCAGATCGACTGCGGCCCGGTCCCGAAGGGGCCATTGCCGTAGAAGCGCTCGTTGGCGTCCTTGAGGAGGTCGAACGCCTCGTCGTCCTCGGGGTTGAGGACGATGGCCTGCGGGATCGTGTTCGACGTTTCCCGCAGCAGCGTCTTGCCCTTCCGGACCGACGTGACCATGTCGGTGTTGAACGCCTGCTGCAGCACCCCGGTGGTGTTCAGGATGCCGTTGGGCTCACCGTTCGCGTCGTCGCCGAGCAGCACGACACGCTCGATCTCGTCGCGGAGGTTCTGCGTCAGAATGCCGTTGATCAGCGACGCGAGTGCGCCGTCGTCGTTGAGCTCCTGCTGCGTCGCCTCGATGCCGTCGGCGTAGGTGTGCGCCTTCGCATCCGCGGTGGTGGTCGCGAGATCCGAGATCGGCTTGAGGTTCGCCGCGACGTTGTTCGCCTGCGCCTCGGGCACGATCGCCGCGTTGTTGGTCACCGAGATCAGCTGACGGTACTCGAGCCACTGGGCGTTGGTGACGCCCACGGTGATCAGGTCCAGCAGCGTGTTCGGCTTCCGGTAGGTGACGTCCTCGATGCCCGGGAGGCGCGTCGGGGTGGTGTCACCGTTGTCGATCGTGTTCAGCGGCGCCTTGATGGCACGGACCGACTGTCCCTTCGAGGCCACAGCGCGAGCGGTGATCGAGATCGGGGTGTCCTTCGACGGCCCGCTCGGGTTCTGCTCGCGGAAGGCCTTCAGCGCAGCCGAGCCGACGAACGCGTCACCGAGGGTCGTGGGGCGGTCGCCTCGCGCCTTCCGTGCCGCGGGCTCGTCGGCGTCCTGCGCGTGCTGGTCCTCCTCTTCCACCGCCGACTTCAGCGAAGCGGCGGCGTCCTCCTGGGCCTTGATCTTCTTCTGGGTGTCGTCGATCTCGGCCTTCAGCGCCGGGATGCGCTCGACATCGGCCTCGGTGAGGTCGTCGGCGCTCTTCTTGCGCAGCTCGGCGGCCTCAGCCTGCAGGGCCGCGAGCTTCTGCTTGAGATTCACGTGGAATCCTTTCTGGCCCCTGCGGGCCCGTTGGTGATCAGGTGATCAGGTCGAGCAGCGCAGAAGCCCTCTTCTGCGCCACGTGGAAAGCCCCCGAGTCTTCGGGGGCTTTGTCCGCTTCGCCGGGGTCCGGCTCCGCATCCTTCGGGTGGTCTTCGTCACCGGGTGGTACCTCTTTGCCCGGGGCGTCTTGCTCGGTGGCGGCGACCAGCTCGGCCGCCGACTTCACATCGATCAGGCGCGTGTCCGGGTTCGCGCCGCGCAGCACGAGCGATACCTCGACGAGCTCGAACTCGTAGATCGCCCAGACGTCGCGGCCGTCCTTCTCGACCCGCTTGATGCCGGAGGCAGGCTCGAACCCGCCGATCGAGAACTCCTTGATGCGGCCGCTCTTGAGCAGACGGAACGCCTTCAGCGACGTCGGGTCGTCCATGTCGAACTGCATGGTGACGACCAGGCCCTCGTCGGTCTCCTCGCCCTTCGCGGCGGCGAGGTGGGCGTCCATCTCGTGCCAGTCGTGGTTCCAGAGGATCGGGATGGGGTCGTCGCCGAACCGCTCGAGCGAGTCCTTGAACGCGCCGGGCATGATCATCTCGTCGTAGGAGTCGACGACCTCGAACACCGACACCAGGGCGGTGACGGTGCCCGCGTCGGCGTCGGCTGCCTTCAGTGAGGCGTGAAAGCTCTTGCGAGCCTCCTTGGCTGTGACGGTCATCTCCGCCCCTTTCTGGAGAGTCATGCGGCCGGCTCTTGGTCTTCGCCGACACCGCGGTCATCTGTCGGTGTCCCAGTGACCCCGTCCTGCGGGGACGCCTGGCCCCCGACAAGGACGTTCATCGGGATGATGAGTTCCTCGGTGCCGTCCTTCTTCGGGAGGTTCACGGCTCCGCGCGCCTCGGCACGTGTCATCCACGGGCCGCCCGTCGCGGTGGATAGGAGCTTTGCCTGCTCGAGCAGCGAGCCGTTGATCGCGGCCTGCCGATCGAATTCGCCGTACACGTCGTCGCCACCGAGCGCCGGTACGATCTCGGCGTTGAGCGCGTGCTCGTACTCCGTGAAGTAGGGGCCAAGCACGGGGCCGAACAGCATCTGCCGGAAGGCGGTGATGTTCGAGAACGTGCCTTCACGGGCGCCGACGAGCTCGGGCGGAACGTAGAACGCCGAGGCGACCTCCGCATCGGTGAGCTTCCGACCGTCGATGTCGAGGGCGTCCTTCGGGGAGATCGAACTGGACCAGTCCTCCCACTCCATCCCGTCCTCGAAGATCGGCGCACCGCCGGCCTTCCCAGCTCGGAAGTCACGGAACGACTCGACCCATCGTGTGCGCTGTGTCTCTCCCCACTTCGGTGCGGTCAGCGGGCGCTTCACGATGCCGGAGAACTTCGGTCGTTCATCCCACACCCGGCGCCGCCAGTCGACGGACTCGGCCTGCTCACGCAGGATGGCGTCCAGGGTGGTGAGTGGAGAGATCCCGTCTCCTGACCAGGAGTCCCAACCGGTCATCACGGCGAGTGGCAGTTCGGTCAGGTCGACAGTGCGCCCAGCGACGTTGACACCGACGAACTCGATCTCGTCGAGCGCGTTGGACTCGATCACGAGAGAACGGGGCGGGATGCGCCGCGGTGCGCCGTCCACGAGCGCGACCGCAGCCCGGTCATACAGGCATCGGTCGACGGTGAGGCGGTACAGCAGCGAGTAGCCGGTGACGAACCGTCGCGGCACTCGGAACGCCCGCTCAGCTGGTGACCCCGACACGCGGCGCCGGTCATCATCCTCGACTCGCTCGAACGCTTTCCACGGCACGCCGGCGACGTTCCGAGCGATGAACCCGACGACCTTCCGGACGGAGGGATGCTCCTTCCACGCCTTCTCGGGCGTGAGCTTCGGTGCGTTCGTCGAGGCGTACAGCGGGGCGCCGGGGTCGGGGGTCAGGAACGGTACCGGACCGCGCGTAGCGAGACCCGTGAGCGGGTCGGGTGCGGCCTTCACGATCTCCGTCCCGACGGCGAAGCTGACCATCAGGCGAGCACCTGCACGGTGATGACGCTGCTCGCGTAGACGATGACCGTGCCGGGCACCTCACCCTGTTCGGTGCTGACCTCCGTAAGACGGATGCGCCCGAACCGCCAAGAGCCGGTCGTGCGTCCGGTGATGACTGTGCCGTCGACGAGGGACACCATCACTCGGCGGCCCGCGTTCAGGTGAGCGCGGTCCATCCACCACATCAGCAGCCCGCACAGCGCGAGCGTAGCGACGACCGCGACGAGTCCAGCAGCGAGCGTGTCCATGGGGTCTCCCTTCTAGGCGACGAGGAGACCGTGGTCTTCGTACGCCGATGCTTCGACCTCAGGCATCGCCTCGAGGCCATACGCCGCGTTCGACACCGCCACCAGAGGCGCGATGTCGACGGGTGAAGCCTCCCGGTCCCATACCTTGACGTCGTTGAGCTTCTTCGCGACCGCGTGCTTCACGGCCTGGTCGAGTGCCTCCTGGCCCCGGTGACGCATGCGCCGGTCGGCGACACGGTCGAGCATCTTCCCGGTGCCAGCGCCCAGCGCCGGACCAGAGACTTCGATGACCTGCAGGCCGAGCTTCCGCAGCGGCTCGGCGAGCTCGGACGCGTTGCATCCGCGCGCCTGCACTGCGACGAACTCGATGCCCCACTCGTCCGCGATCGCCTTGACCCGGTCGGGCACTCTCGTCATCCGGGTCAGCACGTCGATCACCTCGAGGTGCTGCAGCCCGTCGACACGCCACCCGGCGACACCGATCCAGGTGCGCTTCCGATCTGACGAGGTGTCCACGCCGAGCACGACGGGCGACTTCGGCGCGATCTCCGATCCGGTCGAGATGATCTGTCCGTCGTAGGAGACATCCGGGCCGTCGGCGAGGAGCGGCCACGCCTCGACGTCGAGGTAGGGCGTCACCGACGCGGTCACCCAGATGCCGAGCACCTCGGTGCGCGTGACGTGCTCGGGCTCCCCCGACGCGAGGTCGGACAGGAGCGTGTCGACCTCGTAGCCGTACCCGATCGACGGGTTCGACTGCAGGTAAGCGTCCGGGTCGTCCAGCCGACAGTCCTCCGGCGCCGACCACTCGAACAGCCCGATCGACACATCGTGCGTGTTCGCGAACTCCTCGACCGACGCGATGCCCTGATCGACGTACCGCTGCCACTCGTCGAGCGCGGCGATCGCGGCATCTCGGATGTCCTTCAAGACCACCGATTTCGCGTCGCCCGCCGATGAGATCGCCCACATCTGCGAGTTGAACGTGCCGTTGAGGGTCTTCGACAGCGCCGCCCAACCGTCCCAGTTCTTCTGCTCACGCAGCTCGTCGAGCACGGCGCGGGAGATCGAGTCACCGCGGCCGCCGCCCGACGTCGACGCGGCGATCTGATACTGAGCGCCGTTCTTCAGGACGATCGCTTCGGAGCCGTTCGACTCCGACGGCGGCATCGCCTCACTGACCAGCGCCGGGACGATCGCCGCACGCTCCGCCGGGGAGAATCGGCCCGGCCACTTCTCCACGTTCGGATTGCAGCGGCGCAGCACCCGCTTCCAGACCTTCTTCGCCGTGTCCTTGTCCTGCGCGGTGCCGAGCACCAGGAACTCATCCGCCGACAAGTGCTCGGGAAAGCTGTCGGAGTCGACGAACAGCCACCACAGGGCGAGCACCTCGATCAGCTTCGTCTTCCCGTTCTGCCGGCCGACGATGATCACGACCTTGCGGAACCGGTATCGGCCGTCCTCGAGCAGCTCGAGCGCGTGGATCAGAAGCCACTTCTGCCACGGCCGAAGCTTGATCCCAAGGAACAATGCCGCGAACTCGATCACGTGGAACCCGTGCGACGTCTCGGGCGTCAGCTCACGCAGCGGCCGCGTCCACAGCCGAGGAGTCGTCGACCCCTTACCCGACCGAAGCGCTCCCCTTAGCTCGCTTGAAACGCGCAAAGTCCGTCACCCCCGCGTCCTCCGCCGGCTCAGTGGCCGGCGCCGCATCCTTCTCCGCCTTCTCGACCTCCGACGCGCCCGCCGAACCCGGCGCCGACGCCAGCACTCGCCGCACGTCCTTCAGCGCCGACAGGTAGTCCGCACGTGTCCGGGCGCCGCCGCCGGCGTCCATCTCGGCCGCGAGATCCTTCAGCAGCTCCACCAGCGGAGCCTCCTCAGCCACCTTCAGCAGCCCCGAAGCACGCAGCATCCGCGTCACCGCATTCCGGTGTCGGCGAGCAGCAGCCATCAGCGACCTCCAGAGGCGGTGAAAAACGGTCAGTGTGCGCGGGGAGAGAGGAAGCGCGCCGCGCGGGAGGTGGGCCGCACGTGGCCTCCTGGAGGCGTAAACGCCCCTCCCCCGTCAGAGTGGGATGCGGACACCGCGTGTTTGCGGTGGAAGGGGTGTTGGGGGTGGGCTGTCGTGGTTGGTGAGCGCGCGCATGAATGCCTGTGTGGCGCGTCGCACGTCGGCGGTGATCTCGTTCACGTGGATCGTGGACGCATCCTTGCGCGTCGTCACCCGGAGTGGGATGTCGATGCTCGCTACCTCGCTTGCGTCGTCTCCGACGGACAGGGTGATACTGACCTTCGCGACCCCTGCTGTGATTGCCATCTGGGTCTCCGTTCCTATTCGGTGGGTACCCATTGGCGGGAGAGGATGCCGAGGCCGCCGATGGCCATGCTGTTGCCTCGTGCTTCGTTGCACTCGGCACAGGAGGGTCGCCAGTTCTCCGGGTCGTAGTAGAGCTCGGGGTGGGTGCTGGCGGGGAAGAAGTGGTCGCGTTGGAAGCGGCGGGGGTTGTCGAAGTCGTCCCAGGGGGCGTCGTAGTCGATGGTGCAGCCGGAGAGCCAGCAGGGGAGGTCGTTTGCGGCGCATTCGGCTTTGAACTTCGCCTTCGCGATCCGGTCGGCTCGGGTGCTGTTGTGGTGCTGGCTCATTCGAGGCCGGCGGGTGCGTATAGGCCGACGACGATCGCCTTGCCGACGCGTTCGCAGTCGGCGCGGTTCTCGTACCCTTGGCCGCCGTCGGTGGCGATGACCTGCCCGTTGCTGGCGATGAGCCGCCACGCCCACTTCCCGTCGGTGCGCTTGTAGAACTCGATGCGGTTCATCCTGGCCTCCTGGCGTGTGGGAGGGGCGCCCGCCTTGGTGTGGTCGTGGCGCCCCTCGTTCGGTGCAGGTGCTCCTGGCCAGAGGAATCGCTAGCCATTGTGGGAGTCCTTAGAAAGAACACCGGTCTATGCGGCGCGTCGGCGCCTTTCCCTCGCCTGTTCGCGCGAGCACGCCCGGCAGAACTTGTCCACCAGGCCTGAGGCTCGCCGGATGGGGCGGAGGTTGTCGTCTGCCCAGAGGTGACCATTCGGGCAGTGTGTCGTCGTGGCTCGTCCTCGCCGTCGCTGGTTCTCCTGGAGAGTGACGACCTCGAGGTGGTCGACGTTGATGCAGGCGTGGTCTCGGCAGGTGTGGTCGATGGTGTAGCCGGCGGTGATCTCGCCACGCTCGATCGTGTAGGCGACCCGGTGCACGAGGTAGTCCTGGCCCTGAAGTTTCACCCGCCCGTACCCGTCCCGGTCGGGAGGCCCCTGCCACAGGAGACAGCTACCGCGTGGCTCTGAACGAGCCTCGAGGATCGACTTGGCCGTCTGCCCGCGTCCGTTCACGAGCGGGATACTCCTCGTCGCAATGAGTACGTCGACGCGAAGGTCTTCATGCTCCATCGCAGGGACCTCCTGTCGCACAGACCCCACTCGGCCGGGAGGAGCGTGCTCTCGCGCCGGCGACGTCGTGTGTGCGCGGCGGCTCTACTCCCGGCCGAGGGAACGACGAAGGCCCCGGGAGCAGTTGGAGTGCTCGGGCCGGGGCCTTCGTGAGTTGTGTCTGATCTTGAAGGTAAGGGGTGAAAGCGAACTGGTGTCAACTCTTGTTCGGGACACGGCGTGTCTAGCCCTGTGCTTCCATCTGCGCGGCTATCTGGGCGCGTAGGCGCTGCTGGTGCACCGGGTCGTTCTTGAGGCGTTGACGCCACCATGCGAGGAGGGTGCGCTGCTCGACGACGCGGACGCGTTGTCCGTTGCGGGTCTCCCACTCCATCGGCATCCCGCGGGCCCGCCAGTACTGGATAGCGCGGCGTGAGCGACCAACGCGTTTCGCGGCCTCCCGATACGTGAGAGTCGGCATCGTCTACCCGGTCTTCCAGCAGGGTCCGGTGTGGGTGCAGGGCTTCTGCCACTCGTGGGTGTCGCAGGCTTCGATGTGGGCGGTGAGCTTCGACCCGAGGGCAGGGTCGTTCTCGTCCTCGGTGACTGTGTCGCCGCAGCCGGTGCAGGTCACGTCAGCCATCGGAAGTGCGCCCTTCGGTCGGTTGGGAGCCGCCGCGCTTCGATAGGTCGTTGAACACTCGCCATGCCTTCCCGCCCTGATCCAGGGTCGAGAGGTCCATCGACATGCGCAGTTCCAGCACCTGTTTCACGTCGTCGGGCGTGAGGTCCGCGATCTCCATGACCCACCCGAGGACGTCTAGTCGCTGCTCGGCGTCGCGCCGCCAGAGGATGTAGGCGAGGCACGGGCCGTGGTAGACCTTGCCGTCTCTGTTGCTCGTGGCGTGGCGGGCGTCTCGGGACCACCGGAACCGGTGCCCGCAATGCGCGCACCGCAGTGTGGCCCAGCGCTTGATCTCCGTCAGAGACTTCATCCCTCTGTGCTCCGAATCGTGTGATTCGTTGCGTGCTGTGCGGCGGCTCGCGCGTCTGGGTGGAGACCGTTCGTCAAGGTCCGCTTGACCATCCGGAGCGTCTCGACGACACCCTCCCCGTAGTCGCTGATCGCGTTCTGGTACATCGGAAGGCCGAGGCAATAGTCGACATATGCGAGGAGATCATCGGCATACCGCTGAGCATCGCTGGTCTCGGTGCGTGCGCGGGCACGCTCCCCCTCCAACAGGGACGACAGCCAGCGGTCGAACTCGGCCCCGCTCGCGGTGCGGTCGTATATGGCCTTCGCGTCCACGTAGCCTTCGCGCACATCTCCCGTGGTGGGCGTGTACTCGTCTGCGGTGCTCATGAACCAGACCCCTCCCGCTCGTAGACGTGCAGCACCAGCGGCGGTGCGATGACCGTGGCCCGGTATTCGCCGGCACCGTCTGGGATGTCATGCCCGGTACCGAACAGCTCGAACACGCGGAACTCCTTCCCCGCTTCCGGGTCGACCTCGAACCACAGCGACACGGCGTTATGTTGGAGAGATCCGGGGTTGATGAACTCCGCGGAGGCATGCACGAACCGTGCGCCACCCGGCATCTGGAAGGTGCCGACCGTCTCCCGGAAGTAGTTGATCTGGTACTTCCAGATGGTCCTCATTCCGCACCTCCACTGTTGCCGCGATCTGTAGCTTCGTCGCTACCCTCAGCCGCGAACGGATCGTAGCCGTTGAGCGCTTCGATGATGAGCCGCAGGTGGTCCTGCATCTCCGCGGCACCGGAGCAAATGTCGACCTGCGTGTCGATGTCGATCAACAACGCCCCTTTGTCCTGATCGACGCCGATCACGATCGTCGTGTTGCGCGCCCTCTCCACCGCGGCGGCAATTGCCTCCGCTCCCGTGTCATGCAGGTTGAGGCTGGTCATCGCCCCATGCGCCTTAGCCATTGGTTTTCTCTCCTTCGTTGGTCCTGGACTCGGCCGGGTCGTCCATGCGCAGGATCGCCCGACACTCCTTGTCGTTCTTCGGTGAGCCGATGCCCACCGGGAGCCCGTTGATCTCGCAGCACGACGCACACCGTGGGGTGCTCATGCGTGAGAACATGCCCGGGATCTCCGCCCGGTCCACGACAGCGCCGCAGTCGAGGGTCACGTTCGATCCGAGCCCGTCCCAGAGCTGCTCCACCACGTCTCCCTCCGGGTCTAATCCGGCGATGGTGGCGTGATGCAGCAGATCCCAGTCGGGCGCCACATAGAGCCAGTCGAAGTCGACGATCGTCTGAGTCATGCTGTGCCCCGGTCCTCTTCTTCGTTGGTCCTGACGCGGTTCGCTGCTCGCGTCTCGGCATGGTGTTCGCGGTCGTAGTGCAGGTGGCATCCCTGGCACATGGCCTTGAGGTTCTCGGGCCGGCAGTCCTCCGGCTGGTGGTTGAGGTGCGCCGTTGTCAGCACCACGCGAGATCCGGTGCCATACGCGGGTAGCTGGTGGAGGTTCGGACACCGGCCCTCGTGCGTGCCGCGCCCGCATTCCCCCTCGCACTCGCACCGCCACCCGGCGCGGTGCTTGATGCGGGCGCTGATGTCCGGCCAGTCCGCCGGGTAGCGTTCGCGATTCTCGGGCCTAATCGGCATGGCGGCCATCCTCTTGGTTGGGAGCCTGTCTGTACGGGTTCGTCATGCTGACGATCTCGACGGGCTCTCCGTCCTCGTATCGCATCGCTTCGACAGCGGCGTCCCACCCGATTGCGGCCGCCTCACGTAGTTTCTGGGCCTCATTCATGCCACCTGCTCCTCTTTGAATGGTGGCTGGAAGCGGGGAATGGCAACGACCACTACCTGTGAAATCTGTTCGCAACCGGTCACCTCCGCACTTCGGGCAGGGCTCGTTGTCGCGCTTGCGCTGCTCTGCGCGATGCTCCCGGAGCGAGGCGAGGAGGGCTCCCATCAGGTCGTCGCTCATGAGTGCTCCGACCCCCTGTCGGCCTCTTGGGAGCCTGCGACTCGCGCGTTGTGTTCGGCCGCGAGTCGGAATACTCGCATCTGCTCGGCGTCGAAATGGGTGGGGTGCGCGTCATGTGACACCTGGCCGCAACGGCGGCAGTGCCCCATCTCGTTCGCGCCCCACCGGTGCTCGCAATCACCGTCGAAGTCCGCGAGGTGCAGCGGGTACTCGATGTTGTCTAGTGCAGTGAATCCGCGTCCGCCCTTGGACATCGCCATGCGCTGCGGGAAGCCCAGGTGAGTGTCCACCAGGCAGTAGACCGTGCCGGTGGCGTCCATGCACCACTGCCCAGGGGGCAGGAGGCGCGCGTCGTCCGCGGTCCAGACCTTGTACGCTTCGTCGACGTTCTGATCCGTGCTCATGATTCCTCCGAACCCCTGACGGCCTCGGGAGCTTCGAACTCGTCAAGGCAAGCGTCGTCCAGGTCGAACTCTGTGATGATGTCGAACTCCACGCCAGCCACTCCGCGCTCCTCATCGACTTCGAAGCCGTAGAGCGGGGCATCCTCGTGGAAGCCCCAGAGCTTCTGTCGGTACCAGACCCTCTTTCCGTGGTCACTCGGTCGGATGAAGAACTGGTAGTCGATGCCGCTGTTGAGCTCGTTCACCTCCGCCTGAGCGCGCATCCGCGCATCCGCCAGGTCGTGAGTGCCGAGAACGACGACCGCGTTCGTCTCGTCCTCGTTTCCGAGCAGCTGCGCGCGGATCTTGCGAGGCCGATAGACCGACCCATTCGGTCGAGTGATTCCAATGCTCATGATTCCTCCGAACCCCTGTTGGCCTGGTTGGGAGCCTCGACTCGGATGCGCGGGAGCTCGTCGTAGATGCCGTGCTCGTCCCACCATCCATCGCAGACGTGGCCGTACTCTTCGAGCTGCGCCGGATCCAAGACCCGATTGCATCCGGTGCAGGTGTAGGTCCAATCGCTCACGATGCGTCCCGCCTCGACTGGATGAGATCCTTGCGATTCTTGAATCCGGGGTGGGTGCCATGTCGCACGGCGTCCTGCATGTTCCCGGCGTGTGTGTCCCACCGCAGGTTCTCGAGACGGTTGTTCCGCGGGTCACCGTCGTAGTGGCACCCCTCCATCCCCTCCGGCATGGGGCCGACGAACGCCTCGAGCACGAGCTGATGCACGTACCGGGACTGCTTGCGACCGCCGACGCCATCCATGAGGCAGACGAGCTGATGACCGGCCTTGCGGAGCGACCCTGGGCGGAGAACGTGACTGACTCGGACCATCGGAAATCCTGACCCGTGCGGGATAGTCCGCTCGACGCTCCGAACCCGACCGTGATCCGACACCTCGTAGATGCCCTCCCATCCGATGACGGGGCGCCACTCTTCACCGGGGATGTGATCGGCGGGGGTCTTTGGCTGTCGATCGGTCCACTCTCGGATGCGAGCCTCAGACTCGGGCGAGATGCTGACGCCGCGGTTCATGCGGACGATGATCGAGAACGCGCAGCCGATCTCCTTCGCCGCGTTCTTGAGGCTGATTCCACGGGCGGTGCGTGCGGCGAGGAAGTCGGCCTTGAGTGTCGATTCAGTGGTCTGCATCGGTTTCCTCCTCCAAAGCACAGAACTGATGGACCTTGGACTTGGGGCAGAGGTAGGCGCATGCTTCGTCTCCCCCGCACCCGTCCGTGATGTGGCACCGGTCGTACCCGCGGGTTGAGCCAGTGGGCTGAACGTCGGTCGTGTTGAGGTCGGCGGCTTGATCGCAGTCGACTAGCTCGTCGGCGTCGTTCAGGGTCCAGCCGGTGCAGTTCCGGGGCTTCCCGTCGCGGCATTCGGGGCAGATCATGCGTTCGTCCTCTCGTTCGCGGCGAGGTCGGCGCGGCGTGCGGCGGCGCAGTCGGTGCAGGTGACTTCCGACCATGTGGTCGCGCGTTTCCCGGAGGTGCGGCCGCAGTACGCGCGCGACGCTGTGCCGTGCAGGGCTGTCCCGTCAGCGCAGACCCGGTCCTTCGCGGCCGTCGACGTCTTCGGGGCAACGTGGGCGCGACGTGCCTGCGCGATAGGTCCGGCGCTCACGAGTCACCTCGCCAGGTCTCACCGCAGCTGCGGCATCGTGCAACGCGGATCGGTTTCGGTGATCCGGACGGGTCAGACGCCCACGCTGCGACGACGTCGCGGCGCCCGCACGTCGTGCACATCTCACGCGGTGTCCTGGGCCTCGGGGTCACCCCGTACCGGCCGCGGAGGCGGCGGATCTCGGTGAACATCGCTTCGCTGTGCTCGTCGAGCTCGGTGACGGTGTGGATGGTGTCGGCGTGGTCGATGAGCCAACCGCAGGCGGTGAGGGCGAGAGCGCGCGCGGTGAGCGGATCAGCGTCGGGGCGGGAGGCGAGAGTCGGCGCCGGCCGGGTGGGGGCAATCCATGCGTCGACGGCGTTGGTGTACTCCACGAGCCACGACCAGAGCTCCCGGGCGTCCTTCACCGCGGCAGACGGTTGTATGCCGTCTGCGCGGCCCGACTGGTCGAACACCGCCAGCATGGCGCTCATGGTGTCCTGGTAGCCGCCACCGGTCACCTGTGGCCGGTCGAAGCGTGATCCGCCACGCGACACCCCCAACGCGGGGAGGGTGGTCTCGACGATCGCTTCGAGGACGACCGGGATCAGGTCGAGGTGGTAGGTGAACTTCTCCGACCACCGGCGGGCGGTGGCGGTGGGGTCGATCGCGTCGACGGGGATGATCATGCGAGCACTCCGCATCCGCAGGCACCGTTCGGAGCGATCTCGATGAAGCAGACATGGCAGACCGGGCGTGGCGGGCGAGGCGGCGTCGGCCGGCATCCTTCGTGCACGAGCTCGTCGTCGACGTACTCGACGATGTCGCCGCGTTCGATCGGCTCGTCGCAGGACCGGTCCGCGCAGGGGCTGTTGAAGCGGGCGAGGAATGTCACAGCGCGAACTCCTCCACGATGTCGCTCCACCGGGACCAGCGGGGGAACTCGTGCTCGCAGTGACCGCAGCAGATCTCCGTGAACGCGGCCGCGAACTCGACGCGCGCTTCGGAGTCGTCGCGGCACGTCGTGCACATGAGGCCGTAGCGCCGGCAGCAGCGCATCACCGCGCGCAGGTCGGCTGCGTTCGTGCACCCGCCGTGCTGACAGTTCAGATCGTCCTCGACCCGCCCCTCGATGTCCGTGATCACGTCCTCGTCCCAGATGGCAGATTCCAGAGGGGTCAGAACCGGGATCGTCATGACGTCGCCCCCGAGATTCGCGCGTAGTGCGCGTCTGCCATCTCTTGCGACAGCGGCACTCCCGTCGCCACCGACTGCGCACGTGCCCGCTTGCATGCGAGACACAGTCGCCATCCTCGAGAAGCTCTCGTCGCCTCAAGGTTCGGCGCCTCCAGCGGATGATTTCGAGAGCAGTGCGTCTTGCGGGCGTTGCGGTGCGTTCCATGCGCGGTCGTGTCGCGCTGATTCTCAGACTTCGTGCCCCACCGCAGATTCGTCGCTGCGTTGTTGGTCGGGTCGCCATCGATGTGTCGAACCTCAAGTCCTGGCGCACGTCCTTCGCAGAACGACTCGGCTACCAGACGGTGAACACGCGCGGTGTGGTGCTCGCCGCGTCGACTGAGTACAACTGTCGGGTACTGGTGCCCGTTGTTGGCGCCGGGAACCCTGCCTGGGCTGAGGACTCGGCCTGTGCGATTGGACCTTCGACCACCGTTCATGACGACCCGATCCAACGATCGGACTCGACCTAGGTCGCTCACCTCGTACAGACCTTCATAGCCCGGCACGGGGAGCCATCTCTCCTCGAGCGGTGTCAGCAGTGGCGTGCTCACGGCGCCACCTGCCCGTCGACGTCGAACCCGTGAGACGCATTGCCCCAGCACGTGACCTCGCCCGACTCGTAGCTGACCCGGTCGGGCATGTCGAGTGAACGCATCGGCTTCCCGCAACACGCCGTGACCTGGCCACCGAACGGGGGCGCGGCGTGCACCACCTCCGACGGGACCGCGACCTCTGCGAGGTCCATGCCCGCGGCCGTGCGTGCTTCCTCGGCCGCGGCGACCAGCTCCTCGGCGAGCTGCAGCGCCTCGTCTGGGGTGTAGGTGGTGGCCAGCTCGATCGTTGAGAGCCCTACGCGGTAGTCGTCGGTCACCTCCACCTCGGCGACCGTCACGGTGATCTCAGCCTGGATGCTCATGACTCCTCCTTGATGCCCAGCGCCGCGCGCACCTCCGCGCGCAACGCGTTCCGCTGATGAAGACGAGCAACCGCCGTCGGCGTCGTCGCTCGCGTTGATGTGTCGTGCTCCCACGCCGACGGACCCAGCGCGAGGGCCTGCAGCGTGTTCGCGACCCGAAGCTGCTCAGTCAGCTCGTCGATCGCTTGGACCTGTGTTCGGCGTCCCGCGGCCATCAGAACGGCGCCCCGTTGTCCGACCCCGACCAGCCCGAAGGCTGCTGTGCCGGCGCGTCGCGCACGACCGTGCCGACCGTGCGCGCGCGAATCACGATCTTCCGCACCCGCTGGCCCTCACGGTTCTCGTACGAAGCGTCCCGCTCCTCCCCCTCGACGATCACGAGGGTGCCCTTCTGCAGCTGCCCCAGGACGTCCGCCGCCTGCCACGACTCCACGTCATGCCAGATCGTGAACTCGTCCTCCCACTGGTTCGTCTCGCGGTTGAAGCGACGCTTCGTCTCCGCGACGCTGAACGACGCGACGTGCTTCCCACCCGCCGCGCGCACCTCCGGCACACCACCGAGGCGCCCAACGATCGTCTTCACTGCCATGTCCTGTTCCCTTCGTTGTCGTCGAGCAAGCTCGCCGGTGACCATGCGCGCGACACCACGCGGGAGAACGTGCCCTCCCACTGCAGCGACACGCGCCCCTGCTGCCCCTGCCGGTTCTTCGCGATATCCACGTCGAGCCGGTTCGGGGAGTTCTTCTCGTCGCGGTGAAGCAGGAGGACCGCGTCGGCGTCCTGCTCGATGGCGCCCGACTCACGCAGGTCCGCCAGCGTCGGCCGGTTCGACCGTCGCGTCGTCGACCCACGGTTCAGCTGCGAAAGGGCGATCACCGGCACGCCGAGTGACTGCGCGAGCAGCTTCAGCGCCCGCGAGAAGCTCGCGACCTCCACCTGCCGGGACTCGACCCGCTCCCCCGACGTGAGCAGCTGCAGGTAGTCGACGACGACACCAGCGAGCCGCTGACCCTTCGGAGCACGACGCGCTACAGACCGAGCGAACGCGCGCACCTGCGTGATCGTCGACACCTCATCGGAGGTCGACACGAACAGAGGCAGCTGCTGGATCTGCTGGCGGACCATCGCGATGTTCTGCCACCCCGACTTCGACACCTCGTGATTCACCAGCGAATGCAGCGACACCTGCGCGAGCTGGGACACGAGCCGCGCCATCAGGTCGTCGCGGGACATCTCGAGCGAGCAGAACGCGACCGGTCCCTCCTTCGCGAGCCGCAGCGCCGTCTGCAGGCCAATGATCGACTTGCCCTGTCCCGGCCGCGCGCCGACGACATAGAGCCCGCCGGCACGGAGCCCGCCGAGGTGGTTGTTGATGTCCCACCACGGGGTGGGGATGTAGCGGGGCTTCTCGTCGAGACCCTTCACGAACGAGTCGAACGCCGCGCCACCGAACTGCTCGATCGCGGGGGCCGTGTTCGCGCCGACACCGTCGACCTTCTCCCGCGAGATCTCGACCGCGTCGAGAGCTTCGATGCCGGTGTTCGCTGCGATCTGCGCGATCGCGGTCGCCGCGTCCAGGAGACGCCGGCGGATCGCGTGCTCGTGAACGATGCTGGCGTAGTAGGCGCCGTTCGCCGCGGTCGGGACGACCGATGTCAGCTCGTGGAGATAGGCGGCGTCCAGCTGCCCGTTCAGCTCCCCGGCTGCGAGGAGCTCGTCTGTCGCCGCGACGACATCGGTGGGCGCGTTCCGCTCGTGCAGGCGCCGCACCGCGGCGTATATCGTCTCGTGCCTCGGGTCGTGCATGTCGCCCGGCTCGACGATCGACATCACATCGTCCAGCACGTCCGGCGACAGCATCACCGCGCCGAGCACCGACTGCTCCGCGGTCCGGTCGTACGGCAACGTCACTTCGGTCACGAGCCCATCCCCGATCCCAGCTCACGCAGCACACGCGTCGGACGCTCCCCCGCCTCTATGCGGGCCTGGAACTCGACGGGGTCTACACCTCGTGCGCCGAGCCATTCGCGGGCGTCCACCGGATGCTCGTGACCAGCCGCAGGCATGTCCGCGACCAGGGCCACGATGTCCGCGGGCATGATGGACCGAGTCTGTTCCCGGTAGTGCTCGCGCATCGCCTCGATCGCGAGCTCCAACGGCACCGACGCGAGGACGTCTGCCCACTCGATCGCCATCTGCGCCCGCTCTTCCGGATCACGACGCAGGCGACTGTCGATCAGCGCTGCACGCGTCAGCAGCACGTTCGCTTCCCGGGGACTCACGCGGACACCGACCGACGCTCGTGCTGCGCGAGGATCGCGTCAGCAGCGCGCCCAGCGTCGACAGTGGAGACCCGCCCCTGACGCGGTTGTGCTGCTGCCTGCGGCTCCCACCGCCCCTGATTCAGCCACGTGGTCAACAGCGGGATGTACTGCACGTCCTGTGGCGGCCATGACCGCCACACCGCGACATCGCGCCGCACTGCCTCGAGGACGATCGGGAGCGGCACTGCTTTCCGCGCGGCCGCGAGCTTCGCCCTAGCGACCTTCGTCGTACCCCGCCGAGGAGTCGGCCAGAGATGCCAGATCACACCGAGCACCTCGTCGACGTCGTCCCCCTTGGGGACTACAGGGGTGTCTCCTGTATCTGATGTCTCTATAAGAGGTACATCTGGCGAATCCGCGGAATGCATCTGGCGATCGCGCGGAATGGAAGCGGCGATTTCGCCATTTGGCGAATCCGCGGAATGGGCGTAGATCGGCGAGTAACTCCCACGACGGTCGAACCCGTGATGCTTGTCCTCGCGGAGGAATCCACGCTCGACGAGCTTCTTGATCGCTCGCGCGACCTGGTCGGGCGACAGCCCGGTTTCCTCAGCGATCTCGCGATGCGATGCCGCCCACCAGTGGGTGCCGTCCTCCGTCTGATGCGCAACCCGCGCGGAGTCCGCCCGCCAATCGATGCGAGTCCACACCAGCGCCTCGTTCGCGCCTCCAAGGCGACGCACGAGCGCTGCGCGGACCTGCATGAAGTCCTTCGCCGTCGCCTCAGCGACCGGCACGCCACCTGCTACGCCCATGTCTTGGCCTCCACTTCCACTGCTCGGCCGCCAGCTGTCAGCAGCCACCACGTCTCGTCTTCTCGCTGCACCCGAACCCGAGCCGGCTCGAACTCGTCGCCGACGCCAAGCCGCGAGATCAGCAGTCCCATCTCGACCGAGACACGCCTGTTCTTCTCGACCCACCCGTGGCATCCCGTCGTGCCCGACCCGCACAGGACCAGGCAGTTCGCCGGCGACGCGACCGCTTCTGCCGCAGCGCCGAACACGCCACCAGCCCCGCGCGGCTTACGGTGGTGCGCCGACCACCCGATCCCCCGGTCCTCCCACCGCAGCGGGCGGCGACACCGGAAGCACTGCTCGCAGTCGCGAGCGAAGAACACGAGCCGCACCGTCGCCGCGGTGAAATCTCCGGCGCCCATCACGCACCCCCGCCGTAGCCCTGCGCGTGCGCCCGGTCCCCGGCGCGCGAGTCGGCGCGATCCGTGCGGTGGTTGTCGAGCGCGGCGTCGAGCGCGTCGAGGAACTTCCGCATGGCACGCTCCCGCTGCTCCGCCACCAGGTAGGTCAGCTTCAGCTCGTACGCGTCCCTCTCCGCCATCGCCTGGGCCAACCCGAGCGAGATCTTCTTGCCATCGAGTTCAGCCTTCTCCGTGAGCTCGACGACCTTCACCGCCACAGCGTTCTCGTAGTCGGCCTTCGCGGTGCCGTACACCTTCCCGGCGTCGCGGAGCTCCCACACGAAGTCGAAGCGGAGCGACACGATCCGCTGCCCGTACGTCGCGCCCGGGCCGAGTCGATAGACCGTCTCGGCGAGCTTCTTGTGCAGCGCGTCTTCCGGATCCACCTCCAGGCCGATCAGGTCGCGCAGTACCTCAGCGGGAGTGCTCATCGGTCGAACGCTCCAACGGCCGTCACGTGCACACGCTCACTGCTGCGCAGCTCGAGCAGGATCTCCGCACCATCCGCCGTCGTCACTCCGAGGTACACGGTTCCATCTGTGCCGTGCGAGCGCTTGGTGTAGACGACACCCTCGACGTCGTGCGCACGGATCTCGTCGCCGAGCATCACCTGCTTCGCCTCGATCACACCGGGCACCTGAATCGGCGACAGCTCGGTGCGGCGGAAGTCGATGCCGAGGATCGCGCCGTCACGGTCCCGCACCAGCGGGGCATCAACGGCGATCACGGCTTCACCTCAGCGACAGGCCACTGGTCTACCGTCCCGTCGTGCGCGTCACCGTTCGAGTCGACGTACACCGGCCCTGATGGCGCCCAAGCGTCGCCAGAGGATGCGCCCAGATCAGCGCGCCTCGCAGCGAGCGCTCCCTTCAGCGGCTCGATACCGTCGATGCCGAGCTTCTTCGCGTGCTCCTCGATCTCGTCGAGCTTCTCCGGCGTCGACGCCTTCTGCACCGCCGCGACAGCTGCGTTCACGCGATCTTGCTTCGTCGGCTGTCCGGGCTCGGGTCCCGACTTGTCGGCGACGACCGCGGCGTGCTCACGCTTCCCCGTGCCCTCAGCGAGGCCCAGGTCTCCCCAGAGCTTCTCGACCGTGAAGTCCGGGTACTGCTTCGGCTTCTCGAGCGCGATCCGCACCGAGCGGAGTCCGGTGATCAGGAAGCTGCCCCGCTCTCGCATCTCGACAACGACCGAAGCGTCGAACACGAGCGTCTTGTGGGCCTGCACCTTCCATTCCTTCTGAGCGGTCGGCGTGCCGTTCTCCATCACCGCGACCGAGTCCAGACGTGCCGTGAGGATCACCGGACCCTGATGCATCCGCAGCGCATCCATCACGTCCTGCCACTGCCCGGCGGCGACGTTCCACAGATCCGTCGAGATCGTGTAGTCCCCCGACGCGGTCTTCCGGCCCTTCGCGCGACGGTTCGCGATCGCCTGCATGTTGTCCTGGATCAGGTTCCACAGACGCGTCATCGAGTCCACGACGATCAGCGTCGGCAGGCCCCCGACCGGCGGCTCCGCTACCGCATCGCGGACCGCGCCGAGGAACCCCTCGAACGTGCCGTCGTGGACGACGATCTCGAACTCCGCACCAGGGATCAGGCCATACTCGTCCGGGTCATCCTCGCCCAGACCGACGTACAGCGTTCGACCGACCAGCGGTGATCCCGACGCGGACAACGCCGCCCAGGTCTTCCCTGCCTTCTCGCGGCCCGCGAGTAGCATGATCGGCCAGGGTGGAACACCGGTGGGCTTGCGTGTGGTGATGGCCATCAGAGGCTCCTGTCTTCCTCGAACTCGTAGGCGCACGTGTCGCAGAGACCGCGCGCGTCGATCAGCACCGGACGCCGGCAGCGAGGGCAGTCGGCGTAGAACCGCGGGTCGTCGGCCTTGATCGGCCAGTAGATGGAGGCGGGGCCCTTACGGAGCTCGGCGAGCATCTGCCCTTCGGTGAGCTCGTCGATCTGCATCTGCTGCTCGAGCACCCACCTCACGGCGGCCCACCATGCGGTGCGGAACCCCTGCCGCCACGACACGCCAAACCGGTGCCGGCCCCAGGCGTCCCAGGCTTTCGACTCGGATGCCGCCTCGGTCAGGCCGTGGTCCGCCTGCAGCTGTTCGAGATGCTCGGGCGAGAGCGCTGCCGGCGCGGACATCAGTCGTCCTCGGGGATGTCGAGCTCATCCTGACCGGTGCGCTTCTTGTACGCCTCGTCACGCAGCTTCAGCGCCGCGGTGATCGCGTCCGGATGGTGAAGCGGCTCGATGTGGGTGAACCCCACCACCGGCCACACCTCACCGGCGTTGCGCTTCTCCATGACCTCCTCGACGGTCAAGGTGACAACGGCGACGATCTGCTCGCCGGCGGCCAGGTCGATCAGTTCGTCCTCGATGCCGTAGAGGCCGTTGGCCTGTTCGGCGGGGACGCCCCGCTTGAACGCGGTGGGCTTGATCTCGGTCATGATGCGATTCCTTTCGTGGCGGCCGTGGCCGCGTTCTCGGTGAGCGCCGCGACCATCGCGACGCGTGAGGTTGGGGTGATGTCGACATGCACGCCGGGGGCCACGCCGTAGACCTCGTCGACGACGAGACGCACGACCTGCGCGTCATCTCGCCAGACATTCCCGGCGTCGGTGACGCCGTCGAGCAGAGCGCGGACGAGCTTGTCGATGTCGGGGGCGACCGACGGCAGCTCGCGCTTCACCGTGGTGCCTCGCGGCATGACGAACACGGCCGACACCTGGACAGGCCCCTCAAGCCGGTTGAGGCTCCACCAGGTCGCTTCAGCCACACGGGCGACCTCGGAGCGCCACGGCTTCAGCTGCGCCTTGTTGCTGTCCGTGAGCACCGCACGCTTGCCGACAACGTAGGCGGTCTTGGAGCCCTGCTGCACCGGTGTGCCGGCGACGAAGAACGCGGTCATCGGTCCAGCTCCACGTCGAGCTCTGCTTCACGTTCGGCCTCCGCATTGATCCGCACAGCGGCGAAGATCGACAGTCCGATGAAGGTGACGGCGGCCGCGCAGTAGGCGCAGAAGATCGCAATGTCATCCATGAGGGGTGACTCCTGTAGGTGGTGGGGTGATGAGGACTAGATGCGGGGGCCTGCCGGGGGCGCGCCGACACTGGGTGAATCGGCAGACGCGGGGGACGTATCGCCCCCGGCAGGGGTCTTGGATCGGCGAGGCCAGGCGATGAAGATCAGCGCGACCGGGGCGAACCAGCACACGATGTCCGCACCGTTGACCCCGGGGCTCACCGAGTACGGGGCGCACAACACGGCGACGAACACGACCGTCGCGGCGAGGAGGAAGCGGAGAGCGCTCACGACGCCACCGCCATCTCTTCGACTGGCGACTCGGAGTAGAAGGCCGCGACAGGAACGCCAATCACACGAGCGAGCACGATCAGCTCCTGCGCAGTGATGGGCGTCTCGCCAGTAGTCCGGCGCCACATCGCCATCCGCGACACGTGCAACGCCGCCGCGAGCGCGGACTGCTTGATCTGCTTCTCTGCCGCGAGGCCGCGTACTCGGCGAGCCACGTCAGCGTTAGTTTCTATCGCCATGCGTTAGACCGTAGACGCACGAGAGCGTTTGTCAATGCATCAATGACACTTTCGGCGTGTCGATGTAACGCCCTGTAGACACGGCGTATCGGCATGCGTTACATTCAGACCATGACCGAAGCCGCTACCAGCGCACCTCGCCTTGCTACTGCGAACGAAACCGTCGCAAGCAACATCCGGGCCGAACTTGCCCGGATCGACTCACGCCCAGCCGACCTCGCCCGGACGCTCGGGGAGAACGAGATGTGGTTGAGTCGTCGTCTTTCCAACAAGGTCATGTTCTCGACCAACGACGTGCAAGAGATCGCAGAGATTCTCGGAGTCAGTGTCGGCACGCTTTTCGAGCGCCGCACCCCATCGGTCGGCGGGCGCCTCATGCGCCGCCACCTGTACCTGATGGATGTGGTGGGCCCTGCCGGGATCGAACCGACGACATCCACGGTGTAAACGTGGCGCTCTACCAGCTGAGCTAAAGGCCCCAGGTCGTCCAGTCTAGGGTGGAGAACCACCACGACCGGCGCATCGGAGTCACCGTCCCGGCAGGACGGTAGGCTGAGCGGCGGCGTGTTTGTGCATCGCAGACAAACGCGGCATCGCGCCCCCCGATTGCTTGGCACGATCTGCCATCAGACGAAAGGTCTCCCGTGACTGTCCACGACCAGGATCCGTACTCCCAGGGCCCTCTCGACAGCGATCCCGACGAGACCGCGGAGTGGCGCGAGTCGCTGCAGCAGCTCGTCGACGCTCGCGGCCACGAACGCGGACGCGAGATCATGCTGAGCCTCCTGAAGGAGTCGAAGGAGCTTCACCTCGGCGTGCCGATGGTCCCGACGACCGACTACATCAACACGATCGCGCCCGACGCGGAGCCGGAGTTCCCCGGCGACGAGGAGCTCGAGCGCCGGTACCGCGCGTGGATCCGCTGGAACGCCGCCATCACGGTGCACCGTGCGCAGCGCCCCGGCATCGCGGTGGGCGGCCACATCTCCACATACGCCTCGTCCGCCGCCCTCTACGAGGTCGGCTTCAATCACTTCTTCCGCGGCTTGGACGATCCGTCGGGCGGTGACCAGATCTTCATCCAGGGACACGCCTCCCCCGGCACCTACGCCCGCGCCTACCTCGAGGGGCGGCTGAGCGAGGACCAGCTCGACGGATTCCGTCAGGAGAAGTCCGCCGCGCCGCACGGGCTCCCCTCCTACCCCCATCCGCGTCTCATGCCGGAGTTCTGGCAGTTCCCCACCGTCTCGATGGGCCTCGGGCCCATCAACGCCGTCTACCAGGCGATGACGAACAAGTACCTCGCGAACCGCGGCATCAAGGATGTCGCCGACTCGCAGGTCTGGGCCTTCCTCGGCGACGGCGAGATGGATGAGGTCGAGAGCCGCGGGCAGCTCCAGGTCGCGGCGAACGAGGGGCTGGACAACCTGACCTTCGTGGTCAACTGCAACCTGCAGCGCCTGGACGGCCCCGTCCGTGGAAACGGCAAGATCATCCAGGAACTGGAGAGCTTCTTCCGCGGGGCGGGCTGGAACGTCATCAAGGTGATCTGGGGTCGCGAGTGGGATGAGCTCCTGGGGCGCGACGACGACGGCGCCCTGCGCAACCTCATGAACGTCACTCCGGACGGCGACTACCAGACGTACAAGACCGAAGACGGCGCCTTCGTGCGCGAGCACTTCTTCGGGCGCGACGAGCGCACCGCCGCCCTGGTGAAGGACTACTCCGACGAGCAGATCTGGAACCTCAAGCGCGGCGGGCACGACTACCGCAAGGTCTATGCGGCCTTCAAGGCGGCGCGCGAGCACAAGGGCCAGCCGACGGTCATCCTCGCCAAGACGATCAAGGGCTATGGCCTCGGCCCACACTTCGAGGGGCGCAACGCGACGCACCAGATGAAGAAGATGACGCTGGAGGACCTCAAGCACTTCCGCGACGCGATGCACATCCCGATCTCGGATGCGCAGCTCGAGGAGAACCCCTACCTGCCGCCGTACTTCCACCCCGGGGAGCAGGACGAGACCATCCAGTACATGCTGGAGCGTCGACGCGCGCTCGGTGGCTTCCTTCCCGAGCGACGCACCCATCACGTGGGTCTCCAGCTTCCCGACGACAAGGCCTACGCACTGCCGAAGAAGGGGTCGGGCACGCAGGAGGTCGCGACGACCATGGCCTTCGTTCGCCTGCTGAAGGATCTGCTGCGCGCCAAGGACTTCGGACACCGCATCGTGCCGATCATCCCCGACGAAGCACGGACGTTCGGCATGGACGCCTTCTTCCCGACGGCGAAGATCTACAACCCGAACGGCCAGCACTACACGTCCGTGGACCGCGAGCTGCTCCTGGCCTACAAGGAGAGCCCGCAGGGCCAGATCATGCACGTCGGCATCAACGAAGCCGGCGCGATGGCCGCGTTCACCGGTGTCGGCACGGCGTATTCGACGCACGGCGAACCGCTCATCCCGGTGTACATCTTCTACTCGATGTTCGGCTTCCAGCGCACCGGCGACGCGCAGTGGGCGGCGGGCGACCAGATGGCGCGCGGGTTCATCATCGGCGCGACCGCCGGCCGCACGACCCTGACCGGGGAAGGTCTGCAGCACGCGGACGGTCATTCGCACCTGCTCGCCTCCTCCAACCCCGCCACCGTGTCGTACGACCCGGCCTACGGGTACGAGATCGCCCACATCGTGCGCGCCGGCATCGAGCGCATGTACGGCGGCAACCACCCCGACCCGAACGTCATGTACTACCTGACGGTGTACAACGAGCCGCTCGTGCAGCCGGCCGAGCCGGAGGGCGTCGACGTCGATGGCATCGTGCGCGGCATGCACCGCATCTCCGCCGCCGAGGGCGAGGGACCGCGTACGCAGCTCCTCGCATCGGGCGTCGGGGTCCCGTGGGCCCTCGAGGCGCAGCAGCTGCTGCGTGACGACTGGGGAGTGCAGGCCGACGTCTGGTCGGTGACGTCCTGGACGGAGCTGCGTCGCGACGGACTCGCCGCCGACGAGCACAACTTCCTCCACCCCGACGAAGAAGCACGGACGGCCCACGTCACCGAGAAGCTGCGGGACGGCGAGGGACCGGTCGTCGCGGTCAGCGACTTCATGCACGCCGTGCAGGACCAGATCCGACCCTGGGTTCCGCAGCAGTTCGTCACACTCGGCGCGGACGGCTTCGGCTTCTCCGACACGCGGCCCGCCGCGCGCCGCTTCTTCAAGATCGACGGACCTTCCATCGTCGTCCGGGCGCTGCAGGCGCTCGCGGCGGAAGGCGCGGTCGACCGGTCGCTGTCCGCGCAGGCGATCGAGAAGTACCGCCTCCACGATGTCACCGCCGGCACCAGTGGCAACGCGGGCGGCGAGAGCTGACCGGACACATGCCGCCCCGCTCCGCGGAGATGGACAAGGACGAGACGCTCGCCTGGCTGCGTCGCATCTCGGGTGACCTGGCCACCGCCACGATCAAGCGCCTCGAGGAGTCGCTGCCGTGGTACGCCGACATGCCGCCGGCGCGTCGGTCGGCGGTGGGCCTGGTCGCCCAGGCGGGCATCACCTCGTTCATCCAGTGGTACGACGATCCCGGCTCGACGCCGTGGATTGCGTCCGACATCTTCGCGGCCGCGCCTCGCGAACTCCTCCGGAGCGTGAGCCTGCAGCAGACGCTGCAGCTGATCCGGGCCACGGTCGAGGTCACCGAGGAGCGCGTGGCCGGCAAGGGCGAGGACCTTCGGGAAGGCATCCTGCTCTACTCGCGAGAGGTCGCCTTCGCCGCCGCGGATGTCTACGCCCGCGCCGCGGAGGCCCGCGGGCTGTGGGATGCGCGCCTGGAGGCCCTCGTCGTCGACTCGATCCTCACGGGTGAGGCCGACGAGGAGCTCCCCAGCCGGATCGCCGCCCTCGGGTGGCACGGCCACGGCGAGGTGGCCGTGCTCGTGGGCACGACCCCGGCGCAGTTCGACGTCGATCAGCTGCGCCGCACCGCACGCAAGCTCGGCGTGGACGTGCTGATCGGCGTACAGGGATCGCGGCTCGTTCTCGTGATCGGGCGCGCCGAGGATCCGGTGCGCACCGACGAAGGATCCGGCGCCCTCCCCTTCGTCGAGATCGCCAAACGTCTCGAGCCCGGTTTCGGGGCGGGTCACCTTGTGCTGGGCCCGGTCGTTCCGGCACTCGTGGACGCCAGCCAGAGCGCCCGGGCGGCGCTGGCGGGGTTCGCGGTCGCACGCGCGTGGCGACATGCTCCGCGTCCCGTCGAGGCCGACGATCTCCTGCCCGAGCGAGCGCTGGCCGGTGATCCCCTGGCAAAGCAGACCCTCGTCGAGCGGATCTATCGCCCGCTTCAGGCACACAGCACCGATCTCGTCACGACGCTGTGGAGCTATCTCGACAACGGGCGGTCCCTCGAGGCGACCGCGCGCGAGCTGTTCGTGCACCCCAACACGGTGCGCTATCGGCTCAAACGGGTCTCCGAGGTGATCGGCTGGGATGCGACCGGACCACGGGAGGCCCTCATCCTGCAGACCTCGCTCGTCCTCGGCTCCATCGGAACCGACGCGACACGACGTCGGAGCGCCCCGCGTCGCCTGTCGTGACCTCGGTCCGCAAGCACCTCGACCGAGATCGTGCTGTGGCGATGCGACAAACGATGCCGGGACACTTGTGCGGCATGCCACACATCGCATCGGCTGATCCTTGGCAGGATGGGATGGTGCTCATCGCGATCTTCCCCGGTCAAGGTTCGCAGTCCCCGGGCTTCCTGACCCCCTGGCTCGAACTCGACGGCGCCCGCGAGCGGCTCGCGGCCTATTCGGAGTGGTCCGGCGTCGACCTCGTCGCCGCCGGCACGGAGTGGGACGCCGACCGGATCCGCGACACCGCCGTCGCGCAGCCGCTGATCGTCGCCGCTGGGCTGCTGTCGTGGAATGCCCTCGGAGACGACCACGTCGCCGGTGTCGCCGGCCACTCGGTGGGTGAATTCACGGCAGCCGCCGCCGCGGGTGTGCTCACCGAGGAGGATGCGATGCGCCTCGTCGGTCTGCGCGGACGCGCCATGGCGGCTGCAGCTGCATCGTCGCCGACCGGCATGAGCGCCGTCCTCGGCGGTGACACCGTCGCCGTGCTCGACCGCTTGGCGGAACTCGGCCTCACCGCCGCCAATCACAACGGCGGCGGGCAGCTCGTCGCCGCCGGCTCCCTCTCCGCCCTCGATGCCCTCGCGGCCGAGCCCGTGCGCGGCACCCGCGTGGTCGCCCTGCAGGTCGCGGGTGCATTCCACGCCGAGGCGATGACCCCCGCCGTCGACGAACTGCGGCTCGCCGCCGCGGAGGTCGCCACGCACGATCCGCACGTGCGGCTGTGGACGAACCGCGACGGATCGAGCGTGACCGAGGGTGCCTTCTTCCTGGACCTCCTCGTCGAGCAGGTGGCCTCCCCGGTGCGCTGGGACCTGTGCATGTCCGCGTTCGCCGATGCCGGCGTGAGCGGTCTCGTCGAACTGGCACCGGCCGGCACCCTCACCGGGCTTGCCAAGCGCGCACTGCGCGGCACGCCGGCGGTCGCCGTGAAGACCCCGGCGGATCTGCTCGCCGCCGCCGAACTCCTCAGCCCATCCACCTCCTGAGCGGAGCCCTCACTCATGACCCCCACCCTCCGGCAGTCCCGGGGCGCCGCGCACACCCGCATCTACTCGTATGGCGCCGCCCGCGGCGAGAACGCCGTGCCCAACGACGACCTCGTCGGACCCATCGACTCCAGCGACGAATGGATCCGACAGCGCACCGGCATCATCACGCGCATGCGTGCGACCCCCGGCACGACAGCCATCGATCTCGCCGCATCGGCCGCGGAAGAGGCGATCGCGCGCTCGGGTGTTCCCGCCGATCGGATCGGCGCCGTCATCGTGGCGACGATCAGCAATCCGAAGCAGACGCCCTCCGTGTCGGCCATCGTCGCCGATCGCGTCGGATCGAACCCCGCCGCCGCATACGATCTCAACGCGGCATGCGCCGGCTTCGCATACGGGGTGGCGCAGGCTGACGCCCTCATCCGCTCCGGTGCGGCCGAGTACGCGCTCGTCATCGGCACGGAGAAGCTCAGCGACATCGTCGATCCCACCGACCGCAGCATCTCCTTCCTCCTGGGCGACGGGGCCGGCGCGGTCGTCGTGGGCCCGAGTGACACGCCCGGCATCGGACCGACGGTATGGGGCTCGGACGGATCCAAGGCGGACGCCGTCGGGATGAACCACACGCTCACGGACTTCCGCGACGGAAACGCCCCCTGGCCCACCCTGCGTCAAGAAGGTCCGACCGTCTTCCGCTGGGCGGTGTGGGAGATGGTCAAAGTCGCGCGCCAGGCTCTCGAGGAGGCCGGCGTCGAGGCGTCGGATCTCGCCGCGTTCGTCCCCCATCAGGCGAACATGCGCATCATCGACGAATTCGCCAAGCAGCTCGGCCTCCCCGACACCGTCGCCGTCGGACGCGACATCGCCACGACGGGGAACACCTCCGCGGCGTCCATCCCCCTCGCCACACACCGGCTGCTCGAAGAGCATCCCGAACTCAGCGGCGGGCTCGCCCTGCAGATCGGATTCGGCGCCGGACTGGTCTTCGGCGCGCAGGTGGTGGTGCTGCCGTGAGCGGCCCGACCACCGCCCTAGACTGATCAACGGCCCGCGCGCGGCGCCAGCATCCCCGACAGACAAGGAGAACACCATGGCACTCACCAATGACGAGGTCCTCGCCGGACTCGCCGAACTGATCACCGACGAGACCGGCATCTCGGCGGACGAGGTCGCGATGGAGAAGTCGTTCACCGACGACCTGGACATCGACTCGATCTCGATGATGACCATCGTCGTCAACGCCGAGGAGAAGTTCGGCGTGACCATTCCCGACGACGAGGTCAAGAACCTCAAGACGGTCGGCGACGCCGTCACCTACATCACGTCCAACCAGGCGTAACCCTTCTGGTGGGGGCGCCGGCCCCCACCAGCGTTCTTTCACGAGGAGTTCCTTCCCCATGACCGCGTCACGCATCGTCGTCACCGGAATCGGCGCGTCGTCGCCGATCGGCGGCACCGCCCCCGAGAGCTGGTCCGCACTGCTGGCCGGCGCGTCCGGCACACGCACGCTCGAGTACGACTGGGTGGAGGAGAACCAGCTGCCCGTCACGTTCGCCGCGCAGGCCGCCGTGCGACCGGAGACGGTGCTGGAGCGTCCCATGGCGAGGCGGCTGGACCCGGCATCGCAGTTCGCGATGGTGGCGGCGATGGAGGCCTGGGCGGACGCCGGCGCGCCCGAGGTCGAGCCCGAGCGCCTCGGCGTCGATTTCGCCACCGGCATCGGCGGCGTGTGGACCCTGCTCGACGCGTGGGACACCCTGCGGGAGAAGGGCCCCCGTCGGGTGATGCCCATGACCGTTCCCATGCTCATGCCCAACGCCGCCGCAGGTAACCTGTCCCTGCACTTCGGCGCTCGCGCCTTCGCCCGCACGGTCGCCAGCGCGTGCGCGTCGAGCACCGAGTCGATCGTGAACGCGGCCGAGCACATCCGCACGGGCCTGGCCGATGTCGTGATCGCCGGCGGTACCGAGTCGGCGATCCACCCGATCACGATCGCGTCGTTCGCGTCGATGCAGGCGCTGTCGCGGCGCAACGACGACCCCGCCACCGCCTCGCGCCCCTGCAGCGTCGACCGCGACGGCTTCGTGATGGGCGAGGGTGCCGCGGTGCTGATCCTGGAGTCGGAAGAACACGCCCGCGCCCGAGGCGCCACGATCTACGCCTACGTCGTCGGCGGCGCCGTCACGGCCGACTCGTACCACATCACCGCCAACGATCCCGAGGGCCACGGCGCACAGCGCGCCGTGGAGATGGCACTCGCCTCCGCCGACGCCTCGCCCGACGACGTCACGCACATCAACGCGCATGCCACCTCGACGCCGGTCGGAGACCCGAACGAGTACACGGCCCTGAAATCGGTGTTCGGCCCCCGCATCGAGGAGATCCCCGTGTCGGCGACGAAGGCCTCGACCGGACACCTTCTCGGCGGAACCGGCGCGCTGGAGGCGATGTTCACCGTGAAGGCGCTTCAGGACCGGCTCGCGCCCCCGACGATCAACATCACGACACAGGACGAGGCCGTCCCCTTCAACATCTCGGGCTCACAGGTTGAGCTCGGCCGCGGCGACCAGCTGGCGATCAGCAACTCGTTCGGCTTCGGCGGCCACAACGCCGTCGTGGCGCTGGCCTCGGCCTGACCTCACGTGACGAAGCCCCCGCCTGGGTGCGGGGGCTTCGTCGTGAGCAGATGCACTGGGGTCGCATCTGGGGTACAGGCGGCGATTCGCTTTCTCGCGTCCCGGGTGTCCTCCTCCGAGCTTCGGTAGTGGCGCCTCGCCGTTCCTGAGTCTGTGCCGGGCCTCACCCCACCTTGTGCAGCCACACGACGGGCGCCTCGTCACCGGCGTGCCGGAAGGGTTCCAGCTCCTCGTCCCACGCGGCTCCCAGCGCGACGTCGAGTTCGCGCTGGAGTTCCCGCGCATCGCCGGCGGCGACCTCCATCGCGTAGCGGAGGCGATCCTCGCCGATGACGATGTTGCCGACGGCGTCGGTCTGCGCGAAATGGATGCCGAGCCCCGGCGTGTGCAGCCACCGGCCGCCGTCGTGCCCGGGCGAGGGATCCTCGGTGACCTCGAAGCGAAGGTGCTCCCAGCCGCGGATGGCGCTGGCAAGCGCCGCACCCGTACCGGCGGGACCGTCCCAGTAGAACTCGGCACGACGCGTGCCGGGCTGGACGGGCTGCTCGGACCACTCGAAATTCACTGCTCGGCCGATGGCGCGACCCACCGCCCACTCGAGGTGGGGGCAGAGCGCGCGAGGTGCGGAGTGGACGTACACCACTCCGCGAGAACGCGATGTCGCCATGATGTCTCCGTTTCGTTGTCAGGTGCGTCTTCCCCTACGACCTGGCACCACGGAGCGTGGCGGACGTGTTCGGTTGTCTGCCGTCATTATCACCCGATGCGGCCGATAATCACAAGGGATCCGGCCGCGACACGCCGCGAGCCCCCGACGATATCGCCGGGGGCTCGCGGAGGATGTTCGAGCTCAGGCCTCGCTCATCGCGAGCTTCTCCTTCTGGCCCTTGGCGGCGTAGTACGCAGCGCGTGCGGCGTCGCGCCGCGCCTGCTCGGCCTGACCGGCCTCCCGGACTTCTTCCGAGATCTCGTAGTACTCCGTCGTGGGCTGGCCGTTGTAACGCGCGATGTACTCGTCGAGCTCGGGCCCCGACTCCCACGAGGTGATGAGGCAGTATCGCGGCTCGTCACCCTGGTGGTGCACCGCATGCCACAGACGCTGCGTGTCGACGATCAGCTGCGCACCGGCGGGCAGCGCGATCCGGTACTCGATGCTCGGGTCACTGCGGTTCTCCCGAAGCACGAAATAGCTGTCCTTGTCGTCGGTGAGGTTGAAGAACCCACGCACGACCCAGCCGGTGCCGTCGGGGTTGAGGCGGTTGTTGTCGTCCTGGTGCAGGTTGTAGAGGCAGTCCGCGTAGGAGTTCGGCTGCAGCTCGATGATGCGGCACCGTCCGACGTTGGCACCGGGCTCCTTGGCCCGCGCGGTGAGGGTCGGCGCCTTCTCGGTCTGCTCGTCGATCCAGACGCCGTCCTTGTCGGTGCGCGGCGGCTCGTGGTTCCAGAAGCCGTTGCACTCGATCTCGCCCTTGGCCGACGCCAGCGGGGCGAAGCGGGTGTCGCCGGAGGACTTCCAGTCGACGTATTCGATCTCGAGCCACTCCTTGGGGTCGATCTCCTTGTCGTACGGGTCGAGCACGACGAAGCCGGTCGATTCGAGAGCGGCGCTCTTGATGTAACCCATGATGCGAATCATGACCTTTCCGTTCGGGGCCAGCACGTTTTTACAGGCCCGACTTAGGCAAGCCTACCTCGCCGCCGGTCGGCGCCCCGTGGTCGCCGACCCGGTTCACTAGACTCGACGGCGGCCTGCAACGAACGGAGCGAAGCGCCCCATGCTCACTGCCACGAACATCGACGCCCACGCGGTGAACACCGTCGCCTGGCTGTCCGCCGCGGACGCCACGATCGTGGTCCCGGTGTACCAACGGCAGTATCGCTGGGACATCGGCGGCTGCGAACAGCTGCTCGCCGACATCCGCGCGGTCGCCGATTCGGACGAGCGTCATATGCACTTCATCGGATCGATCCTGAGCGCTGAGATGCGCACCGATCGTCTGTCCGAGCTCGTCCTGATCGACGGACAGCAGCGGATCACCACGCTCATGCTCCTCGTCGCCGCGCTGCACCACACCGTGCGGGACCACGACCCGCTGCTGGCCGGTGAGCTCGAGCAGGTCCTCGTGCATCCCGACGCACGCGCGACCAAGCTGCGCCCGCATCGCGCCTGGGCGAACGTGTTCGAGGCGGTCGTCACCGACTCGCGCGGGGACGCCGTGCGTGACTCCCGCTTCGATGACAACTACGCCTTCTTCCGCAGCCAGGTGCGCCCCGACGAGGTCGCGCGGGTCTGGCGAGGTCTGCAGAAGCTCGAGCACGTCGCGATCACCCTCGGGCCCGGCGCGAACGCCCAGCAGATCTTCGAGTCGCTCAATTCCACCGGCGAGCCGTTGCGCGACCACGAACTCATACACAACTACGTGCTGATGGGCCTGTCACACGGCGAGCAGACCGCCATCGAGGACGAGTTCTGGCTCCCCATCGAACGGCACACCGGCGAGCGGATCGCGGACTTCTGGAACCACTATCTGGTGATGATCGGAGGCCGCGAGGTCGCCGTCACACGTGGGCGTGGTGTCTACGAGGCCTTCCGGACGCACTTTCCGCGGCTGGAACCGGCGGCCCTGCGCACCCATGCCGAAGCCTGGCGCGCCTATGCCGAGGTGTACGGCGTGCTCCTCGACCCGGCACGCGAAGCGGACCCGGACGTCTCCCGTCACCTGCGCTGGCTCTCGGTCTTCGGCGCGGGGATGTTCCCCCTCATGATGCGCGTGCATCGCGAATGGACCACCGGCGTCATCGACAAGCCCACGCTGGTGACGGTCCTCGAGCAGCTCCAGTCGCTTCAGCTGCGTCGTACGATCGTGCGCCTCACGAACGAGCGTCTCGTCGCGAGGCTCCTCCGGGCGCTGGACGACGGTGTGGACGCCCTCACGCTCGCCATCTCCCGGCTCACTCCCTCGGACGACCGCGTCCGCGTGGCGCTGAAGTACACCGAGCTCCCGCATGCGATTTACGTGATGTCCCGGCTGGCGGGCGTCGACGACGTCGCCGATGTGGACGTGGACCACATCCTCCCCCTCGCCCCCTCCGACGACTGGACGGGCGACGGACGCACGGCGTGGTCGGACGTCGACGACGACACGCAGAACGCCCATCGCGCTCTTGCCGCAACCCTCGGCAACATCGTCCTCCTGGAGGAGGATGCCGCGATGGCGTCCTTCGGCGCGTCCTTCCCCGCCAAGCGCGCCGTCCTCGAGCGCAGCGCCATCCCGCTGACGGCGGAGGCTGCGAGGGCCGAGCAGTGGAACACGGCGGCGATCTCGGCGCGCTCGGCGTCACTTGCAGCCGCGTTCATGACCACGTGGCCGCGTCGCGGCCCGATCGTCATCGATGACGACGGGCTGACGCCCATCCTCGATGCGGTACCGCGCCGAGGATGGCCGCGCGGATGGCAGCAGGAGTTCGCCTACGTCGAGTACGTCGGCGAGCACTGGGAGGTCCCCGACGTGAAGTACCTCTTCAACCGGGTCTTCAAGCGCCTGTGGGCCGACTCGCGCATATCGGTGGAGACCTTCAGCGCGCGCCGGGGTGGGCCGGTGTACCCGGAGATGTCGTGGACCGGTCAGTGGGACCGCCTCGACGACGAGCACTTCCTGTACATGGGGTGGGACTCGCGCTACATGCTCACCGCCATCCAGGGCGTCCTCGTCGAAGCGGGCCTCGCGCCGGAGGTGTTCGTGAAGTACTCCTACCTGTGGGCCGACTGACGACTCACTCGGCCTTGCGCGACCCCGCCTCGAGGCGATCGCCGGTGGGCAGCTCCTGGTGCCCGCCGAATTGGAGGCGCATCGCCGAGAGCAGCTGATTCGCGTACTGGTCTTCGTCCCGGGAGGCGAAGCGCTCGAACAGCGACGCGGCGAGCACCGGCGCCGGCACACCGACGTCGACGGCGGCCTTGACGGTCCATCGCCCCTCTCCCGAGTCCGACACACGGCCGGCGAGCCCGTTCAGGTCGGGGCTCTGCTCGAGGGCGGCAGCCGTGAGATCGAGCAGCCAGGAGGAGATGACCGAGCCTCGCCGCCACAGCTCCGCGACCTTCGGCACATCGATGTCGAACTGGTAGAACTCCGGTTCCTCGAGCGGTGCGACCTCCGCGGAGTGCTCGGCCTCGCGCACTCCTGCATCCGCGTTGTGCAGAATGTTGAACCCCTCCGCGAGGGAGGCCATGATGCCGTACTCGATGCCGTTGTGCACCATTTTGACGAAGTGGCCGGCACCCGCAGGTCCGCAGTGCAGGTAGCCGAGCTCCTCGGGAGCGTATTCCCCCGACCGACCGGGCGTGCGATCGATCTCACCCGGTCCGGGCGCGATCGTGCGCAGCACGGGCTCGATCGTTCGAACCGCTTCGTCGGCGCCGCCGACCATCAGGCAGTAGCCGCGTTCGAGCCCGAACACACCTCCGCTCGTGCCGGCATCGACATAGTGGATGCCTTCCTCCCGCAGAACCGCCGCGCGACGCACATCGTCGCGGTAGTTCGAATTCCCGCCGTCGATGATGATGTCACCCGGCGCGAGGTGTTCGGCGACCTCTGTGACGACCGTGCCCGTCAGCCCCGCCGGAATCATGAGCCACACCACCCGCGGGCCCTCGAGCTTCGACGCCATGTCGGCGACGTCGGTCGCCGGCGTCGCCCCCTCCCCCGCCAGCGCGGACACCGCGTCAGCGTTGACGTCGTAGACGACGCACTCGTGTCCGTCGCGCATGAGGCGGCGCACGATGTTCGCCCCCATGCGTCCGAGTCCCACCATTGCCAGCCGCATCCGCGTCTCCTCTCGGGTCCCTCCGACCCTATCGACGCGCCCGATGGAGCGGGAACCCCTTGCGTGGGCTCACCGTGAGTAGGGCGGGTGGGACTTGAACCCACGATCGTCGGGTTATGAGCCCGCTGCCTTGACCAGCTTGGCCACCGCCCCCGGCATCCCGACCGGGATGACCTCGTACGAGCCTACCGGGCGTCGTCGTCGGGATCGTTGATCGGCGGCTCCGGCCAGACCTTCGCAACCGCCTCTCCCAGCCGCGTGGACCCGGTCGGCGGGTGGGGTCCGTCGAAGCCGCTGCCGTCGCTGCCCCGCTCCAGAGGGAGTTCCTGGCTGTCGGAGATGATCTGGGGGTGGTGACGTGCGAGCTGGAACACCCCCCACACGGCGATGGCGCCGGCGACGGCGAACCCGATGTAGGCCCACAGGGGTGCGTTCTGCGCCTCGCCGAGGACCGTGAGTCCGATGACGACGGCGACGATCGGATCGATCACGGTCAGTCCGGCGATGACGAGATCGGGAGGCCCCGACGAGTACGCGGACTGCACGAAGTACGCCCCGACCGCGGTCACGATGAGAAGTGCCGCGACGCAGGTGAGGGTCAGCCACTCGAAATCTCCAGACTCGATGCGGCTGAGAACGACCTTGGCGAGCGTCGCCACGAATCCGTAGAGGATGCCCGCGGCCATGATGTAGAAGAGCGCGCCGACGTGGTGACGCCGCCACAGCCACACCGCACTGAACAGCACCGCGACCACCGCGAGGATGAGAAGGACGGTGATCAGCTGCCGGTCGCTGAGGGGCGTCTCGGTGGCGAACAGGGCGGCGATGGTCACGAAGAGGAAGATGCCGCCCACGCATGCCACGATCGCGATCACGGATCGCCGCGTCGGCCGATGGCCGCTGATCTTGGCGTTGAGGAGCGTCGTGATCACGAGCGCGATCGCTCCGAGCGGCTGCACCACGATGAGCGGCGCGAACGACAGAGCCGAGAGCTGACAGACGATGGCGAGACCCAGCATGACCGTGCCGAGCACCCACGACGGGCGCGCCAGGAGCCGGCCGAGCTGCGCAGCGGTCAGGCCCTTCTGCGTCCCTCCGCTCAGGCGCTCCACCTTGGTCACCCCTCGGTGCTGATACTGCGCCCCGAAGGACATGAAGACCGCGCCGATGAGGGCGAGCGGGATGCCGATGAGGATCCCCGGATCCTGGAACGCGCCCACGAGCTGATCGCCGACATCCTCGACACTGCCGACATCGATAGCGATCACGCTTCGACGATACCCGGGCGTCCGGAGGTTACGCTGTCGGACGTGCCCGTACTTCCGATCCGCATCATGGGCGATCCGGTCCTCCACGGCCCCGCCTCCCCCGTCGAGTCCGTCACCGACGAGATCCGCGCGCTCGTGGCGGACATGTTCGAGACGATGGATGCTGCGCCGGGCGTGGGCCTTGCCGCGCCGCAGGTCGGCGTGCCGCTGCGCATCTTCACCTACGCGTACGAAGACGACGACGGCCATCCCTGGCGCGGGGTGATCCTGAACCCCGAGCTGTGGATGCGTCCCCTGGAGCCGGGCGCACCCGATCCGGACGAGGAGTCGGAGGGCTGCCTCTCGTTCCCCGGCGAGCGATTTCCGCTCCGTCGTTCGGACACCGTCCGGGTGACGGGCATCGACCTCGACGGCATGCCCGTGACACTCGAGGTCGACGGATGGCGCGCCCGGATCCTGCAGCACGAGTTCGACCACCTCGAGGGCGTCCTCTACGTCGATCGACTGGACGACGGCGACTGGAAGACCGTGCAGAAGATCGCCCGCAAGCGCGGCTGGGGACGACCGGGCGCCGCCTGGACCCCCGGGGTGGACGAGCTCGAGGCGTAACGCACGCCGAGCGTCGGCCCCTCAACGGGTGATCATGGACCGACCTCAGTCGCAGTGCAGATACTGCGCGTTCGCGGGCGGTGGGTCGACCGCACAGGCATCCGGCACCATCACCTGAGCGAGCACGCCCCACCCGACGCAGGCGGCGACGACCGCCGTAGACACCACCCACACGATCCGTGTGACGCGCTTCTCGCGCAGGCCGACGATCTTCTTCCCGCTCATGTCCCCACTCCGTCAGGCCATCGCGAATCGCTCGGCGCTCACGTGCGCATCCGGTATCCCCAGCGTGGCGAGGGCGGCTGTGACCGCGTCCATGACCGGACCGCTCGCGCAGAGGAAGTAGGCGCGCTCGCGCCGATCCGTCGGCAAGACGCGATCCAGCACGTCGGTGCGGATGCGGCCGGTCTCGCCATCCCAGCCGTCACCCGGGCGGCTGACGACGTGCACCACCTCGAGGTTCGGCATGCGCTCCTGGAGCTCGCGCAGCCGGTCGGCGCCGATGATGCGATCTTCATGTCGGTTGCCCAGGATCAGCAGACAGTCGCGGTCGTCGCCTCGATCGGCGAGGGTGGAGATCATGCTCAGCATCGGGGTCACCCCCACGCCGGCGGCGATGAAGACGAACCCGTTCGCATCGTTGCGTTCCATCGTCAGGTGGCCCCACGGCCCATCGAGGTAGACGACGCTGCCGAGCGACAGATCCGGAACTGTCGCAGTGAAGCCCTGCTCCGGCTTGATCGTGAACCGTACCCGCCCCGGGCTCTGCGCGCTGGAGGAGAACGAGAAGGGATGGTACGTCATCGCGAAAGGCGAACCCCCGACATGGATCCACGCGTACTGCCCGGCTTCGAACTCGAATCCGCGCGGGCCGAACGACCTCGGATCGACCGGCTCCAGCTCGATCGTCGACGAACCCGCCGCTTCGTTCTCGACGGCGACGACCCTCCAGCGTCGTCGCCAGCGGAGGATCGGGCGCACGATTCGCACCCAGACGCCGATCGAGACGAACGCGAGTGAATAGCACACCCACAGCGCCTTCTCCCACGGCTCGTCGACGTAGTACCCGATCAGCAGAACGTGCACGAGTGCCGTCACGACGATCAGCGTCGCAAGCACACTGTGCATCACCTGCCAGACCGCGTATCGGATGTGCAGCCTCCGCCGCCAGATCGAGGTCACGATGAGCACTGCCAGAAGCACCACGCTCACCACCGCGAAGCGCGCACGGGCCGGCGCCTGAGCGACATCCAGAAGAGCGAGGAAGCGCGGATCCCAGAGGAAGAGGATGATCGGGTGAGCGAAGATGAGGAGCGCGATCAGCCAGGTGATCTGCCGGTGGAAACGCAGGAGCAGATCGAGTCCGAACACGCGCGCGGTGCGCACGGTGTGCGCGGCGAGGACGAATTGGAGCCCCATCAAGGAAAGCCCGACGAATCCCGCGGCCACCGACAGGTTCACCCAGAACCCACGTCCGGGATCCAGTTGGATCAGGCTGAGGATCAGCGGGCCGAGTGCGATGGTGAGGTACAGCGCGGCCCACCCCGCGGCGCGCGCCGGGGTGCGCGAACGGCGCTGCGGCATGACGGAGACCTTCCGATGTCGGGTGGGACCGAACCTATCGGAAGCGAACGGACGGGATCAAAACGGCACCGCCCTGCCCGGGTCGATCACCCCGCAACTCCGCGGGGATCCAGCACGACGGCCGGTGGAAACGACGAAGCCCCGGCCTTCTCTGCGAAGGTCGAGGCTTTCCGCTCCCCCACTTGGACTCGAACCAAGAACCTACCGGTTAACAGCCGATTGCTCTGCCAATTGAGCTATGGAGGAATATCCCCGCTGCGCGGGCAACCAGATGATCCTAACAGGATTCGCCCGACGGGAGGAAATCAGTCGGACGGCTTCGCGGCGGCCACCAGCCGGTGATCCGCGTCGCCGCTGGGCGTCCAGAGGAGGTCATCCGCTCCCCGGCCGGCGGCGATCGCATGCCCGGACCGCATGACGATCACATCAGCCTCGAGCCCGCGCACGACATCGCGGTCGTTGGTGCCGACCAGCGCGGCCATGCCGTACTCATCACGGCGTCGCAGCAGCGCTGCGAGGGCCGCCGCCCGCACCTCGACGTCGAGATTGGCGAACGGCTCGTCGGCGACGAGAAGCTTCGGATCGAGGATGAGCGCCTGCGCGAACGCGACCCGCTGGCGCATGCCCGCGCTCAGCTCATACGGATACTTCGCGGCCGCGCCCAGCGGGAGCTGCATCTCGTCGAGCAGCCCCGCGACCCGGACGGCCAGCGCGCGGGCGTTGACGTTCTTGTCACGCGATGTGATGGGCTGACCGATCAGTTCCGACACCGTGAAGCGGGACGGCAGCTTCGCGCCGGCGGACTGCGGCAGGTAGCCCGTGAGATACGTCAGTCGGCGCAGCGCCCGCCCCGGACGTCGGACCCGGATGCCGTGCACGCGCGCGTCGCCCCCGACGACGGCGAGGCCGGACTCGCCGGCGCCGGCGATGACCGCGAGGAGGCTCGACTTGCCGGCACCGGTCGGGCCCATGATCGTGAGCGCATGCGCGTATGGCAGCGTGAAGGACAGCCCGTCCACGACACGCTCGTCCGGTGCACCGCGACCCGCCCGGGAGATCGAGAGATCATCGGCCCGGACGGCCACGTCCGCTTCTTCGATCCGCGACGCCATACCGACATCCTGCCGTGTCCGCGCACCGATCACCAGCGCGCATGCGTCAGTCCTCGGCGTCGAGCCGCTGGCGCTCGACGTCGAGCTCACGCAGTCGCAGTCGGATACGTCGCCCCTGCTCACTGTCGGCGGGCACCCGCTGGATCGCTCCGAGAAGCTCCGTCTTCTCGGTCTGGAGTCCGCGTCGCACGAGGCGCCGCGCGAGATCCGCGGTCGACGCCTCCGCGCTCTCGACCGTCGATGCCGGAAACGGCATGGTCAGCAGTTCCGAGGCGAGCGAGCGGTACGGTTCGCGCACCTGATCGATCGCCTCGACCGACCAGCCGGGCCGGGTCACGTCGGCCGTCTGCGCCACGACCTGCCGAACCGCCTCGAGCGCGGGAGTGCGGAATGGCTGGTCGACGGCACGCGCCAGCAGGGCGGTGTCGAGGCGGTGACCGAACTGAAGGAATCCCATCAGGGCATCCCGCTCGAGGGCGGCATCCGGCGTACGCGGGAGCTGAGCGACGGTCGCGCGCGACACCGAGGCGGAACCGTCGTCGTCCGGCCGCGCCGCGGGCGCAGCGCTCATGCGACGACGGTCCTCCGGCTCGCGTCGGCCGGCACGCTCGACCTCGCGTCGGACATCCTCGGTGTCCATTCCGAGGCGACGAGCGAGCACGCGGATGTACTCCGGCTGGATGAGCGGATCGCGCAGGTCGGCGACCACCGGTGCCGCGGACCGCAGGGCCCCGATCCGACCCTCCACGGACGCGAGATCGTAGGCGGCGATCCGCTGGTCCAGGACGAACTCGACCATCGGCGACTTCGACTCGACGAGGCCGCGGACCGCACCGTCGCCGCGGTGGAGACGCAGGTCGCACGGATCCAGTCCCTGCGGGCCCGTGGCCACATAGGTCTGTGCATTGAAGCGCTTGGCATCGGCGAACGCGCGAAGCGCGGCTTTCTGCCCGGCGGCGTCCGGGTCGAAGGTGAACACGACCTCGCCGGCCTGCGAGTCGTCTCCCATCACGCGCCTGAGGACCGTGATGTGATCGGACCCGAAGGCCGTGCCGCACGTGGCGACGGCGGTGGTCACCCCTGCGAGGTGACACGCCATGACATCGGTGTAGCCCTCGACGACCACCACGCGGTGATCCCGGGAGATGTCTCGCTTGGCCAGGTCCAGGCCGTACAGCACCTGCGCCTTGCGATAGATCGGCGTCTCGGGCGTGTTGAGGTACTTCGGACCGTTGTCGTCGTCGTACAGGCGCCGGGCGCCGAAACCGATCGTCTGCCCGGTGACGTCGCGGATGGGCCAGACCAGGCGACCGCGGAATCGGTCGTACACCCCCCGCTGCCCCTGGGAGACGAGGCCGGCGGCCAGCAGCTCCTCCCGACGGAACCCGCGTGCACCGAGCGCGTCGAGCATCCCCGACCAGCCGCGCGGCGCGTACCCCACGCCGAAGTGCGCCGCTGCGCCGGCGTCGAACCCGCGCTCGCCCAGGAAGCGGCGCCCGGCGTCGGCATCCGGTGTCGCCAGTTGCGCGCGGAAGTACTCCGCCGCCGCCGCGTTCGCCTCGTAGAGGCGCGCGCGGCCGCTGTTCTGCGGCGCAGCCCCGCCGTCCTCGTAGTGCAGCGCGTAGCCGATGCGCGCGGCGAGACGCTCGACCGCCTCCGAGAAGCTCAGGTGGTCCATGCGACGGAGGAACGTGTACACGTCACCGGACTCACCGCATCCGAAGCAGTGGTAGAAGCCGACCTGGGGCCGCACGTTGAAACTCGGGCTGCGCTCGTCGTGGAACGGACAGAGCCCCTTCATGGATCCGACGCCCGCGGGCTTGAGGGCGACGCGCTCGCCGATGATGTCGGCGATGTTGGTACGCGCCTTCACCTCGTCGACGTCCGCCTGACGGATCAGTCCGGCCATCAGACCCCGACCTCGCCGCGTGGACGAGGAGCCCCCGACGGCCGCGGCTCGCTGTAGCGCGGAGCCCAGACCCCCAACGAGGCGGCGTCGACCTCGCCGACCAGGCGGCCGTGCCAGGCGATCGCGACCTGATCGGTGAGGCTCGCCACCTGATCGACCACGACGCGACGGCGGGAGTCATCGTCGGCCGCGGCGTCGAAGTCGTCGGCGTACTGGGGGTCCAGCGCCTGAGGCGAGTCCCACAGCGCCGACGCCAAGCGCTTCAACACGCGTCGCTGTTCCCTGTAGAGCTCCTTGCGCCCGTCGATCGAGACCACCGTGGCACCGATGATCCCTTTCAGCACGGCCATCTCGGCCTCAATCACCCGAGGCACCACCACGTGCGCGCGGTAGCGCGTGAGAACGGGGCCGGCATACGCCTCCCGCGTCGCGGTCGTCGCGGCGCGGGCGAAGCGGCCGATGAGGTCGGAGGTGAGGTTCTTCAGACGGGCGAGGTCGGCCCGGCGTGCGGAGAATCCATTGATCCACTCCGGCAGCCGCATCAGCCGGAACAGGGCGTCGGCGAGTTCATCTCGAGCGAAGTCGTATCCGACCCATGACTGGATGGCCGTCAGCAGCGCCTCGTGCTCCGAGGTGTCCGAGAGCCGCCGCGGATCGAGGTAGCCGTTGACGACGGCGTCTTCGAAGTCGTGGACGGAGTAGGCGATGTCATCCGACAGGTCCATCACCTCCGCCTCGATGCAGCGCACCCTGCCGGGGGCACCGGCGCGCATCCAGTGGAAGACCGGCTCGTCGTCGGGATACACCCCGAACTTCAGCCGCCCACCGGGGTCGGGCAGGGGATGCTCCGCCGTCCAGGGATACTTGCACGTGGCGTCCAGGCTCGCACGCGTGAGATTCAGGCCGTGGCTCTGGCCGTCGGCTCCGAGCACCTTGGGCTCGAGGCGGGAGAGGATGCGCAGCGTCTGCGCGTTGCCCTCGAATCCACCGACGTCTTCCGCCCAGTCGTTCAGCGCCCGTTCGCCGTTGTGTCCGAACGGCGGATGGCCGAGGTCGTGGCTGAGGCAGGCCGTGTCGACGACGTCGGGCGACAGGTGCAGCGCGGTCGCGAGTTCACGGCCGACCTGTGCCACCTCGAGCGAGTGCGTCAGACGGTTTCGCGCGAAATCGGCCGGGGAAGCCGGGCTCAGCACCTGGGTCTTCGCGGCGAGCCGGCGAAGCGCGGCCGAGTGGAGCACGCGTGCGCGATCACGCGCGAATCCGTCGCGGTGAGAGCGGTGCTGCTCGGCGTGGAAACGCGCGGCGTCATCATCGTCGTACCCGGCCGGGCGCTCCGACCGCATCGCGTCGTCGTCACCCGCCACTGTGATCCAGCTCCGCTTCGGCCATCGCGCCGGACGCGTCCGCGGCGAGCTCACGCGAGTGGAGCCATCCCTCGGGAAGCGCCGGCCGCTTGGGACTGCCCGCTCGCCCGCGCTGCCCCTCTGCGGCGGCACCCGGGTACGGCGCGGACAGGTCGAGCTCTCCGATCAGGTCGTCGATTTCCGCGAGGCTGGAGACCGTCGCGAAGCGGGCACGCAGATCACCGCCGACCGGATACCCCTTGAAGTACCACGCCACGTGCTTGCGGATGTCACGGCACCCACGGCTCTCGTCGTCGAAGAACTCGATCAGCAGCTCGGCATGGCGACGGAAGGCGTCGGCGACGAAGGCGAGCGTCGCATCGACGGGCGGCGCAGCCGTTCCGGGTCCACCGAGCCGTCGGGCGAGATCGCCGAACAGCCACGGTCGGCCGAGGCATCCCCGACCGACCACGACGCCGTCGCAACCGGTCTCGCGCATCATGCGCGCGGCGTCGTCCGCCGACCAGATGTCGCCGTTGCCGAGGACCGGCACACTCGTGACGGCCTCCTTGAGTGCGGCGATCGCAGACCAGTCCGCGCTGCCCGAGTAGAACTCCGACGCGGTACGGGCGTGCAGGGCGACGGCCGTGACACCGGCGTCTTCGGCGATCCGGCCCGCGTCGAGGTAGGTGAGATGGTCCGCGTCGATGCCTTTGCGCATCTTCACCGTCAGGGGCACGTGCTCGGCGGCGCGCGCGGCTCGCGTCACGATGTCGCGGAAGAGCCCGCTCTTCCACGGCAGTGCCGCCCCACCCCCCTTGCGCGTGACCTTCGGGACGGGACACCCGAAGTTGAGGTCGATGTGATCAGCCCGGTCCTCCGCCACGAGGAGTCGGACGGCGTTCTCGACGGTAGACGGGTCCACGCCATAGAGCTGGATGGATCGCGGCGTCTCGGACTCGTGGTGGGTGATCAGGCGCATCGTGGTGGCGTTCCGCTCAACCAGCGCACGGGACGTGATCATCTCGCTGACGTACAGACCCGCGCCGTACTCGCGACACAGCCGCCGGAAGGCGGTGTTGGTGATGCCCGCCATGGGGGCGAGCACGACCGGCGCATCCAGGGCGATCGGCCCGATGCGCAGGGCGCTTGCAGGCGCGGTGACGGTGGTGTTCATCCGGACCATTCTCCCAGACGCGGACCCCACGCGCGGGCGCCGTACCCTGGGGATATGACCGCTGCCTCCGCTGTGCGAGACATCCCCTTCACCACTGCCGACGGCCACGAGGCGACCCTCGCGTCGTACGGCGACGGCGTCGCTCTCGTCGTCAATGTCGCCTCCAAGTGCGGTCTGGCTCCCCAGTACGAGCAGCTCGAGCAGCTGCAGCGCACCTACGGCGATCGCGGGCTGACGGTCGTCGGCTTCCCGTGCAATCAGTTCCTGGGCCAGGAGCCCGGCTCGATGGAGCAGATCCTCGACTACTGCGCCACCACGTGGGGCGTGAGCTTCCCCGTCAACGACAAGATCAAGGTGAACGGCCGCGGCGCCGCGCCCCTCTATGCGGCGCTGAAGACGGCGAAGGACGGCAACGGCAAGGCGGGGGCGGTGAAGTGGAACTTCGAGAAGTTCCTCGTCACACCGGATGGAAGCGTGCACCGCTTCCGCCCCACCACCTCACCCGACGACCCGGAGATCCTGCGCCTGATCGAGCAGCATCTGACCTCCTGACGGCGACCCGCGGGTTCTCAGACCGATCGACGACGACCTCCGCCGTCCGCTCGCTCGCGATCTGCTTCAGGATCTGTCCGAAGGCCTCCGGCGGCTGTGCGCCGCTGACGCCGTAGGCACCGTCGATGACGAAGAAGGGCACCCCGGTGATGCCGTAGGCGCTCGCCTGCGCCTGATCCGCTCGAACCGCCTCCAGGTAGACCTCGTGCTCGAGTGCGTGTCGCACCTCGTCCGCATCGAGACCGACCTCCGCCGCGAGGGCCACCAGCTCGTCGGCGCGGCCGAGGTGACGACCCTCGGTGAAGTAGGCGGCCATCAGTCGCTCGCTCATCTCGTGCTGAAGCCCGCGCTCCTTGGCCAGGTGAAGCAGCTGGTGAGCCTTCACGGTGTTGGTGTGACGCAGCAGATCGAAGCGGTACTCGAGGCCGGCGTCGGCGGCCACACCGCTGACACGATCGAGCATCTGCTGAGCGGACGCCGCGTCGACTCCCTTGTGCGCGGCCAGATACTCCGCTTCTCCGCCGTCGAAGTCGACGGGCGTCTCCGGCGCCAGTTCGAAGGAGTGGAAGGTGACACGCACGTCGGGGACGCCCTCGCCGCGAGAGGCGATCGCCTTCTCGAGGTTCCGCTTTCCGATGTAGCACCAGGGGCAGGCGATGTCCGACCAGACGTCGATCGCGATGGCATCCGTCATGCCGGAGGCAACATCCTCACGCCCTGCCGTATTCCGTCGCGGCCATCAGACGGCCTCATCGGGCGTGTCGACGGCGGCCCCGAATCGTCGCTCCCGGCCGAGGTACAGGTCGATCGCCCGCCACAGATCCTTCCTGCCGAAGTCGGGCCAGAGGGTGTCAAGGAAGACGAACTCCGCGTACGCGCTCTCCCACAGCAGGAAGTTGGAGGTGCGCTGCTCGCCGCTGGAACGCACGAAGAGGTCGACGTCGGGCATGTCCGGCTGGTACAGCCGTCGCGCGATGAGCTTCTCGGACACGGCGCGAGGCTTCAGTCGACCCGCCGCGACATCGTCGGCGATGCCGCGCATCGCGTCGACGAGCTCGACGCGCCCGCCGTAGTTGACGCACATGGTCAGCGTGAGCACGTCGTTGCCCGCGGTGAGCCGCTCGGCGTACTGCAGCTCCGAAACGACCGAGGACCACAGGCGGGGCTTGCGTCCGGCCCACCGCACGCGCACGCCCCACTCGTTGAGCTGATCACGACGACGGTGCAGCACGTCGCGGTTGAATCCCATGAGGAAGCGGACTTCGTCGGGAGAGCGCGACCAGTTCTCCGTTGAGAACGCGTACACCGACAGGTGGCGGACGCCCGCCTGGATGGCGCCGGCGACGACGTCCAGCAGCGCCGCCTCGCCCGCCTTGTGTCCTTCCACGCGCGTGAGGCCGCGCCGATTGGCCCACCGTCCGTTCCCGTCCATGACGATGGCCACGTGGGAGGGCGCGGCGCCCGGCGGGAACGCGGGCGGGTACTCGCCCGTCCAGTCGACGGGACGGTAGGGAACGGCGTCGCGATGAGTGTACGGCTTGGGGCTCACGGGCGGCTTTCGACGTGGGACAGGGATCGGATGCCGCGCTCGAGGTGCCACTGGGCGTAGGCGGCGATGAGACCGGACGCAGCGGTCGTGGCGGCGGCGGGGGCGGCGTCGACGGCGACCCAGTCTCCGCGGATGAGCGCACCGAGGTGGGAGACGGCCGCCGGATGCACCCGCGCGGCCCCGGTCGGCGCACACGCGGCGCACACCATGCCGCCGGATTGCGCGACGAATGCGTCGTGCGGACCCGGGGCGCCGCATCGGGCGCATTCTTCGAGTCCGGGCGCCCATCCCGACAACGCCATCGCCCGCAGCAGGTAGGAGTCGAGGATGTGTCGGGCGGAGTGCTCGCGCATCGACAGCGCCCGGAGTCCTCCGACCAGGAGCAGGTACTGCTGCGGGGTCGCCTCGGCTTCGTTCAGTCGGTCCGCCGCCTCGACCATCGCACTCGCCGACGTGTAGCTGTCGTAGTCGACGACGATGTCCGCCCCATAGGAGCCGAGCGATTCGGCCTGCTGCACGATGTCGAGCGAACGGCCCTGGTAGAGCTGCACGTCTGCGACCATGAACGGCTCCAGGCGCGATCCGAACCGCGATGACGTGCGCCGGACACCCTTGGCCACTGCGCGCACTTTGCCGTGGCGGCGGCTGAGCAGGGTGACGATGCGGTCCGCTTCTCCCAGTTTGTGGGTGCGCAGGACCACGACCTCGTCGCGATAGGTGGGCACCCCTCGATTATCCCGCGGTGCGCACCGACGGGCCGCGGACGGCGCGCGGACGGGTCGTGAAGAGACGGAACCCCGGCGGCTCACCACACCGTGTAGAGCAGGTGCTGCACCAGCAGCGCCCACACGAGCTGAGCAGCCAGGAGGCGGCGCCGCCACGGGGCCGGGACGAAGGCGAACGCGATGGTGAGCCACGGCACGAACGGCAGCCAGATCCGTTCCACCTCGGCCTTGCTCATCCCCGACAGATCGGCCAGCAGCACCATGAGGGCGCCAGCCACGATGAGCCACCGCACCGCGGATCGGCGGCGCACCTCCGGGGAAACGGTCGTCGCAGCGATCGCACCGCCCACCGCCGGGCCCGCGCAGATCGCGAGGGCCGCGAGATTGCCCCAGACCCAATACGCGTATGGCCGCTCGGAGGCGATGCCGTCGGCGTACCTCTCGGCGAGCACGGGATATGCCTCCCACAGGGCGAATCCGCCCGCCGCGAAGCCGAGCACGACGGCGGATGCGGTCGCTGCCGCGATCGGGAGCAGCACCCAGCGCCGCGTCGCGATGAGCACCGCCAGAGCGAGAATGCCGAGCAGCAGCATCCCGTACGACATCATGACGGTCGCGCCCAGCACGATCCCGGCGATCGCCGCCCAGGCGATCATCGCGGCCGTTCGGGGGCGCGACACGGCGACGGCGAGTGATGCGATGCCCCACGCACCGACCGTTGCGATCACGGCGTCGGCCGAGACGGCGAGGAACACGGCGGCCGGTGTGAAGACGAGGAAGGGCGCCGCCCTCCGCGCCACGGCCTCCGCGCCGAGGGCGCGCAGCGTCGTGAGCACCGCGGCAGGCAGCGTGGCGGCGACGAGCGTCACCACGATGCCGGCGGTGAAGTCGGAGCCGAGTCCGAGTCGCACCAGAGCGACGAAGAACAGAAGCATTCCCGGTGGGTGCCCGGCGACGTGGGTGACCCAGTTGTCGTCGGCGGCGTAGGGGATGCGCGAGACATACGTCGTCAGCAGCACGCCGATGTCGTCGACCTCGCGCGCGGTGCGCAGGTACTCGTACGGGTTCCCCAGCACACGGGAGATCCCCGTCGGACCGTCAACGAAGGCGAGCGCGAGCATCCAGGTGGCCGCCGCGAAGGCGGACGACGCGAGCAGCGCCCGCCACGAGAGGGTGAGCGCCCAGCGGTCTGCGAAACGCCACGCCAGAACGGCGATGAGCACCGCCACAGCGGTGGCCGCGCCCACGTGCGGCACCCACAGACCATGAAGCGGAGCGATCGCGCGATCATCCGCGGAGCGCGCCGCACGCGTGGCGACATCCCACCCCGTCGCGACGGGCACCGCCACGGCCGCGGCGATCAGAGAGAGGGCGACTCCGCTTCCGATCACCGTCGCGCGGCGGCGGATCGTGGCGGTTCGGACAGAGGGCATGCTCCGAGACTAGGCACTCCCCCGCCGTGCCCAGACCGCGCCGTCCGCGGTTCGTAAGGTGCATCTCCGCTGGCCCGTGCTTGGCTGAAGGCATGACAGGACTCACGGCGAGGGCCTCGGCGCGTCTCGAACGCGCCGTCGACGCGATGCGCGCCCGCACGTCGACCCCGCCGCGTCGCACGCGGACCACGGTGGTGCTGGGGCGCGCGCTCGGCGTGCTGGTGCTCGTGTGCTTCCTGACAGGCCTCTACAGCCACGTGCTGCAGAGCCCTCCCGCCTGGTTCCCGCTGTCGTCCCGCCCCGTCGGGCTGTACCGGGTGACCCAAGGGGCCCACGTGCTGGCCGGACTCGCGATGATCCCGGTCCTGCTCGGCAAGCTGTGGGCGGTGTACCCCCGGCTGTTCACGTGGCCTCCGGTCACCGGCCCCCTCTCCCTCCTCGAGCGCGCCTCCATCGGCCTGCTCGTGGGCTCGGCACTGGTCGAGGTCACGATCGGCGTCATGAACATCGCGCAGTGGTACGCGTTCGACTTCTCGTTCCGGCGCGTGCACTTCGTGCTCGCCTGGGTTCTCGTGGGAAGCGTCGTGCTCCACGTCGCGGTCAAGCTGCCCCTCATCGTCGGGTTCTGGCGGGCCCGGCCGGTCGACCCGGCCGCGGAGGATGCGCCGCCCCGGCGCACGTGGCCCGAACAGCTCCCGACCGACCCGGGCGAGGCACCGACCCAGACCGAAGCCGTCTCGCGTCGCGGCGCGCTGATCGCGGTCGGAGCGTCAGCCGGTGCGATCCTGCTCGGCACCGCCGGACAGACCATCGCGCCGCTCGCGCCGCTCGCGGTGCTGTCGCCTCGGCGCCCCGGGATCGGGCCGCAGGGACTCCCGATCAACCGCACCGCCGCAGAGGCAGGCGTCGAGCAGAGCGCTCGGGCGGAGGACTGGATGCTCGAGGTGGCCGGGGCGCGGTCCCGCATCCGACTCACGTGTGACCATCTCGCCGCGCTGCCGCAGACGACCGCAGACCTGCCGATCGCCTGCGTCGAAGGATGGAGCCAGACGGCGACCTGGACGGGAGTGCGCCTGCACGATCTGATGGACCTCGCCGGCGGTACGACAGGCACGGGTCTGCGGATCACGAGCCTCCAGGTGCGCGGAGCGTTCTCCCGCACGGCGATGCCGCAGGTCTACGTCGAGGACCCCCTGACCCTGGTCGCGCTCCGATTGCACGGCGACGAGCTCGACATCGATCACGGCTACCCGGCCCGGATCATCGCACCGGGTCGGCCGGGCGTCATGCAGACGAAGTGGCTGAGCAGCATCGAGGTGCTGCCGTGACGGCCGCGCGGCTCGCCATCGGCGCGTTCGGGCTCGCGCTGCTCGGGTACGCCGCCGTGCTGGGGCTGACGACCGTCGCGTCCGCTCAATACCCCGCGGTGATGTGGTGGGTCTTCGCGGCGATCGTGGTGCACGACGGGCTCATCGCACCGGTGGTGGTCGCGTTCGGCGTCATCGGGCGCGGCACCGCGCGTCGGATCGGGCCGATCGCGGCCGCCGTCGCACGTGCGGCGCTCGTGGCAGCCGCCTGCTGCTCGCTGGTGCTCATCCCCGGGCTCGTCGTGCGAGCGGTCGGAGCGCGCAACCCGACGATCCACGTCGTGGACTACCCGCTGGTGCTCGCCGGACTCTGGATCGCGGCGGTAGCCGTCGCCGGCGCCGCAGTCCTGGTCGGGCGCCGTCGCGGCACCGCCGCGGTGACGAAATGACGTGATCCGCTCCGCACGTGCGCAGCACCCGAGAAACCCGCATCCCGCGCAGCTCGCACGACGGTTCGCCACCCGGCGCGCGCCCACGGGAACGCATCGCTCTCCCTCCCCGCCGCATCCACGACGGTGAACAGCGATCGCTCGTCCAGGTCTCGGTCGGCGTCCGTCTCGACGACGATCCGCCCCTCCGGCGCGAGCAGCTCATGGCACCGCAGCAGAAGGGCTCGAGGGTCGCCGCCGATGCCGATGTTCCCGTCCATCAGCAAGACCGTGCGCCACCGTCCTTCGAGCGGCAGACGATCGAAGATCGAGCGCTCGAGCGCGGGTGTCCCTTCGGCACGCGCTCGCCGGACGGCCGCCGGTGACACGTCGATCCCCATGGCCGCCGACGAACGCTCCGCCGCCGCACGCACCATCCGGCCCGGGCCGCACCCGACGTCGAGTACCGGTCCCTCCGCCGCCCCGAGCGCGGCCAGGTCATCGCGATCGGCGGAGCCGCCGAGCGCGACGAAATTCCACTCCTCCGCGATCTCGCCGTTGGTGAGGCGTCGCAGCTGCAGCACGCCGTCCCGACCGCCTTCGAGCATGCGTGTGTACGGATCCGCGCCGCCGGCGGCGAACCGCGACCCGGGCACATCAGCCGACACGCGCCGCGCCCGCCTGGATGCCCTGCCACACCGCCGCGAAACGACCGCCGGGGGCGTCTTCCGCGACGCGACGCGCGTCGTCGGCGCGATCCACGTCGCGTACGACGGCGAGATCGCGCACGCGCAGCCCCGCCTGGGTGAGACGACGTCGCTGTTCGCGTCCCGTGGACGAGGTCGACATGCTCACCCCTCGGATGAGTGACCCATCCGGCTCACGCATCGCCAGGGCCCAGAATCCCCCGTCCTCGGCGGCCCCGAGGTAGCCGTCGACGTCGTCGGGCCACGACCGGACCGGCTCGGCGATATGCGCCCGTGTGAGCTGGGGGGTGTCCATGCCGATGAGCAGCAGGGGACCGTCAACGGCATCGAACAGATGCCCGAGGCGGGCATCGAGGTCACCCTCGGGCTGCGGCATGACCTCCAGATCACGATGCTCGTGCGCGACTCTGCCCGCGAAGAACAGGATGCGGCGCGCGACGGGGAGAGAGCGGACCAGGTCGATCGTGTCGTCGAGGCTCGCGCGCGCGAGGCGCGCCGCCTCCTCGGGCAGCAGGGGCGGCGTCAGCCGCGTCTTCACGCGCCCCGGCACGCACTCCTTGGCGACGATGGCGACCGTCAGATCGTTCATGAGACCTCCCGGAGAACGCGCGACATGTCCGAGATCGCGGTCGCGGTGCCGCGCACCGTGCCGGTCACCTTCGACACGCCCACGCGTGGTCGGTAGAGCACCGGTGTCTCGCCGATGCGCCAGCCGGCGGCGGCGGCACGCAGAACCGTCTCCAACGGATACCCGCTGCGGCGATCGCGGACGCCCAGTTCGAGCAAGGGCACCCGGTTCGCGGCGCGCATCGGGCCGAGGTCGCTCAGCGGCACGTGCGCTGCGGCGGAGATGCGGCGTGCGAGATAGCGGTTCGCCACACGCGCATGCCAGGGCCATGCCCCGCGGCCCTGCATGACACGCGACCCGAGCATCAGGTCGCGCTCGCCGCGGGCGACGGGGCCGACGACGTCGGGAAGCTGTCCGAGGTCGAAGGACGCATCGGCGTCGGCGAAGGCGACGATCGGCGCCTCTGCGGCGGCCAGTCCCGCGTGAACCGCCGATCCGTAGCCGCGCCGCGCTTCGTGGATGACGGTCGCGCCGGCTTCCGCCGCGACCTCCGCCGAACCGTCGCTCGATCCGTTGTCGACCACGATCGCGCGGTAGCCCTCCGGGAGGCGCGCGAGCACGTCCGGCAGGGCCGCCGCCTCGTCGAGGCACGGAAGCACGACATCGACACGAATCATGATCCGACGCTAGCCGCTCGCGCGGCCACGAGGGCCAACGGCGATCATTACGAAACACGGACGGCGGCGCGCACGCGACGCACGCAGGCGCCGGCGGGCGGGGACCGCCCGTAGGGTGATCACGTGAGCACGTCGCCGCACCGCAGTGGCGACCTCGAAGGTCGCCGCATCCTCGTCGTCGACGACGACCCCACCGTCGCCGAGGTCGCCGCAGCCTACCTGTCCGCCGCCGGCTTCGTCGTCGACGTCGCCGCGGACGGCGTCGAAGCCCTCGGGCGGCTCGAGACGCTCGCCCCCGATCTGGTCGTGCTCGATGTGATGCTGCCCGGAATGGACGGCATCGAGACCTGTCGTCGCATCCGAGCCGGCGGGGACACAGCCGTGCTCATGCTCACCGCCCGCACCGCGGCGGACGACCGCATCGTCGGGCTCGAGGCCGGCGCCGACGATTACCTCACGAAGCCCTTCTCACCCAGGGAGCTCGTGCTGCGGGCGCAGTCGGTGCTGCGCCGCACGCTCGCCGAGGCGCGCCCGGAGGGGCCGGTCGTCTGCGGGGGGGGGTACCGCATCGACCCGGCCGCCCGCATCGCCACCCGCGACGGTGAGGAGCTGGCTCTGACCGCACGGGAATTCGATCTCCTCGAGTACCTCGCCCGCCGCCCGGGGCAGGTGTTCGATCGCCGGCGACTCCTCCAGGCGGTGTGGGGGTGGTCCTTCGGCGACCTGTCGACGGTCACCGTGCACGTGCGTCGCCTGCGGGAGAAGATCGAGCCCGACAGGTCCCGACCCCGCCATCTGGTCACCGTGTGGGGTGTCGGGTACCGCTTCGATCCGACCGGCGAACCCCCCGGAGAAGGAGGGGCATCGTGAGTGTTCCGGACCTGGTCGCCGTCGTGGCGATCACCTTGTCGATCAGTGTCGCGGCGGGGATCGTCGGTGTCGGCGTGCTGCTTCTGCTGCGCCGCACACCGCTGTACACACAGCTGGCCACCGCCCTGACGGTGGGGGTCGTGTCGGTCGTCGTGAGCATGATCGCCGTGGCGAACCTCATGTATCTGTCGCCCCACGACCTGGTGGTGGCCATCGCCGTCGCGATCGCGGCGGGCATGAGTTCGCTCCTCGTCGCGGTCACGCTCTGCGTCTGGGTCGCGGGCAACATCCGTGCGCTCTCCCGCGCCGCAGAACGCATCGGCAACGGCGAGGTCGTGGTCGCGTCGTCTCGGGCCGGGAGCGCCGAGTTCGCCCGCGTCGAGGAGGCTCTCGCGCACACGAGCGAGCAGCTGCGGCTCTCCCGCGAGCGCGAAGCCCGCGTCGAGGCGTCACGCCGGGAACTGGTCGCGTGGATCTCGCACGACCTGCGCACGCCGCTGGCGGGCATCCGGGCGATGGCCGAGGCACTGGAAGACGAGATGGTCGACGACCCGGGCAGGTACCACCGCCAGATGCGCTCCCAGGTGGATCTGCTCGCCTCCATGGTCGACGACCTCTTCGATCTCTCCCGGATCGACGCCGGTGCACTGCGCCTGCGGCTCGAGGACGTCGCGCTGCTCGATGTCGTCAGCGACGCCGTCGCCGATGTCCGTCCGGCTGCGGGCGACCGGGAGATCACGGTGGACGGCGACCTGCCGCGGGATCTGTCGGTGCGTGTGGACGCCGGCGAGCTCTCGCGAGCGGTCGCGAACCTGCTCATGAACGCCGTGCAGCACACCCCGTCGGGAACGCCCATCGCGGTGCGGGTCGAGCTGATCGAGGAGCGTCCGACCGTCTCCGTGATCGACCGCGGTCCCGGTATCGACGACGAGGACCTGCCGCGCCTGTTCGAAGCGGGATGGCGCGGCTCGCGCGCGCGAACTCCGCACACCGGGTCCGGAGCCGGCCCGGGAGCCGGGCTCGGGTTGGCCATCGTGCGAGGGATCGTCCACGCACACGACGGCGAGGTGGTCGCGACCAACGTCGCGGGAGGATGCCGCTTCGATATCCACCTGCCCGCGGCATCGGATCGCGCGACGGGCTGAGTGTCAGGCGCGCAACGGAGCGGTGGCGAATTCGCGCAGCCCGCGCCCCGGCTCCACCTGCGCTCGCCATCCCCATTCGGACGCGGCACGTTCGGCCGATGCGGTGATGTGGCGCACGTCGCCGAGACGGTACTCGCCGGTGACGATCGGCGCCGGGCCGGACGCCGCATCGCTGAGGAGGGCCGCCACCTCGCCGATGGTCACCACGTGTCCGCTCGCGACGTTGAACGCCCGGGCGACGCCGTCACCGGCATTCCCCACCCAGCCCACAGCGGCGAGATTCGCACCGGCGACGTCGTCGACATGGACGAAGTCCCGCCGCTGACCGCCGTCTTCGAAAACGCGAGGGGCCTCCCCGCGCTCGAGTGACGAGCGGAACAGCGACGCCACGCCCGCATACGGCGTGTCGCGCGGCATCCCCGGCCCGTAGACGTTGTGGTAGCGGAGCGCCGCGACGGTGCCGCCGGTCTCGCGCGCCCAGTTCCCCGCGAGATGCTCCTGGGCGAGCTTCGTCGTCGCGTAGACGTTCCGCGGGTCAACGGGCGTCTCTTCGTCGACCAGTCCGGGCAGCAGCAGTTCCCCCGTCACGGGGTCTCGGGGGTCGAAGACGCCGGCATCGAGGTCGGCACGCCGCCGCGCGGCGGGTGCGACCGCGTGGTCGGAGCCGGAGGAGGTGTAACGTCCTTCGCCATACACGACCATCGACGAGGCGAGCACGAGGCGCCCGACACGGGCACGCCGCATCGCCGCGAGAAGCTCCGCGGTGGCGAGGACATTGGAGGAGACGTAGTCGGGCGCATCCGCGAAATCGACGCCCAGTCCCACCTTCGCAGCCTGATGCGAGACGGCGTCGACCCCGCGCAGCGCACGGTCGAGCACCTCGGCGTCACGGACATCGCCGCGGATCACCTCGACATCGGGGTGGAGCACGGGCGTTCCCCCGTGCACGTCGTCACGGAAAGAGTCCAGGACGCGCACCTCGTCGCCTCGGGCTCGCGCCGCCTCGACGATGCGGGTGCCGATGAAGCCGGCGCCGCCCGTGATGAGAATCCGCATCAGGTGCGACCCGAGGCGGCGCGGCCGAGAACGTCAGCACGCGCTCCGTCATCGAGCAGCGCTCGTCCGGCATAGTCGGCGGGGATCGCGGCGATGGTGCCCTCGACCGCAGCGACGACACCGGGCAGGGCGGCGGCGAATCGCTCGTAGACGACGTCCGCGCTGACGGTCTCGTCGCCCTCCGACACGCCCGCATCCATGTCGGTCACCACGCAGAGCGTCACCGTGCCGATGCCGAGCTCGGCGGCGAGGGCGACCTCGGGGAAGAGGGTCATGTTGACCAGATGGGCGCCGTCGCCGCGCAGACTGAGGGACTCGGCCCGTGTGGAGAACCTCGGCCCCTCGATGACGGCGACCGTCGCTCCCGCGTGCGCGTCGGGGGCCGCGCTCGCGGCAGCCCGCCGCAGCACCGGGCAGAACGGATCCGCCAGCGGAAGATGACGCACCGGCTCGCCCGGCACGGTGCCGTCGAAGAAGGTGTCGGCACGGTGACGGGTGCGATCGAGCAGCTGGTCGGGTATGACCAGGGTCGCGGGCGGAAGCGCGGGGTCGAGCGATCCCACCGCGGCCGACGAGACGATGCCCCGCACGCCCAGCGACGCCAGCGCCCACGCGTTCGCCCGGGCAGGGATCGATCCGGGCGGCAGCGAATGCGCGCGACCGTGCCTGGGAAGGAACGCGACGCGCCGACCGGCGACCTCGCCGACCGCAACCGGTTCGCTGGTCGGACCGAACGGCGTGTCGACCACGATGGTCTCATCGAGATGGTCGAATGCCTTCTCCAACCCGGTGCCGCCGATGACCGCGAGCGTGATGGCCTCGCCCACGCTCGTCAGACCGCCGCCAGGTCGTGCGTGCGCGTGCGGGTTCTGATCGCCCGGTTGACCGCGGACACGATGGCCTTGAGGGATGCGGTCGAGATGTCGCCGTCGATCCCCACACCCCAGAGCCGGTCCCCGTCCACCTGAACCTCGACGTACGCCGCCGCCTGGGCGTCGCCGCCCGAGCTGAGCGCGTGCTCGACGTAGTCGTACAGCGTCACATGGATCCCCTCGGCGCGCAGCACCTCCAGGAACGCCGCCACCGGACCGTTGCCGACTCCTCGGGCCTCCACCTCGCGGTCGCCGTCGCGCAGCCGCACATCCAGCGCGACATCGCCGGTCATGTCGCTCTCGGTCCGCGTGGAGAGCAGCTCGAATCGGCCCCATCGCGCGTCGGCGTCATCGGTGGGAAGGTACTCGTCGGTGAAGACGTTCCAGATCTCGCCGCTCGTGAGCTCGCCGCCCTCGGCGTCTGTCTTGGCCTGCACGACACCCGAGAATTCGATCTGGAGCTTGCGCGGCAGATCGAGGGCGTGGTCGGACTTCAGAAGATACGCCACGCCGCCCTTGCCGGATTGCGAGTTGACCCGGATGACGGCCTCATAGGATCGGCCCAGATCCTTCGGGTCGATCGGCAGGTAGGGAACGGCCCACTCGATCTCGTCGGGCGAGACGCCCTCGTCGGCCGCGCGGGCGGCCATCGCATCGAAGCCCTTCTTGATGGCGTCCTGGTGCGAGCCGCTGAAAGCCGTGAAGACCAGGTCCCCCGCCCACGGGCTGCGCTCGTGCACGGGCAGCTGGTTGCAGTACTCGGCGGTGCGCTTGATCTGATCGATGTCGCTGAAGTCGATCTGCGGATCGATGCCCTGCGTGAGCAGATTGATCCCCAGGGCCACCAGATCGACATTGCCGGTGCGCTCGCCGTTGCCGAACAGACATCCTTCGATGCGGTCGGCGCCGGCCATGTACCCCAGTTCGGCGGCGGCGACGGCCGTGCCACGGTCGTTGTGCGGATGCAGCGACAGGATGACGTTCTCGCGGTGCGCCAGGTGGCGACTCATCCACTCGATCGAGTCGGCGTACACGTTGGGTGTCGCCATCTCGACCGTCGCGGGCAGATTGATGATGACCTTCCGGTCGGGGGTGGGCTCGAGGACCTCGATGACCTGGTTGCAGACGTCCACGGCGAAGTCGAGCTCGGTGCCGGTGTAGCTCTCCGGCGAGTACTCGTAGAACACCTGCGTGTCCGGAATCGTGCGCTCCATGCGTCGGCACAGCCTCGCCCCTTCGAGGGCGATGTCGATGATTCCCTGCCGATCGGTGCGGAACACGACCTCGCGCTGCAGCACGCTCGTCGAGTTGTAGAGGTGAACGATCGCCTGCTTCGCGCCGCGGATCGACTCGTAGGTGCGCTCGATGAGGTGCTCCCGCGCCTGGGTGAGCACCTGTATGGTGACGTCGTCGGGAATGAGATCCGTTTCGATCAGCTGCCGCACGAAATCGAAGTCGGTCTGGCTGGCCGAGGGGAATCCGACCTCGATCTCCTTGTAGCCCATCTTCACCAGCAGCTCGAACATGAGCCGTTTGCGCTCGGGGCTCATCGGATCGATGAGCGCCTGGTTGCCGTCGCGCAGGTCGACCGCGCACCAGCGCGGCGCTTGCGTGATCCGCCGGGCCGGCCAGGTGCGGTCGGGCAGGTCGACGGAGATCTGCTCGTGGAAGGGGCGGTACTTGTGCACCGGCATCCCGGAAGGCTTCTGCGTGTTCTTCATGGTCGCTTCTTCGTGTCGTCGGAGGATGGGGAAACCCCGGGGCCATGACGAGGCTCCGCGACGAGGAAGGCCCTTAGATCGAGGCCTCGTCGCGGCGGCTAAGAAGAAGGAGCCCGCCGAAGCGCATGACCCCAGGGTACACCCGGGCGCGCGGTGAGGTCACGTCAGAACCCGAGCCGACCCAGTTGCTTCGGATCGCGCTGCCACTCCTTGGCGACCTTGACGTGCAGCGACAGGTAGACGCGCGCGCCGATCAGGGCTTCGATCTGGCCCCGGGCAGCGGCTCCCACGTCTCGCAGGCGCGCCCCCTTGCGCCCGATGATGATCGCCTTCTGAGAGTCGCGCTCGACGACGACGTCGGCGTAGACATCGGTCAGATCCGAGTCCTCGCGCTCGGCGATCTCCTGCACGACCACCGCGATCGAATGCGGCAGTTCGTCGCGCACCCCCTCCAGCGAGCACTCCCGGATGATCTCGGCGACGCGGTCCTCGATCGCCTCATCGGTGACGACGCCCTCGGGGTACAGGGCCGGCCCCGGCGGCAGAAGCGCGAGGAGCTCGTCCGACAGCACGTCGAGCTGCCGGCCGGTGGACGCCGAGAGCGGGATCACGGCGTCCCAGTCCTCCCGCAGCCCGTCGACCTCGAGAAGCCGATCGGTGATCTGCGCACGCTCGGCGGCATCGGTCTTGGTGACGATGGCCACCTTCCGCGCCCTCGGATAGCCGTCGAGCGACTCGGCGATGCGCCGGTCACCGGGGCCCACCTTCTCGGTGGCGGGAACGCAGAACCCGATCACGTCGACATCGCCGAGCACCTGCTCCACCAGGTCGTTGAGCCGCTCGCCCAGGAGCGTGCGCGGCCGATGGATGCCGGGGGTGTCGACGATCACGAGCTGTCCGCCCGGACGATTGAGGATCCCGCGGATCGCGCGCCGGGTCGTCTGCGGCTTGTCGCTCGTGATCGCGACCTTCTCTCCGACGAGGGCGTTGGTGAGCGTCGACTTGCCGACGTTCGGTCGCCCGACGAAGGTGACGAATCCGGATCGTGTCGTTTCGGTCATGCGCCATCGCCTCTTCGGATGATCCGGATCTCGCCGGTGGATGTCTGAGGAACGGGGATCTCACCCGTGCGGGGTTCGGTCTTGTCGGACCGCGGCTTGTCCGACCGGGCGACGAAGACCGATGAGATGCCGCGCCCCCGTCCGCGCGAGGCACCGCCGGTGATCACGAGACCGCCGACCTCCACCGTCGAACCCGGTTGCGGCACGCGTCCGAGCGCCTTGCCCAGGAGGCCGCCGATCGAATCGACGTCCTCGTCCTCGAGCTCGAGATCGAACAGCTCGCCGACCTCGTCCAGCCCGAGCCGGGCGCTCACGCGGAATCGACCGTGCTCGAGCGGCGTGATCTCATCCGCTCGGGGGTCGTACTCGTCCGAGATGTCGCCGACCAGCTCCTCGATGATGTCCTCGAGGGTCACGAGCCCCGACACACCGCCGTACTCATCGACGACCATGCACACGTGCACACTGTCGCGCTTCATCTGCTGCAGGAGCGTCTCGGCCTTCATCGACTCCGGCACGAACACGGCGCGGCGGGCGATGCGCGCCACCGGGGTGTCGCGCCAGCCGGTCTCGTCGCGGAAGCCGAACTGCACGAGGTCCTTCAGGTACAGCACCCCCACGACGTCGTCGGCATCGTCGTCCATGAGCGGAATGCGCGACACGCCGCGGTCGAGGAAGATCGCCATCGCGTCGCGCGTGGTCGCGTCGGCGTCGACGGTCACCATGTCGGTGCGCGGCACCATGAGTTCGCGCACGTATCGGTCGGTGAAGTCGAAGACGGAGTGGATGAGCTCGCGATCGTCTTCTTCGATGAGGTCGCGCGAGGCCGCCTCGTCCACCATGCTGAGCAGCTGCTCTTCGGAGGCGAACGACGCACCGCGGGCCACACCGGGGGTCACCCGGTTGCCGAGGAGCACGAGACCGTGCGCGAGGGGACCGAGCATGATCCGCACGCCGCGCACGATCGGCGCTGCCCCGCGCAGGAGGCCCCGGGCGTGCTGCCGGCCGAAGTTCCTGGGGCTCGCACCGACCACGACGAAGGAGATGCCCGACATGAGCACGGCCGCCGCGAGCGTCGCCCAGAAGAGGTTCTCGAACAGGAGGGTGAACGAGACGGTCACCAGCACCGCCGCGGTCGTGTCCACGACGACGCGGATGAAGGCGACGGCGGTGGAATGCGCGTCCGGGTCGGCTGCGATGCGCCGGAGCGCGACGGTGCTGCGACCGTCTTCGCCGAGCTCCTCGAGGTCGGCGCGGGAGGTGACGCTCAGGGCGGCGTCGACGGCGGCCATGAGCCCGCCGAACGCCAGCAGCAGAACCGCCGCGATGAGAAGGAGTGCCTCGGTCATGCGCGGCGGCGACGCTCGGCCGCCTGGAACGACGCGATGAGGTCGCGCTGCAGGCCGAACATCTCCCGCTCCTCGTCGGGCTCGGCGTGATCGAACCCCAGCAGGTGCAGCAGGCCGTGCGTGGTCAGCATGACGATCTCGTCCATCGTCGAGTGCTTCGCGGCGATCGCCTGCGTCTCGGCGACCTGGGGGCACAGCACGATGTCGCCCAGGAGCCCCGCCGGTGTGGGTGCGTCTTCGGTGCCCGGGCGCAGCTCGTCCATCGGGAAGCTCAGCACGTCCGTCGGTCCGGGCTCATCCATCCACTGCACATGCAGCGCCTCCATCGCCCCCTCGTCCACGAGGAGGATCGCCAGATCCGCGTCGGGACTGACCCGGAGCTCGGCGAGGTCGTGCTCCATGAGACGCAGCAGAACGGTCTCGTCGATCGCGACGCCCGATTCGTTCGTGATCTCGATGGTCATGAGCGTCCTCGTTTCGGAAGGTGGTCGCGCGGCCTGCTGGGCCGGTCCGCGGCGCGGCGCTCCGCCCGGTTGGCGAACTCGGTGGCCTCGTCGCGCTCGCGCCGCGCGGCGAGCCGCCTCTCGTCGTACTCGCTGTACGCGTCGACGATGCGCCCGACCAAGGTGTGGCGCACGACGTCCTCGCTGGTGAGGTGGGAGAAGTGGATGTCGTCCACGTCACCGAGGACGCGCGTGACCAGCCGCAGACCCGAGGCGCCCTGGGGCAGGTCGACCTGCGTGATGTCGCCGGTCACGACCATGCGGGTGCCGAAGCCGAGACGCGTGAGGAACATCTTCATCTGCTCGGGCGTGGTGTTCTGCGCCTCGTCGAGCACCACGAAGGAGTCGTTGAGCGTCCGTCCGCGCATGTACGCCAGCGGCGCCACCTCGATGGTGCCGGTCGCCATGAGCTTCGGCACGATCTCGGGATCCATCATCTCGTTCAGGGCGTCGTACAGCGGGCGCAGATACGGATCGATCTTGTCCGTCAGGGTGCCGGGGAGGAACCCCAGTCGCTCCCCCGCCTCGACCGCGGGCCGCGTGAGGATGATGCGGCTGACCTCCTTGCGGTGAAGCGCCTGCACGGCCTTCGCCATCGCCAGGTAGGTCTTGCCGGTTCCGGCCGGGCCGATGCCGAAGACGATCGTGTTCTCGTCGATGGCGTCGACATAGGCCTTCTGCCCGAGGGTCTTCGGGCGGATCACCTTCCCCCGCGACGACAGGATCTGCTCGCCGAGCACCTCGGACGGTCGCATGCCGCCGTCGGCGCGAAGGATGCGGCTGCTCGAGGACACGTCGGTCGGTGCCATGTCGTGGCCGGCTCTGGTCATGGCGAGGAGCTCGTCGACGAGCGTGCGCGCCGACGCGACGGCGCCGGCTCCGCCCGTGAGCGTGATCTCGTTGCCGCGCACGTGCACATCCACCTCCGGGTGCTCGCGCTCGACGACTCGCAGCAGACGGTCCTGCGGGCCGAGAAGCTGCACCATCGCGACGCCGTCCGCGTAGACGCGGTCGACGGTGGGTTCCTGATCAGGCACCGAGGGTCTTCTCCTCCAACTGTCCGGCGAGCACATGGGCGTGCACGTGGAAGACGGTCTGCCCGGCGGCAGCGCCGGTGTTGAACACGAGACGGAACTGGCCGTCCGCGTGCTCGTCGGCGACCGTGCGCGCCAGTCCGACCACCTCGGCGAGCAGTGCGGGGTCGCCTTCGGCCAGCTCGACGACATCGCGGTACCGCTCGGTCTTCGGGATCACGAGCAGGTGAACCGGCGCCTGCGGTGCGATGTCGCGGATCGCGAAGGCGTTGTCGGTCTGGGCGATGATCTCCGCGGGGATCTCGCCACGCAGGATGCGGGTGAAAACAGACGATTCCGTCATACCGCGAGTCTATCGGCGCCCGCCGCCGCCGCGGCGTGAGGTCCGGTCACCAGCGGTGCAGCGCCGCACTGGCCAGCGCGAGCGCCGCGGGTCCGGCGGTGGAGGTGCGCAGCACATTCTCCCCGAGTCGCACCGGCCGCGCTCCGGCCGAGCCCAGCCGATCGACCTCCTCGGGCGTCAGCCCGCCCTCCGGTCCGACGATCACGAGCACGTCGGTGGTGTCTTGCGGATCGAGGAAGACACCGGTGAGCGGGTCGGCGGCGTCGGGGACGAGCACGAGCAGTCGCGCGTGCTCCGCGCGCGCGGCGAGGTCGGCGGTCGACACCGGGGCGGTCACCTCGGGGATCCAGGCGCGATGCGCCTGCTTGGCCGCTTCCCGCACGATCGAGGACCATCGCGCACGGCCCTTCTCGATCTTCGCGCCCTGCCAGCGGGAGACGCTGCGCGAGGCCTGCCACGGGATGATCGCATCCGCACCGATCTCGGTGGCGGCCTGCACGGCGAGCTCGTCCCTGTCGCCCTTCGCGAGAGCCTGCACCAGCACGAGTCGAGGAGCGGCCGCGGGCACCGTCCGCCGGTGCGTGATGACGACGGCGACCCGCTGCGGCGAGGCCGCGGCGACCTCACCCGACAGCCATGCGCCGCGGCCGTCGCCGACGGTCACGGCCTCACCGACGCGCACCCGACGCACGACGGCGGCGTGATGCGCCTCGGGCCCCGTGAGCACGACCTCGTCACCGTCGAGCGCGGTGTCCCCGTCGACGACGAAGTGCAGCGGCATCGGTCAGCCGTTCCGGAGGCGGTCCCGCAGCCTCGCGAACAGGCCCTGGTGGAATTCCGCGAGCTTGGGCGCGGGCGCTTTCGTCCGCTTGGCGAAGTCCTCGATGAGCGCCCGCTCCTTGTGGTCCAGGCGGGTCGGGGTCACGACGTGCACTCCGACGCGGAGGTCGCCCCGCTGGCTGCCGCGCAACGGGGTGATGCCCCGCCCCTTGATGGTCAGGACATCGCCCGCCTGCACACCCGGCCGGATCTCCAGGTCGACCGTGCCGTCGAGTGACTCGATGGTCGTCGTCGTGCCGAGGATGGCATCGGGCATGGACACCTCCAACGTCGCCAGCAGGTCATCCCCCTCGCGGCTGAAGGTCTCGTGGTCCTTCACCGACACCTCGATGTAGAGGTCGCCGTTGGGGCCACCGGCCTGTCCCACCTCTCCCGAGCCGGGGAGCTGCAGCCGCAGGCCGGTCTCCACGCCCGCGGGGATGTCGAGGGACACGGTGCGACGTGCCCGAACCCGCCCCTGCCCCTGGCAGGTCGCGCACGGGTAGGGGATGGTCGTTCCGTAACCCTGGCACACCCGGCAGGGCGCGTTCGTCACGACATTGCCGAGCAGGCTCCGCACCTGCTGCTGGACGTGGCCCGAGCCGTGGCAGATGTCGCACGTGACCGGCTGCGTGTTCGGCTGGCAGCAGGAGCCGTCGCAGGTCTCGCACAGCACCGCTGTGTCGACCTCGATGTCGCGGTGGACGCCGAACACGACGTCGCCGAGATCGAGCGTGACGCGCACGAGCGCATCCTGTCCCCGCTCACGGCGGGAGCGGGGACGCGGACCCCGCGAGCCGCCGCCCCCGGCGGCACCGAAGAAGGTCTCGAAGATGTCGCCGAAGGAGCCGAATCCGGCGGCGCCACCACCGCCGAACGGCGAGTCGCCGCCCATGTCGTAGCGTGCTCGCTGATCGGGATCGCTCAGCACGTCGTACGCGTGCGTCACCGACTTGAACCGCTCGGCGGCGTCATCCCCCGGGTTCACGTCGGGGTGCAGCTCCCGCGCCAATCGCCGGTAGGCCTTCTTGATCTCGTCGGGGCTCGCGTCTCGCGAGACACCCAGCACTTCGTAGTGGTCAGCCACGTTCGCCTTCCCACCCGTGTCGCCACGGGATCGTCTGTGTTCGAGCGCCTCAGCGGGCGCCTTCGTCTTCTTCGAGCAGCCGCGACAGGTAGCGCGCCACCGCGCGCACCGATGCGAGGTTGCTCGGATAGTCCATGCGAGTCGGCCCGAGCACGCCGACACGCGCCCGGGCACCGGACGCGTCGTACTCGCCCGCGACGACCGACGCCTCCGCGAGACCGAAGGGCTCGTTCTCGCGTCCGATGCTCGCGGCGAGACCGTGCTCGTCGGCCACCATCTCCCCCATGAGGCGCATGAGCGTCACCTGCTCCTCGATCGCCTCGAGCAACGGATAGATGCTTCCGCGGAAATCCGACTCGCGCCGTGCGAGATTGGCCGTTCCCGCCATCACGAGTCTGTCCTGCCGGAATTCGTCGAGTTCCTCCGCGACGGTCATCGCGATCACGTCGATCACAGCGTCATCGGGCGAGCGGTGGTCGCCTCCAGCCGAAGCAAGGCGTTCGGCGATCGCGTGTGCACCGTCCCGGATGGGGCGGCCGACGATGAGATCGGCGATCGCCGCCCGCAGGCGCACGATCTCGTCCTCGGCGGGATCGCGCGGGAGGAAGACGAGCCGCTGCGACACGCGGCCGGTGTCGGTGACGATCACAACGAGCATGCGCCCCGCATCCAGCCCGACCAGCTCGATGTGGGACACATGCGCCTGGGCGAAGGAGGGATACTGCACGATGGCGACCTGGCCGGTCAGCTGGGTCAGCGCCCGGACCGTGCGCACCATGAGGTCGTCGAGATCTCCCGGCGCTTCGAGGAAGGCGGCGATGGCCGTCCGCTGCGCGGGCGAGAGCGGACGCACCTCGGCGAGGTGGTCGACGAAGACGCGATACCCCTTGTCGGTGGGTATCCGTCCGGACGAGGTGTGCGGTGCGGCGATGAGGTCCTCGTCCTCGAGCATCGCCATGTCGTTGCGGATCGTGGCCGCCGACACCCCGAAGGCGTGACGCTCCACGATGGACTTGCTGCCGACCGGCTCGCGCGTCTCGACGTAGTCCTGCACGATCGCGCGGAGGACTTCCAGTCCGCGTGCGCTGACCATGGATCCTCCCGCATACGTGTCCGGCGTGCACTGGCACTCGTCTCGAGTGAGTGCCAATTCTATCGCGCCGACCGCCGGAGCGCGCGTCGGGCCCGCCCGTCAGTCCGTGAGGGCGCGCACGACGGCGTCGGCGAGCAGCCGGCCGCGAAGGGTGAGCACGATCGTGCCGCCGATCGCGCTGGCCCCATCGATCAGGCCGTCGGCGATGAGCCCCGGCACCGCGCCGCGTCGGTCGCGGGGCACGAGCGCGATCGGGAGCCCCTCGCGGATACGCGAACGCAGCAGCACGGTCTCGAGGTCCCGCGAGGAACGGTCCGGTCGCTCGCGCCCGGCCGCGGGAGACGAACCCTCGCTCAGCCGCGCGGCGTATGCGGCGGGGTGCTTGACGTTCCACCAGCGGAGGCCGCCGATGTGGCTGTGCGCGCCGGGCCCGAACCCCCACCAGTCCGTACCCCGCCAATAGGCGAGGTTGTGCTTCGACCGGTCGGATTCCCGCCGTGCCCAGTTGGAGACTTCATACCACTCCAGGCCCGCCGCGGCGAAGGCCGTCTCGGCGGCCTCGTACATGTCCGCCTGCAGGTCGTCGTCGGGTGCCGGCACCTCGCCGCGCCGGATCTGGCGCGCGAGCTTGGTGCCGTCCTCGATGATCAGGGCGTAGGCGGAGATGTGGTCCGGCTCCAGGGCGACCGCCGCGTCGATCGAGCGCGACCAATCCGAGAGGCTCTCCCCCGGCGCGCCGTAGATCAGGTCGATGCTCACCCCCAAACCCGCGGCGCGCGCGGCAGCCACGGCCTGGCCGACGTTCTCCGGTCGGTGCGTGCGATCGAGAGCGGCGAGCACGTGCGGGACCGCAGACTGCATGCCGATCGACATGCGGGTGACGCCGGCGTCGGCGAGCTCGTCGACGACGGCGCGGGTGACCGTGTCGGGATTGGCCTCCACGGTCACCTCCGCGCCGTTCGCGATCCCGAAGGTGTCTCGGATCCCCTCGAGCATGCGAGCGAGGTCGCCGGCAGGCAGGAGGGTCGGGGTCCCGCCGCCGAAGAACACCGTCGACGCCTCCCGCAACGGCCCGCGATGGGCCAGAACCCGTCCTGCGAGCCGCACCTCGTCCAAGAGCGTGTCGGCGTACGCGTCCTGCCGCGCACCGCGCAGCTCCCCGGCCGTATAGGTGTTGAAATCGCAGTATCCGCAGCGCACGCGACAGAACGGCACGTGCAGATACGCGCCGAAGGCGGTCGCGCCGCCGAGGACGAGATCATCGGGCAGCATCCCGTCCGCGGGAGCGGGATCACCGAGAGGGAGCGCAGCGCCCATCAGCGCGCTCGATCCGCACTCACGCGGGCGTCGTGTACAGCGGCGAGATCGCCCGCAGATAGCGCGTGAAGAGTTCGCGACGCCGGCGGCGCGTCAGAGCGGGGATCAGTCGGTACAGCGTCGCGCGCGGCGCATCGAAGGCGCGAACGGTGAACCAGACTTCGTCGTTGTCGTGCCATTCGATCATGAAGGATTCCTCGCCGCTGACGACCGAGCCGCCCACCGTGCCGAGGGCGAAGCCGATCCGTCGCGGCTCCTCCACCGCGAAGATGACCCGGAGTTCCGCGTCGACGCTCATGCCCGCGACTCGGCCGGCGAGCCGGATGGAGGTGCCCGCACCGACGAACGGGGTGCCGTCGGTGTCGAACCGCTGATCCGCCTCGGTGCGACTGGGTGCGATCGGTGCGCCCTCGGCATCGAAGCTCACGCCCGAGTACATCGGCCCGGGCGCGGGGCGCACATCGCTGAGGGTGAGTCCCGACCCGCGCTGCGCCGTCCATGACAGCAGCGATTCGCCCGCGCTGCGGAAGCGCGACTCCCCCGATCCGATCCGCCACGCCTGCTCGGCGGGGATGCTCCGCTCCGGCGGGAAGTGCATGAGGTCAGGCGCCTGCGTCGCCCCGACGGCTGCGTAGTCGACCGTGTCGTCCTTGAAGGTTCCGCGGCGCATGTGTCGAGCCTACCGATCCGCTCCCGAGCATCCGGTGAGTGCCGGAAGCTCCTACTTCTTCGTCTCGACGTCACCGGACAGCGCGGCGATGAACGCCTCCTGGGGCACTTCGACGCGACCGACCATCTTCATGCGCTTCTTGCCCTCCTTCTGCTTCTCCAGCAGCTTGCGCTTGCGGGAGATGTCGCCGCCGTAGCACTTGGCCAGCACGTCCTTGCGAATGGCGCGAATGTTCTCACGGGCGATGATCCGCGCGCCGATGGCCGCCTGGATCGGCACCTCGAACTGCTGGCGGGGAATCAGCTTGCGCAGCCGCTCGGTCATCATCGTGCCGTAGCCGTACGCCTTCTCCCGATGCACGATCGAGCTGAACGCATCGACCTTCTCGCCCTGCAGGAGGATGTCGACCTTCACCAGGTCGGCGGTCTGCGAACCGGCCGGCTCGTAGTCGAGACTCGCGTATCCCTGTGTCTTCGACTTCAGCTGATCGAAGAAGTCGAAGACGATCTCGCCCAGCGGCATATTGTAGCGCAGCTCCACGCGATCCTCACTGAGGTAGTCCATGCCGAGCAGCGAGCCGCGCCTGGCCTGGCAGAGCTCCATCACGGTTCCGACGTAGTCCTTGGGAAGCAGGATCCCGACCTTGACGACCGGCTCCGAGACCTCTGCGACACGCCCGTCGGGATACTCGCTCGGATTCGTGACGGTGACCGTCTCACCCGTGTCGGTCATCACGTCGTACGTCACCGAGGGTGCCGTGGTGATGAGATCGAGTCCGAACTCGCGCGTGAGCCGCTCGGTGATGATCTCCAGATGCAGCAGTCCGAGAAACCCGCAGCGGAAGCCGAATCCGAGGGCCACCGAGGTCTCCGGCTCGTACTGCAGAGACGCATCCGAGAGCTTCAGCTTGTCGAGCGCTTCGCGCAGATCCGCGTAGTCGCTCCCGTCGATCGGGTAGATGCCGGAGAAGACCATCGGCTTCGGATCGGTGTACCCCGGGAGGGCGTCGGCCGCGGGCTTGCGCTGATCGGTGATGGTGTCGCCGACCTTGGACTGCCGCACATCCTTCACACCGGTGATGAGGTAGCCCACCTCCCCCACTCCGAGGCCCTGCGTGGGGATCGGTTCGGGGCTGGAAACCCCGATCTCCAGGAGGTCGTGGGTCGCACGCGTCGACATCATCTGGATGCGCTGGCGGGGCTGGAGCTTGCCGTCGACCATGCGCACGTAGGTGACCACACCGCGGTAGGAGTCGTAGACGGAGTCGAAGATCATGGCTCGGGCCGGGGCGTCCGCGTCTCCCACGGGAGCAGGGATCTTCTCAACCAGACGGTCCAGAAGCGCCTCGACCCCGACACCGGTCTTCCCGCTCACACGCAGCACGTCGTCGGGGTCGCCGCCGATGAGACCCGCCAGTTCAGCGGCGAACTTGTCGGGATCCGCTGCCGGCAGATCGATCTTGTTCAGGACCGGAATGATCTGCAGGTCGTTCTCGAGCGCCAGGTAGAGATTCGCGAGCGTCTGGGCTTCGATGCCCTGTGCCGCGTCGACGAGCAGGATGGCACCTTCGCACGCCGCGAGCGAGCGCGAGACCTCGTAGGTGAAGTCGACGTGGCCGGGGGTGTCGATCATGTTGAGGGCGAAGGCCTGCTCCATACCGTCGTCGCCCGTGACGGCCCACGGCATCCGCACGGCCTGCGACTTGATCGTGATGCCGCGCTCGCGCTCGATGTCCATGCGATCCAGGTACTGCGCGCGCATGTCACGATCAGCGACCACCCCGGTGATCTGGAGCATCCGGTCGGCGAGCGTCGACTTGCCGTGGTCGATGTGGGCGATGATGCAGAAATTCCGGATCGACTCCGGTGGAGTCGCGGAAGGCTGCAGGGGCTCGAGTGCGCGCGGTGACATGTCCCGTCGATTCTACGGGGGTCGCCGGCGCGGCCGCGCGCTGAGCCGACACCGCTCCGCCCCTCGGATTTAACGCAACGTTAACGCATCCCTATCGCAATGAACCCCGAAGTCGCAGAGAGTTGACCAGGCCGCCTGCGATCGCGTCGGCGCCGGAGAATCTCGAGAAGGAGTCCTCTGTCGTGACTGAACCGACACCCCCGACATCGTCCGCATCACGCGCGCGATCGGCCGCCGCGGCACTGACCGTGGGCGCACTCGCCGCCACCGGCATCGCGTTCCCCGTTGCGGCGACCGCGGCCGTGTCCACGGACGCCCCTGTGGTCATCAACGAGGTCTACGGGGGCGGAGGCAACAGCGGCGCCGCTTTCAACCGTGACTTCGTAGAGCTGTACAACCCGGGCTCCGCAACCGTCGACCTCGCGGGATGGAGCGTTCAGTACGCACCCTCCAGTGGCAGCGGATGGCAGGCGACGCCGTTGTCCGGATCGATCGCCGCGGGCGGCTCCCTACTGGTCGGCCAAGCGTTCGGGACCAACACGTCGCTTCCCGGATACACCGCCGACATCGACGGGTCGATCGCGATGAGCGGTTCGAACGGCACCGTCGCCCTCGTCGACTCCGCCACTCTGCTGCCGACGGCGGACGTCGCCTCGCAGGACAGCGTCGTCGATCTTGTCGGCTACGGCTCGGCGTCCATCTTCGCCGGCGCCGGCGCGGCGCCCGGAACCACGAACGCCACGAGTGTCTCACGCGACGCCGACCACACCCACACGGCCGACAATGCGGCGGATTTCACCGCCGGTGCGCCCACGCCCGTGGGGTCGACCTCGGACGAACCCGGTGACCCGTCGCCGACCCCGACCCCGCCCGCAGACCCGGTCGCGATCTCCGAGATCCAGGGGACCGCCGATGCGTCCCCTCTCGTCGGCCAGACCGTCACCACGACCGGAATCGTCACCGCGCACTACCCCAGCGGCGGCCTGAACGGATACGTGCTGCAGGCCCCCGGCACCGGCGGCGACATCGATCTGGCCATCCACGACGCCTCGGACGCCATCTTCGTCTACTCGTCGGCCACCGTCGGCGACGTGGCCCTGGGGGAAACGGTCGAGGTCACCGGTCAGGTCAGTGAGTACTACGGCCTCACGCAGCTCTCGGTACCCGCCGGCGGGGCGACGATCGTCGCCGATGCCGAGCCCGTCGCTCCCGTCGAGCTCGAGTGGCCGGCCGGCGACGCCGAGCGCGAGAGCCTCGAATCGATGCTGCTCGCCCCGCAGGGCACCTACACGGTGAGCAACACGTACGGAACCAATCAGTACGGCGAGGTCGGGCTCGCGTTCGGTGACGAGCCGCTGCGCCAGCCGACCGATGTCGCCGCACCCGGGTCCACCGAGGCTGCCGCCGTGGTGGCGGACAACGCCGCACGCGGTGTCGTGCTCGACGACGGCGCCTCGACGAACTTCACGTCGTCGGCGAACTCGTCCCTCACGCCCCCGTACGTCTCGCTCACCGAGCCGGTCGTCGTCGGCGGGACCGCCACGTTCGACGAGCCGGTCGTGCTGAGCTTCGGCTTCGACCTGTGGCGCTTCATGCCGACCGCACCTGTCGCCGGCGATGGAACCGGTGAGGACGGCGTCACCTTCTCCAACCCGCGCACGTCGGCTCCCGAGGCCGTCGGCGGCGACGTCTCGGTGGCCTCGTTCAACGTGCTGAACTACTTCACCACGCTCGGCGAGGACATTGCCGGGTGCGAAGCCTACGAAGACCGCGACGGCGACGGCAACAACGTCCGCACCGGCTGCGACGTCCGCGGCGCATGGGATGCTGCCGACCTCGAGCGACAGCAGGACAAGATCGTCGCGGCCATCAACGCCCTCGACGCCAGCGTCGTCGGGCTCATGGAGATCGAGAACTCCGCACGCCTCGGCGAGACGGCCGACGAAGCGACCGCGACTCTCGTGGACGCGCTGAACGACGCCGCCGGCAGCGACATCTGGGCATACGTGCCGTCATCGGATGACCTTCCCGAGGCCTCCGAGCAGGACGTGATCACGAACGCCATCATCTACCGTCCGGCAGAGGTCGTCACCGAGGGCGCATCGCTCGCGCTCGGCGACCAGTCGGCGTCGGACCAGGCGTTCGGGAACGCGCGAGAGCCGATCGGTCAGGTCTTCGCGCCGACCGATGGCGGCGAGGAGTTCCTCTTCGTCGTCAATCACTTCAAGTCGAAGGGCTCAGCGGGCCCCTGGCCCGGTGACGCCGACGCCGGCGACGGTCAGGGCAGCAGCAACGAGTCGCGCGTGCGCCAGGCGACGGCCCTGGCGGAATGGGTCGAGGAGGCCCGAGGCGACACCGAGAGCGTCATCCTCGCCGGCGACTTCAACTCCTACGGCCAGGAGGATCCGATGCAGGTGCTCTACGGAGCCGGATACGTCGACGCGGAGACCGCACTCGACATCGACACGTCGTCGTACTCGTTCTCCGGGCTCTCGGGCTCGCTCGATCACATCCTGATGAACGAGCACGCGCTCGCCCGTGCGATCGGCGGTGACATCTGGAACATCAACTCGGGTGAGTCCGTCGCCCTCGAGTACAGCCGCTACAACAACCACGGCACGCTGTTCTACGCCGACGACGTGTACCGGTCCTCGGACCACGACCCGGTGCTGGTCGGTCTGACCGCGGAGGCGGCGACCGACGTCACGGAGGTCGACGTGCTGACGATCAACGACTTCCACGGCCGGCTGGAGGGCGACTCCTACGGGGTTGCGGGCGCTGCCGTGATCGCCGGGGCCGTCGACGCGTTCGAAGCGGAGAACCCCAACACGCTGCTCGTCTCGGCCGGTGACAACATCGGCGCGTCGACGTTCACCTCCTTCATCCAGGACGACCTGCCCTCGATCGACGCCCTGGTGGCCGCCGGGCTGGACCTGGGCGCGGTCGGGAACCACGAATTCGACAAGGGCTTCGAGTTCCTGACCGATGTCGCAACGCCGCGCTACGGCGCGGGCGATGCGGCTGACGGCGCGCGTTACAGCCTGGGTGCGAACGTGTACGCGAGGGGGACCGAGGACCCGGTCCTCGAGGAGTACGACATCGAGGACATCGACGGGGTGCGCATCGCCTTCATCGGAACGGTCACACCGGACACCGCGGTCATGGTCTCGCCGGACGGCATAGCCGACATCGAGTTCGGCGACCAGCTGGAGGCCGCGAACCGCGTCGCCGCAGAGATCACGGCCGGCGATCTCGCCGACGTCATCGTGCTCCTCACGCATGACGGCGCCGCGACGGACTCGTGCGAAGCCCTGACGTCGGAGGACACCGACTACGCGGAGCTGGTCGCCGGCGCGTCCGACGACATCGACGCCATCGCATCCGGCCACACGCACCAGGAATACGCCTGCATGCTGCCCACCCCCGGCGGCGGTGAGCGGCCGGTGATCCAGGCGCTCGAGTACGGCAAGGCCCTCGGGCTGCTCGAGATCTCGGTCGACACCGAGACCAAGGAGCTCGTCTCGATCGACGGCTCGGTCGTTCCGCTGACGGACGGGGAGACCCCCCTCTACCCGGCGGATCCCGAGGTCGCCGAGATCGTCGCGGACGCCGTCGAGGTCGCTGAGGTGGAGGGTTCGGTGGAGGTCGGATCGATCACCGGGGACATCCTGCGCGGCGGCACTCCGCCCGGAGACGACCGCGGCGTCGAGTCGGCGATGGGCAACACTCTCGCCGACATGTACCTGTGGGCCACCTCGAACGAGGACTACACCGGCACTTCGGCGGACATCGGGATGATCAACCCCGGCGGGCTCCGCGCCGACCTTCTCTACGGCGAGGACGGCACGGTCACCTACCGTGACATCGCCAACGTGCAGCCGTTCGCGAACACGATCGTGACGGTCGAGGTCACGGGAGCGCAGCTGGAGCAGATCCTCGAGGAGCAGTGGCAGCCGGAGGGCGCCTCCCGCCCCAAGCTGCACATGGGCATCTCGGAGGGCTTCTCGTACGAGTACGACCCGGATGCAGCGCCGGGATCGCACATCGTCTCGATGACGCTCGCTGGTGCACCCGTCGGCGAAGACGACACCGTCGTGATCGCGACGAACTCGTTCCTCGCGGCCGGCGGAGACAACTTCACCACGTTCACCGAGGGAGCCGACATCACCGACACCGGTCAGGTGGACCTGGCCGCCTCGGTGGCGTACTTCGCGACCTTCACACCCGTCGACCCGGCTCCGCTGGGCCGTGCTGTCGTCGCCGATGAGACCACGCCGACTCCGTCTCCGTCTCCGTCGGACGGATCCGATGCCGACGAGGAATGGGTCGAGTGGAACATCGGCTCGGGCACGGTGGAGCAGGGCGGGACGCTGACCGTGGAGCTGTCAGGGCTCACGCCCGGTCAGACGGTGTCCGCGACCCTCTACAGCGACCCGATCGTGGTCGACGCGATCCCGGCCGCGAACGCTCAGGGCGAGATCACCTTCATCGTCGGCATCCCCGCCGACTTCGACACCGGGGCGCACACCCTCGTGCTGGAGTCCGAGGGATACGAGTCCGTGGAGATCCCGGTCACCGTGGTCGCCGCCGGATCGCTCGCCGCCACGGGCGCGGAGGTGCCGTGGGGTCTGGCGCTGATCGCGGCCTTCCTCGTCGTGATCGGGGGCACCATCGCCGTCACGCGACGTCGCACCACGACGGCGTAGCACCAGGACGCCGCCGTCATGAAGGCCCCGGTCCCGATGAGGGCCGGGGCCTTCCCGCGTCCGCCCGCATAGGCTGGAGGCATGGCGGTGGAGGTCGTGCTGGTCCACGGCATCCGCACGTCCGCAACCATGTGGCGGTCGCAGGTCGCACACCTCGAACAGCGCGGCAACGCCGTCACCGCGGTCGACCTCCCCGGTCACGGATCCCGGATGGACGAGGCGTTCACGCTGGAGGGTGCATTCGCGACCATCGACGCCGCGGTCCGCGACGCCGCGGAACGCGGCCCCGTTCTCCTCGTCGGCCACTCGATGGGCGGACTGCTCTCGATCGAGTACGTCGGCGCCGAAGATCCGCCACCCGTCGCCGGCTTCATCGCCGCCGCATGCACCGCGATTCCCCGAGGGGTGGGCCTCGCGACATACCGCATGCTCGCCCGCGGCTTCGACGCCCTCCCCGACCGCGGCATGTGGCTGACCGATCGCGTGCTGAACGCCACCCTTCCGGACGAGACCCGGTACGACTTCGGTGCCGGCGGCTACGCCCTCGCCGCGCAGGATGTCGCACTGCGCACGCTGTCCGTGCTCGATCTGCTCGCAGCGCTCGAGCGCATCGAGGTGCCGATGTGGTTCATCAACGGACAGTACGATCAGCTCCGGGCGAACGAGCGGCTCTTTTCCCGCATCGCCTCCCATGCCGAACTGATCGTCGTCCCGCGGACGACGCATCTGGTCACGGCGATGCGACCTCGAGTCTTCAATGCGCTGCTCGACCTGGCTCTCGCGACGCTCGAGAATCCGGATGCGGGCGGATCGTCGCGAACCTGGTAGGATCGGCTTTTGGCTTGCGTGTGGGTTTCCCACCCTCACGACCGCCGTGCGGCATCCCTCTCCTGCCACTCGGCAATCCACCGATCACTCCGAACGAAAGATACGTCGAACGTGGCGAACATCAAGTCGCAGATCAAGCGCAACAAGACCAACGAGAAGGCGCGCGAGCGCAACAAGGCCGTCAAGAGCGAGCTGAGGACCGCGGTGCGCCGCACCCGCGACGCCGTCGCGTCGGGCGACAAGGCCGCGGCCGAGAAGGCGCTCGGCACGGCGACCAAGAAGCTCGACAAGGCCGTGAGCAAGGGCGTCATCCACCGGAACCAGGCGGCGAACCGCAAGTCGTCCATCGCGAAGCAGGTCGCCTCGCTCTGAGCGAACCCGCTGATTGCCGAAGGCCCGTCCCGATCCGGGGCGGGCCTTCGGCATGACGGCGACGCGGCGCGCCGGACTCAATCACCGAAGGGCGCCCGGGTGGCGATCACCGTGACCAGTCGTTCAACGGCGAACACGGCGTCACGCGACGCGCCCTTGACCTCGGCATCCGCACGCGCGGCGGCCTGGACGGCGATCTGCAGTGCCGCCTCATCCCACCCTGCGAGGTCTCGGCGCGCCCGGTCGACCTGCCAATCCTTCAGGCCGAGCCTCGCGGCAAGGGCGCTCGAGGACTCGCGGACGCCGTAGACGCGGGCCATCGTGCGCAGCTTGGACGCGATCGCAGCCACCAGCGGGACAGGATCCGCACCCGAGGCGATCGCATGGCGCAGAGAGACCAGCGCCTCACCGTAGCGGCCCGCGATCGCCGTGTCGGCGACGGTGAACGCAGACGTCTCGACGCGGCCGCCGTAGTAGCGCTGCACGGTCTGCTCGGTGATGTCGCCGGAGACATCGGCGAGGAGTTGCTGGCAGGCGGCCGCCAGCTCCGTCACATCGTCCGCGAACGCCGAGGTGAGCGCCCGCAGCGCGGCCGGCTGGATGCGACGCCCCGCAGTGGAGAACTCCCCCGCCGCGAAGTCGTAGCGATCTGCGTCCCGTTTGATCGCCGGGCACGCCACTTCGACACCGCCGCCCTGCCCTGCTCGGATCGCGTCGAGAAGCTTCTTGCCCCGGACGCTCGCGCCGGTGTGGCGCAACGTGACGGTGGCGCCCTCCTGCGGATTCCGAAGATACGAGATCGCCTCCGCCAGGAACGCGTCTGAGCACCTCTCGACGCCGCTGACCCGGACCAGACGCGGCTCCCCGAACAGCGATGGAGACGCCATCGCGAGGAGCGTTCCCGCCTCGTACGCGTCGGCGCGGATGTCGGAGACCTCGAGGCTCGCATCCTCGGCCTTGAGGTAGTCGCGCACGCCGGCGATCGCCCGCTCCGCGCACACGTCCTCCGGGCCGGATACGAGGACGACAGGCGCGGGCTGGGGTGCCCGCCATGACAGCTGCGGAATCGCCGACTTCGGTGCCGCGGACCCTCGTCGGCGTGGAGTCGGGGACATGATCTCAGCCTAGCCGCCGGCACCGACGGCGCCCGCGTGGTCGCGCCACACCCGGAGCACGCCGGCCTCGCGCCATATCGCCACGATCCCGTCGGTGTCGGTGCGTGCGACGACGCCGCCGTTGGACACGACGAGCGCCAGCGCCTCCGCTCGCGGGTGACCGTAGTCGTTCTCGCCCACCGTCACCACGCCCAGTCGTGCCGAGACGGCCTCGTAGAGCGCGGCGCTCTGATCGGCACTGCCGTGATGGGCGACTTTGACGACCTCGAACGGGGAATCCACCCCGGGCAGAAGCTGTCGCTGCGGCTCCTCCGAAAGGTCGCCGAGGAGCAGGATGGACGGCAACCCGCCGCCCGTGAACGCGACCACGACGCTCGCATCATTGCCGGGGGCGACCCCGGCGTCCTCCCGCGGCCAGAGCACCCGCCAGCGCGCGCTTCCGAGCGTGCCGGCATCGTCTGCGGCGACCTCGAGGACACGGGCACCGCCGTCGCGGAACGAGGTGACGATCGCCGTGTCGTCCGGTCCGTCGACCGGGCCGTGGATCATCACACCGGTGCGCTCGGCCACGACGGCGGCTGCGCCGACGTGGTCATGGTCGAAATGGCTCAGCACGACCAGGTCGAGACGATCGACTCCGACGCGGTCCAGACAGGTCCGCAGCGCCTCCGGATCAGGGCCGGTGTCGATCAGCGCGACACGGTCGTCCGCACGCACGAGGACGGCATCGCCCTGTCCGACGTCGCATGCCAGCATCTGCCACGACGCGGGGAGGGTGGCGGGCCCGAGAACTCCCGCGAGCGCCGCGGTTCCGCCCGCGACTCCGGCGAGCACCGCGACCGCCCCTCGCGCGATCCCGTGAAGGCGACGCCGGGCGGTGCCCCCGGCAGGCAGGGCGACGGCGAGCCCGATCGCGGCCGATACCGCGGTGAGGAGGAGCGCGCCGCCGAGCCCCCCGATCCACGGGAGCTGGTCTCCCGGCAGCGCACTCACCGTCGAGGCGGTCGCGGCGATCCAGGTCGCGGGCACCCAGGCCAGCGCGGCAAGGCCCGAGGCGACGACGGGCAGGATCGGCGCGACCAGACACGCCGCCAGGCCGACAACGGTCACCACGGGTGCCGCGGGCGCCGCGAGCACGTTGGCCGCGACCCCGTAGAGCGCAACGGTGGGGGTGATGAGGATGAGCAGCGGACCGCACGCGAGCTGAGCGGCCAGCGGCACGGCCAGCACGAGCGCGAGGCTCTGCGGCATGAGGCGCGCCAGACCGTGCGCGAGCGGTCTGGCGAACAGCAGCAGCGACCCGGTGGCCGCCGCCGACAGACCGAACCCCAGCGATCCGGACAGCCACGGGTCCGCGGCCAGGGCGACGGCCAGCGCCGCCGACAGCACGGCTACGCCCTGCGACGTCCGTCCGAGCAGGAGGGCGAGCATTGCGACAGCAGCCATGCCCGCGGCACGGACCACGCTCGGCTCGGGCGTGACCAACACGACGAATCCCCCGAGCGCGAGCATGGCGACCACGATGCGCCAGGTCCGTCCGAGGCCCGACGCCGCGGCGGCCGCGAAGGCGAGACCGACGACGAGAGCGCAGTTGGAACCCGACACCGCGGTGAGGTGCGACAAGGAAGACTCCTTCATCGCCGCATCCATCTGCTCCGACACCAGCAGGGTGTCGCCCACGGCCAGTCCGGGCACGAGCGACGCTCCGTCGCTCGGCAATCCATCGACCGCTGCGAGCAGCCCACGCCGCAGATCGCTCGAGATCCGGAGGACTCCGCCGGCAGGTCGCAGCAGCTCGACCACCGTGGCGTGGACCTGTGCGACGGCACGCTCACCGGCCTCGGACACCCGGAAGGAACCCCGTGCTTCGACGACCGCGCCGGCATCCAGAGCGGAGACGTTCTCGATGTCGTCGGGAGCGACCACGATCTGGATGACCGCGGCGACCGCGTGCGCCCCTTCCCCGTCACCGACGGCACTCGCCACGGCATCGAAGGCGAGGTGCTCCGATCCCCACGGTTCGATCTTGCCGGTCACGGTCGCGGTCATCGACACCAGCGGTCCCTCACGCTCGGCCAGATCGATGACGTGCTCCCGGGGCCCGGTGGCCGACCACACGTTCGCCGCGGCGACGCCCGTGCTGAGCGCGACGAGGCCGATCAGCACGCCGGCCCTGCGAAGCCGCACCGCACGCCGCGAACGCCATGTCATGACGATCGCGCCCGCCATGACCGTCGCGCTGCCGGCCGCGAGCGCGGGAGCCACCGCCGGGTGGACCGTCGCGAGGCCCGCGACCACCCAGGTGAGCGCCGCCGCCGGGGCGAGCGTCCACGCTCTGCCCATCACACGACGATCAGATCGCGCATGCCGGCCAGCAGCTTCTCGCCGATCCCCGGCACTGCGAGAAGGTCGTCGACACTGGTGAACCGACCGTTCTCCTCCCGCCAGGCCACTATCCGGCCACCGAGGGTCGGCCCGATGCCCGGGAGCGTCTCGAGCGCGGCCACGTCGGCGGTGTTGAGATCGATCGGGCCGGCGCCGCCGCTCGCCGGCCCCGGCGCAGGCGCGGGCGCCTCCCCCTTCGCGGGCACGTGAAGCTGCTCGCCGTCGGCGATCGGCCGAGCGAGATTCACGGCGGCGGAATCGGCGTCGCCGGTGAAACCACCGGCGGCTGCCACCGCATCCATCACGCGCGCGCCGTCGGCGAGCACGTACAGGCCGGGACCGGCGACGGCGCCCGACACGTGGACATAGAGATCCGCCTCCGGTGTGCCAGTCGTCGCGAGGTCATCGACGGTCACCGTCTCGACAGGTGCCGTGGCACCGCGTACGAGCCCGATGACCACGGTGACGACCAGTCCCGCCAGCACGAGCAGCACCAGTCCGCCGACGCCCCAGCGCCGAGCTGTCGAGGTGTCCGAGATTCTCGCCACCCGCTCACGCTAGGCGTGTGCGCACACGCGGCGGACGCGGCCCGACCGCTCGGTGGACAGCGCGCTGCGGCAGCCCCGTGGGGAGGGTCAGTTCGCGCTGAAGCTCACGACCTTCGGTGCGCGGACGATCGCGCGCGCGATGGTCTTGTCACCGAGGGCGCGGATGACGCGAGCGTCCTCTCGGGCGAGCTTCTCCAGCGCGTCGGGCTCGATGCGCGCCGGCACCTCGAGCGTCGCCCGCACCTTGCCGTTGATCTGAACGACAGCGGTGACGGATTCCTCGACCAGCAGCGTCGGGTCGGCGCTCCGCCAGGGCATGAGGCCGACGAACGGCTCATAGCCGAGCGTCTCCCACATCTCCTCGGCCGTGTGAGGAGCGAACAGGTCCAGGATCATGGCCGTCGCCTCGGCGGCTTCCCTCACGGCGGGATCCGCCGCACCCGCGCCGGTGTCGATCACCTTGCGGGTCGCGTTCACCAGTTCCATGAGCCGGGCGACGACGACGTTGAACTTCGTCTGCTCGACCAGTGTCGGAGCATCTGCGAGGAGGCGGTGGGTGACGCGGCGCAGGGCCGGATCGCCGTCCTTCCACACGACGTCCCGCTCGCTGGCCACGTCGTGCGCCACGCGCCAGGCGCGGGCCAGGAACTTCTGGGCACCCGTCGTCGAGACGTCGTTCCAGTCCTTGTCGTCCTCGACCGGTCCGGCGAAGGCGAGGGCGACCCGCAGCGCGTCAGCGCCGTGCGCGTCGAGTTCGTCCTGGAACACCACGAGGTTGCCCTTGCTCTTGGACATCTTCGTGCCGCCGAGGATGATCATCCCCTGGTTGATCAGGCTCGAGAACGGCTCGGTGAAGTCCACCAGCCCCATGTCGTACAGGACCTTGGTGATGAACCGCGCGTAGAGCAGGTGGAGGATGGCGTGCTCCACGCCTCCGATGTAGAAGTCCACCGGCGCCCACTTCATCGCCTCGGCGGACGAGAACGCCTCGTTCGGGTCGCCCGGCGAGAGGAAGCGCAGGAAGTACCAGGAGCTGTCCACGAAGGTGTCCATGGTGTCGGGGTCGCGCCGCGCCGCCTCGCCGGTGGTGGGATCGACGGTCTGCACCCATTCGCCAGCCGCGCCCAAGGGCGAGGTGCCCTTCGGTGCGAGATCGAGACCGGCCGCGTCCGGGAGGGTGAGCGGCAGCTGATCCTCCGGGACCGGCACGATGCGGCCGTCATCGGTGTGGATCATCGGGATCGGGGTCCCCCAGAAGCGCTGCCGGGAGATGAGCCAGTCGCGCAGCCGATACGACTTCGACGCCCGGCCGGCCCCCTTCGCCTCGAGTTCCTCGATCATGCGGGTGATCGCGTTGCGCTTGGACAGCCCGTTCAGTGAGCCCGAGTTGACCATGCGACCCTCACCGGCCAGGGCGACGCCCGTGTGCGCGGGATCGAGCTCGTCGAGCGACGGGTCGTCCGCGAAGGGGTCGATGGGGTTGCCGTCTTCGTCGACATCGATGACCGGGATCGCCCCCGTGATGGGTGCGGTGGTGTCGACGACGACCTTCACCGGCAGGTCGAATGCGCGCGCGAAGTCGAGGTCGCGCTGGTCGTGGGCGGGGACGGCCATCACGGCGCCGTGGCCGTAGTCGGCCAGCACGTAGTCCGCGGCCCACACCGGAAGGCGCTCGCCGTTGGCGGGGTTGACGGCGTAGCGCTCGAGGAAGACGCCGGTCTTCGGCCGATCGGTGGACTGACGCTCGATCTCGGTCTGACGACCGACCGACTCGACGTAGTCGCTGAAGCGCTGCCGCACGTCGGCCGAGGCTCCGGCAGCCAGCTGAGCCGCCAGCTCGCTCTCCGGTGCGACGACGAAGAAGGTCGCCCCGTGGAGGGTGTCCGGGCGCGTCGAGAAGACGGTGACCTTCTCCGGGTGCCCTTCGATCTCGAAATCGATGTCGGCTCCGACAGATCGCCCGATCCAGTTCCGCTGCATGCGGATGACCTTCTGCGGCCAGCGCCCTTCGAGCTGATTCAGGTCGTCGAGGAGCCGGTCGGCGTAGTCGGTGATCTTGAAGTACCACTGTTCGAGCTTCTTCTTGACCACCACCGCACCGCTGCGCTCGGATGTGCCGTCGGGAAGCACCTGCTCGTTGGCGAGCACGGTCTGATCCACCGGGTCCCAGTTGACGGCGGCGTCCTTGCGGTATGCGAGCCCCCGCTCGTGAAGACGCTGGAACAGCCACTGGTTCCACTGGTAGTAATCGGGGTCGCTCGTGTGGAGGACGCGGTTCCAGTCGAACGAGACCCCGTAGGCACGGAATCCGGCCTTCTGCTGGGCGATGTTGTCGTACGTCCACTCCCGCGGGTCCGCGCCGCGCTTGATCGCGGCATTCTCGGCGGGCAGGCCGAATGAGTCCCATCCGATCGGGTTGAGCACGTTGTAGCCGCGGTGGCGCCAGAAGCGCGCCACGATGTCCGAGTAGAGGTAGTTCTCCGCGTGACCCATGTGCAGGTCGCCCGACGGGTAGGGGAACATGGCGAGCACGTACTTGCGCGGACGCGTGTCCTCGGGGCCACCCGCCTTGAAGGGGTCGGCCTGTTCCCACCGCTGTTGCCACTTGCGCTCGACGGCGTGGGCGTCGAAGCCGCTTCCGTCGTCGGAAGCAGGGCGGTCGGAGGGAGAGTGCTGTGACACGGGAGAACCAATCGCGGAGTACGGGGGCGCGCGGAACGCGTCTTTCAGGTTACCGGAACCTCATCCGGCCCCCGCGCGAGCCCGCGCATCCTGAAGGCCTGCTCCGAGCAACGGGGATTTCACACCTCCTCGCGAGGCGTCCGACGTAGTCTCGATCGGGTGAACGACGTGCTCACCTGGATCCTCGATGCCGTGCAGTCGGTGGATCCGGTGCTGCGAACCGCACTCGCGGGCATCGCGATCATGCTCGAGACGAGTGTGCTGATCGGTCTGATCGTGCCCGGGGACACCATCGTCATCGTCGCCGGAACGGCGGTCTCGAGCATCTGGGAGGGGCTCACTCTCGGTGTCGTGGTCGTCATCGGTGCGGTGGCGGGCGAGAGCATCGGATTCTGGCTCGGCCGCTACCTCGGGCCCCGTATCCGTCACTCCCGTCTGGGACGGCGCATCGGCGAGGCGAACTGGATGCGGTCGGAACGCTACCTGCGCCGGCGGGGCGGCCCCGCGATCTTCCTGTCGCGCTTCCTCCCGGTCCTGCACTCGCTGGTGCCGCTGACCGTGGGGATGAGCGGCTACCGATACGGCCGCTTCCTCGCCTGGACCACGCCCGCCTGCATCGTGTGGGCGGCACTGTACGTGTCGGTGTCGTCCGCCGCGGCCGGCACCTATCGCGAGCTCGCCGACCGCCTCCACTACGCCGGCTACCTCTTCGTCGGCGTCATCGTCGTGTTCCTGGTTCTCGTTCTGGTCGCGAAGAAGGTCATCGAACGCGTCGAACGCAAGCACCTCGCGGACGACGGCACCGGCTCGACGGCGGTCCCGGGCGCGCATCGCGTGGAAGACTGAGGGGTATGGCCGCCCCGACCGAGGATCCCGTCCGTCCGAAAGTCCTGTGGCTGGCCCGGTGGGAGCGGCGCTTCCACGCCTGGCGCGAACGCCGGGCTCGTCAGCGCGGGCAGCTGCCGACGGTGACGCCGTTCCCCGGGTACGGCGGCACCGACTGGGTCCGCGTGCTCGGGCGCGTGCTCATCGTGCCGCCTCGGACCCCTCCGAGCGACGGCGAGTACGGCGGCGTGCGCGGCTGGCGCAGCTTCGTGGCCGTGCCCGTCGGCTTCGCCCAGGTGAGCGTCGACATCGGCGGCGTGACGCATGACGTCGTCGCCGATCGCGGCGGCGTGATCGACACCGTGCTGCCCGCATCCCTCGCGCCGGGGTGGCAGACCTTCACGATGTCGGTCGAGGGCGGCGAGCCCGTCGAGACGCGGGTCTTCGTCGTCGGTTCGGATGTGCGCTTCGGTGTCGTCTCCGACGTCGACGACACGGTCATGGTCACCGCTCTCCCGCGGCCCCTGCTGGCCGCATGGAACTCGTTCGTGGTCGATGAGCATGCTCGGCAGCCGGTCGCCGGCATGGCGGTTCTGCTGGAGACCCTCGTGCGCGATCGACCGGGAATCCCCGTGGTGTACCTGTCGACAGGTGCGTGGAACATCGCACCGACGCTCATGCGATTCCTCCGGCGTCACCTCTATCCGCCCGGGGCGACGCTGCTCACCGACTGGGGGCCCACGCACGACCGCTGGTTCCGCAGCGGCCAGCTGCACAAGTCGGAGAACCTCCGGCGGCTCGCAGCCGAGTTTCCCGACATCACGTGGCTCCTGATCGGCGACGACGGCCAGCATGACGATGAGATCTACACGCGGTTCGCCAGCGAGCACCCCGGCAACGTCGCCGCGGTGGCCATCCGGCGCCTGTCCCCCACCGAGGCCGTTCTCGCCGGTGGCCGCACGGCCGTCAACGACCACACGGCGGCATCTGTCCCGTGGGTCTCGGCCTCACACGGCGCGGGCCTGCTCCGGCGCCTGCGCGAGGCGGGGGTCGTCGATTCGTGAGCCGTGTCGTCGGCCGCGCGTAGGCTGGCAGCATGTGCGGAAGGTTCGTCGTCGCGAATGTCGGATCCGAGCTCGTCGGCGTTCTGCGCGTCGACGTGGAAGGCGACGATCTTCCCGGACCGTCATTCAACATCGCCCCCACAGACCCTGCGGCGATCGTGCTCGATTCCACCAAGACCGAGCCGCCGACACGGCGGCTTGCACGAGCGCGCTGGGGTCTCGTTCCCGGGTGGGCGAAAGACCCGACCATCGGAACACGGGCCTTCAACGCCCGCTCCGAAGAGCTCGAGGACAAGCCGCTGTTCCGAACCGCCCTCCACAAGCGCCGTGCCGTCATTCCCGCATCGGGGTACTACGAGTGGCAGAAGTCCGACCAGGGAAAGGTGCCGCACTACATCCACCCGGCGGACGACAGCCCGCTGCTGTTCGCCGGCCTGTACGAATGGTGGAAGGATCCGTCCAAGAGCGACGACGACCCGGCACGGTGGATGCTGAGCTTCACGATCCTCACACGTGACGCGGTCGGCTCGCTCCGTTCCATCCATGACCGTACGCCGCTGTTCGTCGACCCGGACCACGCGGACGCGTGGCTCGATCCGACGACCGAGAACGTGCGTGACGTCCTCGACGCCGCGATCGACGCGGCACCTGCGGTCGCCGAGACGCTCGACGCCCGGGTCGTCTCCCCCGCTGTCGGAAACGTGCGCAACAACCGCCCCGATCTCATCGACCCGGTCCAGACGTGACGGTCACGACGAGCCTTCCTGCGTCGGCGTGGCACGATCTCGCGTCGCGTCACGCCCACCGCGCCGACGCCCTCACGGCCGCGCGGCGCGAGCGCTCCTCTCGCCGGGAGGCGCACCCGGTGGACGATTTCCTCTACACGTACTACTCCTACAAGCCGGCAGTGCTGCGCCGGTGGCATCCCGGTGCGGGCGTTGTCCTCGAAGACGCCGCCGAGACCTCACGCGGCCGGTGGCGAGGTTACGTCGCGAGCGACCCTCCCGGATCGCTCGTCGTCGATGCCGATGAGTGCCGACGCACGCGCGGCGACCTCCTCGCCGGCATCGTGCGCATCCTCCGATCCACGGCCGGGCGCGCCCCCGCCTTCGGATGCTTCGGCATGCACGAGTGGGCGATGGTCTATCGATCATCTTCACCGCGTCACGACCTGCCGCTTCGACTCGGCCCCCGAGGCACCGATGACGTGGTGGAGGCGCACGAGCTGCGCTGCACGCACTTCGACGCCTACCGCTTCTTCACCCCTGATGCCGCACCGCGCAACCGCGAACCGCTGTCCCGTCGCACGCAGGCAGATCGTGAGCAGCCGGGATGCCTGCACGCGGGTATGGATCTGTACAAGTGGGCCGTCAAGGCCGGGCCGCTCGTGCCGGGCGATCTCTTGCTCGACACCTTCGAGTACGCGCGCGCGGTCCGAACCCTCGACATGCGGGCCTCACCCTACGACCTGCGTGACTGGGGCTTCGATCCGGTGGCGGTGGAGACCGCCGCGGGCAAGGCGGAGTACGTACGGCAACAGCGAGAATTCGCGGCGACGGGGGCCAGGCTGCGGGAACGTCTCCTCGCCGCCATCATCGGCTGACAGCGGGCGTCACTGCGCGCAGTCCGCGCAGGGAAGCAGGGTGGTGTGCGCCGACACCCATCGCAGCGCCGTGACCCGCTCGGATGCCTCGGTCAGTCGCTCCAGCGACACCTCGCCGCGCTCCACGGCGGCCACGATCCCCTCCACCAGGCGCTCGGCGCTGCCGGCGTCGCTGTAGAGCACCGTCAGGAGCAGATCATTGCCTGCTGCCAGCGCGGCGACGCCGTTGGCTACCGGATCGGCGTATTCGGGCAGGCCGGTCGCCTGAAGCATCCCGAGATCGTCGGTGACCGCGACGCCGTCGAACCCGAGTTCCTCGCGGGCGATGCGATGCCACTCGGACGACAGGGATGCGGGCGCGTCATCGACGGTCGTGTACGACAGATGTCCGAACATCAGCAGGGGTGCGCCCGCGTCGATCCCCGCGACGAATGGGGGCGCTTGCGTCTCGGACCATTCCTGCATCGACATGTCCGTGCTCGGGATGCCGATGTGCGAGTCGCCCGGCGCTGCGCCGTGGCCGGGGAAGTGCTTGAGGGTGGATGCCACCCGTCCGCCCTCGCCCTGAACAGCGCCCACGACCCTGTCCGCCGAGGCAGCCGGGTCGGTGCCGAGAGCACGCCGGTAGATGAACATCCCGGGGTCGGATGTCACGTCTGCAATGATGCCGAAGTTCACGCTCGCCCCGGCACGCGCCACGAGAGACGCGCGTGCCGCGAACGCGTCCGCCGCGGCACCGGGGTCGGCGTCCTTCAAGGTCGGCGCCGCGGCGAAATCGTCCCACGGCAGCCGAGAGACGTCGCCGCCCTCCTGGTCGATGGCCAAGAGCGGCGGGAGCGTCGGATCGACGATGAGGGATCCCGTCACCGCACGGAGCGCCGACTCGTCCGCCGGGATGTTCGCGCCCATCAGGATGAACCCCGCGATCCCCTCCTCGGCCATGTATGTCCGGAGCAGCGATGTGTCGGTCGTCGGAAGGTGCCCCATCACGACGCTCGCCGCGCGCTCACGCACCGTCATCGCTGCGACGAGCCGGGCGGCTTCCGATCTCACCTCGCCGGCACCGGCGGGCGCGACGACGACGGGCTCTTCGGCGGCGGACGCGTCGGTCGAGGGCATCGATGCGGCAGCAGCCGCGATATCGGGATCGGACTCCTCCGACGCGAGTGCGCCGCTGATCGCGCTGCTCAGCACGCCGACCACCAGGACGCGCGCGAGGAGCTTCATGTCTCCACGCTACGACACAGCAGGATGGGGAGGACTCTTCAGGCTGCCCGCATCCAATACAAAACCCCCGGTTGCCCGGGGGTTTTTGGTGGACCTGAGGGGACTCGAACCCCTGACCCCCTGCATGCCATGCAGGTGCGCTACCAGCTGCGCCACAGGCCCAGATCGTTTCCCGCTCCGGCGGGACAACTCGATCAGCTTACAACATGTTCCCGGTCTCTTCGAACCGTCGCCGCCCCGGGCGTGGCGCGCGACGCGGCGTAGTCACTCACCAGCCGAGGCTCCGGCAAGGACGATGGGGACGACGGGGCAGTCCTTCCACAAGCGTTCGAGCCCGTAGTACGACCGCTCCTCCTCATGGAAGACATGCGCCACGAGGTCGCCGAAATCGAGGAGGATCCAGCGGGACTCCTCGCGTCCTTCGCGCCGGAGCCGCTTGTGGCCTGCCTCGAGGAGCTTCTCCTCGATCTCATCGGCGATGGCGGCGACATTGCGCTCGCTGCGCCCGGTGACGATGAGGAAGACGTCGACGAGCGGCAGCGGATCGGACACGTCCAGGGCGACGAGGTCCTCACCGCCGGTCGCGTCCGCTGCGGCGGCGGCGATCTGGAGCATCTCCCGCGACTGTTCCGTCGCCGGCATCAGATCGCTCCCGTCACGAACGCGAGGATGAGCACGCCCACGAGGGCGAGCGCCAGGACACCGGCGGTGATCGCGAGTGTCAGCATCAGCCGCCCACCCTTCTCGGGGGTGGGGGGCTTGATGACGTCGCCGGGCTGCTTGTGGGTGCTGATCGCGGCGCTGGCGGCGATCGGCGTCGGTGACGAATGCGCCGGCAGCTCACCGTCGACGAGCACCGCGTCCACCTCTTTGCCGTCCGCCGTCCCACGGGCGTGTCCGGTGGATCCGAAGCCCTCCGGCAGGTCGTACGACCCCGTGAGGATGACCTCGCCCGTCGAGGCGACAGGCGAGGCGAGCGTCGACGGCGTCTGAGACATGATGAGCGCGTTGGGAGTGCTGACCGAGCCGCTCGACGAGCGCGTCAGCAGCTGATCGAAGGACGCCGGGGCCCCCGCAGCCTCCTGCACGCCCCCGGCGAGGAGCCCTGCCCCGAGAGCCGGGTTCACCACGGGCCGCTCGGACTCGTCCGCGACCTCTCGGCCAGCCTCGCCCGAATTGTTTTCGGTCGGTGCATCCGCACCCTCGGGGACGGAGGCGACGATGGGCGTCGGCTCGCCCAGGGCGGGGTCGACCGGCGCCGCGGTCCACACGGGCTTCTTCGCCGCTGTGGTGTGTTGAGCAGCCACCTCCGGTGTGATCACCGGCACCGAGGCGGTGCGTATCTTCTCCTGCTGGCGCGCCTGCCGGCGCGTGAGCGGCGCCTCACCGAGGTTCACACTGGAGTCGGGGGCCGGCGCCGGCGACACATCGGTCGGGGGTGCCGGCCGGGGCAGGCGCGGCTTCGGAGAGGCGACCGGTGCCGCCTGCTCGGGCGCGGCGTCGTCGGTGTCGGCTGTGGCATGGGCGTCGGCGTCCGGGGGTGTCACGACGGGCGTCGAGCCGGTGTTGCGGATCTCCCGCAGCTGACGGCGGGTCAGCGGCTTGTCCGCGGGGTGCTCGGGTGTGCTCATTCCATGCTCCGGTAGAGGTGATGCTTCGCAATGTATTGGACAACCCCGTCGGGGACGAGGTACCACACCGGGTGACCTCGACGAACCCGGTCTCGACAGTCCGTCGACGAGATCGACAGCGCGGGGATCTCCAGCTGGCTCACGTTCTCCGACGGCAGTCCCTCGGTGCTCAGCACGTGGCCGGGACGGGAGACGGCGACGAAGTGGGCGAGTTGCCACAGTTCATCATGGTCCCGCCAACTGAGAATCTGCGCCACGGCGTCGGCGCCGCTGATGAAGTACAGCTCCGCGCCCGGTCTCTCCGCCTGCAGATCGCGCAGTGTGTCGATGGTGTAGGTCGGGCCGGCCCGGTCCACGTCGACGCGGCTCACGGTGAATTGCGGGTTCGATGCCGTCGCGATGACGGTCATCAGATAGCGATGCTCGCTGGAGGTCACGCTCTGCTTCTGCCAGGGGCGTCCGGTCGGAACGAAGACGACTTCATCGAGGTCGAAGGACTGCGCCACTTCGCTGGCCGCGACGAGGTGCCCGTGGTGGATGGGATCGAACGTCCCGCCCATCACTCCGATCCGAGGGGCTCGCGCCGTGGACATGCAGCGGGCCTAGTGCCCGTGTCCCGCCTTCTGAACGTCGTTCGCGTGCGCCTTCGCGTAGGCCTCCGCCTTATGTGCGTGGCGGTTCGCCACGTTACGATACGACGCGGTCACGAGCGCCAGCAGACCGAAGACGGCCAGGGCCACCGCACCGTACCAGAAGGTCTCGAGCGCGACGTTGCCGTGGTGCTCGGTCTCCTCCGCCGCGAGGATGACGATCTCAGCCAGTGTCATTCGTGCTCCGTTTCGGGTGGGCCCGGGATGTCCGGACGCTGACCAGTCTATTTGGGATCAGGCTCGGACGTGGCCTTCGCCCCGCCCGATCCACTTCACGCTCGTGAGTTCGGTCAGGCCCATCGGCCCTCGGGCGTGCAGCTTCTGCGTGGAGATGCCGACTTCTGCACCGAAGCCGTACTCTCCGCCGTCCGTGAAGCGTGTCGACGCATTGAGCATCACCGCCGCGGAGTCGACCTCGGCGAGGAAGCGCTCGGCCGCTGCCGGGTCATCGGTGATGATCGCCTCGGTGTGGTGCGTCGAGTAGGTTCGGATGTGCGTCAGCGCCTCGTCGATCCCGTCGACGACGCGCATGGCCAGATCCAGACTCAAGTACTCCGTGGACCAGTCGTCATCGGTGGCCGCCACGACGCGAGGCGAGAGTCCTGAGATCGTCTCGTCTCCATGCACGGTCACCCCCGCCCCCTCGAGCGCGTCCAGCAGGTCGGGGACGAGTCCGAGAGCATCGCGGTGCACGAGGACCGTTTCGACGGCGTTGCAGACGCTGGGTCGCTGCGCCTTCGCATTGACGACGATCTCCCGCGTCCAGTCCGCGCGCGCGGTGGCGTCGACGAAGATGTGCACGACCCCCGCGCCGGTCTCGATGACGGGCACGGTCGATTCCGTCACGACCGTTTCGATGAGCTGCGCGCTTCCCCGCGGAACGAGGATGTCGACCAGCCCTCGCGCGGTCATCAGCTCGCGTGCGCCGTCGCGTCCGAACGCATCGATCGTCTGCACCGCTTCGGGGTCGATGCCTGCAGATGCGAGGGCATGCCGCATGGCTGACACGAGGGCCCTGTTCGTGTTCTCGGCCGCGCTGCCGCCGCGCAGGACGACCGCGTTCCCCGACCGCAGGGCGAGGGCCGCGATGTCGACGGTCACGTTCGGCCGGGCCTCGTAGATCGCGCCGACGACGCCGAAGGGCACGGCGACCTTCGTCAGCCGGATGCCGCCGCCGATGATGCGCTCGTCGAGGACACGTCCGACGGGGTCGGGAAGGTCGGCGACCTCCCGCACGGCGGCGGCGAGAGCGGCGACGCGCGGGGCGTCCAGGCGCAGGCGGTCGCGCAGGCCATCGGCGAGCCCGCTCGCCGCACCGCGTGCGAGATCCTCGGTGTTCGCGGCGACGATCTCGGCGGAGGCCGCCTCGATCGCGTCGGCGATGGTCCGCAGCGCGTGCGACTTCGCATCGTCGTCCAGGAGCGCGACGGCTCGGCTGGCATCCTTCGCCCGCTGCATCCGCTCGCGTGCCGAAGCCTCCGTCACCGTGGTCATCGTTCCAGCCTACTGATTCCCGGCCGCCCGCACGGGCCCCGTGGCGGGCGCCGCATCCGGTGCCGGATCCGGCTCGAACCACGTGCCGACGTGACGCCCCTCGAGCGCCTCGGCCACGAGGTCCGCGCTCGTCACGAGCACGCCGATGCCCGCTGCCGAAGCAAGCTTCGCAGCCGAAGCCTTCGTCGCGGCACCGCCGGTTCCGAGGCTGTTGACGACCGTTGCGCCGAACTCGTAGTCGTCGAGATCGTCGCCCCAGGCCACACGATCGATCGGGCGAGCACCCGGCTCGCCCGGCGGGCGCGTGTAGAGGCATTCGATGTCGCTGAGAAGAACCAGCGCGTCGGCACCGATCAGGCGGGCGACCAGCGCTGCCAGGCGGTCGTTGTCGCCGAAGCGGATCTCGTGGGTCGCTACGGTGTCGTTCTCGTTGACGATCGGCAGGATGCGCAGTCCCAGAAGCCGCTCCATCGCGCGGCGCGCATTCGATCGCGGTGTCGCGTTCTCGAGGTCGCCTGCCGTCAGCAGCACCTGCCCGGCGACGACACCGAAGGGGCGCAGCGCATCCTGGTAGCGGTAGATCAGCACGTTCTGCCCGACCGCCGCGGCCGCCTGCTGGGTGGCGAGGTCGGTGGGACGCTCGTCGAGGGTGAGGTACGGCATTCCGGTGGCGATCGCTCCCGACGAGACCAGCACGACCTCGGCGCCGCGAGCATGGGCGTGGGCGAGCGCTTCGACGATCGGCGCGATCTTGCCGCGATTCGCACCGCTGATCGACGAGGACCCCACCTTGACCACCACGCGGCGCACGGTGGCGAGACCGGAGCGGTCGACGACGCTCACCCGTCGCTCTCCTCGCTCCACCCGGACGACGAGAGGCGCTCGGCCTCGAGATCGGCGCGCGCCTCGGCCTTGGCATCCATGCGTTCGCGATACTGCTCCCGCCGCTGCGACGTCGTGCGGCGGTTCGACGGATCGATCCGGGGATCGGTCCCCCGCGGAGCGGTCATGAGTTCGGCAGCCGAGCTCAGCGACGGCTGCCAGTCGAAGACGACGCCGTCGCCCTCCCCGATCACCACGGTCGCACCCGGGGTCGCACCGGCGCGGAACAGCTCGTCTTCGACACCGAGCTTGTCGAGGCGGTCGGCCAGGAAGCCGACGGCCTCATCGTTGCGGAAGTCGGTCTGCTGCACCCACCGCTCCGGCTTTGCGCCGACGATGCGGTAGAGATTGCCGTAGGTGCCGCCCTCGACCCGAATGGAGAACTCCTTCTCGGAACCGCGCGGGCGGATGACCACGCGCTCCTGCGGCCCCTCGTCGGCTCGCGTCGCCCGATGACCGGCGATGATCTCCCCCAGAGCGAACGTGAGCTCACGCAGCCCCGAGCGAGCGACCGTGGAGATGTCGAAGACGCGGAAGCCGCGAGCCTCGAGGTCGGGGCGCACGAGATCGGCGAGGTCCTTGGCCTCGGGCACATCGAGCTTGTTGAGCGCGACCAGCTGTGGCCGTTCGAGCAGCGGCACCTGATCGTCCGCGACCGGGTAAGCGGCGAGCTCCGCGAGAATGACGTCGAGATCGCTCAGCGGATCGCGGCCGGGGTCGAGGGTGGCGCAGTCGAGCACGTGCACCAGTGCCGTGCACCGCTCGACGTGCCGGAGGAACTCCAGGCCCAGCCCGCGGCCCTCGCTGGCACCCTCGATGAGTCCAGGGACATCGGCGATGGTGTAGCGCGTGTCACCGGCCTGGACGACGCCCAGGTTCGGATGCAGTGTCGTGAAGGGGTAGTCGGCGATCTTCGGTCGCGCGGCCGAGACCGCCGCGATCAGGCTCGACTTGCCGGCCGAGGGGAATCCGACCAGCGCCACATCGGCGACGGTCTTCAGCTCGAGGACGACATCGCCCTCCCAGCCCGAGGTGCCCAGCAGCGCGAAGCCGGGCGCCTTACGCTTCGGTGACGCCAGGGCGGCGTTCCCGAGTCCTCCGAGGCCGCCCGGGGCGGCGACGAAACGCATCCCGGGGTGGATGAGGTCGACGAGGGTCTCGCCATCGGGCGCCTTCACCACGGTCCCGACCGGCACAGACAGCTCGAGGTGCTCTCCCGCCGCGCCGGACCGGTTGTCGCCCATGCCGAACCCGCCGTTGTCGGCGCTGCGGTGCGGAGAGTGGTGATACGACAGCAGCGTCGTCTCCTGCGGGTCGGCGACGAGCACGATGTCTCCGCCGTGTCCGCCGTTGCCGCCGTCGGGACCGGCGAGGGGCTTGAACTTCTCCCGTCGCACCGACACACAGCCGTTGCCGCCCTTGCCCGCGCGCAGGTGAAGGGTCACCCGATCGACGAAGGTGACCATGTCATTCCCCTCAGGATGTGGATACAGATGAGGGGCGAGCCGAAGCCCGCCCCTCATCGAAGACTTCTCGTGAGCCCCGGATCACTCCGCAGCTGCGACGATGTTGACGACCTTGCGACCGCCCTTGTTGCCGAACTCGACCGCACCGGCGGCGAGGGCGAACAGCGTGTCGTCGCCGCCCCGGCCGACGTTGGCGCCCGGGTGGAAGTGGGTTCCGCGCTGACGGACGATGATCTCGCCCGCGCCGACGACCTGACCGCCGAAGCGCTTCACGCCGAGGCGCTGCGCGTTGGAGTCACGACCGTTGCGAGTGGAGCTTGCGCCCTTCTTGTGTGCCATCTCAGCTTCTTCCTGGAGTTACTTGATGCCGGTGACCTTGACGCGCGTGAGGTCCTGGCGGTGCCCCTGGCGCTTCTTGTAGCCGGTCTTGTTCTTGAACTTCTGGATCACGATCTTGGGGCCGCGCTCCTCACCGAGGACCTCGGCGGTCACCGAGACCTTCGCCAGCTTGTCGGCGTCGGTCGTGACGGCGTCGCCGTCGACGAGCAGGACGGCCGGAAGCTGCACCTTGTCACCGATCTGAGCGGCCAGACGATCGAGAACGACGATCGAGCCGACCTCGACCTTCTCCTGCCGGCCACCGGCGCGCACAACTGCGTAAACCACTTCACACCTTGTTTCGTCTTGGGGAGCGCACGGCTCCGGTTGTCTTGAAAGACGGGTAACGGTGCGGAAGCCATGCTCTCGGCGTGTCGCCATGAGTATGCGGCACGCTACGCACCAAAGGAATACTTTACCGGATGCCGCAGCCCCGCGCAAAGCGACGCCGCCGGAGTCCGCGCCGTAGGATCGCGGGATGGCGATCCTGATCGATCCACCTCGCTGGCCCGCGCACGGACGCTTGTGGTCGCACCTGATCAGCGATGCGAGCCTCGACGAACTGCACCGCTTCGCAGCGGCGAACGGCATCCCCCGGCGCGGTTTCGATCGCGATCACTACGACGTTCCCGACGACGCCTACGACCGTCTCGTGGCCGCGGGCGCTCACGCCGTCGGAGGCCACGAACTGGTCCGGCGCCTCATCGCCTCCGGACTGCGCGTCACCGCTCGCGAGCGCCGCGGGCGGTGACGCGCGACCTCCGCGACGTCAGTCTTCGCTCGGCGGGGCCGGCGTGACGGTGCTCACCGGCGTACCCGTCAAGGCGGCGGTGGTCACCCGGCGCCGACCGCGTCCCTGACCGGGGGCCTTCGGCTCGGGGAGCGCATCCAGAACGGAGTCCAGGAGGACGTCCGTCTCGGTGCGGGGACCCTTCGATGACTCGGGCTTCTTGCGGCGGGGCTTCTTGCCCCGATCCGCGTGCTCGGCCCGGGATCCGTCCTTCGGGGCAGGCTGGTCGTCCTTGGGCTCGGGCAGCACGACATCCACCTGTCCACCGGCGGCGGGGGCCTCCTCCCCCTGCGACGGATGGATCGTCGAGGCCGCGATCTGCGCCAGCGCCGACTTCACGCCCTCGGTGATCGTATGCGTGCCGCCGCCCTGGGACGACGCTCCGTTGCCGTTGCCCTGCGAGGGACCGCCGTTGCCGTTCTGGCGCTGTCGACGACCGCTCGAGGACGACCCCGATGACCGATGCTTGACCACCGGGTCGTGATGGACGATCACGCCGCGGCCGGCGCACACCTCGCACGCCTCGCTGAAGGTCTCGAGCAGCCCGAGACCCAGCTTCTTGCGCGTCATCTGCACGAGTCCGAGCGACGTGACTTCGGCCACCTGGTGCTTGGTCCGGTCGCGACTGAGGCACTCGACCAGACGCCGCAGCACGAGATCGCGGTTGGATTCGAGCACCATGTCGATGAAGTCGACCACGATGATTCCGCCGATGTCGCGCAGCCGCAGCTGCCGCACGATCTCCTCGGCCGCCTCGAGGTTGTTCTTCGTGACCGTCTCTTCGAGGTTGCCGCCGGAGCCGACGAACTTGCCGGTGTTGACGTCGACGACGGTCATCGCCTCAGTGCGGTCGATGACGAGCGATCCCCCCGAGGGCAGCCACACCTTGCGGTCCAGCGCCTTCTCGATCTGCTCGGTGATGCGGAAGCGGTCGAACGGGTCTCGGTCCTCCTCGTACGACTCGACGCGATCGAGGAGGTCGGGAGCGACCCCTTCGAGATACGCGGTGATGGTCTGGTGCGCATCCTCACCCTGGATGAGCATCTTCGAGAAGTCCTCGTTGAAGACGTCGCGCACGATCTTGACCAGCAGATCGGGCTCCGAGTGCAGCAGCGCCGGGGCCTGCTGGGATTCGACCTGGCGGCCGATGTGCTCCCACTGCGTCGTGAGCCGGTTGACGTCACGTGTCAGCTGCTCCTCCGTCGCGCCCTCGGCGGCGGTGCGCACGATGACGCCGGAGGACTCGGGCAGCACCTCTTTGAGGATCTTCTTCAGACGCGCCCGTTCGGTGTCAGGGAGCTTGCGCGAGATGCCGTTCATGGCGCCGCCGGGCACGTACACGAGATAGCGCCCAGGGAGCGAGATCTGGCTCGTCAGTCGCGCACCCTTGTGTCCGACCGGGTCCTTCGTCACCTGCACGAGCACCTTGTCGCCCGATTTCAGCGCGAGCTCGATCCGTCGCGGCTGATTGCCGGTCTCGACGGCGTCCCAGTCCACTTCACCGGAATAGAGCACGGCGTTTCGTCCCCGGCCGATGTCGACGAACGCGGCCTCCATGCTGGGGAGCACGTTCTGCACGCGACCGAGATAGACGTTCCCGATGAGAGACGAGTCCTGATTGCGGGCCACATAGTGCTCGACGAGGACGTCGTCCTCCAGCACCGCGATCTGGATCCGGCCGTTCTTCGATCGCACCACCATGACCCGGTCGACCGCCTCACGGCGCGCGAGGAATTCGGCCTCGGTCACCACGGCACGACGGCGACCGGCCTCGCGCCCGTCACGGCGGCGCTGCTTCTTCGCCTCGAGGCGCGTGGATCCCTTGATCCGCTGCGGCTCGGTCACGACCTCGACGGCCCGCTTCCGGCCGGAGGACCGGCGCGATTCGTCGTCGCCGCCGCTCTTGTCGTTCTGGCCGCCGCCTCCGCGACGTCGACCACGGCGGCGAGAGCTGCTCCCAGACTGCTGCTCCCGGTCGCTCTCGACGTCGTCATCGGGCCGCGCCGGCAGCACCGCGATCTCGGGAGCGTAGAAGTGCAGCTGCGTCGACACCGCGGAGACGAACTGCTCCGGCAGGAGACCGAGACTGACAGCGGTCAGTCTCTCCGGTTCGGAAGGTTCTTCGGGCGGAGCCGGAGGAACCTCGGGCTCGGCCGAGGACTCGGGCTCAGGGGACGGCGCCGGCTCGGAGGACGCTTCCTCCTGGGTGGGCACCGTGACCTCGGCGGCCCCTGCGGGTTCCGAGAGTTCCTGCGTCCCAACCTCGGACGACTGTTCCGCCTCTACGTTCGTCTCCGCCGGGGCGTCCGGTTCGGAGTCTGCTGGGACGTGTGCATCATTTCCATCGGCCATCTCTGGCGTACTCCCCGCGGGTGACACCGCGCGTCACCCGTCGAAATCTCGTGCGTGGCGCCCATCCCTGGGAAGGGGCGTCCCCGCGAACTCACTCGGTGTGTCGTCGCGCCCGGTCCAGCGGGTTCCGCGACGACGATAGGGCGTTCATCGCCCGAAGTCTTCTGTCGATGCCCGTGGCGGCGCGGCCGCCGTGCATCGCCGTTCATTATCGCACTTTCGCTCCGATAATGCGCGACCGCGGCCGCAGTCGGTCCACAGCAGACCCATAGCGGACGATGAGAGGGTCGCCGTATGGCTTCGCCCTTGTCGCACACCCGCCCGACCGGCCTGGCGATCTGGCTGATCATCGCGGGGGTGATCGGGTGGTTCGCCGCCTTCAACCTCACGGTCGAGAAGATCGAGCGACTGGCGGACCCGAGCGCGTCGGCGTCGTGCGACTTCAGCGTGCTGGTGCAGTGCAGCGCGAATCTCGACTCCTGGCAGGGCAGCGTCTTCGGCTTCTCCAACCCGATCCTCGGCCTCACCGGGTGGGTCGCACCGATCGTCGTCGGCGCGGCGATCCTCGCCGGAGCACGCTTCGCGCGTTGGTTCTGGTGGTGCTTCTGGGCGGGCATGGCGTTCGCGTTCGGGTTCGTCGTCTGGCTGATCGCGCAGAGCATCTTCGACCTCGGCACGCTGTGCCCGTGGTGCATGGTGACCTGGGCGGTGACGATCCCGTCCTTCTACGCGGTGACGACCCACCTGCTGCGGTCAGGCGTGGTGCCGGTTCCTGCGCGCGTGCGCAAGGCCGCCGCAGGCCTCATGGCCTGGGTGCCGCTGATGGCGATCCTCAGCTATGCGGTCGTCGTGCTGCTGGCACAGGTGCAGCTGAACGCCCTTCCGAACATCTTCCAGACGATCTTCGGCTGAGCTGCAGCGCGAAGGCGCCGATCCCCAGGGGGATGCGGCGCCTTCGTCGGGCTGAGGAGAGGGTCAGAACCAGATGGCGAGTTCGCGGGCCGCCGACTCGGGGCTGTCAGACCCGTGCACGAGGTTCTGCTGCACCTTCAGGCCCCAGTCGCGGCCGAGGTCGCCGCGGATCGTGCCGGGTGCAGCCGTGGTCGGGTCGGTTGTTCCCGCGAGCGAGCGGAACCCTTCGATGACCCGGTTGCCGGCGACCCGGATGGCCACGGAGGGGCCCGACATCATGAACTCGAGCAGCGGCTCGTAGAAGGGCTTGCCCTCATGCTCGGCGTAATGGCGCTCGAGACGCTCGCGCTCGGGCTCGACCAGGCGCAGGTCGACCAGCGCGTAACCCTTCGCTTCGATCCGGGCGAGGATCACGCCGGTGAGACCGCGGGCGACGCCGTCGGGCTTGACGAGGACGAGGGTTTCTTCGGTGGCCATTCAGTCTCCGTTCGTGGGGTCCGCGTCTGCGGCACGCGAGGCGTTCCGGCGGTCCAGCGCCGCCCCCTTGATGGTCGCATACGCCCACATCGCTCCGAAAATGAGACCGACCAGCACCAGCGCGGGAACGAGGAATCCGCCGAGGACGACGACGACCTGGAGGGCCCACCCCAGCACGATCCCGGCACGGTACCGCAGCAGACCAGCGGTGACGACCATCGCCAGTGCGACGACCGTGCCGCCGACGATCCCCCACCACGGCGGGATCGACCCCGGGAGGGCGCGCAGTCCGAACACGACCAGTCCACCGAGGAAGACGATGATCGATTCGAATCCGAGCACCACCGCCCCGAGCGACTCGGCCGCTCCTCGCGAACGCCTCACTCGGGGCTCACGCATCGGCGCCACCGCGCTTCCATCCCTCGGCGACCGATACCGCGATCGCTTCGCCGGCGAGCACCACCGAGCCCGCGATGACCACTGCACGCTGAGCGGACTCGACCGCCCAGGCCCGGGCCTCGTCGGCGGCGGACGGAAGATCACCGTGCACGGTGACGTCCAGCCCCGCGGCCTCCGCGAGATCAGCCAGGGCATCCGGGTCACCGGCGCGGTCCGAGGCGGGCGCGGTCACGAAGACGCGCGTGGCGATCGGTGCGAGGGCCGCGACGATGCCGGCGGCATCCTTGTCGGCGAGCACGCCGAGCACCACGCCCCACTCCTCGAACGCGAAGGACTCGCGCAGCGCGGTGGCCAGCGCTGCGGCGCCGTGAGGGTTGTGGGCCGCGTCGACGAGCACGGTCGGCGCGGTGCCGAGCAGCTGCAGCCGGCCCGGAGAGGTGACGACGGTCAGCGCCTCGGCGAGCACGTCCTCCGCGATCGCCCGTCCGCCGGCACCGAGAAGCATCTCGACGGCGGCGATCGCCAGAGCGGCGTTTCGCCCCTGATGCGACCCGTACACCGGCAGGTACGCCCCCTCGTAGCGTCCCGCGAGTCCCTGCACGGTCAGCTGCTGGCCACCGACGGCGAGCCGAGCCTCGGTCAGGGCGAATTCGCGACCCTCGAACGCGACCCTGGCACCGCGCGCGATGGCCGCGGCGCGGATGACCGCCTCCACCTCGGGGTCCTGCCGCGCGGAGACAACCAGCGCGCCGTCCTTCACGATCCCGGCCTTCACGGTCGCGATCTCGGCCGGGGTCTCGCCGAGGCGGTCGGCGTGGTCCATGCCCACCGGAGTGAGCACAGCCACGTCGCCGTCGGCGGTGTTGGTGGAGTCCCACGAGCCCCCCATGCCGACTTCGATGACCGCCACGTCGACGGGGGCATCGGCGAAAGCGACGAACGCGAGCACCGTCAGGAGCTCGAAGAACGTCAGCGGGTCCTCCCCCTCGGCGACGAGTTCGGCATCGATCATCCCCACGAAGGGATCGATCTCGTCCCAGGCGTCGGCGACGGCCGCGTCGTGGATCGGCTCACCGTCGACCAGGATGCGCTCGGTGAAGCGGTCGAGGTGGGGACTCGTGAACAGGCCGGTGCGGAGCCCGTGCGCACGCACGAGCGCCTCGATCATGCGGGCTGTCGAGGTCTTTCCGTTCGTGCCCGTGATGTGCACCACGCGATAGGTGCGCTGCGGATTGTCGAGCAGGTCGAGCACCCGCTGAGTGCGCTCGATCCGCGGCTGCACCCATCGCTCGCCGGCGCGGTCCAGAAGCGCCGCGTAAACGGCGTCCGCTCTTTCCCGATCGGTCATCGAATCGCCTCCATCCGGGAAACGCGGACCGTGACGACGCCGGCGTTCGCATAGGTGCCCGCGGTCACGGTGGTCTCGAACTCCATCGACGATCCGGTCGCGGTGTCCCCGAGGACGTGCTCACGGGCGAGCGTCTCGCCGGCGACGTCGGCGATCTCGAACGCCGACTCCACCTTGGCCAGATCGCCCGCGTCGGCGAACAGCAGCTCCAGGCGGATGCGGTCGCTCACCTCGAATCCTGCCGCCTTGCGGGTCTCCTGAACAGCCCTGATCATGTCGCGGGCAAGCCCCTCGGCCTCCAGCTCGGGCGTCGTGACGGTGTCCAGCAAGACGAAGCCGCCGTCGGCCAGCAGCGAGATGGCCACGCCCTCGGCGACGCCTCCCGCCTCGAGCGTGAGGTCGAACTCGCCGCTTTCGAGCGCGATGCCGTCCACGACCACCGCGCCGTCGATCTCCTCCCAGACCCCGGCTCTGGCGCCAGCGATGACGTGTTGAACGCGTTTGCCCAGTCGCGGGCCGGCGGCTCGGGCGTTCACGCTCAGCCGACGGCTGATGCCGTACCGCTCGGCGACGGCCTCGTCGAGCTCGATCAGTTCCACGGCCTTGACGTTCAGCTCGTCGCGCAGAATCGCCTCGAACGGCACGAGCGCGACGGCGTCTCGCACGACGACCGTCAGCGCCGCGAGCGGAAGCCGCACGCGAAGCCCCTCGCGCTTTCGCAGGGCGTTCGCCGCGCTCGAGACCTCGCGCACGGCATCCATCGCCGAGCGGATGTCGGCCGCCGGGGCGAAGGCCGAGGCATCCGGCCAGTCCTGCAGATGCACGCTGCGTCCGCCGGTCACGCCCTTCCAGACGTGCTCCGACACCAGCGGCAGCAGGGGCGCCGCAACCCGCGCGAGGGTCTCGAGCACCGTGTACAGCGTGTCGAAGGCGTCTCTGCTGGCGGGATCGTCGGTCACGCCCACCCAGAACCGGTCCCGCGAGCGGCGGATGTACCAGTTGGTCAGCACCTCGGCGAAGTCACGCAGGCGCGCGGCCGCCGTCGTGGAGTCCAGTCCCTCGAGATCGTCGGCGACGCCGCGCACCAGGTCGCCGGTGAGCGCCAGAATGTATCGGTCGAGCACGTCGGTGCTGTCGGTGCGCCACGTCGCCTCGTATCCGCGCGCCCCGCTCGCGTTGGCGTAGGTGGCGAAGAAGTACCAGGAGTTCCACAACGGCAGCAGGAATTCCCGCACGCCGGCACGGATGCCCTCCTCGGTGACGACGAGGTTCCCGCCGCGCAGCACCGGACTGGACATCAGGAACCAGCGCATGGCGTCCGAACCGTCGCGATCGAAGACCTCGCTCACATCGGGGTAGTTCCGCAGCGACTTGGACATCTTCTGCCCGTCGCTGCCGAGCACGATGCCGTGACAGGAGACCCCGGTGAACGCGGGGCGGTCGAACAGCGCACACGAGAGCACGTGCATCACGTAGAACCAGCCGCGGGTCTGCCCGATGTACTCGACGATGAAGTCGGCGGGCGCGTGCTCGTCGAACCACTCCTGGTTCTCGAACGGATAGTGCACCTGCGCATACGGCATCGAGCCCGAGTCGAACCACACGTCGAAGACATCCTCGATCCGGCGCATCATGGACTGCCCGGTCGGGTCATCGGGATTCGGCCGCGTGAGGTCGTCGATGTAGGGCCGGTGTAGGTCGACCTCGCCCGCCTCGTTGCGCGGCAGCGCACCGAAGTCGCGCTCGAGCTCATCGAGCGAGCCATAGGCATCGACGCGCGGATACTCGGGGTCATCGCTCTTCCAGACCGGGATCGGCGAGCCCCAGTACCGGTTGCGGCTGATCGACCAGTCCCGCGCGCCCTCGAGCCACTTTCCGAACTGCCCGTGCTTGACGTTCTCGGGTGCCCAGGCGATCTGCTGGTTGAGCTCCATCAGCCGGTCCTTGATCTGGGTCACGCGCACGAACCAGCTCGAGACGGCCTTGTAGATCAGGGGGTTCCGGCAGCGCCAGCAGTGCGGGTAGGAGTGCTCGTAGCTGGCCTCGCGCAACAGGCGGCCGCCATCGCGCAGCAGGCGGATGAGCGGACGGTTGGCGTCCATCCAGAGCTCGCCGGCCACATCCGTCACGTGCGGCAAGAAGCGACCACCCTCGTCGAGCGAAAGGAGCGTCGGGATGCCGGCGGCCTCCGAGACACGCTGGTCGTCTTCACCGTAGGCCGGGGCCTGGTGGACGATGCCGGTTCCATCGCTGGTGGTGACGTAGTCGTCGACCAGGATCTGCCACGCGTTCTGAGTCCCCCAGGTCTCGGCATCCGCGTAGTAGTCGAACAGTCGGTCGTAGGAGACGGCAGCGAGCTCCGAGCCCAGGACGCTGCGCGAGACCGCCGCGCGGGCATCCTCGACACTCTCGTAGCCGAGGTCCTTCGCGTAGCCGGCGAGCAGGTCTTCGGCCAGCAGGTATTCGTGCGCGGTCGCCTCGACCGCGTCATCCGGCGCTCCGCCCGACGCGCGGTGCACGTCGGCCGCGCCGTTCGGACCACCCGGAACGACCACGTACCGGATGTCGGGACCGACCGCGAGCGCGAGGTTCGTCGGCAGGGTCCACGGGGTCGTCGTCCAGGCGAGCGCCCGGACCGCGGTGAGCCCGAGAGCTTCGGCCTTCGCACCGACCAGCGGGAAGGTCACCGTGACCGAGGGATCCTGGCGCATCTTGTAGACGTCGTCGTCCATGCGCAGCTCGTGGCTCGACAGCGGCGTCTCGTCGCGCCAGCAGTACGGTAACACTCGATAGCCCTCGTACGCGAGCCCCCTGTCGTAGAGGCTCTTGAAGGCCCAGAGGACCGACTCCATGTAGCCGGCGTCGAGCGTCTTGTAGCCGCGTTCGAAGTCGACCCAGCGCGCCTGGCGGGTGACGTAGTCCTCCCACTCCCTGGTGTACGTCAGCACCGACTCGCGAGCCTTCGCGTTGAACGTGGCGATGCCCATCGCCTCGATCTCGCTCTTCTCGGTGATGCCGAGCTGCTTCATGGCCTCGAGTTCCGCGGGCAGCCCGTGGGTGTCCCATCCGAAGACGCGATCGACTCTCTTGCCGCGCATGGTCTGGAAGCGCGGGAAGAGATCCTTGGCGTAGCCGGTGAGGAGGTGACCGTAGTGAGGTAGTCCGTTGGCGAAGGGCGGGCCGTCGTAGAAGACCCACTCCGGCGCACCGTCGCGCTGCGCGATCGAGGCCCGGAAGGTGTCGTCTTCGGCCCAGAAGGCGAGGGTCTGCTGTTCCAGGTCGGGGAATCGCGGGCTCGGCTGCACGTCGGCGGCCGGGCCGAAGGAGGATCGGGGGTAGGTCATCGCACTCTCGCAGGTTCTCGTCCTGCGGGGACGATCCACCCGTCGGGAGAACCGCGGTACCACCCCGCGTGCCGCTCGACCCGCGTGTCGCGAGCCGGGGCCACTCTCACAGCGGCTGTGACGGGCCTGACCCGCTCGGTTCTAGTGATCCCGCCGCACGATCGTGCGCGAACGGCGGAACGTTCTTCCGAGGACTCCCCGGTGATGGCCGGATCGATGTCTGTTCGGACATTCTACGCCGATCGGCGGCCCGCGTTTCGTCTCGTCGCTTCGCTCCTCGCTCAACGACCCAGGAGGGCGACCCGCGTTTCGTCTCGTCGCTTCGCCCCACGCTCAACGACCCAGGCGGGGCCGCCCGCGTATCGTCTCTTCGCTCAACGACCCGGAGGCGCGGCTTCTGGTCGTTGAGCGAGCGGAGCGAGACGAAACGCGGGTGAACCCTCCCGGACGCCGATCCTCTCCCCCGATGCCGCCTTTCTGGACTCGTGCCACAATTGACGCTCGTGACATCCTCCCCCGCATCCACAGCTCCGACCTCCACTCCGCGCCGCGTGGCGTGGGCCTCGATGGTCGGCACGTCGCTCGAATCGTTCGACTTCTACGTCTTCGCGTACTTCTCCGCCTTCTTCCTCGGCCCGCTCTTCTTCTCGCCGCTCGGCGAGTTCGGGGCTACGCTCACGTCGTTCCTGACGATCGCGCTCGCGTTCGTCGTGCGCCCCATCGGCGCGGTGCTCTTCGGCTACATGGGCGATCGCCTGGGGCGGCGCGCGACTCTGCTGTGGACCATCGGCATCATGGGCGTCGCGACGGGCCTCATCGGGATGCTGCCCACCTACGCGCAGGCCGGATGGCTGGGTGCGGCTCTCCTCATCGCGCTCCGCATCGCACAGGGCCTGTCGCTCGGCGGCGAGTGGGGCGGATCCATCCTCATCGCGACCGAGCACTCCTCCCCCGTGCGTCGCGCGTTCTTCGCGGCCATCCCGCAGCTCGGCTCACCGGTCGGGTCCATCCTCTCCGCCACCGTGTACATCGTGATGACCCAGGTGCTCAGCGCCGAGGATCTCGCAGCGTGGGGCTGGCGCGTCCCGTTCCTGCTGGCCATACCGCTCCTCGCCGTCTCGCTCTACCTGCGTCTGACGATCACCGAGACGCCGGTCTTCCGCGACGTGGTCGCCGAGGGTCGCCGCGACCGGGTGCCGTTCGTGACGATGTTCGCCCGGCGTCCGCTCGCGATCGTGGTCGCCATCGGCGCGGCACTGCTCGGCATCGGCTCCTACTCGCTGATGAACACGTACACGGTCAACTACGGTGTCGCCCAGCTCGGATTCGCCTACCAGGACCTTCTGGTCGCCACGACCATCGGCGGTCTGCTGCAGCTGGTCACGATCCCTCTCTTCGGGTGGTGGTCCACCCGCATCGGGTCCGCCCGTGTGGTGATGTGGGGCGCACTCGGCACACTTCTGATCACGTTCCCGATGTACTTCCTGCTGCAGTTCGCCACCTTCCCGATCCTCGTGGGCACGATGATCATCGGCGGCATCCTGCCGACGATGGCGTGGGCGGCACTCGGCGGACTCATGAACGACCTCTTTCCCGATCACTTCCGCTACTCGGCCCTCTCGCTGTCGTACGCCATCGCCGCGACCGTGAGCGGATTCGTGCCCGCGCTCACCCTCGCCCTGGGCGAGGCCACCGCCTATGCGTGGTGGCACCCCGGGATCGTCCTGGCGATCATGTCGGCGATCACGCTGCTCGCAGCATGGGTCGCGGCCCGGATGCCGACGGCGGCGCACGTCGCGGCTCCCGAGCCCGTTCAGGTGTGACTCGGCCTCAGCGAGGGGCCGTCCTGCGTCGGTAGACTGTGCGCACCCGCACATTCAGGCACGCTCACACAGTGCCGCCCATACCGCGCAAGGAGCACCATGGCCGAGATCCCCGACAAGCCCGCCCTCGAAGGTCTCGAAGACAAGTGGGATGTCGCATGGAACGCCGCGGGAACGTACCGGTTCGACCGCGCGCGGGCCGCGGCTGCCGGACGCGGCGGGGTGTACTCGATCGACACACCCCCGCCGACGGCGTCGGGAAGCCTCCACATCGGCCACGTCTTCAGCTTCACGCACACCGATATCACGGCGCGATACGAGCGGATGCGCGGCAAGGCCGTCTTCTATCCGATGGGCTGGGACGACAACGGCCTGCCCACCGAGCGCCGTGTGCAGAACTACTACGGCGTGCGGTGCGATCCCTCCCTCCCCTATGACGCGTCGTTCACGCCGCCGTTCGAGGGGACGACGAAGACGATCAAGCCCGCCGACCAGGTGCCGGTCAGCCGCCGGAACTTCATCGAGCTCTGCGAGCGTCTCACCGTCGAAGACGAGAAGCAGTTCGAAGCGGTGTTCCGCCAGCTCGGACTGAGCGTGGACTGGGATCAGACCTATCGCACGATCAGCGACGACACGATCCGCACCAGCCAGCTGGCGTTCCTGCGCAACATCGAGCGCGGCGAGGCCTATCAGGCGCTCGCACCCACACTGTGGGATGTCGACTTCCGCTCCGCGATCGCGCAGGCCGAGCTCGAGGACCGGGATCAGCAGGCGTCCTACCATCGCATCGCCTTCCACAAGAGCGACGGATCGGGTGACGTGCACATCGAGACCACGCGCCCGGAGCTGCTGCCCGCGTGCGTGGCGCTGGTCGCACATCCGGATGACGAGCGCTACCGGCCGCTGTTCGGCTCGACGGTGCGCACCCCGCTGTTCGACGTCGAGGTCCCGGTCCTGCCCCATCCGCTTGCACAGCCCGACAAGGGCTCCGGCATCGCCATGATCTGCACCTTCGGAGATGTCACAGACATCATCTGGTGGCGCGAACTCGACCTTCCGAACCGCACGATCCTGGGCAAGGACGGACGCCTGGTCGCAGAGGCCCCGGATGTCATCGTCTCCGACCGCGGCACGGCGGCCTACGCTGAGCTTGCCGGCAAGACCGTCTTCAGCGCGAAGAAGGCCGTCGTCGAGCAGCTCGAGGCCAGCGGCGAGCTCATGTCGGTGTCCGCGCCGTTCACCCATCCGGTGAAGTTCTTCGAGAAGGGCGACCGCCCCCTCGAGATCGTGTCGACGCGGCAGTGGTACATCCGCAACGGCGCCCGCGACGAGAGTCTCCGGGAGCGCCTGATCGCCTTCGGCCGCGAGATGTCGTGGCACCCCGACTTCATGCGCGTACGCTACGAGAACTGGACCGGTGGACTCACCGGGGACTGGCTCGTCTCACGTCAGCGCTTCTTCGGCGTGCCGATCCCGGTGTGGTACGGGCTCGATGCCGAGGGCGAACGCGACTACTCGCGTGTGCTCACCCCCGACCCGCAGAGTCTGCCGGTGGATCCGACCATCGACGTGCCCACCGGCTTCACCGAGGACCAGCGCGGGATGCCGGGCGGATTCGATGCCGAGCGCGACATCTTCGACACGTGGGCGACGTCTTCTCTCACCCCGCAGCTCGTGGGGGGCTGGGAGCGGGATCCCGAGCTGTGGGACCTCGTCTCGCCCTTCGACCTCCGACCGCAGGGCCAGGACATCATCCGTACCTGGTTGTTCTCCACGATGCTCCGAAGCGTGCTCGAGGACGACCGTGCGCCGTGGACCGATGCCGCCATCTCGGGCTTCATCGTCGACTCCGACCGCAAGAAGATGTCCAAGTCGAAGGGCAACGTGGTCACACCTGCCGACATCCTGTCCCGGCATGGTTCGGATGCGGTGCGATACTGGGCGGCTTCGAGTCGTCTCGGCGCCGACGCCGCCTTCGATCCGCAGAACCCGACGCAGGTGAAGATCGGCCGGCGCCTCGCGATCAAGATCCTGAACGCCGCGAAGTTCGTCCTGTCCTTCCCTGTTCCCGACGGCGCGCAGATCACCCACGCCCTCGACGCCTCGATGCTCGCCACTCTCGACGTCGTCGTCGCCGAGGCCACGCGCGCCCTCGACGCCTACGACCACGCGCGGGCGCTGGAGGTCACCGAGTCGTTCTTCTGGACCTTCTGCGACGACTACCTCGAGCTGGTCAAGGAGCGCGCCTATGACCGAACCGATGTCGGGCAGCCTTCCGCCGCGCTTGCCCTCCGCACGGCCCTGTCGACGTTGCTGCGCCTTCTCGCCCCGGTCGTGTCGTTCGCGACGGAGGAGGCGTGGTCGTGGTTCGAGGATGGATCCATCCACACCTCGGCGTGGCCCGAGACCGGCGACGGCGACGGCGACCCGGCGGTGCTCGCAGCGGTCGGGGCCGCGCTCATCGGCATCCGCCGAGCAAAGACCGAGGCCAAGGCGTCGCAGAAGACTCCGGTCACCCGCCTAGTTCTGGGGGCGCCTGCCGACCGGCTGGAGGCGCTGCGCCTGGCGGAGGGCGACCTGAAGGCTGTGGGACGGATCGAGGATCTGACCTATGTGGAAGCGACCGAGACCACGGTCGTCGAGATCGAGCTCAGGGAGGTCTGATGAGACTCGGAACACGATGGACCTCGGGAGAGGAACCGCCGGAGGCGGTCCCCGAGAGCCTGCGCGAGGGAATCGCGGGGGTGGATGCCACCATCCCCGTCGACGTCCTCGGCGCGCCGAGACCACGATGGACGCTGACATGGCTGGAGGGCAAGCCGATCGCCGAGCTGGCCAACGGCGTGCTCGTCGAGCTCGACGACGAGGGCAACGCCGTGGTGCGCCACGCGTCGGACGACGAGTCGCCCTGAGGCGCTCATCCGCCTGACGCGAGCGCTCACCACGCTCACCCGGGCGGGATGACGACGCCCGCGGACGCCTGAGCGCGCGCACGGAGATCGTGATGACGCGATTCGATCGCCACCGCTTCCGCGAAAGCGGCACGTTGCCGTCGCGCGATGCGCGCAGCCACGAGGGCGGCCAGGCGACGCGAGAAGCTCAGGAGCACGCGATCGACCGCGGTCGGTGCGGACGCGTGCGAGACCTCGACGAGAGTGGTCATCACGATTCCTTCAGATCGGTGAGCGGGAAGAGGTCGGCTCGGATGGAGACCAGTCGGACGCCCTCGCCGACCTGATCGCGATGGCGCTCGACGGCATCGTCGATCAGCTCCATGATCCGGTGCGACAGATCTCGCAGCTGCTCGGGCGTCAGACGAGCCGTGGCCGTGGAGACCATCGCTCCGTCCGCCCAGGCATCCTCCAGCGCGTCATCGGGCTTCATCACGAAGTCGAGCAGCCGCTCCTGCCGGTGGCGAAAGAATTCGCTCATCACCAGCTGCGTCGCGGACCGTTCGGAGGGCGAGGTGGCTCCGGCGGGGTTGGTGAACGACACTCCACCGATCGGTCGTTCCCACCACCGTTCGCGCGCCGATCCACGGTCGACGCACTCGCGGATGAGGTCGTGCTTCGCGAGCGCCCGCAGGTGATAGCTCGTCGAACCGGTTGACTCGCCGAGGTGTTCGGCGAGCGTGCTGGCGGTCTGCGGACCGTACTGGCTCAGAATGTCGTAGATCCGCACCCGGAGAGGATGGGCGAGCGCGCGGAGAGCACCGGCCTCGAGCACCCGGTCGTTGCTGTGGTGCGCCGGTGACCGGGTGACATCGGCCCTCTTGTCGTCCATGGCTCGAGCATAAAACCACCAAGACTTCTTTGCAAGCATCTCTTTGCAAATAAGTCTTGGTGAAGGGGTGCTGGCCGAATAGGGTGGATGAATGGTCCACGAGAATCCTCTGCTCTCCCCGTCCACGCTCCCCTATCGCCTGCCGGACTACGCACGAATCCGACCCGAGCACTATCTCGCCGCGTTCGAGCGGGCTTTCGCGGAGCACCTGCGGGAGATCGAGCAGATCGCGACCTCCGCAGCACCCCCGACCTTCGAGAACACCGTCGTGGCTCTCGAAGAGTCGGGACGCATGCTCGAAGACGTCGCTCACGCGTTCTACACCGTGGCATCAGCCGATGCGACGGCGCCCATTCAGCAGGTCGACGAGCAGTTGGCGCCGCTGATGGCCGCCCACGAGGACGCGGTGCGCCTCGATGCGCGCCTCTACGCGCGCGTGCGCGCCGTGCACGACCAGCTCCCACACGCTGACGCTGAGCCAGGAGGATCGCTACCTCGTGGAGCGACACCATCGGGAGATGGCGCACGCGGGCGCGGCGCTCGACGCAGGCGACAAGGCGCGGCTGTCGGAACTGAATCGGCGCCTGTCGGTTCTCACCACGACCTTCGAGAAGAACCTTCTGGCCGACACGAACGAGCTCTCCGTGGTCTTCGAGGATGCAGCCGACCTGGACGGGCTGTCCGAGGGTGAACTCTCCGCTGCGGCCGAAGCCGCCCGAGGACGCGGCCTAGACGGCGCCTACGTGGTGACGCTCACCCTCTTCACCGGCCACCCCTATCTGTCGTCGTTGACGAACCGCCACGCGAGGGAGCGGATCATGGCCGCGTCACGCAGCCGAGGTTCCCGCGGCGGAACGCACGACAACCGAGGCGTCCTGCGTGACATCGTGCGGCTGCGCGCCGAGCGCGCAGCGCTGCTGGGCTATCCGTCGCATGCCGCCTACATCACCGCCGACCAGACGGCCGGTTCCCCCGAAGCGGTCGAGGAGATGCTCCGCCGGCTCGCCGTCCCCGCAGCCCGGAACGCCGCGGCGGAGTATGCGGCGCTCCAGGAGATCGCCGACCGTTCCGACTCACCCCACCAGATCGCCGCACACGACTGGGCGTTCTACACCGAGAAGGTGCGCGCTGCGCGATACCACCTCGATCGAGCCGCTCTGCGGCCCTGGTTCGAGGCGGAGCGGGTGCTGAAGGACGGCGTCTTCCGTGCAGCTGAGGCCCTGTACGGTCTGTCCTTCCGGGAGCGCGACGACCTGGTCGCTTACCACCGCGATGCGCGCGTGTTCGAGGTGTTCGACGCCGACGGATCCGCGCTGGGTCTGTTCGTACTCGACCTTTACACCCGCGACAGCAAACGCGGGGGCGCATGGATGAATCCGATCGTCTCCCAGTCCGCGATGCGCGGCACGCATCCGGTCGTCGTCAACAACCTCAACGTCTCGAAGCCTGCAGCCGGCAGTCCGACTCTCCTCACCCTCGATGAGGTGACGACGCTCTTCCACGAGTTCGGCCACGCCCTCCACGGCCTGCTGGCCACCGTGACCTATCCGCACTTCGCGGGCACCAACGTCTATCGCGACTTCGTCGAGTTCCCGAGTCAGGTCAACGAGATGTGGATCTACTGGCCGGATGTGCTCGCGGCGTACGCACGTCATATCGACACCGGCGAGCCGCTCCCCGCGGAGATCGTCCAGCGCCTTCATGACTCCGAGGCGTTCAATCAGGGCTTCGAGACCAGCGAATATCTCGCGGCAGCCTGGCTCGACCAGGCCTGGCATCGATTGAGCAGCGGTGAGGCCGACGCCGAGATCGACGTCGCGGAGTTCGAGGCCGCCGCCCTTGCCGATATCGGACTCGACCACCCCGCGGTGCCCACCCGGTATTCGTCCGCGTACTTCGCGCACATCTTCTCGGGAGGCTACAGCGCCGGCTACTACTCGTACATCTGGAGCGAGGTGCTCGACGCCGACACGGTCGAATGGTTCCGCGAGAACGGCGGCCTGACCCGGGCGAACGGCGACCGGTTCCGCGCCCGCCTCCTGGGCGTCGGCGGGTCCAAGGACCCGCTCGAGGCCTACCGGGACTTCCGCGGCCGGGACGCCGAGATCACGCCGCTCCTGGCGCGCCGAGGCCTCATCGCCTGATACACGAGAGGACCCCACCGTTGCCGGTGGGGTCCTCTCGTCACGGAAGGTCAGGCGCTCTTGCGCTTCTCCCGCATGACCAGGGTGGGGGCCGCACCCTTCTCCACCGCGTCACGGGTCACGATGACCTTCTCCACGTTGTCGGCGGAGGGGATCTCGAACATGATCGGGCCCAGCACGTCTTCGAGGATGGCGCGCAGACCGCGCGCACCGGTCTTGCGCTCGACGGCGAGTTCCGCGATGGCCTCCAGCGAAGCGCGATCGAACTCGAGGGAGACGCCATCGAGCTCGAACATGCGCTCGTACTGCTTCACGAGTGCGTTCTTCGGTGCGGTCAGGATCTCCATGAGCGCCTCGCGATCAAGCGGCGAGACGGCCGCGACCACCGGGAGGCGACCGATGAACTCGGGAATGAGACCGAACTTGTGGAGATCCTCCGGGCGCACCTCTGAGAAGAGGTTCAGGTCGTCGCCCTTGGTGTGAAGCGGCGCGCCGAAGCCGACGCCGTGTTTGCCCACGCGCGAGGAGATGATGTCCTCGAGTCCGGCGAACGCCCCCGCCACGATGAACAGCACGTTCGTCGTGTCGATCTGGATGAACTCCTGGTGCGGGTGCTTGCGGCCGCCCTGCGGCGGGACGGACGCGACGGTGCCCTCCAGGATCTTCAGCAGCGCCTGCTGCACGCCCTCGCCCGAGACGTCGCGGGTGATGGACGGATTCTCGGCCTTGCGGGCGACCTTGTCGACCTCGTCGATGTAGATGATCCCGGTCTCGGCCCGCTTGGTGTCGAAGTCGGCCGCCTGCAGGAGCTTCAGCAGGATGTTCTCGACGTCTTCGCCGACGTAGCCGGCCTCGGTGAGCGCGGTCGCGTCCGCGACGGCGAACGGCACGTTCAGCCGCTTCGCGAGGGTCTGTGCGAGGTAGGTCTTGCCGCATCCGGTCGGACCGAGGAGCAGGATGTTGCTCTTCGCGATCTCGACCTCCTCGGCGCGCTGCTCCGCGGACTGGATGGTGCCGTGCGCTCGCACGCGCTTGTAGTGGTTGTAGACCGCGACAGACAGAGCGCGCTTGGCGTCCTCCTGCCCGACGACGTACTCCTCCAGGAATGCGAAGATCTCGCGCGGCTTGGGGAGATCGAAGTCGGCGACCTCGCCCGAGGACGACTCGGCCATGCGCTCTTCGATGATCTCGTTGCACAGCTCGACGCACTCGTCGCAGATGTAGACGCCGGGACCGGCGATCAGCTGCTGCACCTGCTTCTGGCTCTTGCCGCAGAAGGAGCACTTGAACAGGTCGGCGCTCTCTCCGATGCGTGCCATCCGGCTCCTCCTCAAACAGCGGGCCTCAGCCCCGGGTGTCCTTCGAGCCTAACCGTAGTCTGTGACATCGGTGGGAATTGCGACGGCGAATGTGCCGGAGACACCGAACGGACGACGCCCCGCCTCCCATCGGGGGCGGGGCGTCATCCGGACCGTCGCGTCAGGATGTGATCGCGGCGGGTGTGCGCTTGCGCGTGGTGAGCACCTGGTCGACGACTCCATACTCCAGCGCCTCGGAGGCGGAGAGGATCTTGTCGCGGTCGATGTCCTTGTTCACCTGCTCCGCCGTGCGGTTGGTGTGTCGGGCCATCGTCTCCTCGAGCCAGGTGCGCATGCGGAGGATCTCCGCGGCCTGGATCTCGATGTCGGATGCCTGCCCGTGACCGGCCTCCCCCACCGCGGGCTGGTGCATCAGGATGCGCGCGTTGGGAAGAGCCAGACGCTTGCCCGGAGCCCCCGCTGCCAGCAGCACCGACGCGGCAGAGGCCGCCTGTCCGAGCACGACCGTCTGGATCTCCGGCGAGACGTACTGCATGGTGTCGTAAATCGCCGTCATCGCGGTGAAGGATCCGCCCGGCGAGTTGATGTACATGATGATGTCGCGGTCGGGATCCTGGCTCTCGAGAACCAGGAGCTGCGCCATGACGTCGTCGGCGGACGCGTCGTCGACCTGCACGCCGAGGAAGATCACGCGATCTTCGAACAGCTTGTTGTAGGGATCCTGTCGCTTGTAGCCGTAGGCGGTGCGCTCCTCGAACTGCGGGAGCACGTAGCGACTACCGGGCATCTGCAGACCGGACGGGGCGGGGACGCCGTGTGTCGGGGTGTACATGTGCGGTTCTCTCTCTTTCGCCTGCGGACTCAGCTCGCGGTCCCGCCGCCGCCGGAGACGTCGGCGGCGTGCTCGCGGATGTGGTCGACGAACCCGTACTCCAGCGCCTCCGCGGCAGTGAACCACCGGTCCCGGTCGCCGTCGGAATTGACCTGCTCGACGCTCTTGCCGGTCTGCGAAGCGGTGATCTCCGCCAGGCGCTTCTTCATGTCGAGGATGAGCTGCGCCTGCGTCTGGATGTCGCTCGCGGTTCCGCCGAAGCCGCCGTGAGGCTGGTGCAGGAGGACGCGGGCGTTCGGCGTGATGTAGCGCTTGCCCTTCGTGCCGCTGGTCAGCAGGAGCTGCCCCATCGAGGCGGCCATGCCGATGCCGACGGTGACGATGTCGTTCGGCACGAACTGCATCGTGTCGTAGATCGCCATGCCCGCGGTGATCGAGCCACCGGGCGAGTTGATGTAGAGGTAGATGTCCTTCTCGGGGTCTTCGGCGGCGAGAAGGAGGATCTTCGCGCAGATCTCATTCGCGTTCTCGTCACGCACCTCCGACCCGAGCCAGATGATGCGGTCTCTCAGCAGCTTGTCGAAGACGCTCGTCGCGACAAGGGGTTCAGCGGCCATGTGTGCTCCTGATTCCTTGGGTCTGAGTCGAATCTACCGGCGCCCACTCGGCGCACCGCGCGTGTTCGCCGTGGGCAGATCGATCAGCGGACCGGACGACGAAAGGGCGGATGCCGCAGCATCCGCCCTTCATCACCCGAAGGCGATCACTTCGTGTCGTCGGCGTCCTCGGCGTCGGCCTCGGCGGCGCCGTCGACGATCTCCTCGGCCTCTTCGACCGCCTCCTCCTCGGCGGCCTCGTCGTCCTCCACCGCGATGAAGCCGGTGAGATCGACGGTGTTGCCGGCGGTGTCCACGACGGTGACCTTGCCGAGCGCGACGGCGAGGGCCTTGTTGCGAGCGACCTCGGCGACGACGGCCGGCAGCTGGTTCTGCTGCTGCAGGGCCTGCACGAACTCCTGCGGAGCCATGCCGTACTGAGCGGCCGACTGGACCAGGTACTGGGTGAGCTCCTCCTGCGAGACCTGGACCTCAGCCTGCTCGGCGATCGCGTCCAGCAGCATCTGCGTACGGAACTGCTTCTCGCTGGCCTCGGTCACTTCGGCGCGGTGCTCGTCGTCCTCGAGTCGGCTCTCCTGCTCCAGGTGCGCGTGGACCTCGTCCTCGATCAGCTGCGGCGGAACGGCGATCTCGACCTGCTCGAGCAGCTGCTCGACGAGCTTGTCGCGGGCCGCCGAGCCCTGCGTGAAGACGGACTGCTGCGAGACGCGCTCACTGAGGCTGTCGCGGAGCTCCGCGATGGTGTCGAACTCGCTGGCGATCTGCGCGAAGTCGTCATCGGCGTCGGGAAGCTCGCGCTCCTTCACCGCCTTCACCGAGACCGACACCTCGGCCTCCTGCCCGGCGTGGTCGCCGCCGACCAGCTTGGAGCGGAACGTGGTCTCCTCGCCGGCGGTGAGCGAGTCGATCGCCTCATCGATGCCCTCGAGGAGTTCCCCGGAGCCGACCTCGTACGACACGCCTTCGGCGCGGTCGATCTCGGCACCGTCGATGGTGGCGACCAGGTCGAGTTCGACGAAGTCACCGGATGCCGCGGGGCGGTCGACCGTCACCAGCGTGCCGAAACGCGAGCGGAGCTTGTCGAGCTCCTCGTCGATGGCGGCCTCGTCGACCTCGACGGCGTCGACCTCGATCGTCAGCCCCTCGTACGCGGGGAGGTCGAACTCGGGCCGCACATCGACCTCGACGTCGACCTCGAGGTCGCCGGAGAAGTCCTTCTCGGCGGGCCATTCGACCACCTCGGCGCTCGGACGCCCGAGGACGCGGATGCTCTCCGCCTCGACGGCCTGACGGTAGAACCCGTCGAGCCCCTCGCTGACGGCGTGCTCGAGCACCGCACCGCGACCGATGCGCTGATCGATGATCGGGGCCGGAACCTTGCCCTTGCGGAAGCCGGGGATCTGCACGTCTTTGGCGATGTGCTCGTAGGCGTGCGCGATGCTGGGCTTCAGTTCGTCGGGGGTGACCGTGATGTGCAGCTTCACCCGGGTCGGGGTCAGCTTCTCGACGGTGCTCGTGACCATGCCTGTTCGTTCTCCTCGCTGTCGACCGCGCGGTAGCGCGCGGCGGTTGAGTCTTGGTCGGTGGACGTCGGGGCGACAGGATTTGAACCTGCGGCCTCCCGCTCCCAAAGCGGGCGCTCTACCAAGCTGAGCTACGCCCCGGTTGGGTGCGCACACGCGAACGTGCGGCGATCGGCCCCGAGAAGTCTAGCCGACGCGAGGTCGACTCGCCTGCCGGTGTCCAGGCCACGACCGGATGTCGTCTAGACTGGTCACGCCGCGGCTTGCCGCTGCGGGGATGTAGCTCAATGGTAGAGCCTCAGTCTTCCAAACTGATGGTGCGGGTTCGATTCCCGTCATCCCCTCCACATCTTTATCCCCAGGTCAGAGCAGAAATCCTGCGCACCGTCCTTCGGGTGCTCGCCCGGCCTTGATGCCCGTTCGTGCCAGCCACGTGCCAGTAGTCATCGTCCGCCGCGGTGACGACGGCATGATCGGACGCGCGTCGCGTCCACCAATAGCGGTAGGTCTGCGGCCGGAACACGGCCGAATCCGGCGTCGGTAGTCACCAGCGCTCCAGCACCGACATACTGCGCGGTCAGGGAGTGCGCGGCGTCGTAGGACGCGAGCCCGTGCGCGGCCATGTGACGGGGCACGTCATCCGCGACCTCGTGCAACTCGACGCAGGCGTGAGGGAGCGTGGTCAGGAGCGCGTCCCACTCGTTCCTCAGCGACTTGGCGAGCCGCCCCGCCCTCCGCCGAACGCGCCCGTCATTCCTCATCTTGGGCCATCCGGCCTTGCCGTGTTGCTCCACGACGGCGATCTTGAACGCGACCTCCGCGAACTCAATCTCCAGGAGGCGGTTGTAGTAGACCACGACCTCCTCATTCACGAGCCGGAGCATGAACGCCCGTGAGGCGGTGTGGTGCTTCTCGGTGCTCACGAGCGCCTGGATCACGAACGACGTGTCGAGGGCGACTTCGGAGGGGATGACGAGCGCCGGGTCCTCGAATGAACGGACCTCCCGGACGAGCGCCGGGCGTCCCCGCGTGGGGGTCAATGCCGCCTATCGGGTGGAGGCGCGACGGACCGAGGAGGCCGAGACGGAGGTCTTCGTCTTGCTCATGGCCCGCGATGCGACCTGGACACGCTGGCCCTTCGCGACGGTGGCCTTGACCACGCGCGATTGCTTCGCCGCTTCGCCCAGACGCTTTGCCATGACTCGATGGTATCCGAGCGGGGGCGGTCGGCGGTAGAGCGAGAACTAGTGGCCTACGACCATCTCTAGGCTGAGCACGCCCTGGAGGCCCGTCACCCGCTCCGTTCCCGCGGGGCGCTCCTCCACGCGCGTCTGAAACGCCGCCCCCGCGAGCGCATCCATCCGGTCCGCGACGAGCACGCCGCGCTCCTCCGCCACGTGCTGATAGGTCATCGCCGCCGCCGTGGTGCGATGCCCGGCGCGGGCCATGAGTTCGCGCGTCGTCGCCCCAGCCTGCGCGGCGAGGGTGAGGCCAGCGTGCCGCACGTCGTGAACGTGGAACTGCGGGTGCCCTGCGGCCTTGCGCGCCTTCGCCCATGCCTGCTGGATGCCGCTGTGCGTGAGCGCCTCCCCATCGGGACGGGTGAACATGGGCGACTTCGGGAAGCCGCTCGTCGCGTCCAGGTGCTCGTCCAGGAGGAGGGCGAGGGTGCGGGGCACGGCGACGACGCGCTCCTCCCCCGTCTTGGTGGCCGTAACCGTGGGGATGCCGCGGACGATGGCGACCTGACGCTCGACACGGAGGAGCCCGTTGGCGTAGTCGCCACGCTGGAGCGCCACGAGTTCACCGAGGCGCAGGTGCGCGCCGAACATGGCGCGGATGGGCAGGTGGTAGCGCTCGGGCATCTTCTCCACGATGGCGGAGAGCACGTCGGGGGCCATGTAGGGGCGCTCGGGTGCGGACGCGATCCCGGCACCCTTGATCTGCGCCGGGTTGCTCCCGATCAGCCCGTCAGCGACGGCGGTGGCGAGGATGCTCCTCAGGAGGGCGTAGGACTGGCGCACCGCCGTCTCGCCTGACCCGCCACGGGCCTTCGCGGACGCCTGGAGCCCCTTCCGTGTCTTGGCGTACCAGGAGCGCACGACGGGCGGTGTGATGGAGTTGAGCGGCATCGGGGCGAGGGGTGCCAGGTGCCGACGCAACTGGTCCTCGTAGAGCGCGCGCGTCCGGGGGGCGAGTCTGCCCCGTGAACCACCGTTCGCGATCCACTCCTCCGCGTAGGGGCCGAACGGTGCGTCTCCGGCGCGGTGGTCGCGGTAGGTGCCCCGCATGCGGTCGGCACGGACTCCGGCGATGTGGTCGAGGGCGTCCCGCTTCGTCGCGAACGTCTGCGGTGCGGTCATGGGACGGCCTGCCGGGTCGGGATATCGGGCCTGGAAACGCCCAGACGGCAACTTTCTGACGTTCCCGAACGATGCTCGATTCGTCTTCTGCTTTGTGCCGCTCACCTGGGCTCCTCCTCCGCGACCGGTGACGGTTTATCACCTGTGACCTGCGGTTTCTTCCGCCAGTCTATCCCGTGTCCGTCCGTATCCGTGTGTTAGCGTTCATGCCACGGAGGGTCAGGCACTCTCCATCCATGCAGGGCAGGCCCCGGTGGAACCAGACGAAACCGTTTGCGATTCCCGGAGGCTCTCATGGCCGATCTTTCCCTCACCGTCCAGCGCGCGGCCCTGCTCCACGCGCTACGCACCTACCCCGTCGCCACCATCTCGGTTGACGACTACGCGCTCCTCCTCGGCATCGGCCGCGCGAAGGCATACGCCAATGTCCGCGACGGCAAGGTCCAGGTGTGGCGCGACAAGCGCTCCGTCGCCGTCATCACCGCGCCCCTGCTGGAGGCGCTCGGCTACCCCCTCACCCCTCCCGGCCCGCTGGCCGATGGTCACGGTGACTCGTCCATCGTGGGGGCCTACGCCTCGGCGCTCGGTGCCTCGGTGGACGACGTTCTCGCCGTCACCGCGGGCTGATCGGAGGCACCCGATGGAATCGACACCGACCCCGCACATGACCACCGCGACGCCGGGGCCTTTCGCCCCTCTGCTCGCGCTGATGGATCGCTTCGACGCTCACCTGGCCGAGTTCCAGGAGGCCGCGCGAAGGGAGGAGGCGGCATGACCGATGCGCGTCGTCGGATCGTCAAGACGCCGATCCCTACGCCCTTCATCGTGACCCGCGAGATGTGGGCGTGGGCGGAGGCTGAGGGCTACCCGCTCCCCTTCGTCCACCAGACGACCGAGGCGTTCGTGGCGTGGCACCGCGAGCGCGCGTCGAAGCGCTCCAGCCACCGCGTCGAATGGGCGGGGGCGTGGCGCAACTGGGTGCGTCGTGCGTGGGCACCCCGTCCTCTCAACCCTCCAGGAGGCCAGAGATGACCGATGCACGAGAGGGGTTCGCGCGCATCCCGGACTGGCTGTACCGGGAGGCGGTGCCCGCGCTCGGACTCACTCCGCGCGAGGTCGCCGTCTACGTCGTGCTCGTCGGCCGCTCCGACGCCGATGGGGTGTGCTGGCCGTCGCAGGACCTCATCGCCCATGAGGCGGGAATGTCCAGCCGTCGTGCTGTGCGTGACGCGCTGAACGCGCTTGCGGAGGCCCGTCTCGTCGCCGTGACGAAGGGGGTCGGACGCCAGGGCACGCGCTACCGGCTCATGCCGAAGCCGACGCTCCCGGACCTGGAGCCGTTCGTGGTGGAGTCCCGCAGGAATGGGGTCAATTCGTCCCCATTCGAGACGGCTGAGCGCGAGCAGGAATGGGGTCAGAACGACCCCGTAGATGCGCCGGAATGGGTACAAATCGACCCCACCAATGGGTACGAATCGTCCCCCGAAGTAGACACAGGAAGTAGACCCAATGAAGTAGACACATCTACCCCCACCGCGCTACGCGCGGCACCCCCCCAGAGGGGGGATGGAGCCGATGACGTGAATGCGGATGGTCAGGCTCGTCTCTCGGCTCTCCTCCCAGCGTTCAGCGTGCCGGATGAGCAACGACAGACGCCGACGCCTTCGCGCGCTCCTCGCGTCTCGGGTGCTCATCAGCACTCGTTCGATCCCCGATCCGGCTACTGCTCTGGATGCTCTGCACGTGACGACCGAGAGGAGAGCGCATGAGCGCCCCGACCACCTTCCCCGCCGACTTCGAGGTCACGATCCCGATGCGTCTCTGGGCTCGCGCTCGTGGGATGCGTCCCCGCTCCCGGTGGCTCGATGACCAGACCGAGAGGTTCGCCGCCTACTACGCGGACGGGCCGGAGGAATCCGCCGACTGGCCTGCCGAGTGGGCCGCGTGGGTCCTCCGCGCATGGTCCCAGCACACGCACCTGTTCAACCCCCGCGGCTACTGCATCTGTGGTCGCACCAACCGAGAGGAGGCGGCACGATGACCGCCAACAACAACACCACCACCGCCGACGAAGCCGCCGAGTACCTGCTCGGTGACAAGCCGCGCCGCTCCACCACAGCGCGCCGAGTGAGCCGCGCGACCCGGAAGCAGGAGGCGCTTTCCATGCGTCTCGCCGGGGCGCGCAACGACCAGATCGCGCAGACGCTGGGCGTCCACCCCCGCACCATCACCGCCTGGGTGTCGGACGCGATCAAGGACATTCCTCGCGAGGAGGCCGACGAGATGCGGCGTCTCGAACTCGACCGACTCGACGCGCTCCAGGCGGCGGTGTGGCGGAACGCGATGAAGGGCGACGCGCGGGCCGTGGATCGGGTCCTCGCGATCATGGATCGCCGCGCAAAGTACCTCGGCCTCTACGACGAGCAGGCGACGGGCCTGGAGCAGGTGGGGAGCCTCCTCGACCGGCTCGTGAACGGGGAGGGCTGAGCGATGGTCTACTCCCCGCCCCGCGAGTCCCCGTCGCTCGCGCTCGCTCTCCAGCGGCAACGCGACACACGCGGCCCGTACCACGAGGCCCTCCATCGGCTCTCGCCGAATGCGCGCGCCACCATCCACGCCTACACGCAGGCCCTGGCGGCGGAGGCGGCGGCACGTCGCGCCGAAGCGAACCGTCTCCGTGACGAACTGGGACGGGAGGGGCGGCGATGACCGCACGCACCTACGGCAGTGTCCACGAAGCCCTCCGCCGTGAGCGGGGCTCCGCAGTGGGGAAGCCCTGCGCGGCCCCCGGCTGCGGTCGCCCCGCCAACGGGTGGGGGCTCACGACACGGCCGACCTCGTTCAGCGCGAAGGCTGGCTCGGCGCTCGGCTACTCCACCGACCTCGATGCCTACGCCCCTCTCTGCGCATCCCACAACGCCCAGCGCGACCACGGCGGCGACTGGCACTCCTGCCCGCGCGGTCACGTCCGCCTGGTGTGGGGCACCACGAACGGCGGACACTGCCGCGGATGCCGCCGTGAGTGGAGCCGCGAGTACAACGCACGACAGAAGTCCCGCCGCCTGGCGGGGTCCACGCCCGAACCGGGCACCATCACCGAACAGAACGGAGGCCAGTCGTGACCGACACGGCCAGCAACATCTCTCTCGTCACCACCGCGCGCCGCGACCTCCTGAAGGTGGCGCAGACCCAGGACCCGCACCTGACGCCGGAGGGCCTCCGGGCACGCCAGCGCGCCGAGGTCGAAGCGATCCGGGCACGCCTCACCGTCGCCATGCCCGCCGAGCCCACCGCGCCCGACCGTCAGCCGGTCCTCGACGCGCTCGCGCCGAAGGGGGCCGACGACATCGCGCTCCAGGCTCACCAGTGGTCGAAGGTGCGTGCGCTCCTCGACGCCGGGCGTGACCTCCCGAGCATCATCCGGGACGCCGACCGTGTGCGGCTCGCCGCGATCCTCGACGCGCTGGAGACGATGCCCGAGGTCCTGGAGGACTCGCGCCCCGCCGAGGTCGTGGAGTTCATCCAGGGCGCGGTCTGGGATCGGCTCGTGCAGGTGGACCCTGCCGCCGAGCGCATCGCCGCCATCGAGCGCACGAACGCCCCAGCCGTCGCATGGCGCACCATCCTGGAGGGCCTCATCGCGACGGGTGAGATCCCGTTCGAGGGTCGCGTGCTCCTCAGCGAGGTCGATGCGGACGCGCTCACCCTTCTGGACGAGGGCGACTGGGAGGCGGTCCCTGCCGGTGCTCCCACGAACCTCGTCGCGTCGCTCGTGGAGGGCCTCGACCGGGCCACTGTGGACGCCTGACGCACCGCGACCACGCCGGAGGGGCGGGACCGGATCACCACCGGCCCCGCCCCTCACTCGTCCCTTGACAGTCTCCCCCCAGCGCCCCGTCGCGGGTGCTACTGGCACGAGGCTGGCACGAACGCCCGCGCTCGCAGTTCGTTGGCTCGACCCGAGGCCCGGCGTCCTGCCGCCCTGGGCTGGGGAAGCGCCCGCGCCGCGGATGACCGAGGGCCGAGTCGGACTGTCTGCTTATGAAGCAGGCGAGCGGCGTGCAGGCCGCGACTCCGAGCATGACCACGAACGCCGAGGGGCGGGATGGCCTGACCCTCCATCCCGCCCCTCGAACTCTGTGTGAGGCGCTCTCCGCCCGTCTGAGCACCTCAAACCGTCTCTAGGCCCTCTCACCCCACCCCGGCCCCGTTCGTCGTTCTGTGCGAGCCTCATGGCGTCCTGGAGGGTGCGAGTGTCCTACTTACCTCCGAATGGCGACCGCGGGGACCCGAGAGCCTCGAACAGCGCCTCCTCGGAGTCCAGAGACTGGTTCTCCGCCGCGTTGTACACGAACGTGTCGCCCCGGCCCTCCGAGACGGGGTAGCGGGCGATGAACTCCGAAGCCGTGTCGGGAACGCGAGCCATGTCCGACATCGCCGTCTCGACGCTCGGCGTCATGTGGTCGAGGCCCTGGATGAAGCCCTCGCCCACCCACACGCCCATCTGCCGCATGACCTTCGACGGGGACGCGATCCCGAAGATGCCAGCCACGGTGTCGATGATCCCGCCGAACGTGTCCTCGAACCATGCCGAGACGGATGCCCAGATCGACTTCAGCCCGTTCCACAGGCCCTGGATGATGTCCCGTCCGATGGAGTACAGCCACTGCCCGGCCCCGGAGAGGAGCCCGGTGATCGCGCCGGGGATGCCCTGGAAGAACGACACGACGTTGTTCCACACGTCCGAGATGATCCGCCCCACCCGGCTCCAGATCGAGTTCCACCCGTTCACGAACCCGGACGCGACCGACATCACCCAGGAGATGTAGCCCTGGAAGATGCCCCGCACGAGCCCGATGAACCCGTTCCACGTGTCGGAGATGAACTGCCCCACCCCGGCCCACAGGTCGTTCCACCAGGAGGCGAGCGCGTCACCGATGATCTGGAGCCCGAGCACGAAGTTGCTCCACGTGTCGGAGATGAAGCCGACGAAGCCCTCCCACACGCTCGTCACCCACGCACCGAACCCGGCCCAGAGGTCGTTCCACCATGCCGCGATGCCCTCGGTGACCTCCGTCAGCCAGGAGACGAAGCCGCCCCACACTTCGCTGATCCACGCGACCACCGTGTCCCAGTTCGCGACGAGGAGCACCAGGGCGGCGATGAGCGCGCCGATGGCGAGCACGATCCACGTGATGGGGTTCGCGAGGATGGCCGCGTTCGCCGCCCACTGCGCCACCGTGTAGATGCCCCACGCCACGGCCATCGCCCCGACCGCCGCCGCGACTGCGCCGAGCAGGGCCGGGTTCTCCGCCGCCCAGTCGAGGAGCGGCACGAGCGCCGGGAGGAGAGCACCCGCCACGGTCGTGACGACGCCCTCGAACGAGCGCTGGACCTGCTCCCACTTCGCCGCCACCGAGTCCCCGGCAGTGTCGGACATGGCCTGCATCGCGCCGCCCACGTCACCCAGCCCGCCCTCCATGTCGGAGAGGCTCGCGAGGAATCCTGGAATCTCGTTCGTGCCGAGGTCCTCCAGCGGGGTCCCGAACAGCGCGAGCGCCGCCTGCGACTGTGCCACCGGGTCCTCGATCCCGAGGAGGCCGTCCACGATCTGCTGGAAGCCCTCCGCGCCCGTCTCACCCCCGGCGAGAATCTTCGCCGCCATCTCCTCCGCGTTCAGCCCCATCGCCTCGTAGGCCGCGACGCTCGTGGCGCTCATGTCGGTGGAGCGGATCGACAGTTCCTTGATCGCGTCGCCGGTCTTGTCGATGCCGTACATGCCCTTCTCGGAGGCGGACACGAGAGCGCCCATCGCCTCCTCGCCGGAGAGCCCGATCTGCTGGAAGAACGGCCCGTACTCGTCCACGGCGTCCATCACGTCCTCACGCACCGCCGCAGGCACCTTCTGGAGCGACGCGGTGAGCAGGTCGAGGCCTTCCTCCGCGGACGACGCGAGCCCGGTGGAGAGCATCTGCCCCACCACCTGCGAGATGCGGTCAGCCTCGATGCCGAACGAGTCGGAGAGCATCTGCACGCCGGAGACGATCCCGCCGAGTTCCTCCACGGACGCCTCACGCATCCCACGGATCGAGGAGATGACCCCGGCCGTCGTGGCCTGCACGCCCTCCATCGACTCACCCCAGCCCGCCTGGTACGCCGCCGCCGCCGCGTCACCCGCACGCCGGGACTCCTCCTCGGTGAGCCCGAGTTGCGCGGCGACCTTCTGGTTCCCCGCCTCCACGTTCACCGCGTTCGCGAACGCCGCCCCGAACGCCGCCGCCGCCGCTGTGGCCGCGAGCGCTCCTGCCGCCGCCATCCAGCCGGGAATCTTCGCCCCTGCGCCCTTCGCGCCCTCCTCGAACTTCGACGTGTCGAGTTCCAGGTATCCGACGAGTGTGCCGATGTCCATTGCCACGATGGGCCCCTCCTCACGATGACCGTGAGCGCTCCGCGCTCCACGTGGCGGGGAGTCTACGGAGGTCGAGGAGAGGCTCAGCCAGGATGCAACGCCTAGGAGAATCTCGTGCTCGGCGTGTCGGGCGCACCCAACGGAGCCCTCGGTAGGAGGACGCTCCGTGCCGCGTTCTCCACAGGTGCGGGTGTGGCAGATGAGCCGTATCGGAGCGCGATGGAGGGGCTCTCGGCGTGCCATCTCCGTGCCACTAGGGGGTGATACGTGCCATAACTCGATGACACGGGCTGGCATGGAATGGACCTAGCGCCTGCGCGGTCCTGCGGGATTCCGGGGGTCGGCCACCACCCTCTGACCTATCTTCCAAACTGATGGTGCGGGTTCGATTCCCGTCATCCCCTCCACACCACTCCCCCCTCCGCCCATGCCGCGTCGGATCCGAGCCGCCCGCGCGGCACCGCTTCCGAGCCGCCCGCGCGGCGCCGCTTCCGAGCCGCCCGCGCGGCGCCGCTTCCGAGCCGCCCGCGCGGCGCCGCTCCGCAGTCACTTCCGGCGGGTGGTGGCCCTGTTCGACCCGCAGAAAGTGACTGCGGAGCGGAAGGGACCCGCGGGGCTCGGCTCAGCCGGCCGGGCGCGCGTCGCGGTGGGCGGCGAGGTGGGCGCGGTAGGTGTCCGCGTTCCGTCGGATCGCCGTCCGCTCCTCCTCCGTGAGCTCGCGCCGCACCTTCGCCGGCACGCCGGCCACCAGCGAGTTCGGCGGAACGACGGTTCCCTCCAGCACCACCGCTCCCCCGGCCACGAGACAGCCCGGGCCGATCTCGGCACCCGACAGAACGACGCTCCCCATGCCGATGAGCGACCCCTCGCCGACGGTGCAGCCGTGCACCACGGCGTTGTGTCCGACCGACACGTCGTCGCCGATGACGACCGGCCGGCCGGCGTCGACGTGCACCGAGACGTTGTCCTGGAGGTTGCTGCCCGCGCCGATCGTGATGGAGGCGCTGTCGCCGCGGAGAACCGCGTTGTACCAGACGCTCGCCTCCGGCCCGAGCGAGACCGAGCCGATGATGCGAGCGCCGGGGGCGACGAAGGCCGAGGGGTCGATGACCGGACGCAGCCCGGCCACGGTCAGGACAGAGCACTCTGAGGAGATCATGGGGCGAGGCTAGCGCGCGAGGTCGAAAGGGGTATGGATAGGCTCAGAAAAGCAAGCCCAGCCTGGGCTTGCTTGCGGAATACCCGACGCTGAGTAGCGTTGTCATCGACAGGGCGCAGAGCCGGCACACCCGCCGGAGCCGCCCGAATGGAGGCGACAACATGACGGACATCCAGACCACCCCGACCACCGCCGCCGACCCGACGGTCGCTGCCGGAACCGCACAGTTCCTCACCCCCGTCGCGCTCGGCTTCCAGGCTCTCGCCGTCAACGGCAAGCAGGCGCACTGGAACGTGCGCGGTGCGAACTTCATCGCGATCCACGAACTGCTCGACTCGGTCGTCGACCACGCGCAGGCGGGCGCCGACGAGGCGGCGGAGCGCATCGTCGCTCTGGGCCTGCCGATCGACGCGCGACTGGGCACCGTGGCGGAGAAGACCAAGGCGACCGCCGTTCCCGCCGGCTTCACGCAGTGGCAGGACATCATCCGCGCCGTGATCGCCGACATGGACGCTGTGATCGCCGACCTCCAGGCCGCGATCGACGGACTGGACGAGGTCGACCTCACCAGCCAGGACATCGCGATCGCCCTGAAGCAGTCGATCGAGAAGGACCGCTGGTTCCTCGTCGCTCACCTCGCTGAGTGAGATGACGGTCCTCGAAGCCCCCGGTGACACTCCTCGCCGGGGGCTTCGCTCATGCCGGCGGACGCCCCGCCGGGTTCACGCCAGGTGCGTGACGCGACCAGCCAGAACGGTGGCGGCGACCGTCGTCGCGCGCAGCTCCCATTCGTCGGCCGTCGCGGGATCGCGGTCGCAGACGACCAGATCCGCCACGGTGCCGGGCTGAAGCATGGACGGCGATGTCGAACCGCCCCGTGTCGAAGCTGCCATCGCGATCTCCGCCGAGACCCTCTCATCGGGCCGCCACGCTTCACGTCCATCACGGCTGCGGTGCACAGCCGATGCCATCGCGGCCCAGGGGTCCAGACGCGCCACCGGGGCGTCGGAGCCGAACCGAAGGTTCGCGCCGGCCGCCGACAACGAGCGCAGCGGATAGACGAGAGCGGTCTGATCACGCCACATGGCGTCGGTCATGTCGCGATCGTCGAGCGCGTGCTCCGGCTGCACACTCGCCGCGACACCGAGGCGTGCGAACCTGGCCAGATCGGCGTGGGCGACCAGCTGAGCGTGCTCGATCGTCCCCCGCGCCCCCGAGGCGGCGAACGCGTCCAGCGCGGCCGAGTTCGCGACGTCGCCGATCGCGTGGATCGCGCAGTCGATACCCGCTCCCGTCGCGCGCGTCATGAGGGCCAGCACCTCGTCGGGCGGGTAGTTGAGTGCGCCGACATTGCCCGGTTCTCCGGTGTAATGATGCGAGCAGGCCGCCGTCCTCGTGCCGAGCGATCCATCGGTGATCACCTTGAGCGGTCCGACCCGCACGAGGCCGCCGGATCCGGTGAGCTCGTCGCCGGTTCGGAGCCCTTCGCCGACGGCGCGCTCGAGGTGCTCGGGGTAGATGCCGAAATCCACGCGAAGGGCGTCGAACCCGCCCGCCACGCGGCGCTCCCACGCCGAAGCGTTCCATGCCATGTCGAGGTCGACGATCCCGACCACACCTCGGGAGGCGGCATCGGCGGCCATGGCGTCGACGGCGGCGTCACCGACCGCGGGGTCCACATCGTTGAGGCGCCGCGAGATCTCGAAGGCGGGCTCTTCCCGAACGAGACCGCTCTCGTCGGGGCGCATCCCCTCTCGCTCGAAGGCTGCGGAGTTCATCCAGACGCTGTGCACATCGGAATTGATGAGATAGGTCGGCACCGCACCCGTCGCCGCGTCGATCAGCTCCAGTGTCGGCGCGTCGCCCCAGAGCCCGTCGCGGAATCCGGTGCCGACGCGCCTTCCGTCGGAGAGCACCGGAGCCCACGCCATGATCTGCGCGGCATCCGCTGCCGAGGTCGCGACGTCGAGATGCTGACGCTGCGCGACGAGTGCCCACTGCATGACGTGCACGTGATGATCCCACAGCCCCGGGATGACCCACGCGCCGCCGGCGTCGAGGACTCGGCCGACGGGACGCACGGCGCCGGCGGGGGCGATGTCCACGATCACGCCGTCGGCCAGGAAGACATCGACCGGCCCCAGCGGGGCGAGGCTGCTCCCCGGTCCGCTCAGCCGGGCTGCCACGATGGTGTCGACACGGTCCCCGACGGCCGTCACCGATCACCTCTCGAGCTCACTCGTCGGGGGTGGCAAACGCGGGCACGCGAGACGGTCTGACGCACCCGGCCAGCCTACGCGGCGACACGGCTCACGCTTGACAGCGCGGACACCAGTAGAGCTTGCGACCGGCGGCCTCCTCGACCACGATCGCGGTTCCGCAGACCCGGCAGGGCAGACCCGCCCGATGGTAGACCCAATGCCGGTCGTCACGACTGGCCATCGCGCGACGGTAGTCCTCGGGCGCGAGGTCGTCCATCGTCATCATCTGGCCGGTCTCGACGCCGATGGCGAGCAGCCTCACCCAGTCGCGCCAAAGCGCTCGGACGATGTCCTCCGGCACCTCTCGACCGGGTGTGTGGGGATTCAGGCGGGCCCGGAAGAGCAGCTCGGCACGGTAGACGTTGCCGATCCCCGACACCACCGACTGATCCATCAGGAGGAGCCCGATCGCGGTCGGCTTGCGTCGCACGACCGAGACGAAGCGCTCTTCGCCGATCGCGGGGTCGTCCACCAGGGGGTCGGGGCCGAGCCGCGAGACGGTGGCCGCCATCTCCTCTCCGGTCTGGAGTGCGCAGGTGGTCGGGCCCCGCAGATCGGCGCAGACGGCATCGGTGAGCAGACGCAGCCGCACCTGCCCCACGACGGGTGGCGGCCAGGGGACATCGCCGTCGTCATCCAGCCCTGTTGTCTGCTCCGACATGCGAACGTGCACCCGAGTCCGCCGCGGTGCGCCGATCGACGAAAGCGAGTTCTCGCCGGCTCGGTCGAAGACGGGCATCTCGTCGCCATCGATCGCGGTGCCGCGCTGATTCGTCTGTCCCATGCGCCCGTTGGCGGACGCGATCGTGGAGTCGACGAGGATATCGCCGGCGAAGTCCCATGCCCCGTACATCCCGAGGTGCACTCGGAGCCACAGATCGTCGTCGAAACCGAGGAACATCTGCTTGCCGACGGCTCTCACCTCGTGCGGAACCCGCCCGTCGAGGACCGCCGCACCCTCGACGAACCTCCCTTGCGGGCTGGATGCCGCCACGGCACGGCCGACGATATTGCGGTCGAACTGTCGCGCGATGCGATGGACGGAATGCCCCTCCGGCATCAGCCGGCTTCGGGGTCGAAGGAACTGTCGTCCGCAGCGAGCACGTCGGGGGCGGCCTCATCGGCCCGCGGGTCGGGAAGCAGCGAGCCGTCCGCCTCGAACGCGGCGATCTGACCGATGCGGCGCACGTGGCGTTCGTCGTGGGAGAACGGGGTCGCGACGAATCGGTCGATGAAGGTCACGGCCTCTTCGAAGGTGTGCTGGCGTGCTCCGATCGCGATGACGTTGGCGTCGTTGTGTTCGCGCGCGAGCTCCGCGGTGGCGATGCTCCACACCAGGGCGGCGCGGATGCCGGCCACCTTGTTGGCCGCGATCTGCTCGCCGTTGCCCGACCCGCCGAAGACCACGCCGAGGGCCGGCACACCGGCGGCCTGGTCCGCCACGACTCCTTGAGCGGCACGGACGCAGAAGGCCGGGTAGTCGTCGAGCGGGTCATAGTCGATCGGACCGTGATCGACGACCTCGTGCCCCTCCGCGGCGAGGTGATGCTGCAGCTGCGTGGAGAACTCCAGGCCCGCGTGATCGGTGGCGATGTGGATGCGCATGGCGCCCATCCTATTGACGCCGATCACGGCGCGATGCCGGCCGCTGCCGGCTTGAAGCCGGCACGGACGTTCTCGCAGCATCCGGGGCGGCAGACGTCGTACCACGGACCGAGCGGCGTCTCATGCGGCCGATCGCCCGCCTTCGTTCCGGCCAGCCGTTCCTGGACGAGGTCGACCAGGCCGCTGACGTACGCCGGATCGACACCGGGGGTCTGGGACCGGATAGCGCGCAGGCCCGCCTCCTCGGCCGCCTCCATGGCCTCGGTGTCGAGATCCCACAGCACTTCCATGTGGTCGCTGACGAAGCCGAGAGGAACGATGACCACGGCTCTCGCCCCGCGGGCGGGGAGCTCCGCGATGACGTCGCACACGTCCGGCTCGAGCCAGGGCTGCGACGGCGGTCCGGAGCGCGACTGGTAGACGAGCTCCCACGGGATCCCGCTCGCGGCGGGCACAGCGGCGGCGACGGCGTCCATGACGACCTGAGCCACGGCGAGGTGCTGCGCGGCGTAGGCGCCCCCGTCGCCGAAGTCGACGTCCCGGGGCCCGGAACGCTGCGCATCGGCGGTCGGGATGCTGTGGGTGGAGAAGAGCACGTGCACGTTCTCGGGTGCGATGCCCTCGTCGGTGACGAACGTCGACACGGCCGCCTCGACACCGTCGACGAACGGCCGCACGAAGCCCGGGTGATCGAAGAACTGGCGCACCTTGTCGATCGTCACCCGCTCCCCCAGGCCGGTCTCGGTCAGCACGCGCGCGAAGTCCTCCCGATACTGACGACAGCTCGAGAAGGAACTGTAGGCGCTGGTCGCCAGCGCGAGCAGCGTGGTGTCCCCGGCCGCCGCGGCATCCTGCACGGCGTCTTCGAGGTAGGGCGCCCAGTTGCGGTTCCCCCAGTACACCGGCAGGTCGATGCCGCGTCGCGCCAGCTCCGCCTCGAGTGCCGCTTTCAGCGCTCGGTTCTGGGCGTTGATCGGGCTCACGCCGCCGAAGTGACGGTAGTGATGGGCGACCTCTTCGAGCCGCTCATCGGGGATCCCGCGTCCGCGTGTGACATTGCGCAGGAACGGGATGACATCATCCTGTCCCTCGGGTCCGCCGAACCCGGCGAGCAGGAGGCCGTCGTAGGAGACGGGCTCCTCGACGTGCTCCGGGCCGGAGGCGGCGAACGGTGAGGCGAACGGCACAGGACCGGACACGCCGGCGGGGTCGGATGCGGGAGAAGGCGTACTCACCCCACCATCCTCGCACCGCGCGAACACGCCGGATCCGCACCGCCGACTGGCGTAGGGTGGGAGGGTTGTCGCCGGCGCCAGCAGCGCCGCTCCGCGGCATCCACCCCAACCCCGGGAGCAGACTCAGTGCCAGGAGAGAACCTCACCCGCCTCGAAGCGCAGGAGCGCCGCGCGGTCGTCGACACCCAGTCGTACGCGATCACCCTCGACCTTAACCGGGGCGCCGAGGTCTTCGGCTCCCGCACGGTCGTGCGCTTCACGGCCACCGAAGGCGCATCGACCTTCATCGACCTGATCGCGCGCGATGTGCGCGAGATCACCCTGAACGGCCGGTCGATCGACCCCGCCGTGGCGTTCGCCGATTCGCGGATCGCGCTGGACGGGCTCGCGGCCACGAACGAGCTGGTCGTCGACGCCGACGGCGTCTACACGAACACCGGTGAGGGCCTGCACCGCTTCGTCGACCCCGTCGACGGCGAGGTCTACCTCTACTCCCAGTTCGAGGTGCCCGATTCCCGCCGCGTCTTCGCGGTCTTCGAGCAGCCCGACCTGAAGGCCGAGTTCCAGTTCACCGTGACGGCTCCGGCGGCATGGAAGGTCATCTCCAACTCCCCCACCCCCGAACCGGAGCCGGGCGACGACGGCACGGCGACCTGGACCTTCGAGCCCACACCGCGCATCTCGTCGTACATCACCGCGCTCGTGGCCGGTCCGTATGAGGCGACCTACTCGGAGCTGACCAGCGCATCCGGGCGCGTCATCCCGCTGGGGGTGTTCGCCCGCAAGAGCCTGTGGCAGCACCTCGACGCGGACTACGTGTTCGAGAAAACCCGCCAGGGCTTCGCCTACTACGAGGAGAAGTTCTCCTACCCGTACCCGTTCGCCAAGTACGACCAGATGTTCGTTCCCGAGTTCAACGCGGGCGCCATGGAGAACGCCGGCGCAGTGACCTTCACCGAGACGTACGTGTTCCGCAGCAAGGTCACCGACGCCGTCCGCGAACGTCGCGTGGTCACGATCCTGCACGAGCTGGCGCACATGTGGTTCGGCGATCTGGTCACCATGAAGTGGTGGAACGACCTGTGGCTGAACGAGTCGTTCGCCGAGTGGGCCTCGACGATCGCCACCGCCGAGGCCACCGAGTGGACGGCGGCGTGGACGACCTTCAACGCCATGGAGAAGACCTGGGCGTACCGCCAGGATCAGCTGCCATCCACCCACCCCGTCGTCGCCGAGATCAACGACCTCGAGGATGTGCAGGTCAATTTCGATGGGATCACCTACGCCAAGGGCGGATCGGTGCTCAAGCAGCTGGCCGCTTGGGTGGGGGTCGAGGCCTTCTTCGCGGGCGTCTCCGCGTACTTCACCAAGCACGAGTTCGGCAACACCGAGCTCACCGACCTCCTGGTCGAGCTCGAGGCCACCAGCGGCCGCGAACTGACGGCCTGGTCGAAGAAGTGGCTTGAGACCGCCGGCGTCAACACGCTCTCCCCCGCGATCACCGAGGGTTCCGACGGCACGATCTCGCGCTTCGCCGTCGTGCAGACCGCCCCCGCGGACTATCCCACGATCCGTCCGCACCGGCTGGGCATCGGCTTCTACAACCTCGACGGCTCCAGCCTCGTGCGCACGCATCACGTGGAGCTCGACGTGGACGGCGACCTCACGGAGGTGCCGGACCTCGTCGGCCAGAAGCGCCCCGATCTCGTGCTGCTCAATGATGACGACCTCGCCTATGCGAAGATCCGGCTCGATGAGCGTTCGCTGCAGACCGCGATCGACCATCTCTCGAAGATCAGCGATCCGCTCGCCCGCTCCCTCGTGTGGGGTGCAGCGTGGGACCAGACGCGCGACGCGGAAGCCTCGGCGAGCGACTACGTCGATCTCGTGCTGCGCAACATCGGCAGCGAGACCGAGTCGACGACGGTGCGCACCACCCTCGCCCAGCTGCAGCTGGCGGCGAACGCCTACGTCGCACCCGAGAAGCGCGAGATCACGCGCATCAAGGTCGCCGATGCGCTGTGGGATCTCGCTCTGGAGGCTCCCTCGGGAAGCGACAGCCAATTGCAGTTCGCCACGGCGTTCGCCGCCGCCGCGGCGACACCGTCGCAGTGGGAGAACGTGCGTGCGCTGCGCGACGGCGAGACCGCTCTCGAGGGTCTCGAGATCGACACCGACCTGTCGTGGCAGCTGCTGGTTTCTCTCGCTGCGGGTGCGGTCATCGACGTGCCGGACATCGAGCGCGCCCTCGCCCAGGACAACACGGCAAAGGGCGGTGAATTCGCCGCCCAGGCCCGTGCCGCCCTCCCCACGCCGGAAGCGAAGAAGGCCGCATGGGCTTCGCTGGTCGAGCGGGATGACCTGCCGAACACGATCGTGCGCTTCGCGGCCATGGGCTTCGTGCACCCCTCGGGTGCGGCACTGCTGCCGGACTTCGTCGAACCGTACTTCGCGATGCTCGACACCGTCTGGACCAGCCGCACGTACAAGATCGCCGAGTATCTGATCACCGGGCTCTATCCGAGCGTGCTCGCGTCGGTCGAGCTGCGCGACGCGACGCGCGCCTGGCTGGACACCCACTCGGATGCCCCGGCGGCTCTGCGCCGCATGGTCTACGAGAACCTCGCCGGTGTCGAGCGCGCGCTCGCGGTTCAGGAGCGCGACGCCTCGTGATCCCGCTCCGGTTGCCCCGGTGCTCGCCGCACAGCGAGCACCGGGGCATCCGTCGTTAGGATCGTCGCGATGAGCGCCATCGACTTCGCGCAGGACACGACCGAGCAGGTTCTGGAGACGGACCTGTGGACGGCTGTGCAGGCGTGGCTCTTGGAAGCCGGCACCCGCCTGCTGGCGGTGGCGGCGATCGTCGCGGTGGCCGTGGTCGTCGCGTGGATCCTGCGGATCATCATCCGAAGGGTGGTGGACCGCATCGTCCACGGCGCGAAGTCTCGCGCCAACGTGCTCGACACCCAGGCGCTGGAGAGGTCGCCGCTGGCCTCACTCCGACTCGTGCAGCGCACGCGCACCCTCGGCTCGATCCTGCAGAACATCGTCGGTGTGGCGGTGGTGATCGTCTCCGGACTGCTGATCGTGAACGTGCTCGCCCCGAACGCGCTGGGGTCCCTCACCCTCCTCACCGCCGCGATCGGAGCGGGACTGGGGTTCGGGGCGCAGAACATCGTCAAGGACGTGCTGAACGGCATCTTCATCGTCGCCGAGGATCAGATCGGCATCGGCGACGTGGTCGATCTCGGGCTCGCGACCGGCATTGTCGAGTACGTCAGCGTGCGCATCACCCACGTGCGCGATGTCCACGGCACCCTCTGGTATGTGCGCAACGGTGAGATCACGCGGATCGGCAACATGTCGCAGGGGTGGTCGCGCGTGGTCCTCGACATCGGCGTCGCGCGCGCCGCCGATGTCGACCGTGCCGAAGCAGTCATGCTCACGGCAGCGACCGACCTTGCAGAGGATCCGAAGTGGCGCACGCGCGTCATCGAGCCTCCCGAGGTGTGGGGTCTGGAATCGATCGGCGGCGATGCCATCGTCGTGCGCGTGGTCATCAAGACGCGCGCCGGCGCACGGGATGATGTCGGACAGGAGCTGCGCACACGCGTGCGGCGCGCGCTCGACGCCGACGGCATCGACGTTCCGCACCTGAGCACGGTGACCCTGACCGGCCCGGACGCGGCACAGCGCGTGCGCGGCGCGAACCCGCCCAAGACGAAGCCGAACCCGCTCGCACCCGCCACCGACGAGCTCCCCGCATCTCCGCGGTGGCGTTTCAAGCGAGGCGCCGACGCGCCTCCGACCCAGACGGCGGCGGACGACGAGGAGGAGAACTGATGACCGACCCCGCACCCGCCAGCTTCTACGACGAGATCGGCGGCCACGAGACCTTCGTGAAGCTGGTCGATGTCTTCTACGACGGTGTCGCGGGCGACGACGTGCTGCAGCCCATGTACCCCGAGGCGGATCTCGGTCCGGCGAAGGAGCGCCTCCTGATGTTCCTGGAGCAGTACTGGGGCGGCCCGACCACCTACGGGGAACGGCGCGGGCATCCGCGCCTGCGGATGCGGCACCGGCCGTTCCACGTCAATCCCGACGCGCGGGATCGGTGGCTGGCGCACATGCGCACCGCGGTGGATTCCCTGCATCTCGCGCCGCTGCACGAGGCCACGCTGTGGGACTACCTCGAGCGGGCGGCGCACGCGATGGTCAACACGTTCGAGCCGACCGGCATCGGCGCCGCCGCTGACGGTCGCGATCATGGCAACCTGTCGGTGACCGCCCAGGAGGACGCACCCTCCTGACGCGGGTCGAGGCGAAGGAGTCCCGATGACCGGAAACATGCAGCGCACCGACGTCCTGGTGATCGGATGGGGCCTTGCCGGCCTCGTCGCAGCCTCCGAGGCTCTCGCCGCCGGACGACATGTCACACTGATCGACCAGGAGCCCCGCTCCAATCTCGGCGGACAGGCGTGGTGGTCGTTCGGTGGGCTCTTCTTCGTGGACTCGCCGGAGCAGCGACGCATGGGAATCCGCGATTCCCCGGATCTGGCCCGACAGGACTGGTTCGGAACGGCGGGCTTCGACCGCGCCGAGGACGCGTGGCCACGGAAGTGGGCGGAGGCGTATCTGGAATTCGCCCACCGTGAGAAGCGCTCGTGGCTCCGGTCCAAGGGAGTGCGGTTCTTCCCCGTCGTCGGCTGGGCCGAGCGGGGCGGCTACGGAGCGACCGGCCCCGGCAACTCCGTCCCGCGCTTCCACATCGTCTGGGGAACGGGACCGGCTCTCGTCGCAGCCTTCCAGGCCGAGCTCGAGCAGGCAGAGGGCGAGGGCCGTGCCGTCATCCTCCCCCGCAGGCGAGTGCGCGAGCTCACCGTGGTCGAAGGCTCTGTCACGGGTGCCGCGGGCGACGTGCTGGCGCCCTCCGGTGCGGTGCGGGGCACCGCGACGTCCCGCGAGATCGTGGGAGAGTTCCAAATGGACGCGGCGGCGACCATCGTGGCATCCGGGGGTATCGGCGGAAACCACGACCTGGTGCGTCGCCGGTGGCCGGAGCGTCTCGGTCCCCCACCGGGGACGATGGTGACGGGTGTCCCGGCCTACGTCGACGGAGCCATGCTCGGCGTCTCCGAGACCGCCGGCGCACGCCTCATCAACGGCGACCGCATGTGGCACTACGTCGAGGGGGTGCAGAACTGGTCGCCGATCTGGCCGGGACACGGCATCCGCATCCTGCCCGGGCCCTCTTCGCTCTGGCTCGACGCGACCGGCCGCCGTCTGCCGGTGCCGCTCTACCCCGGCTTCGACACCCTCGGCACCCTTGCCCACCTGCGATCGACCGGTCACGACCACTCCTGGTTCGTGCTGTCGCAGAAGATCATCGAGAAGGAGTTCACCCTCTCCGGCAGTGAACAGAATCCCGACCTCACCGGAAAGGACATCAGCCTGCTGCTGCGCTCGCGCCTGGGCAGGGGCGCGAGCGGGCCCGTGCAGGCTTTCCTCGACCGTGGCGACGATTTCGTGGTCAGCCCCGACCTCGACGGCCTGATCGTGAAGATGCGTGAGCTTCCCGGCGGAGACGCGCTGGATTCCGCGCTCGTTCGTGCAGAGGTCGAGGGTCGTGATCGCGAGGTCGGAAACACCTTCACGAAGGATGCCCAGATCGCGATGCTGCGCTCCGCGCGCGCCTACCGCGGCGACCGGCTCGTGCGCACCGCATCACCGCATCGACTGCTGGACCCCGCAGCCGGTCCGCTCATCGCGGTCAAGCTGCACATCCTCACGCGCAAGTCCCTCGGTGGCATCGAGACCGACCTGTCCTCGCGCGCGCTCGGTGCCACCGGGGATCCGATTCCCGGCCTCTACGCGGCCGGTGAGGCGAGCGGTTTCGGCGGGGGCGGCGTTCACGGCTATCGCGCGCTGGAGGGGACGTTCCTCGGCGGGTGCCTCTTCTCCGGTCGCTCCGCAGGACGAGCGGCGGCCGCCGCGGTCTGAGGCGATCAGCGCGATCCGGTGGACCGAACGTCGGTCATGCCCACGCGGACCGGCCCCCGCACCACCACGTGGCCACGGTCGAGGGTGACACGCGTCCAGGGTCCGTTGATCAGCACGCGAGCCGCTTCTTCGCCACCGATGAATCCGAGCGCGAACGCGGCGAAAGCCGCGCCGAGGGGAAGCCCGCCGAGCGCGTCGTCCGGCTCGCCCCAGATCGTCGCCCGGACCTCGCGCACGATGTCCTCGCCCGGATCGACCGGCATCGCGTCCGCCACCGCGGCGATGCCGAACTGGGCGCGCGAGGCCAGCACCGACGCCGCCAACCCACCGTGGGCCTCCCACGATCCGCGCGGCGGCGAGACCCCGGCCCACGGCGCTGAGACGGCGGAGTCGGGCAGGATCAGCGCCGAGGAGGAGGCGTCTTCGCGATCGAGGGCGGACGCGTCCACCAGGAGATCGCACTCGAGTTCGGGATCGGCCTGAAGCATGCGCATCGCCAAGACCGTCGGGGTGCGGTCGAACAGTCCGCGCGGTGCGAGCGGGGCGGAGGTCATCACGAGCACGCCCGCCGACGCGCGAAGCCTCACCGCGCCATCGCCGAGGGCACGGGTGCGTCCGGCGAAGGTGAGGGCATCCGATGCGGCGTGCGGATCGGCAAGAAGAAGGCGCGGGGACATCCGACTTAGACTATCGACCAGCCGTGCTCCGACGGCGTGAACGGCATCCGGAGGCCCCATGACCGACGTCGCCCCGACCTCGCCCACCGCCGACCATGACCCGGTCGCGGCCATGCTGCACGTGCTGGACCTGTCGACGACGGCGGCCCGGACGACCGAGGACACCTTCACCGGCTCCTCCCTCGCTATGCCGCTCGGACGCGTGTTCGGCGGGCAGGTGCTGGCGCAGTCGATCGTCGCCGCGGAGCGAACCATCCCCGACGATCGCGCGGTGCACTCGATGCACGGATACTTTCTGCGACCCGGCGACTCCGCCCAGGGCATCACGTTCTCCGTCGATCGCATCCACGACGGCCGTTCCTTCTCCACGCGACGCACGCAGGCCTTCCAGGACGGTGTGCCCATCTTCTCGATGATCGCGTCGTTCCAGGTCGACGACCCGGGCTTCGAGCATCACGCGCCGATGCCGGAGGGTCTGCCTGGTCCGGAGGATCTGCCCCGCATCGAGGATCACCTTCCCGACGTCCACCCCATGTCCAAGAGCCTGTTCATCGATCGGCCGGTCGACCTCCGGCACATCCCCTCGCCGCTGTATCTGAGCGTCGAGGGCGAGCACAGCCCGAGCCAGGCGGTGTGGCTGCGGCTGCGACGTCCCATCGGCGACGACCCCCTGGTGCACCGAGCGGTCCTGGCCTACATGAGCGACCTGTCCATCCAGGAGTCCATCCTGCGCGCGCACGGCATCGCGTGGGCGACGCCGGGTCTGAAGGTCGCCAGCCTCGATCACGCCATGTGGTGGCACCGCTTCGCGCGCGTCGACGAGTGGCTGCTCTATGTGCAGGAATCCCCGAGCGCGCGCGGCGGCCGCGGTCTCGGCACCGGCCGGCTCTACACGCGGGACGGCGCCCTCGTGGCAAGCGTCGCCCAGGAGGTCATGGTGCGCGTCCCGGCATCGTGACGGGGGCGGGACTCAGCGCCGGTGGCCGAAGCTGATCGGATCACCCAGGAACGGCTCCCACGCGGACCTCTCGTCCGTCGAGAGCCGCATCGGACGGCCGGATGCGGCGTCCACCTTCACGACGACAGTCGTGGCCCGTGCGAACACCTGCGGCTCGGGGTCGGTGATCGGCCCGCACACCTCGTAGCAGACCTCGATGCTCGACCCGCCGAGTCTCCCGAACCAGATCTGCACATCCAGCGGCTCGCGTCGGTAGGGCACCGGCGCGAGATACTCGATCTCCTGTCGGGCGATGAGCGTGAGCACGCCGCTGTGCAGCCCGGAATCGAGCACGGCCGTCGACGGCGCGGTCTCGCCGGCATGCGGCAGCCAGAAGGCACGCACGCGCGCCTCTTCGAGGAGCTTCAGCATCGTCGCGTTGTTGACGTGATTGAACGCGTCGAGGTCGCCCCACCGTAGATGGATGGGGATGTGGAGCCGACCGCCGCCGGTCTCAGTCACGCGTGAGCTTGCGATACGTCGAGCTCGCCCGGTTGAGGGCGTCGGGCCCGAGACGCTCGAGCTTGTTCTGCTCGTAGGCCTCGAAGTTGCCCTCGAACCAGTACCACCGGTCGGGATCCTCATCGGTGCCCTCGTAGGCGAGGATGTGGGTGGCGATGCGGTCGAGGAACCACCGATCGTGCGTGATGACCACGGCGCATCCCGGGAACTCCAGGAGCGCGTTCTCGAGCGAGCCGAGGGTCTCCACGTCGAGGTCGTTGGTGGGCTCGTCGAGCAGCAGCAGGTTCCCACCCTCCTTGAGCGTGAGCGCGAGGTTCAGTCGGTTGCGCTCACCTCCGGAGAGGACGCCCGCCTTCTTCTGCTGGTCCGGCCCCTTGAATCCGAACTTCGACACGTAGGCACGAGAGGGGATCTCGGTCTTGCCCACGGTGATGATGTCCAGGCCGTCCGAGACGACCTCCCACAGCGACTTGTTCGGGTCGATGTTCGAGCGGGTCTGATCGACGTAACTGATCTTGACGGTCTCACCGACCTTCAGATCCCCGCCGTCGAGCGATTCCAGGCCGACGATCGTCTTGAACAGCGTGGTCTTGCCGACACCGTTGGGACCGATGACGCCGACGATGCCGTTCGGCGGCAGGCTGAAGGTGAGACCGTCGATGAGCGAACGACCGTCGAAGCCCTTCTGCAGCTTCTTCGCCTCGATCACGATGTTGCCGAGGCGAGGTCCCGGCGGAATCTGGATCTCCTCGAAGTCGAGCTTGCGGGTGCGCTCAGCCTCGGCCGCCATCTCCTCGTAGCGAGCCAGACGCGCCTTCGACTTGGCCTGACGGCCCTTGGTGTTCGAGCGGACCCAGTCGAGTTCCTCGGAAAGGCGTTTGGCGAGCTTCGCGTCCTTCTTGCCCTGGATCTCGAGGCGTTCGCGCTTCTTCTCGAGGTAGGTCGAGTAATTGCCCTCGTACGGATAGAGACGCCCGCGGTCGACCTCCGCGATCCACTCTGCGACGTTGTCGAGGAAGTACCGGTCGTGGGTGATCGCGATCACCGCACCGGCGTACTTCTGCAGGTGCTGCTCGAGCCACAGCACACTCTCCGCGTCGAGGTGGTTGGTGGGCTCGTCCAGCAGGAGCAGATCGGGCTTCTGAAGCAGGAGCTTGGTCAGGGCGACACGACGCTTCTCGCCTCCGGAGAGGTGCGAGATCTCGGCGTCGCCGGGCGGTGTGCGGAGGGCGCTCATGGCCTGTTCCAGCTGCGAGTCGAGATCCCACGCGTCGGCCGCGTCGATCTCCTCCTGCAACTGGCCCATCTCCGCCAGCAGTGCGTCGAAGTCGGCGTCGGGGTCGCTCATCAGCGCCGAGATCTCGTTGAAGCGGTCGAGCTTGGCCTTGATGGCGACGCCCTCCTGGATGTTCTCCAGCACGGTCTTGGTCTCGTCGAGCTCCGGCTCCTGCATGAGGATGCCGACGGTGAAGCCCGGGCTGAGCTTCGCCTCGCCGTTCGACGGCTGGTCGAGGCCGGCCATGATCTTCAGGATCGTCGACTTGCCGGCGCCGTTGGGGCCCACCATGCCGATCTTCGCACCGGGGATGAACGACATCGTGACGTCGTCAAGGATCAACTTCTCGCCCACGGCCTTGCGCGCGCGGACCATCTGATAGATGTACTCAGCCATAGCCGCTCCAGTCTATGCGGGTCCGCGAACCGCTTGCGCGCCGTAGCGGGACCTGCTCACCAGTCGATCGGACGCGTTGCACCGACCAGGCATCCCCCGTCGGGAAGCGCATCGACGACGACCGTGAACGGATCTCCCGTCGCCGGACCGACCTGTCCCACGAGGCATTCCTCGCCCCACGCGACCGAGAACTGGATGCTCTCAGCGGGGTTGCCGACCGTGGAGGTGTCCTCGGTGACCTGCATCGCGGACTTGTCGAAACCGGCGGCGGTGAGTGCGTCGATGTACGTCCTGCCGGCGACGGCACTCTCGCCCCCGGCCGCCCACACCTCTTCGACCACGAGGGTGAAGAACTCCAGGTTCTCCGCGGCGGTGCCCTCCGGACGGAGCGCCGGCTCCGCCGGTTCGGTGGGCGTCGGGGTCACCTCGATGGACACGGTCGGCGTCGCCGTCGGGCCCGGGTCCTCCGCGAGAGCGGTGCACCCGGTGAGCGCGACGACGCCGAACACCGCGAGTGCGGCGAGCGCGGTCCTGGCCGCGCCTCGCGTGGGCGTCACGGGCGGATGCAGGCGGCGGGAATCTCGCAGGCGCGGGGACACCCTGCCGAGTCTACGTGCGCCATGCTGCGCGCCCGGTCAGAACGGCGTGGCCTCCGCCTCGGGGGCCGGCGCACCCCAGTCCCCCGCCGCGCCGGTCGCCGGAGAGGCCGCGAGCGCTCCGTTCTCGGAGGAATCGCTCCCGCCCGGTGTCGCCGTCGTCCAGGTGTCCGATGCCTCGGAAGGTGTTCGCTCCGAAGTCGACCGCTCCTGGGGGCGGAACGACGTGACGCCGTAGCGGAGGTCGGGTCCGATCGCGTCGGCGTCGACCTCCGGCGACGTCCGCCATCCGTGCTCGGACTGCCACGAGCGCAGTCGCAGGCGCCCCGTCACGACGACCCTGCTCCCCTTCGTCAGGGACTGCGCCACGTGCTGGCCGAACTCCCGATACGCGGAGACCGTGTAGTAATTTGCGTCGACGTCGACGAAGCGACCGGCGCCGGTGTCGAACTTCCGCCTGCTCGAGGCGAGCCGAAAGCTGGTCACGGGCGTGCCGTCCGGGAGGTGCTTCGTCTCGGGTGGCGTGGCGAGGTTGCCCACCACGGTGATGGTGTCGTTCATGTCTCCTCCTCAGCGTGCGCGGGGGACTTCCCCACGATGTGAGCCGGCGGCCGCGTGCCCGACGACCGCCGGCACGACCAGCTTCACCGGCGCCGACGAGATGACGACCGTCCACCGGCTTCGCCGTGGACAGAGCACGGCGAGGCATCACCTGTGTAGGAAGGGTGAGCCCCCGATCGCGATGTCGGAGGTCGAAGCTACGTTCGAACTCGAGAGGAGAGAATCATGATCGTCCTGACCGACACCATCGCGCCGCACCTCACGCGACCCACCCCGCTGCGACTGCACCCGGCATCTTTCGGCCTGTGGCGTGTGCTCGACGCGCGGGGCAGGATCATCGGTCACCTCGAGCGCGTCGGAGACGACACGCTCGAGCGCTGGCGCGCACGTCGTCTCAACCCGCTGCGTCGAGAGTTCCAGAACCTGGGAGATTTCTGGTCACCCGACGACGCTCTCGAGTGCATCCGCTACGCATGACGAGGCCGCGTGCGGGCCTCACACGACGGTCGCGAGAGCGTCCACGCCGGCGTCCGGAGCGAGCCGCCGCACCTGCGGCCAGCGCTCCGCGAGAATGTCGGCCGCACGCACCAGGGCGTCGGGCGCACTCGTGAACGGGACCCGAAGGTGGCGGTCATGGCCACCCTCGATCGAGAAGCGCGGCCCCGCCGAGAGCAGAAGGCCCCGTGATCGCACATCCATCACCAACGCGGAGCTCAGCGGCGCATCCAGCCCGACCCACAACGAGACGCCTCCGCGCACCTCCGGCACGGCCCATTCGGGAAGCCGTTCGCGCAGCGCCGCCGTCACGGCATCGCGACCTTCCCCCAGCACGTGCGCCCGCTGGGTGACGATCTCGTCCAGGCGAGCGACGAGACGTCGAGCGATGTCCTGCTCCAGCTCCGGGGTGCCGAGGTCGCCCTCCGGCCGTGCCGCGACGAGTCGGCGCAGCAGCCCCACCTCGCCCCGGATCCATCCGACGCGCAAGCCGCCCCAGACGGTCTTGCCGACCGAGCCGATGCGCACGACGTGCGCGGGATCAGCGGCGCGGAAAGATCGCACGCCGGAACGGGGTTCCTCGATCCCGAGGTCCGCCGTCGTCTCGTCCACGATGAGGGTGGTGCCCGCTCGCTCGGCCTCGCGAAGGAAGACGGCCCGCTCCTCGTCGGACATCGACCGCCCGGTCGGGTTCTGGAAGTCGGGCATGAGGTAAGCGAGCATCGGCAGAGTGCGCCCGAAGGCCTGGGTCGCGCGATCGAGATCCCAGCCGTCGGACGTGGTCACCGGAACGCCGACCAATCGGGCTCCGGCGCGTCGGAAGGCGTCCGCGGCGTGCGGATACGTGGGAGTCTCCAGCAACACGCGGTCACCGCGCGTCACGAGCGTGCGCGCCAGAAGATGGATGGCGCTCTGCGCGCCGTTCGTGATCAGCACCTGCTCGGGATCGGTCGGCAGGCCGCGCTCGGAGTAGCGAGCCGCGATCCCGGCGCGCAGGCGCTCGTCGCCGACCATGTCGTAGCCGGATCGTCCGACAAGAGAGGCTGCGTCGGCCGCCGCCTCGGCGATCACCCCCGACAGCCCCGGCCACGCGGGCGGACTCGCCTGCTGCAGGTCGATCGCGCCCTCGTCGCCTCGAGTGTGGCCGGGGTCGTGTCGCCGGAGCGGCAAGGTGATCGAGCCGGATCCGCGCACGCTCGTGATGTGTCCGGACTCCCGCAGACTGCGGTACGCCGCCGCCACCGTGCTGCGGCTGAGGCCGAGCGCGTGTGCGAGCTCGCGCTCAGCCGGCAGTGCGGTTCGCGGAGCGATCCGGTTGTCCATGCACAAGAGCCGCACCCCGTCGGCCAGCGCTTCGTAGGCGGGCTCGCGCGACCGCCAGCCGCCGAGCGCAGATGACAGGGAACGTGCCGAGATCTTCGCATCCACGAAGCCACCCCTATCACATTGGCCCGTTTACCTCGAGCCAATCGAGGTATTGGATTGAGACATGACACGTCGCCTCGTGCAGCTCGTGGTGGGGCTGCTGCTTTACGGAGCCGGGTGCGCCCTGACCGTGCGGGCGGGCCTCGGCGTGGACCCGTGGACCGTCCTCGCCGAAGGTGTCTCCGGTCACATCGGCATCGGTGTCGGGGGGACGACGAATCTCATCGGACTCGGCGTGCTCCTGCTGTGGCTACCGCTTCGACAGCGACCCGGCGCCGGTACCGTGGCCAACATCGTTCTCGTCGGCACCTCCATGCAGGTCGTCCTCGACGTCCTGCCTCCGGCGGAGGGCACCCTGGGGCAGGTCGCCGCGTGCCTCGGCGGGATCGTGGTGGTCGCCGCCGCCTCCGGCCTCTACATCGGAGCGAACTTCGGTCCCGGTCCGCGCGACGGTCTCATGACCGGAATCCACCGACGGTGGAGGTGGCCCATCTGGCTGGCACGCGGCAGCGTCGAAGTCACGGTGCTTGCCGCCGGGTGGATGCTCGGCGGCACCGTGGGTGTGGGCACCGTGCTGTTCGCGGTGTTGATCGGTCCGCTCGTCCACGTCGCGCTACCGCTGACGGAGACCCGACGACGCGGCGTCAGTGTTCGCGGAACTGCGGCCAGTCCGACCCCGGCTTGAGATGGGCGTGCAGTGCGCTCTTCGCGACGTCCATCGTCGGGTAGGTGCCGATCGCCTCGTCTGCGCCGGCCATCGTGACGGTGTAGCCCGCGTCGTCCCGGCGAATGCTTCCCACCACGCCCGCGGGCCCGTAGGCGACCCACAGTCCGTGCATGGTCTCGGTCGTTGCCATGATGAACTCCTTCCGACGCCACCGACGGTACGCCCGTCATACACGGAACGGAAGGGGGTCGCGTGACCGATCAGAAGCGCCCCCGACAGGACTCGAACCTGCAACCACCGGATTACAAGGCCGCAGGTTCCGACGTCGTCCACGTCGACTTCGCCGCCCGCGCGGTCATCGCGGAGGTGGCGGGATGAGGATCGCGACCGAGGTCGTCAACCTCATCCCGACCAAGTCCGGACGCGTGCAGCTCGTCTGCCACATCTGCGGGCGCATCAGCGGCTCCCGCGACACGGCACGGTTCAGCGACATCCCGAACGGGTGGAGCATGGCCCCCTACCCCGCCGAATCCGTGCGCCCCGACGGGTCAATCGGAAGCCTCTACACATGCCCCACGTGCTGTGACCGTCGCGACTTCCCGATCATGACCCGCGCCTACATGCGCGACACCGCCGGCTGATCCGACAACGGGCATGCATCCCTCGCCCACACATGCCGTTAGGCGTACCTAATTTGTCTGAATCCACTTCCGAACCACGCTGGCTCTCCATAGTCTCGTCTCCACCATCTCGTTGGGGGGAGAGAGACATGGACGACGACGCCCTGCTCGACTACTGGGGTTCCTACCTGGCCGCATCCGGATCGACCAACAAGAGCATCCGAGAGCGACGCATCGCCCTCGCAGCCATGCTCCGCCGCACCGAACGCACACTCCTCACCGTCACCCGCCACGACCTCATCCGAGACCTCGGCCGCCCCGGCATCAAAGCCTCAACACGCTCCAGCTACAAGAGCACCTACCACGGGTTCTTCGCATGGATGCAGGAAGAGCAATTCCGCGCCGACAACCCAGCCGTACGCCTCCCGAAGGTCCGCGTCCCGAAAGTCGAACCCGACCCCGTCACCACAGACGACATCGAGTACCTCCTCGCGTCCGGCATCTATCGCCGCACTCGCATGTGGGTACTCCTCTACGCATATCAGGGCTTCCGCGCTCAGGAGATAGCCGCAGTGCACGGCACCCGATCCGTCGACTGGGACCGGCGGCGCCTCCTCTCCCTTGACGGGAAGAACGGCAAGGAGGTGTGGCGCCCGCTCCATCCCGTCGTCTGGGACCAGCTCGAAACCTGGCGCACGTCGGGGTGGCTGTTCCCCTCCCCGCGTGACCATGAGAAACACGTCACCGCGAACAACGTCTCCCGCGTCCTCTCCGCCGCTATGAAACGCGCCGGCATCGACCACCGACCCCACCAAATGCGCGCCTGGTTCGCCACCGAGATGATCGACGCCGGCACCCCGACCATCGTCGTCTCGGCCGCCATGCGCCACGGCGACACTCAGTCCATCGAACGCTACGTCCGCGTCAAGGACGAGTCGATCGAACGGGCCATGCTCGCGCTCCCCCGCATCACCGTTCCAGACCGATCCGGCCGCCGGGTAGCCTAGATCGGTCACCCCCCGTAGCTCAGTGGATAGAGCAGCGGCCTTCTAATCCGTCGGTCGGGCGTTCGAATCGCCCCGGGGGGACGGAAGCCACGGCAGGCTAGCGATCGCGTTATGAAGCCTGGCGCGATGCACCTCCGCCTCGAGTTCGTTTGCCGGCCAATCCTTCAACGACGCGGCGACCACATACTCGCTCTGGACCGTTTCGACAGGGCGCCCCATCTCACGCGCCGCCGCGCGCGCAGCAGTCCGCCATTCTTCGGCCTGTTCGTCAGATTCGACCACGTTCTGAGCGCTGCCCTGCAACCTGAGTTGTCGCTTGATCTCTTCGATGAGGTGTGCCACCCCGCCAGAGTAGTGCCCTCCTCTCGACCATCCCAGCGCAGGGACGCTACTCTTTCCGCATGGTAGAGCGGCAACAGGCTAAGTCATTCCCGATCAGCGTCACCGCTGTAGTCGCGCTCATCCTCGGCGTCGCGGCCCTGCTCCTCCTCCCGATCGCGGAAGGCATGCAGCCCATCGCGCTCATCCTCGCTGTCGCAGCAGTTCTGGTCGGTGTTGTCGGCGCGATCAACAGCGGGCGTCGCGGCGAGTCCGGCGCATGGCTTGGCTATGGCGGCGCCGCGCTGGGCGCGATCGCGGCCCTCATCATCGCCGTCACCCTGATTCTCTGACCGACCGCCCCCACTCGATCTCGCATGGACCCGCTTGATCTCCCGACCGTCGCCTGTCCGGCGTGTGGGACCGTGCTCGAGGATCCACGCTGGTGCCGTGCATGCAAACTCCCGGTGATCGTGTCAGTGGATGGTCGTAACCTCCACCCGTGACCGACTGGTACCCGCATCGGCAAGGCGTGAACGAACACATGGAACGCGTCTACCTCGCCGCAGGCACCGAACCCGAATGGGTGCGTGTACACCGCGACGGGATCGACATCACCGACCAACCCGACCTGTGGACCGATGAGGACCGGGCGCGCCGTGAAGCGTGGCTCGAACGACGCGCCCGATACGAGTCCTAGGCTGCCGCGCCAGCGAACACTCTCGCGGTGACGTGCGCACCGTGCTGGTCGAGTGTCAGGGGCCGGTGATAGTAGTGCGCCGTCGTCCTGATGTCGGCGTGCCCAGCGAACTCTTGCGCTTCATGCATCGGCACACCCGCGTCGACGAGAGCACTTACCGCCCCATGCCTGAGCGAATGAGGGTGCACGTTCTCCGGGAGCCCGGCACGCTTCGCGAGAGTCTTCACCCACACGTACGCTCCGTTCCTGGTCTGCTGGTTCCCCCGCTTCGTCACCACGATCGCCCCCACCGTGCGGCCACCGCGGGCACGTTCGATGATGCGCAGCAACGGCACCGGGACCGGCACGGTCGCTTCCTTACCACCCTTCCTCGTGACAGTCAGGGTCGTGTACCCGAGGTTGTCTTCCCGGGAGATCCTCGAGCCTGGCACCGCACGCCTCACTGACGCGCAGGCCGAGCATGCCCATGAGTGCGATCAACGCATGATGCGCCGGCGACGTCGCCTCAGCCGCGCGCAGCAGGCGACCCATCTCGTGCTTGTCGAGCCACGCGATCGTCGACCGGACAATGCTCCATTTCGGGAGCCGCACCATCCAGGTCGGGTCACGGTCGATCAGTTCATCCGCGGCCGCGAGCTTCAGGAACGACCGGACGGTCTGGAACCGGCGGCACGCGGAACGGGCTGTGTTGCCGCGCACGTTGATCTCGTCGTTCACGAACCGTTCGAGCGTGGACCGGCGGACCTGCAACGGGTCGATGTTGGCGGCGGCGCACCAGTCGAAGAAGATCCGCAGGTCTCCTTCGTAGAGCGCGAGGGTGCCGTTCTTGTAGTGGGCGAGGAAGTTGTCGCGCGCCTCGATCGCGAGCGGAGAGGCGGGCAGAGTACGATCGCTCATCAGCGACCTCCAATATCTAGCGTTGGATGTCGTCAGGCCCTCGCCCCGGTTGCCGCCGGCGCGGGGGCCGCTCCCATCTTCGGGAGAGAATTCATCCTAAGCACGCCCGCCGACACGTGGCGCCGAACCTACCCGCCAGGCCAGCTGTTCAGCACGCATGGCTGGCATCGATGCGTGCTATTCGCTCGAATGCACGCATTCCACCCAGCGCAGGCGACAGCGCCGACCAAAGACTGAAACGGCCCCGACGCTCCCTCTTTCGAGGGGAGGCGTCGGGGCCGTTCGTAAAACTCTTACCGTTGGGAAGGGTTCTGGTAGAATAGAGGGGAACCGGCAACCGCCGGGGACAACTCAACAGAGAGCGAGGCGCTTGTGAACAAGGACCTGAAGGTCCTGTTCCGGCGACTCGAAGCGCTGGGTTGGGTGATCCGCAAGACCAAAAAAGGTCAGTACGCGGTTCCTCCTGATCCGTCTCAGCGGCTTGTTCAGATCCACAACACGGCTCGGGGAAGCCGTTCGTGGGAGAACATGATGGGCCAGCTGAAGCGCTCCGGGTACATGGAGCGGGGCTAGAGCGGTTGGGGCAGTCACTTGGTAGGTGTGCTGCCCCAACCATACCCCGCACCTCTCGCTCTGATCATCAAAAATCAGGAAAAAATCAGAGAGAACATCAGAAAGGAGAATGACATGCAGACATGGCACGTCAGCGTCGAGTTCGTTGGCACGACCGCGTTCGACGAAGATGCACCCTTCGACATTGCGGAACAGCTCGGCGCGTACGACGCAGTCATGAGCGTGTCGTCGGACTTCACATCCGGTAGCGCACTCCTCACCATCGACGCGCCCACCGCTCTCGAAGCATCGACTGAGGCATCCCGTCTCACCGTTGACGCTTTGCGAGCATCCGAAGTTGAGGCAGAGGTCGTGTCCTTGCGGACACAGCGTCACGATGCATTCGAAGCGGATCTGCTTACCCCGATCTTCCCCGAGGTCGTTGGGTATGCAGAGATCGCTGAGATGGCCCACGTCACCCGTCAGCGCGCACGCCAGTTCGCGCAGACTTCCACCTTCCCGGAGCCTGTGATCGAGACAGCTCAGGGCCCGCTGATGGCGAAAGCTGCTGTCACGCGTTGGCTCGAGACTCGCAACACTCGCTCCGGCCGTCCCAGAAAGCTGGCCGCCACCGCGTAGATCCCCAACCGCTTCTAGCCCGAAGTGAGAATTTGAGGCCCCCGCCCTTGTACCCAGGGCGGGGGCCTTTCTCGTGTCTCCGGAGTTCACCTATCAGTGGGCAATAGGTGGGTGAATCAGTTGCGTGGCCGGTCAGCGATCTTCCGCGCAGGGACCCCGCCCCATACCTCCCAGTCGCCGGTGGACTTCGTTATGACCGCGTTGGCTGCAACGATCGTTCCCTGCCCGATCCTCGTAACGCCGTCTCCGCCGAGCACTTTTGCGCCGGGGAAAAGCACGGCGTCGTCACCGATCTCGATGTACTCCATCTTGGAATCGGCGGCCGGGAGGTGTCCGTCGCCGCGGCCGATCGTCACCTGATGGAAGATGCGCACTCGATCGCCGATCCTGGTGCGCGGATGAATCACCGTGCCGAGGCCGCGGTGGACCATACGGAACTGCTCGCCGACCTCCACCTCTGCAGGGAACTCGATGCCGTAGAGGAGCAGAAGTTCGCGCGCGATCCTTGAGCGTCGGCGGGCGACGAGACGTTCGGTGAGGTTCACACGCCCAGCATGCCACCCATCAAGCCGCCTCGTAGACGATCACGTCGTCCAGTCGCCATGCAGTGTCCGTGGCACTCCCGCAGGAGATCGCGGCGAACTGCGTCGGGAGCGCGTCGGGGTAGGTCATCGTGTCGACCGTGACGCCGTTTATCCGCAACTCGACAGCGCCCGTCCCGGCGTCCACGACACCCACCCAGACGGCGTCTCCCGGTGAGACGGGGAAGGAGGATGCTCCCAGGCTCGCCGTGCTGGCCACGATCGTCCGGAACCGTGCCGACATCACACCGCCGGTCGCGTTGATACGTGCACCGATTCCATGAGTTGCGCTATTCAGAGCGGTCCGGTTGGAGTAGATGTCCGCGACGATCCCGTCCGCGAGTGACGCGACAGCCTTGACCTGGATCGCCGCCCCGGCGACACCCGTCGGGAGGCCGATGACCGCAGAGGCTGGCTCTGCACCGGGACCGAGTTCGAACTCCGGCGTCACGGCGAACCGTGCCAGCCCGCTCCCGAACTGCCACGCAACTCCCGCGCCACCGAGCGCCGCATCAGAAGTGCGCGGATTAATTGCACCCGGGGTGCCAGTAAACGCGTCCGAGGTAAGCACAGTGAACTCCGGCTCCACCTCTCCCGCCCCGCTTAGCGTGCCTTCAAAATACGGCCAGAGCGACGTGCCCGGAGTGATCATCACACCGTCCACGTCGACGTCTGTCCCAGCGCCGGGGATGTCCGCGCCGACCGTGAAGTCGAGACGGTTTGCAGAGGCAGGGAGCACGACGGTGATGTGCACTCGCTGCCACTCGGTGGTGCATCGGAACCCGGTCGTTCCCCAAGATCGCGTGAGTCCGCCTGTGCCGTAGGCGCGAGCGGCCGTGCGGAGGACGGCGTTCGGGTTCGCGCAGCGAACCCACGCCGACAGCGTCCAAACCTTACCGCCGAGCGAGGCGTCCCCTGCGCGAGAGAAGACGCGGAGTCCGGCGGTGTTCGTGTTGATCGTGGTAGCCCGGAGGAAGGCCCCACCGAACGGGGTGTCTCCGACCACGCGCCGAAGGTTCGTCACATTCCCGTCGGCCACCACTCCGGTGATGTCAGTCTCGAACGACGGGTTCCCGGTAAGGTTCGTCATCGACGCGATGCTGGTCGACGTCAGGTTGTCGGAGATGCCGGAGCTGTCGAGTGTCTCTTTCTCGTTGAGAAGCCACCCGCCCCAGTTTTCCGTTACCCGGTTCTGACGAATCCACGGTGAAGCGCACACTGACTCCGCGCCGAGCAACTCCACACCGGCCCCGAAGTGCCCCTGGATCGTGTTGTTTACGATGCGCGGTTCGATCACATCACCGACTATCACGAGACCGCCCCGGTAGGTCGCGGCCTCGTCGTACCCATTCTCACGGACGGTGTTGCCGTCGAACTCCGGCCGTGTGAAAATCTGGGCTTCGATGGCGACGCCCGCACCGCTGTTCCGTTCGATGCGGTTGCCGCGGAAACGCCACCCCGCCCCTAGTCGCGCCGACGCCGGCGACCCGATCCCAGAGCCGACATTGTCGGTGATCTCGTTGTTCGTGAAGGTGTAACCGCCTGTGCCGGCGTGGCGTAGCAGCACACCACTCGATCCAGGCTCGCCGCCATTGCGCGTGATGACGCACATGTCGACGATGCCGTCCTTGCCGCCGGAGCGGGGCTGACCTGCTTCCGCAGATCCGGACAGGCAGAAGCCAGCCATCTCGTTGTCTGTGAGGTGGCAATCCGAGACGAGGAGTCCGTGTACACCAGCATCGTTGATGCCAGTGAAGTTGCCGCGCGCAGTGCAGCCGATCATCGTGTAACCGCGACCGTCAGTCTGATCGAGCATGTTCGCCAGGCGCTCGAAGAAGAAGCCGGACGAGTGGTTGTCGAGCGACCAGCAGTTGATGAACGTGGACGATTCGTTGGGGAACATCCCAACCCCGATGCCGAATCCAGCCCCGGCGCCCCAGCGGTAGGTGCCGCCGCGACCGCAGCCGATCGCGATGCAGTCCACGTAGGTCACGTCCTGCGAGAAGTCGTTCCCGAACCCGGTGCCCCACGACTCCCTGACGGTGACGCGCTCGAACAGCGCCCGCTGGAGATAGCGGAGGGAGAACCCCTTGATCGTGGCGGTGGGCGTAGACACCTGCGCGCTGCAGTCGATTACGAAGTCGCGGAACACGATGTCGTCGAGCGTGCCGGTGAAGTCTAGTGACGCCATCGCGGCAAGCTGAGCACTACCCTCCGGGAGGAAGACCGTGTTCGCACGACCCGCACCGACCAGGCCCACACTGGTCTTCCAGATCACTGGCGTCGTTAGCTTGAACCGACCTTCCGGGAACGTGATCGTCCTAGGCCCCGCGAACGCAGCCAGCGCCGAGAGCGTGTCCACAGCCGTCTGCAAGAGCGGACCGATGTCGGATTCCTCGTTCGACGGCAGAGTCTCGCCGGGGGCGAGGAACTTCCGGATGTCGACACTTGGCATCGCAGCGAAGGTGGCTCTTTGATGAATCGCGAAGTCGGAGTCGGTGTCCTCCGCGACGGCCTTCATGCGGGCGCTCAGCGCCGCGTCGGTACCGACGCGCTGGTCCAGCTGGTTCGCCTTCTGCGCGAGCGCGATGTGGTGCGCGGTGTGCCCGCCCTGACCGGCGGTGAGGTCCTCGTCGATGGCCATTGCAGTCCTCTCAGAAACGATCCAGCGACGTCGAGCGCGCGATGCTCTCGATGCTCTGCTGCAGGGTTGGGGTCAGCTCCACCGGAGCGAACAGGGTGGGGTCGACGATGGGGAGGTCGTCGAAGTCGACGGGCCCCTCGTCGGGGATGGATGTGAAGCGGACCGGTAGCTGATAGTTGCCGCCGCGGATGGTCCACCGGACACAGCAGTCCTCACCGGACGGCTCGAGGTCGATCGGTGAGGACGGTGCGCCGTCGACGATCGGCAGGCTCACCGGGGCGGGGAAGGTGATGGTCTGCCCGTCGACCTTCGTGTACGGCCGGTCACCCGCCCAGTACATTGCTTCGACGTGGCCCGACTTCACCGGCCCGGGCGCGCCGAGGAGGCGTTGCAGCGCGGTGAGGTTGATCACGGTCACGGTTCCACTCCTTCTTCCACCGGCGGCTCCGCGTCGGGTTCCGGTTCCGGTGCGGGTTCAGGCTCGGGTAGGGCGCCGACGCTCACGGCCGCGGCTTCGAACTGGGCGATGAAGGTCGACGGGGTGCCGGCCGGGTTCTCCTGCTGGATCACCGCGAAGACCTCATCGGCCTGTTCAGGAGTCATGCCATAGCTGCGCGCCATGGCGCCGGCGACCCACGCCGAGCTGTACCTCACGCGGCCAGCGCGGTCTTCTGCTGCTGCCCGTTCGCGAAGATCGCGATCCCGGACGACAGGACCGTGAGCCCCACCGAGATCCCGGTGAGAACCTGCGTGTTCGTCGCGTCGTCGTAGAAACCGAGGAGCACGAGCGCCGGCGACACGGTTGTGCCGAGCGCGTACACCGCGCCACGGACGATCGCCCACCCCTGGGTCGCCCAGTCTCCGATGCGGACGTTCACGAGGCTCAGCAGCGACCCAGCCGCGGCGAGCCCCGCACCGGAGATGATCAGCAGCTGCTCCCAGGTGCCCTCGGTGCCGTAGCCGAGCAGAATCGCGAGCGGGGCGAGGGAGGCGAGGAACGCTTGGATGAGCTGGCGCCGCTCCGCGGTGAACCAGGCTGCGATGGTCTTCATGATGATGGTCCCCTTCCGGGATCGTCGGTGTTGTCTTGCTGCTTGCCGAGGTAGAGGTCCCGCCAGTAGTCACGGTCGACCTCGAGGCGCTCATACGCGCGGAAGTCGATGTCGTCGTCGGCCGCCGCGGGGATGCCCACCTCGGGTGCTGGTTCCGGTGCGCTCTTCTTGCGGAGGGCGATGGCGTCGAGGATGACCTTCAGGAGTCCCGTGATGGCGACAATGAGCGTTGCTGCCACACCGAGCAGGGCTCCCCACTGCTCGAACGACATCAGCTCTCCTTCGGGTTGGCGATCGCCTCCACCCGTGCGATGTGGACCGGTCGAGCACTCCGCGCGCGGCGGTACTTCCACCGGTCCCACGCGATCTGCCCGACCCGGCCTGCGGCCGTGAGTCCGAGCCCGCCGATGATGAGCTGGGTGAGCGGGTTCGCGAGGAAGCCGTACTGGTCGACGAGCGCCCCGTATAGGATCAGATAGCAGAGCGCGACGATGCCGGTGGCCACCATCTCGATGCTCAGCACGTACTCCATGCGGCGCCCGTCGCCGAGCGTGTACTCGAGCAGCAGCGTCGCGGTCGCGGCGATCGCAGCGAACAGCAGCAGCACCCACTGCCACACGTCCGACAGGATTGGGCTGATCTCTCCGAGCGCGGCCGGGTCGTACACGCCGACCACCGCGAGCAGCGGGATCAGGAACGAGATCGCCTGCGCGCCGAGAGCCCAAGCGTTCGTCGGCGACGTCAGCCGAACAGGCTTGTGCTCACCCATTGCTCTCTTCCCTCCGGACCGTGCACGCGAACCCGGTCGTGATGGTCAGCAGCGAGATCATCCAGTACGCGATCGCCGCCGACGGTGCGAACCCGGGCACTGCCGCGATGGGCACTACCCAGAGCACCCACACCATGCCGAGCAGGAACGTGGGGACCGCGACGGCCTGACGCGAGGTGAAGAGAAGCGTGAGCATTGCGACGCTGAGAGCGACCATCACCAGCCCCCACCAGTGCGGCTCCACGAACGCGAACGCCAGAGCGAACGACGTGATGCCGGCGTAGAAGTCCGGCATGATCACAATCGTCACCCCGAACGCCAGAGAACCGACGGCGATGATGCTGGCGAACGTCTCCGGCAGGTAGGCGTGCGCGAGCTTGTCCCGCCACGAGGACGGGATGATCGCCGGCACAGCCATCACTCGCTCGCCACCGCGGTGATGGTGAGACTGTCGATGCCGCGGCGGAAGCCTTCGTCGACCGCGTCGGTGATCTCCTCCTGCGTGAGCCCACCCCCACCCGCGGACTCGATGATCCCCGCGATGACCTCCTGGAGGTCTTCCTTCGTGAGCTCGTCGCCCTGCGCGGCCTTGATCGCCCGGAGCCGGTTGATCACGTTCCCCCCGACGACAGCGCCATCCTTGAGGGAACCGCCCACGACAGTGCGGACACGGTCCGTGTCGGACTCGATCGCGCGGAGCAGGTCCGTGATCGACGGTCCCGACTCGTTAGACCCGGCTACGCGCTCCATGAGCCAGTCGACACGGGACACGACCCGGTCGAGCTTCTTCTCCTGGTCAGCATTCATGACGTCCTCCAGAGGTTGTGCGTTGCCGCCCGCGGGCGTGCCTTCGTGGCGGTGATTGTCGAGGTGCTCGAAGTATTCGAAGTGCCACTCCTCGACGAGGGTCCACACTCCGTTGATCCACCGGTAGACGGTGCGCCGCCACCCGTTGTCGTGCATGATCGCGAGGATGCGCTGCGCCTCATCGGAGTCGACCGCGCCGCCCTCCTGGTGCACGCTCGGCGTGTTCGGAGACAAGGCGATCGGATACCCGTCGCGGAGGTACTTCTGGTGCCACTCGTTCTGCCGTTCCCATGTGCGGCCAGCCTCGGTGATCTGGATTGGATGCCCGATCCGCTGGTCGATGCGGAAGATCGACGCGGCCGGTTTCCGGTCCAGCCAGCCGCGGCCGTAGCCGAGGTCAACGAACTCGCCCGGGTAGACGTACATCATGCGTCCTCGAACACAAGCTCGCCGGCATCATCCAGCCGGGCACGGACCAGGCCGTCACCGTCGAGGTCGGCGCTGCCGCCGATGTCGAGGATGATGTGCGGCGGCGCCCCGTCCGCGGTGAGGATCTCCCGGATCTGATCAGCACCGGGCAGTTCGGCGGCCATCACACCACGCTCCACGTGAGCGCCGCGTCCTGGCTGACACCACCGGAGAAGAACAGACCACCCGTCGGCGAGATCCGGCAACGCCCGATCGTCGAGTTGTCCGACATGATCACCGGCAGACGGGTGTCACGCTTCGGCCAGGACCATGCAGGAAGCTGCGCGGCGGCGCTGCTGGACGTGCCACCGTACATGCCGCCGTGGTAGGAGACCATGTACCCGTCACGGGATACCTGCGGTGACACCTCACCGGTGTTCGCGGTCCAGTCGTTCGTCGCTGCGAGGGTCGTCCAATCCACCAGGTACATCACGAACTGCCACGCGGAGCCATTCCAACGTTCCACCGCGCCGGTGGTGGTGTTCGACCACAGCATCCCGTTGACCGGCGTGTAAGCGTCGCGCTCCGCTGTGGTGCCCTTGCGCGTGTTGCCGCGCTTCACGGCGAGCCGCGCCACCTCCTCGAGGTCAGCGCCGGACGCGAGCGGCCCCTCTTCGGGGAATGCCGGCGCGTCTTCGTAGCCGGGCTGGAGTCCTTCTGAGGCCATGGCGGCACCTTCCGTTCAGGTCAGCGGGTGCCCGCGAAACGCAGCGCACCGGAGAGTGAGTGTTGGCCGGCGCCTGCCCACCGGTTGAATCCGGCACCGGAGGTGACGCCGATTCCGGCGTTCGGGTTGTCCCGCAGGTGGTTTCCCCACGACGACGGGAGGGTGACCCATCCGTTGCGTGGGGACAGGGTGACGGTGTCGGTGATCGTGGGGGCCCCTGACGGGATGCCCGAGTAGCCGTGGAGCCCGATGAACGCGACGCCGCGCTCCTCCAGCCGGGGAAGATACATCTCGGTCTTCGACACATCCGCCCCGTTGAGGGTGCTGAACCGGCCGCCGTAGACCCAGATGCCGTCGTTCGAATTGGACGCCCACACCTCGGCGCCACCCCACCAGTTGTTCCAGTCGTCGTCGTACTTTCCCGAGCCCGTCGGGTAGACGAGGAGGTTGCTGAACGCGGTCGGAGCGTCGGGCTTGTCTTCAGGAGTCGTCGGCTCGGGCGCGGATGCTTCCTCGCCCAGCACGTGCCCTGACTGCCAGTTGATGACCACGACCTCACCGACCATCGGCGAGTAGCCGGCCAGGACCGGCAGATCCCAGGATGTCCCGTCGACCTCGACGGTGACGGTGGTGGAGCCGCCCCCGACGGCGGTGACCGTGCCGCGTGGATTCAGCGTCTGGGCCGGGCCGGTGACCCGCATGATCCCCCCGACCGTGTCCACCCGCACGGGGATGTTCGGTGCGGGTGGGGAGAACCCGTCACATCGGATCCGCACGGTGGCGCCCTGCAGGTTGACCTTCGCGAGGCCACCGTCCATGCCAACGAACACGCCGACCGCGGTGGTCACCCGTGCGATGTCGGCGAGCTTGCTGTTGACGAGGTCTTCGTACGTCCTCACAGTGCCCTCCTCATCCGCACCGTGACCTGCATCGTCGCCTCGTCGGAGACACGCAGCCTCCGGACGACGCCGGACACGTTCTCTCCCGGCACGGTGACGTGGTCGCCGAGCTCGAGGAGCGGGTTGTAGATGCACTCGATTTCGACATCGATGTCCTGCGAGGTCGCGATCGCACCCTGCGCGGCCACCGCCGCGTCTGCCTGGCCCTGCGTCCGGACCGTGGATGATGTGTGGAAGCGGACGATCTCTCGCCCCATCACGGACGGTGCGAGGTAGCCGGGCGCCACCCACTCGGCGCGGAGCGGGACGCCGGCCTCGGTTTCGTAGTTCCCCACGATCACGTTCGCGAACCCGTCGGTCGTCAGCGCCGACGACATGTCCACGATCGTCCCGGTCTCCCCGAGGCGGATCTCCACCGTGGGCGTGTTGTCGTCTGCGAGCACCCACTGTCCGAAGGAGTCGACGACAGGGATTCCGCCGAGCGCGGTCGCGCACGCCTGGATGTCGTCGAGCCGTGATCCGTCGGCGGCAGGCCACACGGTTCGGGGGATCACCGCGTCCGCGCCCGTCTGGATCACCGGAAGGAGTCCGACCTTCCGCCATTCACTCCAAGCCGACGTCAGCGATGTCCTCGGGGACCGGAAAGATGCACCCAACGGCCGACTGTCCAGGGACACGATCTCAAGATCGACGATGGAAGCGACGACGATCTCGTGGGCGTTCCCCACCCAGCCGCCCCCGACGACGACGCTCTCCCCGGGGAACGTCTCCGTGAACACGTCCTCAAACAGGTCGTCGCTGGTCTCGACCTCGGTCTGCCACCGATGCCCGTACGTGGCGGTGATGTCTTCCGCATAGGGCACGTCGATCACATCGAACATGCCGAGCTGCACGCGGCGGGAGAACGACCCGACCTCGATGACCTCAGTGAGGATCAGGGTCGCCCGGAATGGGGAAAGGATGCCAGACTGCGGGGTCGGCACCCACGACTCGCCGTTGATCGAGCTGTGCACGATCCGCACGCGCCCGGTCGTCAGCGGATCTCGATCGGTGTTCCCGTCCAGATCCCACGACTCCGCGAACACGTTCGATGCGACCAGGTCAGAGCCGTGGAGGACGTCGATGAGGAGGTGTCGGGAGTACCCGTCGTCCAGGACAGTGGAGAGGCCGGAATCTTCCCGCATCCTGACCTCCCCCCGTCACGTACCGTCTGCGAATCCAGCGAGCGAGTAATCCCGGTTCGCGTCGAGGCGCGTGAGATACGCATCGTCGAACTCGCCCCGAGAGGCGTAGTACGCATCCACATCCATCCGCCGCAGCAGCGGGATAAACAGGCCCGGTGCTGGCCTGGCTGCCTCATCGCCGATGATGTGCTGCAACGTCCGCTCCCCGCCATAACGGAGGCTCACGTCATCCTCCGGAATGTCGAGCACTCCGAGGAACAGCGGCGACCGGATGCGTCGAAAGATTCCCGGGTAGTCCACTCCCACCCGGATGCAGATCACCGGCGGGAGGCGTGTCGTCTCGTCGCCGAGGAACGCTTGGATCCGGTCTGCGCTATCGAGGTCGGTGCAGTGCACGCTGAATACCACGTCACGCAACCCCTGCCGAGGGCTGGAAACCATCACCCCAACCCGACGCCCCTTGGGGCGCACTATTGCCCCCGGCACCGGACGAGACAGGCGTCGAACGGCTTCGGGCGTGAGACTCACCCGAACGGCCCCGGAAGGAGCAAACGGCGAATGCATCCACACGCCGGTGTACCCCAGCTCGATCGATGTGGGCTCAGTAAACCCCACCGACTCCCCGGCCGCGTCGAACAGTTCCACCTTGTACGTCGCCGCCTGGGCAGGGACCTCGTAGTCGATCCAGTTGCCAGCGCCCGCGACAGGCGCGTTGATCACACCCGATACCGGCTCTTCAATGCCACGGCTGAAGCGGTACGCCGTCACCGACGCGACCCCCGCATCAAGACCCGTCAGAAGAACCTCGACACGGGGAGCCCCACCGCTCTCGGTAATATCCGTGATCGTCAGGGTCATGGTTTGGTCGCCCTCCCCCGCCCATTCCGGATTTGCCTGCGCTCCCGTGCGAGCAGAACGCCCTCAACAACTCCCGTGATCCCGTTGCCGAGATCAAGAGTCCCCGAGATCGTCATCTGTTCCGGCGCACTTGCGGTAGCCACCGGCACCTCGCCCGCTCCAACTCCCATGCGGCGCATGGTCTCCGCCAGGATCGCGTAGGACCGTGCGGACCCGTCATGCGGAATGAACGACTCCGCGACATCGCCTCGATCACCAACGACCCGCCAAGTGCTCGGCGGAACTACCTGCGCGATCGGCTGCATCGGTGTTAGCCCGGGGATTCCGCCGGCTGCCATGAACTCAACGACGTTGCCGCGCGCGTTCGTGAGTGCACTGCGACCTCCGCCTCCGCCAGGGATGGCGTTGACGTACATGTTGAACGCCTGCCCCGCGTAGTCGCGAATGAAGTCATCAACCTCCGACCGCGCCGGCGTCGTGTTCGCCGTGACGCGGACCGACCCATCAGGCAGCGTCTCGATCTTGAAACCGAGGCGCTCAATCTTCTCCCGCTCCGGATCCGCGTTAGACGACACCTGCGTGTCGACCTTCTCCGGCACCTCAAGGTATGAGTCGATCAGCTGGTAGGCCTGCTCTTCGGATAACCCCATCGCCTGCAGCTGCTCAGCGAGAGCCTGCGTGGTGGTGTCGTACCGCTCCGACAGGTTCGACTGCGACTCCCCCGCCTGCGCGGCCGTCTCGATCTCCTGCGCGAGCGAATCCATCACCGCGCGAATCTGCTCATCCAGCTCACCGTGGGCTTCGATCGACCCATCGGTCGACTCCGTCCATGCGTCCGTGAGCTGCGTCGCGCCGTCGGCTGCGTAGCCGACCTGGTCGATGGACTGCGCAGTTCGGATGGCGATGTCGTTCAGGTAGCCGAGAGTTACCTGCGGCTCGTAGAAGTCGTTGAACTCGTCACGCATCGCCTCGAGCGACCCGACCGCGCCTTCCGTTGACCCGTCGAAATCACGCATGCTGTCGGCGAGATCAGTGAGCTCCTTCGGCTTTCCCTCGAATCCGTTGAACATGTCGATCACGGTCGCGAGTCCGTCGACGGTCTCAGCAAGCGGCCCAGAGACGAACTCGCCGAAGCTCTCCGTCCCCGCGATCGCGAAGTCGATCGCACCGTTGATCAGGTCGCCGAAGAACTCGAGCACCGGGCCACGGTTCGCCGACACCCACTCAGCGAAGTCGCCGAGTGGTTCGCCGAACGCGACCGCTAAACCTCGATCCACCGATGGACGGGGCGTTGAGCGAGCGTCGTGACGTAGAAATGCCCCTCTGATCAGGAAGAATAGAGCTTGCTTAGGGTTCTGTTCGTCTGGTCGGAGAGGCATCTCGTAGATGCAATTCAAGCACGCCCCCGCCGCAGTGTCTGCGGTGTTCGATGATCCGAATCTCGTGTCGGCCGCGGGGCTGGTGCCGATGCTCCGCCTGGCGCGTTCCGCGGGGTTGGACGAGCTCGCGCGTGAGCGGTTGAGCGTCCCGACGGATAAGGGCGCCAACGCGGGTGCGAAGGTGATGGCACTGGTCGCGGGCATGCTCGCCGGGGCGGACTCGATCGACGACATGAACCTGCTCCGCCATGGCGGAATGGGCCGGTTGTTCGACCGGACGTATGCGCCGTCGACGCTCGGGTCGTTCCTGCGGGAGTTCCGGTTCGGACACGTCCGCCAGCTCGACGCCGTCGCCTCCCGGGTGTTCGCGAATCTCGCTGTCGACGCGCCGCTGCTCCGAGCAGGCGATGGCGAGCGGGTGATGGTGGATCTGGACGACACCATCATCGAGGTCCACGGATACCAGAAGCAGGGCGCCGGTTTCGGGTACTCCGGCGTCCGGGGGCTGAACGCCCTCCTCGCCACGGCATCGACCACCTCGTCGGCGCCGGTGATCCTGGCCCAGCGGTTGCGGCAGGGGAAGACCGGGTCCCCGAAGGGGGCCGCGCGGATCGTCGGCGATGCTCTCGCCACCCTGCGCCGCACCCGCGCCGCGACCGGGGCCAGGCCGTTGCTGCGGGCGGACTCCGCGTTCTACGGACACGCGACCGTCGGCACCGCGATCAAGGCGGGCGCCGACGTGTCGGTGACCGTGAGGATGGACCCGGCGGTGAAGGCCGCGATCGCGACCATCCCGGATGATGCGTGGGAGATGATCGAGTACACCGACGCGATCCGTGACGAGACCACCGGGCAGCTGATCTCCAAAGCCGAGGTCGCCGAGGTCCCGTTCACCGCGTTCCGCTCGAGGAAGAAGGCGGAACAGGTCGCCGGACGGTTGGTGGTGCGGCGCATCCCCGATCTGAACCCGAGACAGGTGGAGCAGCCGACCCTGTTCGACGTCTACCGGCATCACGCGTTCTTCACCACCACAGCGAAGGAGGTGATGGACACGGTGGCCGCGGACAAGACCCACCGCGGTCACGCGATCATCGAGCAGGTCCACGCCGACCTCAAAGCGGGGCCGCTCGCGCACCTGCCCTCCGGGGTGTTCACCGCGAACAGCGCCTGGCTCGTCATCGCCGTGATCGCATTCAACCTCACCCGCGCTGCCGGTCTCGTCGCCGACCGAGCGGGACGGCTCGCGAGAGCAACGACCGCGACGATCCGCCGCACCCTGATCCACGTCCCCGCACGGCTGGCGCGCTCCGCGCGCCGAATCACGCTGCACCTGCCCGAGGCCTGGCCATGGCAGACCGCGTTCGACCGGCTCTTCACAGCCACGCACGCGCCACCGCCAACGGTGACCACCTGACCATCGCCGCAACGCGGCACGACCGAGGACCAAGTGGACGACCGGGATGCGACGCCCGGAACTCAACCCTGCCCTCGACGCGTCACCGCGCCCCGATCATGCCGCCCCGGCACACCCACGGCTCATCGGTGGATCGAGGCTAAAGCCCCCTTGACGCCGTCGGAAGCGACCTCGATGTTTCGGAACGCCTGCTCCACGCGGGTCGCATCGTTGTCGGCCAGGGTGTCGAACATGCGCTGAGCCGCGCCCGTGACGCCGTCCAGCTCGTCTACGGCGCTTGAGAGGTCCAGGGCGAACAGCGCGTCTCCGAGGTCTTCCGCCTTCGTGCCGAAGAGCTCCACGGCCGCCGCATTTCGCTCCACCGGGTCCTCGGTCTCGCGCAGCTTCTCCAGCACGAGCTGCAGCCCATCGCGCGCGGACTCGCCACCGGCTGCGATCTTCGCCGTCATCTCCTCGGCGTTCAGACCGATCCGCTCGAACCCATCCGCCGACGACTCGGATGCATCGGTCGCGCGGATCTGAAACTCCTTGAGCGCGTCCGCTACGACGTCGGTGTTCCGGGCTCCCGCTTCGAGCCCCTGGTTCAAGAGCCCCAGCATGTCCTTGCTGTCGATCCCGAGGCGGCGCAACACGACCGGGTATTCCGTCATCGTGTCGAGGAGGTCCTCGTTGCGGTTCAGTCCCTCGCGTGCGCCGGCAGCGAGGATGTCGTACGCCTCCTCGGCGGTCTTCGCCATGCCTGTGCGGAGCAGGGTGGTCACGGCCGTAGCGGTCGGCTGGATCTCTTCCCCGAGAACGTCGGCGATGCCGGCGAGCCCGGAGATGACCTTCTGCGCGTCGCGCGTGGTGGCCTGCTCGTCGATGAGGTCGAACTGGAGTGCGAGGCGGGCGGTGTCCATGTTGGACTCGATCGACTCGCCGAAGTTGTTGGCGTACGCCTCACCCGCTGCCCGCGAGATCCGTTCCGCGTCAGCCTCCTGCAGCCCCGTCAGGGCGGCGAGGCGGTCGCGGCCGAGCTCCTGCTGCAGCCCGTCGTTGAACGCACCGATGAGCGCCTTCCCGGCGGCATACCCGATGCCGACCACGGCCCCGGCGATCGGGATTGTAGCGAGCGCGGCAACGATGTTTCCGCCGAGCTCTTCACCGGCGTTCTTCCCCGCCTTCTTGCCCGAATCGGCGGCGTACCCCTCGACGTCCTGAAGCTTCTGGCGTGCCGGATCGGTCGATGCGTCGACCACCATCTCCGCTCGGGCGTTGACCAGTGCGTCGCGCTGACGTTCCAGTCGCTGCAGGCGCGCTTCAGCGCGCTTGATGTCGGCGCTCACGTCCATCGTGGTCTCGACGGAGCGGAGGTAGTCGAGTCGCTTCTGGGTCGAGTCAATGCTCTTCTCCGCCGAGGCGACGTTCGCGTTGATCTTGATCGCGGTGTCCTGGCTGACGAGCTTCTTCGCGGCGGTCTCGACACGGTCCATGCCGGCGAGAGCACCCTTCTCGTCGGCGTCGAGCTTCTGCTTGATCGGGTTGCGTTCGATCTTCTCGCCGGTGTCTTTGACGCCCTTCAGCTTCTTCTCGTAGTCGCTGTCGTTCGCGGTGAAGAGGAACTCGAGCACGCCGGCGCGAAGGGCCATCGCGGATCACCTCCGGGTGAGCACCGCCCGCAACCGTGTGTCGGAGTCGAGCAGCGAGAAGATCAGGGCGCGCACGCCGGGCCACGGTCGGTCGAGCACCGCGGGGTCGTAGAGGTCGATGCCGCGTTCCATGAGCTCGGCGATCACGAGGCGCCAGTTCGCGGTGACGGCGTACAGCGAGCCGTCGACCTCAACCGCTGGCTTCTGTGCGCGTGCCGCGCTGGGCATCTCGGGGCGCAGGTCTGCGGGGACGGGCACATAGTCCGAGTACCAGCCGTCTGCGTCGACGGTGGCGCCGGGTGCGGCGTAGGGTGCCCAGTCCTCCGCCGTGATCAGTCTTTTGGGGCTGGCTGCTCCTCCTCGGGAAGCTCACGCGGCGTCCACATGAGAGCGGCGAGCCGGTCAGCGTACTCGCGCCCTCGCGCCCAGTAGAAGACCGCGTAGTACGCCATCCGGTCGATGGTCACCACAGGCAGGTCGTCGGCGACCATCTGGGCGTATACCTCGTCAGTCAGGCCGGGGTGAGTGTCGCCGATGGTGTCGAGCAACTCCTGCACCTCTTCGGGCACTTCGGTGATCGGCGCGCCCGTCTCGTCCCGGGCGTACCCCAGATTGATCTCACCGCGAAGCGCCGACGCGAGGATCAGAGGAGCTCGGCGGACGGAAGGCGCCGGCACACGGTACTGCTTTCCCTTGTACGGCAATACCAGATCTTGCACGGCCCAGTCGGTGAAGTCGACGTGTCCCACAGGTTGCTCCTCGGGGTTTGGTCCGGAGGGAGCGGGGTATGTTCGCCCGCTCCCTCCGGTCTTTCAGCGTCAGGCTGCGCGCGCGTAGGTGAACGCGGACGATGCGCCGGTCGCGTTGGTCACCACGATGGGCACGTTGCCGGCGTCGCCGACAGGCAGCGCGATGACGATCGTGGCTCCGTTGACCACGTTGTACTCCGCCGGGTCGCTGTCCACGGTGACACCCGTGGTGCCGAGGAACGACGAGCCGATCAGGGTGATCAGGTCGCCGTCGCCGCCGTTGAGCGGTGCCGCGGTGGAGATGGTCGGTGCGGTGACCGACCAGCCCGCGAACGGGTTCGCGATCTTCGCGAACGTGCCCTTGCCGGTGATGGTGACGGTGAGGTTCTCGACCTCGCCGTTCGGGCCGACATTGGTGCGTGACACAGAGATCGTGCCGATGCCCTGCCGGGCGTCGTTCGGGTTCGGCTCGCCGGTTTCCGGCTTGTGGTACCAGCGGAACTCCGCGACCGCCGCCTCACCCTTCGCGTCGGGGTCCGATGCGCGCGCGAGGAGCGCTTCGATCTCCGGCAGGTACAGGCCGGTCGACAGGCTGCGGTTGACCTGCACGTTGAACGCGAGGCTCCACGACCAGCCGGTGACGTCGCTGTTCTGCGCGCCGAGGTCATCGTAGGTCTGCACGTCCTGCGTGGTCGGGGTGTACGTCGGCTGGACGCCACTGATGCGACGGATCGACTGCCAGTCCGGCGAGCCGGTGGTGCCGAGGTTGATGTCGACGCCGTACTCGAAGCTCTTTCCGAGCGTCGTGCCGGCGGGAAGGGGAACTGCCGTGGTCATGATGCTGTTACCTCCGGGTTGTCGAGGATGATGATGTAGTTCTCGGTCCGCTCTTCGCGGGCGTTGCCGTCCGCTCCGAGAGGAGCGAATGAGATGCGACTGGTGTCGCTGATCCCTCCCACCCGGGAGAGCCGTTGCATGGCGATGAACGCGAAGGAGCCGAGCTTGTCGGCGCTTCGCTTATCCCGCTGTTTGCCGCGGATGCGAAGCTGCACGTTCCGCCATGAGAGATGGAGGGGGTCTTGTGCGTCGTAGACGCTGACCCCGATGGCCTGGTCTGGACCGTCGGCGGGGAGGTCGCCGTAGTGGATGCCGACCTCGTCGACCGGGTAGGGCGTGGCGGTTTCCCACCAGTTCCACCCGGGCATGTGGCCGAGGGTCTCGCAGATGAGGATGGTGAGGTCGTCGTCGTTCATTTGAACACCTCCCGGACCGCGCGGGCCATGATCTGCTCACCCGGCCCGGCGGATACCTCGCTGGCGGCGCGTTCCAGGAACTTCGCCTCACCCCCGTTGGGGTGCTGATAATCGAGCCGCTCGTGCTGGAAGAGGGCGTGCCGTGCGGTGTACGACACCTGCGCGGAGAGATCGTCGACGCTGACGCTGCCGGACTTCTTCAGGTCACGGCCGTCTGTTCCCGGGTCGTCCGGCGCTTTCTGGTTGGAGCGGCGCAGGGTCTCGCGCGCCACCGCGCGGAGTCCCTTCTGGATAGCCTTCTCGGCTTCGGTGAGCAGTACGCGGGTGTTGATCTGCATCACCGGGCCGCCTTACTTCAGATAGAGGATCGTGAACTCGTCGAGCGGGTCGCCGTTCTCGTTCCGCGCGAGCGCGATCACTTCGGACGTCCGCTGGTGCGGAGTCCCCTTCCACGTCGTCACGAGTGCGCCCAGGCGGACCGTCGTGTCGAGAGGCACCGAGACCTGCGCTGATGAAACCGCCTCCGCGCCGTCAGGGGTGCGAACGGTTTCGATGCGGTCTTTCACCTCAGCGGAGACGGTGGCCGCGTCTGCGTAGCCACCCCCGAGCCCGCCGCCCCCGGTCGGGTTGGAGATATCGACCTCGTGGGGGTAGAAGAACTCTGGCCACGACATCAGGCGTCCTCCCCTGCCGGCCAAAGTCGGTTCACGACTCCGCCGGTGGGGAATGATCCCACCGGGGCGCCAGTCGCCACCGGTGGCGGCGTGCACAAGCCTCGGAGGGACTCGATCTCGTCGATCGTGAACATCCCGGACGCCTCGAACGACATTGAGGTGCCGTTGCGGGACAGCGTCCGGGTGCGGCGGGTGCCCGTCTTGGGCACCTCCGCGAAGACGGCCTGCAGGATCGCCTGGCCGTCTTTCCATTCTTCGCTACCTGCGGGGAGAGTGAAGATGCAGGGGGCGATGACCCGTGCGCGTGCGAGCACGCGACGCGCCTTGGGCTCATCCGAACCGATGTCGGAGTGGATGTAGGCCACGGATCATCGCCCCCTCTCGTCTTACTTCTTGGCCGTTGCGTTCGAGGCTTTCGCCTCGATCGGTTCGAGCAGCCCTGCGGACACGGCGTGCTTCACGCTGTCCTGGGTGTAGTCGTCCGACTCGACGATCGCCGGGGCGTAGAGATACACCCGGCTGCTCGACGCCGATGCGAGAACGACCGCGCCGTTGGTGATCTTGTGCTTCGCCATCAGCTCAGCCTCCTCAGAGTCCGGTCGAGGTGATCTGCACGCCGGCGTTCGGCTCGAGGACCACCGGAACGGTGATGCGGCGTGCGCCGACCGTCCACTTGTCGTAGCCGGTCTTGCGGTCCGACTGTGCCTCGATTCCGAACTCTCCGTAGGAGGTCCAGTCCGGCGAGATGCCGGTCTGGTCGGCCATGCCGCCGAGCATCTCCCGGTCCACGAACAGCGGGTTCGAGCCGGTGTAGAACGGCGAGGTTACCCAGTTGTACCCGTAGAGGTTCAGCGGGACACCGCCGGTGGTGGCGGGGTTCTGCGCCTCGCGGGGCAGAGCGCCGTCGTTGATGAACATGCCGATCAGGGTGGCGTAGTCCGACGGCGACAGGACGACCGTGTTCAGGTCGATGCCGAGTCCGAGGTTGGCCCGCTGAGTGCGGATGTCCGTGAGTGCTCGGACGACATCACCGGCCGAGTCCCACGCGCCGCCGGGGGAAGCGAACGTCGACGAAACGACGGACGAGATCACGCCCATCGTGACGGTGTCGACGTCACGGATCACCGTGTTCGCGAGGATGCGGAGAGCTCGGCTGAGCACCGACCCGCCGCGCTCGGCGAGCTTCTTGTCGGTGACATCCGTGGTGAGACCACGGGTCACCGCGCGGGCTGCCTCGATGGTGCCCTCGGGGAGGACGACCTTCGGGTACCCGGCGCCCGGCGCCACGATCTCCGACTCGGTCGGGGCGAACGCGGACTCGATGCTCTCGTAGAAAACACCGCCCGCGGCCGCGTCGAGGCGGTCCTGCAGCAGGTAGTCGCCGATGAAGGACATCTCCATGATGTCCGCGAGCGCGCGGGCGACGACCGCCGACGAGCCGAGAACGAGACGTGCTTCATCGACGGTGAGGGTTCCCGACGGGTGCCCCGTGGGGTAGGTGTAAGACGCCATAGTTTCCTTCTCCCTTGCGTCAGACGAACTGGACGTCGATGACGTCGTTGTCGGCGGAGGCGGCGGTCAGCGCGATCCCGATCGGGTTCTCGCCGGCACCGATGGTTGCGACCTTGCCGGTGGCGGCGGAGATCACCTGAGCGCCCGCTGCGATCGCCGCGGAGGCGACCAGGGGGTGCACACCCGTGGGGCGGGTGTAGACCGTCACGGCTTCGCCGTTCGCGGCGTCGAAGCCGGCGACCCCGACCACGTTTGCCGCATCGGCACCAGCGTGTGCGACGGTGTCGGCGCCCGAGGCGACGACGAGACGACCACCCGTGACAGCCGCCGAAGCGGTGCGGGTGACAGCGGTTCCCGGAGTGTGCCGGGGCAGGTAGTCGGCCATCAGGCCACCTCCTCCTTGGTCTTGTTCTTCCCGATCGTGCGGTTGTACAGGTCCTCATCGGCGTCGAGGACACCGTCGGACTCACCCTTCTCGGTGACGTTGACGGCGCTGCCGGCCGCCATGTCGGCGAGGAGCCCCTTGGTGCCTTCCTCGTCGCGGTCGAGCATGGTGCGCCACTTCTGCTGCGATGCGGCGGTGATCTTCCCCGCGCGCAGGGCGTCCTTGATCAGACCGTCGCGTCGGTCGCTGTCCTGCTGGGCGGCTGCGGCCTCGCCGCGGCTCGCCTTCGCCTGCAGCTCCTCCAGCACCGACTTGTCGATGGCGACGACACCCTCGGGGAGCGCGGAAGCCTGGGGCTCCGTTCCCTGCTCCTCGAGCACCTGGTCGAGCGCCTGGATCAGCGTCTCGTCCGAGGCGTCGGCATCGTTCACACCGAGCCGGTTGCGCATCTGCGCCTTCAGTTCGTCATAAGCCATGACGTCCTCCTTCTTCGGTTCACCCGGCTCGGTTGCCGGGAGCTTGTTGATCAGAGCCACGGCTGCGGCTCCGGTGAGACGGGTCGCGCGAGCATCCGCCGAGTCGTCCAGGTCGGGATCGAGCTGAATGATGACCAGGTCGTCCTCGTCGCCTGCTGTGCGGACCGGGCCGGCGTCCTTGACGATGCCCGTCCGATCGGCGAGCCCGAGCTCGACCGCTTCGGTCGGCGTCAGCCACGTGTCCGCGGCAAGGAGCGCCGCCCAGTCCTTCTCGCCCGCCTTCGCGGTGTAGATCTCGACGATGGAGCGCTCGAGAGTGTCGAGCAGGTTCGCGGTCTTCCGCATGTCCTCGGCGTTGCCCCACACGATCGACAGCGGGGAGTGGATCATCATCGCGGATCCGGGAGACATCACGGCCTCGTCACAGCCGGCCATGATGTAAGACGCCGCCGATGCGACCAGCCCGTCTCCTACGGCGGTCACCGTTGCCTTGTGTGCGGAGAGCATGTTGAGGATCGTCGACGCTTCGAAGATCTCCCCGCCGGGCGAGTTGATCCGGAGCACGATCTGCTCGACCGATTCGGGGAGCTCGTCGATGACGGCGGAGACGTCCGCCGCGCTGATGCCCCACCATCCGCCCCACGAGTCGATCGGCCCGTACATACGGATCGTCGCGATCGTGGCGCCCTCGGTTGTGGGCGAAGGCGTAGTGATGGCGTTGAAGAACTCCACCTTGTTCTCCGGCGGGGTGCGATCGCCCCAGTACCGGGTATCCCGCTTCTCGGTCATGCTGCCTCCTCTGGGGCGCTCTGCTGGCCGCCACGGCTCGGGACCGTTGCGGGGTCGATCATGGCTCCTGCCGACTGCAGGACCTGTCTGCCTTCCTCGACGCTCAACACCCCGTTGACCACGGCGAGGTAGACCTTCTGAGACACCTCAGCGACGAACCTCGCGGCCTCTGCCGGCGACATGCCGGCCACCTCGCCCGCGGCGCTCTGCGCCTTGACTGGCATCCCCCACCGCTCGCGAGTCCATGCCTCGAGCTTTTCGTCAGGCACGACAGCGCCGGCCTCGATGAGAGCTCGGATGGCCTCGGCAGTCGCTGGCTGTTCGGCACCGATCGCGTTGGCGACGATTCGAGGCGCCGGCACCTCAATGCCCCAGTTCTTGTCGACGATGTCCTCGACGACGTGCTGCTGCGTGACGTCGGCGATGTGCTGCGCCACAGCATTCAGCGAACCGGTGAAGAACTCCGCGAACGTGGTCCCGAGAGCCCACGATCCGGTCTCGGAGCCGAGGTTCAGGAAGTGGGCGAGCACCGCGCGAGCGATCTGCTCGTCGTGGTACTGGATCATCGGACCGGTGTCGGGGAGCTTCCCCGCCACACCGAGAAGCTCCATCTTCGCGCCATGAGGAATCGACGCCCCCGCAGTCTCCCCCGCGCGCAGCCCGCGCGCGATCCCGAGCCCGTCTTCCTGCTGGGTCTTGATCCATTCGTCGATCTTCGTCTCGTCGTACTGGTCCGGGACGGGGGCGCCGGTGTACACGGGAAGCCCGAGGCCGTTGCGTTCGGCGACGAGCGCCTGGATGCGCAGCAGGCGGTCCTTCAGGAGCCAGTTCTTGTACGCCGGGCGGAGCACGGAGCGGCCGAGCCAGTTTCCGCCTTCACGCTCGTTGACGTAGACGACCAGCTCATCGACGGTCAGCTTTACGAGCTTGCTGCCGTGAAAACCCTGCTCGATGTAGTCGAGCCCACCGTCGCGCTTCACGGCGATCTTCGAGATGGTACGCGGCGGACGGTAGGCGAGCTTGTGCAGCCGGTGCCGCCCGGATGCCTCATCGAACTCGTAGACCTGCTCGAAGAACGCATGTCCGAACACGAGACACAGCAGCGCGAGCCGCAGGTGTTCCGTCCACGAGAACCGTCCGCGGGTTCGCGGCTGCGCGACTGGATCTTCGCCCTTGATCGGCAGGTTCAGGTTTCGTGCGATGTCCTCGACGACTTCGCGTGGCGCTCCAGCAGGGTCGATCATCCACCCGGTGCGCATCACGGGAAGAGTGACGGCGCGGAGCACCGACCCGACCTGCGAGTCCTCGGAGCGCATCCGGTCGAACAGGATGTTGGACTTCGGCCACATCAACTCCGGGTTGGTCTCGTTGGTCTCCTCGACCATCGATGCCCATCCGGGGATCTTCGCGTCGACCTGGTAGCCCTTCTCCGGCACGCCGTTCACCTCCTCGACTAGAACGCCACGTCGACGAGGTTCACGTCGTTCGAGCGTGCGTTGGACTCCGCTTCGATCACCGCCGCGCGCGGCGGGGTCGACGGTGCGGGCTTGTTCTTCGGCGGGTCGACCGCCTCATGGACGTACAGGGCCTCGCTCATCGCGACCAGCCCAGCGATATCGACCGGCTTCGACCGGTTCCGGGACCAGATGTGGGACTCGTTGTATTCGCGTGCCGCGCCGCCCTCGAAGGCGAGGCGGATGCCGGGCTGCTTCACGAACACCACTTGCCGGTCACGGATGCGCTGGCCGATCATCGTGGTCGCCGCAGCCACCTCACCACCGCCAAGGCGGTGCACGATCAGCTTCTTCCCGCCCGCGAGAGTCAGCTTCTCCAGAGGCTCAGCGAGCTCTGCAGAGGGGACACCGATCGACGCCTGCAGCGCCACCTCGTAGAAACCCGACCGTTCGGCCAGATCCTTGAGATACTCCGGCACCCACAGCGTTCCCGCGCGAGCGATCCGCGCCGTCAGGAACGTCTTCCCCGACTCTGTCGCCACCGCCGAGGTCACCCACGACATCCCGTTGAACACGTCCACGCCCCACACGGTGCGGGCACCGTGGACGGGGCGAACCTGCGCCGCCGGCACGCACCGCGCGTCGTACTCTCGCGGGTCAATGTGCGATTTCACGCGAACCGTCACCCACTGGTTCAGCGACTCGGTGCGGTAGTCCGGCGTGCGGATGTCCGACAGCACCGTCTGCACCGTCATGGCGCCGTACCCGATCGTCGGATTTGCTGCGAGGATCGCGTCGACATCGTCGAGGTCGCATCCGTCGGGTGCTGACCATTCGAGGATGCCGAGCGTCACATCGTGTGTGTTCGCGAACTCTTCGAGGCGGCCTATACCCTCCTCGATGTACGCGCGCAGCTCTTCGTCGGCGGCGATCGCGTCCTTGCGCTGCTGCTTCAGCACCACAGCCGACGAGTCACCGGCGTTGGAGAACCCGACGAGCATGCCGTTCCAGAACGACTTCGTGGTGTGCGCTACAGCGTTCCATACCGACCAGTCCTTCTGCTCACGCATCTCGTCCATCAGGACGCGCGCCGCGGGCTTTCCGCGGGCGTTCTTCCCGGCACGGATCTCGTAGTGCGCTCGTGATCTCGCGATGATCGCGAGTGCCCCGTTCGTGTCGACCACCTTCGTGGTGGCCTCCTGCAACCACGGCAGCGCGAGCTCCTGATCTTCCTCGGTCTCCGGGTCCGGGTCGGCCCACATCTTCACCGTGTTCCACGGCTCTTTCGCGATGTCGAGGTTCTGAGCGATGCCGACGATCTTGAACTTGAACGGCGGGACACGGTCTTTCCGGCGGGCCGACTCGACGAACAGCCACCATGCCGCCAGCACCGAAGCCAGCAGCGTCTTGCCGTTCTGGCGCGCAACGCTGATCAGCACACGCCGGAACCGGTACGTGCCGTCCGGGTTGATCTCGAGACCCCGGATCAGCGCCGCCCGCTCCCACGGGTACAGCTGTACGTTCAGCATCTCGCTCGCGAAAGCGACCGCTTCGAACCCGAGCGACGTCGACGAGTCCAACGGACGCAACGGAAGCGACCCGATCCGAGGCTCCGTCACGCCGATATGCCGCGCACCATCCTCGGGATCGACCGCGTACACCACGTCGAGGTACTCGTCGGTCTGCCACCACTCCGCCGACTCGGGCCGCACGGTCGTCGCCACATGCCCTCCTCAGGTCAGCCGGCAACTCCCTGCCCACTGCGCCAGCTCTCCAGCGAGACCGGGTCGCCAGGCTTCCGCGACCGTCCAGCCACGCTCGGCTCTTCCGCCGCCCCTGGCGCCTCTCGGCTCGCCTGCGCCTTCTCACGCTCGGCTCGAAGACGAGCCGCCTCAGCCACCGCTCGGAGATCCTTCTGCGCCGACAGCATCGCGACCCGAAGCTGGTTCGTCGGCTCGGTATCGAGCGCGTCAGCCATGTCTCGGAGCAGACTGATCAGCACCGCCTCGCCCGGCATGTCGATAACACCCGTAGCCACCAACGCCCGCTCGACCGCGGCACGCTGCGGCTTGAACCCGTCACCAGGCGACGCCGCCGCACGGCACCACCCCCGCAACGTGTCCCGCTTGACGCCCTCCGCCTCAGAAATCCGCGCAACTGCCGCGTTCGACGACAATCCGGGCTCGACACGGCGCGCCTGCTGGACCAATCCGACGAGACGCTCCCGATCAGCCGCCGAGTACCGCTTCCGAGTAGCCATCGCGAGCACCACCCACCCCGATTGGAAATCACGCATCACTCCCGGGGAGAGAGGAAGCGATCCCCGGTGTCCGGTCCGGCCCTTAGGCCATCGCTGGATTTTTCACGGGATGGTGTTGGTCTGGTCTGGGTCGATGCCGAGACGTCTCGCGGTCTCGGCGATGATGGCCTTGCTGCGGTCGCTGTCGGGCTTGAGCGGTATGTACGCTTCCTTGCCGTCATGGTCACCGATGGTGCGGTGGGCAGACCCTGAGGTGACTCCCCCTCGTCCCGTGTCACTCATCGTGTCTCCTTGCTCTGCTCCCATGCGATGACGCGCTCAGCGATGCGTTCAGAGAAGGAGCGGGTCACGAGGTAGTAAGCGATGTCGCGGATGCGGAACCCAGACACGTACCCGAAGGCGGCGTCCCACGCTGCGCGGCGTAGACCGTACTGCGGGGTGCGCCAGACTCCCCTGCCGAGCCTCATGTCCGTGGTGACGGTGCGGAGGGTGCCGCCGAAGCCGACGTACTCGATCACGGGGCCAGGCGCTTCGACGATGCGGAGCGGCTTCAGGATGCGCGATCGACGCATTCGTATCCGGCTCATAGCGGGATGCGCGCGCCCTCAGTCGTGGGGGGTGCCGGCGGCGGGGGCGGTGTCTGGCGTTTCTTCGCCCGTCGCCCGTCGTTCACCGTCTTGATCTTGGCGCCGCGGTACTTACCGTTCACGACGTACCGCGCCATGCGTTCGCAGTCCGACTTGTTCTCGTAGCCCTGACCGCCGTCGTTCGAGATGATGCTGCCGTTCGAGGCGATGAGGCGCCAGGCGTACTTCCCGTCGGTGCGCGTGTAGATCTCCACCGTCGCGGTCATGATGTCTCCTCGTCCCACCAGTCGGGCACTACCTCCGTGCCGAGGCCGGCGCTCGGGGTCTTCGCTCCGCGGGTCTGGTTGCAGAGCTTGTGGGAGTGCTCGAAGTTGTCGGGGTCTTCCTGCAGCTCGGGGTGAGTCGAGACGGGGAAGCGGTGATCGAGCTCGTGCGAGTCGGGGGTGGTGCCGGGTTTCGCTTCGTAGTCGATCGGTTCGGTGCAGATCCAGCAGTTCGCGGCGGGATCTTCCTCGGCGGCGAGCTTCTTGCCCTGCTCGAAGAACTCCTGGCGGAGCATGTGCATGCGCCGCGAGTTGGATCGGCGTGCGCGCGGCTCCTGCTCTGCGATGGTCATGTCAGTCGACCCCTCGGTGGATGCCCGGCGCGTTCGGTCTCGGTTCGCCGTCGAGCTCGTTGCTGATCACGTCGCAGCACCAGGCGGCCTGCCACCGGAAGTGATGGCGCTTCTCGCAGTGCCAGCACTCGTACGGGCGCCGGTCGGGTGGGTCGGCTTGGTCGGTGACGATGTCCTCGATGCGGCTCATGTGATCCCCATGGCCCGACCGAGCTCGGCGAGGCAGTACGTGATCACGGTCAGGCCGATGACCCAGGCGCCGACGATCGCGAGTGCTCGGAGTGTGTCCACCGTTGGACCCCCTGAAGGATGTGGGGGCGGGCGTCCACGCCCGTACACCCGCCCCGGTATGCCAGACGGACCCGAGCCGTCGGCTGTGGTCGCCGTCACATGCGACCGTCCCTCGAGCTAGCCAGGACCAGGTCAACCGGCATGCCGAGGAAGTGGCTCCCACCGACGAGTCTGCGACCTGGCGAAGGCCCGCACGGTGTGTGTCGCGCTGCGATGGGAGCTGGTGTCGCCCCGGGCTGCACGATGCCAGGAACGACCGAAGCCTCTCACCTGTTGGGAGGTGGAGGCTTCAGTAGGGTCGGTGACCCCGCAGGGTCCACCCTAATCGAGAACTGTTCATAGGTCTGGGAAGCCGGCGATGCGACACGCCGGGTGTCATCCGCTGCCTGCCATCTCGTCGATGGCTTCGCGCATGGTGTTCCGGTCGTAGTCGACATACCGCTGTGTCGTGCCGACGCTGGCGTGACCGAGCGCTTGCTGCACCATCAGGATGTCGCGGCGTCTCGCGTAGAGGCGGGTCGCGAACCGGTGGCGGAGGGTGTGCATCGTGAGAGTGTCCGGGAGGAGTCGGGCGATCAGCTTCCCCAAGTATCGGGGCGAGAGGTGGCCGTGGTCCTTCCCTGGAAACGCGTACCCGTACGGGAGTGCGGTGAGCGCTTCGCCGAGGCTCTTCGGGAGCGGCACTGTCCGGTCGCGGTCTCCTTTGCCGTGGACCAGCAGGGACACACCTCCCTCGTCCTCGAAGAGGTCGTCGGAGTGGATCTTCGTGACCTCGGCTCGGCGGAGACCGACTTCGGCGGCGAGGCGGAGCGCGAGGAGCTCGCGCGGGTCGGCGCTGCGCAGTGCGGCGCTGTACGCCCGCTCTGGCGCCGGCCGCGGTCGCCCCGCCTTCATGGGCACCTTCGGGAGGCGTGCGGCCGGGCTGGTGTCCGTGTAGCCAGCTTCGATGGCCCAGTCGTAGAACCGGGTCAGGGTGGTGCGGCGGCCGCGGCGGGTCTCCTGCGCCCACTTCTGCGTCGCGAAGTAGTCCCGGATCTCGTCGACGGACACCGCCCATGGGTCGGGGCCGAGACGTCGTGCGGCGTGCTCGAGGTGATGCTTCCTGGCGCTCACGGTCGTCTCAGGCTTTCCGCCGGCGCGCTCGTTGCTCAGGAAGGACCGGATCGCCTGACGCCAGGCTTCACTCAGCATCGGATGTCCCAGGTCCGGTCGGTTGGGAGCCTCTTTCGCGGAAGACCTTCCTGTCCTCACGTCGCTCCCGCCGTTGTTGCCGCCTCGCGACTCGCTCCGCGCGCGAACGCGAGGCGAACAGCTTCGGCCCATCAGCCCACTCGTCTCCGGGCCACCTCCACTCTGTCCACGACCCGTAGAGATCCGACATCACGCAGAGCCGCCGCCCATCCGAAAGCTCGGGCTGGAACCGGAACTCATTGAGGTTGTTCTCATAGATGACAGCACTCATGACTCACCGTCCGTGTGGATGGTCGACAGGATTCGGTCCACGTCGCGCTCACACGCGCGTATCGCTTCGTCGTCGACCGGATCTGTTCCTCGCCCGGGGCCAACCCATCCGTCTAGGCCGTGGCAGGGATGATGGTGGGTCCGAGTAGGGCCGGGGTAGACCAGCAGGCTTGTCGCGTTCATGCTGCGTTTCCTTCTGCTCGTGCGATGTCGGCCCGGAGCTTTGCGATGATGCTCTGGAGCTCGACGACGCGGGAGACGTTCGTGTCGGACAGGTGCGACCGCTGGGAACGGACGATGGAGCCGTGCATGGCACCACCGACTGCGGCACGGTCGGCGATGGGTGCTGCGGTGCGACGCTCGTACTCGGCTTCGGCCTGCTCGAGCTGGCGACGCCATGCGGGGAGCCAGTGGGCGTTGCGTGCGAACCAGTCAGCCTCGGTGCGGGCATGGCGTGCCCGCTCCTTGGCGAGCTGCTTCTCGGCTCGAGCGAGCTGGATCTTGTAGTGCTTCTCGCAGAACGGGAGACGCTCGGAGCGGATGTCGGCGGCGTTGCAGCGGTGGCCGGTGGTGTCGTTCCCAACCCAGTGTGCGCAAGTGGTGGTCGCCATACTCATAGTCTACTTTCTAGACGGTGGCGTGTCAATAAAGTAGACGGTAGAGTTGCCCGCATGAAGGCACTCACCCAGCTCGAACGAATCGCCCGAGACATCGAACGGCGACCCGAGCTCATCGCGCAAGCCCGCGAAGAAGGCGCCACCTGGGAACAGATCGCCACCGCCCTCAACATGTCCCGCGCCGGCGTCATCAAGCTCCACAACTCCCGCTGACACGCTCATCCCTCTGCCCCCCTGTTGGCCTCGGGAGCGTCGAACTCTTCGAGGCAAGCGTCGTACAGATCGAACTCTGTGATGATGTCGAACTCCACACCAGCCACCCCGCGCTCCTCATCCACCTCGAAGCCGTAGAGCGGAGCATCCTCGTAGAAGCCCCAGAGCTTCTGCCGATACCAGACCCTCTTTCCGCGGTCACTCGGGCGGATGAAGAACTGGTAGTCGATGCCGCTGTTGAGCTCGTTCACCTCCGCCTGAGCGCGCACCCGCGCATCCGCCAGGTCGTGAGTGCCGAGAACGACGACCGCGTTCGTCTCGTCCTCGTTTCCGAGCAGCTGCGCGCGGATCTTGCGAGGCCGATAGACCGACCCATTCGGTCGAGTGATTCCAATGCTCATGATTCCTCCGACCCGCTGTTGGCCTGGTTGGTAGCCACGGTCAGGCGCTCTCGAAATCGAAGGCGGGCTGCGCGAGAGCGTGTTCGAGGTCGCGCAAGTAGTCGCATCCAGAACGCCAGTACGACGGCTTGAGCTCGATGCCGTGCGCACGGCGGCCGAGCTTCACCGCCATGTAGAGTTCCGAGCCCACGCCGCCGTACTTCGACAGGACCGTCTCTCCCGCGTTCGTGTAGAGGCGGATGCAGTTCTCGATGAAGTCGAGCTGCAACGGGGTCAGGTGACGTTCGTCGTCGTCCTCACGGGCGATCTTCGCGTTGAGGGTGTTGCCCTCCTGGATCTCGAGCCACACGGGTCGGGCGAGCTTGATCCATTCCTCGTTGCTGAGGTCACCGACGACCGGAACGTTGTTGTCGCCGGGCTTCTTGAAGATCAGCGCGTAGTCCGCCAGGGCGGGCCGGATCATGGTGCGGTCCTTGTTCTTCGTGACGAACATGAGCTGTTGCGCCTTGGTGCGGATCGCCTGAGCTTGCGGGTCCTTGTCGACCGTGACCTCACCCCAGTAGATGAACCCCTCGCGCTCGTGCGCGCGGATCACGTCGCCACGGAAGTCGACCATGCCGATGAACCCGTCGCGGCCCTTCATCTTCGTGGTCTGCTGCACGTGGACGACCGACATGCGGCCCGGCTTTAGCACCCTGAGGGTCTCGCGGATCATGTACCCGTACTGCTCGAAGAAGTCAGCGCGGTCGAGGGCGTTGCCCATGTCGCGCGGGCTGTTCGAGTAGGTGTAGAGCGACTCGAACGGGGGCGATCCGAGGTCCATGTCGATCGACTCGTCCGGGATCTCTGCCAGACGTTCGGCGCTGTCGCCGAGCCAGAATTCCCACATGTTGCCGCGGGCTTCATCGGTGATGTAGTCGCTCATGCGACCCTCCTTGTGGTGTTGCGGGCGATAAGCCCGTCGATTACTCGGTTCGCCTGCGATTCCTTACGGGCGACGTTCTCGGCGATCTGCGACTCGATCTCGGAGAGCACGATGTGCGCGTTGACCACCCGCGTCTGCCCGTACCGGAATGAGCGGCGGATGCCCTGGTAGTACTGCTCGTAGCTGTCGTTCAATCCAACGAACGCCATGCGCGCGGAGTGCTGGTAGTTCATCCCGAGCCCGGCGATCTTGAGCTTGGTGATGAGCACTCGGAAGTCGCCATGCGCGAACCCCAGGAGAAGGTCGGCCTTCTCGTCGGGGCTCATGGACCCGTGCACGTTGACCGACCCGGGGATCGCGTCGGCGATCGCGTCGGCTTCGTCATTCAGCCCGGTCCACAACAGCCAGGGCTCATCGGACTCTCGCTCGACGAGCTCCACGGCGCGGTCGACGCGAGCTGCGAGCGACTCGCGGCGCACCTTCGACCGGCCCTGCACGCCGCCGATCGTCATGGCGAACAGTTCCCCATCTGCTGGCTCGATCTCGACGTCGACCAGCTCGGGGATGATGTTCAGACCGGGCAAGTTGTAGCCGTCGTCGGCGTAGCCGAGGTCGGACGGGCGCCGGATCGCGATCGCCCACGTGCCCATCCAGTCGAGCATCGGTTCCACGGCGTGACCCTTGAGGCGCCACCCGTCCTGGTCGTGCACGAAATAGGCGGCGAGCATATTCGCCCGGGTCATGTGCCCGAGGAACTCGGCCTGATTGGTCAGCTCTTCCGGGTCGTTCGGTGCCGGCGTCGCCGTCCATGTCGACCGGTACTCGACGTTCTCGAAGTGGCGGATCAGCTTCGTGCGAGTCTTCCCGTCTGACTGCTTGAGGATGGAAGCCTCATCGAGTGCGACAGCCCCGATTTTCGACGGGTCGAACTGGTCGACCATCTCGTAGTTGGTCACGTAGACGCCGGGTCCGGTGATCTCGTCGCCGCTGCGCACGTACCGCGCATCGGTGTGGATCAGGGCCGCTTCCTCCGGCGTCTGGCGGGCGACACCAAGCGGCGCGACGATCAGCGACACGTCCGCCATGACTCGACACCACTCGAGCTGCATCCGGGTCTTGCCGAGCCCCGTATCCGCCCACACGGCGGGACGGCCCACGCGCGCCGCCCACCGGGTCACGTCGACCTGAAACGGCTTGAGGCTGTGGTGCAGGTCCCCCGGACCAACGTCGATGCCCACGGGCCGCACACGGGCCGCTCGACGCGCGATGAAATCGCTGTACGGGATGGTCATTCCATGCTCCCAACCTGATGATCAGATGAGGCGGTCGCCTCAGCCTTCTTGCCCTTGCGTGCCGCGACGGCTGCGGCGGCGGCGCGGACAGCGGCTGCCCGGAACCACGTCACCTTCCCGAGCGGTCCCCTCGTCGTCGCGACCGGATGCAGATCCTTCTCGCGGACCCATCGGCGCAGCGACTCTTCGGAAACTCCGACTTCGCGGGCGGCCTGTCGGCGGTCCCAGATCTCGTGCTCTGTGCCCCACTCGGTGACGCCTCCGACGGTGATCTCTTCGTCGTCTTCGTGGACCTCGACGAATGCTTCCGTGGGGCGTTCGACGTTCCACCGGTACATCGCGTCAGCTATCGACCAGCGCTCCCGGATCCCATCCACGGCCGGGTGGAGGTCGAGGGCGGCGGCGGTGAGGGCGATGATCATGTCCTGGTCGTTCGCGAGCTTCGGGAGCTCGTCGAGGATGACCGAGGCGTTCCCCTGTGCTTCCTCGTAGGCGTCGGCAGCGTCAGCGCCGGCGGGGAGGCCGCGGGAGTCCCATCCGCGGTGCTCGAGCATGGATGCCCAGGCGCGGAGAGTCCCGGCGATCGCGTCGCCGGCGTCGATAAGGTCAGCGGGGATCGGGGCGGGCGCCTCGACGTTCCGTGCGGCGCCTGATCCGACCTGGTCGTAGGCGCGGGCCTTCGTCGGGTCACCCAGGGAGCGGATGCGGCCGAGGAGGTCGGGGGCGTCGGTGATCATGCGGCGGGTGCGTCCGAAGCAGCGGTCGCAGATCCATGAGCGCTCGCGGGCTTCTGCGGGGACGCAGCCGCGGCAGGTGCCGTCCGTCTTGCCGTAGTCGGGGCAGTCGGCGAAGTGCTGGCGTTGCGTGCACCCACGGATGCAGACCCGGTCACCCATGAAGCACCGCCTCACCCTGGCGAAGCAGCACTGACCACTGGCCGGTCTGGGAGCGAGTCCACGCGGGCACGTCGGGGAACCAGCGCCGGAGCGTCGACCGGGCCACCCCGACCGTCGCGGCTGCGTCGGCGAACGACGCTCCATCGTCAAGGAGGCGCCGCGCCCGCTCCCGCACCGACATGTCCCGGACGTTCGCCGCCGGCGCGTGGCTACAGCCCGCGTCGTGACGCCACCGGGTCACCGTGCGAGTCGAGACACCGAGGATGCCCGCGATCTCCGCGGAAGACGCCCCGGACGCTTCGAGCTCCAGGAACCGGTCAGAACGGCTGTCCATCGTCATCCTCCATCGCCTTCGTGAGCTGGTCCTCGTATCGCTGCTGAGCGAGCCATCTGTCGTGCTGGCGGCGAGCAGTCCCGCACTTCCCGCAGTCCTCGAAGCGACCATTGGGGTGATCCGGGCATCCGATGGGCGGGGCGTCCAGTAGGCGGGGTCGCGGTGGCAGGGGCGTGCGCTCCTGCTCCTCGCGCCACTCGGCCCACTCCCCCGCGCGCTCCCGGTCCTCGTCTCGCATCCGCTCCCGCGCCCTCGCCCGCGCTCCCCCCACAGCCGCGAAGCTTCGCGAATGTTCGCGAATGGGCGGGTCGGGGCAGTTCGACCAGGCAGTGCGGGCGTCGAGCTTCAGCGGGCGTCGCAGTGCGATCCACTCCTCGCCGTCCGCCGAGTACATCTCCAGGAAGCCGGACTCCTCGAGCATCAGCAGGTGCTCGATCACCGTTTCGGTCGCGGCTTCGCCCGGGTAGATCGCTGCGGCGATCAGCTCCGGGATGAGTTGCCGGCGGCCGAGTCCGTCCGTGTGCAGCCACAGGCCGAGTGCTGTCGTCTTCGCCGCGTGTGGGGCTCGCAGGTACCCGGGGAACTCCAGATCCTGTGTCGTGATCTTCCTCTGGACGCTCTTCGTCGTTGACACCTTGCTCGTTCCCTCTCGCGAATCCCTCGATGCACAGGTCGACGGCGAGCTGTAGGTGGTGCTCGTCGACCTGGAAGCACTCCGACCAGCCGCGGCCCATCAGCAGGAGGCCGGTCGCTTCGGTCTCGTTGCGGAAGGCCTGCGGGAACCATCGGCGGAGTGTGCGGAGCGCTTCGCGTTCCCAGGTGGCGTCGGTGCCTCTGGCGAGGATGATGATGTGTCCGCCGGTGCGGGTCATCCGGTGGACGCGGTTGAACCTCCATGCGCGGCCGACCTTGAGCACGTTGTGCTCGGGCCAGAACACGACGTAGGTCATCGCGAACTCGGGCATGCTCATGCGGCTGCCCTCCACGTCTCGTGCTCGTCGCCGTAGACATCGCGCATCATCTCGTGCGCCGCGCCGGCGGTGATCCTCTCTCGGCGGGTGCCGACGAGCCGGAACCACTCGAATTCGTGCGGGTAGTAGACGGGCACGCGCGAGGGGTCTTTCACCCAGCGGCGGACCTTCCATCCGAAGTAGAGCGCTCGCGCTTGCAGCACGTGCTCGGCGCGGTTGTTGCAGAGCACGCAGAGGGTCAGCCCGTCCTCACAGGTGGGGCGGATCTTCGACCCGCCGTTACCGACCGCTCGGCGGTGCTGAAACGAGAGCGCGACTATGACGCCGCACGACACGCACCGGTGCATGTCCCGCTCGTAGGTGCTGTCGCGAACGGCCGTGGTCGGCTTGCTCATCGCTGCTCACCCCGCAGGTTGGCGTTCAGTGATCGCAGGATGTCGATGTCCCGGCCGATCATGCGGTCGAAGTCGCGGGCATACTCCATTTCCAGCCACGCCGTGTCGGCGGCGAGCTGTGCATCCTTCACACGGTCATCGATCGCGCGCGCGAGGTCACGGCGCTCCCCCATCGGCATCCGCGGGTAGACCTCGAGAATCTTCTCCGCTCCGAGTGCGAGCGCCACGGTCAGGTCGCGCTCTGCGGTCTTGAGCTTGCGGCGGTACGTGTCTAGCGCGGCGGGTGCGCGGCGGGCTACGTTGCGCGCGTACATGAGCGCTCCGGCGGCCTGGACGGGCGTCGGGAACAGCGCGATCAGCTCGTCCTCGCTCATGGCCGAGAGGTTCAACGGCACCAGTTCGGTGTCGGTGCCGGGGATGTGCTCCGGTTCCTCGACCTCGCCGGTGATCGGGTTCACGTCGGGCATCAGCGGCGGCCCTTCTTTCGCCCCGCCGCGCGGCGCTGTGCACGGTTCTGCGGGGGGCGGTGATCCTGCGGGGCGGCAATCCGGGCCGGGTCTCCGAAGAACGCGTGGTGCCGGTCGAGCTCATCGGGTGAGAGCTCCGGCGCCTCGGGGCGCCAGGCGGCGTCGATGAGCTGCTTGCGACGGTCGCGCCATGCACGGTGCAGCGCTGTGCCGTCCGCGTCCGGGGTGAAGGCCCGCGCGGCGCGTGCCCACTTTCCGAGGTCCTCGATCGCCTCGGGGGTGTCTGCCGCTTCGAACTCCGCGGCCCAGTCGCGCTCTACGACATCGGGCTCGGCGGGCGGCTGGTGCTCGTCGGGGATGCGGATGTCCCCCAGGAGGTCGCGGAACGTCTGCCGGAATCCGACCATGCGGGCGGTGCGGCCGAAGTGACGCATCGGCGAGCGGTGCCAGTTCTCCGACCACTCCTCGTTCTCGACAGGCACCTGCTCGTCCCACCGGATCGTGACCGTCGTGGGCACCCGGACGTCTTTGCGGTACACGGTGACGCGCGCGAACTCCGGGTGTGCTTGAACGACGCGGATCGGTTCGCCGTCGTTGCCGTCGATGACCGTGGGTGACCATGCCTCGCGCCAGCTCTCGCCGTCGTCGGAGAACTCGACCGCGGATGTGCCATCCCAGACGCCGGATGCGTGGACGATGCGCTCGACCTCGCCGATGGTCTTCAGCTCAGGGGTTTCGATGTCAGACACTGGTGGCCTCCTGGAATCGCAGTGACGGGCGGCGGGTGATCTTCGGGTAGAGGCGCTTCGCCTTCGCCTCGGCCATGGCGATGGCGGCGCGCGCCTGCTGAATCGCGGCGTGACCGGTGGGGTCGTCGTCCTTCCACCTCTCTTCGTCGATGGAGACGATCTCGGCGACGCTGAGCTGGAATCCCCCGGCCTCGCCCATGCCGACGGTTCCGAACCGCTCGACGTGCGGTAGGTCCGCGGTGGCTTTCCTGAGCGCCGCCGCTGCGGCCTTCTCGCGCTTCGCGAGCGCGTCGAGCTCGCGCTTGAGCGGCGCCCATTCATCGAGCGCGGAAGCGACGTCGTCCGGGAGGTCATCGACGGCCGGGCATCCGTCGTTGCGCCACGAGATGAAAGCGTCAGCTCGGTCGACGAGCCACTCGATCATTTCCTCGTCGCGGTCGACGCGAATCCACTGCGCTCCCTCGATCGGGGGTTGGTCGTCTTCGTCGCGGACCTCAAAGCCGTAGAGCGCATAGTCCGCCCCTACGACGTGCATCTGCCACTGGAGCTGCGCGCGGTGGTCTGCCGGGATGGTGGCGTGCTCCCAGCCCCACTCGTGAGACTTGACCTCGACGACGAGCAGGTTCCCCTCTTCGTCGGTGCCGATGCCGTCGGGCGTCGCGCGGTGCAGGTCGTTGTCGTGCGCGCCCCACAGCGCCGAGTTGGGCTCGATGCCGGGGATGATCTCCATCGCCTCGTCGAGCAACGCGGCCTCGCGTGCGCTGCCGGCCCGGGTGGCGGCGTTGCCATGGAACGTGGAGCCGTTCATCTTCCGCTCCGCGATCGCCTGGCGCGCCTTGAGCCCGCCGCGCGCGACCGCCAGAGCCTCGGACGCTGTGACACCTTCGCCGCGCTCCGCCGACCACAGCTCGCGGGGCGCGTCGCCGGGGACGATGATGTGTCCGATGTTCATGCCGCCACCTTTCGCGGGAGGTTCCGATGCGTGGTCGCCCACGTGCGCTTCGTCATGGTGTTCAGCGCCATGAGGCGGACCGGGTTCGGGCCACTGGGCATGACCGCGACGACCTGCCAGCGGATCTTGCCGACGGTCAGCGCGTCGCCCGCCTCCCACCGGTTCACTCGTTGCTCGCCTCGTCGTCATGGACGTACACGCCGGAGGCGGTGCGGAGATCGTTCGCCGCCTTCGCGAACGGGTCGGTGCCGACGCCGAAATCGAAATCGAGAGTGTCGTTCCCCGTGCGCTCCGCCCGCGCGCGGCTCATCATCTCGACGACGTCGTCGACGTCCGACTCGTCAGTGATCGGCTCGATGAACAGGGCGCCGGCGGTCGGAGTGAACTCGTCTTCGCCGTTGTGGTCGATCGTCGTGCGCACGCAGTCGACGACCATGACGACGACGTGGCGCCGCTCGGGCTTCTTCACGAGCTCCGCGGCGATGCGGTACATCCCGTTGCGGTCGATGTCGTTGGGCAGGGTTCCCGACAGCTTGACTGCCATGTCACTCTCCTTCTGCGGCGGTACGTCGCCGCGGTCTCATGTGGGTGTGGATGATGAGGGTCGCCAGGGCGAGGCTGACGACCGCGAGGGCGAATGCCGTCGCGTAGATCACGCCAATCACCTCAGCCGGCCGGTCGCGGAGGTCTCAGTGAGGACGAGCGTCGCGACCGTGCCGATGCGGGTCGTGTGCTGGATGATCACCGACGAGTCGTCAGGCCACCATGAGATGTGGAGGTCGTCTCGGGCGTGCGCGTCGAGCATCCTGTCGCCCCATGCGTTGCGGGCGAACTTCACGACATCGGACTTCGGGAGCCACTGATAGATCGCGGCGAGGATGTGGGCTTCCTCGTTGCGGTCGAGGTCGGTGGTGCCGTGTCCGTCGACGTACTCCAGCCAGATTCCGCGGGCCGCGTCGACCCGGTCGTTCGGCTCGAGCTGTGTTGCGAGGGTGGCGAGGGTGTTGATGCGCTGCATCGTCCAGGCGACGCGGGAGGCGCGTTCGAATGACTTCCAGAGTCCGAGGGGTGAGTCGTGGGTGGTGTGGTCCGTCATGATCGTGCCTTTCGTGACGGTGAGCGGGTTCAGGGGTGGGTTTGCGCGTTGCGTGGTGTGTGCGTGCCGACGCCGTCGAGGCGGTCCAGGCGTGACAGGCTCTCGCGGGGTGCTCGGGTGATGCGATCGCGCTGATCCAGAACTGGCGCTGGAAGGCGCCGATGCCGTAGAGCCAGGCGACTGCGAAGCCGAGGCCGATGAGGGTGATCCCGGACGGGAGGCCCGGGAGGCCTGCGGCGCGCTCGATCGTCATGCGGGTGATGTCCGCGGCGAAGAACGCGAGCGCCGGGAGGAGCGCGAGCAGGGTGGTGATGACGGTGGCCGCGCGGGGAGCGCGTTGGGGACGCTCAACGCGCGCGGCCACCTCCTCCGACTCGACCCGGGGCTGGGGTCCGGTCGAGGCGTTCACGAGACCACCGCCATCTCGACGGGCTTGAGGACACCGAGGCGCACCCGGAGCCGTTCGATCCCGCGGAGCGTGACGCGCACCTGCGGCGGATCGAGGATCAGCTCACCGGTGCGGGGATGGTGGTGGGACTGCGGCTTCTCCCGGAGGTAGCCGGAATCCACGGCGGTCTGCTTCGCAGTCCACTTCCCCTGCGTGCCGCGGTAGATCCATCCGAGGCCGTGGAGTTGGGAGAAGAGTCGCTGGCGGCCGGTCTCGACGCCGGCGCGGGCGAGGATCTTCGCAGCGTCGGCGACCTCGTAGTCGCCGTCCGCGGATGCGAGCTCGTCCCACGCTTCGGCGCGCGGGGTCAGCTCGGCGATGTGCTCGTCCTTCTCCTTGATCGCCTCGGATGCTTCGAGGACGGCGCGGGCGAGGAGCTGCTCGCGCGTCTCGGGCACGGCGTACGAACCGGTGCGGCGGATGCTGGGGAGCACCTCGTGCGTCACCCAGCGCTTGAACTCGCGCGCCTCGGGGATGCGCGAGCGGATCACGGCCGCGAAGAGACCCGGCTCGGAGATGGTGAGCATCTCCTGATCTCCACCAGGGGTGCTCACAATGTGAGTCCCCTTCTCGTCCTCGTCGAGCATGCGGGACATGTTCGAGGTGCGGTCGTATCCGAGGACGGCGGCGACATCGGCCCCCACGAACCACGGCTCGCCGTCGATCAGGAGAGCACGCAGGCCGTGCGCTCCGAATCGGAACGTCTCGACGGCGGTCATGCGACACGCTCCAGGGAGGGCTCCGGGAAGAACCGTGAGACCGGGACGTCCATCGCGGCAGAGAGCTTGAGAATCTCGTCCGCCGTGAAGGAGACCCGACCGGCGAGCCGCTCAGCTACGCTGCTGCGTGCGATGCCCAGCGCCTGAGCAATCGCGCCCTGGGTGAACCGCTTCTCAGCCGCGACGCCGCGTACTTTGTCCGCAATTCGTGAAGTGGTCTGCGTCATGCCGGAAAGCATGTCCCGATATCCGGACGCTGTCAACCTACGACACGCGGCATTTTCCCGATATCCGAATTCACGATCCGACTACTTGCACATAATGTCCGGAAACCCATACACTCAGTCACATGTCGAACATCTCCGAGCTTCGCCCGGCTGCTGACCACACGCGAGCCGCCCGTGCCGCCTACGTGCACGACTCACTGAAGGCCGAGCGCTGGTCCGTCCGCGCTGCCGCCCTCGCTATCGGCATCACCAACAGCGTCCTCGCGACGCGCATGAACGGAACGACCGCATTCCTGGCCGATGAGCTCGAGTCGATTGCTCGCCTGCTCAAGGTCGACCCGGTGCAGTTCTACGCCGGCTACCTTGCGGCCGGCGACCCGGAGACTCCGGAAGTGCGACCTATGGATTAGAAGGCCGATGCTCTATCCATTGAGCTACGAGGGCCCTTCCAGAGTAGCGAACGGCGCGCACGCGGCCGGTGTCGGCGCGATCGATAGGATGAGCCCATGGCCGGGAGCGAGAACGACAGACTCGTATGGATCGACTGCGAGATGACGGGTCTCGACCTTGCGGTCGACGAACTCGTCGAGATCGCCGTCGTGGTGACCGATTTCGAGCTGCGTGTGCTCGACCCGGGATTCCAGGTCGTGATCAAGCCGTCCCAGACCGCGCTGGCCAATATGAACGACTTCGTCACCTCGATGCACGAGTCCTCCGGGCTTCTCGACGAACTCCCCGCAGGCGTCAGCCTCGCGGACGCGCAGGCGCAGACTCTCGCGTACATCCGCCGATTCGCCCCCCTGCCGAGCAAGGCCCCGCTGGCCGGCAACACCATCGGAACGGACCGCATGTTCCTGGCGAAGTACATGCCCGACGTCGACGATTACCTGCACTATCGGAACGTCGACGTTTCCAGCATCAAGGAGCTCTCCCGACGCTGGTATCCCCGCGCATACATTCACGCGCCGGCGAAAGACGGCGGCCATCGCGCGCTCGCCGACATCAAGGAGTCGATCCGCGAACTGGCCTACTACCGCCAGGCGGTCTTCGTGCCGGAGCCCGGCCCGACGAGCGATCACGCACGCACCGCCGCGGCATCCGTCGTGTCGTCGTTCGCTCCGATTATGTGAGAGAATCTTCTGGTTGCCCGCTCGGCGGGAGGACATGGTGGCTATAGCTCAGTTGGTAGAGCACCGCGTTGTGGTCGCGGGGGTCGCGGGTTCAAGTCCCGTTAGCCACCCCAATGCGTGACATGGATGCCGAGACATTCGAGGCGCTCGTCGTGGACGAGCTCGACCGACTGCCCGACGACATGGTGGATGGTCTCGACAATGTCGTGTTCGTGGTGGAGGACCGCCCGGAGGACGGGAGTCTCGATCTGCTCGGCCTCTACGACGGATGGTCGCTGACCGAGCGTGATCGATACGGCATGGGCGAGCTGCCCGATCGCATCATCGTCTACCGCGAGCCCCACCTGGACCGGTGCGCCGACGAGCCGGAGCTGCGCCGCGAGGTGCACACGACGCTCGTTCACGAGATCGCGCACTTCTACGGGATCGACGACGAGAAGCTGCACGAACTGGGGTGGGCATGACGACGACTCCGACACTCCCAGAGATCGAGCAGTCCGTCACCGCTGGCCAGCACTTCGCACGCGTCTGGCAGACCGTGGTCTGGAACGACCCCGTGAATCTGATGAGCTATGTGGTGCACGTGTTCCGCACGTACTTCGGCTATCCGCGGGATCGCGCCGAGCATCTCATGCTCGCCGTGCACCACGACGGACATGCCGTCGTGGCTGAGGGAGCGCGCGAACAGATGGAGCTTCACGCGCAAGCGATGCACGACTACGGACTGTGGGCGACCGTGAGAGAGGCACCGGAATGACCGACGCCAAGACCGTGATCCTCGAGATCACTCCACTCGAGGCGACGCACCTCACCGACCTCGTCACGCAGTTCGACGAGCTGCTTCAGGCGTCACGACCGACGGAGGACCCGGCGGTCGCGCGACTGGTCCCCGATGCGTACACCGACGACCCGCAGGGCTCAGCCGAATTCCGCCGCCTCACCGAGCCGACCCTCCTGGAGCGGCGCAGCGACGACGCCGCGATGGTGGTGGCGTCGTTGGCGCCCCTGCTCGCGGAGGATCCGACCGACCTCGAGCCGGTGGGACTTCCCCTGGATCCGCCCACCGCGGCCGCGTGGGTACGCTGCCTGGCCGCCCTGCGACTCGTGCTCGCCGAGCGCCTCGGGATCCGGACGGAGAGCGACGGCGAGGTCGATGATCCCCGCTTCGGCGTCTACGAATGGCTGGGATTCCGTCTCGACGGCCTGATGACGGCTCTCGACGACTGATATCGCCGAGCGCGGATCACCTCACGGCGTGATCAGGGCACGGGGAACACGTGCGTCGCACGGGACGCCGGCTCGTCTTCGGCGAGGTGGCGGTCCTCCTGCGCCGCCCACCGTTCCCAGTGCGGACGGTAGGTCTCGCCGTCGCGATCGAGCGCGCGGTGCCGACGGGAGGCCGCCGGAGACTCGAGCCAGACGCGGACGTCGCCCAGCGGCGCCGTCCCGGGAGTGAGAAGCCCGGCTCCCTCGACGATGAGCGGCAGCGCCGGGTCGACGGCGTGGGCCGCATCCCACCCGTCGCGCTCCCAATCCCAGCTGCGCCACACGCCGATGACACCGCGAGCATGAGGGATCAGGATCTGCTCTCGCGCGAGCTCGACACCCTCGCGCAGCCCGTCCCATCCGGGATAGAGCGCGTCGAGGGCGACAGCCTGCACGCGACCGCGCATCGGCCAATCCCGTATCAGACGTCGCGCCAGTGAGGACTTTCCTGCCCCGCTGCGACCGTCGATGAGCACGACCGGATTCGCCGCAGCGGTCGCCGCAACGGCATCCCGCACGACGGAGGCCGCACGGGCGAGGGCGAGATCGACCGGGTCGCGACTACTTCTTGAGGATGCGGATGACACGGCTAAGCGAGCGACCCGCGACCCACACGAAGGGGATCGCGACGGCGAGCAGCGACACGATGTTCGGCTCGAAGCGGAGGTCGTCACCGCGGCGGATGTACGCGCCGAGCGGGATCGCGTAGCCACCGCCACCGCCACCACCGTTGCCCGCGTCGTCGCTGCCGCCACCGAATCCCGACCACGACAGGGCGACGGGAACGATGCGGACGCCGTCGACGTCCTGCTGTTCTCCATACGCGCTGTTGACGCCGAAGGCCGCCGACTGCTTGCCGAGTTCGAGTGCGATGTTGGGCATGTCGTCCACGCTACCCGCATCCGAGCCGCGGGGACAGATCCCGATCAGTGTGCGGGCGGGTGGTCGGCCCGCGGATGCGACGGCGCGGCACCACCGGCTCTCGCGGGACCGAGAAGGGTGGCCCGTGTCACAGCGCCCTTCCCGAACTTCGCCGTCGCGCCGTCGAGCGCGTCTTCGACGCGCCGCCAGTCCTCATCGTCGTCCCAGAGCGCCAGCGCTCCGCTGCCGGACGAACGGAGCTTTTCTCCGCGGACCCCGATCAGGCGCACCGGCAGATCCCGCGCCACCGTCTCGAACAGCTCGATCGCGGTCTCCCCGATCCGCTGACCGACGGACGTCGGCTCAGCGAGAGTCTGCGATCTCGACAGGGTGGTGAAGTCGGACAGACGCACCTTCACCGCGACGACGCCGGCCTCCCACCCGTGCGATCGGAGCCGAGCCGCCACACGATCGGCGAGGCGCCGGAACTCGGAGCGGAGCACGCGCGGGTCGTCGATGTCTTCGCCGAAGGTCTCCTCGTGCCCGACGCTCTTCTCCACCCGCTCCGTCGTGACCTCGCGGGGGTCGATCCCGCGGGAGAGGTGCCACACGCGGTGGGCCATCGCGGAGCCGAGAGCGTGCTCGAGCACCGATGTGGGTGCGTCGAGAACGTCGGCGACGGTGCGCAGTCCGCGCGATTCGAGCGCTTCCGCCGCTTTGGGCCCCACGCCCCACAGCGCGCGTACCGAGCGGGCAGCGAGGAAACGCTGCGTGTCTGCCTCGGCCACGATGAGCAGCCCGTCGGGCTTGCTGATCGTCGACGCCATCTTCGCGACGTGCTTCGTGGCCGCTGCGCCGATGCTGCACGTGAGGCCGGTTTCATCGCGGACCTTCCGCCGCAGCATCCGTGCGATCTCCCCAGGTCTCCCCCAGAGTCGTCGCGCCCCGCGCACGTCGAGGAAGGCCTCGTCGATGGACAGCGGCTCGACAAGGGGCGTGACATCCCGGAAGATGTCCATCACCTGCCGCGACAGGGCGATGTAGCGCTCGAAGTGCGGCGGGACGACGGTCGCCGTCGGGCAGAGGCGCAGCGCCTGCCCCACGGGCATCGCCGAGCGCACGCCGAAGCGCCGGGCCTCGTACGACGCGCTCGAGACGACCCCGCGCCCCTTCGGCGCACCGACGATGATCGGCTTCCCGGCCAGGGAAGGGTCGTCGAGCACCTCCACCGCCGCATAGAACGCGTCCATGTCGACGTGGAGGATTCCCGCCCCCGTGTCATCCGCGCCCGCGGCGGACACGATGCGCCCCGAACCGTCCCCGCGTCCCATGCTTCTATCGTGCTCCCGGCCACCGACACGCCGCCCGCAGCCGACGCCGGTCGGCTGACCGGCTGATCACTGCGCGGCGCGCTCCAGGATGAGCTCCCGCACCCGTGCGGCGTCGGCCTGCCCCCTCATCGCTTTCATGACGGCACCGATGATCGCTCCGGCGGCCTGTACCTTGCCGTCCCGGATCTTCTCGAGCACGTCGGGCTGTGCGGCCAGGGCTTCGTCGATCGCCGCCACGAGCGCGCCGTCGTCGGAGACGACGGCAAGACCACGTGCGTCGACGATCTCCTGCGGTGTGCCCTCGCCGGCGATCATCGCCTCGAGCACCTGCCGTGCGAGCTTGTCGGTGAGGGTGCCGGCCACGACCAGCGCCTGCAGGGCCGCGACATCGGCCGGCGTGACGAGCGCTCCCGGCTCGGCACCCTGCGCGTTCGCGATGCGGCTGATCTCACCCGTCCACCACTTGCGGGCGGCAGCGGGCGCACACCCGGCGGCGACGGTCGCCTCGACCTCCGAGAGCAGTCCGCCGTTGCGGACGTCCTGGAATTCCAGGTCGGTGAACCCCCACGCGGCCTTCAGGCGACGACGATGCGCCGCCGGCGCTTCCGGAAGGGCCGCGCGAAGCTTCTCGACCAGGTCGGGCGCCGGCGCGACGGGCAGCAGATCCGGCTCGGGGAAGTAACGATAGTCGTCCGCGTCGGACTTCGGGCGCCCAGGTGACGTGGTGCCGGTGTCCTCGTGCCAGTGGCGGGTCTCCTGCACGATCGCGCCGCCATCGGCCAGGATCGCGGCCTGTCGCTGGATCTCGTAGCGCACGGCGCGCTCGACCGAGCGCATCGAGTTGACGTTCTTCGTCTCGGTTCTGGTGCCCAGCGGCGCCACCGGCTGTCCCGCTGCGGCCCGCGGCCGCAGGGAGACGTTCGCGTCGCAGCGCAGGTTGCCGCGCTCCATCCGCGCTTCCGAGATGCCCAGCGATCGCACGATGTCGCGGATCGTGGCGACGTAGGCCTTCGCGATATCGGGCGCGCGGTGCTCCGCACCGAAGATCGGCTTGGTGACGATCTCGACCAGCGGAACGCCGGCGCGGTTGTAGTCGACCAGCGAGTATTCCGCCCCCTGGATGCGGCCCGTGGCACCGCCCATGTGGGTGAGCTTTCCGGCGTCCTCCTCCATGTGCGCACGCTCGATGGGGACCTCGACGATCGTTCCGTCCTCGAGCTCCACCTCGACTCTCCCCTCGAAGGCGATGGGTTCGTCGTACTGCGAGATCTGGTAGTTCTTCCCCAGGTCGGGATAGAAGTAGTTCTTGCGTGCGAATCGGCTCGACGGGGCGATGGAGCACCCGAGCGCCAAGCCCAGACTGATCGATGAGCGGATCGCCTGCTCGTTCACCACCGGCAGTGAACCGGGAAGCCCCATGTCCACGGGAGCCACCAGGGTGTTCGGCGCGGCGTCGTGGTTGTCGGGGTGGGCGGGATTGGGCGCACCGGAGAACATTTTGGTGCGGGTGTTCAACTCGACGTGCACCTCGAACCCGAGCACGGGCTCGAAGCGCTCGAGCGCCTCGTCGAAGTCCATCAGCTTGCCACCGGCCATCAGCGTGCCCCTCCTCGGACAGGTGCGCGGTCCAGAAGCGGACCTCCCCATGAATCGACAAGACGAGCCTCGAGTGCGGCCCCGACACGGTACAGACGGGCGTCCTCGCGAGCGGGCGCGAGGAACTGGATGCCGACGGGCAGGCCGTCCTCCGCCGCGAGGCCGGCCGGAATCGAGATCCCCGGCACGCCGGCGAGGTTCGCCGGGATCGTCGTGACGTCGTTCAGGTACATCTGCATCGGGTCGTCGAGCTTCTCGCCGAGGCGGAACGCCGTGGTGGGCGCGGTCGGGGTGGCGATGACGTCGACCCTCTCGAAGGCGGCGTCGAAGTCGGACTGGATGAGCGTGCGCACCTTCTGCGCCGAGCCGTAGTAGGCGTCGTAGTATCCGGCAGAGAGGGCGTAGGTGCCCAGGATGATCCGCCGCTTGACCTCGTCGCCGAACCCCGCATCGCGCGTGGCGGCCATGACGTCTTCGACCGTCGCGCCCGCGCGAGGGCTCACGCGCATGCCGAAGCGCACGGAGTCGAACTTCGCGAGATTGCTCGATGCCTCGGCGGGCAGCACGAGATAGTAGGCGGCCACGCCGTATTCGAAGTGAGGAGCGCTGATCTCGACGATATCGGCACCCGCGGCCTCCATCGCCGACAGCGACGCGCGGAATGCCGCGGTCACGCCGGGCTGGAATCCATCCTCCCCGAGCTCGCGGATCACGCCCACCCGCAGACCCCGGAGCACATCGCCGCGCGCGCCCTCTCGGGCGGCTTCGGCGAAGGACGGCCAGGAATCCGTGAGCGACGTGGAGTCGTTCGCGTCATGACCGCCGATGACATCGTGCAGGAGTCCGGCGTCGAGCACCGTTCGGGTGACAGGGCCGACCTGATCCAGGCTCGATGCCAGGGCGATCGCGCCGTATCGGCTCACGGCACCGTAGGTCGGCTTCACCCCGACCGTTCCCGTGACATGCGCCGGCTGCCGGATCGAGCCCCCGGTGTCGGAGCCGAGCGCGAGGGGCGCTTCGTAGGCGGCGACCGCGGCGGCGGAGCCGCCGCCCGACCCGCCGGGGATGCGTTCCAGGTCCCACGGGTTGCGGGTCGGCCCGTAGGCGGAGTGCTCGGTGGACGAGCCCATCGCGAACTCGTCCATGTTCGTCTTGCCGAGCGGAACCAGGCCCGCCGTACGCGAACGCGCGACGACGGTCGCGTCGTACGGCGACATGTACCCCTCGAGGATCTTCGATCCGCTCGTGGAGGGCATGTCCGTGGTCACGAGCACGTCTTTGATCGCCACCGGCACGCCGGCGAGAGCATTGAGGACCTCGCCGGACGCGCGACGACGGTCGATGTCCGCGGCGACGTCGAGTGCATGGTCGCTGACGTGCAGGAAGGCATGGATGTCGCCGTCGACGGCGGCGATGCGATCGAGGTGGGCCTGTGTCGCCTCGACGCTGGAGATCTCGCCGGCAGCGAGGCGGTCGGCGAGCGCGGCGGCGGAGAGGTTGGTGATGTCGGTCACGGATCCGTCCTCTACTGCTCTTCGCCGAGGATCGCGGTCACGCGGAAACGGCCGTCGGCGGCATCCGGAGCGTTCTGGAGCGCCTCGTCGACGGTGAGCGTGTGCCCCACCTCGTCGGCACGGAAGACGTTCTGCAGCGGGATGGGATGGCTCGTGGCGACCACATCCGGTGTCGCCACCTGCGACACCTTCGCGATGTTGTCGACGATCGCATCGAGCTGCCCGGTGAGGCGGTCGACCTCCTCGTCGTCGAGCTGGATCCTGGCGAGCACACCGAGATGGCGCACGAGATCGGGGGTGATTTCAGACACCAGACCATTGTAGGCGGGTGTCTCCGTCCGTCCCGGGGCACGCGACCCGTCTAGGCTGATGCCCGTGTCAGCGACCTACGACCCGCCGCGTCCGTGGATCCACAGCTACGCCGAAGGAGTTCCGGAGGACCTGGCGGAGGTCTCGGGCTCGCTCGTGGACATCGTCGCCGCTTCGGCGCGCACCCACCCCGATGCTCCCGCGCTGGAGTTCTTCGGGCGCACGACGAGCTATCGGGATCTGGAGGTGCAGATCTCTCGAGCCGCCGCCGGGCTGAGGGAGGTCGGGGTGACCGCGGGCGAACCGGTCGCGATCGTCCTTCCCAACTGCCCGCAGCACGTCGTGGCCTTCTACGCGATCCTGCGCCTGGGTGCGGTCGTCGTGGAGCACAATCCGCTCTACACGCCGGTCGAGCTGGAACGCCAGTTCGCCGATCACGGCGCGAAGCACGCCATCGTGTGGTCCAAGGTCGCGGCGACGGTGCAGGCGTTCTCCGACGAGGTACGCGTGGATTCCCTCGTCTCGGTGGATCTCACCACCGCGATGCCCTGGCACACCCGACTGGCGCTGCACCTGCCCATCCGAAAGGCGCGCGAGGGGCGTGAGGCGCTGACGGCGCCCACCTCCGGGACCATCGCCTGGGACGACGTCGTCAGCGCCACCGCCTTGGATGCATCGCATCCGCGACCGGAGACGGACGACCTCGCGCTCATCCAATACACCAGCGGCACGACCGGGTCACCGAAGGGCGCCCGCCTCACGCACCGGAACCTTCTCGCAAACGCGGCGCAGGCCCGAGCATGGGTTCCCACGATCACGCGCGGCGAAGGCTGCGTCGTCTACGCGGTGCTTCCGATGTTCCATGCCTACGGCCTCACGCTCTGCTTGACGTTCGCCATGTCGATGGCGGCCCGCCTGGTGCTCTTCCCTCGCTTCGATCCCGACATGGTGCTGTCGGTCACGAAGAAGCGGCCCGCGACGTTCCTCCCTCTCGTGCCGCCGATCGCACGACGCCTGCTCGCCTCGGCCGAGGAGCGGGGAGTGTCGCTGGCGGGAACCGGCATCGCGATCTCCGGCGCCATGGCGCTCTCACACGATCTGGTCGTGCCCTTCGAGGCGGCCACCGGCGGCTATCTGGTCGAGGGGTACGGCCTGTCGGAGTGCTCCCCCGTCCTGATGGCCAACCCGGTCGCCCCCCACCGCGTCCCTGGAACCGTCGGACTCCCCCTCCCCGGCACGGAGTGCCGCGTCGTGGATCCCGAGGATCCCGGCCGCGACATGCCCCCGGGAGAGGCGGGTGAGCTGATCGTGCGCGGACCGCAGGTCTTCGACGGGTACTTCCGCAAGCCGGAGGAGACCGCCGCCGTCTTCGCGGGCGACTGGTTCCGCACCGGGGATATCGTCACGATCGACGATGCCGGGTTCGTCCGGATCGTCGACCGCATCAAGGAGCTCGTGATCACGGGCGGCTTCAACGTCGCTCCGACCGAGGTCGAGAACGCGCTGCGGCGGCATCCGAGCATCGCCGATGCCGCCGTCGTCGGTCTGCCCGATGATCGTGCCGGTGAACAGGTCGTCGCGGCCGTCGTCGCCGCCGCCGGACAGCGGATCGACCCGGAGGCGATCCGGGCCTTCGCCCGCGAGGAGCTCACGCCCTACAAGGTGCCCAAGCGGGTCGTCGTGGTCGACGAGCTGCCGACATCATTGATCGGCAAGGTGCTGCGGCGGCAGGTGCGCGATCGACTCCTTGCGGACGACGTCTGAGCCGGGCGGCCGTCGCCGGACGGACGTCCGGAGTCAGGCCGGTTCCTCCAGCGCGGAGGGACCTTCGGTGACGAGCAGGTGGAACTGAGCGGCGTCGATCACCCGCACCCCGAGCTGCTCTGCCTTGGCGAGCTTGGACCCCGCGCCGGGACCGGCCGCGACGAAGTCGGTCTTCTTGGACACGCTCGAAGCCGCCTTGCCACCCGCGTTGACGATCGCCTCCTGCGCTCCCTCGCGCGTATAGCCCTCCAGCGTCCCCGTCGCCACCACGGTGACGCCTTCGAGCACGCCCCCCGCGACGGCCGCCGCCCCCGGTCCGGGGTGACCGGGAGTCGCCAATCGCGCGCCGGCCGCGGCCCATCGCTCGACGATGTCGCGATGCCAGTCGACATCGAACCATGCCTGCAGGGAATCCGCGATGATGCCGCCGACGCCGTCGACCGCCGCGAGCTCGTCGCGGGTCGCTGCCCGGATCGCATCGACCGATCCGAACCACTGCGCGAGGGCGCGGGCGGCGACCGGACCCACATGCCGGATGTTGAGCGCAACGAGGAAGCGCCACAGCTCCTTCGACCTCGCGCCGTCGAGATTCGCGAGCAGTGATGTCGCCGCGGCGGAGAGGATGTGCTCTTCGTCGCCGTCGAAATCGCCGCCGTCGTCGAACGCGGGATCTGTGCGTTTGCGACGCCGCCGGAACGGCGACCGTGTATCGGGGGTGCCGTCTTCGAGCAGTCGAGGGAGACCGGTCTCGGCGTCGCGCACGACCACATCGATTCCGAACAGGTCGCGCGGAGTGAGGTCGAACAGGCCCGCCTCGGTGCTCAGCGGGGGTTCCTCGGGGCGCACCGGCTGCGTGAGGGCGGCGGCGGACACCTCGCCCAGTCCTTCGATGTCGAGCGCACCGCGCGACCCGATGTGCTCGACGCGACCGCGCACCTGAGCCGGGCACGACCTGGTGTTCGGGCAGCGCAGGTCGATGTCGCCCTCCTTCGCGGGGGCGAGCGGTGAATCGCACTCCGGGCACCTCGCGGGCATCACGAACGCGCGTTCACCGCCGTCCCGCAGCTCGACGACCGGCCCCAGCACCTCGGGAATGACGTCGCCGGCCTTGCGGAGCACGACGGTGTCGCCGATGAGAACCCCCTTGGCCTTCACGACATCCTGATTGTGGAGGGTCGCCTGACGCACGACCGAGCCGGCGACCTTCGCGGGCTCGAGGACGGCGAAGGGCGTGGCGCGCCCCGTGCGTCCGACCGAGACCACGATGTCGAGCAGCTTGGTGTTCACCTGTTCCGGCGGATACTTGTAGGCGATGGCCCAGCGCGGGGCGCGGCTGGTCGCCCCGAGCTCCTCGTGCATCGCCAGGTCGTCCACCTTGACGACGATGCCGTCGATCTCGTGCTCCACGTCGTGGCGGTGCTCGCCGTAATGACGGATGAATGCGGCGGCCTCGGCCGCGCCGGGGACCACGCGGAAGTACGGGCTGACCGGAAGACCCCACGACGCCAGCAGGCCGTACACCTCGCTCTGGGACGCGACCGGCGGATTCGGCCAGGCCCCGATCCCGTGCACCGTGAGCCGCAGCCGCGACAGCCGCTCATGCATCGCCTGCAGCTGACGCTCGTTCTTGCCCTCGCGCTTCTGGCGCAGCGATCCCGACGCGGCGTTCCGCGGGTTGGCGAACAGGCGGTCGCCCTGCTCCTGCTGGAAAGCGTTCAGCGAGTCGAAGTCGGCGACTGTGAAGAAGACCTCGCCGCGCACCTCGACCAGGGGCGGATGCCCGTCTCCGTGCAGCGCAGACGGGATGCCCGCGATGCCGCGCACGTTCTCCGTCACGTCTTCGCCGACGCGACCGTCTCCACGCGTGGCGGCACTGGTCAGCCTGCCGTGCTCGTAGCGAAGCGACAGCGCGAGGCCGTCGATCTTGAGTTCGCACAGGAACGGCACCACGCGGCCGGCATCGCGCTCCACGCGTGCCGCCCACACCCGGAATTCGTCCTCGCTGAAGACGTTGTCCAGGCTCAGCATGCGCTCGGCGTGCGTGACCGGCGCGAACAGCGTGCCGGAGGCCGCGCCCACGGTGAGCGTCGGGGAATCCTGTCCCTGCAGTTCCGGGTGGAGCCGCTCGAGCTTGTCCAGGCGCTGCATCCAGCCGTCGTAGGTGGCGTCGTCGACGATCTCCGCATCGTCGCCGTAATAGGCGTCGCGCGCGGCGCCGATGCGGTCGGTGAGGGCTCTCACCTCGTCGCGCGCCTGGTCGAGAGTCAGCTCAGCCCGTTCACCTTCAGCCACCCCGTCAGTCTATGGACGCCCGCCGACACGACGGTCGGACGGGGCCGGAGCGGGATCGCGGCCACCCTCATGCGTCGACGGGAACGGCTGATTCCGTCCGGTCGATCGTGAACTGGCCGAGTACGCGCGTGCCGTCGTAGAGCACGGCCGTCTGTCCCGGGGCGACGCCGTCGAACGGCGTCTGCGGCTCGACGGTGATCACGTCGTCCTCGATCCACGCCAGCGCCGGCACCGGCTCCGCGTGAGCGCGGATCTGCACGTGGCAGGAGAAGTCCGACTCCGTCGGGGCCGCGCCCGCCCACGAGCGGCGCACGCCCGCGATGCGCGCGCACGCGAGCGCCTCCTTCGGTCCGACCACGACCGTGTTCGACACCGGCCTGACCTCGAGCACGAAGCGGGGCTTGCCGTCGGCTGCGGGCACGCCGAGTTGAAGTCCCCGACGCTGCCCCACGGTGAACGCGTGCGCCCCTTCGTGCGATCCCACGACCGCGCCGGCGCGATCGACGATGTCGCCCTTCTCCGCCCCGACCCTGTCGGCCAGCCACCCTCGGGTGTCGCCGTCGGGGATGAAGCAGATGTCATGACTGTCGGGCTTGCGGGCCACGGTCAGCCCCCGCTCTTCGGCTTCGGACCGGACGAGCTCCTTCGAGGGCGTGTCGCCCAGGGGGAAGTACGTGTGCGCCAGCTGATCGGCGGTGAGCACCCCGAGCACATACGACTGGTCCTTCGCGGCGTCGGATGCGCGGTGCAGCTCGAGTCCCCCCTCACCCTCGACGAGCGTGGCGTAGTGCCCGGTGCACACCGCGTCGAAGCCGAGCTCGAGAGCGCGCTCGAGGAGAGCGGCGAACTTGATCTTCTCGTTGCAGCGCATGCAGGGATTGGGCGTTCGACCGGCGCGGTACTCGGCGACGAAGTCATCGATGACGTCATCGCGGAAGCGCTCGGAGAAGTCCCACACGTAGAACGGGATGCCGAGTGAATCCGCGGCGCGACGGGCGTCCATCGCATCCTCGATCGTGCAGCAGCCGCGACTGCCGGCTCGGAGCGTGCCGCCTGCGCGCGACAGCGCCAGATGCACGCCGACGACGTCGTGACCGGCCTCGACCGCCCGGGCGGTCGCCACCGCCGAGTCGACACCGCCACTCATCGCCGCAAGGATCCTCATGCGAACCAGTCTAGGGACGGCGGACTGACCGGCGCCTGACCGCCGGTCCTCACCCGGCCTGCTCAGCGGGCGGCGCGAGCTCGCGACACCGCTTCCGGAAGCGCCGCGGACAACGCGTCGACGTCGTCGACGGTGCTCGTGCGACCGAGAGTGATGCGAAGCACCTGTCGCGCCGCCCGCTCGTCGAACCCCAGCGCCTGCACGACGTGGGACGGTTCGGGCACGCCCGCCTGGCACGCCGAGCCGGTGGAGACGGCGATCCCGCGTTGATCGAGCAGGAACAGCAGGGACTCGCCCCCCGCTCCCGGAAGATGCAGGTGCAGATTGCCCGGGATCCTGTCGATCGGATCTCCGAGGGGAACGACATCGGGGATGTCGCGGCGGATGGCCGCGAGCGCGCGCTCGCGCAGCGCGGAGAGGCGCCTGGCTTCCTCCTCCCGTTCGGCGACGGCGAGTTCGGCGGCCACGGCGAAGGCGGTCGCTCCGGCGACATCCTGCGTTCCCGCCCGCAGGGAGCGCTGCTGTCCGCCTCCGTGCAGCAGCGGCGTCGGCTCGGCGTGGCGCGACACCACGAGCGCGCCCACCCCCACGGGCCCTCCGATCTTGTGCGCCGACACGCTGAGTGCCACCAGCCCCGTTCCATCGCGGACATCGCCCCGCCACCGAGCGAAGTCGACGGGCACGTGCCCGAAGGCCGAGACGGCGTCGAGGTGGAGAGGCGTCCCCGCGGCGACTGCCTCCGCCGCGAGTGCCGGCGCGTCGTTGACGGTGCCGACCTCGTTGTTCGCGACGAGTGCCGTGGCCAGGGCCGCACCCGGGAGGGCCGCCCCGAAGGACGCAGGCGGGATGCGCCCCAGCCGGTCCAGCTCCACCGAGCGGACACGGGCCCCGCGGCGGGCTGCCAGCCATCCCACCGTGTCGAGGGTCGCGTGATGCTCGCCGTCGGGGAGGACGATCGCATCCCCCTCACCCCCGCGCGCGTCCCACAGGCCCTTGATCGCCAGGTTCACCGCTTCGGTGCCTCCCGACGTGAACACCACCTCGATCGATCCGCATCCGAGCACCGCTGCGAGCCGTTCGCGCGCCTCCTCCAGGAGGCGGCGCGCGCCCTGGCCGGCGGCGTGGATCGCCGACGCATTGCCGACGCGCGTCTGCACGTGCACCCAGGCGTCGCGCGCCTCGGGGCGCAGCGATGTGCCGGCGGCGTGATCGAGGTAGACGACCATCCCCCTCCTTCGACGGTCTCGCGTCCGAGTGCTGCCTTCTCGCGGCGTCACTACTCTAGATCGCATGTCCCCCGCCCCCTCCACTGCGCCCGCGCCGGCTCTTTCCTCGCCCGCTTTCGACGATCTGGGAGTCACCCTGCACGACGGCGGCGGCACCCTCCGCGTGTGGTCAGAGGACGCGGATGCGATCGAGCTCGTGGTCTTCGATGACGCCGACCTCGACTGGAGCATCGCGGACATCCCGCTGGAACCGGTCGGTGACGGCGTGTGGAGCGTGAGCAGCGATCTGCTGCGGCCGGGTGCGCGATATGCCGTGCGCGCGGACGGCCCACGCACGCCGGGGGCCACCTTCAACCGTGGCACGCTGCTCATCGAACCGTACTCCCGGGGCCTGGCCACCGGTGACGGGTACGAGGACTGGCGGTCGGTCGTGGTGGATCGGAGCTTCGACTGGGGAGGCGTCACGAAGCCGCTCACCCCCATGGATCGCACCGTGATCTACGAAGGTCACGTGAAGGGACTCTCCAAGCGCCACCCGGGAGTGCCGCCCGCGCTGCACGGCACGTATGCAGGCCTCGCGCATCCGGCGATGATCGAGCACTACCAGCAGCTCGGGGTGACCGCCCTGCAGCTGCTGCCCATTCATGCATTCGCCACGGAACCTCGGCTCCTGCAGCACGGGCTGGCCAACTACTGGGGCTACAACTCGCTGAACTTCTTCACCCCCCACGCCGCGTACGCGACCGAGGAGAACCGTCGCCGAGGCCCTGACGCGGTCCTGCGCGAGGTGAAGGGAATGGTGAAGCTCCTGCACGAGGCGGGCATCGAGGTCATCCTCGACGTCGTCTACAACCACACCAGCGAAGAAGGTCTCGGCGGACCCCGCACGAGCCTGCGCGGTCTGGACAACCGCCACTACTACCGGCAGCAGGACGACGGCACCTACATCGACGTCACCGGGTGCGGGAACTCGCTGAACACCGCAACGGACGCCGCCGCCCGTCTCGTGCTGGACTCGCTCCGATACTGGGCGCAAGACGTGCAGATCGACGGCTTCCGCTTCGATCTCGCCGCCACCCTGGGCCGCGACGCCGCCCACGCCTTCACCCCGGACCATCCCCTGCTCCGGGGGATCATCGCCGATCCGGCTTTGGCAGGCGTGAAGAAGATCGCCGAGCCGTGGGATGTCGGAATGGGGGGCTGGCAGACCGGCAACTTCGGCGACGGCTGGCACGAGTGGAACGACCGCTACCGCGATCGCGTGCGCAACTTCTGGCTCAGCGACATCGATTACGCGCGCCGGGCCGACGTCACGCCCGTCGGAGTCGGCGGCGTCGCCACGCGACTCGCGGGTTCCTCCCACACGTTCTCCGCCGAGCGCGGGCCGCTCGCGAGCGTGAACTTCGTCACCGCTCACGACGGATTCACCCTTCACGACCTCGTCTCGTACGACGTGAAGCACAATCTCGGCAACGGCGAGCAGAATCGCGACGGCGCCGACACGAATCGCTCGTTCAACCACGGTGCTGAGGGGCACACCGACGACGCGGGAATCCTCGCGACACGACGCAAGGCGATGCGGAACCTCCTCGGAACCCTCTTGCTGTCGGCGGGCGTGCCGATGCTGACGGCGGGCGACGAGTTCGGGCGCAGCCAGCGCGGGAACAACAACGCCTACTGCCACGATTCCCCGCTCACGTGGCTGTCGTGGGAGCACGCGGGCTGGCAGGAGGACCTGCAGGCTCACGTCGCGCGCCTCATCGCACTGCGTCAGCAGAATCCGGCCCTGCGGCCTGTGCGCTACGCCAAGCGCGGGGAGCACGTTCCGTCCGCGTCGGTGATGGAGTGGTACGACGAGCACGGCGAGACGATGTCGGATGAGCGGTGGAACGACTCCTCCAAGCGCACCCTCCAGTATGTCGCGGCCTCGACGCCCGAGCACGAGGCCCGCAATCGCATCCTGCTCGTCGTGCACGGGTCCGAGCGTCCGGTGACGGTGACCCTCCCCGAGATCGACGACGCGCAGCGCTTCGTCCGCCTGTGGTCCAGCCTGGACGAACGACCCGCGCAGGAGGCCTCCGCCCACGCGCCCGGCGAGCGCATCGACCTGCCGGGGACCGCTATGGAACTGTTCCGCGTGGAGAGTGTCAACCCCCACCCCTGACCCTGTATCCCTCCACGCTGTCGCGATAGGTTCGGACCGTGGTCACGTCGCGCACAGCACAGCCCCAGCCCTGGCGGAGCGCCGCCTCGATCCCCGTCCGGCCTGCGTCGGATGCGCAACCCGCGCGGGATACCGCGATCGGGCGCATCCCCACCACGGGATCCTCTCCCACCGTGCCGGGGGGCGACTTCCGCCCCAAGGCGTTCGTCGGCGAGGTGGTGCCGTTCGAGATCACGGCGTTCCGCGACGGGCACGACCGGATCGGCGTTCAGGTGCGCCTCACGTCGCCGGGGGGAGACCAGTCCCTCCATCGGTTGAACCCGCTCGACGGCGGGATGGACCGGTGGAGCGCACTCGTATCGGTTCTCGAGCAGGGCGTGTGGCGCTTCCGCTTCGAGGCGTTCTCCGACGAGTTCGCGACGTGGCGCCATGCCGCCGACGTGAAGATCGCCGCGGGTGTGGACACGGCGCTCATGCGGGAGATCGGTGCGCGGCTGTTCACGCGCGGCGCCGAGGAGCGATCCCGGCCGGCAGCCGAGAAGCGGGCGCTCACCGCCGCCGCGGCCTCTCTGCGCGACGACCAGGTCGACGATGTCGCGGCACGCGGCATCGTGCTCGACGACGAGATCGCGGCGATGTTCTGGCGGCGACCTCTGACGGCCCTGATGACGCGCGGCGACGAGCAGGAGCTGCTGGTGGAGCGCGAGCGGGCGGGCGTGGGTGCGTGGTACGAGTTCTTCCCCCGGTCCGAAGGCGCGACCGTCCTCGAGGACGGGTCGATCCGCAGCGGCACGTTCGCGACCGCGACCGAGCGCCTTCCCGCCGTCGCGGCGATGGGTTTCGACGTGCTTTACCTGCCGCCGATCCATCCGATCGGCCGCACGAACCGCAAAGGCCCGAACAACTCCCTGGATGCCGGGCCCGCCGACCCGGGCTCGCCGTGGGCCATCGGTTCCTCCGACGGCGGACACGATGCCGTCCACCCCGATCTGGGAACCCTCGCAGACTTCCGTGCGTTCGTGCAGGCGGCCCGCACCCACGGCGTCGAGGTGGCGCTCGACCTCGCCCTGCAGGCCTCCCCCGACCACCCGTGGGTCACCGAGCACCCGGAGTGGTTCACGACCCTCCCGGACGGTTCCATCGCCTACGCCGAGAACCCGCCGAAGAAGTACCAGGACATCTACCCGATCAACTTCGACAACGATCCGGCGGGCATCCGTGCCGAAGTTCTGCGAGTGGTCCGGCACTGGATCCAGCAGGGGGTGCGGATCTTCCGCGTCGACAATCCGCACACCAAGCCGCTGCAGTTCTGGGAGTGGCTCATCGCCACGGTGAACGCGGAGGAGCCCGACGTGGTCTTCCTCGCCGAAGCCTTCACGCGGCCCGCGCCGCTGCAGGGACTCGCCAAGGCGGGATTCCAGCAGAGCTACACCTACTTCACCTGGCGCAACGAGAAGGCGGAGTTGGAGGAGTTCCTCGGCGGTCTCGCCCACGAGACGGCCGATTTCCTGCGGCCGAACCTCTTCGTGAACACGCCCGACATCCTGACCGAGTTCCTGCAGTTCGGCGGCCGACCGGCCTATGCGATCCGGGCGGCGATCGCAGCGACCGCCGCCCCCGTCTACGGTGTCTACGCCGGATACGAGCACTTCGAGAACGTGGCGCGGCCCGGCTCGGAAGAGAACATCGACAACGAGAAGTACGAGTACAAGATCCGCGATTGGGAGGGTGCCGTCGAGACCGGCGACTCGCTCGCGCCGTTCCTCACGCGCCTCAATGAGATCCGTCGAGGGCATCCCGCCCTTCGTCAGCTTCGCAACTTCTCCGCCCACTGGAGCGACGACGATTCGGTGCTGGTCTACTCCAAGCATCTCGACGCCGCCCTCAGCCCCGACGGCGTCGCCGACACGATCATCGTCGTCGTCAACGTCGATCCGCACTCGGTGCGGGAGACCACCGTGCACCTGGACACGCGGATCTGGGGCATCGCCCCGGGCGACGCCTACGAGGTCGAAGACCTCGTGACCGGGGCTCGCTGGACATGGACCGACCACAACTACGTGCGACTGGACGCGTTCACCGAACCGGTGCACATCCTCCACGTGAAGGAGGCGCGATGACCTACCCCGACGAATCCCTGCTCGACGCGATCGCGTCCGGCTCCCACCACGACCCTCACTCCGTCCTCGGACTTCACGCCACCCGCGACGACGAGGGAGCCTCGGTGTGGACCGTGCGGGCGCGGCGCCCCCTCGCATCGAGTGTGACCGCCGTTTTCGACGACGGCACGCGCGTTCCGCTCGAACACGTGCGCGGTGGCGTCTGGGAGGGATCGCGCGGGGGCGATGCGGCAGCGTACGAGATCGTCGCATCCTACGATGACGGGCCCGACTGGATCGTCGACGATCCGTATCGACACCCGCCGACGATCGGCGAACTCGACCTGCACCTGATCGGCGAGGGCCGCCACGAGCAGCTGTGGCTCGCGCTCGGCGCGCACACGCGCGAGTCCGGCGGCAGCACGGGCACCGCGTTCACCGTGTGGGCGCCTAACGCCCAGGCCGCGCGCGTGATCGGCGACTTCAACGGGTGGGACGGCGCCGCGCACGCGATGCGATCGATGGGTTCCAGCGGCGTGTGGGAGCTGTTCGTCCCGGGCGTCGAAACCGGCTCGGCGTACAAGTTCGAGTTGCGCACCAAGAGCGGTCACTGGGTCGAGAAGGCCGACCCGATGGCGCGCTGGGCGGAACTGCCTCCAGCAACCGCATCGGTGGTCGTCGACACGTCCTACTCGTGGCAGGACGATGCCTGGATGACCGAGCGCGCCCAGACGCCGGCGTTGTCGCGGCCGATGTCGATCTACGAGCTGCACCTGGGATCCTGGCGCCCGGGGCTGTCCTACCGCGAGGCGGCCGACCCGCTCGTCGAGTACGTGACCGCGCACGGATTCACGCACGTCGAGTTCCTCCCCCTCGCCGAGCATCCCTTCGGCGGGTCCTGGGGGTATCAGGTCACCGGCTACTACTCCCCCACGCGGCGCTTTGGGCATCCGGACGACCTCCGCTATCTCATCGACCGGCTCCACCAGGCCGGCATCGGCGTCATCATGGACTGGGTCCCCGGTCACTTCCCGAAGGACGCCTGGGCGCTGGCGCGATTCGACGGCGAGGCGCTGTACGAGCATCCCGATCCCCGGCGAGGTGAGCACAAGGACTGGGGCACCCTCATCTTCGACTACGGCCGCAACGAGGTGCGCAACTTCCTCGTGGCCAACGCCCTGTACTGGCTCGAGGAGTTCCATGTCGACGGTCTGCGTGTCGACGCCGTCGCTTCGATGCTCTACCTGGACTACTCCCGCGAAGCCGGGGAGTGGGAACCCAACGTGCACGGCGGTCGCGAGAACCTCGAGGCGATCCGCTTTCTGCAGGAGGTCAACGCGACCGCGTACAAGCGATACCCGGGCATCTCGATGATCGCCGAGGAATCGACGAGCTTCCCCGGCGTCACGGCCCCCACCGACCACGCCGGACTCGGCTTCGGCTTCAAGTGGAACATGGGCTGGATGAACGACTCGCTGCAGTACGTCGCGCGCGACCCGATGTACCGGGGTCATCACCAGGGAGAAATGTCCTTCTCGTTCGTGTACGCCTTCAGCGAGAACTTCGTGCTGCCGATCAGCCACGACGAGGTCGTCCACGGCAAGGGCAGCCTGTTCGGGCGCATGCCGGGCGATCACTGGCAGAAGCTCGCCAACATGCGCGGCTACCTCGCCTACATGTGGGGGCATCCGGGCAAGCAGCTCCTGTTCATGGGGCAGGAGTTCGGTCAGATGTCCGAGTGGTCCGAGGGGCGCAGCCTCGACTGGTGGATGCTCGAGCAGCCCAGTCACGAGCAGCTGGCGCGGTTCGTCTCCACGCTGAACCACGTCTACCGCGATCACTCCGCGCTGTGGTCGCGGGATGCCGACGGAGCGGCGTTCGCGCGCCTCGGCGGTCCGGCGTGGAATTCCAGCGTGATCGCCTTCTCTCGCCGGGACTGGCATGGAAACACCGTCGCGGTGATCTGCAACTTCTCCGGGGTGCCGGTGAGACCGTACGAGATCGACCTCCCGGAGGCCGGGGTGTGGCGGGAGATCCTCAATTCCGACGCCGAGGAGTACGGCGGATCCGGCGTCGGCAACCTCGGAGTGGTCCACGCCGACGAGAACGGCCGCGCCTCGATGGTGCTGCCTCCTCTCGGAGTGCTCTGGCTGAGCCACGATCGCCAGGCGCGCATCCCGTCGCCGACGCACCGCTGACACGAGATCGCCCCCGGCACGAGTGGCCGGGGGCGATCTGGTCGCGTCGTCGGAGTCAGAACAGCAAGGAGGCAAGCCGCGCACGTGCGCGGATCACCCGGGGGTCGGCGTCGCCGACGACCTGGAACAGCTCGACCAGGCGCGCACGCACGGGTGCACGGTCGTCTCCGGCGAGCTTGGAGAACAGCTCGAGAAGCCGGGCGAACGCGTCGTCGACATGACCGCCGGCGACATCGAGATCGGCCACGAGCAGCTGCGCGTCCACGTCGGTGGGCGCATCGGCGGCCGCCGCGCGCGCCTGCTGCAGGTCTGCGCCCTGCACCCGCAGGAGCAGCTGCACCTGCGCCAGACCGGCTTTCGCGTCGGCGTCGCCGGGGTTCTCGGTGATCGCCGCCTCATACGCTCGCGCGGCGCGCTCGTAGTCGCCGGCCTCGATCGCGGCGTATGCCTCGGCGTGGGCCGGCGGCAGTGCGGGCTCGCTTTCGGCGACGTCGTCGTCCGGCGCATCCTCCGGCGTGATCGTGCCCGTCACACCGTTCTGCGCCGCAGCCTGCAGGAGCTGCGCGAACACCTCGCGCACCTGCTGTTCGGGCACGGCTCCCTGGAACAGCGGCACGGGCTGTCCGGCCAGGAGGGCGACGACCATCGGAATCGACTGCGCACGGAATCCCTGTGCGAGCTGCGGGTTCGCATCGACGTCGACCTTGGCGAGGACGATTCGCCCGCCGAGCTCGGTGACGACCTTCTCGAGAATGGGGCTCAGCTGCTTGCACGGCCCGCACCAGTCGGCCCACAGATCCACCACCACCGGGACGGTGCGCGAGAGCTCGAGCACCTCACCGAACGTGGCGTCCGTGACGTCGCGCACGAGCGCCGACGAAGCCGACCCGCCGGCCGGTCGGGGCGCGGCGGGGTCGGGGCGGTTACGGAGGGAAGACAGGTCGACGGCACCGCGCATCGCGGCCGCCGTGGCGGCATCGGTCACTCAATCACCTTCGCGTCGAGAATGTTTGAAACGTATCCGAGAAGCCGGATCTTCTCACTCGAGCCCTGGCCGGGCACGTAGAAGAACAGCTGGTCGACATACACGGTACTGAATCCTTCGGAGGATTCGTCCACACCGGTCAGCGTCTGCACGGTGGGATTGTTGTCGAGCTTGATCACCGCATCGTCGTCGGTGGGCTTGACCGTGTCGGTCTCCTGGATGGTGACCGCCACGATGGCTCCGCTCTCGAGGGTGGCCAGCGCTGTGGGGTCCTCCTCGCCGGGCTCGGTCGAGAAGGTCAGCTCCCCTGTCGATTCGGCCGTCTCGTTGAACTCGTCGAGCCGCTTCTGCCGGTCGGCAGCGACACCGATGCGGAACTGGTCCTCATCGAGCTCGAACAGGGAGGCGTACTCGCTGTCTTCGCCGTTGTTGATCACATCCGCGTAGGCGGTCGACAATTCCTGCGGCTCCATGATGAGGAACGGCGAATCGGGCTGAACCTGCGTCGCACCGACGTACACGGGCGCCAGGTCGGGAAGGGTCGTGTCTGCTTCGAGATACGAGTACGAGGTCAGCTTGTAGTCCGACCATGCGTCCTGCTGGCTCAGGAACATCGTCGTCGCGGCCGTGCCCTCGGGATCGTTCACAACCGCGAGGAAGGTGCGGGGCCAGCCTTCGGTCGCCTGGGGCAGCACGACCTCGAGGGGCGTGGTGGCGAAGGCCGGCAGCCCCTCACGGTCCTCGATCGCCTCTTGCAGGGTGTACAGGGTCTCTCGCTCGGCGAGGGGTGCACCCTCGAGCCGCGTGGCCGCCAGATCGGCGTCTCGGGCCTCGTCCGCCTCGGCGACGGTCGCCGCCACGCGCTCGATGATGCGCTCCGCCTGGGGCCGCGTGACCGCAGGAGACTGCTGGCCCTCCGGGACGATGACCGAAGCGGTGGGCGAAGGGGTGGGTGTTCCGGCCAGGTCGGGCCACGCGTCGGCCGTGCAGCCTGCGAGGACCAGCGCCGAAGCGGCGACGACCGGGACCGCGATCATGCTGCGCCGACCACGCCCCACGGCGCGCCGGGACGGGGTGCTGCTGATCACGCCCTTGTCGGGGTCGTCGACCGCGACGTCGATCGGCTCCGTCGCGGGAAGGGGCAGGCCCTTCCGGCGCGGTCCGCGCGACCGGCGCACGTGACGGATTCCGAGCACGTACAGGATCAGTCCGATGACCATGAGGATCGCACCACCCACGATGAGAGGGCCGGCCCACGGCGTGCCGTTCTCGATCGGCCACGACACGCTGAGATCCGTGGGCGCGGGCTCCGTTCCGTCGGCGGCCACGAGCACGCTCATGTCCGCGGGAAGCTGCAGCGGCGCCACGAGGAGGTCGGCCTGCTGATACTCGTCGAGCCAGAGGTCGGATCCGACCGGATTGCGCCCGGGCGCTGCCTCTTCGGCGGCGGCGTCGTCCGCGGAAGCGGCATCGTCGGCACCCTCACCCTCATCGGCGACCTCCGTCTCTGCCGGCTCCGGGACGGCGGGGGCGATGGTGGACGTCGTGATCGTGCCGGTGTCGTCGGCGGTCACGTGGGCGTACTCGGCGTCGGAGAGCCACGCCTCGAGATCGGCCGTGCGGCCGTAGGCCGCGAAGAGCTCGCCCTCCCCCTGCACCCGAAGCGTCTGCGGACCGGACACAGCCGTCATCGCGCCGCCGTCGATGAGCACGTACGGCACATCTCCCTCGACGTCGAACTGCGCGGTCTGCGCGTCGGGACCCTGGAAGACGGTGCGCTGCGCGATACCCGCGCCGATCATCACCGCGGCGAGGACGAACGCCAGCACGGCCCACACGAATCGCAAGGAAACACCTCTCCACGTCCGCTTCGGGTCCCAACGCAGACGTCAATCGACGTTTCAGACTAGCGGAGACGACCTGAAAGGCCACCGGGAGGCGTCGATGCGCAGACTCCTCGGCGCGCATGCGTATCCTGACACCACAGGAGCACGGCCGAGGCAGGAGACCGCGTGAAGATCCATAACCCGTTCCGGGTGGCGTTCCTCGCCACGCTGGGCGTCGGGCTCGGTCTGGTGCTCATCGCCAGCATTCAGACTCTCTCGACCATCCTCCTCTACGTCGGCACCGCGCTGTTCCTCTCGCTGGGTCTGGACCCGGTGATCTCGTTCCTCGAACGGCGGCGGCTGCCCCGCTGGGCGGCGGTGGTGGTGACGATCCTGGGAGTCCTCGCGCTCTTCGCAGGCATCGTCCTCATGATCGTCCCGCTGATCGTGTCGCAGATCTCGCAGCTCGTCACCGCCATCGTGCGACTCGTCGAGCGCGGCACCTTCATCGAGGATCTGCGTTCCTGGCTGCAGACGACCTTCCCCACGCTGAGGGTCGACGACGTGTTCAGCTACGTCGAGGACTGGCTGACGACGAACGTCACCGAGATCGGCGGATCGATCGGTCAAGGCGTCCTCGCCTTCAGCGGAGCCGTTCTGGCCGGACTCACCGGCGCGTTCATCGTGCTCATCCTCACGATCTACTTCACCGCATCGACTCCCAGCCTGAAGCGAGCGGTCTACCAGCTGGTCCCCGCGTCCAAGCGCGCCCGCTTCATCGACCTGTCCGAGCAGATCACCGACTCGGTGGGCTACTACGTGATCGGGCAGCTCTCGCTCGGCGTGCTCAACGGCGTGCTGAGCGCGATCTTCCTGTCGATCATCGGCGCACCTTTCCCGGCCGTGCTCGCCGTCGTCGCGTTCCTCTTCTCGATCATCCCGCTCGTGGGCACCCTCACCGGATCGACCATCATCGTGCTGCTGTGCCTCATTCCGGGACTGGGCGGCACGTCGACGGCGATCATCGCGGCGGTCTACTACCTCGTGTACATGCAGTTGGAGGCGTACGTGATCTCCCCCCGCATCATGGGTCGCGCGGTCTCCGTCCCCGGCGCCGTGATCGTCATCGCCGCCCTCGCCGGCGGTTCCCTCCTCGGACTGCTCGGTGCGCTCGTGGCGATCCCGGTCGCGGCCAGCATCCTCATCCTCTACCGGCAGGTGCTGATCCCCCGTCAGAACGAACGGTGACCGTCACGCCGTGCCGGGGATCTCCCCCGACCATTCGGTGGGGAGAGGCAGCGCGTCGGGGTTCACCGCGGCGACGATCTCGGTGAGCACCCGTCGCGTCTGCGATTCCCCCACCCACAGGTGCTTGGCGCCGTCGACCGCGATGAGGTTCGCCTGCGGCACGGCGGCGAACCGCTGTGCGGCTTCGTCCGGGCGCAGAAAGTCGTCGAGCTCGGGCACGAGGATGATGAGCGGGCGTTCTTCCTGAGCCCACGCGGCGACCTCCTCCGGTGTCGCACGATGCAGCGGGGGCGAGAGCAGAATGAACCCCTCGGCGGCGTGGTCGCGTCCGTACTTGAGGGTCAGCTCCGTACCGAAGGACCACCCGATCAGCCACGGATGCGGGAGCCCGCGCTCGCGGACGAAGTCCATGGCCGCGGCGACGTCGAAGGCCTCCGCGCGCCCACCGTCGAACTCCCCCTCGCTGATGCCGCGCGGCGATGACGTGCCGCGGGTGTTGAACCGCAGGACCGCGAGATCGGCCAGCGCGGGAAGGCGCGCGGCCGCTTTGCGGAAGACGTGCGAGTCCATGAATCCGCCTGCGGTCGGCAGGGGGTGGAGGGTCACCAACGTCGCGCGCGGCTCACGATCAGCGGGCAGCGCGAGCTCGCCGACGAGGGTGAGCCCGTCGAGCGTCTCGAGCTCGATCTCTTCCCGGCGAGCGGGAAGCATGAGGGGGCCGCGAATCTCCATCAGCTGATCCTCCAGCAGGCGTTGTGCCAGTGTCTGCGCGCCGCGAGGTCGGCGCGGTCGCCGAGCACGCCGTCGGCCCGCCAGGCGACCAGGTGTGCCGTACCCGGCTCGATCGCGCGCGAGCATCCCGGGCACGTGTACGGCTTGACCGCCTGTGCGGCCGAGATGGGCTGCACCGTCCACTCGGCGCCGCGGCGCACCTCCGTGCGCTTCCACCCCGCCAGGAGCCGATCGAAGGATGCGTCGCCCGCCGCCTGGTCGCGGCGCCGACGGTTGGACCGCGGCACGGGTCAGTACCAGCCGACGGACTGCGAGTGCCCCCACGCCCCGCACGGGGTCCCGTAGCGTCCGCCGATGTATCCCAGGCCCCACGAGATCTGGGTGGCCGGATTCGTCTCCCAGTCGGCCCCGGCACTGGCCATCTTGCTACCCGGCAGCGACTGCGGGATGCCGTAGGCCCCGCTGGACGCGTTGTAGGCGTTGACGCGCCAGCCCGACTCCTTGTTCCACAGCGCCACGAGGCAGGAGAACTCGCCGTCGCCCCATCCCCGAGCGGTCACCATCTCGTACGCGATGGCCTGTGCGGACCCGGGATCGGGTGTGACGAACGGCGGCGCCCATCCTCCCCCGGTCGACGATGACGACGACTCGCTCGCGACGACGGGTTCCGGAGTCGGCGTCGGAGTCGGCGTGACATAGACCTCGTAGTTGCCGCGCTCGAAGGTCGGGATCTCGTCGTCGCCGGCGTCGGCGGTGACGAGGGTCTGCACGTCTCCCAACGTGCTCGAGTACAGCGTGATGGGCTGCGTCTCCTCGGCGGCCGCCTGGCTCAGAGCGACGCCCGTCGGGCCGGCGTACGCGATGACGAAGCCGAACGCGGCCAGCGTGGCGAACACAGCGAGGACCCCGCGACGCCGGGACCACCGTTGCGCCGGTGCCGACGGGCGGCGTGCCGGCGCGGCGACGTTCACGACGTCGCGACGCGCGGGGGTAAGGTCGCTTCCGGCAGTCACAGTGACCCGATTCTAGCCGCGAGGACTCCCGGTGTCATCCGCCCCGCGACGCGCGTCACCGCACAGCGAGCATCACCTCGATGACCGCGTCGAGGACCGCATCCACCTGCGCCTCCCGGTACCCGCCGCGCTGCATGCGGAACGCCACCGATCGCACCTGCTCGACCGAGACGGGTTCGCCGTCCGCCAGGTAGCGGGCGAGCTTGTCCCCCACCAGATCGACCTCATCGATGCGGTACCCGTACCGCAGCGCGCCGACACGGTCGAAGCGTCGTCCCTTGCGTCGCGTCAGGCGATCGAGCACCTCCTGCGCGGTTCCGCGCGTCGCGCCGACCCATCCGCCGACGTCACCGTCCGCGAGCGCCGTCTCGCGCTCACGGGCGGCGAAGGCGTCTTCGATGCGCGCGAGCGCCGCATCGACGGCCGCGATGACGTAGCCGTGGCGCGTCAGGGGGAAGGCCGCGCGTCGCACGTCCTCGGAGGTCAGCGCGTCTCCGGTCTCGCCTTCGAAGACACCGCGTGCACGAGCGAGGAAGTCGTCGACGGCCGCGCGGTCATACCCCTTCGTGCGCCCCTGCGCGATCGGGAAGGGCGTGCGCTCGGAGGGCGAGGGGGAATCGGACGACACGGGGGCCGAACTCATGGGGTCACCACCAGCGGAGTGAACAGATAGGACAGTGCGAGGGCCACGGTGACCGACGGGAGGATCGAGTCCAGGCGATCGAGCACACCGCCGTGACCGGGCAGCCACGAACTCATGTCCTTGATGCCCATATCGCGCTTGATCATGGACTCACCGAGGTCACCGGCCGTGGCCGTCGCCAGGATCGCGGCTCCGAAGACGAGGCCGGTCCACCACGGCAGCCCGAGCAGGAACATCGACGCGAGCACACCCGCGACGAGGGCCGCCACGGCAGCTCCGGCGAAGCCCTCCCACGTCTTCTTCGGGCTGATCCGGGGCGCCATCGGATGACGCCCGAAGGTGAGTCCGCTGATGTAGGCGCCGGTGTCGGCCACGACGGCGATCAGGATGAACGTGATGATCCACCACTCGCCGCCGTCCTGACGCAGCAGCACGAGCGAGAGACTCGCGAAGAAGGGTACGTACAGCTGAACGAAGCCGCCCGTCAGCACATCGGCGAGCACGTCCGACGGTGAGCGCTGCTCCACGGCCACCATCTGGGCGATCAGTCGCCAGACGGCGATCACGACGACGGCCACGAACGTGACGACCCAGTGGAACCACAGGTCGGCGAACAGGCCCGACAGCACGAGGACGACGCCGACGCCCACCTGCGGTGCGACATCGATACGGCGGCCGGCGACCGTGAGCGCGCGACTGATCTCGAGGATCCCGAAGAGGGTCGCGACGAGCGCGAAGAGGATGAAGATCCACTTCAGCAGCACGAGCGAGAGCAGCAGCACACCCCCGATCGCGATGCCGATCAGAATGGCGACGATGAGGTCACGACCGGTCCGCTCCTTGATCCGCTCGTTCGCCTGGTCGAATTCCGCCCGCGCGTGGGCCATCTGCGACTCGACACCGGTGCGCATCGCCCGCATGTGCTCCTGGAAAGCCTGCGAGGGGTCCTGCGCGTCGGATCCGGGATCCTGGCGCGCTCCAGCGTCCCGCCGGGTCAGGGGTGGGACGTCGTCGTCTCCGGACGGAGCGTCGGGCGCGTCGGTCATCCGGCGACTCAGACCTCGAGCAGCTCCGCCTCTTTGCGCTTCAGAGCGTCGTCGATCTCGTCGACGTGCGAGCGCGTGAGGGCGTCGAGTTCCTTCTCGGCACGGACGAGCTCGTCTTCACCGACATCGCTCTTGAGGGCGTCGAGGTCGTCCTTCATCTTGCGACGGATGCCGCGCACGTGCACCTTGGCGTCCTCCCCCTTGCCACGGACGATCTTGACGTACTCCTTGCGACGCTCCTCCGTCAGCTCGGGCATGGTCACGCGCACGATGTTTCCGTCGTTGGTGGGATTCGCACCGAGGTTCGGGGTCTCGCGGATCGCCTGCTCGATCGCCTTGAGGGCGGACTTGTCGTAGGGGGTGACCACGAGCGAGCGAGCCTCGGGGTTGGCGAGCGACGCGAGCTGCGCGAGCGGCGTCGGGCTGCCGTAGTAGTCGACGAGGATCTTCTGGAACAACTGCGGGTTGGCGCGCCCCGTGCGCACCGTCGCGAAGTCTTCCTTCGCCGCCTCGACGGCGCGGTCCATGCGCGCTCCGGCATCCGCCAATACGTCAGCGATCACGAGTGACTCCCATCGTTCGAACCGAAAACTCAGTCTAGTCAGCCGGCGGCGATCACGCCGTGACCAGCGTGCCGATCGATTCGCCCAGCAGCGCCCGCGTCACGTTCCCCGCCGGCTCCATTCCGAACACCCGCATGTCCATGCGGTTGTCCATGCAGAGGCTGAACGCCGTCGAGTCGACGACCTTCAGACCGCGCTGCAGCGCATCCAAGTACGTGATGCGGTCGATGCGGGTCGCGGACGCGTCGGTGCGAGGGTCTGCCGTGTACACCCCGTCCACACCGTTCTTGGCCACGAGCACCTCGGATGCGCCGATCTCGAGCGCACGCTGAGCGGCGACGGTGTCGGTGGAGAAGTACGGCAGGCCGGCGCCGGCACCGAAGATGACAACCCGGCCCTTCTCCATGTGCCGCTCGGCGCGCCGCGGGATGTAGGGCTCGGCGACCTGCGTCATCGAGATCGCCGACTGCACGCGCGTGGCGGCTCCGGCCTGCTCGAGGAAATCCTGGAGCGCCAGAGCGTTCATCACCGTGCCGAGCATCCCCATGTAGTCGGCGCGGCCGCGATCCATGCCGCGCTGACTCAACTCGGCTCCGCGGAAGAAGTTCCCCCCGCCGACGACGACGGCGATCTCCACCCGGTCCACCGCCTCGGCGATCTCACGGGCGATCTGCGACACGACGTCGGGGTTGACCCCGAGCGCCCCGCCGCCGAAAGCCTCGCCCGACAGCTTCAGCAGAACGCGCCGGCGTCCGGTCGCTTCATCGATCACGTGATTCCTCTCGTCGCTTACAACTTATCGAAGGGCATGAGAAAAGGCCCGCACCACCGAAGCGGTGCGGGCCTTCTTCAACGTCAGGCTCCGACCTTGAACCGGGCGAAGCCGGTGAGGGTGAGACCGGCGTCGGCGGCGACCTTGGCCACCGACTGCTTGTTGTCCTTGGCGTAGTCCTGGTCGAGCAGCGCGACCTGCTTGAAGAACGCGTTCACACGACCTTCGACGATCTTCGGAAGGGCCGCCTCGGGCTTCCCCTCGTTGCGGGAGATCTCGGTGACGATCTCGCGCTCCTTCTCGACGTCGGCCTCGGGAACCTCGTCCCGACTGAGATAAGACGGGTTGGCGAACGAGATGTGCTGCGCAAGGCTGCGCGCGGTCTCGGCGTCATCGCCGGTGTAGGCGAGGACGACACCGACCTGCGGCGGAAGGTCCTTGCTGGTCTTGTGCAGGTAGACCTCGAACGCGTCGCCGGTCAGGGTGCGAACGCGGCGCAGTTCGACCTTCTCGCCGATGATGGCGGCCTCGTCCGAGATCAGCTGCTCGACCGTCTGGCCCGACGCGTCGGCCGCGAGTGCAGCCTCCGCGGAGTCGGCGCGGGAGGAGGCGGCGGCGGCGAGGACCTTCTCGGCCAGCGCGCCGAAGCGTTCGTTCTTGGCGACGAAGTCGGTCTCGCAGGCGAGTTCGATCAGGGTGACCGCGCCGTCCTGCTCGTGAGCGGCGACGAGTCCTTCGCTCGTGGAGCGGTCGGCGCGCTTGGCGTTGCCCTTCGCACCCTTCAGACGCAGGATCTCGGTGGCCTTGTCGACGTCGCCGTCAGCCTCCTCGAGCGCCTTCTTGGTGTCGACCATGCCCGTGCCGAGCTGCTCGCGCAGCGCCTTGATGTCGGCGATCGTGAAGTTTGCCATGGGTGGCGGCTCCTTGTTCAGATGATTCGTGCTTCGCTTCGGCGGGGCCGTCCGGAGACGGCCCCGCCGAACATACTCGGTGTCGGTTGCGCGACGGTTACTTCGCGTCCGCGGCGGCTGCGCCGGCGGCATCCGCCTCCGACTCGGTGGCCTTCTCGCCCTCGGCGGCCTGCTCCTCGGCGACGATCTCGCTCGCCTCGACCGTGGCCTCGGCCTCATCGGCCACCTTCTCGGTGTCTGCCGACGACTGCGCGGGAGCACCCGACTCGAGCAGTTCACGCTCCCACTCGGCGAGGGGCTCAGCGGCCTCCTCGACCTCGTCCGCGGGCTGGTGGCGCTGGATCAGGCCCTCGGCGGCGGCGTCGGCGATGATGCGCGTCAGCAGGCTCACCGAGCGGATCGCGTCGTCGTTGCCGGGGATCGGGTACTGGAACTCGTCCGGATCGGCATTGGTGTCCAGGATGCCGATGATCGGGATGCCCAGCTTGGTGGCCTCGTCGACGGCGAGGTGCTCACGCTTGGCGTCGACGACCCAGATGGCCGACGGCGTCTTCTGGAGGTTGCGGATACCACCGAGCGACTTGTGCAGCTTGTCGAGCTCGCGCTTCTTCAGCAGCAGCTCCTTCTTCGTGAAGCCGCTCGCAGCCGGGTCGTCGTAGTCGAGCTCCTCGAGCTCCTTCATGCGGGCGAGGCGCTTGCTGACGGTGGTGAAGTTCGTCAGCAGACCACCGAGCCAGCGCTGGTTGACGTAAGGCTGGCCGACGCGGGTCGCCTGCTCGGCGATGATCTCCTGCGCCTGCTTCTTGGTGCCGACGAAGAGGACCGTTCCGCCGTGGGCGACGGTCTCCTTGACGAACTCGTACGCCTTGTCGATGTACGACAGCGACTGCTGCAGGTCGATGATGTGGATGCCGCTGCGCTCGGTGAGGATGAAGCGCTTGACCTTCGGGTTCCACCGGCGGGTCTGGTGTCCGAAGTGAACGCCGCTGTCGAGCAGCTGGCGAATGGTGACGACGGCCATGGCCGTTCTCCTGTTCTGGCGCGTGCGCGCCGATTTCGGTTATCGGTCGGCCGGTCGGCCGACGCGTCCTGGTGCCCGGCGCACCCCCGCCCCTGCCGATGTGTGGATCGGGAAGAGGACCGGAGGGAGTGGATGCCACGCGCCGGAACCGGCGCGCTGAGGGCACGCGTAGTCACCCCGAGAACGGGATGCCCCTCGATCATACCAGCCGGAGACCCTCCCCACGCGGCGGACCGTCGGAGCCCTCCACAGGTTCATCCGTCGGCGTACGCGCACCCGTCACGGGACGCGACGATAGGGCCATGCTCGTCCTGCCGGCCTCGACATCCGCCCGTCGAGGCATCCGTGCGCTCGCGGCGGCGGCGCTGTTGAGCCTGGTCGTCGTCGTTGCCTTCGGCGGCCCGGCACGTGCTGTGGACGACGAGCCGGAGACTCTGGCCGGCTGGAGGTGGCCGGTGCACCCGTTCCGCATCGTCGAAGCCTTCGTCGCGCCGGCGCACGAGTACGGCCCCGGCCATCGCGGTGTCGATATCGCCCCGTCCGACCCCGCCCGCGTGATCTCGTCCCCGGCAGCAGGGGTGATCGCGTTCGCCGGGCCGGTCGCCGGACGCGGCGTCGTCACGATCGACCACGGCGGCGGACTCGTCACGACCCTCGAGCCGGTCTCGCCCGAGGCCACCGTGGGCGAAGCCGTCGTCGCGGGAGAGCCGGTGGGAACGCTGTCGACGGGTGGCCATACCCCGCCGGGCGCGCTCCACTTCGGCGTGCGGCTCGATGGCGAGTACATCAATCCCCTGCTGCTGTTGGGCGGAGTGCCTCGCGCCGTGCTCCTCCCCTGCTGCGAACCGATCGCCGCCGCTCAGCCGATGGTGTTGCGCTCTCCCGCGTCGTCGATCTCCCCGATGCCGCTCGCGGCTGCCACGGTGTTGTCGTGGCCGGTCACGGCGACCGAGTCGATTCCCGTCTCCGATCGGACGGTGTTGCGGTCCCCCGACACCGTGGCGGCTGTGATCTCGTCGGCCTCGACCACGACGTCGTAGCCCGCGATCGACAGCGAAGGCAGCGCTGCCGCCACCACCGAGACGCGGTCGGCGCGAATGATCAGGTCGCCGACGTCGGCACTGCTCACGTCGATGATGAGGTCGTTGCCGCTGACCGTCACCGTGGGACAGCTTCCGACGACGTCGACGCGCGGATCCGCCCTCTCGGCGATCTCGAGAGGCGCCTCGGAGCATTCGACGGTCTGGTCGGCGAGGTTCTCCGGGTTCCTCTCGGCGGGACTCACGAAGGGCGACGCAGAGGACGCGGAGGTCCCCGCCGATCCGGTGGGCTCCTCGGGGAGGCGCACGACGGTCTCGGTCACGCACCCCGTGAGCGACGCGATCGCAAGGATCGTGACGGCGGCCGCGGCGCCCCGGAATCGGGCACCGGGCATGGGAAGGTCCATCGGCATGCATCCAGCCTATGCGCGGGGTGGGCCCTAAGCACGAGGGTGGGCGAGGCGGTAGGTCGCAGCGAGGCGCTCACTCGAGACATGGGTGTAGATCTGCGTGGTCGCCAGGCTCGCGTGTCCGAGAAGCTCCTGGACCGTGCGAAGGTCGGCTCCGCCGTCGAGCAGGTGAGTGGCGGCGGAGTGCCGGAGCGCATGGGGGCCGACGCTCGCACCGATGACCGGCCCGAGTCGTCGCGCGACAACGTCGTAGACCGCGCGCGGGCCGATGCGCGCACCTCGGGTGCCGAGGAATACCGCGGCGACGGGGGCGCCGTCGCAGCGGGCGTGCAGCACCGGGCGACCCCGCACGAGATAGGCCTCGAGCGCAGCGGAGGCCGGGGCACCGAAGGGCACCATCCGCTCCTTGTCGCCTTTCCCGACCACGCGGAGGGTGCGGCGTTCGTCATCGATCGCGTCGCGGTCGAGAGCGCAGAGCTCGGACACGCGGATGGCGGTGCCGTAGAGCACTTCGAGCAGCGCACTGTCCCGCAGCAGCACGGGATCACCGTCGCGTGCGGCATCGCGCAGGTCGTCGAGGAGGTCGGAGACGCCGTCCGCGGTAGCCACCCGGGGAAGGGTGCGCCCCCGTTTGGGGGTGACAAGGCGAGCGCTCGGATCGACCTCGACCAGACCCGTCTCCAGTGCCCAGGCGAAGAATCCGCGAACCGCCGCGGCTCGGCGAGCAAGAGTCGACGCACTGTGACCGCGCTGCACCGACTCCCACAGCCACTCGCGGAGAGCGTGGACGTCGACGTCCGTCAACACCGGATCCCCGGTGGCCGCCACGACATCGGCGAGGTCGCCGCGATATGCACGTACGGTCCGTGGTGAGAGCCGACGCACGTGAGCCAGATGATCCAGGTAGCTCTCCGCCGCCTCGCCGAACCTCATGCTCCCAGCTTCCCCTCCTTTTCGTCGCCGAGGTGCGCGGCGCACCGATCAGGCGCGACGCCATCCGCGATCGTCGCGGCGGACACGCCCTTCGAGTTCGAGCAGCCCGAGAAGTGACCCCGTCTCCGCGACGGAGAGGCCGGCACCGCGCGCCGCCTCGTCGGTGGAGCGACCGGCGCGCGTGCTCAGGGCGTCGACGACGCGCGTCGCCGCATCCGTCCTCGGACCACCCATCGCACCGTCCGCGCGTTCCACCTCCCGCGCGTCGAGCCGACCCACCAGCTCCCAGGCGTCGTCCGCTCCGGTCACGGCGACCGCGTCGTACTCCCGCAGCAGTCGATGGCAGCCCGCCGAGGCGGCACTGGTCACCGGGCCGGGGACGGCGCCGAGTGGTCGCCCGAGGCTCACGGCGTGGCCGGCGGTGTTGAGCGAACCGCTGCGCCAGCCCGCCTCGACCACGACGGTCGCTGCTCCGAGCGCCGCAATCAGCCGATTGCGCTGGAGGAAGCGCCACTTCGTGGGAGCTGCGCCCGGTGGCAGTTCACTCACGAGCGCCCCGACCTCGGCAATGCGCTCGATCAGCGCGCTGTTGCCTCTCGGGTAGGCGCGATCGACGCCACCGGCCAAAAAGGCGACCGTCGGCGAACCCACGGCGAGCGCCGCCCGATGCGCGGCTCCGTCGACGCCGTAGGCCGCGCCCGAGACCACGGCGCCGCCATACGCGCCGATGCCCGCGGCGAGGTCGGCGGCGACGTGCTCGCCGTAGGAGGTCGCCGCGCGGGCTCCGACGATCGCCACCGCCGTCGAGCGCCACGCGTCGACGGTTCCCCGCACCCAGACCGCCACGGGCGCGTGTGCACCGAGGTCGTTCAGACTCTCCGGCCAGTCGGACGCAGCCGGCGTGATCAGCATCGCCCCGATGCGGTGCGCCGCCCGCAAGGAACGGAAGACCGCGTCGCCGTCGAGGCGAGGCCGCCACCGAGCCCACGCGTGGCGCGCGGCCAGCCCGTCGAGCTCCCCGACAGGCGTCGGCACCGAACTGGCGACGGTGTCGAGCGCGACAGCCGGGCCGAGCGCACCGATCAATGCACCGGCGTCGGCATCGCCCGGTTCGGCGACGTGCGACCACGCGACGCGGGCGTACATCTCCACCGCCGCCTCGTCATCGAGACCCTCGCCGAAGGGTCCGAGCGCGTCTCGGATCGCCGTCGGGGTGAGGTCGTAGTCCGTCATGAAGCAATTCCCTTCTTCAGGTAGAGGGCACGTCCGATGTCGTCGAGGCCGAGGCGCGGCCTGCCCGCGAGATCCGCCAGACTCCACGCGACGCGCAGCACGCGGTCGTAGGCGCGGAGCGTGAGCGCGCCACGCTGCAGCGCGATGTCGAGCGGCCGGCGAGCTGCAGCATCCGGCGCAGCCGGGCCCTCGCGCAGCCACGGTCCGGCGACCTGCGCGTTGCGCCGCCACTCGGTCTCCCGAAGCCGGTGCGCCGCCCGGTCTCGCGCCTCGCGCACCCGCTCACGCGCCGTCTCGGTGCTCATCCCCTCACCGCTCGCGCGCCGCTGCGCCACCGAGACGCGGCGCAGGGTCAGTTCGATGTCGATGCGGTCCAACAGCGGTCCCGAAAGGCGCTGCAGGTAGCGACGGATCGCCATCGGCGGGCATGTGCACGACGAACCCGGAATGCCGTACCCGCCGCACGGACACGGGTTGGTCGCGAGGACGAGTTGGAAGCGCGCCGGGAAGCTCGCGACCGCTCCCGACCGGTGGATCTCGATCTCACCGCTCTCCAGCGGCTGTCGAAGCGCGTCCAGCGCGTGACCGCTGAACTCGCCCGCCTCATCGAGGAACAGCACCCCCTCACTCGCTCGTGCCACGGCGCCCGGATGGATCACGCGACTTCCACCTCCGACGAGGGCCGCCGAGCTCGCGCTGTGATGCGGGGCTTCGAACGGCGCTACGCGCGGAAGCGACCGGATGGTTCCGCCTCCCAGTGAGCGGATCGATGCGACAGCCAGCGCCGCCTCGTCGTCCAGTGGAGGCAGGATCCCGGGCAGCCGTCGGGCGAGCATGGTCTTGCCCGCTCCGGGCGGCCCCGTCATGAGGAGATGGTGGCCACCCGCGGCTGCGACGACGAGCGCTTCCACCGCGTCGTTCTGGCCGATGACGTCGGCGAGGTCGTGCCGGGCATCGGAGCGCACGTCGTCGGTCGGGCGCCCGTTCGCCACCGGCTCGCAGTCGGGGACGTCCACCCCGGCGCCGTGGAGGGCAGCGACCTCCGCGAGCGTCGTGGCAGCGCGCACCTCGATACCGTGGACGAGACGCGCCTCCGGGCCGTTCGCATGCGGAACCACCACGCGGGCGAAGCCGGCCCGCGTGGCCGCGACGACCGCGGGCAGCACCCCCGGCACCGGCCGCAGCCGCCCGTCGAGTCCCACTTCGCCGACGTGCACCGTGGCCGAGACCGACCCCACATCGAGATCGGTCTCGGTCGCGATCGCGGCGACGGCGATCGCGAGGTCGAACGCCGATCCGTGCTTGGGGAGGTTCGCCGGCGACAGGTTCACCGTGAGCCGCCGTCGAGGCAGGGGCAGACCGCTGTTCTCGCACGCGTTGTGCACGCGACGCGACGCTTCGTTGAGAGCCTTGTCGGGGAGCCCGATGATGCGCATGTCGGGCGTCTGATTGGACAGGTCGGCCTCGACCTCGACGATCGAGCCGACCGCCCCGTTGAGGGCGACGGCCCAGGTGCGAGCGACGGTCATGCCGGGACCGGCGGGCGGAGGGAGGAGCGTGTCATGCCCCGAGACTGCGCCCTCGCGACACCGGCCGCGGAGCGAATCTGCTCGGCCGTGCATGAACGGCCTCGTGACGAGGCTGGGGAGGGCAGGACAGGAACGGTCAGCGCAGATCGCGGAGATGCTCGATACGTGCACGGCCCGGAGGGGAACCCGTCACGCCGATCACATCCGTCCGAAGGGCGAGCCCCCGGGACGGCTCCGGATGGGCCGCCGCCCACGCGCGCCCCAGGCGCCAGAGGCGACTCCGCTTGCGCTCGTCGATCGCGTCGAAAGGATGCCCGAATCCGGTGCTCCTGCGCGTCTTCACCTCGACGATGACGAGTTCGCCCGCCTCGCGGGCCACGATGTCGATCTCGCCCTGCCCGCAGCGCCAGTTGCGATCGAGAACCACGAAGCCGAGCGCGACGAGATGATCGTGCGCGGCCTGCTCACCGGCACGCCCGAGGTCGTCCTTGATCGCCATGAGACGACCCTGTCCGCCTCAGGCATCGCCGCGCGGCACATCCGGGCGATCTGTGGACGGACCGGCGGACTCACAGGCCCCGCTCCGCCCGGAAGTCAGCTGTCGAGGGAGAGCTCGTCCGGCAGCCGGAAGTCCCGTCGCGTCAGCTCTTCGACGTTGACGTCCTTGAAGGTCAGCACCCGCACGGACTTGACGAAGCGGTCGGCGCGATAGATGTCCCACACCCACACGTCGGTCATCGTGATCTCGAAATAGAAGTCGTGCTCGCTGTCGCGGCGCACGACGTTGACGTCATTGGCGAGGTAGAACCGCCGTTCCGTCTCGATGACGTACTGGAACTGGGAGACGACGTCGCGATACTCCTTGTACAGGGCAAGCTCGAGTTCGCGGTCGTAGTCCTCGAAGACTTCGTCATCCATGATCCCCCCATCCTACGGTCGTGACGGCCGCGCCGAGACCGCGCGATCACGTGGTCCGGATCATCAGGTCGATTCCCGTAGCGTGGTGTGCGCGGCACATCCCGCACCCGCTGAAAGGACTCCATAACCGTGGCTGAGACCGAGATCTTCGAACCGGACGGACGCGCCGTCCCCTACGCCGACGACCACGGCGACGGACCGGCTCTCGTGCTCCTGCCCGGCGCCGGACTCCGGCTCGGCTATCTCGGCCTGCTGGCGGAGGCCCTCGGCGAAGAGGACTTCCGCGTGGTGAGGATCGGCTGCCGCCGGCCGAACGACGCCGTACCGGCGCCGACGCTCCACGATCTCGCGCAGGACGTCGTGGACGTGATGGATCACGTGGGCATGACACGGCCGTGGGTGGGCGGACACGGGTTCGGCGGCACCGTCGCGCGGACGGTCGCCCTGAACCATCCCGCGCGTGCCGCCGGCGTGCTGCTGCTCGCCGTCGAGGGCGAGGCGCCCGTGGAGGTGTCCCCCACGTCCGAGATCCCCGAGAACGCCTACGACCGGGAGCGGATGGCTCTGCAGCGCGCCGCCCGCGCCGCGTCTGCGGAGATCGGCGCCGCGACTCTCGCGCCCGGGATCCCGGTGCTCGCTCTCCAAGGGTCAGCCGACCGCGTGATGCCTCCGGCGAACGGCGAAACCCTGCGCGCCGCGGCCCCGGAGCGGGTCAGCCTCGTGACGATCGACGGCGCGGCCGACCTCTTCCCCCTCACTCACGTCGGCGAGACGGCCTGGCCGATCGAGGACTACCTCGACTGGGACTGACGTCCCGGCGCGGCTCAGAACAGGGTCGGAGCACTCGCGATGGACCACGACGCACGATGGTGGGGGCTCATGCCGTGCCGGCGGATCGCCTCCCGGTGATCGGGGCTGGCGTAGCCCTTGTTGCGCGCCCAGTGGTAGGCGGGCAAAGCGTCGTGCAGCCCGGTCATGAGACCGTCACGGGCCACCTTGGCGATGACCGAAGCCGCCGCGGCGCTTGCGCAATCCCGGTCTGCCTTGATCACCGGTGTGACCGACAGGCCGGCGCCTCCGGCCGGGGTGATGTAGTCGTGATTGCCGTCGAGGATCACGATCGCCTCCTCGGGGACGACCCCCTGGGCGCGCAGATCGCCGATCGCGCGCAGCGCGGCGAGGCCGAGCGCGCGGATGATCCCGACCTCGTCGATCTCCGCCGCGGTGGCCCATCCGACGGCGTTCGCCGACACCCACGATGCAGCGCGCGCCGCCACCTCGGGCCGGCGAGCCTCGGGGACGAGCTTGGAATCCCGCAGCCCCTCCGGCACGCGTCGACGAGAGCGCCCCGCGTCGACCACGGCGGCGCCCACCGCCACCGGGCCCGCGAGCGCTCCGCGACCGACCTCGTCGCACGCGATCACGAGCGCGTGCTCGCGCAGCAGCCGCCGCTCGAGCGTGAGACGAGGAACGGCGACGGTCACTCGACCGACTCCTCCTCGTCGGCCGCGGGCTCGTCCGGAACCCCCGCGAACACCTCGTGGTGGAAGTCGAGGGTGCCGAGCCGATCGAACGGCCACGTAATGAGGAACGCCCGACCCACCAGGTTCTCCAGCGGCACGAAGCCCTCTCCCGGCTGGTCCTGGTTGTAGCGGCTGTCCTTCGAGCGGTAGCGGTTGTCGCCGAGCACCCACAGGCTGTCCTCGGGAACGACGACATCGAAATCGTCGGCGGACGCGGGCGAATCCGGCGTGGGCAGCTTCAGGTAGGTGGTCTCGTCGATGGCGACCCCGTTGACGGTGATCTGGCCGACGTCGTTGCAGCAGACGACCTCGTCGCCGGGCAGACCGATGATGCGTTTGACGAGGTGGTCATCGCTGTCGGGCGCCGCCAGTCCGATGAGCGACAGCAGCCACTCGCCCATGTCCACGAGCATCCCTCGGTCGGGTGCGTCGCTCGGGGGAAGCCACCCGCCGGGGTCGGCGAAGACGACGACGTCACCGCGCTCGTACTCTCCGAACCGGGGCGTGATCTCATCCACGAGGATGCGGTCGTCGATCTCGAGCGTGTCCTCCATCGAGCCGGAGGGGATGTAGAACGAGCGGACCAGGAAGGTCTTGACGAGGAACGACACCAGAAGCGCGACGAGGATGATGATCACCACGTCACGCAGGAAAGTCAGCCAGCCTCGCCCTCGCGACCCCGAGCGATCGGCCGGCGCTTCCTCGGGTGCCCCTGACGGCGGCGTCCCGGTCTTCTCGGTCGTCATGTCGCTCTTTTCCCCTCCGCGCCGCCCTCGCGGACGGGTTCTTCCAGGTTCGCACATCTCCGCCGGTCGCGGGTGCCGTCGGAGCCCGCGCGTCGCCGCCGAAGTGAACGACGAAGCCCCCGGCGTCGACCGCCGGGGGCTTCGTGAGGGCGAAGCGTCAGTTCTCGCGCTTCTCCTTGATCTTGGCCTTCTTGCCGCGAAGGCTGCGGAGGTAGTAGAGCTTCGCGCGACGCACGTCACCGCGGGTGACGATCTCGATGTGGTCGATCACGGGGCTGTGCACCGGGAAGGTGCGCTCGACGCCCACCTGGAAGCTGATCTTGCGGACCGTGAAGGTCTCGCGCACGCCGTCGCCCTGGCGGCCGAGGACGACGCCCTGGAACACCTGGATGCGCGAGCGGTTTCCCTCGGTGATGTTGACGTGCACCTTGACGGTGTCACCGGGAGCGAAGTCGGGAATGTCGGAGCGGAGCGAAGCCGCGTCGACGGAGTCGAGGATCTGCATGATCGTGTCTCTCTGCAGCCGCCACAGGTCGACCGCGCGATATTCGGAAAAAAGGATGGTGTGTGCCCGAGCGCCTCGGATGTCTCCGGCGCCGGCTCCCCTGAGGCAGAGCAGGTCAGGGCACAAACGACAATTCTGCCACGGATACCGTCCCCGGCCAAAACGTGCGGACTCAGCGCCGGCTCGCGTCGGGCGGGCTTTGGGCGTCGGTCTCCGCGATGACGAACACGTCCGGTTCCGCGCCGCCGGTCCGGGAGGCATTCTCCCCCGCCGAGCCCGCTCCGCGTTGCACCGAAGGGTCGGTGCGGAAGTAGACCGCCGCGGGACGCGCCTCCCGCCACAGCTGCCAGAGTTGGAGCCAGAACAGCCCTGCCGCGACGAACAGGGTCAGCACCATGACGGGGGCCCACCACGCGGGGTCGAAGAAGCCGAGCGACACGATCAGCAGGTGCCAGACGGCGAACCCGCCGACGTCCCACCACGACACGGCGCGCTCAGCACGCACCGTGCCCCGCGCCCGCACGAGGAGGGTGAGGATCAGCTGCCCCACGAACACCGAGGGGATGGCCAGGAACAGCACCCACAGGAACGCCCATCCGCTCGCATCGAACACGCCCCAGCCCACCAGGAGCCATACGGGGAGCACGAACGCGGCGGGGAGGAGCCACGCGAAGAATCCGCGACGGAGCCACATGCCCCCGATGGTACGCCGCGCCGCGCTCGGTGGCGGGGCACGTACGGCGATGATGGGCATCCTCACAGCCCGCGGTCGACGTATCGGAGAGAATGGAGACCGCCCCGCGAAAGGACCCCGATGATCGAACTGCGCACTCCGGCCGAGATCGACGCGATGCGGCCGGCCGGCCGATTCGTCGCCGAGACCCTGGCGACGCTCCGCGAAGACACCAGAGTGGGGACGAATCTGCTCACGATCGACCGACGCGCTCACGACCTCATCCGGCGGGCCGGTGCGACGTCGTGCTACATCGACTACCACCCCTCCTTCGGCGCGAGCCCGTTCGGCAAGGTCATCTGCACCTCGATCAACGACGCGGTGCTGCACGGGCTCCCCTTCGATTACGACCTGCGCGACGGCGACCTCGTCACGCTCGATTTCGCCGTCGCCGTGGACGGCTGGGTGGCCGACTCGGCCGTGTCCTTCGTGGTCGGTTCTGCGCGCGACGAGGACCTCGCCCTCATCGACACCACCCGGCGCGCCCTCGAGGCCGCCATCGGCGCCGCGACCGTCGGGAATCGCATCGGCGACATCTCCCACGCGGTCGCCGAGGTCGCGCGCGCCGACGGCCTCTCGATCAACACCGACTTCGGCGGACACGGCGTCGGCCGCGAGATGCACGGCGACCCGCACGTGCCCAACGACGGCAAGCCCGGCCGGGGATACCCGCTTCGCGACGGACTCGTGCTGGCACTCGAGCCGTGGTTCCTGCAGTCCACCGACAAGCTGGTCACCGACAAGGACGGATGGACCCTGCGCAGCGCCGACGGCTCGCGCGGCGCGCACTCCGAGCACACGATCGCGATCACCGACGCCGGACCTGTCGTCCTCACCGACCGGTCGCACCTCGGCGTCGACTGACCTCGCCTCGCCGGCTCGGGCTCAGAGCAGGTCGGGACGGTGAGCGCGCGTGCGCTCGACGCTCTGCGCGAGCCGCCACTGCGCGATCGCGCCGTGGTTGCCGCTGAGCAGGATCTCCGGCACCTCGAGACCGCGCCACACCGGCGGCTTGGTGTAGATCGGGTATTCCAGCAGCCCCTCTTCGTGCGACTCCTCAACGAGACTGCCGGGGTTGCCGATGACGCCCGGAATCAAGCGCGTCGTCGCCTCGATCATGGCCATCGCGGCCACCTCGCCACCGTTGAGCACGTAGTCGCCGAGACTCACGAGACGCACGCGCCCTCGCGCGGCGTAGTGATCGATGACACGCTGGTCGATGCCCTCGTACCGGCCGCACGCGAAGGCGAGGTGGCCCTCGGCGGACAGCTCGCGAGCGAGCGACTGCGAGAACCGTTCCCCCGCTGGCGACGGAACGATGAGGGCGGTCCGTTCCTCGAGGATCTCGTCGAGCGCCTCACCCCACGGCTCCGGCTTCATCACCATGCCGGCACCCCCGCCGTAAGGGGTGTCGTCGACGGTGCGATGACGATCGCGAGTCCAGGAGCGGAGGTCGTGCACGCGCACGTCGAGGAGTCCCCGCGCGCGGGCCTTGCCGATCAGCGAGACATCGAGCACATCGAAGAACGCCGGAAAGATCGTGACGATGTCGATGCGCATGCCGTGATCACTCCTGCTCGGTGCGGGCCTCGGGAACCTCGCCGCCGAGTGCCTCGTCGGCTTCGGGGGGCAGCTCCTCGAACAGACCCGCCGGCGGTGTGATCCGCACCCGGCCTGCCGCGAGATCGACCTCGGGCACGATGGCCTTGACGAACGGAACGAGCACTTCCGTCTCGTCGGCGAGAAGGACCGCGAGAAGGTCCTGCGACGGCAGGTGGTCGACGCGCGCCACGCGACCGACGACGGCACCGTCTCGCACGACGTCGAGTCCGACCAGCTGGTGGTCGTACCACGCGTCCTCTTCGTCGGAGGCGGCGGCCTCGTCGATCCACAGAATCGCGCGGACGAGCTCCTCGGCGGCGGTGCGGTCGTCGACGCCCTCGAAGAAGGCGACGGGATGGGAGTTCATCCAGCGGAACTCGCGCACGGTCAGCGGCTTCCCATGCCAGGGCGAGGACTCGGGAACCTGGAGGGTGAACGTCGCCCCCGGCACGAAGCGTCCGTCGGGGTCGTCGGTGTACAGCTCGAGCTTGAGCGCGCCTTTCAGGCCGTGCGCCTTGACGAGGCGACCGACGCGCAACTGCGTTTTGGAGCCGACCGGCGGGCGGGCGTCACCGGAGGGGGCCACGTCAGTCATCCGCGACGTCGACCCGCACACGGCGGCCATCGGCGAGCGCGGTGATGAGCGTGCGCAGCGCCTTGGCGGTGCGTCCGCCGCGCCCGATCACGCGTCCGCGGTCATCGGAGTGCACGTGCACCTCGAGGACATCCCCTCGTGACGACGAGGAGGAGACGATGCGGACGTCGTCGGGGTGATCGACGATCCCCTTGACGACGTGTTCGAGCGCGGCGGCGAGCACGGAATTACGCTTCGGCGGACTCGTCGGACGCCGCGGCGTCCTCGGCAGCGTCGGCGGCGGGCTCCTCGGCCTTCTTCTCGACCTTGGGCTTGATGACCGACTTCTTGTCGGCGTCGACCTCGAATGCTGCCTTCGTCTCGGCGGTCTTCACTGTCGAAACGGCGTCCTTGTCACCCTGGTGACGACCCCAGTCGCCCGTGAGCTTGAGGATGGCACGCACCTGGTCGGTCGGCTGAGCGCCGACGCCGAGCCAGTACTGGGCGCGGTCGGAGTCGACCTCGATGAACGAGGGCTCCTCGGTCGGGTGGTACTTGCCGATCTCTTCGATGACACGACCGTCGCGCTTGGTGCGCGAGTCGGCCACGACGATGCGGTAATAGGGCGCACGGATCTTTCCGAGGCGCTTGAGGCGGATCTTGACAGCCACGATTCTCCTGAATGAGTGAAAGCGAACGAACCGATCGCCTGGAGCGTGGGGTGCACACCCGGCGGAAGCTCTGGAACGGTCCACGGCGCTGGATAGAGGGTCGAGCGCCGGGTCCGACCCTCTATTCTGCCAGATCCTGCGCGGCGTCGCGAACCGCGCCGACGGCCGCTCCGGCAAGGGTCCGCTAGGGTGAGCGGGTCAACCCGCCCCCGCCCGAAAGTCTCCCCCATGGCCAAATGGTTGTACCTCGTCGGCGCCATCGTGCTGGAGGTGTCGGCGACTCTCTCGCTGCGACAGCTCGTGGACCACGCCGGCTGGATCGTCCTCGTCCTTCTCGGCTACGGCGGCGCCTTCCTGTGTCTGGCTCTGCTGCTGCGCGCGGGAGCCCCGATCGGCCTGACCTACGGCGTCTGGGCCGCGTCGGGTGTCGCGCTGACCGCCGTGCTGGCCGCACTGCTCTACGGCGACCCGCTGACCTGGCTCATGAGCCTCGGGATCGCGATCGTCATCGGCGGGGTGCTGCTGGTGGAGATGGGTGCGAGCACCCACTCCCGGCAGGCGCCCGCGACCGGGCCGATCGCGACGCCTACGGCCGAAGCAGCCGACACGAGGGAGGGACGACGATGACCTGGCTGCTCCTCGCGGGAGCGATCGTCTTCGAAGTGACGGGCACGATGTCGCTGCGCGCATCGGAGGGCTTCAAGAAGCGCGTCTGGATCGCGCCCGTGGTCGTCTCCTATGTCCTGGCCTTCACTCTGCTGTTCCTCTGTCTGGCGAACGGCATGCCGGTCGGTGTGGCATACGGCATCTGGTCCGCATGCGGGGTCGCGCTGACCGCGATCCTGGCGCGCGTGCTCTTCAAGGAGCCCTTCACGTGGGTGATGGGCCTCGGGATCATCGCGATCGCCGGGGGCGTTCTGCTGATCGAGCTCGGCGCGCCGCACTGATTCCCCCGACGTTCTGATCCGCGCCCGCAGCGGCGTGGCAGGATGACGGCATGACGGTGCCCTTCGCGACATCCGCGCGCTCCTCGGTCGGCATCGAGTGGGAGCTGATGCTCGCCGATCGGCGGACCGGCGACCTGGTGCCGCGTGCCCCGGAGGTGTTCGCCGCCCTCCCCGAGGACACGGCGCTCGAACGGTTCACCGTCACCCAGGAGCTGCTGACGAACACGCTCGAACTCACCAGCGGCGTCGGCCAGACGGTCGCTGCCGCCGTGGACGACATCGCCGACGCGATCGAGACGGTGCGCAGCATCACCGATCCGCTCGGGGTCGAGCTGATGTGCGCGGGGAGCCACCCGTTCGCGCAGTGGTACGACCAGGAGATCACCGACAAGACCCGCTATCACGAGCTCATCGAGCGCACGCAGTGGTGGGGGCGCAACATGATGATCTGGGGCATCCACGTGCACGTCGGCATCGATGACGTCGCCAAGGTCCTGCCGATCATGAACGCGCTCTCGGTGTATCTCCCCCACCTTCAGGCCCTCTCCGCCTCGAGCCCCTTCTGGGCGGGGGATCGCACGGGCTACGCGTCGAACCGCGCACTGGTGTTCCAGCAGCTGCCCACGGCGGGTCTGCCCTGGCCGCTGCGGGACTGGGCGGAGTTCGAGGCCTATCTCGACGACATGGTCCGCACCGGCGTGATGGCCGATGCGACGGAGGTGAGGTGGGACATCCGGCCCGCACCACGCTGGGGCACCATCGAAGTGCGCGCGTGCGACGGCATGTCGACGCTTCCCGAACTCGCCGCCGTGGCCGCCCTCACCCAGGTTCTCGTCGAGCACTTCTCGCGCGAACTCGACGAAGGGCGCGAGCTCACCATGATCCAGCCGTGGTTCGTGCGCGAGAACAAGTGGCGGGCTGCCCGATACGGACTGGACGCTCAGGTGATCGTCGCGCCCGACGGCACGCAGGTGCCCGTCCGCGAGCACCTGATGGAGACGCTGGAGCGGCACGCGGAGATCGCGGTCGAGCTCAAGTGCGCCAAGGAGTACGCCGGCGTGAACCGGATCCTCGCCGAGGGCGCGAGCTCGTCGCGTCAGCTCGTCGTGGCCGATGCCGCCGGCGGTGATCTGCGCGAGGTCGTGCAGCATCTCATCCGCGAGTTCCGCGGGGGGCCGACCCTCCGCGAGCACCTCGCCGCGATGCGCGACTGATCTCAGCCCTTGCCGAGCATCTTCTGCAGCTCGGCAAGATCCGCCTCACTGGGCATGTCCCTGCCCGCACCCAGGCCGAATCCCGAACCGGTCGCCTCCGACGCGGCGACTCCCGCGTTCTCGGCCGCACGCTTGGCCGGATTCCCGGAGCGCGATCCGCTCTTCTTCTTGGAGTTCTTGCCGCCGCCGCGCTTGGCTGAAGCACCCGGCTTGCCCCCCATGGGCCCCATGCCCGGGACGTTCGGAACACCTCCCCGAGCGACGGTCTTCATCATCTTGGCAGCCTGGTCGAAGCGCTGGACGAGCTGGTTGACGTCGGTGACCGTCATCCCCGACCCGCGCGCGATGCGCAGGCGTCGGGAGCCGTTGAGAACCTTCGGATTGCGGCGCTCGCCCGGCGTCATCGACCGGATGATCGCCTCCGTCCGATCGATCTCACGCTCATCGAAGTCGTCGATCTGCTGCTTCATCTGGCCCATGCCCGGGAGCATCCCGAGCATCTTCTTCATCGAGCCCATCTTCTTGAACTGCTGCATCTGCTCGAGGAAGTCCTCGAGGGTGAACTGCTCGGTCGCGATCTTGTCGGCGACCTTGCGCGCTTCCTCTTCGTCGAACGTCTGCTGCGCCTGCTCGATCAGGGTGAGGATGTCGCCGAGGTCCAGGATGCGGCTGGCCATGCGGTCCGGGTGGAAGGGCTCGAGGTCATCGAGCCCCTCTCCCGTCGAGGCGAAGATGATCGGGCGACCGGTCACCGAGGCCACCGAGAGCGCGGCACCGCCGCGCGCATCGCCGTCGAGCTTGGACAGCACCACGCCGGTGAAGTCGACGCCCTCCTGGAAGGCCTTGGCCGTATTGACCGCGTCCTGGCCGATCATCGCGTCGATGACGAAGAGCACCTCGTCCGGTCGGGTCGCGGTGCGGATGTCGGCGGCCTGCTTCATCAGCTCGGCGTCGACACCCAGTCGTCCGGCGGTGTCGATGATGACCACATCGTGCTGCTGACGGCGCGCTGTCTCGACGCCGGCGCGCGCGACCGCGACCGGGTCGCCGACGCCATTGCCCGGTTCCGGGGCGAAGATCGCGGCACCGGCTCGCTCGGCGACGACCTGCAGCTGGTTGACGGCGTTCGGGCGCTGCAGGTCGCACGCGACCAGGAGCGGGGTGTGGCCGTCCTTCTCGAGCCGCTTGGCGAGCTTGCCGGCGAAGGTGGTCTTTCCCGAGCCCTGGAGCCCCGCGAGCATGATGACGGTGGGAGGGTTCTTTGCGAACTCGAGGCGACGCTGCTGACCGCCGAGGATGGCCACGAGCTCCTCGTTGACGATCTGAACGACCTGCTGCGCCGGGTTCAGGGCCCGGTTCACCTCATCGCCCAGCGCGCGCTCACGCACTTTCGCGGTGAAGTCCTTGACGACCGTCAGCGCCACGTCGGCGTCGAGCAGCGCACGACGGATCTCGCGGACGGTGCCATCGACGTCCGCGGGAGTGAGCTTCCCTTTGGTGCGGAGGTTGCGGAAGGTCTCGGTGAGCCGGTCGGAGAGAGTGCCGAAAGTCGCCATGATCCCCCGATTCTACGCGTCCGCGGCGGGTCAGCGCGGCAGCACGAGCGCCAGCGCCGCCGTCACCTCGTCAGGGAGAGACGACGTTCCGGGGCCCGACCCGGCCCACCGCCATACGGCGCTGAAGATGGCGGCCGCGCGCGCCGCCCCGTCGATGTCCGCGGCGGCGGAATCGTCCGCCGGAGCGCGAAGCCGGTCCGCGATCAGACCGCTCAGCCGCAGCTGGCGGCGGGCGCGTTCGGACTCGAGATCGCTCTCGATGCCCATGATCGCCGCGTTCACGATCCCGAGCGCGAGACTGTCCGGCGCGAACGCCTCGGCGAAGGAGCGGAGCGCGGCATCCACCTCGACGCCGTCGCTCAGCGATCGCGCGACCACGTCGAGCCGCTCGTCGAACCCGCTCCACAGGATGTCGGACTTGGAGGCGAAGTAGTTGAAGAAGCTCGACCGGCTCACACCCGCGCGCCGCGTGATGTCCACGATCGACGTCGCCGCGAAGCCCTGTTCGAGGAAGAGCTCGCAGGCCGCCTCGGCGAGCGTCTCGCGCGAAGACGCCTTGGGTCGGCCGACACGCGCTCCACTGTCCACGGGTCCACGCTATCGACGCGGACGCAATGCACGCGCGTGTCGCCGCCCGCTGATCGCAGCACGGGTATTGTTGGACGCATTCCAACATTCCAGGAAGGTTCGTGATGCCCGACATCCTGACCCTGGGCCTCGCCCCCGACCTCGTGCCCTATCGCCACGCGTGGGAGCTGCAGCGACGCGTGCACGCCGATGTCGTCGATCGCACGCGCCCGGACACCGTGCTGCTGCTGGAGCACGAGGCCGTCTACACCGCGGGCACTCGCACCGCGGCACACGAGCGTCCGACCGACGGCACGCCGGTCATCGACGTCGACCGCGGCGGGAAGATCACGTGGCACGGACCCGGTCAGCTCGTCGGGTATCCCATCGTGCGCCTCCCCGACCCCGTCGACGTCGTCGCCCACGTACGACGTCTCGAGCGCCTCCTCATCGACGCGCTGGCCGAGCACGGTGTCGAAGGGCACCAGGTGACCGGACGGAGCGGGGTCTGGGTGCGGCGGCCCCTCGGCGACGACAAGGTGGCCGCGATCGGCGTGCGCGTCGAGCGCGGAGTGACGATGCACGGGTTCGCGATCAACTGCGACAACTCGCTCGCGCCGTTCCAAGGCATCATCCCGTGCGGGATCACCGACGCCGGCGTCACCACGGTGAGCGAAGCCTCCGGAGTGGCGACCCGTCCGCGCGACATCGTCGCCACCGTCATCCGGCACCTCACGAGCACCTACGCGGAGGTCGCGGCATGACCGGCTGCGCACCCACGAGCGGCGACAGTGCCGCGACCCGACCCGACGGGCGAAGGATGCTGCGGCTCGAGGTACGCAATGCGCAGACGCCGATCGAGCGCAAGCCGGAGTGGATCAAGACGCGCGCGAAGATGGGACCGGAGTACTCCGCACTGCACTCGCTCGTGAAGACCGAGGAGCTGCACACCGTCTGCCAGGAGGCCGGGTGCCCGAACATCTACGAGTGCTGGGAAGACCGCGAGGCGACCTTCCTCATCGGCGGCTCCCAGTGCACGCGACGCTGCGACTTCTGCCAGATCGACACCGGCAAACCCGCCGACTACGACACGGATGAACCGCGGCGCGTGGCCGAGAGCGTCGCGGCGATGGACCTGCGATACGCGACCGTGACGGGGGTCGCCCGCGACGACCTGCCCGATGGTGGTGCGTGGCTGCATGCGGAGACGGTTCGAGCCATCCACGAGCGGAATCCGCGCACCGGCGTCGAGATCCTCGCCACCGACTTCAACGGGGATCCCGGCCAACTGGACGAGGTCTTCTCGAGCCGCCCCGAGGTGTTCGCCCACAACGTCGAGACGGTGCCGCGCATCTTCAAGCGCATCCGTCCGGCCTTCCGCTACGAGCGGTCGCTCGGCGTGCTCACGCGGGCACACCGAGCCGGTCTCATCACGAAGTCCAACCTCATTCTCGGCATGGGCGAGGAGCCGGAGGAGGTCGCGCGGGCGCTTCGGGACCTCCGCGAGGCGGGCACGGACATCATCACCATCACGCAGTATCTGCGACCGTCCCCGCGGCATTTGCCGGTCGCCCGCTGGGTCAAGCCGGAGGAGTTCGTCGCGTTCAAGACGGAGGCGGAGCGGATCGGATTCCTCGGCGTGCTGGCCGGTCCGCTCGTGCGCTCGTCCTACCGCGCGGGGCGTCTGTGGGCCCAGTCCATGCGGTCGATGGGAAGAGACCTTCCCCGGCACCTCGCGCACATCGGCGAGGAAGCCGGCGCGGACCGCTTCGCCCAGGCCGTCTGACGCGCCCGGCGATCTACCGCGGCTCGCGGTCGTCAGTCGGCGCTGGTCACCGAGACGACATCGCCGTCGGAGTCGAGGTTCACCAGCAGCACATCGTCCGTCGCGTCGGGATCCAGAGCGTACTCGAGCACGGCGAACGGATCGCTGCCGCCGAGTTCATCCGCGAGGATGGTCATGCTCATGATCTGCAACGACCGGATGATGTCGACGTGGGTGTCGCCGCTGATGTCGACGAGCATGTCCTCGAGGTCGTCGCCGAGCGACTCCTGCTGCTGCAGGATGTACTCGATCACCTCGCTGGTGCGGTCGCCGAGCTCGGAGACCATCGCTCCCCGGGCCTTCGCGTCGACGGCCTCCAGCGCAGCGATGAGCGCCGCGGCGACATCGAGAGCGGCGGGAGAGACATCGTCCTGATCGGGAGCGGTGAGATCGACGGTCACGGACTGGTCGCCGAGCTCGACGACCTCCGACCAGAAGAGCGACCCGTCGGGGCCGGACTCGAGAAGGCCGAAGTAATCGTGCTCGATCGCCATCCCTCCATGAAACCAGCACGCCCGCCCGGGCGATAGATCTGCGGGTCGTGTCGCCGGATCAGTCAACGAGCGACGCGGCGAACACGTGCGGGGTGAACCCCGTGAGGTCGCCGATGCCCTCGCCCTGCCCGAGGAGCTTGACCGGGATCCCGGTGCGCTCCTGCACGTTGAGGATGAAACCGCCCTTGGCGGAGCCGTCGAGCTTGGTGATGACCAGTCCGGTCACACCGGCGTGCTGCAGGAACGCCTCCGCCTGCATCACGCCGTTCTGTCCCGTCGTGGCATCGAGCACGAGCAGCACTTCGCTGATCGGCGCCTGCTTCTCGACCACCCGGCGGATCTTCGTGAGTTCATCCATGAGCCCACCCTTGGTGTGCAGGCGTCCGGCGGTGTCGATGAGCACGATCTCCGTGCCGGTCTGCTTGGCATGGTCGATCGTCTGGAACGCCACCGAGGCGGGATCCTGACCCTCCTGCTGGGGACGCACGATCGTCGCGCCGCCGCGCTCGGCCCACGTGGCGAGCTGCTCGACGGCGGCGGCCCGGAAGGTGTCGGCCGCCCCGACGACGACGGTGCGTCCGTAACGCTGCAGGAACTTGGCGAACTTGCCGATCGTGGTGGTCTTGCCCACGCCGTTGACGCCGACCACGAGGACGACGGCCGGACGCTCCGTGAGTTTCAGCGTGGTGTCGAACCGGGCGAAGTGCTCCTCGAGCGTCTCCCGCAGCATCCGCTGCAGGTCTCTCGGATCGGTGGTGCGGTACCGATCGACCTTCTCGCGCAGCTCGTCGACGATGCGCTCGGTGATGTCCGGACCGAAGTCGGCGGTGAGCAGCGCCGTCTCGAGGTCGTCCCACGTCGTCTCGTCGATCGTCGGCTTCACGAACATGCCGCGCAGCGCGCGACCGAGCGACCAGGAACTCTCTGCCATGCCCCCAGCCTAGGGGCGTCGCCCCGCCGCGACCGGAGCCCGCCACGGATCAGGCGGTGACGCGCTCCCGGTCGCGCACGCGCTGGCCGACGACGGCGGACACGCCGTCCTGCCGCATCGAGACGCCGTAGAGCGCATCGGCGATCTCCAACGTGCGCTTCTGGTGCGTGATGACGATGAGCTGGCTGCTCTCGCGAAGCTGTTCGAACACGCCGAGCAGCCGGCCGAGGTTCGCGTCGTCGAGGGCAGCCTCGACCTCGTCGAGGATGTAGAAGGGGCTCGGCCGCGCCTTGAAGATCGCCGTCAGCAGCGCGACGGCGGCGAGTGAGCGCTCTCCCCCGGACAGCAGCGACAGCCGCTCGATCTTCTTGCCGACCGGACGCACGGAGACCTCGATCCCGGTCGTCAACGGCGACTCGGGGTCGGTGAGCGAGATGCTGCCGGTTCCTCCGGGGAAGAGGATCGGGAAGACCTCGCCGAAGGCGACCTTCGTGTCCTCGAACGCCTCGAGGAAGATGGCCCGCATCCGCTCGTCGAGCTCCTCGATGATGGTCGCGAGATCCTTTCGGGTACGCGTCAGATCGTCGAGCTGATCCACGAGGAACTTGTGACGCTGCTCGAGGGCGGCGAACTCCTCGAGCGCCAGCGGGTTCACCCGGCCGAGCTGCGACAGCTTGCGCTCGGCCTCCTGAAGCCGCTTCCGTTGGGCCGTCCGGTCGTATGCGACCGTCGGCATATCATCGTCCGTCGTACCGTCAGATTGCTCGCCTGTGGCGGCGAGACTGCCCGATGAGAGGTGTAGGCCGCTAGGAAAGGGCTGATCCGGGCCGTATTCCGCGACCAGGACGTCTTCGCCGAGACCCAACTCGTTCGAGACCCGCTCCAGCAGGCTCGACACGTGCAGCTTCTTCTCGTGAATCGTCAATTCCAGCCCGTGCACGCTCTCGGTGAGCCCGGCGAGCCGCTCCCGCGTCGAGGCTTCGGATCGGCGGAGGTCGGCGAGCTCCGCCGTCAGCGCCGTGCGCGCGGACTCGGCCGCGGCCAGTTCGACACGCGCCTGGCTGAGCGAGCGGTCGACGGAGTCGAGCACCGCGGGCAGCGCGGCCGAGATCCCCTGCGCGGTCTCGCGCTGCGCACGGCGGATGACGGCGCGCCGCGCGGCCTCCTCCGCGGCCGCTCGCTCGCGCTCACGCTGTCTCTCCAGTTGCTGCACCCGTGCCTGACCGGCTCGCACGCGCTCGCGCAGCGTCTCGACGTCGAGCCGCGCGCGCATCTCGGCGTCGCGGGCCTCTTCGAGCGCGAGGAGAAGGCCGTCGCGCGCGGAGACGTCGAGAATGGGCCGGGGAAGCTCCAGCGCGTGGGTCAGCTGCTCCTGTGCGGACCGGGCCGCCGCCTCGGCCTCTTCCACGGCAGCCTGAGCCTGACGAAGTCCGGCTGTGAGCCGCTCGCACTCCGCAGAGGCCGACTCCTGGCGCACCGTCGCGCGATTGACGCGCTCGGCGTGGGCCGCGAGCGCGGCGTCGTGCTCGCGGAGCGCGGACAGGCTCGCCTTCGTCTCGGCGCGGGCGCGATCGAGCTGTGCGGATCGTTCGCCGAGCGCCTCGCGCAGCGAGTCGGCGACGACCAGGATCTCGGCTCGTCGATCCGCGGCGCCGTCGCGTTCAGCGGCGAGCTCGAGGCGCGATCGCCCCTGACCGGAGCCGGCACGCACCGTCGGTCCGGTGAAGACCTCGCCGTCTCGCGTGACCACCGTCAGCGGCGCGGCGGGCTGCGCGTCGAGAGTGTCGGCGACGGCGCGCACGGCGTCGAGGTCGTCCGCGATCAGCACACGCGCGAGCATGTCCTGAATGCCGGCCGGCGCCGTCACCACCTCGTGAGCGGGACGCGCGCCGGGGATCTCCGGCAGGTCGCTGCCGCCGACCCGGACGTCGGCGATGACGATGTCCACGACACCGAGATCACGACCGCGCAGGGTCGACGCGAGGTCGAAAGCGGCGCCGCGGTCCTGGGCGAGAACACCCTCGGCGAGGGGGCCGAGCACGGCGGCGATCGCGGCCTCGTATCCCGGCGTCACCTGCACCGCGTCCCCCACGAGGCCGACAAGCCCGGCAGCGCCTTCGGCGAGGAGCTCCGACGCCGCATTGCGCACGTCGAGCGCACGGGAGAGGGCCGCGGTCTGCGCGCTGAGGGCCTCGCCCTCGCGCTCGGCGGCGTGCAGTCTGTCGCGCAGCTCCGAGACCTCGGTCTCGAGGTCGCCGGCGGTGCGCTGAGCGCGCTCGTAGGCGGCGGTGTTCTCGTCGACGGCGCTCTGCGGCGCCGAGCCGACGTCGATCTCGTCGAGTTCCGCCTCGGCCTCGGCACGTCGGGTCAGTGCCGCATCGAGCGCTTTCTGCTGGCGGTCGACCGCAGTGCGCACCGCTGTCAGGGCGGAATCCGCTGCTTCGGCCGTTCCGCGCATCGCGGTGATCTTCATGTCGTGCGCCGAGACGAGTGAGCTCTGCTCGGCGATGTCGACATCGAGAGCGTCGAGCTCGGCGCGGGCACGGATGACGTCGCGCCCCGCCGATTCGGCGGCGTCCTGCGCGTCGCCGAGGCCCGCGGCGATGTCGTCGATCTCGGCTCGAGCCTCGTCGATCGCCGCCTGGGTCACCGTCGCGCCCTCGACGATGTCGCTCTGCTCCGGTTCCGCCAGCAGCGACAGGCGCTGCCCGGCGAGGGCGTAGAGCGACCGGAGGCGCTCCTGAACACGCTCTAGGCCGTGGGCGACGCGCCGCGCCTCGTCGACGGCTTCCGAACGCTGTTCGGCTTCGAGATGCGCGATGCGGCCCCGCACGACGTCGAGCTGCTCCTGCAGTGCTCCGCGCTCGGTGTGCCGCTCCTGCTCGGTGCGGGCGAACGCGTCGAGCTCGGTTCGCAGGGCGACGAGGTCGTCGGCGAGCAGCCGCGCCTTCGCGTCGCGCACGATCGCGGCGATCGATTGCGCCTCTCTGGCGACCTCGGCCTGCCGGCCGAGCGGCTTGAGCTGTCGGCGCAGCTCGCCGGCCAGGTCGCTGAGGCGCGTGAGGTTCGCCTCCATCGCCTCGAGCTTGCGCAGCGTCTTCTCTTTGCGGCGCCGGTGCTTGAGGATGCCTGCTGCTTCTTCGATGAAGCCGCGGCGGTCTTCGGGAGAGGCCTGCAGCACGGCGTCGAGCCGGCCCTGACCGACGATGACGTGCATCTCGCGACCGAGCCCCGAATCGCTCAGCAGCTCCTGCACGTCGAGGAGCCGACACGACTCGCCGTTGATCGCGTACTCACTCGATCCGTTGCGGAACAGGGTGCGGCGGATGCTCACCTCGGCGTACTCGATCGGCAGGGCACCGTCGCCGTTGTCGATGGTCAGCTGCACCTCGGCACGTCCGAGCGGACCGCGCGTGGCCGTTCCGGCGAAGATGACATCCTCCATCTTGCCGCCGCGCAGCGTCTTCGCACCCTGCTCCCCCATCACCCACGCGAGCGCGTCGACGACATTGGACTTGCCGGATCCGTTCGGCCCGACGATGCACGTGACCCCTGTCTCGAGTTCGAAGGTCGTCGGCTGGGCGAACGACTTGAACCCTTTGAGCGTCACGCTCTTCAGGTGCATGGATGCGTCCTCCGGCCTGTCTGGATCACCGATACACGCTACCCGAGACACGCCGCGACGTCGGCGCGACAGACGGTCATCGATCGCATCCGACACGCCCGTCGTCCACCGAAACCGAAAAGACCCTTGACGTCTTGGATCCGCCGCGCTAGTGTCCAGATCGCGTCTCAGCCGGAAAGGAGGTCACCGATGATTCAGATGCTTGCGCCTTTCGCGCCGATCACCCGTACCGGGATCCGCTCCCCGCACCGTGGTCTCGCTCCGGTGGCCGGATTCCGCGACGTCGTCACGCGCGTCGTCGCCTGACCGCCGCCTCACCCGCACCCCGCGCCGTCCGTGCGCGCCGCTTCGGCACCCCCGGCTCGACCTCGCTTCACCCCGATTGCGAGGCTCCCCGCCGCTCGATGATTCTGCGCCACTCGCGCGTCCTCACTCGAAAGTGCACTTCCGTGAACACACTCGCACCCTTCGTGACTTCGCACGAGCGGGAAACCCTGTCCGCCGCGGTGAGCGATCACCGCCTGTCCGCCGTCGATCGCCTCGAACTGCGTCTCGGCCTGTGGCTGCTCCTCCGGAGCGCTCGGCGCCTCGACGTCGCCGATGACCCTGCACAGCTGTCTCGACGCGACGCCGCACGCCGCGAACGCGCCGAACGCGAGAGACGGGCCGAACGCGTCTACCTGCTGCGCGTTCCACGCCTGTGACCACCCGATGGAAGAAGCGATCATGTCCGACACGACCCCCGAGGTCGTCCCCTTCCATGGCGGCTCGTTCCGCCGCGTCGGGATCCCCCGATCACCGGCGGATCCCGACGCGGCGGACTTCGTCGCCACCGTGGCGGCACGCAACACCGTCTCCCGGGAGGTGTCCGGGACCGACGACCACACCCGCACCGTTGCGGAGCTGTTGCCGCACTACCGCCCGGACGCGTATGAGATCCGGCACCTGTGGCTCGTGACCGACGACGACGGACGCGCGATCGGCCGGGTCGGCGTGGACATCCCTCTCGAAGCCGGGTCGACGGTGGCCTTCTGGACCATCGAACTCATCCGGGCGTCGTGGGGGCGAGGCATCGGCTCGGCCGCTCACCGTCTCGTCGAGAGCACGGCGCGCGAACACGGTCGCACGGTGCTGCAATCATGGGCGGACCACCCCGACGCTCCGGGCGAACGTCTTGCACCGCCGACGGGGTTCGGCAGCATCCCCCTCGATCACGCCGCGCGCTTCTATCGACGGCACGGCTACACCCTCGAGCAGATCGAGCGATGCAGCGCCTTCGACCTCACCGCCGCACCGGATCGGGTGCAGAGCCTGCTCACCGCTGCCCGGGCGGCGGCCTCCGGCTACCGGGTCGTGCCGTGGATGCTGCCCACTCCCGCGGAACGCGTCGCCGGGTACGCCTGGATGAAGTCGCGGATGTCGACGGATGTTCCCGCCGCCGCGCTGACCTTCGACGAAGAGGCCTGGGATGCCGCCCGCGTGGAACGGCACGACGCCCTGTGGCTCGACGGCGGCCACCGCGTGCTGGTGACCGCCGCAGAGCACATCGCCACCGGTGAGCTGTGCGCGTTCAACGAGCTCGTGCGCGGCTCCGCTCCCGGTTCGGTCACGTTCCAGGAGGACACGCTCGTGCTCGCGGCGCATCGCGGGCACCGCCTGGGCATGCTGGTCAAGTGCGCCGGACTGCTGCGGTGGCGCGAGATCGCGCCGGACTCCCCGCGCGTGCTCACCTACAACGCCGAGGAGAACCGGCCGATGCTCGACATCAACGAGGCACTCGGATTCGTCCCCGTCCTGTACGACGGCGCCTGGAAGAAGACGCTGACGTGAACCTCAAGATGCGCGCTTCTGGCACCGGGCGCAGAAGTGGCTGCTGCGGTTGGTGAACGACACCCGCACGACCGGATGCCCGCAGCGCGGACAGGCCTGCCCGGTGCGCCCGTAGACGTTCAGCGAATGGGCGAAGTAGCCCGCCTGCCCGTTGACGTTGACGTACTGCGCGTCGAAACTCGTCCCACCCTCGGCGAGGGCCTTGTGCAGCACCGCGCGAACCTCGGAGAGCAGGCGCCGCACGGCTCGAGTGGCCAACGCGGACGCCGGCGTCTCGGGATGGATGCGAGCAGCCCACAGGGACTCGTCGGCATAGATGTTCCCGATGCCGCTCACGACGGTCTGATCCAGCAGCACGCGCTTGATCGCGGAGCCCTTGCGACCCAGCGCCTTCCGGAAGTCCGCCTCGGCGAACGCGGGGTCGAGGGGGTCGCGGGCGATGTGAACGACCTGCGTCGGAACGGTCGCGGCCGGCCAGCCGGCGCCCCCGGCCGCGGCGTCCGGTGTCGGCACGAGGGCGTCCCAGGCGAGCGAGCCGAAGGTGCGCTGATCGGCGAACACGACGGCGAGCTCGCCGTGCTCGGGGTGCTGCACGTCGAGGCGAATGCGTTCGTGACGCTCGGGGGGCGAACCGGCGGGACGAAGGAGCAGCTGACCGCTCATGCCGAGGTGCGCCACGACGCCGACCGATTCCTCCGGCGCTTCCGGCAGGAGCGGGAGCCACAGGAACTTGCCGCGGCGCGCGGCCGCCTGCATCGTCCGCCCCGTCAGTCGCGCCTCGAAGTCGGCCGCGGTGCCGGGGTGCCGTGTGAGTGCCCGGTCATCGAGCACCGTCACGGCGGTCACCCGGGCGCCGCTGACGGCGGGGGCGAGGCCCGCACGGACGACCTCGACCTCGGGCAGCTCAGGCACGCGCGCTGAGTTCGTGCCACGCGGTGAGCGCCGCGGCCATCTCGGCCTGCTTCTTGCTGGTCCCGACGCCGACCGAGGAGTGATCGCCGACGGCGACCGTGGCGGTGAACACCCGGTCGTGGTCGGGACCGGTGGAATCGACCTCGTAGACCGGCGCCGGACGCTCGAGCCTCGCGGCGAGCTCCTGGAGTCCCGTCTTGGGATCCATCGCGACGCCGTAGCGCTCGGGATCCGCGAGCAGCGGCTCGACAAGCCGCAGGACGAGGGAGGTCGCCGCGTCCGGACCCGTCGACAGATAGGTCGCGCCGATCACGGCCTCCATGGTGTCGGCGAGGATCGAGTCCTTGTCCCGCCCGCCCGTGCGGTCTTCGCCGACCCCAAGACGCAAATGCTCTCCGAGCCGGATGCCGCGCGCGACCTCGGCCAGCGCGACGGTGGACACCACGCTCGCACGACGCTTGGCCAGCGAGCCCTCGTCGAGCTCAGGATGCCGGGTGTACAGCCGCACGGTGACGGCTTGGCCGAGCACACTGTCGCCGAGGAACTCGAGACGTTCGTTGTGCGGTCCTTGGCCGTTCTCATACGCCCACGAACGGTGCGTGAGCGCAAGCGACAGAAGCTCGGGGTCGATATCGACCCCGAGCTTGTCGAGAAGGGACGCGTCGGACGCCGTCGCCCGCGTGCCACGCTGCGCCATGATCAGCCGCGACGGCCGATCAGACGTCGGCGACCTTGCGGCCCTTGTACTCCAGGAACAGCTCCGTGCCCTGCGAGTCGGTGACGACCTTCGCCTGGTGCGGACGGCTGTAGACGGTCTTGCCGTTCTCGACGGTCTTGACGAGCGTGGGGGCCTCGGCCTTCCACTGCGCGCGGCGTGAGCGCGTGTTGGAACGGGAGACCTTCCGCTTCGGGGGGTTACCTGCCATGGCTGACTCTCTTCTGTGTTCTCGGCGACCTGCCCGCCCTCACGGGCGCGAGGTGTCGTCGTGGTCTGTGGTGTAGTCCTGCAGCGCGGCCCAGCGCGGATCGATCGGAGCGGGCTGCTCCTGAACCGTGCGCCCCGTCAGCCTCTCGCCCGTCACGGGGTCGAGCCCGGGACAGTCCGGCTGACACACCGGCTGGAACGGAAGCGACAAGACGATCGCTTCCCTGACCGGAGGTTCAAGATCCACGTGGTCGTCGTGAACCTCGAAGTCAGTTTGTTCCGATCCAGGATACGCGAAAAGCTCCTGAAACTCGACTTCGACCGGTTCCGACACATCGGTGAGGCACCGACCGCAGACGCCTCGGTAGTCGGTGTCGATGTCCGCGGAGACGAGAATGCCCTCGTGAACCGACTCCAGACGCACGTCGACGGTGATCGGCTCACCCTGCGGAACCGAGACGAGGCCCTCGCCCCACTTCTCGGGAGCAGTCACCTCGATCTCGAACTCGCGCATCTCACCCGGGCGGTGGGTGATGTCGCGGACGGGGAGGACGAACGGTCCCTGACTGTGCTTGACCACGGTCGACAATGCTACCCGTGCGAAGCGGGAGGCGGGCCGGTCGGAGCATCCCGTCAGATCCCGCGGGCCCCCGTGTCGAGGAAGCGCGCAACCGGCGCAGGCACGAACGGCGACACGTCGCCGCCGAGAGCCGACACCTGCCGGACCAGGGAGCTCGACACCATGGCGTGGGCGGGGTCGGGCAGCAGGAACACCGTCTCGATCTCGGCGAGGTGCCGGTTCACGATGGCCATGGGGGTCTCGTATGCGACGTCCACCTGTGAGCGGATGCCCTTCACGAGCACGCCCGCTCCGACCTCCACCGCGTAGTCGACGAGCAGACCGACGCTCCAGGCCGCAACGACGACGTCGCCGTCGACGTCGCCCTCGGCGATGGATTCCTCCAGCAGCGACAGGCGCTGCGCGATCGGAAGCATCGCCTCCTTGTCCGGATTGTGCACGACCAGTACGTGCAGCCGGTCGTACAGACCCGCGGCGCGACGGATGACGTCGAGGTGGCCCAGGGTCGGCGGGTCGAAGGATCCCGGGACCACGGCGACACGGCTGCTCATGCAGCCAGCCTAGCGGCGCGGCCGTGCTCAGTTCTTGGCGAGGGCTGCTCGTTCCGCCATCCCCACCCTCCGCGCGAGGGCCGCCTCCAGCGCGGGGTGTCCTTCCAGGGCCGGATCGGCGGCGAGCACCTCCTCGGCCGCGGCGCGCGCGTGGGCGATCATGTCGGCGTCGGTGACGACCCGGAGCAGTCGCAGCGATGTGCGCGCCCCCGACTGCGCGTCACCGAGCACATCTCCCTCGCCCCGCAGCTCGAGGTCCACCTCGGCGAGGGCGAATCCGTCGAGGGTGCGCGCCACCGCATCGACCCGGTCGCGCGCGGGACTGCCTCGCTCGGCCTCCGTCACGAGCAGGCACAGGCCCGGCACGCCGCCGCGGCCGACACGCCCCCGCAGCTGGTGGAGCTGCGACACACCGAATCGATCGGCCTCGAGGATGACCATCGTCGAGGCGTTGGGCACATCGACGCCGACCTCGACGACGGTCGTGGCCACGAGCACGTCGACCTCGCCGCGGGCGAAGGCCTGCATCACGGCGTCCTTGTGCTCGGCGGGCATCTTGCCGTGCAGCGTCTCGACGCGCAGCGCCGCGAAGGCCGGGTGCCCCGCCAGCAGCTCGGCGACCTGCACGACGCCCCACCGCGTGCGCGCCGGGCCCGTGCCCGCCGCAACGGCGTCAGCGACGGGGTCGGCGGCGGGGTCGTCGGCGCCGTCGCGCACGGCTCCTCCGCGGCCGTCGGCGTCGATCGCCGGGCACACGACGAACGCCTGGCGTCCCTGCGACACCTCTTCGGCGATGCGGTCCCACACGCGAGCGAACCAGGCCGGTCGCTCGGCGACCGGGGCCACGTGCGTCTCGATGCCTGCTCGACCGGCCGGCATCGAGCGGATCGTGGAGACGTCGAGGTCGCCGAACACCGTCATCGCGACGGTGCGGGGGATGGGTGTGGCCGTGAGGACCAGCGCGTGCGGGGAGGTTCCCTTCGCCCGCAACGATTCGCGCTGGTCGACTCCGAACCGGTGCTGCTCGTCGACGACGACGAGCCCGAGGTCGGCGAAGGTCGTGCTCTCGCTCAGGAGGGCGTGCGTGCCGACGACGACGAGCGACTGACCCGACGCGACGCGCAGGGCTGCGCGGCGTCGTTCCGCTGCCGAGAGCTGCCCGGTGAGCAGCGTCGGCATGATCCGCGGAGCGAGTTCGGGGCCGAGCATCCTGGTGATCGAGCGAAGATGCTGAGCGGCGAGGACCTCGGTCGGCGCGATGAGGGCGGACTGCCCCCCGCTCTCGGCGACCTGGAGCATCGCTCGGAGCGCCACCAGCGTCTTCCCCGAGCCGACCTCGCCCTGCACGAGACGGTTCATCGGCCAGGCCCCGGCGAGGTCCGCGCCGATGCGCGCACCGACCTCGACCTGATCCTCGGTGAGCTCGAACGGCAGTCGCGCATCGAAGTCGGCCAGCAGCGCGCCCGGTGTCCGGGCGGTCGCCGACATCGCCCGCACGAAGTGACGCTGCTGCAGCAGCGCCGCCTGCAGCACGAAGGCCTCGTGCATGCGGAGCGTCTGTCGGGCTGGTTCGATCTGCTCGTCGAAGTCCGGACGGTGGATGCGTTCGATGGCGGTGCCCAGCGGAAGCAGACGCGCAGCCTCGCGAAGCCTGTCGGGCAGCGGGTCGGGCACGGGGTCGAGCACGTCGAGCGCGTGGTGGACGAGCTTGGTGATCTGCCAGCTCGTCAGCGTGCTCGTCGCCGGATAGATCGGGATCGGAAGCTTCGCCCACGCTTCGGCCGACATGAGAGCGGTGTCGATGTCATCGAAGAGTTCGTAGGCGGGATGCGTCAACTGCACCGACCCGCGGTACTCCCCCACCTTTCCCGAGAAGGTGCCGCGACGCCCCGGCCGGAGGTCCTTCATGCGCCAGGACTGATTGAAGAACGTCAGCGACATCTCGCCGGTGCCGTCGCCGATCACGACCTCGAGGATGCTCCCGCTGCGGTTGCGCATGCGCCGTTCGCCGACGCGGCGCACCTCGGCCACGATGGTGACCGTCTCTCCAACGGGCAGTGTGAGGATGGGCGTCAGCTCGCCCCGACGGGCGTAGCGACGAGGATAGTGGCCGAGCAGATCGCCCACGGTCCTCATCCCGAACGCGCGCTCCAGCGTCTTGGCCGCCGTGCCGACGACACCGTCGAGGCGGGAGTCGAGGGTGGGCATGGCAGAAAGTCTAGGCACCGCCACCGACGCCCCCGGCTTTGTAGGGTGGAGCGGTGACCCGCATCATCGCCGGAGGCGCCGGCTCGATCCCCCTCGAGGTCCCCGACGCCGGCACGCGACCGACTTCGGAGCGCGTGCGCGAATCCGTGATCGGGGCGCTCGAGTCCGCCGGGGCGATCGCCGGATCCGCTGTCCTGGACCTGTACGCCGGCTCCGGGGCGCTCGGCCTGGAATGCCTCTCCCGCGGCGCCACGTCGGCAGACCTCGTCGAGAAGGCACCGAAGGCGGCCGCCGTCGCCACGCGGAACGCCCGACGAGTGGCCAAGGCCATGGACGGCGTGACGGCGCTGGTGCACCGGTCCAGCAGCGACGCGTTCCTCCGCGGCACGTCTCATCGGTTCGACCTCGTGTTCCTCGATCCGCCGTACGACCTCGCCGACGCGGAGCTGACCGAGACCCTCGCGCTCGTGGCCGGAGTGCTCTCCGCCGACGCGGACGTCGTGATAGAGCGCGCCACACGCTCGGGCGAGCCGACCCTTCCGCCGGGACTCCGCTGGCAGCGATCCCGACGCCACGGCGACACGACGATCTGGTGGGCGCGGCCGGAGCCCGCTGGGGAATCGGATCAGCCCCGGCCTGCGTCCCAGTCGGCGTAGGGGTCCCAGCCGCCACGACCTCGCGGAGCCTGCCCGTCGATGAGCACGGCGTCGCCTCCCGCGGGGACCACCCTCCCGACGACGCGGAAGCCCTCCGGACGTGAGGCCTGCGGCGGGAAGGTGGCCAGCAGCGCGTGGTCCTCGCCGCCGGACAGCGCCGATTCCCCGCCGATCGCCGACGAGCGCAGATCGATCGTCACCCCCGAGGCGGACGCGAGGCGTGTCGCGTCCAGCACGAGCCCGTCCGACACGTCCATCATGGCCGTCGCCCCCGCGCGGGCGGCTGCGGGACCGGCCGCGATGGGCGGCACCGGACGGAGCTGACGGGACAGATCGAAACGCTCCGCCGCGTCGAGCACGCTCTCGTCGACAGCGACCGGCGTGCCGTCTCGGTCGCGGAATCGCTGGAACAGCAGCCCGAGGCCGCGCGCAGCAGGGCCGATCTCCCCCGCGACGGCGACGACGTCGCCCGCGTGCGCCCCGCTGCGCCGCACCGGTTCCCGACCCTCGAGGGTGCCGAGCGCGGTGACGGCGATCGTCAGGGTGTCGGACGCGGTGAGGTCGCCGCCTTCCACGCGGCTGCCGGGCGCCAGGGTCTCGCACGCGGCCCGCAGACCGTCGGCGAGGGAGGCGACGGTGTCCATCGACGTGTCGTCGGGCATCGCGAGCGCGACCAGCAGCGCGACGGGGCGTGCACCCATGGCCGCCACGTCGGCCAGGTTCACCGCCGCGGCCTTCCACCCGAGGTCGAAGCCGCTGGACCAGGCCAGACGGAAGTCCGGCCCGTGCACGAGCGTGTCGGTCGTCGCCACGACCCGGTGGTCCGCGAGCGGGAGCACCGCGGCGTCATCCCCCGGGCCCACTTCCGCCGCGGAGGTCCCGAGGTGGTCGAGGATGCGCGCGAGCACCTGCATCTCGCCCAGCTGTCCCACGGTGCGGCTGTCGGTCATGACTCCACGCTATCGGCGGGCGGCTCGCAGGATCGCCGGGTAGCGTGGACGGGTGCTCACCTCCCGTGGTCCGTCGCGCCGCATCGCCAGCGGAACGGTGGGCGTCTCACTCGCTGTCGCCCTCTTGGCCGGCTGCTCGTCGACGGTCGCCCTCGACCCCGCCGCCGACGCCAACGACCCTCTCTGCGCCGACGTGATCGTGCGCCTTCCCGACGCGCTCGACGGTCAGGATCGGCGGTGGACCGACGCCCAGTCGACGGGAGCGTGGGGAGACCCCGCCGCGGTGCTGCTCACGTGCGGGGTCACCCCTCCCGGGCCCACAGAGGCGCAGTGCATCACCATCGGCGGCGTCGACTGGATCGTCGACGATTCGCAGGCCCCGACCTACCTGATCACGAGCTACGGGCGCACGCCGGCGGTGGAGGTCTTCGTCGACAACGAGACGGTCTCCCCCAACGAAGTGCTCGGTTCCCTCGGTCCCCTCGTGGAGCAGCTGCCGGCCGAGAGCTACTGCACGACCACCGACACGCTGCTGCCCTGAGCGGTCGGCTCAGCGCTCGCGCGCGCCGTCGATCAGTTCGGAGATCAGCTCGGTGTAGGTCATGCCGGTCGCGATCCAGCAGGCGGGGAACATCGAGATCGGGGTGAAGCCGGGCATCGTGTTCACCTCGTTGACGAAGAAGTCGGTGCCGGTGAAGAAGAAGTCGACGCGAGCGAGACCCTCGCCGCCCACGGCCTCGAAGGCGCGGGCCGCGACGCGCTGCATCTCGGCCATCTCGCCGTCGCGCAGCTGGGCCGGACACACCAGTTCGACCCCGGGCGCGCCGAGGTACTTGGCCTCGAAATCGTAGAACTCGCGTCCCGTGATCACGATCTCCCCGGGCAGGCTCACGCGCGGCAGACCGCCGTCGCGCCCGGGCAGCACGCCGCACTCGATCTCGCGACCCGTCACGGCTTTCTCCACGAGCACCGTGTCGTCTTCGGCGAAGGCGGTTTCGAACGCGGCGTCCAGGTCAGACAGGTCCGCCACCTTGGTCACCCCGACGCTCGATCCGGCGCGCGCCGGCTTGACGAACACGGGGAGGTCGAGGGCACGCACGCGATGCTCGATCTGCGCGCGGTCTCGGTCGAGATCGGCGCGGGTCACCGTCACCCATGGAACGACGGGCACGCCCGCCGCTTTCAGCACGCTCTTGGTCGTGTGCTTGTCCATGCCGATCGCCGACATCAGCACCCCGGCGCCCGCGTAGGGGATGCCGAGGAGCTCGAGGAACCCCTGCACCGTCCCGTCCTCCCCGAATCGCCCGTGGAGGATCGGCAGCACGACGTCGATTCGGCCGAGCGAACGCTCGCCCGCGGCATCCCGCACCCGCAGTTCACGGGTCTCGGCGGAATCCGGCCAGACGATGCGTGTGCCGTTGTCGACGACCTCGGGCATGCGGCTCGGGTCGAGGGCGAACTTCTCGGGGTCGTCGTCCTCGAGCACGTAGGCGCCGGAACGGGTGATCCCGATCGGGATGACGTCGAAGCGGTCCCGGTCAATCGCGCGGAGGACGCCGCCCGCCGTCGCGGAGCTGATCGAGTGCTCGCTGGAGCGACCTCCAAAGAGCACCGCCACCGCCCGCTTGTCCATTCTGCGTCCTCTCCCCCTGGGGGTCGTCGTCGTCGGTCGTCAGGTGCGGCGCGATCTCGCGCGGGTCCATCGTGCCATCCAGCACGCGCTTGACCTGCTCGACGATGGGCATCTGCACACCGGCCTCACGGGCCAGCTGGAGCACCGGAGCCACCGACGCCAGGCCTTCGGCGGTCTGCTCCATCTGCTTGACCACGTCCTGAAAGCTGTAACCCTGTCCGAGCAGCCGCCCGGCGGTGTTGTTCCGACTCAGGGGCGACTGGCAGGTGGCGATCAGGTCGCCGAGGCCTGCCAGGCCCTGGAGGGTCTCGGGCTGCGCGCCCTGCGCGACCGCGAAGTCGGTCATCTCGACCAGACCGCGGGTGATGATCGACGCCTTGGTGTTCTCGCCGTATCCCACGCCGTCGACGATCCCGATCGCGACCGCGATGAGATTCTTCAGCACGCCACCGAACTCGGTTCCGATGACATCGGTGTTCACGAAACTTCGGAAGTACCGATTCCTGGCACGGCGCGCGACGGCGTCGGCGGTGTCCTGGCTGAGCGAGGAGATCACCGCGGCCGTCGGCTGCTCGCGGGCGATCTCGAGAGCGAGGTTCGGTCCCGACGCCACGGCGATCCGCGCCGGATCGCACACCAGCTCCTGCTCGATGACCTGACTCATCCGCAGGCCGCTGCGCCGCTCGACGCCCTTCATGAGCGACACGATCGGAACATCGGTCGCCGCCACGAGCGGACGCAGAGCCTTGAGGTTCTGCCGAGCCGACTGGCTCGGGATCGACAGATAGATCTGTTCGGCTCCCTCGACCGCCTCCGACAGGTGGGCGGTCGCGCTCATCTCGCGGGGAAGGTTGATGCCGGCGAGGTACTGGCTGTTCCGCTTGGCTTCGTCGATCTCGTGGGCGAGCTCCGGGCGACGAGCCCACATGGTCACGTGCGCGCCGCCGTCGGCGAGGATCTTGCCGAAGGTCGTTCCCCAGCTCCCGGCGCCGATGACCGCCACGCGCGGCAAGGTCGCCTCGTGCTTACGACTCAAGGCGTCCGGTCTCCTTCTGCCCGTGGGCACTCGGGTCCCACCGCTCGGCGGGTGCGGGCTCGTCGCGGAGGGTCGCCAGCAGGCGGGAGATCTCGCCCATCACCACGTCGGTCGCGGGGATGAGGGCGGCCGCCTGCCCGTCGCGCGCGGCGTAGGCCGTCAGATCGACGGGATCGCCGACGACCACCCGGACCCGACGGCGCAGCGGCCAGAGCTTGAGCTTCCCGTAGCGCGGCAGGATCTGCTGAGTCCCCCACTGCGCCACGGGGATGACGGGGATGCCGCCGGCCAGGGCCAGCCGCACCGCTCCGGTCTTGCCGCGCATCGGCCACAGGTCGGGGTCGCGGGTGAGGGATCCCTCCGGGTAGACGATCACGCCGCGGCCGTTGGCGACGATCTCGGTGGACGCCTCGAGAGTCGCACGCGACGATGACGCGGAGGCGGAGCGTGCGACCGGCACCATGCCCGTCGTCCGCAGAGCCCAGCCGAGCACCGGCACGCGGAACAGGCTCTCCTTCGCGAGAAAGCGCGGTGCGCGGCCCATGCGCCACGTCGCGACGGCGACGATGATCGGATCGAACTCGCTGTTGTGATTCGGCGCCAGCACGTAAGCACCCTCGCGCGGAAGCTTGTGACCGTCGATGACCTCGATCTTGGCGAGGAGTCCGGTCAGCGGCACGATGATCGCGGCGAGCGGCCAGAACATGCTGGGGCGCGTCTTCTCCGTCGAGGCGCGCGGGCGAGGCGACGTCACCGGGTCATCCGATGATGTCGAATTCGGCGCCCAGGGCGTCGAGCTTTGCGAACAGCTTCTCGTAGCCGCGGCGCAGGATGTCGACGTTCCGCACGATCGACTCGCCCTCGGCGGCGAGCGCGGCGATGAGGTAGCTGTACCCTCCGCGGAGGTCGGGCACGACGACATCCGCCCCGCGCAGCGGCGTGGGTCCGTTGATGACGGCCGCCTGCTCCAGCGCGCGACGCGGCACGCGGCGCTCCGGGGTGTCCAGGCCGTCGGGGTGCACGACGATGTCGGCGCCCATCTGGTTGAGGGCGGCGGTGAATCCGAGACGGTTCTCGTACACCGTCTCGTGCACGATCGAGCGTCCGTCCGCCTGGGTGAGCGCGACGATCAGCGGCTGCTGCCAGTCGGTCATGAAGCCGGGGTGCACGTCGGTCTCGACCATGACGGGTTTCAGCGATCCGTCTCGCCGGAAGAGGATGCCGTCCTCGTGGACGTCGAACCAGCCCCCGGCCTTGCGGAAGACGTTGAGGAAGGTGAGCATCTCCTGCTGCTTGGCGCCGTCGACGAAGATCTCGCCGTCGGTGGCCAGCGCCGCGCAGGCCCACGAAGCAGCCTCGTTGCGATCGAAGATGCAGCGGTGGTCGTAGCCGCGCAGCGAATCGACGCCCTCGATGAGGATCACACGGTTCGGCTCGTACGAGATGATCGCGCCCATCTTCTGCAGCACCGCGATCAGGTCCATGATCTCGGGCTCGATGGCGGCGTTGCGCAGCTCCGTCGTGCCCTTCGCGCGCACGGCGGTCAGCAGGACCTGCTCGGTGGCGCCGACGCTCGGGTAGGGAAGCTCGATCGACGCACCGTGGAGGCCGTCGGGTGCCGTGATGCGGATGCCCTCGTAGCTCTTGTCGACAACCGCGCCGAACGCTCGCAGCGCGTCCATGTGGAAGTTGATCGGGCGATCTCCGATGCGGCATCCGCCCAGGTCGGGGATCAGGGCCTCGCCCAGCAGGTGCAGCAGCGGACCGCAGAACAGGATCGGGATGCGGGAGGCACCCGCGTGCGCGTCGATCTCCTCGAAGTGGGCCGCCACAGCGCCTCGCGGGTCGAAGGTGTAACTGCCGGGCTCCGGCCCCTCCGCCACGGTCACGCCGTGCACTTCGAGGAGGGACCGGACCACCTGCACGTCGCTGATGTCGGGAACATCGCGAAGAACGCTCGTCGTCTCGCCGAGCAGCGAGGCCACCATCGCCTTCGTGGCGAGGTTCTTCGCACCCTTCACCTCGACGCGGCCGCGCAGCGGCCGACCGCCCGTGATCCGCAGGGTTTCTCCGGTCATCTGCTTCTCTCCTGACGTGGGCTCGGCCGAGTCGTCGAGAAGTGTCTTCATCCGGTGAACCTCATTCGCGTGTTCGAGGGGCGCTTGTCGCCGACCCTTCCGGTGGGAAGGGTCCGGGCTCAACGGACGGGTGTCGTCCGTGGCCGCCACGCCTCGCGGCGAGCCTCGAATTCTGCGATCTTGTGTTCGTTCCGCAGGGTGAGCCCGATGTCATCGAGCCCCTCGAGAAGCCGCCACCTAGTGTAATCGTCGATCTCGAATCGAGCTTCGAGGTTGCCGAGTACGGCGGTTCGCGCTTCGAGGTCGACAGTCATCTCGGCTCCGGGCTCGGCCGCCATCGCGTCCCAGAAGGCCTCGAGCTCGGTGTCGGTGATCACCCCGGTCACCAGTCCCTGCTTGCCGGAGTTGCCCCGGAAGATGTCCGCGAACTTGGTGCTGAGCACGACCTTGAAGCCGTAGTCGCGCAGCGCCCAGACCGCGTGCTCACGGCTGGACCCGGTTCCGAAATCGGGCCCGGCGACGAGGATCGACGCGGATGCATACGCGGGCTGGTTGAGGACGAAGTCGGGTTCCTGACGCCAGTTCGCGAACAGCGCATCGTCGAAGCCGGTCTTCGTCACCCGCTTGAGGTAGACGGCCGGGATGATCTGGTCGGTGTCGACCGCGGAACGGCGCAGCGGGGCGGCGACGCCGGTGTGGGTGGTGAACTTCTCCATGTCAGGCCCCCGCTCCGCTCGTCGCCGGCACAGCCTGCTCGACGGGTTCGAGATCCGAGGGGCTGGACAGCGTGCCGCGCACCGCCGTCGCGGCCGCGACCAGGGGCGAGACGAGGTGGGTGCGGCCGCCCTTGCCCTGTCGCCCCTCGAAATTGCGGTTGCTCGTCGACGCGCAGCGCTCCCCCGGGCTCAGCTGGTCGGGATTCATGCCGAGGCACATCGAGCAGCCGGCGAACCGCCACTCGGCACCGAAGGCCGTGATGATCTTGTCGAGTCCCTCGGCCTCGGCCTCCAGCCTCACGCGCGCGGAGCCGGGAACGACCATCACCCGGACACCGGGTGCCTTCGTGCGCCCATCGATGATCGACGCGAACTCGCGCAGGTCTTCGATGCGGCTGTTCGTGCACGATCCCATGAAGACCGCGTCGACGGGGATGTCCTTCATCGGCGTCCCCGCCTGGAGATCCATGTACTCGAGGGCGCGCTCGGCCGCGACGCGCGCGTTCGCGTCCGCGAAATCGTCGGGCGAGGGGACGCGATCACTCAGCGACACCCCCTGCCCGGGGTTCGTGCCCCACGTGACGAACGGCTCGAGTTCGGCGGCGTCGAGGAACACCTCGGCGTCGTACACGGCCCCCTCGTCCGAGGGCAGAGTGCGCCAGTACGCGACCGCGTCATCCCAGTCCTGTCCGGTCGGCGCGTGATCGCGACCCTCGAGGTAGGCGAAGGTCGTCTCATCCGGGGCGACCATGCCGGCGCGGGCACCCGCCTCGATCGACATGTTGCACATCGTCATGCGGCCCTCCATCGACAGGCCGCGGATCGCGCTGCCGCGGTACTCGAGCACGTAGCCCTGGCCGCCGTTGGTGCCGATCTTCGCGATAACGGCGAGGATGATGTCCTTCGCCGTCACGCCGGGGCGGAGCTCGCCCTCGACGGTCACCGCCATGGTCTTGAACGGCTTCAACGGCAAGGTCTGCGTCGCGAGCACGTGCTCGACCTCGCTCGTGCCGATGCCGAAGGCCATCGCCCCGAACGCTCCATGGGTCGAGGTGTGGGAGTCACCGCACACGACGGTGATGCCCGGCATCGTGAGTCCGAGCTGCGGGCCGACGACGTGGACGATGCCCTGCTCCATGTCACCCAGCGAATGCAGACGCACGCCGAACTCCTCGGCGTTGCGGCGCAGGGTCTCGATCTGGGTGCGACTGGTGACGTCGGCGATGGGCTTGTGGATCTCCAGCGTCGGCGTGTTGTGGTCCTCGGTGGCGATCGTGTGCTCGAGACGCCGCACCGGGCGATTCTCGGCGCGCAGACCGTCGAACGCCTGCGGGCTGGTGACCTCGTGCACCAGGTGCAGGTCGATGTAGATCAGGTCGGGCTGGCCGCCCTCGCCCTTGACGACGAGGTGGTCGTCCCACACCTTCTCGGCGAGGGTGCGGGGGCGGTCGGGAATGACGGATGCGTCGGGAATGGGTGTGCTCATTGCGCTCTCCTCGGGATGGGGGATCAAGCCCGCGACGAAACTCCGCGACGAGTGAGGCCTGGGTTACGAGGACTCGTCGCGGCCGCTAAGGAGAAGGCGAGCGATCCACACGGAGCCAGGCTATCACTGCCGCCGACGTGCCCGGACGTGCACCGGCACGCCTCAGCTGCGGTCGCGCGGGTCGACCGTGGGCGGAGTGGCGTGCTCGTCCGCGACGACGGATGCCGCCTCTTCGGCGTCGGTCGCGCCGCTGCCGTCGGGGATGGCGGGCGTCTCCGGCTCCGGCACCACCGGCTCCTTGCCGGCGGCGACGAGACTGGCGACGGTCGCGACCGCCATCGACACCAGGATGACGCCCAGCGAGACCCAGGTGGAGATCTCCGGTGCCCACTCGACGTGCTCGCCGCCGTTGATGAACGGAAGCTCGTTGACGTGCAGGGCGTGCAGGAAGAGCTTCACGCCGATGAACGCGAGGATGAACGCGATGCCGTAGTGCAGGTAACGGAGCCGGTCGAGCAGTCCGCCGAGAAGGAAGTAGAGCTGACGCAGTCCCATCAGCGCGAAGAGGTTCGCCGTGAACACGATGAACGCACTCTGGGTGATGCCGAAGATCGCGGGGATCGAATCGATCGCGAAGACGAGATCGGTGAAGCCGATCGCCACGAAGACGAGGATCATCGGCGTCCACACCTTCTTGCCGCCCATCACCGTGCGCAGCTTGGGGCCGTCGTACGAGTCGGAGATGTTGAAGAAGCGCCGCATGAAGCGCACCAGCCCGGTCTCGGTCTGCGCCGAGTTCTCGTGCGATCCGGGGAACGCCTGCCGCCACGCCGTGTAGACGAGGAAGAGGCCGAAGACGTAGAAGATCCAGCTGAGGTTCTCGATGAGGACGGCGCCGAGCATGATGAAGATCGCGCGCAGGACCAGCGCGATGATGATGCCCACCATCAGCACCTCCTGCTGGTATCGGCGCGGCACGGCGAACTGGCTCATGAGCAGGACGAAGACGAAGAGATTGTCCACCGACAGGCTGTACTCCGTCAGCCATCCCGCGACGAACTCCCCCATCGCATCGTGGCTGCCGGTCACCCACAGCAGCACGACCGCGAACACCAGCGCCAGCGAGACGTAGAAGACCACCCACAGCGTCGCCTCGCGCATCGACGGGATATGCGGGCGCTTCAGGATCAGCAGCAGGTCGGCGACCAGAATGACCACCAGCACGGCGAGCGCGGCGATCTGGAACCACGCGGGGATCTCGTAACCCATCAGGGCCTTTCGAAGAGGGATGCACGAATCATCGAAAGTCTCTCCCCCGCTGACGCGGCGCGCGCCCGGGGCCCTGCAGGACCCGTGATGACGGACGCGCGAGGACGGGATACTCCCTCTCGCGGCCTCAACCCTACCGGGTCGCCGCGCGGCACCCCACCGATGTGAGACGATCGCGCCGGTGCCGACACTTCACGGGTGTAGGACCACCCTCGGCCTCGAAGGAGCAGCACCGCATGAGTTCCGCGCCCGCATCCGACGACGCGACGCTCGTGGCGCTCGCCGCGAGCGGGAGCGAGCACGCGTTCCGCACGCTGTACCGCTCCTACGCGCCCGCCCTGTACCGCGTCGCGTACGCGCTGCTCGGTGACGCGCCCGACGCCGAGGACGTGCTGCAGGAGACCTTCCTCGTGGCGTGGCGGAAGCTGCCGGGCATGCGCCTGGCGGGCGAGTCGCTCTTTCCGTGGCTGGTGACGATCTGCCGCTTCCAGTCGGCGAACCGGATGCGCCAGCAGCGTCGCGACCGGGAAACCCGCGGTCGGCTCCCCGAGGGCGCGCCCGCGCGGGTGGACGTCGAGCAGCAGGTGATCGGAGCCGACCTCGCGCGTCGCATCGGCGACGAGGTCGACGGACTCGGCGAGCTCGATCGGGGCATCTTCCTGCTGTGCGCGGTGGAAGGACTCGACTACGGCGCGGCGGCCGCGCGGCTCGGTGTCTCGCACGGGGTGGTCCGCAATCGCCTGTCCCGCATCCGTTCACGGCTGCGGGCAACCGTGAAGGAGAGCACGTCATGACATCGAACGACCCGCTGCCGCACATCTCCGAGGCCAGCCTGGATCGCATCGAGGACTCGGTGTTCACCGGAATCGCGCGCGAACGCGACCGACGCCGCACGCGACGTGCGCGGTGGTGGGCCGGCGGCGCCGCCGCGGTCGCCGTGATCGCAGCGGCCGCGCTCATCGGCCCCGCCGTGCTGGTCGGGCCGGCCTCCACCGACATCAGCGCGGTCGAGGTCCCCGACGGCGGCGGCCAGATGGCGGATGCCCCCGCCGACGGCGCGACGGAGTCGGGCATGGCTGCCGACGATGCGACCTCGTCGGGGATCGAGATCGGCCCCGTCGACACCGATCGCGAACTCATCACCTCCGCGACGGCGACTCTCGTCGTCGACGACGCCGCGACCGGCGCAGAGGCGGTCGCCGTCGCCGCACGAGCCCGCGGAGGCTGGGTGGAGTCGCTGACGATCACCGAGGACGAATCCCGCTCGGACGACGCGTACACGTCGGGGATGACGGACACGTCGATGCCCGTCCCGTACGCCGGATCGTGGGTCACGGTGCGCGTTCCCGCCGATCAGCTCGACGCGATCGTCGCCGACCTCTCCGCGATCGGGGAAGTGCGTTCGAGCTCGGTCGACACCTTCGACGTCACGGAGCAGGCGATCGACCTTCGCGCACGGGTCGAGGCCACGGAGGCGTCGGTTGCCCGGCTCACGGAACTGCTCGACGAATCCGCGGACCTGTCTGATCTGATCGCCGCCGAGACGGCGCTCGCCGACCGTCAGGCGCTCCTGGAGTCGTACCGCCAGCAACTGGAAGACCTCGAAGGGCGGGTCGCGACATCCAGTCTGACGGTGACCCTCGTCGAGCCGTCGGAGCCGGTCGAAGCCGACCCCACCGGATTCGGCGACGGGCTGGCGGCCGGGTGGAACGGGCTCGTGGCCACACTCAACGGAATCGTCATCGGCCTCGGTTTCCTGCTCCCCTGGCTCCTGGTGGTCGCCGTGGTGGTCGCCGCCGTCTGGCTCGTCGTCATCGGTCGCCGAGCGCGTGCTCGGCGCCGCGCCGCATCCGTCGCCCCCACCCCGGAGGACGACGACGTCTGAGGCCCGCTCAGTGCGTCAGATAGTGGATGACCGCGAGCACCCGACGGTGGTCGTCGGCGTCCACGGCGAGCCCGAGCATGTCGTAGATGTTCGAGGTGTGCTGCACGATCGCCTTCTCCGACAATCCGAGTTCCGCGGCGATCCACCCGTTGCTCCGCCCCTGCGCCATGAGTGCGAGCACCTCGCGCTGCCGCGGAGTCAGGGCCTCGACGCCCCCGCCGAGCAGACGGGCGCGTGCGACCATGATCTCGACGACGTCGGGGTCGAGGGCCGTGCCGCCTCGGGCGACGCGACGCAGGTCGGCGGTGAAGGTCCGCACGTCGGCTATCCGCTGCTTCAGCAGGTATCCGATCCCCGCGCCGCCGTCGCCGATGAGTTCTTCGGCGTAGCGGCGCTGCACGTGCTGGGAGAGCACCACCACGGGCATCGCCGGCCGCTCCGATCGGATGCGCGCCGCGGCGGCGAGGCCCTCATCGGTGTAGGAGGGCGGCATGCGGATGTCGGTGATGACGAGATCGGGGTCGTGAGCCCGAACGGCTTCCTCCAGCGCGACCGCGTCGGGCGCGACCTCCACCACGTCGAACCCGTCCTGTCGCAGCAGCAGCGCGAGTCCTTGGCGCAGGAGCGCTTCGTCTTCACCGATCACGACGCGCACGGCAGACGCACCTCCAGACGTGTGCCCTCCCCGTGCGGCGACGAGATGAACCAGTCGCCGCCGAGGGTGTCCACCCGATCGGCGAGTCCCCGCAGACCGCGACCGGTCGGGTCGGCACCGCCGATGCCGTCGTCGGTCACGGTGATGCGCAGCGTCGGGCCATCGTGCACGAGTACCACCGCGGCGGACCCTGCCCTCGCGTGCTTGACCGCGTTCGCGAGAGCTTCGGCCACGACGAAATAGGCCGTGGTTCCCGTGGCGGCGGGCAGCAGACCCGGCTCGACCCGCGCCGACATGGTCGTCGGCACGGGCATACGGTCGACGAGGTCCTCCACGGCCGCGACGAAGCCGCGCTCCATGAGCGGCATGGGCAGCACGTCGTGTACGAGCCGGCGCAGATCTCCGGCGGCGACGTCGATACGACGACGCAACGCCGTGGCCGCCGCCGCGGCAGCGAATCCGACTTCCGGCGCATGCGCGATCTGCTGAGCCTCGACGCCCAGCAGGACCAGCTGCGCCTGCAGTCCGTCGTGGAGGTCTTGGGCGATGCGGAACCTCTCGCGATCGGCGGTCTCCACGATGCGGATGCGGGATGCGAGCACCTCGCGACGGCTCTGGCGCAGTTCGGCGGTCAGGCGGGAGCGGTCGATCGCGACGGCGATGATGCGCCCGGCGCGACGCACGCGCGTCTCGTCGATCTCGGAGCGGCAGTCGTACTCGATCGCACCCACCGGGCGTCCGTCGATGTCGACGTCGACGACCCCGCGGTCGGGATGCGCCGACACGCGCGCGGGTTCCCCGTCCTCGTCGACCAGACCGTCGGGCGCGCGCAGGAGCACCCGGAGCGACGGATCGCCGAGGGTGTCCGCCACAGCATCGGACAGGGGACGCGAGCCGTCGGAAGAGGTCGACAGCTGCTCACCGAGATCGGCGAGATCCCGCGTCGGAGTGAATCCGCCGCCGAGCACGCCGATCAGGAACGCGATCGGGAAGCCGAGCAGGAGCAGCAGCTGGAGCCCGGCGCGCAGCACCGCCTCGTCGGCGGGCAGGACCACGGGAAGCGCGACGATGGCGAGCACAGCGACGATGCCGTAGGCGTAGAGCGGCAGCAGCACCCGCCTCGCGCGAGCATCGGCGTGCTGCAGGCGTCGCACCAGCAGCCACGCCGTCGCGACCATGAGCGCGAGCCCGACGGCGCTCTGCACGGCGGCCACCGGCGCCGCAACCGCGGGCGCATCCAGCAGCACGGCCGGCAGCGGGAGGAGGATGGCGATCGTGTAGGCGATCGCAGCGAGTCCGACCGCGAGCCTCCCCGAGAGCCGGCCGGTGGGGAAGGCCAGCAGCAGGTGGACGATGACGGCGAGAACCGCCGTCGCGAACACGTTGCCGAGTGTCGCGAGCTCCGGCACCGGCGCGTTCGCGAGATTCGCGACCGTGAGGGAGACCCCGCCGCAGACCAGCAGCATCCCGGTCGCATTCGCAGGGCGTCGAAGCCAGGCGACGGCGCCCGAGACGAGATAGACGATCGCGACGACCGCGAACAGGGTGATGGGGACGGACCCCTCCCCCGCGCCGGGGAGCACGAGCGCGAGCACGACGAGCGCCAGCAGCGATCCGACGAGCGTGAGGATGCTGAGGACCCCGCGCATCGACCGCACCGACGGCGCCCGGTAGCGCGTGGGTGCTGCCATGCGTCCTCCCCGATCATCACCGGCCCGGTCATCGCCGGCGGGTTCGACTATCCTCGCGCATCCCGGTCACCGCCATGGACCTGGGTCTATGTTCCTCACGCGTGGTCCACCGCCAGAGTGGAAGAGGCCCTGCCCCACCCGATACGGAGAGCCCATGCCCCGAAGATCCCTCGTCCCCGCCGCCGCCATCGCCTCGGCGGGCCTCCTTCTCACCGGGTGCGTCCCTGAAGCCGGCGGTGAGGCGGTGGTCGTCGAGACGGCAGACGCTCCGCCGGGCGATGCGATCGCCCTGCCCGCGGCGAACGTCGACGATGCCGTCACGGACGCGCTGTCGCAGCTGCCCGGCCTGATCGCGGACGACCTCGCGGAGACAGGCGTGCCCGGACTCGCCGTGGCCGTCGTCCACGGCGGCGAGATCGTGTACGCCGAAGGCTTCGGGGTGAAGACCGCGGGGGAAGGAGATCCAATCGACCCGGAGACGGTGTTCCAGATCGCGTCGGTCTCGAAGTCGCTGTCATCGACGGCGATCACCGCCGCCATCGGACAGGGTGCCCTCACGTGGGAGACCCCGGTGTCCGACCTCCTCCCGGGCTTCGCGCTGAGCGACCCCTATGTGACCGAGCACGCCACGGTCGGCGACTTCTTCTCGCACCGGACGGGACTGGACACCGGAGCCGGCGACGACCTGGAAGACCTCGGGTACGGGCGCGAGTACATTCTGGATCATCTCGACATGCTCCCCCTCGACGCGTTCCGATCCAGCTACCACTACTCCAATTACGGCATCACCGTGGGCGCTGAGGCGGCCGCCGCCGCAGTCGGCGAGCCGTGGGAGGACGTCACCGAGTCGCTGGTGTACGAACCGCTCGGGATGACACGGACGAGCTCCCGCTACGAGGACTTCCTCGCGGAGGACAACCGCGCGACCATCCACGCGTTCGTCGACGGCAGGTTCCAGCCGCTCTTCGACCGCGACCCCGATGCACAGGCTCCCGCCGGCGGCGTCTCGTCGAACGTCATCGACCTCGCCGCGTGGATGAACGCCGTCCTGGCCGGCGGAGAGCACGGCGGGGAGCAGATCTTCGACGCCGCGGCCCTGACGGCGGCGACGACCGGTGAGATGATCTCGAGCCACCCTCCCGAAGCGACATGGCGCACCAGCATGTACGGGTTCGGCTTCAACGTCGACACGGCGGTGGGAGGACGCACCGGCATCGCCCACTCGGGCGGGTTCGTGCTGGGAGCCGCGACGAACTTCCGCCTGATCCCGAGCCTGGACCTGGGGATCGTGACCCTCACCAACGGGGGCCCCTACGGCCTTCCCGAGGCGGTCAACGCACAGTTCCTCGACCTGGTGCAGTACGGCGACCTGACCCGCGACTGGATCACGGACTACCGTGCCGCCGTGGCGAGCCTCACCACGCCCGTCGGCGATCTCGTCGACGAGCAGGCGCCGAGTGCCCCCGACGCGCCTCGTGACCTCGCCGACTACGAGGGGACCTACGACAACGCCTACTTCGGACCGCTCACCGTGTCCGAGCGGAACGGTCAGCTCGTCCTGGCGATGGGAGCGGATGACGGGTACGTGCTCGAGCTGAGGCATTGGGACGGGGATGCCTTCGCGTTCGTCCCGACGGGTGAGAACGCCCCGGAGGGATCGATGTCGTCCGCGACGTTCCTCGAGGACGGGGGTGATGTCACCGGCGTCACGCTGCAGTTCTTCGACGCCCAGGGGCTCGGGACCTGGAGCCGGTGACGACGGCGCGTCGAGGCGGGTGAGCCGGGACTGGGGCCGGCTCACCCGCCTCGGTGCCGCTGCGATGAGGGGGGAAACGAAGAACTCCCCGGCGCAAGCCGGGGAGTTCTTCGTTGTTGCCGGATAAGGTGTGTCAACACGTGTGACCCCAGCGGGATTCGAACCCGCGTTACCGCCGTGAGAGGGCGGCGTACTAGGCCGCTATACGATGGGGCCGGAAGGCAACCGTTCGATTATGGCACGGCTTCGCCATGCCTCCAAATCGATGCAGGCATGCCGATCGGCGCTTGCCCGACAGCCCTTGCGGGAGTTGACTCGACCCATGCGAGTGACCAAGTTCGAGCACGCCACCCTCACGCTCCGCGAGTCCGGCAAGACGCTCATCATCGACCCGGGCTCCTTCACCTCTCCCCTCCCCGATCTCGAAGACGTCGTCGGCGTGGTCATCACTCACGAGCACCCCGACCACTGGACGCCGCAGCATCTCGACCGCATCCTGAAGGCGTTCCCCGGCACTCCCCTCTTCGGGCCGCAGGGGGTCGCCGACGCCGCAGCCGAGTACGACATCACCATGGTCGCGCCGGGCGATGCGCTCAGCGTCGAGCCGTTCCGGCTGCAGTTCTTCGGCGGCCGTCACGCCGTCATCCACGAGTCGATCCCGGTGATCGACAACGTGGGCGTGCTGGTCAACGACACGGTCTACTATCCGGGTGACTCCTATACGGCACCCGAGGTCCCCGTGAAGCTGCTGGCCGCACGCGTCGGCGCACCGTGGCTGAAGATCGGCGAGGCGATGGACTTCGTGCTCGCGGTCGCGCCGCGAAGTGCGTTCGGCACGCATGACATGACGCTCTCGGTGGCGGGCCGGCAGATGGGGCGGGCGCGCTTGACGTGGGCGGTCGAGCAGAACGGCGGCGAGTTCTTCGAGCTCGATCCCGGTGAATCCGTCGACGTGTGACGCGAGGCGGACGCGGTGGGAACGGACCGGATGACCGACGACGCGCGGGAGCCGATCACAGCGGAGGCGTTGATGCGGTCGCGCTTCGACGCGTTCCGGAGGGCGGACGCCGCCTGGTTGATGCGCACGTGGCATCCGGACACCCGACCGGCCCAGCTCGACCTGACGGGCAATCCGCGATGGCGGGGCCTTCAGATCGTCGACGTGGTGGCCGGCGGGGAGGATGACGACACCGGCCTGGTGGAATTCCGTGCCAGTTACCTCACCGACGAGGGGATCGCCGTTCTCCACGAGCGCTCGAGATTCGTACGGGAAGGTGGACGCGGGTTCTATCTGGACGGCGACGACCGCGCGGACTGAGAGGCTGCCAGCCGGGTGGCGAGAGGCTCTCGTGAAACGCAAAAACCCCCGCTGAGCGGGGGTTTTTCACGTTGCTGGGGTACCTGGACTCGAACCAAGAACAACTGAACCAGAATCAGCCGTGTTGCCAATTACACCATACCCCACCGGTCTCGACCGGGGTCGTGCCGAAGATCGAGTCTAGACGACCGACGGTCCCGAGACAAACCGAGGCGATCAGCGACGATGCCGCACGAGGGCGTCGAGCCGCCGCAGGGTCTCGGCCTTGCCGAGGAGCTCCATCGACTCGAACAGCGGCGGCGACACCTTGCGTCCGCTGACCGCGACACGGAGCGGCCCGTAGGCCACGCGCGGCTTCAGCCCGAGTCCCTCCACGAGCGCGCCCGCCAGCGCATCCTGCACCGCGGCCGCCGTGAATTCGCCCCCGGGGATGATCTCGAGCGCACCCACGGACGCGACGACGACCTCGTCGGCGTTGTCGGGGAGGCCCGACAGCGCATCCTCCTGATAGTCGACCTCGTCGACGAAGAGGAAGCCGAGAAGGTCGGGTGCGTCGCCGAGGAGCGGCATGCGCTCCTGGACGAGCGGGGCGGCCGCGGCGATCAGACGATGCTGCTCGTCGGTCGGCGGGTTCGAGACCAGCCCTCGGGCGACGAGGTAGGGCACGATCCGCGCGGCGAAGTCGGCCGGCTGGAGCATGCGGATGTGATCGCCGTTGATCGCCTCCGCCTTCTTCTGGTCGAAGCGCGCCGGATTCGGGTTGACGTCGGCGATGTCGAAGGCCTCGACCAGCTCCTCGAGTGTGAAGACGTCCCGATCCGGAGCGATCGACCAGCCGAGGAGCGCGAGGTAGTTCAAGAGGCCTTCGTGCGTGAAGCCCTTCTCGCGCTGGAGGAACAGGTCCGCGCGCGGGTCGCGCTTGGAGAGCTTCTTCGTGCCCTCCCCCAGCACGAGAGGCATGTGGCCGAAGCGCGGGATGACATCCGTGACTCCGGCATCGACGAGAGCACGATACAGCGAGAGCTGGCGCGCGGTGGAGGGCATGAGGTCCTCACCGCGCAGCACGTGCGTGATCCCCATGAGCGCATCGTCGACGGGGTTCACGAACGTGTAGAGCGGCACTCCCCCGGCGCGCACGATCACGAAGTCGGGGAACGAGCCAGCGGGGAATGTGACCTCGCCGCGGATGAGGTCGACGTACGTGAGGTCTTCGTCCGGAACACGCAGGCGGTAGGCCGGCTCGCGGCCCTCCGCCCGGAAAGCCGCCTTCTGCTCGTCGGTGAGGTCGCGGTCGAAGTTGTCGTAGCCCAGCTGCTTGGCCCGGCCGTTGGCCTCGTTGCGCGCGTCGATCTCCGCTGCGGTGGAGTAGCTCTCGTAGACGACTCCCGCGGCGAGCAGCTTGTCGAGGACCTCGCGGTAGAGCCCGTGACGCTGCGACTGCCGATACGGAGCGTGCGGCCCGCCGACCTCGACGCCCTCGTCCCAGTCGATACGGAGCCAGCGCAGTGCGTCGAGCAGCTGCTGATAGCTCTCCTCGCTGTCCCGCGCGGCGTCGGTGTCTTCGATGCGGAAGATCATCTTGCCGCCGTTGTGGCGCGCGTAGGCCCAGTTGAACAGGGCGGTGCGCACGAGCCCGACGTGGGGAAGCCCGGTGGGCGAAGGGCAGAAGCGCACCCGGATGTCGGAGCCGGCTGCGGTGGTGGTGCGGGGGTCAACGGAAGCCATCGCCTCCAGTCTAGGTCGGCGTCGCCTCCGACTGTGGCACCGAGGATCGCACCGTCGGCGCGAGCGCCACGGCGGCCAGCACCCCGACGCCCACGACGAGGGCGAGTCCGCCGTAGCCGATCCAGCCGAGGATCACACCGGCGGCGATCGCGCCCCCGGCGCCGACGAGACTCATGACCGTGTCGCTCAGCCCCTGACGTCGCGTGCGCCGGACTTCATCGCTCGCTTCCGTCAGCAGCGCCGCTCCAGCGACGGTCGCGGCACTCCAGCCGAGGCCGAGGAGCACGAGCGCGACCGTCACGGCGACCGTGGAGTCCTGTCCGAGGAAGGCCAGGACGAGCGACGCCGCCAGCAGAGCCTGACCGAGCAGGATCGTCGGCATGCGCCCCCATCGGTCGGCGAGGATGCCGAACACGGGCGCGAGGGCGTACATCCCGGCGATGTGCAGGCTGATCGTGACGCCGATGATGGTGAGGGTGGCGCCGTGGTGCAGCAGATGCACGGGTGTCATGGCCATCACCGACACCATCACACCGTGCGCCGCAGCGACGACGACGATCGCGTATCGCGCCACACACGGCCTGTCCGTTCCGGCGATCGGTCGCGTCGCACCGGATCGATCCGCGGCAACGGCGGCCTGCGCGGTCAGGAGCGGGTCGGGCCGCAGCGCAGCCAGGTAGAGCAGAATCGCCAGCCCCTGACCGGCGACGGTGAACAGGTACGGGCCGGTCAGAGCCGGCATGCCCATGAGCGCTCCCAGCGCCTCACCCGGACCGACGAGGTTGGGGCCGAGGACCGCGCCGATGGTCGTCGCCCACACGACGATCGACAGATCACGACCGCGGGATGCGGCGGTCGCGAGGTCGGTCGCCGCGAAACGCGACTGCAGGTTCGACGCCTGGCCGGCTCCGATGAGCGCGAACGCGAACAGCAGGAGGGGGAACAGCGACGCGGCGGCTCCGACGACGACCAGCGCGACGCCGGCGAGGGCCACCGCCATCCCCGTCGTCAGCGCGGGTCGACGCCCGCGTCGCCGCGCGAAGGCCGCAAGCGGAGCCGCGAACGCGGCCGTGCCGAGAGTGACGGCCGCCGTCGCGAGTCCGGAGAACGCCTCGTCGCCGCTGATCTCGGCGGCGAGGACCGCGCCGAGCGAGATCGTCGCGCCGAACGCCACGCCACCGAGGATCTGACCCAGCGACAGCACGGCGACCGTGCGTCGCTGCAGGCGGCGCAGGTCGTCCTGCGGATGCGTCGAGGTTTCAGGCGCCACGGGCGGGGTTCCGCAGGATCCCCAGCCCGGTGATCTCGACCTCCACCGCCTGTCCCGAGCGGATGGGGCCGACGCCGGCGGGCGTTCCGGTGAGGATGACGTCGCCCGGCAGCAGGGTGAACGCCGCTGAAGCGTAGGCGATCACCTCGGCGACGCCGTGCACCATATCGGTCAGCGGCGCCTCCTGGCGCACCTCTCCGTCGACGCGTGTGGTGAGCACGGCGTCGCCGGCAGGGTCGAACTCGGTCTCCACGATCGGGCCGAGCGGGCAGAAGGTGTCGAACCCCTTCGCTCGCGCCCACTGGCCGTCGCGGCGCTGCAGGTCGCGCGCGGTGACGTCATTGGCGTTGGTGTAGCCGAAGACGTAGTCGAGGGCGTTCTCGGCGGCGACGTTCTTGGCGATGCGCCCCATGACGACCGCCAGCTCCCCTTCGACGTCGATGCGTTCGGACTGCGGCGGCAGCACGATCGCATCGTCGGGGCCGATGACCGAGGTGTTGGGCTTGAAGAACAGCATCGGCTCGCCCGGCACGTCGTTGTCGAACTCCGCTGCGTGGTCGCGATAATTGCGACCCACGGCGATCACCTTCGACCGCGGGATCACCGGCGCGAGCAAAGCCACGTCGCCGAGGGGCACCCGCTCGCCGGTGGTGTCGTACCCGGCGAACATGGGGTCTCCGGCGAGGACGACGAGCTCGCGCTCGTCGACGATGCCGTACTTGATGGCGTCCTGATGGCTGAAGCGGGCGATCCTCACGCGTCCACCCTACGAGGCACGGCGGCTTCAGGCATCCAGTCGATAGAGCCAGCCGTGCGTGTCGTCACGGCGACCGTATTGGATGTCGGTGAGCTCCTCGCGCAGCGACAGCGCCAGCTCGCCCAGCGGCTGCTGGTCTTCGAAGTCGGCGCCCTTGAGCGTGCCGATGGGCGTCACGACAGCGGCGGTGCCGCACGCGAAGACCTCGACGATGTCGCCCGAAGCCACGCCGTCTCGCCATTCGGCGAGGGTCACCGGGCGCGCCTCGACCTTGTGCCCGCGGTCCCGCGCGAGCTGCAGGATGGAGTTGCGGGTGATGCCGTCGAGGATGCTGGGCGATTCCGGCGTGACCAGCGTGCCGTCCTTGCGCACGAACACGACGTTCATCCCGCCGAGTTCCTCGACGTTCCCGTCGGAGTCGAGGAAGACCACCTGGTCGCACCCCTGCTCGTAGGCTTCGGACTGCGGCAGCAGGCTCGCGGCGTAGTTGCCGCCGGTCTTGGCCGCACCCGTGCCGCCCTTGCCCGCGCGAGCGTAGTTGTCGCTGAGCCAGATCGACACCGGCTGCACCCCGCCCTTGAAGTAGGCAGCGGCGGGGCTCGCGATCACGTAGTAGCCGACCTTGTGAGCCGGACGCACACCGAGGAAGGCCTCCTTCGCGAACATGAAGGGGCGCAGGTAGAGGCTCTGGTCGGCACCGGACGGCACCCAGTCGAGGTCGGCGCGCACCAGCTCGGCGAGCGACTGCACGAAGTAGGGCACGGGGAGCTCCGGAAGCGCCAGACGCCGGGCGCTTCGCTGCAGTCGACGGCCGTTCTGGTCGGGCCGGAACGTGTGCACCGACCCGTCCGCGTGGCGGTAGGCCTTGATGCCCTCGAAGATCTCCTGGCCGTAGTGCAGCACCGCGGCCGCGGGGTCCAGCGACAAGGGTCCGTAAGGCTGCACGCGGGGCCGGTGCCATCCACCCCTGACCGACCAGCACACGTCGACCATGTGATCGGTGAAGTGCGTGCCGAACCCCGGCTCGGCGAGGATCTCCGCGCGGCGCTGTGCGGAGGCGCCGTTGAGATTGCGGGAGACGACGAACTCGAGCGGCTCGAGGTCGGCGTCGATGTCGGAGTCGATGAGGGTCATGTCACGTCCTGGCGGTTCAAGGCGCTGGATGCGCCTGGTCAAAGGTTACGCCTGCACCCGCGCGGCGATCGCGTCGCCGATCTGAGCGGTGGTACGGGGCGAGCCGTCGCGGGCGGCGACGTCCTCCTCGACCGCACGGGTGATGCGGGCCGATTCGTCGGTCAGCCCGAGGTGGTCGAGCATGAGGGCGACGGAGATGATCGCTGCCGACGGGTCGGCCTTCTGCTGCCCCGCGATGTCGGGCGCCGATCCGTGTACGGGCTCGAACATCGACGGGAAGGCGCCGTCGGGGTTGATGTTGCCCGAGGCGGCGAGGCCGATGCCACCGGTGACGGCGCCGGCCAGGTCGGTGAGGATGTCGCCGAAGAGGTTGTCGGTGACGATCACATCGAAGCGGCTGGGGTCGGTCACGAGGAAGATCGTGGCCGCGTCGACGTGGAGATAGTCTACGGCCACGTCGGGGTATTCCTCACCCACCGCGTCGACCAGGCGCTTCCAGATCGATCCGGCGTGCACGAGCACGTTCGTCTTGTGCACCAGGGTCAGGGCACGCCGTCGCACCTGGGCGAGGGCGAAGGCGTAGCGCACGACGCGCTCGATTCCGAAAGCGGTGTTCACCGACACTTCGTTGGCGACCTCGGCGGGGGTGCCCTTGCGGATCGCGCCGCCGTTGCCCACGTAGGGTCCCTCGGTGCCCTCGCGCACGACGACGAAGTCGATCGCGCCCGGGTTCGCCAGCGGGCTGGTCGAACCGGGATGGAGCTTCGACGGCCGCAGGTTCACGTAGTGGTCCAGCTCGAACCGGAGCTTCAGCAACAGGCCGCGCTCGATGTTGGCGCCGGCCAGGCGAGGGTCGCCTGGCACGCCGCCGACGGCACCCAGCAGGATCGCGTCGTGCGTCGCGATCGCGGCGAGGTCCTCGTCGGTGAGCGTGTCGCCGGTCTCCAGGTAGCGCGCCGCCCCGAGCGAGAAGTGCGTGGCGTCGAAGCGCGTCTCCCCTCCCGCGGTGACGGCGGCGAGCACCTTCTCCGCTTCGGCGACGACTTCCGGACCGATGCCGTCACCGGGGATGACGGCGAGCTTGATGACGCGCGACATCGCTCTCCTAGGGTGCAGGGCCCGGCGGACGCCGAGCGGAGCGGGCTGCGGCCCCGTCAGTGCTCGATGCGGGACGGGGCGCGGGACCCTCCCAGGGTAGCGGCGGCGATGACCGCCGCGACGACCACGAGAGCGGCCCCCATCGCGGCGGTGACGCCGACACCCGCTCCGAAGGCGCTCGCGGCGGCATCCCGCAGCGCGGCCCCGAGGGCGCCGCCGAGGAGGTCGGCCTCGACCATCGCACCGGCGAGCGTCTCGCGGGCCGGTTCCCGCACATCGGCCGGCAGCGCCGCCGGCAGCGCCAGGTTGCTTCGGTAGAGCGCCGTGACGACGCCGCCGAGCACCGCCGTTCCCAGCACCGCGCCGAGCTCGTAGGCGGTCTCGGAGACCGCGCTCGCGGCCCCGGCCTTGGCCGGCGGGGCGCTCGCGAGGATGAGCTCGTTCGAGACCGTCTCGGCGGCACCGATCCCGATCCCGAGCGAGACGAACGCGACGACGAGGGTGGCAGGCGACGCATCGGCCCCGGAGACGCCCACCATGACGTAGCCGAGCACGGAGAACGCCAGGGCGACCGGCACCAGCATTCGGGGCGCAACGCGGCGGCCGAGGGGGACGACGAGAAACCCGGCGACGATCATCGCGGCGAGTCCCGGCACGAGAGCCATGCCGGCCTCGAGGGGCGACAGTCCCAGCACCAGCTGCAGGTGCTGGGCGACGAAGAAGAGGAAGCCGACCAGACCGACCACCGACAGGAGGTTCACGAGCAGCGCACCCGTGAAGGTGCCCTCGTGGAACAGGCGCATGTCGAGCATCGGCGTCCGCATCCGCAGCTGACGACGCACGAACAGCACGCCGAAGACCGCACCGGCCGCGGCGAAGGCCCACGCAGCGCTCCCGACGCCGTGCACCGCGAGTTCCTTGATGGCGAACACGATCGGGACCATCGTCGCCATCGACAGGGCGATGCTGATCGGGTCGATGCGACCGGGATGCGGGTCACGGCTCTCGGGGACGAGGAACGGCGCGAGCGCGAGCAGGGGGATGAGCACCGGGATCGCCAGGAGGAACACCGAACCCCACCCGAAGTGCTCCAGCAGGATGCCGCCGACGATGGGGCCGAGGGCGGCACCGGCGGAGAACATCGACGCCCACACCGCGATCGCGAGACGCCGCTGGTCGCGATCGGTGAAGATGCTGCGCAGCAGAGAAAGCGTCGAGGGCATGAGCATGGCACCGAAGAATCCCATCGCGGCACGCGCAACGATCAGCAGCTCCGCCGTGGGCGCGAAGGCCGCCAGCGCCGAGATGGCCGCGAACCCGGTCGCGCCGATCAGGAGCATCCGTCGACGACCGAACCGGTCCCCCATCGTGCCCATCGTCACCAGCAGGCCGGCGAGCACGAGCGGGTAGACGTCGACGATCCACAGCTGCTCGGCGCTCGAGGGCTCGAGGTCGCGACCGATCGCCGGCAGGGCGAAGCTCAGCACGGTGTTGTCGACCGACACGAGCAGCACAGGAAGCATGAGCACGGCCAGAGCCGCCCACCCGCGCCATCCCACACGGGTGCCCTCGTCGCGGGTCACCGGCATCGTCTGCGTCGTCATGTCACATCCTTTCTATACCGTCCAGCCGGTATAGTATCAGGATGACAGCATCGCCGTCGATACGATCGATCTCGTGAGTCGCCCTCCCCTGGCCCGCGAGAAGGTGCTGGACGCGTACGAGGCGATCCTCATCGCCGACGGAGCGCGCGCCGCGACCATGGAGGCGATCGCGCGCGAAGCAGGGGTGTCCAAGGGCGGACTGCTCTACCACTTCGAGTCGAAGGAGGCGCTCGAGGCGGCCCTCATCGCGCGCATGACCGACCTCGCCCTCGCCGACATCGCGGAACTCTCCGCCGACGCCGACGGTCCCGTTGCCGCCTTCGTGCGCACATCCGTGATGACGGGGCACCCGCTCGATCGCGCGATCACCGCGACGTCGAAGCTCGCCCAGACCGGCAACGTCGCCGCATCGGACGCGCTGCGCGGCATCCGTGACCGCTGGGCAGACCTCGTGCGACCGCACGTTCGCGATGACGCCGCACTGCAGCTGGTGCTGCTGGTCAGCGACGGTCTCTACTTCAACAACGCTCTCGTCACCGGCGTGCTGCCGGGTCCGCTGCCGCGCGACGCCGAACTGGATGCCCTCGTGGAGCTGGTCGTGCAGGCGACGCGCGGCGCGTGAGGCCGATCAGGCCTCGGTGATCTCGATCTGACGGAACAGGTCGGCGTGGATGGCCGAACTGACCTCCTCGAGAAGTGCGTCGTCGACGGGCGAGTCGACCGTGAGAACGGACAGCGCCTGGCCGCCCGCAGCCTCGCGCGCGATCTGCATGCCCGCGATGTTGATGCCGGCCTCACCGAACTTCTGGCCGTACACGGCGACGATGCCGGGGCGGTCGGTGTAGAGCATGACGACGTGGTGCTTCTCGATCGGGAGCTCGATCGCGTGACCGTTGATGCCCACGAGCTTCTCGACCTGCTTGGTCCCGGTCAGGGTTCCGGACACCGACAGCTGCGAGCCGTCGCTGAGCGCACCGCGCAGCGTGATGACGTTGCGGTACTCGGGGCTGTCGTCGTCGACGAGCAGCCGCACCTCGACGCCGCGCTGCTCTGCCAGCAGCGGGGCGTTCACGTACGACACGGTCTCGCTGACGACGTTGGTGAACACGCCCTTGAGCGCGGCGAGCTTCAGCACGCCCACCTCGTAGTCCTTCAGCTCACCGTGCACCTCGACATCGAGGCTCGTCAGCGGCGAGTGAGAGAGTGCCGAGAAGATCTGACCGAGCTTCTCGACGAGGGGGATGCCGGGACGCACGTACGGGTCGATGACGCCGCCGGCGACGTTGACGGCGTCGGGCACCAGTTCGCCGCCGAGGGCGAGGCGCACCGAGCGGGCGACGGAGACACCGGCCTTCTCCTGCGCTTCCTCCGTCGATGCCCCCAGGTGCGGGGTGACGACGACGTTCGGCAGGTCGAGGAGCTTGTGCGCCGTGCCGCCCTCGGCCGGCGGCTCTGACGTGAAGACATCCAGGCCGGCGCCGGCGATCTCCCCCGTCGTGAGCGCGTGGAACAGCGCCTCCTCGTCGATCAGACCGCCGCGCGCGACGTTCACGACGTAGGACGACGGCTTCATGAGCTTCAGCTGCTCGGCACCGATCATTCCCGTGGTCTCGGGCGTCTTCGGCATGTGGATCGTGACGAAATCGCTGTGCTCGAGCAGTTCGTCGAGACCGACCAGCTGCACACCGAGCTGCTGGGCGCGGGCGCTCGTGACGTAGGGGTCGTACGCGACGATCTTCATGTCGAACCCCTGCAGGCGAGCCGCGATCAGCGCACCGATGCGACCGAGGCCGATGATGCCGACGGTCTTCTCGAAGAGCTCGGTGCCGGTGTAGGAGCTGCGCTTCCACGCGCCACCCGACAGCGACGCGTGCGCGGCGGGGATGCGGCGGGCGAGGCTCAGGATGTGACCGACGGTCAGCTCCGCGGCGGAGATGATGTTCGAGGTGGGCGCGTTGACCACCATGACACCTGAGGTGGTCGCCTGCTTGATGTCGACGTTGTCGAGGCCGACGCCGGCGCGGGCGACGACCTTGAGGTTCGGCGCGGCCGAGAGCGCCTCGGCGTCGATCTTCGTCGCGGATCGGACGAGGACCGCGTGCGAGTCTGCGAGGGCCGCCAGCAGAGCGGGCCGATCGGTGCCGTCGACGTGGCGCACGTCGAAGTCGGGACCGAGGGCGTCGATCGTGGCGGGAGAGAGCTGTTCGGCGATGAGCACGACGGGCTTCGACACGTGGTGTTTCCTTCGGTGGCGGTGCGCGAGGGCGCGGTGCAGAGCGTGAATGCCGCGCCGGGCGGGGGCGAGGCGAGGCCGAACTCAGCCTAGCGCGCGGGTCGGAAGCCGACGAACCGTGTGACGGCGAGAGGTGCTGCCGCGGCAATCACGTCTCGACCGGGTTCAGGAGGCTGTCGGTGATCGACGAGTAGGCGAGCACGTCGAGCCAGAACACCGCCACGAGCGCGAGACCCACCAGCAGGATCACCGCCAGGGCCGCCGCACCGCGTCGACGCCCGAGAGCGAAGGCGAAGGCGAAGACCACGACGGGGAAGACGACGGCGAACCCCAGGACCGCCCACCCCACGCCGTTCAACCCGCGCACTCCGCTGGCCTGCAGGATCAGGAAATCGAGCGCGTTCCACACCGCGTAGGCATAGAGCAGTCCGAAGGCGCCGGTGATCGTCGCCGTGAGCCAGGTCGGGATGCGTCGCGTGCTCGTCGTCGCGTTGTCGGCGGTCATTGTCCGATCGCTCCGATCATCGCGAAGGGCCAGGGAACGAGGAGCACCACGCCCCCGGCGAGCCAGACGAAGCGCACCCACGAACGCGATCGACGGGTCAGCAGCACGGTGGCTGAGAACCAGATCGCCGGTGCCGCGACGGCGATCCACAGGGCGAAGGCGTACGCGACGTGGGCTACGGCCGTCTCCGGCAGAAGGAACGGGATCACGTCCTGCAGTCGAAGGCCGCCGACGATCCATCCGATCGTGTAGAGCAGATAGACCCCGCCGAGCACGCCCAATGCGATGAGCGCGGCGTTGCCCATGGGCTGCGCCTGGTCAGCGTCGGCCGGAGCGGCTTCGCTTGCCGCCGCATCCTCGTCCGGTTCGGCGTCGGACCGCCTGATGTCGTCTGCCCCGCGGCCGACCGCGGTATACCCCGCCGGAAGTCCGGTCGAGCTCTCTGCGCCGGCGGCGATGCGACCGTCGTCGTCAGCGGATGCATCCTCACCGACCGTGTCGTCGGCGGACGAACCCGTGTCGAGGGTCGGATCGTCATCGCCGTCCCAGCTCAGGGCGTCGCGCTCTCGAGGGGTCACTCCCCCAGCCTAACCGCGCCCGAGCCGACCGCGCCTTCAGAGCCGGTGTCCACCGTTCACCTGTCACCGGTGGTCGCCATGGCGATCCGAGGCGACATCGCGCGACAACCGAAGCGGCGAGTGCCGCGAACACGACGGAGGGTGGGCGCCGAAGCACCCACCCTCCGTGTGAGGTCAGCGCGCGGCGCTGCCCTGGTTTCGATACGCGGCTGAGCCGCTACTCAACCCAAGCTACCTCGGTCAGCGCGCGGCGCTGCCCTCGGTGTAGTCCTCATCCTGCTGCTTCCACGCGAAGAGCGAGCGCAGCTCCTTGCCAACAGCCTCGATCGGGTGCGACGCGGCCTTCTCGCGCATCTCCATGAACTCCGCAGCACCGTTGTCCTGGTCGTCGATGAAGCGCTTCGCGAACGCGCCGGACTGGATGTCGGCGAGGACGGCCTGCATGTTCTCCTTGACGCGCGGGTCGATGACGCGCGGGCCGGACACGTAGTCGCCGTACTCGGCGGTATCGGAGACCGACCAGCGCTGCTTGGCGATGCCGCCCTCCCACATCAGGTCGACGATGAGCTTCAGCTCGTGCAGCACCTCGAAGTAGGCGATCTGCGGCTGGTAGCCCGCCTCGGTGAGCGTCTCGAAGCCGTACTGCACGAGCTGCGAGACTCCGCCGCAGAGCACGGCCTGCTCGCCGAACAGGTCGCTCTCGGTCTCCTCGGTGAACGTCGTCTTGATCACGCCGGCGCGCGTGCCGCCGATCGCCTTCGCGTACGACAGCGCGGTTTCCCAGGCCGAGCCCGAGGCGTCGCTCTCGACGGCGATGATGTCGGGGATGCCGCGACCGGCGACGAACTCGCGACGCACGGTGTGACCCGGCGCCTTCGGCGCGACGAGGATCACATCCACGCCCTCCGGAGCGTCGATGTAGCCGAAGCGGATGTTGAATCCGTGCGCGAACGCGAGGGTCTTGCCCGCGGTCAGCTTGTCCTTGATGCTCTCGGTGAAGATCGAGCGCTGGTGCTGGTCGGGCGCAAGGATCATGATGAGGTCGGCCCACTCGGCCGCGTCGGCGACCGACTTGACCTGGAAGCCCTCATCCTGCGCCTTCTGGGTCGACTTCGACCCCTCCTTCAGGGCGATGACGACCTCGACCCCGGAGTCCCGCAGGTTCTGCGCGTGTGCGTGGCCCTGCGAGCCGTAGCCCACGATCGCCACCTTCTTGCCCTGGACGATGCTCAGGTCGGCGTCGTCGTCGTAGAAGATCTCAGCCATTCTTCGTGTCTCTCCTTGTTCGTGTCGTTTCGTCTCGCTCCGCTCGCTCAACGACCGGAAGCGAGCGGATCTGTCTCTCGGGTCAGCCGCGCAGCACGCGCTCGGTGATGCTCTTGGGCCCTCGGCCGATGGCGAGCAGGCCCGACTGAGCGAGCTCCTTGATGCCGAACGGCTCGATGGCGCGCAGGAAGGCCTCGACCTTGCCCTGATCGCCGGTGATCTCGATCACGACCGCGTCGGGGGCGTAGTCGACCACCGAGGCGCGGAACAGGTTCACCACCTCGAGCACGTTCGAGCGTGTGGCGTTGTCGGCGCGCACCTTGACGAGCATGTGCTCGCGCTGCACCGACGCGACCGGCTCCAGCTCCACGATCTTGATGACGTTGACGAGCTTGTTCAGCTGCTTCGTCACCTGCTCCAGCGGCAGGCCCTCGACGTCGACGACCACCGTGATGCGCGACAGCCCGGGCACCTCGGTGACCCCGACCGCGAGGGACTCGATGTTGAAGCCGCGACGGGCGAAGAGGCCGGCGACACGCGTGAGGAGGCCGGGCTTGTCTTCGACGAGCAGGCTCAGGACGTGCTTCGACATCTCACTCGTCCCCTTCGAACGACGGCGCGTGCTCGCGCGCGTACTGGATGTAGCTGTTGCTGACGCCCTGCGGCACCATCGGCCACACCATCGCATCGGCGCTGACGACGAAGTCGATCACGACGGGTCGGTCGTTCGTCTCCAGCGCGAGGGCGATCGCGTCGTCGACCTGATCTTCGCGTTCGACGCGGATGGCGAGACACCCGTAGGCCTCGGCCAGCTTCACGAAGTCCGGGATGCGCGCCGTGCCGTGCCCGGTGTTCAGGTCGGTGTTGGAGTGTCGCCCGTCGTAGAACAGCGTCTGCCACTGGCGCACCATGCCCAGCGAGGAGTTGTTGATGACGGCGACCTTGATCGGGATGTTGTTGATCGCGCAGGTGGCGAGCTCCTGATTGGTCATCTGGAAGCATCCGTCGCCGTCGATCGCCCACACCTGACGGTGCGGCTCCGCGACCTTCGCACCCATCGCCGCGGGCACCGCGTATCCCATGGTGCCGGCGCCGCCGGAGTTGAGCCACGCGTTGGGCCGCTCGTACCGGATGAACTGCGCCGCCCACATCTGGTGCTGTCCGACGCCGGCCGCGTAGATGCCCTCCGGACCCGTCAATTCGCCGATGCGCTGGATGACGTGCTGGGGAGAGAGGAGTCCGTCGGAGGTGGGAGCGAAACCGAGCGGGAACTCGTCGCGGAGGCCGTCGAGGAACGACCACCACTGATCGATGTCGGGCTTCTGCCCGTCGGCCACGCCGCGGAATGCCGAATCGAGGTCGAGCAGCACATCCTTCAAGTCCCCCACGATGGGCACGTCGGCGGTGCGGATCTTGGAGATCTCCGCCGGGTCGATGTCGACGTGGATCACCTTGGCGTGCGGGGCGAACAGAGCCGCCTTGCCGGTGACGCGGTCATCGAACCGGGCGCCGAGGGTGATGAGGAGGTCGGCCTCCTGCAGCGCCAGCACCGCCGGGACGGTGCCGTGCATGCCCGGCATGCCGAGATGCTGCGAATGCGAGTCGGGGAAGGCGCCGCGTGCCATCAGGGTCGTGACCACGGGCGCACCGGTCGACTCCGCGAGCGTGCGCAGCTCGTCCGCAGCGCCGGCACGGATGACCCCGCCGCCGACGTACAGAACGGGCTTCTTGGCTTCGGCGATCAGCTGCGCAGCGGCCTGGATCTGCTTGCCGTGCGCCTTCGTGACCGGTCGATATCCCGGCAGGTCGTACTTCGGCGGCCACACGAAGGGAACCTCGGCCTGCTGTGCGTCCTTCGTGATGTCCACCAGCACGGGGCCGGGGCGACCGGTGGTGGCGATCTCGAACGCCGCGGCGATGGCGCCCGGGATCTCGGCGGCATCCTTCACGAGGAAGGAGTGCTTGGTGATCGGCATGGTGATGCCGACGATGTCGGCCTCCTGGAACGCGTCGGTCCCCATGAGGTGCGAGAACACCTGACCGGTGATGCACACCAGCGGGACGGAATCCATGTACGCGTCGGCGATGGCCGTGACGAGGTTGGTCGCGCCGGGTCCGGAGGTCGCGATCGCGACGCCGGGCCGGCCCGATGCCGACGCGAACCCTTCGGCGGCGTGACCGGCACCCTGCTCGTGACGCACGAGGATGTGACGCAGCTCGCTGGCGTCCATCAGCGGGTCGTAGAAGTGCATGATCGCCCCGCCCGGGATGCCGAAGACATCGGTGACGCCGAGCAGCTCGAGCGAGCGGACCATGGCCTGCGCGCCGGACAAGACGGGCGCGGAGGCGCTGCGGGCGGGTGGCCGCGGCACGGCGGCTGCGGTTTCTGAAGGCATGGTGGTTCCTCTGTCGAGAACGAACAGATGTGTCGGAGGCCCGCTACCCCGTCACGGCGCCCTGCGCGGCAGAGCGCACGAGCTTGGAGTACTTGGCCAGGACGCCACGGGTATAGCGCGGGGGAAGGGGCTCCCAGCCGGAACGGCGGGAGTCCAGCTCCGCTTCGTCGACGAGTAGGTCGAGAGTGCGGGCTGCGATATCGACCCGTATCAGATCACCATCGCGCACGAAGCCGATGGGACCTGCGTCCACCGCTTCGGGTGCTACGTGGCCGATGCACAGGCCGGTTGTGCCGCCGGAGAATCGACCGTCCGTCAAGAGTAGTACATCTTTGCCGAGCCCAGCGCCCTTGATGGCGGCCGTGACCGCCAGCATCTCGCGCATCCCGGGGCCGCCCTTCGGGCCTTCGTAGCGGATGACGACGACGTCGCCGGCCGTGATCGCGCCCGCCTCCAGGGCGTCCATCGCGGCGCGCTCGCGCTCGAACACCCGCGCCGGGCCCTCGAAGACCGCTGCGTCGAAGCCGGCGGTCTTGACCACCGCACCCTCGGGGGCGAGCGATCCGTGCAGGATCGTGATGCCGCCGGTGGCGTGGATGGGGTTGTCGAGGGTGTGGATGACGGTGCCGTCGATCGGGTCGGGGTCCAGCTCCCGCAGGTTCTCGGCGAGCGTCTTGCCGGTCACCGTGAGAGCGTCGCCGTGCAGCAGCCCCTCGTCGAGCATCGCCTTCATGATGACGGGGATGCCGCCGTGGCGGTCGACGTCGTTCATGACGTACTGGCCGAACGGCTTCATGTCGGCGATGTGGGGAACCTTGTCGCCGATGCGGTTGAAGTCGTGCAGGTCGAGGTCGACCTGCGCCTCGTTGGCGATCGCGAGAAGATGGAGCACGACGTTGGTGGATCCGCCGAGCGCCATCGCGAGGGCGATCGCGTTCTCGAACGACTCCTTGGTGAGGATGTCTCCCGTGGTGATGCCATGGCGCAGCAGGTTCACGACGGCCTCGCCCGACCTGTGCGCGAAGTAGTCGCGACGGCGGTCGGCCGACGGCGGTGCAGCCGACCCGGGGAGGCTGAGCCCGAGGGCCTCGGCCACCGAGGCCATCGTGTTGGCGGTGTACATGCCGCCGCAGGCACCCTCGCCCGGCGCGATCGCGCACTCGATGCGCTTGAGGTCTTCTTCGCTCATCTTGCCCGCGAGACACGCGCCGACGGCCTCGAACGAGTCGATGATCGTGACGTCCTTCTCGGTGCCGTCCGACAGCTTGACCCAGCCCGGCGCGATCGAACCGGCATAGAGGAAGACGCTCGAGAGGTTCAGTCGCGCCGAGGCCATCAGCATGCCCGGGATGGACTTGTCGCAGCCGGCGAGCAGGACGCTGCCGTCGAGACGCTCGGCCATCATGACCGTCTCGACCGAGTCGGCGACGACCTCGCGCGAGACGAGCGAGAAGTGCATGCCCTCGTGGCCCATGGAGATGCCGTCGGAGACGGAGACGGTTCCGAACTGCAGCGGGTAGCCGCCGCCGGCGTGAACGCCCTCCTTCGCCCCCTGCGCGAGGCGGTCGAGGCTCAGGTTGCACGGGGTGATCTCGTTCCAGCTCGACGCGATGCCGATCTGGGGCTTGTCCCAGTCCTCGTCGCCCATGCCGACCGCGCGGAGCATCCCGCGGGAGGTGGTGGCTTCGATGCCGTCCGTGACGGCGCGACTGCGGGGCTTGATGTCGATCGATTCCTCGGGGTGGGCCATACCTGCGAGTCTATTCCCGGTGGGCGCCTCCGCCCGACCCGGGGTGCGTTCGGTCACCGCGGGCTGGAGCGCTCGGTCGCCAGTCTCGTCAGGAGGGCGGCGAAGGCGGGGATGTCGGGGACCGACACCGTCGCGTGCGTGTCGCGCGAGCCGATGTGAACCCCGAGATCGTCATCGCCGAGGCTCGCCAGCGCGTCTTCATCCGTGACGTCGTCTCCCGCGAAGAGCACGCCGGTCGCGCCCACCAGCTCGCGCAGGTGAGCGACGGCGGAGTCCTTGCCCTCGTGCCGGAAGGCGTACTCGACGATGTTGTGTCCGGTACGGCGACGCCAGTGCGGCGCCTCAGCAGCGACGATCGCGTCGACCGCGGCGTTCGCATCCGCTGCCGTCTCCGGAGTGGCGACGCGGGTGTGGACACCGAACCCGAATGTCTTCGGCTCGATGAACACGCCCGTCATGCCTGCGGTGGCCTTCTCGGCATGGGCGCGCAGCGTGTCGCGGAGCTCCTCGTCGACGGTGTCTTCAGTGGCGTTGAGGGCGCCGCTCCCGGGCTGCCAGAACTCGGCGCCGTGGGATCCGGCGAGCCAGATCGCGGAGTCGTCGGCGTGCTCGGCGATCACCCGCAGGTCGTGGAGGCTGCGGCCCGAAACGAGGGCGACCGTGGTGTCGGGTGCGCGCAGCAGCGCGTCGACCGCATCGCGCGCCGCCGCGAGCATGCGTGCTTCCATCGGCTCGTCCTCGAGCGGCGAGAGCGTTCCGTCGAAATCGAGGGCGACGAGGAGAACGGGGGTGCGGGCGAGCATCGAGACAGGATCGGTCATCGCGTGCGGTTCTCCTTGGCGGTGCGGGCCTCGTCGAGTGCGGAGAGGAACGAGGCGGACCACGCCTTCACGTCGTGCTCGATGACGCGCTTGCGCATCGAGCGCATGCGGCGCGACTGTTCCGCTTCGGGCATCTCGATCGCCTGGATGATCGTGTCCTTGAGGGTGTCGATGTCATGCGGATTCACCTTGAGCGCCGACCCCAGCTCGTCGGCGGCACCGGCGAATTCCGACAGCACGAGCACGCCGCGGTTGTCCGCGCGCGTGGCGACGTACTCTTTCGCGACGAGGTTCATCCCATCCCGCAGCGCGGTCACGAGCATGACGTCGGCGGCGAGGAACAGCGCGACCATTTCCTCGCGCGGATATCCCTGATGCAGATAGCGGATCGCGCTGTGGCCGAACGTGTCGTGGTCGCCGTTGATGCGGGCGACCGTCAGCTCGATCTCGTCGCGCAGCTGGACGTAGGCCTCGACACGCTCGCGGCTGGGGCTCGCGACCTGCACGAGGGTGACGTCGTCGACGGCGACGCGCCCGTCTTCGAGGAGCTCGCCGAACGCCTTCAGGCGGTGGCGGATGCCCTTGGTGTAGTCCAATCGGTCGACGCCGAGGAGGATCGCCTTGGGGTTGCCGAGCCCCTCTCGGATCTCCCGCGCCCGGGCCTGCACCTCGGGCTTCTTGGCCAGTTCGATGTAGGTCTCGGCGGCGATGGAGATCGGGAACGCCTTGGCCAGAGCGATGTGTGCCGTGCCGTCGTCGCCCGGAACCGTGATGCGGCCGGCTCGCGTCTCGTAGCGGAACAGACGACGCACCGCTCGAGCGAAATTCCCCGCGTCGGCAACGCGCTGGAAGCCGATGACGTCGGCTCCGAGCAGACCTTCGAGCACGAGCCGTCGCCACGGAAGCTGCGAGTACAGGCCGTATGCGGGGAACGGAATGTGGTGGAAGTAGCCGATCGTGAGATCGGGACGCATCTCGCGCAGCATCTTCGGAACGAGCTGCAGCTGGTAATCCTGCACCCACACGGTGCCGCCTTCTGCGACGGCGTCCGCCGCCGCTTCGGCGAATCGCCGATTCACCCGCACGTATGCGTCCCACCACACGCGTCGATAGCGTGGGGCGGCGATGACGTCGTGGTAGAGCGGCCAGATGGTGTCGTTGGAGAAGCCCTCGTAGTACTTCTCGATCTCGTCCGCACTGAGGGCGACCGGGATGAGGCGGGTGCCGTCGAAGTCGAACGGCTCGACGTCGAGATCAGCCTGCCCCGGCCATCCAACCCAGGCGCCGTCGGTCTGCTTCATCACCGGCTCCAGAGCGGTGACGAGGCCCCCCGGCGAGCGGCGCCAGCCGTCTTCCCCTTCACCCGGCCCGGCATTGTCCACGGGCAGACGGTTGGCGACGACGACGAATTCGGCCTGGGTCACAGGGGCTCCTGACGGTGATCGGGCCTTCAGGCTAACAGCGCCGTGTTTCGCGCAAACGCCGCTTGACGGCCGAGCGGCGCAGTGTCAAGGGGCGACGCCGCGGCGATACCCGCGCTAGCGTTGCGGCATGCGTCAGTATCTCTTCGGCACCGGAATTCTCTCGGCGGTCACCGGCGGCGTGACGCTGCTGCGCAGCATCCGCAACAACGAACCCTTCACGTGGCGCACGGCGCTCGCCTGGCTGAGCTGGGGCATCTCCCTGGCCCTGGCGATCGGCGCCGTCGTCGACACCCGCCGGGCAGCGCGCGGGCACAACATCCCGCAGGACTCCCCCGTGGCGGGCAAGGAGGAGAAGCTCATGAAGAAGCGCCTCGCCAGAGGACGCTGAGCACTACTCCTCGCACTGACCAGAGCCCCGAGGCGCGTCGCCTCGGGGCTCTCGTCCGCCTCAGCCTCGATCCACCGATGAGCCGTAGTTGCGCCGGGGCGGCATGATCGGTGCGCGGTGACGTGTCGAGGGCAGGGTTGAGTTCCGGGCGTCGCATCCCGGTCGTCCACGTGGTCCTCGGTCGTGCCGCGTTGCGGCGATGGTCAGGTGGTTACCGTTGGCGGTGGTGCGTGCGTGATCTTGAAGAGTTGTGTGAACGCGTGCTCCCAGGGCCAGGCCTCGGGCAGGTGGAGCGTGATCCGGCGCGCGGAGCGTGCCAGCCGTGCGGGGACGTTGATCAGGGTGCGGCGGATCGTCGCGGTCGTTGCTCTCGCGAGCCGTCCCACCCGGTCGGCGATGACCCCAGCGGTCCGGGTGAGGTTGAACGCGATCACGGCGAGCACCAGCCAGGCGCTGTTCGCGGTGAACACCCCGGAGGGCAGGTGCGCGAGCGGCCCCGCTTTGAGGTCGGCGTGGACTTGCTCGATGATCGCGTGACCGCGGTGCGTCTTGTCCGCGGCCACCGTGTCCATCACGTCCTTCGCTGTGGTGGTGAAGAACGCGTGATGCCGCCAGACGTCGAACAGCGTCGGCTGCTGCACCTGTCGCGGGTTCAGGTCGGGGACCCGGCGCACCACCAACCGTCCTGCGACCTGTTCGGCCTTCTTCCTCGATCGGAACGCAGTGAACGGGACCTCGGCGACTTCGGCTTTGGAGATCAGCTGCCCGGTGGTCTCGTCACGGATCGAGTCGGTGTACTCGATCATCGTCCACGCGTCATCGGGGATGGTCGCGATCGCGGCCTTCACTGCGGGGTCCATCCTGACGGTCACCGACACGTCGGCGCCGGCTGTGATCGCGGTGCCGACGGTCGCGTGTCCGTAGAACGCGGAGTCCGCCCGCAGCAGCGGCCGAGTCCCTGCGGCGACACCGGTGCGGCGCAGGGTCGCCAGAGCATCGCCGACGATCCGTGCGGCCCCCTTCGGGGACCCGGTCTTCCCTTGCCGCAGCCGCTGCCCGAGGATTACCGGCGCCGACGAGGTGGTCGATGCCGTGGCGAGGAGGGCGTTCAGGCCGCGGACGCCGGAGTATCCGAAACCGGCGCCCTGCTTCTGGTATCCGTGGACCTCGATGATCGTGTCGTCAAGATCGACCATCACCCGCTCGCCATCGCCTGCTCGGAGCAGCGGCGCGTTGACAGCGAGATTCGCGAACACCCGGGAGGCGACGGCGTCGAGCTGGCGGACGTGTCCGAACCGGAACTCCCGCAGGAACGACCCGAGCGTCGACGGCGCATACGTCCGGTCGAACAACCGGCCAATTCCGCCATGGCGGAGCAGGTTCATGTCGTCGATCGAGTCCGCCCCGGCGAGCATGCCCGCGACCAGTGCCATCACCTTCGCACCCGCGTTGGCGCCCTTGTCCGCCGGGACGCTCAACCGCTCACGCGCGAGCTCGTCCAGCCCCGCGGAACGCGCCAGACGGAGCATCGGCACCAGCCCCGCGGCCGACACGAGATTCGGATCGTCGAACACCGCGGACACCCCAGCAGGAGCGTGCTTGAATTGCATCTACGAGATGCCTCTCGGATCGGGTGAATAGGGGCCTTAGACAAGCTCTATTCTTCCTGATCAGAGGGGCATTTCTACGTCACGACGCTCGCTCAGCGCCCCCGCCCATCGGTGGATCGAGGCTCAGCGCGTGAGGATGAGGGCGTCGCCCTGGCCGCCGCCACCGCAGAGGGCCACCGCGGCGGTACCGGAACCGCGCCGCAGCAGCTCGTGGACGGCATGGACGACGAGGCGATTGCCGGAGGCTCCGATCGGATGCCCGATGGCGATGCCGCCGCCGTGGGGATTGACGACGTCGTCCGACAGGCCGAGCTCCGCCTGGGAGCGCGCGACGACCGCGCCGAACGCCTCGTTGATCTCGGCGATGTCGAGATCCGTCGGTGCGATCCCCTGCTTGGCGCACGCCTTCTCGATCGCGCGTGCCGGCTGGGCGTGGAGGGAATTGTCGGGGCCGGCGACCTGACCCGATGCACCGACGACGGCGAGCACCTTCCAGCCGTTCTCATCGGCATGCGAGCGGGTGGTGAGCACGACGGCCGAGGCGCCGTCGGAGATCTGCGACGCGTTGCCGGCCGTGATGGAACCGCCCTCGGCGAACGCCGGGCGAAGCTTCGCCAGAGAATCGACAGTCGTCTCGGGACGCACCCCCTCGTCGCGGTTCACGACGAGCGCGTCTCCCTTGCGCTGGGGGATCTCCACCGGCACGATCTCGTGCTCGAACACGCCGGCCTCGTGTGCGGCGGCGGCCCGCTGATGCGAGCGCGCGGCGACGGCGTCCTGCACCTGTCGCGTGAGACCGAGTCGGTCGTTGTGGCGTTCGGTCGACGCGCCCATGCTCTCTTCGTCATACGCGTCGGTGAGCCCGTCGTACGCCATGTGGTCGAGCACTTCGACCGATCCGTACGCCCAGCCGTTCCGCGAGCCCATCATCAGATGCGGTGCGCGGGTCATCGACTCCATGCCGGCGGCCACGACCACGGTCGCGTCGCCGAGCGCGAGCATGCGGGCGCCGTCGATGACGGCGGTGAGTCCGGACAGGCAGACCTTGTTCACGCTCGCGGCATGCACATCCCACCCGATTCCCGCGGCGATCGCCGCCTGCCGGGCGGGGTTCTGCCCCGCACCGGCGGGGAGCACCTGCCCGACCAGCACCGCGTCGACCGCGTCTGCGGGTACGCCGCCCCGCTCGAGCGCACCGCGGATGGCGGTCGCACCGAGCTGCACGGCGGTGAGGGGGGCGAGCCGGCCCTTGAGACGACCCTGCGGGGTGCGGGCGGCGGCGACGATGACGATGTCGTCGGGGATCATGAGGTGCTCCCTTCGAGAGCGGGATCGACGGCGACGGCGGTGAGCGCGTCGGAGATGTGCAGCGTCGGCTCGGTGGCCGCGACGACGTCGGCGACCTCGACCCCCGGGGCGACTTCGATCAGAAGGAGCCCGTCGTCGGTGACGTCGATCACGGCGAGGTCGGTGATGATGCGGTCGACGACCCCGCGCCCGGTGAGGGGCAGCGAGCACTCGTCGACGATCTTGGCGGACCCGTCTTTGGCGACGTGTTCCATCAGCACGATCACCTTTCCGGCACCGTGCACGAGGTCCATCGCTCCGCCGGGGCCCTTGACCATCTTGCCGGGGATCATCCAGTTCGCCAGATCCCCCGTTCCCGAGACCTGCATCGCGCCCAGGATCGCGGCGTCGATCTTTCCGCCGCGGATCATTCCGAAGCTCGTCGCCGAGTCGAAGAAGGCGGTACCCGGCAGAGTCGTGACGGTCTCCTTACCGGCATTGATGAGGTCGGGGTCGACAGCGGCTTCGGTCGGATAGGGCCCCACCCCGAGGATGCCGTTCTCGGACTGGAGCACGACGGTCACCCCGTCCGGCACATGGTTGGGCACGAGGGTCGGCAGACCGATGCCGAGGTTCACATACGAGCCGTCGGCGAGTTCCTGAGCGGCACGGGCGGCCATCTCGATACGGGTGAGGGCCATCTCACACCTCCTGTTCCGTGCGGACCGTGCGCCGCTCGATGCGCTTCTCGATATCCGTGCCGACCTCGACGAGGCGATGCACGAAGACGCCGGGAAGGTGCACATCGTCGGGATCGATGGCGCCGGGCTCGACCAGCTCCTCGACCTGCGCGATGCACACGCGTCCGGCCATGGCGGCGAGCGGATTGAAGTTGCGCGCGGCCTTGTTGAAGACGAGGTTGCCGTGACGGTCGCCGCGCAGCGCGTGCACGAGGGAGAAGTCCGTGCTGATCGCCTCCTCGAGCAGGAAGTCCTTCTGCGAGCCGTTCACGGTGAAGCTGCGCACGTCCTTCGCCGGTGACGCCAGGGCGATGCCGCCGGCGCCGTCGTAGCGCTGCGGGAGTCCCCCCTCGGCGACCTGCGTGCCGACGCCGGTCTGCGTATAGAACGCGGCGATGCCGGATCCGCCCGCGCGCAACTTCTCCGCGAGCGTGCCCTGCGGGGTCAGCTCGAGCTCGAGTTCGCCCGACAGGAACTGCCGTTCGAACTCCTTGTTCTCCCCGACGTACGACGAGGTCATCTTGCGGATGCGCTTGGCACGCAGCAGCACGCCGAGGCCCCAGTCGTCGACGCCGCAGTTGTTGCTCACGACGCTGAGGTCGCTCGTGCCCTGGGCCAGGAGCGCCTCGATGAGGGCGATGGGGTTTCCGGAGAGTCCGAAGCCCCCCACCGCGAGCGATGCTCCGTCGGGGATGTCGGCGACCGCCTCGGCCGCCGATGGATACGTCTTGTCGATCACACGCACTCCTTCGTCGTCGCATCCATCCTCCCCCGGTGATCCGCGCGTCACCAGCGGGCTCTTGCGATGTGGATGCGATGGCGCGTACCGTCCACATCGTGGACACCCCTTCTTCCCGTCGCGCACAGGCGACCGTGCCGGGCGCGCAGGCGATCGCGCGCGCTGCCGCGCTGTTGCGCCTGGTGACCTCTGCCGGAGCCGACGGCGCCGCCGTCGGCGACCTCGCCCGTCGAGCCGGCCTGACGCGACCGACCACGCATCGGCTCCTCACCGCCCTCGCCCACGAGGGGCTCGTCGACCACGACGAGGAGATCGGAAGATGGATGCCGGGTCCCGAGCTCTACCTCATGGGGTCGGTGGCCGCATCCCGCTACGACATCACCGCCGTCGGGCGCGACGTGGTTCGATCGCTCGCGGTGCGCACCGAGGAGAGCGCGTTCCTGTCGGTGCGCCGAGGCGACGAGACGGTGTGCCTGCTGCGAGAAGAAGGCAGCTTCCCGATCCGCTCTTTCGTGCTGTCGGAGGGCGTGCGCTTCCCCCTGGGGGTCGCGTCGGCGGGGATCGCAATCCTCGCATTCCTGCCGCACCACGATGTGGACGCCTACCTGGCTCGACACCCCGAGATCGAGGCGTCGTGGGGACCGAGCCACTCCCCCGACCGCATGCGCGCGAGACTGCGGGAGACGACCGCGCGCGGCTACGCCGTGAATCCGGGGCTGATCGTCGAGGGCAGCTGGGGCATGGGCGCGGCGGTCTTCGACCGTGAGGGCCACCCGCAGTGGGCGCTGAGCCTCACCGGTGTCGAGTTCCGATTCTCGGCCGATCGGCTCCCCGACCTCGGCCGCACTCTGCTCTCCCACGCGCACCAGCTCACGTCGCGCATCGCCGCCGCCCGCCGCTGACTCGCCCGCCCCGCGCGCGCCCCCGCGCATCCTGTTCATCGAGAAACCACTTCCGCCGCGAGAAACCACGCAATGCGGTGCGTCTCGGGCGCGAACTGGTTTATCGCCACGCCCGGGCCTCGCGAGAAGGGTCAGACGAGGGCGAGGTGGGATCGGAGGATGCGCGCGACGACGTCGGCGCCGTCATCCGACATGACGATCGTGTAGTGGTTGAATCCGTCCACGCGGCGATGATCGATTCCCGGATGCGCGCGGAGCACCGCATCGAGGTGCGCCGCCGGGTAGAGCCCTGGCTCCTCGTTCTGCAGCCCGCGCGGCACGGTGACGAGCGTCGTGGGATGCGACAGCGAACGCAGCGCGTCGGGCAGCGTCGTGCCGGTGGTCATGTCGGCGGTGTCGTCACGCGTGACGGCGTATCCCGTGGCCGGACGGTGCCCCCCGTCGGCGGCCGGCACGAGGTCGTACGCGAAGTAGTCGTCCAACCGCGGTTCCCAGGCGCCGGCGAAGGCGGGATGCTCGCGCCAGAACGCCAGGTACGCGGCTTCGTCGTCGAACCGCATCGACAGCCGGGCGGCGGTGGGGCCGAGCACGGCCGTCATCGTCTCATCCGGATCCATTCCGGTCGGAACGGCAAGCGGCAGCCCGCCGTCGACGAGCACCAGTCGCGACACGCGCTCCGGATGCCGGTGGGCGAAGACGACCGAGACGAAACCGCCCATGGAATGGCCCGCGACGATCGCCCGCGACACCCCGACGGCGTCGAGCAGCAGTTCCAGATCGTCCGCGTGCACGGCGAGACCGGCGGGTCCTGCCACGTCGTTGCTTCGTCCGCGTCCGCGCAGATCGGGCGCGATCACGCGGACGTCGGCAAGACGCTGAGCGACCCACGCCCACGCGAGGTGCGACGAGGTGACCCCGTGCACGGCGAGGATCGTCGGCGTCTCGGCGGTGGCACCAGCCGGCTCCCAGACCGCGGCGTGCAGCGTGCCGCCGGGCACCGTGACGTCGACGGTGCGGTACGTCTGCGCGCTCATCGGGCGGTCCATCCACCGTCCATGGTGTACGACGCGCCGGTGACCATGCCCGCGTCCGGCCCGGCGAGCCACGCGACCAGCGAGGCGACCTCGTCAGGTTCGATGAGACGCTTCACGGCAGACTCGGTCAGCATGATCTTCTCGACCACCTCCGACTCCTCGATTCCGTGGATGCGTGCCTGGTCGGCGATCTGCTTCTCCACGAGCGGGGTGCGCACGTAGGCGGGATTGATGCAGTTGCTCGTCACCCCGTGCGCGGCGACCTCGAGCGCCGTGACCTTCGACAATCCCTCCAGGCCGTGCTTGGCCGACACGTAGGCGGACTTGTAGGCGCTGGCACGCAGGCCGTGAGCACTGGAGACGTTGATGATCCGGCCCCAGCCCTGCTCGTACATGTGCGGCAGCGCGGCACGCACGAGCAGGAACGGCGCCTCGAGCATGAGGCGCAGCAACAGCCGGAAGTCGTCGGGGACCACCTCGGTGATCGGTGCGACGCGTTGGATGCCGGCGTTGTTGACGAGGATGTCGACGTCCAATCGCAGGTCGTCGAGGGCGGTGGTGTCGGACAGGTCGACCGCCCACGAGCTCCCGCCGAGGCGCTCGGCGGCCTCGGTCGCAGCATCGGCGTTGAGGTCGGCGACCGTCACCTCCGCGCCACGGGCGGCGAAAGCCTCGGCGCACGCCAGGCCGATCCCGCTCGCGCCGCCGGTGACCAGCGCCCGCTTTCCCGCCAGGGTCTGTTCAGGCATCCGTCGTTCCTTCCGTTCGGCCTCGGGGGGCGAGGGCGTTGTCGATGAAGCGCATCATCGCGTCGAACACGTGCGCGTCGAGCTCTTCGGGAGGCACGCCGTCGGCGTCGCGCTCCCACAGCAGGAACCGCATGCCGATGAGTTCCCCCATGCCCATGAGCGCCCAGGCCGTCACGGTGGGATCGAGGCGGCGGTCGACGTCGCCGACCTGTTGCGCCGCCCGAAGGCCCTCTTCGTAGCCGTCGACGATGCGGGTGTAGTGCAGGTGCAGCGTGTCGGGTGAGACGAATTCGGCTTCGCGCACCACGCGGTAGAGGGCGGGGTGTGCGGCGGTGAAACGGAAGAAGCCCGCGAATCCGGCACGTTCGGCCTCGAGGCGGCTGGATGCGCTGGCCATCGCCTCGCTCATCGAGTGGCGCACGCGGCGATTCAGGTCGATCACCAGCGCTTCGAAGACGGCCTGCTTGCTGTCGAAGTAGAGGTAGAAGGTACCGAGCCCGATGCCGGCGCGCTCGGTGATCTTGACGATGGACGCCTCGTGGTACCCCTGCTCGGCGAAGACCTGCTCGGCGGCCTCGAGGAGGCGTCGGCGGGTCGCCTCGCCACGTTTGGTGAGTGGTCGCCCTGTCGCCTTCGACACGGCGGGCGCGTCCGGCTCGACGTCAGCGGATGTGCTCACGCGACACCCCCTCCACCACGCGGACGGCCCGCTCGCGCAGCCGCGCGCGGGCGATCTTGTCTATCGCCGACGTCGGCAGCGCCTCGACGAAGGCCACGGCGACCGGCACCTTGAAACCGGCGAGGTGAGTCTTCGCATGGGCGAGCACCTCATCGGCCGACAGCGTCGCACCGCGTCGGACGACGCAGAACGCCACGCCGCGTTCACCCCAGACCGGGTCGGGGACGCCGACGACGGCCGCGGCGGCGATGAGCGGATGCAGAACCAGGGCGCGCTCGACCTCGGCTGGTGCGACGTTCTCACCGCCGGAGATGTAGATGTCCTTCAGGCGGTCGACGATGGTGTGCACACCGTCGTCGTCGCGGTGGACGATATCGCCGCTGCGCAACCACTCCCCAGCACGTGCTCGGGCCGTCGCGTCGTCGTCGAAGAGATACCCCGCGAAGACGCTGGGGCCGCGCACCCACAGCTCCCCCGTCCCGGCGCCGGCCGGTTCGAGACCGGTCTCGCGGTCGACGACGCGCACGTCCACGTGCGGATAGGGCCGCCCGACCGCACCAGGATGCGCGCGCGCGTCGGTCTCGGACAGGTGCAGCACGTTCGGCCCCGCCTCCGTGAGCCCGTATCCCTGCGTGAGGGCGACGCCGCGCGCGGCCCAGCTCTCGCGCACCTCGCGGGGGACGGTCGCGCCGCCGACCAGCGCCAGCGTGAGTGCACTCAGGTCGACGTCGTGCCAGCCGGGATCCGCGGCGAGCATCGCATACTGCGTGGGCACCCCCATCATGGCCGTGACGCGCCGCTGAGACAGGAGCTGCAGCGCGCGGGCAGGCTGGAACGCACGCTCGAGCACGACCGTCGCCCCGACCCACCAGGCCAGCAACGGCTGGCAGTTCCACGCGGCGACATGGAACTGCGGGAGCATCGCCAGCACGACGTCGCTGCTCGTCAGCGGCAGGGCACCGGCAAGCGCCATGTTGTTCCAGAAGCAGTTGGCGTGGGTGAGTACGACCCCCTTGGGCGCCGCCTCCGAACCGGACGTGAAGATGATCAGGAGCGGATCATCGTCGCGGACCGCGCGTTCCGCGCCGGGCCTCCCGGCTCGAGGCAGGTGCGTCTCGACCGCGCCGGCACCGAGCAAGACCATGGCGGGGGCCTCGGCGACGGTGCGGAGCGCTTCGTCGGCCAGGACGACGTACTCGTCGTCGACGAGGAGCAGATCGGGGTCGCTGCGACGCAGGAGCCCGCCGACCTCGCCCGGGGTGAGCCGCCACGACAGGGGCACGAACGCGACACCGGCCAACGCGCATCCGAAGAACGCCACGACATGATCGGCGGAGTTGCCCGAGATCGTCGCGATGCGATTCCCGGGTCCGTACCCGGCGCGGCGCAGCGACGCGGCCAGCGCGGAGGCCCGGCCCGCAAGCGTGGCGTAGTCGACGGTCACGCCGCGGTCGTCGATGGCGAACGCGTGCGGCGACTGCGCGGCGCGATCGGTCACCCAGCGCCCGACCGTGTGGACGCCGGCGGACTCGATGGGTGCCGCCGTGCTCATGCGCGCACCTCGACGGGGTTCTCGGCCTGCGCGGCCGCATCGTCGATCTCCTCCAGCGGGCTCTCGTCGTGACCGGACCGCCGCCGTCGACGGAACAGCTTGTCGACGGTGCCGGCGATGCCACCGGGGAGGAACATCACCACGAGGATGAAGAGCGCGCCGAGGAGGAACAGCGGCTCCGACAGCGGGATGCGCAGGATGTCCGGAAGGCCGGCGATCGCCTCGGAGCCGGCGAGCACGGTGAGTCGCTGGTCCAGGAGCGTATAGAGCACACCCCCCACAATGGCACCCCACCGGAAGCCCACGCCGCCGAGGACGACCATCACGAGGATCGTGATGGTGAGGTCGGCCGATACCGCCCGTGGCACCGTGCCGGACTGCAGGAGCAGGTAGGCGACGCCGGCGAGGCTCGCCAGGACCGCGGCGATGACGAAGACCGTCAGGCGCACGGTGAACGGCGAGAGCCCCAGCACCCGCACGCGTTGCTCGTTCTCGCGGGTCGCACGGGCGAGGTGTCCGAGGCGGCTCTTGTCGACCCACAGGGAGACGAGGTAGACGATCACGAGGATCGCGAGGGTCAGCCAGTAGAGGTTGCGGGTGTTGACGACGCCGACCAGCGCATCGGGCACCAGGTCGGTGTTCAGCCCGAGGCCTTCCTCACCACCGGTGATGTCGGAGTTGCGCCGCACGAGCACTGAGCCCGCCTGCGCGAAGGCGAGCGTCACCATGGCGAACGGGATGCCGGAGACCCGCATCGACACCGCACCGGTGGCCAGCGCGATCACCATGCCGCCGAGCAGGGCGATGAAGACCCCCGGCCACAGCGGCACACCGAGGTGCTCGAGGGCGATGCCGAGACCGTACGCGCCGGCGCCGAAGTAGAGCGCGTGGCCGAAGGACAGCATCCCGGATGTGCCGAGGAGCAGGTTGTACGAGAGGGCCAGGGCGGCGAACACCATGCACAGCGACAGCAGTGCGAGCGTTCCGGGCATGTAGGTGGGGGTGGGGAGGATTCCCGGCAGCGACAGGTTGAGCATCGGGAGCAGCGCCATGAAGGCGATGAGGACGACACCGATGACGACCGGAACGAATCGGCGCACGTTCTTCGTCGAGCGCGGCATGTCAGGCCCTCCTTCCCATGAGTCCGGTCGGTCGCAGCAGCAGCACCGCGGCCAGCAGGATGACGACGATGAAGTCGCCCGTGCCGTTGAGATAGGTGTTGGCGACCTGCTGGAGCACGGCGACCAGCACCGAGGCGATCGCGGCGCCGGTGAGCGAGCCGAGGCCGCCGACCACGGTGACGATGAACGCGAAGATCAGCAGCGTCGCGCCCATGTGGGCCGAGACGTAGTTGGTGTAGTGCATCGCCATCACCCCGCCGATGCCGGCGGCGGCCCCGCCGATGGCGAAGACCAGGGTGAAAGAGCGGCGCACGTCGATGCCGAGGGCGGTGACCATCGCGCGGTTCTCGACACCGGCGCGGATGACCATGCCGTAGCGGGTCTTCTGCAGGAACAGCACGAGAGCCAGCAGCACCAGCCCCGCCGCGAGAATGAGCGCCCAGTACTTGTTCGGGATGCGCGCGCCGAGGATCTCGGTGGTCTGGGTCAGCCACGGCGGACCGGCGATGGTGATCGCATCGGTGCCCCACATGCCCTCGAACAGCGCGACGGCTGCCAGCGACAGGCCGACGGTGACGAGGACCTGTTCGATGTGCCTCTCGTACAGCGGTCTGATGAGGACGAGCTCGGTGAGGGTGGCGAACACGGCGCCGACGACCGCGCCGACGAGGATCGACAGGAGGAACGAGCCCCAGGAATCGGTGCCGAGCGCCTGCGCAACGAACCACCCCATGAAGGCGCTGAGGGTGAGGAATGCCCCGTGCGCGAAGTTCAGCACGTGCATGAGGCCGTAGATGAGGCTCAGACCGCTGGCGACGAGGAAGTAGAGGGCGCCGAGTCCGACGCCGGTGACGAGGGTGAGGACGAGGGTGCTCATGCGTGGGCCTCCGCGTGCACACCCAGCAGGCGCTTAGTCAGCTCGTCGTCGTCGAGGATCTCTGCGGCCGATCCGGTGTGCACGACGCGTCCGGCGCCGATCACGACGGCGGAGTCGGCGAGTCGTCGAACGACCTCGAGGTTCTGCTCGACCAGCAGGATCGGCACGACCTTCGCCGCTTCGTGCAGCGCCTCGGCGACTTCGTCGACGATCCGCGGTGCAAGCCCCTTGGTGGGCTCGTCCACGAGGAGGAGGGCGTTGTCGTTGATGAGGGCGCGTGCGACCGAGACCATCTGCTGCTGTCCGCCCGAGAGCGTGCCGGCCGGCTGATCGCGGCGTTCGACGAGGTCGGGGAAGAGCTCGGCGACGAACTCGCGGCGCGGGTTCTTCTGCCGCTCCGCGAGCGCGAGGTTCTCGGCGACGGAGAGTTTGGCGAACACCTCGCGGTCCTCCGGCACGTAGCCCACTCCCCGCTGGACGATCTTGTGGGTGGGCATCGTGTCGATGCGCGTACCGGCCAGGGTGACGGTGCCGCGTCGCTGGATGAGGCCGAGGATGCCGCGCAGCGTGGAGGTCTTGCCGGCGCCATTGCGGCCCAGGACGGCGGTGATGCCGGTCGCGGGCACCTCGAAGGAGACGTCTTCGACGACCTGCTGCCCCGCGATGGAGCACCGCAGGTGTTCGACGGCGAGGATGGGTGCGGCGCTCATGCGGCATTCCCCAGGTACGCCTGCTGCACGACGGGGTCCGCCATGACCTTCTGCGGCGTGTCGTAGGCGATGATGCTGCCGAAATACATGACGGCCACCTTCTCGACGAGGCCGAGCAGCACCTCGAGGTGGTGTTCGACCATCAGCACCGTGCAGCCCTTGTCGGCCTGCATGGTGCGGATGTTGTCCACGAGCCCGGCGACGTCGCCCGAGGCGACGCCGGCCATCGGTTCGTCCAGCAGCACGATGTCGGCCTGGGTGGCGAGGATCACCGCGATCTCGAGCTTGCGCTTGTCGCCGTGCGAGATGTCACCGGCGAGGGCGGCGGCCTTGTGGTCAAGGCCGACGGTGCGCAGCTTCTCGTGAGCGATCTCGACGGCGTGGTCGGCTCGGCGCGGGAAGTGCAGGAGCGAGCCCGACCCGCCTCGCGCTGCTTGAGCCGCCAGCCGGACGTTCTCGAGCACGCTCAGCTGCGGGAACAGGCTCGAGGTCTGGAAGGTGCGGCCCAGTCCCGCCCGGGCCCGCGCCGGTACCGACATCGTGGTGATGTCCTCCCCGTGCATGAGCACGCGGCCGGCGGTGGGCTTGACGAGTCCGGAGATCACGTTGAACAGCGTGGTCTTGCCAGCGCCGTTGGGGCCGATGACCCCGACGAACGATCCTGCAGCGACGTCGAGCTGGACATCTTTGAGGATCGTCGCTCCCCCGATCTGCAGACCGAGGCTGTCGACGCGGATCGCGGACTCCACGGGCGGGACGGGTGCGTTCATCGCTGCTGCTGCCCGCCTTACTGTGCTTCGGCGGGGGCGACGGCGTCGGCGTCGACCGTGTCGATGAGCTCGGGCACGAACGTGTCGCCGTCGGCGACGAGGCGCACCTGGTACATCTCCTGGATGAGTGCGTGATCACCCTCGCGCACCGTCATGGTTCCCTTGGGGCCCTCGAAGGTGAAGCCCTCGAGCGCGTCGATCATGCCGGCGACCTCGCCGCCGCCCTCGGCGATCGCCTGGACGATCATGACGGCCGCGTTGAAGCCGTCGGGGCTGAACAGGTCGGGTGTGCCTCCCTCGGCTTCGATGTACTCGACCATCGCCGCGTTGACGTCGTTGTCGGGTCCGCCGGGGAAGTAGTGGTTGAGGAAGTTGATCTGCTCGGAGGCTTCCCCGTAGGCGCCGAAGGTCGCGGCGTCGCCGAGGCCGGTCACGACCGGGATCTCTTCGAGGACACCCTGCTGGCTCATCGCCTGCCACATCGCCCCGCTGGTGGCACCCGCCCAGGCGACGAAGACGAGGTCGGGGTCGCCGGCGAGCACCTGCTGCGCGAAGGGCGTGAATTCGGTGATGTCCTCGGCCACGAGCACGGAGTCGACCTCGGCCCCCTGGGCGCCGAGGATGGCGGCGACCGCCGCCTCGTTGCCCTGCCCGAACGCGGTGTCCTGGGCGAAGACGGTGACCTTCATGCCGTCGAGGTCGTCGAGGAAGGTTCCCGCGGTCGCGACGTCTTGCGCGCTCTGTCGGCCCGAGCGGAACGTGTAGTCGTTGATGCCGGTGACCGCATCGGCAGCGGCGGGCCCGGAGATGTAGAGGACCTGGTTCTGCTCGGCCTGCTCTGCCACGGCGAGGGCGACACCGGAGGAGACGGTTCCGGCGAGGATGTTCACGCCCGACCCGATGAGCTCCTTCACCGCGGTGACGGCCTTGTCGGGGTCGCCGCCGTCGTCGCGGTACTCCACGTTGATGGCCGTGCCGTCGACTTCCATCGTGCCGTCGGTGGCCCAGTCGAGGCCGGCCTTGAAGCCGTCGAGGTACTGTTCGCCGTAGCCGGCGAGAGCCCCGGTTTCGCTGGTGACGATGCCGACGGTGACCTCGCTCGCGGCGCCGTCGTCACCCGAGGCGTCGCCGCCATCGGTTCCGGCCTGCGGTGCGCAGGCCCCCAGGACGAGGGCGCCCGCGGCGACCGCGGACCCCAGGAGGAACTTCTTCGTACTCCGCATGTGCGTGCCTTTCGCCATTGAGAAGGGTGCATGACCTGAAAGCTCATTCAGGTCCCGGGAACACCTAAACATGAGACCTCATTCAGGTCAAGCACCGCGCATCCCTCGACGCCGGTCTTGCCTCGAGAAACCCCGATTGCCGCGAAACATCGCGCATCGCGGTGTTTATCGTGCATTGCGGGGTTTCTCGTCGAGCCGTCAACCGCGTAAACCGGCCGACGGAACGACGAAGCCCCGGGATGCGGTGGCATCGTCCGGGGCTTCGAGGAGGTGGTGCGCCCCCAGGGACTTGAACCCTGAACCCACTGATTAAGAGTCAGTTGCTCTGCCGATTGAGCTAGAGGCGCGGAATCGATTCGCCGGATATTCCTGGGCGAACCGAGGGTCAACGTTACCATCACGATCCTCACATCTGAAATCGAGGAAGGTATCGGCCGCTTATCCTTGAGATCGTGCCTTCCCCCGACATGTCGTCATCGCCCGCGCGCGCCGAGCCCGCCGACCTGGAGCTCGCGCTGCGCATCGCGGACGCGGCCGACGCGGTCACCATGGCACGATTCGACGCGGCCGATCTCGACGTGCAGCTGAAGCCGGATCACTCGCATGTGACCGAAGCCGACCTGGCGACCGAGCGTGCGATCCGCGGGATCCTCGCCGCCGAGCGCCCGGATGACGGCGTCTACGGCGAAGAGTTCGGCGTCACCGGCGACAGCACGCGCCAGTGGATCATCGACCCGATCGACGGCACCGCGAACTACCTCAAGGGCATCCCGATGTGGGCGACCCTCATCGCGCTCGCAGTCGACGGCGTACCCACCGTGGGCGTCGTCGCCCAGCCCGCGCTCGGGCGGCGCTGGTGGGGCGCGACCGGGCACGGCGCGTGGACGAACTCCCCCGCCGGCGACCGCCGCATCCGGGTGTCGGATGTCTCGGACGTGTCGGAAGCAAGCGTCAGCTTCCAGTCGATCGGTCAATGGCGTGACTATGGTCGTCTCGATGCCCTCGAGCGGGTGACGAGCGCCGCCTGGCGAGACCGTGGTTACGGCGATGCGTGGCCCTACATGCTCCTCGCGGAGGGACGGCTGGAATTCGTGGCCGAGTTCGACGTGAAGCGGTACGACATCGCCGCCCTCATCCCGATCGTGCGCGAGGCCGGGGGCGAGTTCACCGACATCGACGGCGGCGACGACCTCGACGCCCTGTCGTCGCTGGCCACCAACGGCCGCCTGCACCGCCCGTTCCTCGACCTCATCCACGACCGCCTTCCGGAGACCCCCTGATGCCTCTGCCCCGCGCCCGCGCCGGCCTGCTCGTCGCTGTGACCGTCGCATCGCTGACGCTCGCGGCCTGCAGTACGACCCCCGAGACCGTCGTCACCGAAGATGCGCTTCCGTCACCGAACGCGACCTCTCCGGAGCCGACGGCGACCGCCGAACCGTCGGAGGACTCGGCCGAGCCCGTCTCGGCGGAGACACCGACGTGCGAGGGGATCATCCCCGCGTCGCTGATCGCGGAATTCGAAGCGGAGGGATGGTCGGTCGAGGAGGACGTCTTCCGTGTCGCGGGCATCGAACTCGCCGACGGCGTGCAGTGCCTGTGGGGCGACTTCACCATCGCGAGCGACCATGTGCAGCTGTTCGGATGGGCTCCCATCACGAGCGAGCAGTCGGGCACCGCTCAGGGGGAACTCGTCGCCTCAGGGTGGCACAGCGAACAGGACGCCCGTGGCGTGATCGTCACAGAGAGCGCGGACACCGCCGTCGCGACGGACGACGAGGGGTACGGTCTGACCTACCTCTTCGGAGACGGCTGGGTGAAGTGCGCCGACACCAAGCAGAGCATCGCCCTTGTGGAGTGGCCGCGGGACTGATGAGAACGTGAAGAACCCTCCGATCCGAAGATGTCGGACAGGAGGGTTCTTCGCACAGGAGCGAGAAGTCGCTCAGGTGGCGGCCCCGTGGTTGATGACGTGCAGCCAACGACCGAAAGACGTGTCTTCGCTCTCCACCGTGACCTCGGGCACGTGGGTGCTTTCTTCTGTCGTCATAGAGACCCCCTTTGTTATGCGGTTCCCTTACTGTGCACCATGCCGCCTTCGCAAGACATGCCCTTGACAGAAGTTGTAACAGTTTGAGAGCGGTTTCTTATGCCCGTCGCCAGAATCGCCGTTCTTAACGCTGCCGTCGCAGAGACGACGCGCGATTCGATCGCGTGGCGGATCGCCGTTCGTCCCACCCGGTCACCCCTCTGGCACCGTGCAGGTGACCTGCTCCGCCGTCGTTCCCGCGACCGTCGACGGCAGTGCCACAGCCGTCTCGGTCGGGCCGGGAGCGGACCCGCCGGTCGCTGACGTCGACGGGTCGGCCGTGGGCTCGGGCGAGATGGTGCCATCGGCATCCTCTCCCTGCACGACGACGCCGTCACCCTGGGATGCCTCGCCGGTGAGCTCGATCGGCTCGTTCGCCCGGATGGCCGCAAAGATGGCCTCGGCCGTCTCGGTGAGGGGCAGCACGAGGTTGTTTTCGGGGTTCCCGCTCGGCGCGTAGCTCGTGGGGTACTGCACGAAGACGATGTCGTCCATCGGCACGTCTTTCAGCGCCATCGCGATCTGCACCATCCGCGTCGGGTCTGCGAGGCCCTCATCCAGCACGAGTTGCCCGCTGTTGACCTGTTGCATCGCGGTGGTCGCGAGGCTGAACAGGGTCGTGGGATCGCGCAGGGTGTCGTCGTCCTGCAGCTTGCGCATGAGCGATGACATGAACTGCTGCTGATTCGAGATGCGGGCGAGGTCGGACCCGTCGCCGATTCCGTGACGGATGCGCAGGAACTGCAGCGCCTGCTCACCCTGCAGCGTGTGCGTTCCGGCGGTGAGCTGCAGGCCGGTGTGACGGTCGCTGATGTCGCCGGCGACGCAGACCTCGACCCCGCCGAGGGCGTCGGACATGTGGATGACGCCGGTCCACCGGATCGCGCCGGCGAAGTCGATGTTCATGCCGGCGAGATTCGACACGGTGAGCGCGGTGCAGGCCAGCCCGCCGTAGCCGTAGGAGGCGTTGATCGGCATCTGCGTCATCGCGGAGTATCGCCCGCCGTCTTCGGCGGGACACGACGGGATCTCGACGAGCATGTCGCGCGGGAATGACACGACCGTGACGCGTCGCGGTTCGTCGCTGATATTGACGAGCATCGTGACGTCGTTGCGTTCGAGCCCGTCGTCGTCGATCCCGCATCGCGGGAACAGCCGAAGGTCCTGGCCCTCGCAGGAGTCGGTGCCGACGAGCAGAAGGTTCACACCCCCTTCGATCTCGCCGATCGTCGGGGGAAGCGGGGCGTCGCGTTCCAGGGTGACGGCGGTTCGCTGCAGCGTGGCCGTGGAGTCCCACAGCGCGAAGGCCGCGACCGACAAGCCGGAGACGGCGACGATCGCCACGAGCACTCCGACGATGGTGAGGATGCTCCGGGAGGGCCGCGGCGAGGACAGCTCCCCATGGCGTGCCACCGTGTTGCGCCGTCGTGCGGCCATGCGTCTCCTCCAGCGTCGACGCCCGCTCCGTCGGTCGTCGACGTCGTTCCCCTCACGCTAGACGCTGGTGACCGCCCGATCCAGCTTCCGCTCCGCACTCGCCCGACGCCCGCTCGCACGGGGGCGACCTGTGGTCAAGTCCCCACATGCTCGGCCGCGCCCGGCCAGGATGGACGCATGCGAGACGATCACGAGCGGCGCGCCGACGAACGCCGGCGAGACGGCGACAACGAGGGTCCCGTCGAGGAGGAGCTCGAGCTGGAGTTCGAAGACGTCGTCGGCGAGGGCGCGGAGCGACTCCACCGCACCTTTCGCGCAACGACCGTCACCGGGTTCCTCGGCGGCATCGAAGTCGGCGTGGGCGTGCTGGCCTACATCGGCGTCCTCTACGCAACGGACGACCAGCTGCTCGCGGGTCTCGCGTTCAGCATCGGCCTCCTCGCCCTGCTCATGGCGCACAGCGAGCTGTTCACCGAGAACTTCCTCATGCCGATCGCAGCCCTCATCGCCCGCGAAGGAACGATCGGCCAGTTGCTGCGACTGTGGAGCGGCACCCTGCTCGCGAACCTCGCCGGCGGCTGGCTCGTCATGGCGATCATCGTGCTCGCCTTCCCCGAGTGGCACACGGTGCTGGATGAGACGGCGCACCACTTCCTGGATGCTCCCCTCGACTGGCGCTTCGTGATGCTGTCCGTGCTCGGCGGTGCGGTCATCACACTGATGACCCGCATGCAGGAGGGGACGGACTCGGAACCGGCCAAGATCGTCGCAGCGGTCGCCGGCGGCTTCATCCTGGCCGGCTTCCAGCTGTTCCACTCGATCCTGGACTCGCTGTTCGCCTTCGGTGCGATCCTGAGCGGCGCCGAGATCACCTACCTCGACTGGCTGCTGTGGTTCCTGCCGGTGCTGGTGCTGAACCTTCTGGGCGGGCTGCTGCTGGTGACCGTGCTGCGCATCGTGCGGGAGGGCGAGCTCTTCACGCTCCGCCGGCAGAACCGAGACTGATCCCTCGCATGCGGCGCCTCTGTGCCTCTACGGCTCGACGTCGACGTACCAGGGGCACTCTTCCGGACCCTCCGCGTTCGGTTCGATCTGCCGCAGATACTCCAGGCATCCCCCCAGCACCGGCACCTGCACGGTGACGGCCTCAGCGACGTCGGTTTCGAACGTCACGGGGATGGTTCCGCCGGGATCAGCGTCCAGCGGGTCGATGAGAGGCGGGTCGTCCAGGCTGTCGCGCGCGCCGTAGCTGACGGTGCTGTCGGCCGCCACATCGATGCGAAGGGTGTCCTGCACGGGATCGCCGACGGAAACGGTCATCGAGCGCTCCTGGTCGCTGTTGTTCACGACGGCGGCGACGAGGTTCCCCCGCGTGCCGTCGTCGTTGGCGACGACGAGAACGTTGCGTACGGCCACGTCTCCCAGACCCTCGACGTTGACTCCGTCGCCCGCAGAGGAGCGGTACTCGTTCTCGTCGACGAAAAAGCTGCACGCGCTGGTGCCTGCGACCACAGCCGCCAGGAGCATGATCACGCCTGTCAGGCGTGTCCTCGCACGGTCGCGCGCACGGGTTCCGGTGGTCTTCTCTCGTTCACGCATGAGGCCATCGTCACCAGCTGCACGGCGACGGTGAAGGGGTTGCATCAGCGACGCCCGTCGTTCTCGTTCCCGGATCCGGCCCAGCGCGGATCGGGCCGGGTTAGCCTGCCCCTGTGACCGCCGCGCCCCGCTCCCGCATCGGGATCTTCACGCGAGCGCTGCTCGCCGGTGGCATCGGCGTCACCGTGGTCGCTCTCACCGCGACCGTGACAGCGAGCATGAGCGACGATGTCGACGGGATGCGCGGGGCCGGCGTCTTCATCGTGTCGGGCCTCACCTTCACCGCGGCCGGGCTCGTGATCTCCGCGGTCGCCACCCACGGGGCGGAGTTCATCCACGCCGTGGTCGAGGCGGGGACCATCCGCCGATCGCACACGCCGTCGAACGACGAAGACACCGCGGCGCCTGGAAACGACCCGGAGTCCGACGACCCGCCCCGCCCGAGCGCCTGACCGCGCGCTCAGCGCGTCGATCGTGCGAGGGGTCCGCCGTCGAGGTTCTCGTGAAGTTCGACCAGCGACTCGTACACCCGGAACGCACCGGCCTCCCGGAGTTCCGCTTCGGAGAAACCGCCGGTGCGCACGGCGATCGTGGGTACGTCGAGCTTGCCGGCGGCGACCGCATCCCACACCGAATCGCCGATCATCACGCCGGACGCGCCGTCGACCTTCTGCAGCGCGACGCCGACGAGGTCCGGCTCGGGCTTGGTCGCATCGACGTCGTCGGATGTCGTCCACGCGTCGGCGACCTCGCGCCCGCCGAGCAGGTCGAGGAAGTGCTCCACGTGCGCCTTCTGACCGGAGCTGGCGAGCACGAGGCGGAAGCCACGGGACGCGACCTCGTCGATCAGGGCACGAGCCCCCTCGAAGGGCTGGATCTCATCCAGCATCGGCTCGAACTCCTCGGTCCACGCCGCGCGAAGCTCGTCGCCGTGCGCCTTCTCGACGTCTTCACCGGCGATGGCGGTGACGAGGTTGTCGCCGCCCATGCCGATCGCGCGATGGATGCGCCACACGGCGGGAGTGATGTCATACCGCCGGAACGCGCGGTACCACGCGAGTGCGTGCTGATAGTTGGTGTCGACGAGGGTTCCGTCGACGTCGAAGATCGCGGTGTCGGCCATGGGCTCCTCCGGGGATGCGGGTGCGTCGAACCTCGCCAGCCTCTCAGCCGGAGGCAAATCGGCCGGAGGGGTTGCGCTGGGCGCGATGTCGCGACATCAGGGGATCACGACGATCTTTCCGGGCGCGTGCGACGACTCCACTGCCGTGAACGCGGCGACGATGTCGTCGAGCGGGAACGTCTGCGCGACCGGAAACGCGAGCTCACCCGAAGCGATGCGGTCGAGCAGCATGGCGAAGTTCTCCGACGTGCGGGCCGCGCGCTCGACGTTCGGCACGCCCAGCTCATCGAGGGCCGCATACGCCGCGATCGCGGTCATCCGTTCGGTGGGCACGCCGAGGCTGATGCCGATGTCGAGCGCGTCGCGCCCGTGGCAGTCGATCACGGCCGTGATCGTGCCGTGCGCGGCGACCCGGTCTCCGGCGCCTTCGCCGTACTCGACGGGCTCCGCACCGAGGGAGCGGATGAGCTCGGCGTTGGCCCGGGATCCCGTTCCGATCACCCGCGCACCGGCCGCAACGGCGAGCTGACACACGACCGTGCCCACCGCACCCGAGGCACCCCCGACGAGCAGCGTGTCGTCGAGGCCGACGGGAACCGTCGTCACGCACGACACCGCCGTGAGGCCCGCGACCCACAGCGAGCCGGCGACTTCCACCGGCACATTCTCCGGTCGCCGGGCGAGCGCGGATGACTTCGCCAGCGTCCGCTCCGCGATGCTTCCGGGACCGCTGCCCGCCACCTCGTCTCCCACCTCGATCGGTGTGCCGTCGGCGTAGGCCGCTCCCTCCCCGACCGCTTCGACCGTGCCGGCGAGGTCCGATCCGATGCGCCGCGGGAAGGCCGTCTTCAGCGTGATGAAGCCGCTGCGCACCTTGGCGTCGTAGGGGTTCACGCCGGCGGCGCGAATGCGCACCGCAACCTGGCCCGGGCCGGGCGCGGCATCCGCCACCTCACTGACGTGGAGCACCTGGGGTGCTCCGACCTCGTCGTACATCACGGCACGGCTCATGGCGACCTCCTCCTTGCGGTGGTTCCGCCAGCCTACGGTCGCCCGTGCCGCTCCTTCTCGTTGCGCGAGATCCGGCTGTTGACGACCATGATCACGATCGCTGCGGGCAGCAGGAACGCGACGATCAGCAGGCCGGCCAGCCACCCGAGACCTGGCCCTTCCCACGTCGCCGAACGGGTGATCGCCCACATGACGACCCCAAGCAGCACGAGCACGATACCGATGCCACGCAGCACCGCCATCCACGGCTTCTCGCCCTCGGGCTGCTTCGACCACGGGATCACCGTGCCGGGGTTCGATCGCGCGTACGCGATCACTCCTCCGGCGTAGCAGGCCGCTCCGATGACGGCGAGGACGATCCAGAGCGTTTCCATCCCGCCAGCATCCCGTCGCGGGGTCTCCCACGCAACCACGGGCGTATGATCCCTCACCCCGCCGCGGCGGCGAACTCCCTCATGCGGGCGACGAAGCGCTCGGGTTCGGCGAGGTGCGGGTAGTGCGTCGCCTGCCACACCTCGTAGGAGGTGCTCGGGATGCGCTCGCGCAGCCACGCGACATAGTCCGGCCCGGGGTCGAGCCCGGCGATGACGAGATAGGGCACATTCGGCGGCACCGCGACGGTTTCGTCGACGGTGACGGCCAGTTCCTCGGGAGTCTGTGTGAGCATCGGAGCCCACACGCCGAGCACGACCTCCCGCCGAGGGGTGCGCAGCCGGGCGAGCCGCTTGTTCTCCGCCTTCGGGAGGGGTCCCTTCATCGAGCGGAAGAGTCCGCTCACGAGGAGCGGGAACAGCGGGCTCCTCAGCAGCGGTTCCATCTTCTTCACACGCTCCTGCATGTCGCCGAGAGCGAGCGGCTGGTCGATGTTGACGACGCCGCGGGTGGGATACGTGGAGCCGTACGCGGTGGCGATGATGCCGCCCATCGAGTGTCCGACCACGATGGGCACCGCGCCCGGGCGCACGGCCTCGACGGTCGCGTGCACGTCAGCCGCGAGGGTGAGTGGATCGAACGGCGCCTGGAGGGCTGATCGGCCGTGACCGCGCACATCGACGCGGAGCACCTCGAAGTCGGCGGTGAGATCGATGGGGTCCCACACGGCGCGGTTCTCGGTGATGCCGTGGATGAGCACGAGCAACGGGCCGGAACCGGCGATGTCGTGAGCGAGGACGAGTGGAGCGGCGGTGTCGGGTGCGCCTGTCATGAACCAAAGGTAGAGGCGTCGGTGTCAACGCGTCACGCGACGCTCTCGACCCTGCAAGAATCGCGGGATGAGTCTGATGGTGAATGTCGTCAACGTGTTCGTCGATGACGACGGCGAGCACGGCAATCCTCTGGGAATCGTGTGGGCGTCACCGCAGACGAAGAAGCGCGAGCAGGACATCGCCACCGACCTCGGTTTCAGCGAGACGATCTTCATCGACGCCGTCGACGACGGCACGGTCACGGCGCGGATCTTCACCCCGTCGCGGCAGTTGCGCTTCGCCGGGCACCCCGTCGTCGGACTCGCGGCATGGCTGCGGAGCACGGATGAAGACGTCAAGGAGATCGACGTTCCCGCCGGCAGCGCCCGGGTGCGTTTCGACGGCGATCGGGTGTTCGTCAACGCTCTGCCCCAGTGGTGCCCCGAGTTCACCTTCACCCAGCTCGATGAGGCGTCCGAAGTGACCGCCGTCGACCCCGACGCCTATTCCTTCGGGGCCAATTACGTCTGGGCGTGGATCGATCGTGAGGCCGGCACCGTGCGTTCCCGCATGTTCGCACCCGACCTCGGCATCCGCGAAGACGAGGCGACCGGCGCGGCCGCCGTCCGCCTGACGGCGGAACTCGGTCGAGACCTCGACATCACCCAGGGTCTCGGATCGCGGGTCTACACCCACGCGCGCTACCTGGGTCAGCAGGTCGAGGTCGGCGGACGCGTGTCGGACGCACGGCTCATGGAGCTGACCTGAAGCTGACCCGCGGGTTCGTTTGCTCCGCACTCCCACTCAAGCTCGCGCATGCGTGCTCGCCGAACCTCGGGCTAAGATCCGGGAATGCGGATCGTCGTCTCGGGGACGCACGCGATCGGCAAGAGTACGCTCATCGGAGACTTTGCCGCGTCGCATCCAGAGTACGAAGTACTTCCCGATCCTTTCGAGCTGGTCGACACGGCCGCGGATGAGCCCGACGCATCGACCTATCTCGCGCAGCTTCGCCTCTCCGCGGACCGTCTCGTCGAGCTCTCGCCCGCTGATCGAGTCATCGCGGAACGCGGCCCCCTCGACTTCCTCGCCTACCTGGCCGCGATGGACCATCTGCGCCGCATTCGCCTCCAGGAGGAGGTTCGCATACGTGCCGCCGCTCTCATCGCGCAGGCGATGTGCGCGGTCGACCTGCTCGTGGTGCTCCCAGCGACGGGGTATGACGACTTTCGAGCCCCGGAAGACGAGGACCCCGAACTTCGTCAGGCGATGAACGACGCGCTGCTCGACCTGAGTCGTGCCAAGTTAGTGCCCCGCGGCGGTGAGGATGGCGTGGGCGTCGGGGCCGGGTGGGGTGGTGGCGGTGATCTCGTTGCCGGCGATGCTGATGGTGATGTCGCGGAGGGGCCGCAGAGCGCGGATGATCTTGCGGATGGTGACCCCGGTGGTGTCTTGCAGGTGGCGTGAGATCGCGAGGGCGGTGAACACGATCGTGAGGTGCGCGTGGATCGAATCGGCCTCGTGATGGAACATCGGCCTGGCGCGTAAGTCGGTCTTCGCCATCCGGAAGGACCGTTCGACCTGGAACAGGTCGTGGTAGGCCGCGACGACCTCGTTCCCGGTGAGGCGGGCAGCGGGAATGTTGCTGACGTAGCCTTTCAAGCCGGCGAGCTGGCGGGCGCGGTCCACGAGCGTCTGATCGACGCTGGGGCGGGTTCCGGTCAGCTTCACGAACCGGTCCTTGCGCAGCGGCCGGGTGCCGTCGGCGATCTTCTGCGCCTTCTCGACCTGCTTGTTCAGCGTGTAGTTGTCTCGCCGGTCCCTCTTGTAGGAGTAGTGGTAGACCACCCGCCGCTCCCGGGCGTTCGCCCCGGTCCCCATGACGCGCTTGGATTCCATGGTCTCGCCGTCGTGGAGGACCCCGCCGTGCTTGTCGAAGTGGTCGGCGAGGTCGTAGGGGGCCTTGCTGATCCGGGACCCGACGATGAACGAGAACCCGGCATCCTCGAGCGCGTTCAGATTCGACGCGGACAACATGCCGGCGTCGGCGACCACGACCACGTCATCGACCTGGTGGCGGTCCTGGAACGTGCGCAGCACCGGCAGCAGGGTGAGGGTCTCGGCGGTGTTCCCGGTGAACTCGTGGACCTCGAGCGGGAACCCGCCGGCGGTGACGAGCATCCCGACCAGGATCTGCGGGTCCACCCGCCGTTCCTTGCTCATCCCCACCTTCCGGAGCGCGTCCTCGTCCTCGGCCTCGAAGTAGAGGGTGGTGACGTCGTAGAGCACCAGCTTCAACGCCCCACCGCAGGTCGCATGGGCGTAGGCCGCGGCGGCAAGCTTGTCCCGCCAGTCCTGCTCGACGCAGCGAGCGAGGGTCCGCCAGATCGTCCGTAGCGACGGCGCCGGAACACCAAGATCGTCGAGGACACGGATCGTGTCCGCCTTCGAGGTGGGCTCGACCACGCGGGCGAGGACGAGCTTCATGAACGTGTCATCATCGACCGCGGCGGCGAACCCGAGGACCCTGGTAGGTGGCCTCCAGCAGATCCCACAGCACCCGCGACCGGGAACCCGTCACAATCGGTGCGACCCCGGTCGGCGCGGTCGGGGTCAACGCGTCGAGATCGAACGCGAGCTGCCCGGCCGTGATCCGCTCCTTCGCGATACGGACCAGTGCCGCCAGCTGGGCGTCATCGTGCGCGGAACCGATGTGCTCCACGATCGTGCGGACCCCGCGATGCTTACGCGCGATCTGCACCGCCGTCGCCCCCGACGCGGTACGCACCTTCCGCACGAACAACCCCACCGACCGAGTCTAAATCGACGTCGTTAGTGCCCCCGCCGCGCACTAACACCCCCGGAAAATCAACGATCCCAGGCCACTGAGCCGCTGATCACGCGAAAGTGGCACGATTCAGGCCGGAAGACGAGGACCCCGAACTTCGTCAGGCGATGAACGACGCGCTGCTCGATCTGGTCGACGACTCAGACCTCCTTGCAGGCACAACCCTTGTTGAAATCGCCGGGCCCACGAGCTCTCGCTTGAATCGGGTGGAAGAAGCGCTACGGAACAGAGAACGATTCAGGCCTCGCCGCTGACCTCGATCAGCACCTTGCCGACGGCGCCCTGCTCGACGGCGTCGTGAGCGGCTGCCGTCTCTTCCAGCGAGAACCACGTCAACGGCAGCCCCGCCTCTTCGCCGACAGGCAGCGCCCCGTCGTATAGTGCGGCGGTGATGTCCTCGGCGGCGGCGCGCAGCGCATCCTCGCCGACGGTGTAGAGCAGAAGCCCCTGGGTGCGCACGTTCTTCGCAAAGGTCGGTCGCACCGGCAGGGTGGCCTGCTCGCCGCCGTTGTCGGCGTAGTAGGCGATGGAGCCGTGATTCGCGATGACCTGACCGTCGAGCTCCGCGTTCTCGGCGATCGAGACCTCCACGATGTGATCGATGCCGGCGGGGGCGAGCGCGCTGATCTGGTCGGCCGCGTCGGCGTCGCGGTAGTTCACGGTGTGGTGGGCGCCGGCTGCACGGGCGAGCGCGGCCTTCTCGTGGCTCGAGACGGTGGCGATGACCTCGGCTCCTGCCCACACGGCGAGCTGGATGGCGGCGTGTCCGACAGCCCCCGCTCCCCCGGCGACGAGCACGACGCGCCCTTCGAGCGAGCTCGGCGACAGGCGCGCCGGGCCGTTCTCGTGCACGGTGAGCGCGCGGTGGGCCGTCATCGCGGGAACGCCGAGACTCGCGGCCACGTCGAAGCCGATCCCATCGGGAAGCTTCACTGCGCGCGAGGCCGGTACGACCGTGTGCTCCTGCGCGGTTCCGGTCGGGCGCTCGTGCTGGGCGAGGTAGATCCATACCCGGTCGCCGACGGCGAGGTCGGTGACGCCGTCGCCGACCGCATCGATCACGCCGGCCCCGTCTTGATTGGGCACGACCTCGTCGAATCCGAGCGGCGCCGCGCTGCCGGCGCGAGCCTTCCAGTCCGTGGGGTTGACGCCTGAGACGGTCACGCGCACGCGCACCTCGCCCGCGCCGGGCGCGACGGGCTCGCGCTCGGCGAGCGTGAGGACGGAGGAGCTTCCGGTACCGGTGTAGACGATTGATCGCATACGGGTGCCAACCCGCCGGGCGCGGGCGACATTCCGATTCGCCGGTCGGATCGACCGCGCGCCGGCCTGCTCAGTCCGACGGCGGGCGGCGCAGCCGTTTCACGTCGGTGCGCTGCTTCTTGGCCTTGAGTCGACGTTCCTTCGCTCCTCGGCTCGGTTTCGTCGCCCGTCGAGCGGGGCCGGGCGGTCTCAGGGCGTCGGCGACGAGCGCGGCCAGACGGTCGCGGGCGGCATCGCGGTTGCGCAGCTGCGCACGATGCTCGGATGCGGTCACCGTCAGCACGCCGTCGACCAGGCGATGGCGCAGCCGATCGAGCATCCGTTCCCGCTGTCGCTCGGAGAGCGTGGTCGATTCGGCGACATCCCACAGCAGTTCGACCCGGGAGTCGGCGGTGTTGACGCCCTGCCCGCCCGGACCCGACGATCGCGAGAACCGCCAGGTCAGTTCGGACTCCGGGATCGTGAGGCGGTCATCGATCCGGAGCCCGGGGCGCTGGGCACTGGGCATGTCATCCATCTTCACCGCGATCTCCGACGGGCGCACCGTCTGAGGTCTTCCCCGTGTCGGCGCCGAGGTCTACTGTGCGAGCCATGGTCGTCGAACAACGTGTGCTCGAGTGGATGCTGGACACCGATCCGGCGCTTCGGTGGCAGGTGGAGTGCGACATCGCCCACGCTCCACCCGAGGTGTGGCAGGCGACGCGGGCGCGCGTGCCGCATGAGGGGTGGGGTGCGCTGCTGCTGTCGAAGCAGGACGACGACGGCCAGTGGGCCGGTGGCGCGTACTTTCCGGCGGGCTTCTTCGGCAGCGAGGAGCAGACTCAGCCGGGCCAGCCGTGGGTCGCCACGACGTGGACGCTGAAGGATCTGCGCGAATTCGGCGTTCCCGCCGACGCCCTCGGTGACACCGCCGCGAGGCTCGAGCGGAACAGCCGATGGGAGTACGAGGACCTGCCCTACTGGAACGGCGAGGTCGATGTCTGCATCAACTCGTTCACGCTGGCGACCGGCGCCTGGCTGGGCGTCGACATGACCGATCTCGCCACGTGGTTCCGCGAGCACCGGCTCGACGACGGCGGCTGGAACTGCGAGGCCGAGGAGGGCGACTCGGTGCGGTCGTCGTTCCACTCGACGCTCAATGCGCTGCGCGGTCTGCTCGCCTACCAGCGGCTGACCGGCGATGAGTCGCTCACCGAAGTGCGCCGCACGGGCGAGGAGTACCTGCTCTCCCGCCGGCTGATGTATCGCGCATCGACAGGTGAGCTCGTCGACCCGTTCGTGACGCACTTCATCTACCCGAACCGGCACGTCTACAGCGCTCTCGCCGCTCTGGACTACTTCCGCGATGCCGCCGCGTACGAGGGCACCGCCCCGGACCCGCGCCTGGCCGAGGCGATCGACCTCGTGCGTGAGCAGCGTCAGCCCGACGGCACGTGGATCCAGTCCCGTCGCCTCGCGGGTCGGGTCTGGTTCCACATGGACGTTCCCGAGGGCGAGCCCTCCCCGTGGCTGACCCTCATCGGCACCCGCGTTCTGGAGTGGTGGGACGCGTCGCGAGAGGCGCCCGCGGCGTAGCTCCCCAAGAAGGACTCGGCACACGCTCGAAACATGGCGCCTCTACAGTCGGACGCGATCCGAAAGGCCTCGCCATGACCCTCCGCCTGATCCACGACACCGACACCGCGCAAGACGACGCGTTCGCGCTCATGATCGGGCTGCGGCATCCGAACACGCGCGTCGAGGCGGTGACCGTCAACTACGGCAACGTCGACTTCGATCAGATGGTCGAGAACGCCCTGTACACGATCGAGGTGGCCGGCTTCGGCGGCCAGGTGCCGGTGTACGAGGGGTGCCGGCTGCCGCTCATCGCTCCCTTCGACGACTCGTCGTACGTGCACGGGGTGGATGGATTCGGCGGCGCGAACTTTCCCAAGGCGGCGCAGCGGCCTGAGACCGAGAACGCCGTGTCTGCGCTCATCCGTCTGATCAACGACAACCCCGGCGAGCTGACGATCATCGCTCAGGCGCCGCTGACGAACCTCGCCTGTGCTGTGGCCGCCGACCGCTCGATCGCCGGCAAGGTGAAGCACCTCTACGTCATGGGCGGCACGAACAATGCGCTCGGCAACATCACCGCGGCGGCCGAGGCGAACTTCTGGCATGACCCCGAAGCGGCGAAGATCGTGCTTGCGGCCGGGTTCCCCACGACGATCGTGCCGTGGGACCTCGTGATGTCGCACGGGCGGTTCAGCCCCGATCAGCTGCGGATCATCGAGGAGCTCGACACCCCGCAGTCGCGTTTCTTCACCCGCGCGAACCGGGCGAGCGTCGAATACGTCGAGAAGACGCATGGGGTGCCCGGCAGCACTCATCCCGACTCGATCGCCGCCGCGATCGCGGTCGAACCGTCGATCATCACGAAAGCGTCCGACTACTTCGTCGACGTCGAGACGAACCCGGGCCTCACCCAGGGATACATGCTCGTCGACGCCGTGCGTCGCTCGGGCCGCGAGCCGAACGCACGCGTCATCGAGGCGATCGATCAGGACTTGTTCTTCCAGACGATGGTCAACGCCCTCTCCTGACCACAACCGCCGTCCTCTCGGACGCGATCTGCCTTCCACGACACGGACAAACTGACCTAGTATCTGCGTATGGGTGAAGATTCACAGGCGTGCACCTTCGATGCATCCAGTCAATACGTCGACCTCGCGGCCGAGGTGTTCTCGCTGCTGTCGGATGCGACACGGATCCGCATCATCCTCGCCCTGCGCCGAGGCGAACTGTCGGTCGGCGAGATCGCGGAACGTGTGGGCAAATCGCCGACCGTCGTGTCGCAGCATCTCGCGAAGTTGCGGTGGGCGCGCATCGTCGCGACGCGTAAGGAGGGCACCCGGGTGTATTACAACCTCATCGACGAGCACGCGCGACAGCTCGTGACGCATGCCGTGTTCCAGGCTGAGCACGTCGTGGGCGACACCCTGCCCCGTCATCACGTCGGCGCATCGGGCCTGCCGGTGGCAGACGGCGATGCGGAGACAGCGCCGTGAGCGTCGACGCGCGCACAGCGACACACGTCACCTCGGGCGCACGGGAGCGGAGCCTGTGGGGCCGCATCGACCGCGGCGATCTGATCCGCACCCTCTTCGTCGCCGCGTGTGCCGTGGCGGTCGCGCTCGGCGCGACCTGGCCGTGGCCGCAGGTACCGGTCATCGCGGTCGTGGGTCTCGTGGTGGGATGCTGGCCGATCGCCACCGAGGCCTGGGAAGACGTGCGACACCGCCGCATGAGCATGGAGCTGTCCATGCTCATCGCGATCGTGGCCGCCGCCGCGATCGGCGAATGGGTGACCTCGCTCGTGATCGCTGCGTTCGTGCTGGCTGCCGAGATCCTCGAAGACCTCTCGATGGATCGCGGCCGCGACGCTCTGACCGACCTCATGAGCTTCCTGCCCGACACCGTGCAGGTGCGCACCGACGATGGGTCGCCGGTCACGCGACCGCTCGCCGACGTGCAGGAAGGCGACACCGTCATCGTGGCGCCCGGGGGTCGCATCCCGGTCGACGGGGTGGTCCTATCCGGTCGGTCGAGCGCGGACCAGTCGCGTATCACCGGCGAGTCGTGGCCGGTCGACCTCTCCCCCGGCAGCGAGGTCTTCGCCGGGTCGATCAATCAGATCGGGGCGGTCGAGGTGCGCGCCGAACGCGTGGGCGCCGACTCGTCCTACGGCCGCATCGTCGACGCGGTGCGTCAGGCGCAGTCGTCGGAGCCACCGGTGCAGCGCCTCGCCGATCGTCTGGCCGCATGGCTGGTCTACCTCGCTCTCGGCGGTGCGGTGATCACCTATGTGGTCACGCGCGATCTCGAAGCGACGATCGCCGTGGTGGTCGTCGCCGGCGCGTGCGGCATCGCCGCGGGGACGCCGCTCGCCGTTCTCGCCGCCATCGCTCGCATCGCCCGTGCCGGCGCCTTCGTGAAAGATGGCGCACACCTCGAGGCTCTCTCGGCGGTCGACACGGTCGTCTTCGACAAGACCGGCACGCTCACAGCCGGCACGCCGTCGGTCGTGGAGGTGCGCACCGACGGGATGCTCGATCAGGACCGTCTGCTGACCTTCGCGGCGTCGGCGGAGGCCTACTCCGAGCATCCACTGGGGAAGACGATGGTCGCCTCCGCCCGGACGCGCTCCCTCGAGCTGTTCCCGGCGTCGGAGTTCACCTATGAACCCGGATGCGGTGTGACGGCTGTGATCGAGGGTCACACCGTGGCGGTGGGAAACCGCACCCTGGTGGCAGACGCACCCGAGGTGGTCGACGCGCCGGGAATCGCTTCACCCGTTCACGTCGGCGTCGACGGAGCGTATGCCGGCACGATCCTGCTGGCGGATGTCATCCGCCCCACGGCTCGGGCGGCGATCGCCGAATTTCATCGGCGCGGTGTTCGCACGCTCATCCTCACCGGCGACCAGCCGGCGACCGCGCAGGCGGTGGCAGCCGAGCTCGGCATCGACGATGTGCGGGCCGGCCTCCTTCCGGAGCAGAAGCTCGCGGCGATCGACGCCGAGCGCGAAGCGGGGCGACGAGTGGCCATGGTGGGCGACGGGGTGAACGATGCCCCCTCGCTCGCGCGTGCTGACGTCGGCATCGCCATGGGGTCGGGAACGGACATCGCGCGCGAGAGCGCGGACATCGTGCTGATCAGTTCTGACCTGAGCGATCTCGTGCACACCCTGCACGTCGCCAGGCGGGCACGCCGGATCGTCATGGCGAACTTCGTCGGCACGATCGCGATCGACCTGGTCGGGATCGTGCTGGCGTCCTTCGGACTCCTGAGTCCGGTGGCGGCCGCATTCATCCACGTCGGCAGCGAGACCGCGTTCATCCTGAACTCTGCGCGCCTCATCCCTCGCCGACGCGTGGGCGCGAAGGTGCAATCCGGCTGATGCAGCCCGGGGCCGGCGTGCTCAGGCCGAAACGGCGGCGGGCGCCCACTCCGAGACGCGGTCGAGTTCGGCGATCTCGTCTGAGGTCAGGTCCAGACGGGTGCTGGCGAGCAGGTCGGTCAGCTGCTCGACGCGTGAGGCGCTCGCAATCGGAGCGACCACGGTCGGCTTGGCGCGGAGCCACGCCAGCGCGGTCGTCGTGATCGACGCGTCGTGGGCGTTGCCGATCTTCTCGAGGGTGTCGATGATCTCGATGCCCTGCGGCGTCGCGTACTTCGCGGCCCCACCGGCGCGCGGCGAACCTCCGCCGTCGGCACCGGCCGAGCGGTACTTGCCGGTGAGGAATCCGCTCGCGAGCGCGAAGTAGGGGACGAGGCCCATCCCGAACTCTTCCGCGACCGGGGCGATGTGCTCTTCGACATCGTTCCGGTGCACGAGGTTGTAGTGCGGCTGAATCGCAACGGGGCGCGTGACGCCCAGCTCGTCGGAGATGCGAACCCACTCGCGGATGCGCTCGGCGCTGTAGTTCGACACCGCAGTGTGGCGGATGAGGCCATCGCGCTGCAGCTCCGCGAACGCGGCGACCGTCTCTTCGAGAGGCGTCTCGGCGTCGTCGAAGTGGGCGTAGTAGAGGTCGATGGCGTCGATGCCCAGGCGTCCGAGAGATGCTTCGGCGGCGGCGCGCACGTTCGACGCCGACAGCCCCTTGAAGTCGGGGTGGGTGCTGACCTTCGTGGCGATGACGAGGTTCTCGGGCTTGCGCTGCGCGAGCCACTCCCCGATCAGCGTCTCGCTCTCGCCACCGGAGTTTCCCGGCACCCACGCGCTGTATCCGTCGGCTGTGTCGATGAAGTCACCGCCGCCGGCGATGAACGAGTCGAGGATGCGGAACGACGCGTCGCGGTCGGCCGTCCAGCCGAACACGTTGCCGCCGAGGGAGAGAGGAAGAACGTCGAGGTCGCTGTTTCCGATCTGGGTCATGTTTGGATCAACGGCGAGCGCGACTCGGTATTCCGGGAGCGGTGGTTGCAAGGACGCCGTCGCGCTTTCGACGTGCGGTTGGGGTTCACCCTGCGCGCATCGCATCGGGCGAGGTACCCGGGCATTGCTCGCGCCACACCAGGCGCACCACCCATGCCCACGGAAATGCGCCCCGAAGGTTCACTCACGCTGAGGCATTCAGACCGAGAGTCGGAAGTAGGCGCTGTTCGGATCCTCAACGTAGTCGGCGAACGGCCCACGGATGCGGAATCCGTACTTCGCGTAGAGAGCGCGAGCGGGTGCGAAGTGGTCCTGCGTGCCGGTTTCGAGGTTGACCTCACGGTACCCGCGGGCCCGACACTCCTGCAGGATCGCCGTCAGCACTGCGCTCGCCACCCCACGACCGCGGGCTGCGATGCTCGTGCGCATCGATTTGAGCTCACCCATCGCGGCGTCGTGCTGCTTCAATGCCCCGATGCCGAGCAGCACGCCGGTTTCGGCGTCACGCACACTCCAGAACGTGATGCTCGGATGCGCGAGCGCATCAGGGTCAAGCGCATGCACGCTCTCCGCTGGCGCTGTCTCGAACATGTCCCGCAGATGCTCTTCAAGCAGCGCGAGCACGTCGGCCGCCCTCGGATCATCAACCGAAATCAGCACCCTCCGAGACTAACGACGAGCCCGTCACCTCATGAGCGCCGCCATCCCTCGCGGCCCCGCGAGGAGTACGCAGCCTGCACGACCGGCGACTTGAGAACTTGGTCGCCCGCTGATGGACCGGCATCCGCGCCCCTGTGATTCAGTAGTGGTCTCGCGCCTGCAGTATGACGATGTGGTCATCGGTCACGTAATAGACGAGTCGGTTCTTCTCGTCGATGCGACGAGACCAGGCGCCGGAAAGAACGTGACGGAGCGGTTCGGGTTTCCCGATGCCGTCGAACGGATCACGAACGACATCCGCGATCAGCAGGTTGATCCGCTTCAGCGTCTTGCGGTCCTGTGTCTGCCAGTAGACGTAGTCCTCCCACCCGTTCGGGTCGAAGGCAAGCGATCGCGTCACGCGTCAAGGAGGTCGTGCTGCTGAAACTCGCCGCGGCGTGCGCGCTCGACAGCCTCGAGCAGTCGCTCCGCGTTCGCAGGGTTGCGCAGGAGGTAGGCCGTCTCGGTCAGTGCGTCGAAGTCGTCCTTGGACATGATCACAGCGTTGCCGCGGCGGGAGACGACTTCAACGGTCGTGTGGTCCTCGTTGACCTGCTGAATGAGCCCGAACAGGCTCTTTCGCGCTTCGGTCGCGGTGATCGCGGACATGGTGGCACACCCCTCGTTGAGTAGTACGTAAAACGGTACCACTCTACGACCGGTCGAGGACCGACAAGCGTGCGCGACCTGTGGACTCTCGCTCGGCGGCAGAAAGCATTTGTGCCCGGTCGGCTCGGTACCCTTCAGCCATGCGATCTCGCTCGTCACACCCTAATGAGTATTTCGCCGTCGACCCCCGAGTGCCGCTACCTGCTACTTGGCCGACCGTCGGGATCGTTGGACGCATCGGACGCGGCGAATTTGCTGGCCATTGGGTTTACGTGGACCCATATTGGGAGGATGCGGTGGGCGAGGGGCTGCCTGTCGGATACGCGCTCGAGCTTCCCGCCGGTCGACTGCGCGACGTCGCCGGCAGACCGCTACTCGACGACGGCACATACGACTCCTTTCGTTCGGCCGGACAGGGAGGATTCATCGACATGCTGACGACCGCCCTGGAAGTCGTCTGGTTCACCGATCCAGAGACCATCGCGGATGTCATGGCAACCATGCGCGGATGATGAGTGACGTCGCACGCTGAGCCACCGCCATGCGGTCACGTACTCCCCACCCGAAGGCCGGACTGATCTGGTCCGCAGTCGGTAGCCTGAGGAGAGAGAAGCGATCCAGGCAGAGTGGAGACCCCGGGTGACAGGTACGTCGATCATGAGCCGAGCCGGCTTCACGTCCGATCCTTTTGCGACTTGGGACTCCGACCGTGAGGAGTATCTCGCAGACTACTTCGTGCCTCCGCCCTACTTTCCGAGCGTGCTTGGCGACCCGACGGCTCCGGAACCGACGATCGTCTTTTCGCCGCGCGGCACCGGTAAGTCCGCGCTTCGACGAATGCTCGAGGTGAAGTCAGTTAGCGATTCGGTACCGTACCTGGCGATCGCGTACATGGACTTTGAGTGGGCGGGCAGCGGGACCCCATCGGTTGAAGAGCATCACGTTGAGATCGCTCGACTCGTTGCGCTGGCCATCCTGTCCGAGATCGAGGCGGAGCCGACGGAAGCGTCGTTCCATATCAACGATTACGACCGGGGTGTCCTTAAGACTGCAACGACCGCGCTCCTGTCCACGCTGACTGCAACCCAGTTTCGCGCCGCGATGGGATCGATCAAGAATCGTCACGACAAGGCCAACGATTGGGACTGCTGCACGGATAGGTGACATCTGATCTGGCTTGCCCGCAGGGTGGGCCTGGAAGGATGTTGCTGTGCCCAAGCCCTACCCGTCCGAGTTCCGTGACGACGTCGTGCGTGTCGCGAGGAACCGCGAGCCCGGAGTCACGATCGAGCAGATCGCGAAAGACTTCGGGGTCCACCCCATGACGCTGCAGAAGTGGATGCGTCGCGCCGACATCGACGAAGGTGCCAAGCCCGGTCAGTCGCGGACCGAGGCCGCGGAGATCCGTGAGCTGAAGAAGCGGAACCGGCTCCTCGAGCAGGAGAACGAGGTCCTCCGTCGTGCGGCGGCGTATCTGTCGCAGGCGAACCTGCCGGGAAAAGGTTCTACCCGCTCGTGACAGAGCTCGCCGCCGCAGGGATCCCTGTGACGGTGACGTGCCGGGTGCTCAAGCTCTCCCGTCAGCCCTACTACCGGTGGCTGGCGAACCCCATCACCCCGAGTGAGGTGGTGGAGGCGTATCGCGCGAACGCGCTGTTCGACGCGCACCGTGACGACCCGGAGTTCGGGCACAGGCTGCTGGCGGACGAGGCCCGCGACGCGGGTGAGGCGATGTCGGACCGCACCGCGTGGCGGATCGCGTCGAGCAACGGCTGGTGGTCCGCGTTCGGGAAGAAGCGGGGCCGTAACGGCAAGAAGCCGGGACCGCCGGTCCACGACGACCTGTGCGCGGTCGTCGACGAGGACGGCCGAACCCGGCACGTCTTCGCCGCCGATGCCCCGAACCAGCTCTGGCTCGTCGACATCACGGAGCACAAAACCGCTGAAGGCAAGCTCTACTGCTGCGCAATCAAAGACGCGTGCTCCGGCAAGATCGTGGGGTACTCGATCGACTCGAGGATGAAGTCCCGGTTGGCAGTTCAGGCGCTCGAGAACGCTGTCGCGATGCGCGGCGACGTCGCCGGCTGCGTGGTCCACAGCGACAGGGGCAGTCAAGGCGGATTCAACTGGTCGTCGCAACACCTCGTGATCGCGGAGGTGTCAGATGGTTCGTCGTCAGCAGGCAGCAGATCGGGCGGAGCGGCCGAAGCTTCGGTCGCCTGGGCATCCGAAGTTCCAGCGGCATGTCGAGGCAGCGTTCTGGGCCGAGATCGCCAAGGGGTTGCTGCCCATCGAGGCTGCTGCCGTGGTCGGCGTGGCGCAAGCGGTCGGTCAGCGGTGGTTCCGCAACGCTGGCGGCATGCCGCCGTTCGACCTGAAGTTCACGCCAACCGGACGCTACCTGTCGTTCGCTGAGCGTGAGGAGATCGCGCTCCTGCGTGCTCAGGGAAGCGGGGTGCGCGAGATCGCCCGAACTATAGGCCGTGACCCGGGGACGATCTCCCGTGAGCTGCGCCGGAATGCGGCCGTCCGCTACGGAAGTCGCGGGTATCGAGCATCGGTCGCGCAGTGGAAGGCTGACATGGCCGCGAAGCGTCCGAAGGCGGCGAAGCTGGTCACGAACGCCCGGTTGCATGCCTACGTCCACGAGCGGCTATCCGGGCAGATCACCACACCTGATGGCAAGATCATCGTCGGTCCCGAGCCGCCGCGGTTCACGGGGATCAACAAGCCGCACCGCAAGCATCGCGGGTGGTCGACGGCGTGGAGTCCGGAGCAGATCAGCAACCGACTCAAGGTCGACTTCCCCGATGATGAGTCCATGCGCATCAGCCACGAAGCGATCTACCAGTCGCTCTACATTCAGGGCCGTGGCGCGCTCAAACGCGAGCTCGTCTGGTGTCTGCGCACGGGCCGGGCGCTTCGCGCACCGCGGGAACGCTCACGTCGTAAGACGTGGGCGCACGTCACTCCCGGAACCCTGATCAGCGAACGCCCTCCTGAAGCTGAGGACCGCGCTGTTCCCGGCCATTGGGAAGGCGATCTGCTGATCGGGCTGGAGCGTTCCGCGATCGGCACCGTCGTCGACCGCATGACCAGGTTCACGATGCTCGTCCACCTCCCACGCGAGGAGGGATACCGGCACAAGGAGACACCCAAGAATGGTCCCGCCCTGGCTGGCTATGGCGCGATCACGATGAAGAACGCGCTGGCGAACACGATGTCGACACTCCCCACCCAACTGGCACGGTCGTTGACCTGGGATCGCGGCAAGGAGATGTCCGCTCACGCAACGTTCACGGTCGAGACCGGCATCCCGGTGTTCTTCGCCGATCCGCAGTCGCCCTGGCAGCGCGGCACCAACGAGAACACCAACGGCCTGCTACGCCAGTACTTTCCCAAGGGCACCGACCTGGCCCGGTGGAGCGCGGAAGACATCGAAGCCGTCGCTCACGCCCTCAACACCAGGCCCCGCAAGTCACTCGGATGGAAGACCCCCGCCGAAGCCTTCAACGAGCAGCTACTGTTGCTCCAACAAGCCGGTGTTGCAACGACCGGTTGAACCCGGTCAATTTCGCAGTCGGAAGTTCCTGCGTGCGCTGGCCCGTCATCACCTGGTCGGATCCATGGGCCGGGTCGGGTCGAGCGGGGACAACGCGGCCATGGAAAGCTTCTTCGCGCTGCTGCAGAAGAACGTCCTCGACCGGCGCTCCTGGACCACTCGCGAGCAGCTGCGCATCGCGATCGTCACCTGGATCGAACGGACCTACCACCGCCGACGCCGTCAGGCACGCCTGGGCCGTTTGACGCCCATCGAGTTCGAGACCATCATGAACACGACCGTCGCACTGGCGGCGTGACTAGGAACCGTCACCTATCCGTGCAGCAGTCCCGATGCTCGACCTCCTACCCTGACCTCCCGCCGGCTGCGACATCACACCGGTGTCACCCGGGAGCGGTTGGAACACCACCGTCCCTCAATGCGCGTTGCCCGCAGCGGGATCCTGTGACCACTCACGGTGCATGCCGCTCTTTTGCCACCGACTAGGTGAACGAAAGGTTCCAACCGTGATCCCGAGCAATGAATGTCGCATCATCGACTCCGGCTACAGCCGCGGCCACACCGGTCGGGAGCGGAGGGCTCGGATTCTGTGCCGGACAGTGCATGAAACGCCGGCGATATTCGCCCGCCTAAGCCTCGATCCACCGATGAGCCGTAGTTGCGCCGGGGCGGCATGATCGGTGCGCGGTGACGTGTCGAGGGCAGGGTTGAGTTCCGGGCGTCGCATCCCGGTCGTCCACGTGGTCCTCGGTCGTGCCGCGTTGCGGCGATGGTCAGGTGGTTACCGTTGGCGGTGGTGCGTGCGTGATCTTGAAGAGTTGTGTGAACGCGTGCTCCCAGGGCCAGGCCTCGGGCAGGTGGAGCGTGATCCGGCGCGCGGAGCGTGCCAGCCGTGCGGGGACGTTGATCAGGGTGCGGCGGATCGTCGCGGTCGTTGCTCTCGCGAGCCGTCCCACCCGGTCGGCGATGACCCCAGCGGTCCGGGTGAGGTTGAACGCGATCACGGCGAGCACCAGCCAGGCGCTGTTCGCGGTGAACACCCCGGAGGGCAGGTGCGCGAGCGGCCCCGCTTTGAGGTCGGCGTGGACTTGCTCGATGATCGCGTGACCGCGGTGCGTCTTGTCCGCGGCCACCGTGTCCATCACGTCCTTCGCTGTGGTGGTGAAGAACGCGTGATGCCGCCAGACGTCGAACAGCGTCGGCTGCTGCACCTGTCGCGGGTTCAGGTCGGGGACCCGGCGCACCACCAACCGTCCTGCGACCTGTTCGGCCTTCTTCCTCGATCGGAACGCAGTGAACGGGACCTCGGCGACTTCGGCTTTGGAGATCAGCTGCCCGGTGGTCTCGTCACGGATCGAGTCGGTGTACTCGATCATCGTCCACGCGTCATCGGGGATGGTCGCGATCGCGGCCTTCACTGCGGGGTCCATCCTGACGGTCACCGACACGTCGGCGCCGGCTGTGATCGCGGTGCCGACGGTCGCGTGTCCGTAGAACGCGGAGTCCGCCCGCAGCAGCGGCCGAGTCCCTGCGGCGACACCGGTGCGGCGCAGGGTCGCCAGAGCATCGCCGACGATCCGTGCGGCCCCCTTCGGGGACCCGGTCTTCCCTTGCCGCAGCCGCTGCCCGAGGATTACCGGCGCCGACGAGGTGGTCGATGCCGTGGCGAGGAGGGCGTTCAGGCCGCGGACGCCGGAGTATCCGAAACCGGCGCCCTGCTTCTGGTATCCGTGGACCTCGATGATCGTGTCGTCAAGATCGACCATCACCCGCTCGCCATCGCCTGCTCGGAGCAGCGGCGCGTTGACAGCGAGATTCGCGAACACCCGGGAGGCGACGGCGTCGAGCTGGCGGACGTGTCCGAACCGGAACTCCCGCAGGAACGACCCGAGCGTCGACGGCGCATACGTCCGGTCGAACAACCGGCCAATTCCGCCATGGCGGAGCAGGTTCATGTCGTCGATCGAGTCCGCCCCGGCGAGCATGCCCGCGACCAGTGCCATCACCTTCGCACCCGCGTTGGCGCCCTTGTCCGCCGGGACGCTCAACCGCTCACGCGCGAGCTCGTCCAGCCCCGCGGAACGCGCCAGACGGAGCATCGGCACCAGCCCCGCGGCCGACACGAGATTCGGATCGTCGAACACCGCGGACACCCCAGCAGGAGCGTGCTTGAATTGCATCTACGAGATGCCTCTCGGATCGGGTGAATAGGGGCCTTAGACAAGCTCTATTCTTCCTGATCAGAGGGGCATTTCTACGTCACGACGCTCGCTCAGCGCCCCCGCCCATCGGTGGATCGAGGCTAAGCCTCGATCCACCGATGAGCCGTGGGTTGGTCGGGCCGGCGTGATTGGCGTGATCGGCGCGCGGTGACGTGTCGAGGGCAGGGCTGGGTTCCGGGCGTCGCATCCCGGTCGTCCACTGGCTCCTTGGTCGTGCCGCGGTTGCGGCGATGGTCAGGTGGTCGTGACTGGTGGCGGTGCGTGTGTGGCGGTGAACAGCCGGTGGAGGGCGTTCTGCCAGGGCCACGCCTCCGGGAGGTGCAGGATGATGCGGCGGGCGGAGCGAGCCAGCCGTGCCGGGACGTGGATGAGGGTGCGGCGGATCGTCGCGGTCGTGGCTCTCGCGAGCCGACCGGCCTTGTCGGCGATGACTCCAGCGGTGCGGGTGAGGTTGAACGCGATCACGGCGAGCACGAGCCAGGCGCTGTTCGCCGTGAACACACCAGAGGGCAGGTGCGCGAGCGGCCCGTTCTTGAGGTCGGCGTGGACTTGCTCGATGATCGCGTGAGCGCGGTGCGTCTTGTCCGCGACCACCGTGTCCATCACCTTCTTGTCGGTGGTGGTGAAGAACGCATGGTGCCGGTAGACGTCGAACAGCGTCGGCTGCTCCACCTTGTTCGGGTTCAGGTCGGGGATCCGCCGCACCACCAGCCGCCCAGCGACCTGTTCCGCCTTCTTCCGTGAGCGGAACGCGGTGAACGGGATCTCGGCGACCTCGGCTTTGGAGATCAACTGTCCGGTGGTCTCGTCACGGATCGAGTCGGTGTACTCGATCATCTCCCACGCATCATCCGGGATGGTCGCGATCGCGGCCTTCACCGCAGGGTCCATCCTGACCGTCACCGACACGTCGGCGCCGGCGTTGATCGCGGTGCCGATGGCGGCGTGCCCGTAGAACGCGGAATCCGCCCGCAGCAACGGCCGAGTCCCGGCCGCGGCGCCAGTGCGGCGCAGGGTCGCGAGCGTGTCACCGACGATCCGTGCCGCGCCTTTCGGGGACCCGGTCTTCCCCTGCCGCAACCGCTGCCCGAGGATCACCGGCGCCGACGATGAGGTTGATGCCGTCGCGATCAGCGCGTTCAGGCCGCGGACGCCGGAGTACCCGAACGAGGCGCCCTGCTTCTGATACCCGTGGACCTCGATGATCGTGTCGTCCAGATCGACCATCACCCGCTCACCGTCTCGCACCTGCAGCAGTGGCGTGTCGGCGGTGAGGTTCTGAAGGACGCGGGAGGCGACGGCGTCGAGCTGGCGGACATGGCCGAACCGAAACCCACGCAGGAACGATCCCAGCGTCGACGGCGCATACGTCCGGGCGAACAGGCGGCCCATGCCGCCGTGGCGGAGAAGGTTCATGTCGTCGATCGAGTCCGCCCCGGCGAGCATCCCCGCGACCAGCGACATCACCTTCGCACCCGCGTTCGCGCCCTTGTCCGTCGGGACACTCAACCGGTCGTGAGCCAGCTCCGCCAGACCGGCCCGCTGCGCGAGCCTGAGCATCGGCACCAGCCCTGCCGTCGACACGAGACTCGGATCATCGAATGCCGCAGATACCGCGGTCGGAGCGTGCTTGAATTGCATCTACGAGATGCCTCTCGGATCAGTTGAACAGTTGCCCTAGACAAGCTCTATTCTTCCTGATCAGAGAGGCATTTCTACGTCGCGACGCTCGCTCAGCACCCACGCTCATCGGTGGATCGAGGCTAAGATGCTCGCATGAGGAGCAGTCCCTATGGTCAGGCGCTGAGATCGCCGCGGGGGCTTGGCGCAGTGTGCGGTGCTGCCAGCGTTCTCGCGGTCGCCCTCACTCTCGGTGGCTGCGCATCGGAGGTGGCGAATCTCGGTGTAGCGAGTGCCTCCCCTTCGCCGACATGCGCGGTTGCTGAGCAGCCGGGCATCGAACCGGCGCCTGGCTGCGTCGCCTACGACGCGGAGAAGAACATGGCGAGCAACGAGCTCTACCGTCAACGTATGGAGCAGCCGCAAGATGGACGAGAAGCAGGATCGCACCTCATCGCGCCCGTGACCGCGGCACTCGAGGCCGTGCGCGTCTCGAGCGCTGGGATCAGCGAAACCGCCGTGCGCGCCGCACTGGTCGAGGCGGGCGTGACCGAAGCGAACATCCAAGGCTACGAGCGCAATGGTGACGTGCCGTTCGGCGTGGCCGTCGTCGGTGGCGGATGCCTCTTCGGCGCCGTGACACCCGAAGGGGTGCAGGTCGAGGTCGGCGGATTCATCATGGACGGCGGGTGCCTGCCGGCTCCGGGCCACTAGCTACCCTGACCTCAACGGGTCCACCCCTCCCACGTGCCCACGTCGCCGCTTCGAGGATTGAAGCGCCGCACCGCCCTCGTGCATTCATGCCCCGATGAACCCGGGCATCCTCGAAGACGCACCCACCGCCCCCGCCGCGCGATGCCCGCTGACTGTCTCACGGCATCGCTTCTACGCCGATACCGCTGTAGGCAACGCCGAGGCGGAACATTGCCCACATAAGACCCATGACGGCCGAGGCGATCAGCGCGAGGCCGACATCGGGCTGGAACACCAGGATCGTCCCGAGCGGCGCGCCCAGCAGGTTCGGCATGATCCAGAGGAGCACGGCAGCGGCGGCGATCGTGGTGGCGAGCGGGAACCAGAGGCTGAAGAGGCCGAATCCGCGCCGCTTCGCGCGCAGCGCGGTGCGATGCCGCCACGCCCAGACCATGCTCACCGCATACGCGATCGGCAGGAGAACAAGTCCGAGGAACAGTGCCTGTTGCGCCCACCGCGACCCGATCTCGGGCTCGGGCGTGCCGAGGGCTGTGGCAATCACGCGATCACGCAGCTGCGTCGTCTCCCCGAACCCCAGACCGCTGCCGCCGTTGACGAACACGAGCGCGGCTCGACCCTCGTCGGGCGACAGTGCTGCGAGGGTCTCGACGCCGGGCGTCGACCCCGAATGCCAGACGGTCCCGGCACTCGTATCGATGAACCAGCCGAGTCCGTAGAACGGCGAAGCCTCGCTTGCGGGGCGCATCATCGTCGCTTTCGCCTCGGCGCTGAGGACGTCATCCTCTCCGTTGATCATCACCTGAAGGTAGAGAGCGAGGTCGGTGGCGGTCGCGACGACGCCGCCCTGCGCTGCGGTTTCGCGTGAGGTCGTGCGGTCGTCGATCGGGCGCTTGGTCCAGAACCACGAGGTGTGGCCGACGGCCATATCTTCGTGCACGGCGCCGTCGGAGACGAAGCTGTCGTCCATGCCGACCGGTTCGAGGATGTGCTCTTCGACGTAGGTGGCGAAGTCGTCACCGCTTTCCGCTTCGATGAGGCGTCCGAGGATCTGATAGTTCGTGTTGGAGTATTCCCATATCTCGCCGGGCCTGTTCGCGGGGGCGTCTGAGGGTGCGGCCGGTGAGCTGTTGCCCTGGAGTGTCGAGTACCCACTTGTATGACTCAGCAGCTGCCGCACGGTGACATCCGCGCCCGGGCCGCCGGCGAAGTCGTCGAGGTGCGCCGAGATCGGGTCGTCAAGGCCGACGGCTCCCGCTTCGACCAGCTGCATCACCGCGAGGGCGGTGAAGCTCTTCGAAATGGATCCGGTGAGAAACGGGGTGTCGGGGGTGACCGGCAGATCAGTGCCCGCTTCGCGCACTCCGCGCGCGCCCGTCGTCACGGTATCGCCGTCGACGATCGCGTAGGCGAGCCCGGGTACCCCGGACGCCGGCATCTCTTCATCGATGATCTGCTCGACGGATGCCGCAGCGTGGCTGCCCGGCGAGAGCGCTGCACCGAGCAGCAGGACGGTGGTGAGGAACGTACGCATGAGGCACCTTTCGGTGTGAAGGCCCGCCGCGGGTCACTGGAGGACGGGCACGCGAGGCTCTTCGCGTGTGGTTGCGCTGGATCGGCGGCCGGAGAGAAGCAGCCAGATCGTGAAGGTGAGTTCGGCGACGATAGAGGGAATCGCGACGATGCCGAGCATGACGCTCGAGATGGCCGCGTAATCGGTGACGAGAATGTGCGCCAGGGTGTCGACCGCGTAGGCGGCCCCGGCGACGATGAGGATGCCGCCGATAAGGCGCGGCGCGAGACCCGATCGGATGATCAACACGCCGAGCAGCACAAGGTGACCGCCGAAGGCGATCAGGCCGACGAACCACGCGAAATCGAACGCTTCGAACATCAACAGCGCAGCGTCGGCGCCCAACGAGGTCGTGCCATTGGCGACCTGCAGGCCGAGGAACATGAAGACGGCGCCGACACCGAGGAAGACCGTGTAGATCAGGCGGAACCACGCCACGAGGAGGGAGCGGGTGCGACCGGCCGGGGCGAACAGGACGTAGAGCGCCCACGCGACGGCAATGTCGATGAGGAAGACGACCACGAAAGCGGCGAGCCCGACGCGGAACAGCCCCTCCTGCGCCTGGATGTTCGCCACGGTCGTCTCGGCGCTCGACGCATCGATGAGGCCCTGTTTGACGACGAAGTTCGCGAAGATCGCCAGCACGAACAGGCCGAGGTATCCGGCGCCCGCGACGCGGGCGGCGGTGCGGCGGGTGGTGTCGATCGGGGTGATGGTGGACATCGTGGATTCTCCTTGGATGAAGGCGTCAGCGAGGGTTGTGGATTCAGGCGGCGACGCGGATCACGGCTTTGCCGCGGACGCGTCCATCCGTGAGGTCGGCGATCGCCTGACGGACCTCGGCGAGCGGGCGCATCGTGGTCGCGGTCGAGCGGAGAGCCCCGGTCTCGACAAGGCGTGCGAGCTCCGGAAGGTCGGCGCGTGTCTCGGAGGAGATGAAGAACCCCAGACGCCGCCGCGTGAAGGCGGAGCGGAGCCGGGCGCCGAACTGGCGCTCGATGCCTCCGGTCAACCGACCCCCGTTCTCGCCACCGACGATGACGAGGGCGCCGGCGGGTGTGAGGATGCGGACGAGGCGACCCAGCGGCAGCCGACCGTTCACGTCGACGATGAGGTCGTACCGGTCGGGCAGATCTGTCACGACGGTTGTGCCGTAGTCGATCGACCGGCCGGCCCCGAGTGAGCGGACGAAATCAGCCTTGACGCCGCTGGCGACCCCTGTCACGTCGGCACCGGCCGCTGCGGCCAGCTGCACGGCGTAACCGCCGACTCCACCCGACGCTCCGGTCACGAGCACACGCTGTCCAGGCTGCACGCCGCCGTGGGTGTGCACGGCCTCGAACGCGGTGAGTCCCGACACCGGCAGCGCTGCCGCATCCTCGAAGCTCACCCCATCGGGCAGGTGGGTGATAGAAGTCGTGGTCGCAACGGCGTACTCCGCGAAACTCCCGGCCGCGATGCCGAAGACACGGTCGCCGACAGAGAAGCCCTCAGCCCCAGGGCCGAGCGCGACGACCGTGCCGGCGACGTCGAGACCGGGGATCGGCTGCCGCGGAGTGCTCATCCCGAACATGGGTCGGACCAGGTAGGGCAGCCCGGCCATGAGGTGCCACACTCCGCGGTCGAGGCCGGCCGCCGCGACCCGGAGGAGAACCTGACCGGCGTCAGGCGCGGGAACCTCGATCTCCTCTCGGTGGAGCACCTCGGGACCGCCGTAGCCGCGCTGGACGATTGCGGTCATGGTAGCGGGGACCGTCTCGGCATCCGCTGATGGGGTCGTGCTCAGCTGTTCAGTCATCGATCTCTTCTTCGGCTAGATGGTTGCGGGGCGCCGTACTTAGTACGGCAATTAGGAGTACCGTATGCGTACTTAGTACGATTCGTCAAGGCACTCGAAGAAAAGGAGGCAGGATGTCGCCGTCAGATCCGCCGTCGCGGGGATCGCTCAGTCGCGACCACATCATCGACGGGGCGATGGCTCTCGCCGACGAGATCGGTCTCGAGCCCCTCACGATCCGCCGCCTGGCCGACCATCTCGGCGTGCGACCGATGACGATCTACCACTACGTGAAGAACAAGGACGACATCGTCGACGGGATGGTGGGCCGCGTCTTCGACGAGGTCGAGCGCCCCGCGGCAGACACGCTGTGGAAGGACGCCATCGCGAGTCGCGCACGCTCACTGCGCGACGCCCTCCGCCGGCACCCGTGGGCTATCCCCATCATGGAGTCGCGACGCACCCCCGGTGCTGACATCCTCGATCACCACGAAGCGCTCGTGACGACCTGGCTCAGCACCGGCTTCTCGCTTGCCGTCGTCGCACATGGACTCGCGGTCGTCGACGCCTTCGTCTACGGCTTCGCGCTGCAGGAGGCGGCACTCCCGCTCGGTGACGCCGGCGGCGACCTGACCGAGGCCGGCGATCAGATCATCGCGCCGCTCTCGCCCGAGGCATACCCTTCGCTGGTGCGCTTCACGAGCGAGCACGTCATGCAGCCCGGATACGATTTCCGCGACTCGTTCGAAGCGGGACTCGAGATCGTGCTCGACGGCATCGAGCGTCGCGGCCGCAACGAGTGACCGCCGGGACGGCCGGCTCGGTTCACTCCACGTCGACGCGCCGCTCCTCCCTGCCCGCAACGGGATGGCTGTTTTCGGACGGTCGCTGTCGCACCGGGCTGTGTCGGGGGTCCCCACGCGCCCGCAGGATGTATGCATGCGCATCGCGGACTTCACTGTGCCCGACACACTGGCGGCACGCGGTGCCCTCGAGCTCGCCACGCAGTACCAATCCCCCGCGATCACCGCTCACGCACTGCGCTCGTGGCTCTGGGCCGAGGCCTTCGCGCGGGTCGACGGCATCACCGACATCGACCACGAGCTGCTGTATGTGTCTGCCGTGCTGCACGACATCGGCATCGCGACGGAGTTCGATAACCACACAATCTCCTACGAGCACGCCGGCGGGCACGTCGGTGTCGCGCTCACCGCGGGAGCAGGCTGGCCGGCGCACCGGCGCAATCGGGTGCTCGAGGTGATCGTGCGCCACAACTGGCCGGGTGTCGATCCGGCGTTGGACGCCGAGGGCCACCTGCTCGAGATCGCCACGGGTCTGGACATCTCCGGCGCGAGGCCGGATGCTCTGTTGGAAGTCTTCCGACGCGAAGTGCTTGCCGCCCACCCGCGAGGAACGCTCGCCGCGGAGTTCGGCTCATGCCTGAGCGACCAGGCATCACGAAAACCCGATACAGCCGCGAAACGACTCGTCGACGGCGGCCTCATCGTCAAGCTCGCGGCCAACCCCCTCGAACGTCTGGGCTGACTCGACCAGCGACGGAACAAGACGGTTGATGGCGTCATCACGGGCGGTGGCGAGCGGGTCGGGGGGATGAGGCGACCGACGGTCGGTGGCCTGTCACCTCGGGCACATAGAGTGTCCGAGTGGCGCAAGCGGCGACCGCGCAGGCGCGGACAAGATCGATGACGAGCGTGGCGCTCGCCTCAGCCGCGGTGCTCGCGGCGAGCCTGGTGCTCGGCGGCGCGACGGCGTTCGCGCAGGCGTTCCTGCCCGAGTGGTTCGTGTCGTTCGCGAACTCGGCGAGCGGCTGGACCGTCATCACCGCCGCGCTGGTCTACGGGGCTCGAGTGCCCTGGTGGCTGTCCGCCGCGCTCGGGGCGGTGAGCTTCGTGCTGCTCACCGTCGGGTACGCGATCGTGTCGACGATGCGCGGCTACGCGTATGACCCGCTGATGTTCTCGGTGATCGGCCTCGTCGTCGGACCGTTCGTCGGCGTCGCCGCGTGCTGGCTGCGCGCGCGCGGGCTGCGCGCCGCGCTCGGTACGGCCGCGCTCGCGGGAGTCGGAATGGGCGAGGCTGCCTATGGACTCACGGTGGTCGGCGAGACCACGAGCCCGGTGTACTGGATCGTCATCGGGATCATCGGAGTGGTGTTGCTCGGGGTGATGCTGTGGGGTCGTATCCGTGGAGCCCTACCCGTCGTGGTCGCGGTCGGCGGCACGGCGGTCGTGGCGGTCGCCTTCGTGGCGGCGTACAGCATGGTGGGGCTGATCTGACAGCGGCGTTCGCGGTTCCAACGGCGTTCGCCGCTCAGCGCGGCATGCCGCGTCCCCGCGAGGATCACGACGTGCTTCTGCGCTACAGCAGAGCGGCGGCGGTTTGGAGGCTCTGCGCATCGGATGACGCCCATCGAGCCACGATCCGTCTGGCGCGATCGGCCTCAGCGCCCCGAAGCCGAGCGAGCAGCGGACGCACCACATCGACCGTGAGCGGCTCGATGAGGTCGGCGACGCGCGCATCGCGAAGGAACCCCTCGATGCGGGTGAGGTCGTTGCCGGTGAGCGACTCGACGTATCGCTGCAGCAGCACGATCGTTGCCAGCCGGCGCTCGAGGACGGGCACCGACCACAGTTCAGACGCGACGGCAGTCACCTCATCATGCTGCAGGTCGCCGTATCGGCGGAGCGCGTCACGAACGGTGCCGCGCACCGCCCCCACCGATGCGCCGTAGACGCGCAGCCCGCCGACCGACGCGTCGCCGTCCGCCCACGTGCGCCACTCCGTCGCCTCGGCCCGCAGCGTGCGGTCGATGAAGTCGGCGGGCGAATCCATCCCTCCATTCTCGCCTTCGCCCCGCCGCATCTGTCGAGCGCAAGGGGTTCTGAACGACTGCGGCGCAAGGCACCATGACGACATGACCCTCATCACCACTCTCCACGGCGACATCACCGCGCAGCAGGTCGACGCAGTCGTGAACGCCGCCAACCGCGCCATGCGCGGAGGCGGCGGCGTCGACGGAGCGATCCACCGCGCCGGCGGTCGGGCGATCCTCGACGACTGCATCGCCCGCTTCCCACGCGGTCTCGACACCGGGGATGCGGGATGGACGACCGCCGGCGACCTTCCTGCGCGATGGGTCATTCATACCGTCGGACCCAACCACGCCGCCGGGGAGCGCGACCGGCGCCTTCTGGAGTCCTGCTATCGACGATCCCTCGAGGTCGCCGAAGAACTCGGCGCCACGAGCATCGCCTTCCCGCTGATCAGCGCCGGCATCTATGCGTGGCCACTGGATGATGCCATCGACGCCGCCGTCGAGACCATCTCTCGCGCCGACACCGGCCTGGAGGAGATTCGGCTGGTGTCGTTCGCCGCAGCCACACACGAGCGGGTACGGGCACGAGTGGAGCGATAGCTGCGACTCACGGCTCAGACCGATCTCATTTCGAGCGCGCTGCGTGAACTGCACCAACCGATACTTTCGAAGCAATGTCCGAGGTCGGTGAGACGATGACGTCATGACCGAAACAGCCACCGCACCCGACCAGGTCGCCGCCGCGCGACTGGCGCCGGTGGTCACCGAGGTCGTCGACATCCGGCGTCAGATCGCCCAGCTCCAGGCGCGCGAGGCCCGTGCGCTCGCACACGCGGGCGAGATCGCAGACGCGTGGGCGGCCGCAGAAGAGAACATGTCCACCGCCGACCTCCCCCGGCGCTCCGTCGCCGCTGAACTCGCGACCGCCCTTCGGGTGTCCGACCGCACCGTGCAGCGTCAGATCGGCGAGGCCGCGCGGATGGTCGAGATGTTCCCCGAGACGGTGCGCTCACTCGGGGCCGGCCGCATCTCGCTCGCACACGCGCGCGTCATCGTCGAGGCGGGCGACCGCATCGAGCACCCCGAGCTCGCCGCCGAGTACGAGAACAGCGTGCTCGGATACGCCGAGGCCGAGTCCGCGTCACGCCTGCGGCCGATCGCCAGGCGACGAGCGCAGTGGTTCCTCAACGAGACGATCCGCGAGCGCCACGCGAAAGCCGCCGCGACCCGCTCGGTTCAGGTCCACGATCTCGACGACGGCATGGCCGAACTGCAGGTGACGGGGCCGGCCGTGATCATCCACGGCGTCCACGACCGCCTCACCCGCATGGCTCGCGATGTCGCCGAGGCCGATGCCGAGGCCATCCGCAATGCCCGTGACGCCGTGCAGGCCGCAGTGAAGGCCGAGCGCGCGGAATCGAGAAATGGGGCCGAGCCGACGGGATCGGGAGCGAAAACCGAGCGGAACGAACAGAGCGCGGTCGACCGGGCGGAGGCCCACCTCGACGAGCTCCTCGCCGCCCGCCGTGTGCTCGACGCCATCCGGGTCGATCTTCTCGCCGACATGCTCCTCACGGCAGCCCCCGACGCACACATCGGCACGACCGCGACCGGACTGGGCGCGATCCAGGCGCACGTGCGGGTCACCATCCCCGTGCTCACGCTCCTCGACTCCCCGGCTGACGACCCGTTCGAAGCCGTCACTCTCGCCGGACACGGTCCGATCGACCCGAATACGGCCAGGGAGCTCGCAAGAAACGCTCCCGGATGGGACCGAATTCTCACACATCCCATCTCCGGCGAAGTGCTCGGCGTCGACCGATACCAGGCGTCCAGTCAAATGCGCCGCACCCTCGACGTTCGAGATCAGCACTGTCGATTCCCCGGGTGTCGACTGCCTGCCGCGGTCTGCGACCTCGACCACACGCTGGACTGGCAATTCGGGGGCACGACCACCGTGTCGAATCTCAGTCATCTCTGCCGACGACATCACACCCTGAAACATCAGACGCCGTGGACGGTCGTGCAGAAGCCGGGCGGCGTTCTGGAATGGACAAGCCCCACCGGACGGGTCTACCCCGACCACCCCGTGTCCAGCGTGCAGTTCGTCACCGATGCCGAGTTCGATCCGGCGCCGTTCTGACCCGCCGAAGCGGTCCCCTTCGGGAAAGTTCGGGAAAGATAACGCTTTCCTTGACCTTGCCTTCGGGTGGCGTGACAATGGATGAACCGCGTCAGCAAACGCTTTCCCGCAGGTGCGGCGTGGGGAGGAGCACCGACGCTCCTCCGGAAGTCACCGTTTCGAAGGAGATTCAGTGCCCGATCCACGTCGCCCCAGACGACTGAGAACAACCATCGCCGCCGTCGCCGGAGGTGCGATCGTCGCCTCCGGCGCCCTCGCGGCTTCCCCCGCATCCGCCGCCGACGAGATCGACCTGCGCTTCGACTTCGGTGGGTCCTCCTCGCCCACTCCGGAGGGCTGGATTGCGATCCACCCGGGCTCGGCATACGACGCTGACACGGGTTACGGCTTCACCGCGGCTCCGGGAGCGTTCCGCGACCGCGGCGGCGACGACCTGGTCGCCCGCGACTTCACCATCGGAGACGGTTCGGCCTTCGCCGTAGACGTTCCCAACGGCACCTATGAAGTCACGACGTGGGCCGGCGACCTCATCGCCGGCAACCGCACCAGCTTCGATATCGAGGGCACGGCATTCTCGGGTCCGCGCACCTCGAGCGGCGACGTGCACGAGGAGTTCTTCCCCGCGATCGAGGTCTCCGACGGACAGCTGAACATCTCCGCCTCCGGCGATGCGCGCATCAACGGCATCACCGTGCAGACTCCGCTCGCCGCCCCCTCGACCCTCGCCTCGTCGGTCGACGCCGACGAGTTGAATGTCGCCCTCGGTTGGCAGCCCGTCGAGGGCGCCACCGGCTACACCCTCTATCGCTCGGCACCCGGCGGCGACCTGAGCGAGATCGGCACGGTCAGCGCCCCGGCCGATCCCGCGGAATCGCCGACATTCGTCGACTCCGACGTCGAGCTCGGCGAGACCTACGACTACGCCGTCGCCACGGTCAAGGGCGAGCGCACGTCACGCCCCGGCGAGCGCCTCGCCGTGTCGGTGATCGACGAGTCCGTCGCACCGCCCGCCGCACCTACCGGACTGACGACCGAATCCATCGACCGCAGCCAGGTCACGCTCACGTGGGATGCCGCCGACGACGTCGCGCTCTACAAGGTGTTCCGCTCGACGCGCGACGACATCCCCTTCGAAGAGATCGGTCAGGTCTCGGAGCCCGCCTACACCGACGACGACGTGCTGACCACCCGGCCCTACCTCTACAAGGTCGTCGCACTGAACGCCGGTGGCGCCTCGGAGGAGTCGGAGGTGCTCTCGACCGAGATCGCCACGACACTCGTGCGCGACGTCGAGTACCTCGACCGCTCCCCCGTCGCCGTGTCCACCGACGACGGCGTCTACCTCGGCTGGCGCCTGCTCGGCCTCGACGATCGCGCGATGGGCTTCGACGTCTACCGCGACGGCGCGAAGATCACGGATGCGCCCCTCACCGACACGACGAACTTCGTCGATGTCGAGGGCACAGCCGACTCGACCTACCTCGTCACAACCCAGGTCGACGACCGCGAGGTCTCGGTCACCGACGAGTTCGGCGTCTGGGCATCGGACTACCTCGACGTCCCGCTCGACAAGCCGGCCGACCAGACCATGCCCGACGGCAGCACCGCCACGTACGCGCCGGGCGACGGCACCGTGGGCGACGTCGACGGAGATGGCGAGTACGAGCTGGTCTTCCTGTGGAACCCGTCGAACGCGCAGGACAACTCGCGACCGGGATACACCGGCAACGTCTATATCGAGGCGGTCGAGTTCGACGGCACGAGCCTGTGGCGCATCGACCTCGGGCGCAACATCCGCGCTGGCGCGCACTACACGCAGCTCGAGGTCTTCGACTACGACAGCGACGGACGAGCGGAAGTCGCCGTGAAGACGGCCGACGGCACGGTCGACGGCGAGGGCACGGTCATCGGCGACGCCGACGCCGACTATCGCAACAGCAGCGGCTACATACTCTCCGGCCCGGAGTTCCTCACGGTCTTCGACGGGCAGACCGGCGCCGCGATCGACACCGTCGACTACCTTCCGGGCCGCGGGAACGTCGGCTCATGGGGCGACACCTACGGCAACCGCGTCGACCGCTTCCTCGGCGGCGTCGCCTACCTCGACGGCGAGAACCCATCGCTGGTGATGAGCCGCGGCTACTACACACGCACGGTGATCGTCGCGTGGGATCTCGTGGACGGCAAGCTCGTCGAGCGCTGGACCTTCGACTCCGACGAAGCCGGCTCGGAATACGAGGGGCAGGGCAACCACCAGTTCACCGTCGCCGACGTCGACCGTGACGGCCTCGACGAGATCGTCTTCGGCGCACTGACCATCGACCACGACGGCATGCCGCTGTACAACTCGCGCCTGTTCCACGGCGACGCGCTTCACGTGAGCGACTTCGTGATCGACCGGCCCGGCCAGGAGATCTACAGCGTCTTCGAGTCGCCCAGTGGCAACGGCAACATCATCGCCGCGATGCGCGACGCCGAGACCGGCGAGATCCTCTGGTCGAACGAGGGCACCGTCGACACCGGTCGCGGCGCCGCCGCCGACATCGACCCCACCTCCCCGGGAGCGGAAGCGTGGAACGTCGGCGGGAACGCCGCGTGGGACTCCCCCGTCGGCACGCTGAACGCCTCGACCGGTGAGGTGCTGTCCACCGACATCCCCGCGGCGAACTTCGTCACGTGGTGGAACGGCGACGTCGTGCGCGAGATCACCGATCACGACTACGACGAAGACACCATGACGGGCGTGCCGACGATCTCCACGTGGGATCCGGCGGCACAGGAAGAGGTCGAGATCAAGCGCCTCGAGGGCACGTCGACCAACAACACCACCAAGGGCAACCCCGTGATCCAGGCCGACCTGTTCGGCGACTGGCGCGAGGAGCTCGCGGTGCGGCTGGAGGACGGCACCGGCATCCGCATCTACACGACGACGGACGTCACCGACACGCGCATCCCCACCCTGATGCACGACTCGCAGTATCGCCTGGCGGTCGCCAATCAGAACTCCGCCTACAACCAGCCCCCGCACCCGTCGTACTTCATCGGCGCCGGGATGGGCGAGCCACCCGTACCGTCGATCTCGTACGTCGGCGCGCCCGACACCGACGAGTCGGCGCCGGTGATCAGCGGGTTGCCCTCGGGCGTGGTCTCGGTGGACGAGCCCTTCGAACTCGCGATCACCGCCGATGACCCCGAGAGCGGCGTGCGGTCCGTGACGGTGACCATCGACGGGGTCGATGTGCCGGCATCCGGCGACGTCGTGCTCGCCGACCTCGGGATCTCCGGCGACGGGCAGGAAGCCGAGGTCGTCGCCACGGCGACCAACAACGACGGCTTCGTCTCGACCGAGACCAGCACGGTGCTGCTCGTCTCCGGCGACGAATACGACGCGGCGCCCGGACGCGGCACGCTGTCCAACACCAGCGGGTGGGCCTACGGGCTGCACGACGGCACCTACGACGTCGTGATGAACCTCTGGTGGGGTGTTCCCGGCACGGTGTTCCGCCTGTTCGAGACCCGCGTGCTCGAGCCGACGCAGGGCATGTCGCAGACCACGGGGGTGAGCTTCGAGGGCAAGCCGAACGGCACCTACGAGTACACCGCCGAGCTCGTCAACAGCCACGGCATCACCGAGACGAGCTCGACAACGGTCGTGGTAAACGCTGCGGCACCCGGCACACCGGTCGTGTCCCACGACAACTGGGACCGCGACGGGGAGTTCACCGTCACGGCGAACCTGCGGTGGGGCACCAACGCCGACGCGTACGACATCCTCCTCGACGGCGAGGTGGTCGACTCCGGCGAGCTCGCCGCGTCGACCCCCGACGCCCAGCGGGCACAGGTCGAGCTGGAGGGAGTGGAGCCCGGCGACCACGAGCTGATCGCCGTGTTCCGCAACGCCAACGGCGAGACCGCATCGAAGCCGGTCACGGTCACGGTGCGATAGCACGCCACACCGTGAATCCTCCCCGGCGCGCGCGTCGGGGAGGATTCACGGTCGCACCCACCGCTCGAGAGCGTCGATGCTCTCCCGCAGCGCGAGGCCGCGATCGGTCAGCGCATAAGCCCGGGTCTTGTGCCGGAGCGGCAGGCGGGTCAGCACGCCCGCCTGTTCGAGTTCGCGCAGTCGGGTGGCGAGGATGTTGGTGGGCACTCCGAGGTCACGCTGCAGATCACCGTAGCGCTGTGGTCCGTCGAGGAGCCGGCCCACGATGAGCAGGGCCCACCGGGCGCCGACGACATCGAGGGCGGCGGCGAGGTCGCTCACTCCTGCGGACCGGCCTCCGGCTTCATCCAGAACGGCGAATAGTGATATCCGTCGGGGTCGTCGAACTGGCGCTGATACATGAACGGGTAGTCGTCGGTGTCCCCGACCCGCCCGCCCGCGGCGCCGGCGCGCTCGGTGAGTTCGTCGACCGCCTCACGGCTGCCGAGGTCGAACGAGACGGTCACTTTCGACGGTGTCTCGGCCCCGCCGATCAGGTCGTCGGTGCCGCCCACACTCGCGTACATCTCTCGACTGCCGAGCACGACGTACTGCCCTGGCGCGACCGCGAAGCACGACACGTTGTGGTCGGACATGTCAGGATCCATGGTCCACCCGAGGGCGGTGTAGAAGGCGGTCGAGCGTTCGACGCTCTCGACGGGGCACGTGATGAAGAGGCTCATACGCAAACACTTGCAAAAAGCAAGTATGCCGTCAAGATCACGGCGTCTGCGAGCCCACGGGCGACCTACGCTGGAAGACCGCGCGGCGCAATCGCGCCGAGACGGCCGACGAGAGCGAGACACCATGCGCGCAGCAATCCACCGCACCTTCGGAGCCCCGGAGGAGGTGCTCGCCATCGATGAGATCGACCGGCCCGAACCGGGCCCGGAAGAGGTGCGGGTGCGCATCGTGCTCGCCGCCATCCACAATCACGACCTCATGACCGTGCGCGGGCAGTACGGCGTCCTGCCTGATCTTCCGGCTCGCGCGGGAACCGAGGCGATGGGTCTGATCGATGCCGTCGGTGCCGACGTCGGAGACCGACAGGTGGGTCAGCGTGTCACCGCGAGCGGCCACGGCGTCTGGGCCGAGGAGGTCGTCCTGCCCGCCCGTGCGACGGTTCCCGTCGACGACGAGATCCCCGATGAGGTCGCCGCGCAGATGTTCGCGATGCCCATGTCGGCGCTCACGCTCCTCGACGACCTCTCGCTCGAGGCAGGCGAGTGGATGGTGCAGAACGCCGCCAACGGCGCCGTCGGACGACTGGTGGCGAGCCTGGCACCGAGTCGCGGCATCCGCGTGATCAACCTCGTGCGCCGGGCCGAGGCCGTCGACGAACTTGCCGCGGCCGGCATCCACGACGTCGTCGCCACTGATGACCACGACTGGCGCGAGCGCGTCGCCGCGCTGCTCGACGGCGCCAGCCCGCGCGCCGGCGTCGATTCCGTGGGAGGGAGCGCGGCGGGCGACGTGCTGTCGCTGCTCGGCGAGGGCGGCGAGCTCGTGGTCTTCGGAGCGATGGCTTCGCCCCGGCTCGATCTCGCCGTCGGTGACGTGCTGTTCCGCCGGACCAGGGTGCGGGGATTCTGGGGCGCCCGTCCCCGCGTCACCCCCGCGCGCCGCGGTGAACTCGCCGCGGAACTGCGCGCACGTCTGGCCGACGGCACGATCAACCTGCCGGTGTCATCCGTCCACGCTCTCGACGACATCACCGACGCGGTGCGCGCGAGCGGTGAGGCCGGCCGTGTGGGCAAGGTGCTCCTTCGCCCGTGAGCGCGGGTGAGGGATGCTGCTGCAACCCCACGTCCGCGGCAGCATCCCTCCGCTCAGACCTCCAGCCCCACAGCCGCCGAGCATCGGGAGAGCTCGTCGTCGCTCAGCTGCAGGTCGGCCGCCCGGGCACTGTCGGTGATGGACGCGGGTCGACGGGCGCCCGGGATCGGGATGACCACGTCCGCCAGCGACAGCTCCCACGCGAGCACGACCTGCTGGGGGCTGACGCCATGATCATCGGCGATCGCCGCGAAGGCGCCGAACCGCTCTCCGACGTCACGCGCCCCGCCGCCGGTGCCGCCGAGCGGGCTCCACGGCAGGAACGCTATGCCGTGTTCGGCGCAGTGCTGCAACTCGTCGTAGCTGCCGGGATGCTTCGGGGAGAACTCGTTCTGCACACTGACGAGCACTCCCTCGCCGAGCACCTGCCGGGCGATGTCGATCTCTTCCACGCTCGCGTTCGAGATGCCGATCTGCTGCACTTTGCCCTCCTCACGGAGGGTCTTGAGGTTGTCCATGATGTCGCCATAGACCATCCACCGATCCGGCCGGTGGTACTGGTACAGGTCGATCGCATCGATGCCGAGGTTCCGCAGCGACTTCTCCACCGCAGACCGCAGGTACGGCAGCGACCCGTCGCGACCGACACCGCCGTCCGCCTGGCGGACGATACCGCCCTTGGTGGCGACGACGATGCCGTCGGTGTCGCCGCCCCACGAGGCGAGGGCGTCGCGCACGATCTGTTCGTTGTGGCCCATCTCGGCATCGGCGGGCGCGTAGATGTCGGCGGTGTCGATCAGCGTCACCCCGGCGTCGAGGGCAGCATGGATCATCGCGATCGCATCATCGCGCGCGGGGTAGGTGTTGTCGCGATTCATCGACACCGGCATCGCACCGAGGCCGATCGCCGAGACGGTGTACGGGCCGAGCGTTCGATTCTTCATGGTTCTCCTTCGTCTCGCTCTCTCGAAAGAGGGATGCATCGCTCAGCCTCGCAGGTCGCTCAGCGGTGCGGAGGGGGTTGACGCGTTAACGTGGACCGGGGCGGAACCCGACCCGCCCTCCCGCCACACGAGGGCACCACGCGCACGGTCACGCCTCTCCTCCGGCCGGATGCCTCCCGAGAAAGACGCCATGCCGAACCGACGCTCCCCCTTCACCCGCCGCGCCGCGGCCGTCGCTCTGGCGACGGGGCTTCTCCTCACCGCGTGCACTGCGACCGTCGAAGACGACGCCGCGCCGACACCCACTCCCACGGCATCCCCTGATGCATCCGAGGGAAGCGCAGCGCCGCTCCCTGAAGCCTCCGCGACACCGACTCCCACGGCGACGACCACGCCGACGCCGTCACCCGAGGAGGATGTCACGACGCCGTGGACGCGTCCGTCCGCGCCCTACGGGGGAAGTCGCACGGTGCCGGCTCAGAGCGTCGACACCCACGAGGCAAGCGGATCCTCGCGCGACAACGGCTCCGGTTCGCCGTCGACCGGCGATGTCGACCCTGCACCCGAGCCCGTTCCCGCACCCGAACCCGATACGGATCCCGAGCTGTCGAAGACCCACGACGACACCGTCGAGATCCGCAGCGACCTGGGTGAGATCTCGTTCGCGTACGACGGCGCATCGTCCGGCGAGGACTTCGCCTACCAGGGACAGAGCTGGGACAGCGGCGACAATCGTCTGACCCTCGATGTGCAGGGAACGCACGACGGTGAGGACTCCGTCGCATCCTGGTACAACGGCCAGACCGGGGGCGCCGCCGTGCACACCGACATCGACACGAACGACGAGCCGCAGGAGCTCCACTACGCTTTCTGCGGCACGCTGACGTTCCTCGACTACGGCTCCGCATCCGTCGAGACCTGCTTCGGGCAGGGTGACAGCGGTCTGGAGAACAACTGGTGGATGGGCGGAGCGGACTTCGGGCGAGTCGGTGGCATCTGCCACGTCGATGCCCATGCCGCCGACGCCCAGGCCACGAGTCTCGTGGCCTGCCTGGACTCCGACGGCCTGTCCTCGAACGAGTTCGAGGTGAGCATGGGCGATGCGCACGCAAACTACTTCTCGCTCTACAGCCTCTCCGACCTGCCGCCGCTTGCTCTGGCCCCGCTCGGAACGGCGATCACGAACTTCGTCGACAGCGATCCGCCGAACCTCACCACGGCTGAAGCGATCGCGCTGAAGGCGTTCGCCGCCAAGCTCGCCGACGCGAGCCTCGAGCTGCCGACCTCGTGGTCGGTGTCGTGCGACGGATGCGCATGGTCGATCACCGACAACCAACTGTGGGCGGGAGTGCACGACACGACCTCCTACGCCGGAGTTGCGTGGAACACGTTCCTGCACAATTACGAGGTCAACAACTACAGCGTCAACGTCACAGCGAGCCGCGAAGCCAGCTCGGGCGTCGCTGAGTGGTTCGACGGGCAGGTCGGATCGGACGGCACCATGATCGGTGCGGGCGTCAACCAGGGAACGACATCCCCCGGCGAGCTGAATTTCGCGTTCTGCGGCGAGCTGGCCGCGCACGGCGGCACGCTGTCGGGCAGCATACCGCTGTGCCTGGGCCAAGGGTCGAACCACGACGACGGCGAATCCAACAACTGGTGGGTCGGCGGAACGGGCTGGCAGGCGCCGCACGTGGACTCCGACGCCGCCGTCGAGATGCTCGCCGCCGCGATTCCCGGGGCGGATCCGGAGATGTTCCTCGGCACCGAAGTGCGGATGATGATCCATCCCGAGCACGCGACGGCCGTCTTCGTGCTCAGTGGCACAGCGGCTCTCGGCGCCGCGGTCGACGGATTCGGCTTCGTGGTCGGGCTCGGTTGACCACGATTCACCGGAGCACGTGACGCGAAGGCCACGCCATCCTCTCCCGTGTGCCGCGCGGATGCGGCCGTGCTCAGAGACCGACCAGCTCGGCGCTGCGGTCCCAGAGGGCGCGCGCGAGCGCCGGATCCTCCGCGTCACGATGCGGCCGGGCGAGGCGATTGTTCACGTAGTACCCGCCGCGCTCCCAGTCGAAGCCGGGCTTTCCCATCGCCATCCACGTCAGCTTCGACCCTCCGACGTCCGTGCCGTCGAGGATGCGGTTGAACAGGTCGTTCTGATAGAGCATCCGCCACGGACCCCGCGCGGCAGCCGCGAAGCCGGTCGCCACCGCGCCCGGGTGGAACGACACCGCCGACACTCCCGCCTCCCCGAACCGACGATGCAGCTCCTTCGTGAACAGCACGTTCGCGAGCTTGCTGTTGCCGTACGCGCGCCCCGCCGAGTAGCGCCGGCGCGCCTGCAGATCGTCGATCGCGAACCGAGAGAAGCGCTGGGCCTGGCTCGATGTCTGGATCACCGACGCCTGTGAGGTGCGAAGCCGCTCCACGAGCAGATTCGTGAGCAGGAACGGCGCGAGATGGTTCACCTGGAAGGTGAGCTCGTATCCGTCCCGGGTCTCCGTGCGCTCGCCGAACACGCCTCCGGCGTTGTTGGCCAGCACGTCGATGCGCGGATACTGCTGCAGGAGCGTCTCCGCCAGATCACGCACCTGCGCCAGATCGGCGAAGTCCGCGACGTGCGACGGCACATCCAGCCGCTTCGCGACGGCCGCGGTCTTGTCGGGATCGCGGCCGACCACGATCACCTGCTCCCCCGCCTCGTGAAGCTGGCGCGCCGATGCCGCGCCGATTCCGTCGCTCGCCCCGGTGATGATGATCGTGCGTGTCATGATTCTCCGCTCGTTCTCGACTCGCGGCCATGCTTCGCGAGCGCGGCGACGGTGGCAAGGCCTCCCTCCCGGCCCCAGCGATGCGCTATGGCGCGGTGCCGCCGACGGACACCGCGCCATGGCGACGGTCAGGAACCTGTCTGCTCGCGACGAGCGCGGCGGAGGGAGGCGACGACGAGGGCGCCTCCGAGAGCCAGCAGTCCGAGCGCACCCGCCAGCGCACCCGTCATGCTCGGGGCTCCGGTCTGCGCGATCTCGCCGGAGGGCGATCCCGAGACCCCACCTTCCGCTTCCTCGTCGGTGCCGTCGCCGCTCGAACCGTCGGTGTCGCCGCCGGTTGCGTCTGCGTCGGAACCGCCCGACCCGCCGTCGGATCCGCCCGAGTCGCCGTCACCCGTATCCGTTGCAACGAGCGTGAAGGCGTCGAGGTAGCCCCAGTCACCGTCATCCCCGAGACCGCGGACGCCCACCGTGACCGTCGCGGCCTCGTCGAGCACGATCTGAAGCGTGGGTCGGTCCCACGTCGGCCAGCCGCTCAGGGTGAACGCCTGCGTCTGCTCCACACCGCCGACGCTCGCGACGAGGTCGATCTGAGCCGGATCGCCCACGTCGCTGCCACCCATCGCCGCGGCGGACAGCTCGTAGGTGCCCGCAGGCAGGTCGACATCCTGGAGCGCGGTGAACGCGTACGGCTGCCCGTCGACGTAGTAGTTCAAGGCGTATTCACCCTCATCGCCGTCGGAACCCGCCGACGCGGTGACCCAGAAGGAGCCCTCGTCTTCCGGCCAGGGGTCCGCTTCGATCGTCCACGGCGTGACGTCGTCGATACCCTTCTCGAACCCGCCGTTGGCGATCTCGTTGCGCGCCGTCACGACGATCTCGGCCCGAGCCGTCCAGCCGTTCTCGGTGACACCGGTCACGGTGTACGTGCCGGGACCGGCGATCGCGTCCAGTCCGTCGTTCCAGGTCACCGCCTCGGTGGTCGTCGAATCGTCGTAGGCGACCACGGTGACCTCGTCGGGAAGGTCGATCGGCTCGCCGTCCACGACGGTCAGTTCGACGGTGCGCACGGTCGGATCGGGGATGCTTCCGTCTCCGGCTTCGAGGTCGTCGATGGCCGTGCGCAGGGCCGCGGCCGCAGCATCCACGGATGCCTGGCTCGGCGACGACGCGTCGAGGATCACCTCGGCGCGGGTCATGGCCCGGTCGAAGGCCAGCAGCGAGGCCGCCGTCCACCCGTCGCGGTCGATGGCCGCGCCCTCCGTGTACACCGCCTCCAGAGCTGACGTGTCGGCTTCGACCACGGGGGTCACCTCGACGAGCTCGAACTCGTCGATCGTGCCCCAAGCGCCGTCCTTGAGGGAGAACGTCGCGGAGACCGTGACGCTCTGCCCCTCGGCGACCGTGACGATCGGCGTGCGCGGGTTCTGCCACCCCTCGTAGCCGCTCAGCGTGAACGGCGCCGACGCGCTCTCGATGCCCGAAGCCAGCGAGATCGAGGTCGCCTCGCCGGCGACCGCGGCGCGTCCCTGCGCCTGCGCCGAGAGGCGGTAATCGCCGGCGGAGACACCGGTGATCTCCTGAGAGATCGTGAACGAGAAGTCGCCGCCGGCGCGATACCAGTGCGTCGAACGCGTACCCGCGAACGGGTCGTCGGTCGCGCTGATCGTGTAGCCCGTGCCCGTTCCCGTCCACGGAGCGACGCCGTCTTCGAACCCGGGGTTCGCGAGGAGATTCTGCCCGTCGGCGTCGCCGTCGAGAACGGTCACCGTCAGCGTCGACTCGAGGCCCGCATCCGTCGTTCCCGGCACCTCGTAGGTGCCCGCGCCGACGAACCAGGACTCGTGCCCCTGCCAGGTCACATCCTGCTGCTCGGTCGTGCCGTCGGTGTACGACACCGCGACCGTCTCGGGGAGCGACCACGACTGGCCATCGACGACAGTGATCTCCGGCGAGGCGACGGTATCGACATCGCGCGGGCCGACGGTGCCGTAGCGCACGTAGTCCCATACCCGCAGCGACTCCAGCGGTCGACCCTCGAAGTCGAACATCGCCTGGTTGTCCCAGCCGGACCCGCCGTAGTTCGCCGCCGCGTCGGCGCTGTAGTCGGCGGCGTGAGACGAGGCCCAGCCCGATCCGAATTCCTCCCACAGCAGCCGGTTCTGCTCGATCTCCTCCGGCGGACCGACGGGGAGCCACGCCGGCTCCCAATAGAAGACGCCGAGACCGGCATCCCCGACCTTCGCGACCGCTTCGATGACATCGCGCACCGCGAGAGCCTGGCCCTGCACCGACGTGGAGTACTGGTCGTACGCGGTGCGGATGTTGTTGGGGTACCCGTCGCCGTCTTCGAGCGTGTACGCCCACGAGGTCTCGGCGACGATCACGTCCTTGCCATAGGTCTCGGCGACACCGGCCAGCTGGCTCGTGAGGTTCTCCAGCGTTCCGTGCCAGTACGCGTAGTAAGACGACGCGAACACGTCGTAGTCGATGGGCTGCACGCCCTCGGTGGCCGGATCGGTGTCGTACGTGGCGAGACTGTCCGCGAGGGAGCCGTAGTTGCCGCGCTCGGGGTTGGTGAAGTGGATCGCGATCTTCACGTCGTCGCCGAGCGCATCCCGCACACCCCGCGAAGCGGCGTCGAAGAGCTGCCCGGATTCCGGCCACGCCGTCTCGGCGAGCAGCAGACCGGAATTCTCGTTCCCGATCTGAACCATCCCGACATCGACGCCGGCGTCGTCCATGCGGCTGAGGGTGTCGACGGTGTAGTCGTACATCGCGTCGGCGCGCTCGGCGGTCGTCATGCCCTCCCACGCCTTGGGCAGCGGCTGCTGCCCGGGATGTGCCCAGAAGTCGGAGTAATGGAAGTCGACGAACACGCGCATCCCGGCAGCGGTCGAACGCAGCCCGATCTCGGTCGCGCGCTCGGCGTCGACGGTGCCGCCGCCGTAGCCGTGCCGTCGGCGTCGTAGGGGTCGTTCCAGACGCGGATGCGGGAGTAGTTCACGCCCGCATCCGCGAAGACGTCGAACACGTCGGCCTCTTCGCCGTCGAAGTCCCGGAAGGTCACCCCCGACTCCTCGAGCGACAGGATCGACGAGGCGTCCACCCCGTTCATGAAGTCCGCGCTCAGGCCCTCGACCACCGGGACCGTGATCCCGGCTTCGACCGGCTCGTCCGCCGCCGCGGTGGCCGCGGTGGCGAAGGCGCTCACCGTTCCCGCTATCGCCGCTGCCGCGACCAGGCGTGCTCGCTGACGTGTGACCATGAAGGTTCCTCTCGATCGTCGTTGATCCGGCAAGCCGCGCAGCGCGCGGGTCAGGTCGATGGCGGCATCTCGGCTCCCGGCGTGACCGGCGCCGTCGACACGTGACTGTGAGCGGTCACAGGATTGGGGGCACGAATGCCTGTGACCGGTCACAGTCAAACACACGCGATGCGCGATGCCAAGGGTGAATTCGGGATGCGCGACCAGAAGCGTGCTCGTGCTCGGCATCGTCTGTCTGCAGGTGTGCGCCGTCTGCATCCTGATCCTTCTCACACGGGTACGTCGCGGATCGGTCTTCCGCCCCTCGTCGTTCCGCTACGTGGACGCGATCGCGTGGTCCGTCTTCGCGGCGGCGCTCGTCAGCGCTGCCGTCGCCGCGCTGCTCGCCCCCGGCGGCATCGCGCCCGGCGTCGTCGCTCTCATCTGCGGCGTCGCGCTCGTGCTCGGCGGTGTCGCCTCATCGTCGTGATCATGAAAGCCCTGCTCCGGCAGGCGACGCAGCAGGAGGTCGATCTCGGAGTGCTCCGCGCCCAGCTCGACGAGGTCGTCTGATGCCGATCGTCATCGACATCGACGTCATGCTCGCGCGCCGCAAGATGGCCGTCGGCGTGCTCGCCGAACGCGTCGGCATCACGCCGGCGAACCTGGCTGTGCTGAAGAACGGACGAGCCAAGGCGGTGCGCTTCTCCACCCTCGACGCCCTGTGCGATGTCTTGGAGTGTCAACCGGGTGACCTGCTGCAGTGGGTCCCGCCCGAGCAGGCGGCATCACCGGCAGAGACGTCGTCGGCCGATGCAGCCGCTCCCGTCAGCCTTTGAGGTATACCGTCGCGGTCTCGGTGAAGAAGTCCCGTGCGGCGGCACTGTTGAAACACATGAAGGCCCCGGGATCCGCACGCCGTGACGCGGGATTCCGGGGCCTCCTCGAGGTGACAACGGTTGTGGAGATGGGGGGAATCGAATGAGGCTTGGGGCATGTGAACGACCCGCATTCGGCGCCGAAAACCGCTGAATCCTGCGGCTGTCGAGGGCATGCGCCGACAGGAACATGCAAGAAGAATCGCCCACATTCATGGCAAATGCGGGCGATATGTGGGCGATCCGACGGAGGAGATTTCTCAACATCGAATCGATGGAGATCGGGGAGTTGACCAAGGCCGCAAACGCCGCCGCGTGGCTGATCCCCGGCTTCAGTCAAGGCTACGCCGCTCGCGCTCGCGAATCCATCCGAGTCGCAGCGACGCGGGAATCACATGCCGATCGAGGGGCCGGAACGCGAGGGGCTCGAGCCCGGCACCCGGTGTGGCCCCGTCATCCGTCGCTGCTCGTCCTGCTGCATGCGGTTGTAGGTCTCACGGGTGATCAGATCTGCAGCCAGCCCCTGCTGGCGCGCCCGAGCCATCATCCGGGTCGCAGTGCTGACGCTCACGTTGAGGTAGTCCGAGACGAACTTGAGCGGAGCGAGATTGATGGTGGATGCAATCCGGTACAGGACGATCGCCTGGTCGCGAGCCTCGGTCGGCGTGCGATCGCTGTGTGCCCTCACGTCTGCGAGATAGGACGACAGCGGCTGGAACTCGCCGCCCTCTCGTGCGACCGTGACAATCCGGAACGCGGATGCCGCGACGAGCCACTGGACCCGCGCTTCGCGCAGCACCTGCGCCGTGACCTCATCGCCCTCGCCGACGCGGTCGACACGAACTGTCGCGGCTACCGCGCGACGCAGGGCGTGGTCGTATTCGCCGTGGAGTCGGATGGCGCCAGGCACGCCGGGCTCACCCGTCACGATGACGTCCCAGGCAGTCGGGATGCTGATGCCATCGCCTACCTCGACTCGCTCGGGCGCGATCGACTCGACGACAAGTTCGGTCATGCGGCGAGTCTGCCATGCGCATTTCTGGAGGGCAATGCGTGACGTGAAGAATTCATGTCGCGCATTGCTCACTTCGGGTGTACGGTGTGCGCAAGTGCTGTCACGCACTGCGCAAACACCATGGGAGATGGAACGATGAACCAGACATCGACGTCGCTCGCGTTGACGATGAAGGCTGCTGCAGAACTCGTCGGCGTGGACTACCGCACGATCAAGCTCGGCATCGACAGCGGGACGATCCCGACTGTCCAGCTGGGTCCCCGGCGAATGATCCCGAGGGCTGCATTGCTGAGGATCTTCGGCGTCGAGCCCTGACTACTCGGGTCAGCCTTCGCCGGCGAGCATGCTCACGAGAAGAGCGATCATCAGTTCCTTCTCTTTCGGGTCGCTCATCGCGACCATGAGCGTGATCGCTGCCAGCGCGTTGTTGGAGATCCGCGCCACGCCGCGCGCGTCATCGAGCACCTGGTTACGGGCGAGGAAGTGCACGAACAGCGCCGCCGCGCTGCGCTTGTTCCCGTCGGTGAGCGGGTGGTCCTTCACGACGAGGTAGAGCAGATTCGCCGCCTTCTCCTGCACCGTCGGGTACAGATCCACTCCCCCGAATCCCTGATAGATCGTCGCCACCACACCGCGCAGCGCGTCGCCCCGTTCGCCGCCGAACAGCGCGTCGACCGGAAACTCCGCCCCGACTTCGTCAATCACCGCCCGCGCCTCGTCATAAGTCAGCGTCCAGGTCGGCACATCGCCGTCAACAACCGGGATCTCGCCCTCGTCGTAGTCGCGGAGCGCGCGCAGGCTCGGCAGATATCTGGCGACGACTTCGGCTACCCCGGCAACGAGCTGATCAGTCGACCGCGACAGAACCTTCACAAGCGAGTCGAGCTCCAGGAGCCGGCGCTCGTTGGTCGCGACTCCCTTCAGCATGTATCTCTTGAGCACATCGGTCGACCAGCGGCGGAACTCCACAGCGCGGGCGGAGTTTGCGCGATACCCGACTGCGAGGACGACGTCGAGGCTGTAGAACGTCACCGGCCTGGCGACCCCAGCAATATGCACTTTTTGCATATTGCTCTCGGAGTCCACCTCATCCGACCGCAGGATGTTGCGGATGTGGCGCGAGACGCCCGACTGATCGATCCCGAACAGCTGCTCGATGTCAGCCTGCGACGCCCACACGGCCTCACCCTCCGTGCGCAGCTCGAGGGACACCACACCATCCATGGACTCGAAGATCTCGATCGCCGACGTCATTCGCCTAGGGCGTGTTGATCAAGAAGGTGCGGGGTGGCCAGCCGCCGTGAGTTGCGCGGGAGAATGGGCGTGTGAAGATCCAGGTGCTGCATATCGAGGATTGCCCGAATTGGCAGGAGGCGGGCGATCGAGTACGGCTGGTGCTCGACTCGATCGGACGGGGCGATGTTCCGGTGGAGTTCGTGTTGATCCGCACCGAGGCTGAGGCGGTGAGCTCTGGTTTCGCGGGCTCGCCCACGATTCTTCTGGACGGTCAGGACTTGTTCCCGTCCCAGGGGAACACTGCCGACTTGGCGTGCAGGGTCTATCTGACCGAGCGCGGCTTTGCGGGTGCGCCGACGGTGGGACAGCTTGAGCGCACGCTGCAGGAGCGCGAAGCGCTCAGCGGAGATCGGTCTTGATCCAGATCAGCGCCGCGGCGAGGCTGACGGCGGCTCGGTAGTTGCGGGCGAGTTTGTCCGAGCGCATCGCGATGCCGCGCCACTGCTTGAGACGGTTGAAGCAGCGTTCTACGACGTTGCGTCCCTTGTAGCGTTCCTTCTGCTTGTCGCCGAAAGCGATCGGCCGGCCCGGCTTCTTGCGGCGGTGCGCGATCTGGTCGTCCCGCTCGGGGATGGTCGCCGCGATCCTCCGGTCGCGGAGCCAGGCGCGGTTCGCCCTTGAGGGGTACCCCTTGTCGGCGAGCACCCGGTCGGGGCGGGTGCGGGGGCGGCCCTTCCCGTCGCGGGGAACGCGGATGTTCTCCAGCACCGCGCTCATCATCGTGGTGTCGTTGATGTTCCCGGCGGTGATCATCATGCTCAGCGGCCGGCCGCGGCCGTCGCAGACCAGGTGCAGTTTGGTCGTCAGCCCGCCGCGGGAGCGTCCGATCCCGTGATCAGGCGGCTCGGACCACGGATTCTTGTGATTCGGCACAGCCCCCTGTGTCCCGGGCGAGGGTCGCGCCGTGCTGATGCACGCGCGCGATCGTGGAGTCGATCGAGACGACCCAGTCGATTTCCCCAGCGGCGTCGGCCTGCTTCTGCACCTCGGTGAGCAGCTTCTGCCAGGTGCCGTCCCCGGCCCACCGGTTGAACCGCTTGTAGATCGAGTTCCACTTCCCGAACCGTTCCGGAACGTCACGCCACGGCGCACCGGTCCGGTACTTCCACGCCATCCCCTCGATAGCGAGCCGGTGATCCGTCCACGGCCGCGACCGACCGGTCACCGTCGGCATCAACGGCTCCATCACGGCCCACACCTCGTCAGAGATCTCCTGTCGCGTCACCGTTCAAGACTCACCCACCGAGGAGCGGAACCTCTTGATCAACACGCCCTAGTTCACCATGAGCGGCCGACAACGGAGCGCGATCGCACCGGGTCTGTTGCTCCGACGTCTTTCGCGCGGGCGATGGCATCGGTACGCGAGTCAGGACTGCCTCCGTCAGATCGACATCCCACGCCCCGCGCTCGGCGCAACGTGAGGCCCGCGGGTGAAGGCCTCGTGTCGATCTCGAACCTGCGCAGCCCGCTGCATCTCTGCCTGGGCTGCGCGCACGGCGTCCTGCATCGTCAGCTCCGTGGTGCCGCGCAGCATGCAAGTCGCGACGTTCGCGCGCGCGGCGCGGCCGGTGGGTGCGACAGTGACCACCTCGTTGTGCTCGCGTCCACGGGTGAGGCCGACGTAGAGGCCGGCGGCGTCCACGTCAGGGCCGACGATCGAGGCATCCACCGTCTCGCCCTGGATGCCGTGCACGGTCGACGCGTACGCGAGTTGCACGTGCTCGAGCGCGTAGACGCGTGTGACCTTCCGCACGTCGCCGCTGTCGTTGACGGATCGCAGCAGCAGCGAGTCTTCGGCGATCTTGCTGACGACCCAGGTGGCGCGATTCTCCACCCCCACACGACGATCGTTGCGGCGCGTCTGAACGGTGTCGCCGACGAGGATGCGCTGCTCCCCCATGCCCCACGCGAGAACGGTCGGGTCCAGTTCCCCGCGATCGACCCGCCGCTGCTGGATCTCGTCGTTGAGTGCGCCGGCGTCGCTATTGGCGCCGGTGACGAGCGCGACACGCTTGCCGCGCGCCTGCCATGCGAAGTAGGCGTCGATCATGTGCCGATGGGCATCCTCCGCATGGTCGACTCGTGTCAGGTGCCCGCGTTCGTCCAGTCGGCTCGCGATACGCGCCGCGTGCTCGGCATCGTCGGGATGCCGCAGCTCGAGCGTGAGGGCCGCGTACTCGGCATCCGCAAATCGGTGCACCGCGTCCAGCTCGACCGCGGCGCAAGCGTGCCGGACGGCGGCAGCCATGGCACCCACGTGTCCGACGGGGAGGGCTTGATAAGGGTCGCCGACCATGGCGACGCCGACACCGCGCTCGTGGGCGAGTTCTGCGAGCGCGTTCGCGACCTGCAGGTCGACCATGCCGGCCTCGTCGACGACAATGCGGTCCCGCGCGCGCAGGACGAAGCTCGTCGGGCCGTCGTAGATCGCTCCGGTAGCAGCATCCACGTCGCCGATCGACAGTCGATGCCAGGTCGTGGCACCCGCGGCATCCGTGCCCCACCGGAATCCGTGATCCGCGAGGAGCGCGTGGATGCTGGTTGCGGCCGCGCCGACCTCGCGCGCTGCAACCGAAGCCGCCTTGCGCGTGGGCGCGACGATGAGCATGCGTCGGCGTTGCGCGCTCAGCGCGCGAAAGACGACCCGCAGCATGGTCGTCTTGCCTGCACCGGCCGGCCCGGTGACGGCGACCAGGCCGTCGCTTCCGGCGATCGCGGCTGCGGCGACGAATTGCGCCGAGTCCAGTTGGCCGCACTCCCCACCGGCCTGCTTTCGCAGTTCGGTGGGGAGGAGGGAGCGTCCGGGCGTTGCGATTCGGTCGAGCCGGTGCGAGAGGAAGATCTTCGACCTCATCGTTTCGGTCGCCATGAAGACCTTGACGTGCGCGGGGGCGTCGGCCCCGCCTCCGAGGTCGACCGACTCGCGCAGCGCTCGTGCGGTGACGTCGTCGATCACCTGATCGAGGTCGGCACGCGCGGCGACGATTCCACTGCGTGAGAGCGCGCGGATGGCGCCGGCGCGCACGTCGAAAGCACTGAATCGCCCACTGGAGCCCACAGAGCGCCCGTCCGCGTCGACGATCGCCATCGCCGCGAGCAGGTCACGATCGAGCACCGCAGGATCGACGTGATCGAGTTCGACCGTGGCGCGCTCCTGGCGCAGGGTCTGATCGATCTCGGCGATCTCGTCGCGCACGACTGCTTCCCACGAGCCTTCATCGAGGCCCTGGGGCTTGTTCGGCCTCGACACCGCCCACGCGCGCCGATCGATCTGCGTCAGCGCGTCCATGCTGGGCGCGGACCCGCCGTGAGCAGACGTCCATTCAGCGATCAGGCGTGCACGGTTGGCTTCGATCTGCGCGGACCGACGAGACAGCGGGCGCACGGTAGCGGCCAGCTCAGCGATCTCGCCGTCGATCCCGATCGTGTAGCCGTGGCGGGCCAGCGCTGCGATCCACTCAGGATCGGTGCGCGCAGCAAGCTCACCTTCGGCATTCACAACGGTGTGCAGCTTCATCGCGACTCGGGAGTCGACGTTCGACCACCTGCCGTCGGCGCCGAGCACCTTCACGTTGAGCCACAGATGACGATGGATGTGCGGGTCAAGCGCGCGCGAACGGCGGTGCTGCAACTCGACAACCTCGAGCCGGGTGATGTCTTCGCGGATGAGCCCGTTGTGTCCACGTCGGGCATTGAGTTGCCGCTGCCAGGTGAGGAGCACTTGGTCTCTCAGCCGGTCCTGCAGCGCTTCGAACTCTCGTGCGAGCCCAGGATGCAGAAGCGCGGCGATGCTGTAGGACTTCGGGTGATTGATCGTCCCGTCGAGCACCAAGTCAGCGTCGGGACTCAACCGCTGACGGCCTCGTTCCTCCCCCGTGATCGGATCGTGGCCGGTCAGCCATACGCGGAGTCCACCGGCGGTCAACTCGTCGCTCGAGATGGCACCGTTCTCCACGATGAATCTCGATACGGTCGCACCTGAGACATCGCTGTAGTTCTCGAGCGCTTCGACACCGTAAAGGTGCGGGAGGTGAGCATCGCAGGTGCCCTCCATCGCGTACGCGATCGCGTGGCGGACCCCGCGCGAATTAGCACCCCGTTTCCAACGCTCCAGGCCACCTCTCATGGCGCCAGGGTACGACCGGTTTTCTCGATTATCCAGGGATTTTTCCGAAGTGTAGCCAAGTGGCGGCGGATGCAGATTTGTGCATGCGGACCGGCCGCGGTCATCCCGTGATGCCTGCGTGCATCGTCATTCGCCAGGTGATCAGTTCGATGCTCGTCTTCGCCGTTCGGTCACCTCGTCGCGGCACTGCGTCGCGATGTGTCGGAGCCCCCTGTCTCGCAGCGGCGAGTCCGTTCGGAAGCCTAGAGCGATCATCTCGCGGTCGCGTTTCGGTAGCTCGGCAGCGGGGAGGCCCACTCGTTGCTCCAGCGAGGTGCCCGCAGTCGCCCGGAGCAGGGCGGGCACTCCATCGGCCGGGCAATAGCAACGCGGCACTGGGACGACGCGGCGACGGTGTCGCGGCGGATCTGGCGACCGAAGTCGCCCATCGCCGGCATGCCCTTGCCGACCCCCTCCACGCGCCCGGTCAAGGACCCTCCACTAGTTCAACGCACGGATGGGTAACACTGCCTAGCAGCAGTCCTGGTCACACAGTTCAGGCGGGCAGCTGAAGGGCTCGCAACAGTAACTAATCACGACACCTCCTCTGCTTCGAATTCTTGATCGCCGTCGTCGTTCTGGAGCAATTCGAACGGTGATTCGATGTCGCCGCGCCAGGCCTCGATTCCCTCGCGCATCGCGAGCGCAGCGATGATTAGTGCGGCGATCGAGTCGGCCCACGTCCAGCCGAAGAGCGAGTTCAGCAGCAGGCCGATCAGCACGGTGCCGGACAGGTAGATGCACAGCAGCAGTTGCTTGGCGTCTGCCTGGACGCTCTTGGACCCGAGTTCGCGGCCGGTCCGGAATTGGAACCACGCGAGTGCGGGCATGACGACAAGGCTCGCGACCGCGATACCGATGCCAAGCGGGCTGTGCTCAACCGGTTCGACGCCGGCGAGGGCGATGATCGCGTCGACGGTGACGTACACGGCAAGCGCGAAGAACGCGATGCCGATCGCCCGGACGGTCGGCTTCTCCCACCGTTCGGGATTCTTCCGGGTGAACTGCCATGCCACCGCCACGGCCGAGAGGACCTCGATGAATGAGTCCAGACCGAACCCGATCAGCGCAGCCGACGACGCGGCCGCACCCGCAGCGACCGCGATAATGCCCTCGAGGATGTTGTAGGTGATCGTGAACGCGACGATCAGTCGCACCCGCCGGTGCAGCGTCACGCGGCGATCAGCCGTGATCGCCGCGCTCATTGGACATCCTGCACACAGCAGCCAGGAACGGTACAGGCCGGGTCGATACACGGTGCGCTCTCGTCCACCGCGAGCGTCACTTCGAGCAACGAGGTCAGCGCGTGGGAAAGATGCGGATCGGCGAGGTCAAGTCCCGTGGCGTGGTGTCACTTCGGTTGTTCCTGATGGGTGGGGTCAGGCGGTGAGGTAGAGCTCGGCGCGGGGTGTCTCGGTGTGCTCGTGGAGGGTGTGGATGAGCTTGCGCATGGAGATGTCGGAGAAGTAGCGGCGTTCGCCGTACTGCCATTCCTCGTGCTGCTCTTGCAGGACGGCGCCGATGAGCCGGGTGACGCTGTCGCGGTCGGGGAAGATCTGGACGACGTCGGCGCGACGTTTGATCTCGCGGTTCAGTCGCTCGATGGGGTTGTTCGACCAGATCTTCTGCCAATGCTCGCGTGGCATGACCGCGAACCCGGTGAGGTCTGCCTCGGCGGCGGCGAGCATGTCGGCGATCTCGGGGAACGACGAGCGGAGCCCGTCGGTCACGGCCCGGTATTGCGCGGTGACGGCTTCGGGGGTGGTTTGCGCGAAGATCGTGGTGATCATCGCGTTGACCGGCTTCGAGCGGGCCGATCCGAGTTTCTGGGTCACGTTTCGCGCGAAGTGGACGCGGCAACGCTGCCACCCGGACCCGGGCAGGATCGCCTTGACCGCGGCTTTCAGGCCGGCGTGCGCGTCGGATGTGACCAAGGCGACGCCGAGCGGGTCCGCGTCGGTCGCGACCTTCAACCCCCGGTCGCGCAGGCCGCGGAGGAACTCGGTCCAGAAGTCCGTGGTCTCCGCGTCGCCGAGCGCCATCCCGAGGATCTCCCGGCGGCCGTCACCGCTGACGCCGGTCGCGACGACGAGGGCTTGCGAGACGACGCGGCCGCGGACCCGGACGTCGAGGTAGGTGGCGTCGAGGAACAGATAGGGGAACCAGGTGTGATCGATGCGACGGTGCAGGAACTCCTGCACGGCCTCGTCGATCTCCCCGCAGATCCGGGACACCGTCGACCTCGAGATGCCGGTGTCGTTGCCCAACGCTCGGATCAGCTGGTCGACCTTCCGTGTGGAGACCCCATCGATCCAGGCCTGGCAGATCACCGCGTAGAGCGCTTTGTCGACCCGGCGGCGCGGGTGCAGCAAGCTGGGGAAGAACGACCCCTCCCGCAGCTTCGGGATCGCAAGGTCGACTTCCCCGGCCGGCGTCGCGAGGGTCTTCGGGCGGGTCCCGTTGCGGCGGGTGGTGCGCTCCGGGGTGCGCTCGTGCGGGGCCGCGCCGATCTTCATCGTCGCTTCCGCGTCGATCAGGTCTTGCAGGCCGGCCTGCAGCATCCGACGGAACACGTCCGAGTGGGCGAGGTCGGGATCGGCGAGGACTTCGCCGATCAAGGTCGTCAAGGCAGACTGGTACTGGGTCATCGTGGGATCACTTTCAGGGTTCTTGGCGGAACAACTGGTCTCCCACGATGGCCCTCACTTCGTCAACGACGACGAGGACCCTGTGGGAAGTGACACCACGCTATGGGACTCACCCATCGGCGATCTCGTACCGGGTCTGCCGGCCCTCAGGCTCGGCGACCACGATGCCACAGTCACGCAAACACGCCAGGTGGTTGGACACATTTGACCGGGTCAGCTCAAGCTCCCGCGCAAGCACAGCCGTGTAGCTTGGCCCATTCAGCAGAGTGAATCGGCTGCACTTTCGTTCCGTTCTTCAAGCAAGGATGGAACTCGATGAACAGGAAGTACTCGCCGGAGATGCGTGAGCGTGCGTTGCGGGTGTTCGCGGAGGCGCGGCCGGAGCACCCGAACATGATGAGCGCGGTCCGTCATGTCGCCGGTCTGCTCGGGATGAGCCCGGAGACGCTGCGCCTCTGGCGGCGCCGCTACGAGGTCGACGCCGGCACCAAGCCAGGCGTCTCGACCGACGCCGCTCAACGGATCAAGCAGCTGGAGAAGGAAGTCTCGGAGTTGCGGAAGGCGAACGAGATCCTCAAGGCTGCGAGCGTGTTTTTCGCGAAGGAGCTCGACCGCCCCTGACCGAGATGATCCGGTTCATCGACGAGTACCGGGATCGCTTCGGGTCGAGCTCATCTGCCGTGTCCTGCGACCGGCAGTGCAGGGCTTCCTCACCTCCCGCGGCTACCGCGCGGCGCGAAAGACCGCGCCCCGTCGGCCCGACAGCTGAAGGACGAACTGCTGGTGCCGGAGGTCGCGAGGCTGCATGCGGAGAACTACGGCGTCTATGGGCGCCGTTCACCACGCGGTCCGACAAGACGACGCCGCTGCCGAGTGATCTCGTGAACCGAGGGTCCAGACACCTCCGTCTCCAGCTCTTCCCAAACTCTTCCCAAGCGGCCGCTGGAACAGCAAGAACTGCGGAATCTCGCGGGAGAGCTCCCGATTGAGAAGCGCGATCCCTTCGTCTTTGAAATCTCAAACGGCCAGATTAGCGCTAGTTTCCGTCGTCGAGCGTGACCGAGCAATGCTCTGAAATGTCGGAAAGGGCTTTCATGGCGGAGACGGAGGGATTTGAACTCTGAAGGTTCGACATTTCCAACATTTCGACGGCCACAGTCCCGCATGATTCCGCGGAATCACTGCATTCCACGCTGTGCTCAGTGACGGTCGTTTGCGGTCGATTCTTCCCAAACGTTTCCCACGTGCCGGAGCCGTTCGGGCGAGCGATCCCGGGGATGTGCGGCCAGGCTACCACCCGCGTCGATCACGTCTCCGGCCACTCAGTGTTAGCCCGTGCGCGGCCGCAGGTCGGGACGTTCGTCCCGACCTGCGCCGTCCGTATCGGACGTAGGGTGGACGTGTCCTCGATACCCACTCAGGGTATGCGCGAGGTCATCGCAGGTCTTGGTGACCTGTCCAGAAGGAGTGGTGTTCTGATGATGTGGGATGACGGCGACGGCGGCTACGACATGGGCTTCGGGATGGGCATGGGCTGGGGCTGGGGTTGGCTGTGGGTCATCCTCATCCTGATCGGGATCGGGCTGCTGGTGTTCGTGGCGATCCGGCTGAGCACGCGCACGAACGCGGCCCCGCCCGCCGCCGCACCTCCCGCGGTCGGCACGCCGGCCCCAGGGGCTGAGGTGTCGTCGGCGCGGCGGATCCTCGAGGAGCGGTACGCGCGCGGTGAGATCGACACGGATGAGTTCAACGAACGTATGCGTACTCTCAACGGCGCATGAGCGGGGGGATCACACGCCGGCAGGCTCTGACGATCGGCGCTCTCGGTGTGGGCGCGCTCGGCATCGGCGCGACCGGGTTGGTGTGGACGACGGTCGGATCGCAGACCTCCGGGAGCGGAACGGCGACCGCGACGTCGGGGGCGGCCGGGTGGGTCGAGCCGTCGGTGCTGGAGTCGGTCGACGGTGTGCTCGATGTCACGTTGCAGGCGGCCGAGCGGGAGGTGGAGGTCGGTGGCGCGTCGGTGCGGATGCTGACCTACAACGGCACCGTTCCCGGACCCACGCTTCACCTCCGTCCCGGTGATCTCCTGCGGGTGCGGCTGCAGAACGACCTCACCGACCCGACGAATCTGCACACGCACGGTCTGCTGGTGTCGGCATCCGACAACAGCGACAACCCGTTCCTGCGCATCGGTGCCGGGGAGAGCTTCGACTACGAGATCCAGCTCCCGGACGATCACCCGGCCGGAGTGTTCTGGTACCACCCGCATCATCACGAGCTGGTCGCCGATCAGGTGTTCGCAGGCCTGTACGGGGCGATCGTCGTGGACGAGGAGGACTGGACGGTCACGCCCCCGCGGGTCGTGGTCGTCTCGGACGTGACCGTCTCAGGCGGCGCTGTCGCATCGGTGTCGGGAGTCGAGCGGATGCTGGGACGCACCGGCGAGGTGCTGCTGGTCAACGGCCAGCCCTCCCCGACGCTTCCCGCGCCCGCGGAATCGGAGCAGCGACTCCTGATCGTCAACGCGTGCACGAGCCGCTACCTCGACCTGCGACTGGGCGATCTGGACGCCCGGGTGCGCGGTATCGACTCACACCGCCGCACCCCGCAGTCCGCGGATCGGCTGGTCCTCGCCCCGGGGAACCGCGCCGATGTCGTGATCACCACTCCCACAGCGGCGACGGACCTGATCGCCGCCGCCTACGACCGAGGGCAGGCGGGGATGGGGATGATGGGCGGTGGTTCCACGACGTCTTCCGAGGCTGTCGTGCTCACCGTGGTCCCGGATGCCGGAGCGACGCCCCCCGTGGTCGCCGACCCGGTCGTCAGTGCCCGCCGCGACCTTCGCGAGACCGCGGTCGACGGCACGCGGACGCTCACGATGAGCATGGGCATGGGCGGCGGCGCGGGCATGCGGTTCCTGATCGACGGGCGCGCGTTCGATGCGGGCCGGACCGATCAGAGTGTGACGATCGGGACCGTCGAGGACTGGACGATCGTGAACGTGTCGCCGATGGACCACCCGTTCCACCTGCATGTCTGGCCGATGCAGGTCCTCCGCACGGGAGGCGCCGACGTTACCGGTCTCGACGTCCGAGACGTCGTCGACGTGCCCGCGGGGACGTCGGTCACGGTGCGGATCGCGTTCGACCGGTTCCCCGGCCAGACGGTCTACCACTGCCACATCCTCGACCACGAAGACCTCGGCATGATGGGCGTCGTCGACGCCGCGTAACCCCGCGCTCGCCCCGCGGGCTCGCCCGCCGGCCGAGCGCGGTTACGATGGCTGGGTGCCGAAGGGGCAGCGGATGAACGAGTGGTCGAACGCAGCGGGTGGCGGCAGCGCCTACCGCCGGTGGTTCGCCGTGATCGTGGTGTCGCTGCTGATGGCCGGGCTGGTCGGCATGCACGCATTGTGGACCGGGTCCTCGACAGCACACGCCGGAACGACGTCGACGCTGATCGCGGTCGACTCGACCGGGGGAGACCACGACGCCGCTGCCACGTCGGCATCCGTGGCCGCGTCGGCACCGTTGTCGGCGCCCGCCGATCTCAGCGCCGACTGCGCGGGGTGTGCGACGGTCGGCAGCCATGATGTCGCGGCGATGTGCGTGACCGCGCTGATCCTCATCGTTCTGCTCGCCGTTCGAGCTCTGCCCAGAGAGGTGCGCATCGAAGTCGCTGCGATGGCCCTCAGCCGGCTGCGGGGCGCGATGCGCGCGAGTGCGCGCCCCTCCTCGCCGGATCTGACGGCGCTTTCGATCAGCCGCACGTGAGGGGAGTGCCCGACGTGTCGGGCCCACCCGGTCTTCGCCGTTTCGGCGCCACCCCTTCACATTGATAGAGAGAAACCCCATGCACTTCCGCGTTCGCGCGGCGGCGGCTCTTGCCGCTGTCGCCACCCTCACCCTCACCGCCTGCACCGCACAGACCACGACCGCGGGCGACTCCCACTCGTCCGCCCTGTCCACACACATCCACGCGATCATCACCGACCCGGCCACCGGCACCACGATCCTCGGCACCCACGACGGTCTCCTCCCGGTCGATGCCGACGGCGGCGTCGGGGACCCGATCGGCGGGTACGAATTCGACGCGATGGGGCTCGCCGTCACCGGCGACGCCTTCGTCGCGTCCGGCCACCCCGGCGCGAACACCCCCGCAGAGTGGGGATCCCCGCACCTCGGCATCATCCGCAGCGACGACGCCGGCCAGACCTGGTCCCCCATCGCGTACACGAGCGAGAAGGACTTCCACGCCCTGACCGCCGGACCCGACGGCACCCTGTACGGGCTCTCCACCGACGAGCCGGCTGTGCTGACCAGCACAGACGGCGGTTCGACCTGGACAGCGGCAGGCGCGAACATCTCCGCCTACGCGCTCACCGTCGACGACACCGGCACCGTCTACGCCACCACCCCCGGCGGGGTTCTGTTCAGCGTTGACGGCGCAGCCACCTTCGCGCCCATCGCGGATGCGCCGGCACTGTATCTGCTCTCGGCAGCCCCCGACCACTCGACACTGGTCGGCGTCGACGTCGAGGGCACGATCTGGACCAGCGCGGACGCCGCCGCATCGTGGGTCGAAGCGGGCAGTGCGGACGGTCAGGCGCAGGCGGTCGCTCTCACCTCGTCGGGAGAGATCGCCGTGGCCGACGACAGCGGGCTCCGGCTCCTCGGCGGCGACCAGTAATCCGGAACCTGCGAATCGGGAGGCGCACGTGAGCGAGCAGGACACGAAGATCAGCCTCGTCGGCTCGGTGGCGCTCGGCACGGGAGTGATGATCGGCGCGGGCATCTTCGCGCTCGTCGGACAGGTCGCCGGACTCGCCGGCGACTGGTTCCCGGTGGCGTTCATCGCCGGCGCCGCCGTCGCCGGTGTCAGCTCGTACGCCTACGCACGGTACTCGAGCGTGAACCCGTCGGCGGGCGGCATCGCGATGCTGCTGAAAGACGCCTACGGACCGGGCGTGGTCGCCGGGTCGTTCTCGCTGTTCATGTACGTGTCGATGGTGGTCGCCGAGAGCCTCCTCGCCCGCACCTTCGGCACCTACCTGCTGCGACCCTTCGGGCTCCAGGACTCCGTCGTGCTGGTGCCGCTGCTGGGCATCGTCGCGATCGCGGCCGCCGCGGCGGTCAACCTCGTCGGCAACCAGCTCGTCGAACGCTCCGCACTCGTCACCGCCGTCCTGAAGATCGTCGGCATCGCGGTGCTCGCAGCGGCCGGTCTCATCGGTGCAGCAGCGACCGGGGCGGGGTTCTTCTCGCACAGCTCGGACAGCGGCGACGGCATGCTCGGGGTGGTGGCCGCCGTCGCGCTGTGTGTGCTGGCGTACAAGGGCTTCACCACGATCACCAACCAGGGCGATGACCTGAAGGACGCCAAACGGAATATCGCCCGGTCCATCACGATCTCGATCGCGATCTGCGCCGTGCTGTACCTGCTGATCACCCTGTCGGTCGGGGCGAGCATCGGAGCATCCGGCGCGATCGACGCCCGCGACTACGCCCTCGCCGAAGCAGCCGACCCGCTGTTCGGCGCGTGGGGCGTCGGCATCACCGTGGCCGTCGCGGTGATCGCGACCCTCTCCGGACTGCTCGCCAGCCTGTTCTCCGTGTCGCGCCTGTACGGGATGCTGCAGGACATGAAGCAGGCACCCGCGCTGCCCGCGCGGGTGCCCCACCAGCCCCTGCTGATCACCGCCGCGGCCGCGATCGTCCTCACCGCGGTGTTCGACCTGGGCCGCATCGCAGCGCTGGGCGTGTTCCTCTACCTCACGATGGACATCGCCGTGCAATGGGGAGTGCTCCGTCGCCTGCGCGACAAGATCGACGCGCACCGCTGGCTGCCCATCGCCACCATCGTGCTGGACGTCGCGATCCTCGCCGCGTTCACGATCAGCAAGGTGCAGTCCGACCTGCTCACCGTCGGCGTCGCGGCAGGCCTCGCCGCCGTGATCTTCGCCGCACAGGCGTGGGTCGTCACCCGTCGGCACCGAACCGAGACGAGCGACCGATGACCCGACGCACACCGACGACACTGCGGCGTCTCACCGCCGCCAGCGTTGCCCTCGTCCTCACAGCCTCCCTGGCATCCTGCTCCGACAACCCCCTCTCCGACCAGTACCGGGCGGGCGACAACAAGGGGTTCATCGCCGCCGACGGCTTCCGAGTCGTCGAGATCCCCACAGCAGACCGCAGTCGACCCGTCACGTTCCAGGGAGTGCTCGACACCGGCGACACCGTCACCAGCGACGAGTACGCCGGCGATGTCGTGGTCGTGAACTTCTGGTACGCCGCATGCGCGCCGTGCCGTGTCGAGGCGCCGGAGCTCGAAGCCGCGCACGAGGCGTTCGCAGACGATGACGTGTCCTTCCTCGGCGTGAACATCTACGACAGCGCCGCCGCCGCGACCGCGTTCGCCGACACCTACGGCATCACCTACCCCAGCGCCCTCGCGACCGTGGATGGGTCCGTGAAACTCGCATTCGCGGAAGAGACACCGTTGAACGCCGTCCCGACGACGATCGTGCTGGACCGCAAGGGCAGGGTCGCCGCCCGCATCATCGGCCAGCTCAGCAGCGCCTCGATCCTCAAAACACTCATCTCCGAGACACTGGACGAATCGTGACCCTCGTCGACTCCGTCGCCGGCGGATCCCTGCTCGTCGCCATCCCGATCGCCGTGCTCGCCGGGCTGGTGTCCTTCCTCTCCCCCTGCGTCCTTCCCCTGGTGCCCGGCTACCTCGGCTACATCGGCGCCGCCGCAGCACCCCGCACGACACACACACCCGCGCCTCGAGCACACCTCGACGAGCCGGACAGCACCACCGACGCGGAGTGCCACGACCCGACCGCGGCCGCCCCGGTATCCGCCGCTCCGACCCCGACCGCGACTCTCACGACCGGTCGGCACCGTGTTGTGATCGGCGTGGTGCTGTTCATCGCCGGATTCACCGTCGTGTTCATCAGCGTGGCTATGCTCGGCGGCACCGCCGGAAGGCTCCTCCTGGAATACGCCGACCCGATCACCCGCGTCCTCGGCGCGTTCATCATCATCATGGGCGTGGTCTTCATCGGCGGCCTCCGGTTCGCGCAACGCACCATGCGGCCACGCGTGCGCGGAAGGATCGGATTGGCGGGAGCCCCCCTGCTGGGCATCGCTCTCGGCATAGGTTGGACACCCTGCATCGGCCCCACCCTCGCCGTCATCCTCGGGATGTCCTTCGATCAGGCATCCGCTGCACGCGGCGCGCTCCTCGGCCTCGCATACTCGCTCGGTCTCGGCATCCCGTTCATCCTCCTCGCCTTCGGATTCGGCTGGGCGACCCGATCCGTCGGAGTGATGCGCCGCCACATCCGCCTGATCAACATCATCGGCGGCACACTCCTCATCGCGCTCGGCACGCTCATGGTCACGGGCCTGTGGACCGCGCTGATGTCGAACCTGCAAGGCGTGTTCTTGAGCGTCCCCCTCCCCATCTGACGACACAGCAGTCCCCGCACCCGACGTGGATCCCCTCCCGAGGGAATACCCCTAGGGGGTATCGTGGTTGGGGTGAGCAAGTCTTGTGAGGGACGAGTGGGCATCACCCATCCCACTCCAAAGCGAGGGAGCACACCATGACCGACCCACACGCGCACCACCACCACGCGCGCACCACCACCGACCACCCAGACCCGGCGGCCAAGCCGACCGACGCGGCCGTCCACGACGAGCACGCCCGACACGGCGGCCATGAGGCGCACGCCGACCACGGTGCGCACGCCGACCACGGTGCGCACGCCGACCACGACGCGCACGCCGACCACGGTGCACATGACAGCCACGGGGAGCATGCCGGTCATGACAGCCACGCCGACCACGGGGAGCATGCGGGCCATGGCGGGCACGCCGGACATGGCGCACATCATGTCGCCCAGTTCCGGCGGCTGTTCTGGATCAACCTGATCCTCGCCGTCCCGGTCGTGGCGTTCTCCGGCATGTTCGGGATGGTCCTGGGCTACTCGGTTCCCTCGTTCCCCGGAGCACAGCTGATCTCTCCCGTGCTGGGCACCGTGATGTACTTCTGGGGCGGCTGGCCGTTCCTCAGCGGCGCGGTCAGCGAACTCCGAGCCCGCAAACCCGCGATGATGCTCCTCATCGGTCTCGCGATCACCGTCGCATTCTTCGCATCCTGGGGCGCCACCCTCGGACTCCTCCACCGTGAGCTCGAGTTCTGGTGGGAGCTCGCGCTGCTGATCGTGATCATGCTGCTCGGCCACTGGATCGAGATGCGGTCCCTCGCGCAGACCACCTCCGCACTGGACTCCCTCGCCGCGCTCCTGCCCGACGAAGCGGAACGCGTCGAAGGCGACCAGGTCGTCACCGTCTCCCCCGCCGACCTCCGACTCGGCGATGTGGTCGTCGTCCGCCCCGGCGGCAGCGTCCCCGCGGACGGCAGGGTCGTGGAGGGCCGCGCCGACATGGACGAATCCATGGTCACCGGCGAATCCCGCCCCGTCAGCCGGACCGCGGGCGACACGGTGACCGCCGGAACCGTCGCAACAGATTCAGGCTTGCGGGTCGAGGTCACCGCTACGGGCGATGACACCACCCTCGCCGGCATCCAGCGGTTGGTCGCCGACGCGCAGAACTCGACCTCGAGGGCGCAGCGGATCGCCGACCGCGCCGCCGGCTGGCTGTTCTGGTTCGCGCTGGGTGCCGCCGCACTCACCGCGCTCGTCTGGACGCTCGTCGGAGACCCGGACACCGCGGTGATCCGGACGATCACCGTGCTGGTGATCGCGTGCCCCCACGCGCTGGGTCTGGCCATCCCCCTGGTCGTGTCGATCGCCACCGAGCGCGCAGCCCGCGGCGGTGTTCTCGTCAAGGACCGCCTCGCCCTGGAGAGCATGCGGACCATCGACGCGGTCCTGTTCGACAAGACCGGCACCCTCACCAAGGGCGAGCCGACCGTCACCGGCATCTCCACCGCCGATTCCGACTCCGCCGAGACCGTTCTGGCACTCGCGGCCGCCGCCGAAGCCGACAGCGAACACCCCCTCGCCAAGGCCATCGTGCGAGCTGCCCGCGAGAAGGATCTGACCATCCCGTCCGCTGCCGGCTTCACCTCGTCCCCCGCGGTCGGGGTGACCGCGACCGTCGAGAACCATGAAGTCCGCGTCGGCGGCCCCGCTCTCCTCGAAGAGCTCGGCCTCAACGAGATCGAGGATGCCGACGCGTGGCGAGCGGAAGGCGCGATCATCCTCCACGTCGTCCGAGACGGTCGGGCCATCGGCGGCCTCAAGCTCGCCGACGAGGTCCGTCCCGAGTCGCGCGATGCCGTCGACGCGCTCCATGCCCTCGGCATCGAGGTCGTGATGATCACCGGCGACGCCGAAGCCGTCGCCCACGCGGTCGGCGAGGACCTCGGCGTCGACCGGGTGTTCGCGCGCGTGCGCCCCGAGGACAAGTCCGCCAAGATCGCCGAGCTGCAGGCCGAAGGCAAGCGCGTCGCGATGGTCGGAGACGGCGTCAACGACGCGCCCGCCCTCGCCCGAGCGGACGTCGGCATCGCGATCGGCGCCGGCACCGACGTCGCCATCGCCTCCGCGGGCGTGATCCTCGCCAGCGACGATCCCCGGTCCGTGCTGTCTGTGATCGAGCTGTCCCGAGCGAGCTACCGGAAGATGAAGCAGAACCTGTGGTGGGCGGCCGGCTACAACCTCATCTCCGTGCCCCTCGCCGCCGGCGTCCTCGCTCCCATCGGATTCGTCCTCCCCGTGTCCGTCGGGGCGATCCTGATGTCGCTGTCCACGGTGGTGGTCGCCCTCAACGCGCAGCTGCTGCGGCGCCTCGACCTCACCCCGGCGAACAGCGCCCGCACGATCCTCGGCCGCTGACGCCACCCGGCGAATCACCACGCAGACGGCAACGGCGCTCCCCTCAGGCAAAGATCCCGAGGGGAGCGCCGTTCGTCGAGTCAGCCCGTGGTCGCCATCACTGAACAGCCCGCGGAGTCACCCCGTTGCTGTGGAGACCGCATCACCGACCCGTGCTCATGACGTGGACGCAAGGCTGTACCCGGCCTCCTCGACCGCATGCCGCACCTGCACCGCATCCACCGGCGCCGTGCTGGTCACGGTCACCGTCGATACGCCGCCCGCCTTCAGATCGACGTCGACACCGGAGACACCATCGATCGCGGACACCTCCTCGGTGACGCTGCGCACGCAGTGCGAGCAGGTCATGCCCTCGACCAGGAACTGAGCCGACGCCTCGTCGCCCTCGATCGGCTCCGCAACGAGGGCGGCCGCGTCCTTGGTCGCAGTGCTGTGGGAGGTGGGGCTGCAGCACGCGCAGCCGCCACCGTTGGTCGACCGCAGTCCGAGGTCCCGCAATCCCTGTCCGGCCATGATGTGCTCCCTTCGCGAGCGTTGAGTGAATGTGAGATGCGCGCTTCTATGAGCGCACCAGGCGCGCGATGGCCGCGTTCGCCTCACGCAGCTTCTCCTGCGCGACCGGCCCGCCTTCGCCGACGGCTTCCGCGACGCAATGTCCGAGGTGGTCTTCCAGCAGAGTCAGCGCAACCGACTCCAACGCCTACGTGACCGCGGAGACCTGGGTGAGGACGTCGATACAGTAGGCCTCCTCGTCGACCATTCGCGCGATCCCGCGCACCTGGCCCTCGGCCCGACGCAACCTCATCAGCAGCGCCTGCTTGTCGCCCGAATATCCGTGTGCCATCCCGCACCTCCGTCGCACCATCCAATGTACCCGCTAGGGGTATGGGGTATAAAGAGGCGCGACTGGGCGGATCCGAGTCAGAGCCTGTTGTCGACGGAAACAGCCATTGCCGCATCCCACCCACGATGTGGGTATATCTAGATAGGTAGATATACTTATGCCCTTGAGGAGCACACTGTGACGATGAAGACGACGCCCGTTCGCGGGAACGAGCCGATGGCGGCGGGCCAGGCGTCCGCCCTGGCCGAGTTCCTGCGCACCCTGGGCGACGCGACCCGGTTGCGGATCCTGACCGCCTTGGACGGCGTGTGCGTGCCGGTCACCGCGATCGTCGAGGCCACCGGGGAACGCCAGCCGACCGTGTCTCACCACCTGCGCATCCTGCGCGACCGCGGTCTCGTGGTCGGGGAGCGGCGCGGCGGATACGTCTACTACTGCCTCGCGACCGAGGGCATCCGCGACGCTCTTGACGTCCTCCAAGGTCTGGCCGGCGGCGAGCCAGCCGAGTGATCTCGATCTCCCCCACCGCCGACCCCGAACACCAGCCGAAAGGGAACCATCCGATGACCGCCCAGATCTCGCCGACTGCTCTCACCGTCGACGGAGGCGTCGACCTGCTCCTCCCCCGTGAGACACCGCTGGAGGTACTGGACGCGTTCGTGGCCTCGTGCAACGTCGGCGCGTGCGGGTGCGGCGACACCTTCGTCTCGCGCATCACCAATGTGGAACTGCACGACGAACCCGGACGCCGCAGGGTTCGGATCAGCGGCGACATCACCCCCGACGAGGTCCTCAGCGAGCTTGCCACCACCTCGCTGTCGCAACAGTCCTGACGACCCGACTGCGACTCGAGACCACCCCTCAGAAGCAACCCACGAGGCCCCCCTTGTTCGACTACGCCCAGCCTCCCCGCACAACAGGCGCCTCCCCCGCCGCATCCCGCTCCGCAGCTGACTGCTCGCCCATCATGGCGGACTCCGCGCGCCGAGCACCCAGCGGGAAGCCCGCGGGCAGACGAGTGCCGCGACGAATCGCATGACCGCCGCTACGCCGCCGCCGCGCCTCGGATTGCGGGAGAACGCTCCGCAGTTCGCGCTGCTCGTCGCCGTGAACGCACTCGTCGGGGGCATGGTCGGTCAAGAGCAGACCGTCCTGCCGTTGCTCGCGCGCGACGTGTTCGGGATCACCGGATACACCATGGTGCTCAGCTACGTCGCCGTGTTCGGAGTCACCAAGGCGATCTCGAACTGGTTCGCCGGCACCCTCTCGGACAGATTCGGACGCAAACCGGTGCTCCTGGCCGGGTGGCTCGTCGCAGTGCCCGTCCCGCTGATGCTGATCTGGGCACCCGACTGGGGATGGGTCGTCGCCGCGAACGCGCTCCTCGGGGTGAGCCAGGGCCTGACCTGGTCCACGACCGTGGTCATGAAGATCGACCTCGTCGGCCCCCGCCAGCGCGGTCTCGCGATGGGACTGAACGAAGCCGCCGGCTACGGCGCCGTCGCCGTCTCCTCCCTCCTGGCCGGGTACCTCGCCAGCGAGTACGGGCTGCGTCCCGCACCGTTCCTGCTCGGCATCGCCTACACCGCCCTCGCGCTCATCATCACGGGCATCTTCGTCCGGGAGACCCACGGGCACGCTCGCGCCGAGGCCGCACAGCTCGCACCCGCCACCAGCCGGCCCCGCCAGGACGCGGACCTGACGCACCGGCGAATCTGGTTCCTCGCGAGCATCCGCGAACCCGCCCTCGCCTCCGCGAGCGCCGCCGGGCTCGTGAACAACCTGAACTTCGGCCTCTCATGGGGGCTGTTTCCGCTGCTGTTCGCCACCCGCGACCTCTCCACCGCGCAGATCGCGCTCCTGTTCGCGCTGTACCCGGGCGTGTGGGGCATCGGGCAGCTGTTCACCGGCGCCCTGTCGGACCGCATCGGCCGCAAGCACCTCGTCACCGGCGGCATGGCCCTCCAGGCCATCGCCCTGATCATCATCGGCGCGGGCAGCGGGCTCGGCGCCTGGGCCACCGGGACGATCCTTCTCGGCCTGGGCACGGCGATGGTCTACCCGACCCTCCTCGCCGTCGTCGGCGACGTCGCGCACCCCGCGTGGCGCGCACGCGCCGTCGGCGTCTACCGCGTCTGGCGGGACCTCGGCTACGCCGTCGGCGCAGTCATCGGCGGAATCGTCGCCGACCTCCTCAGCCTGCAGGCCGCACTGTGGGTCGCCGCAGCGATCTCCGCGGTCGTCGCCGCGATCGTCGCCGGGAGGATGTACGAGACTCTCTCCACACAACACCGCAACGGAGCATCGGCCACCTGAGCCCTCTGCGGTGCTCCCAACGCGCCCTCTCCGACGCCGATCCGAGCGCGCACGACGGAGCCTCAATCGTGCACCATCCTGGCCGTACCCCACCCACCTCTTCCGGGCCACTACCCGAGGTCACCGGTCGCCCATCATGCAAATACCGACAGTTGTCCGCAAGACACGCTGGTGCAGCTCGAGCGCACCCGCCAGCGTCCGCGGTCGGCGCTACCCTGACCCCGAGGTCACCCATGGGAAGCATCACGGCGTACGAGATCGCGGCGGGCAAGCGCTACCGCGTGCGCTGGCGCGATGACCAGCAGAAGCAGGTCGAGAAGAAGGGCTTCCGCACCAAGAAGGACGCCGAGCTCTACCTCGCGCACACCGAGGTCTCGCGCTCGAACGGCTCCTATACCGACCCCGGTGAGGCGCGTATCACTGTCGGAGCGCTGGGCGTCGAGTGGCTGCGCAACAAGAAGCACGCACTCAAGGCTTCCTCGTTCAGCTCCTTGAACACGTCGTGGCGGGTGTATGTCCTCCCCCGCTGGGGCGACGTTCGGATCGGAGACATTCGCGCGTCGCACGTGGAGCAGTGGATCCGAGAGCTGTCGGAGGGCACCGCGACGACGACGCGGACGAAGAGCGCGAAGGCCGGCGCAAGCCCCCGGTCTGCAAGCGTCGTCTATCGCGCGCTCGGCGTGCTCGCCGGCATCCTTGACACAGCTGTGCGCGACGGACGCATCCCTCGAAACGTCGCTCGCGGCGCTCAGAATCTGCCCCCGAAACAGTCCCAGAAGCCGCGTCGCTACCTGACCCACAGCGAGGTCGTTCGCCTCGCCGAGGCGACCAACAACGACACGCATAGGACGCTGATCCTTCTGCTCTCGTACTGCGGCCTCCGGTGGAGCGAAGCGATCGGCATGCACGTGAGCGACATCATCTTCCCGAGACACCGAATTCAGGTGCAGCGAGCGGCGGTCGAGGTCGAAGGCAAGATCGTGCTCGGCACACCGAAGAACTGGGAGCGCCGGCTGGTGCCATTCCCGGCCTTCCTGGAAGAGCCGCTGGAGCAGCTGTGTCGCGGCAAGCGCGCCGACGATCTGGTCTTCACCGATCTGCAGGGCAAGCATCTGCGCCGCGCGAAGACGCAGCACGGCGTGAACTCGTGGTTCACCACGGCGCTCGACCTCGCCGACATCGAGCGGCTGACTCCGCACGACCTGCGTCACACCGCCGCGAGCCTCGCGATCTCGTCGGGTGCGAACGTCAAGGCCGTGCAGCGGATGCTGGGACACAAGTCGGCGGCGATGACGCTCGACACCTACGCCGACCTCTTCGACGACGACCTCGCCGACGTGGCCGAACGGATGAATCAGGGTGGGCTCAACGCGAACGTCGCGCGGCTCTGGGAGACCTGACGGGGCGTTTCGTCTCGCTGCGCTCGCTCAACGACCGACGGCGCATGAACTGCAACTAGCGGCTTTCGGACACGCTTTTCGACCTATATGCGCCAGAAGCTTGTGGGCGATTTGTGGGCGACTCGGTATCGCGCCGCTCATCCACGGGCGAAGAAAAGCCCCGCGATCCCTACTCTCGTAAGGGATCGCGGGGCTTCAACTCCGTGACAGCGGCAGTGGAGATGGGGGGAATCGAACCCCCGTCCATCGCTGGGTCGCTGCGGCTTCTCCGGGCGCAGTCTGTGCAGACGTTCTGCTCGGCCCCGACCTTTGTCACAGACACCTAAGTCGACGGGCCCAGCCTGGAAAGAGTCCCGCGTGACGTCCAGACGCCGTCACGCAGCAAGATCCCTAGATGACGCCAGTACCCGTGACGGGATCACGCACGGACTGACGGACTATCGGGCTCGCTTACGCAGCGAGGGCGAAGTCAGACTGCTTCTTATCGGCAGTTATTGGTTTGCAGGGGGCGTTCACGAGATAACCCTGCATCCTCGGCCCGCTTCACGCAGTTACGCAGACGATGTCGAAACCGATCATCCCCGTGCGTTCCTTCGTGCGAAGGACCGTTGTCACACTGTGGAGTTGCCAAGCTCGGATCCGATGGAATCCGAGCACATCAGAATACAACGGATGCGCGGCATCCGCCATTCCCGCACGTCACACCGATTCGAGCTCGCCGCGCACGATCGAGTCGCCCGAATGCGTGGGATCACCGTCGAGAGGCTCCTCGGAGATGTCCACGAGCACGTACTCGTCGATATCGACGTCGTCAGGAATCGCGAAGGTGCCTTCCGATCCCTCTAGCACACCGAGGCTCACGATCGCCGACGCGTCGGCGGTGATCAGCCACACCTCGCGGTAGGCGTCGGTGCCGGCGGCATCCGCGTCGAGTTCGACCGTGATCCGACGCTCACCATCCGGGTCCTCGACGACGACCGCGGTGCCGGCAGCACCAGGGTGACCCGGGAACGCGTCGAGAGCGGCCGCGGCAAGCTCCGTGGGCGCCGGGCGGAGGATCGAGGTGACCCCGACCACGACCAGAACGGCGGCCACCGACGCGGCCAGCGCGAAGACGACCTTCGTCCAGCGTCGCGTTCCCCGCTTCGGTTCGGGCGTCTCGTCTGAATCCGACGCCGCCGGGCCGTCGACGATGTCCGCCGCGGGCGCCACATCGATCGTGGCGCTGTCGGTGTCGACGTCGGGCGCCGAGGCGGCCGCCATTCCGACCTCGGCGGCGATGCGCTCCCACACGCGAGCCGGCGGCGCCTCGAGGTCGCCGACGGTGAGCGTCGAGCGTCCCACCAGCACGGCACGGCTGAGCTCGGTGAACTCCGTCGCGCACAGGCTGCACTCCTGCAGATGAGCCGACTCATCGGGATCGGCGTCTTCGCCCAGCGCGATCAGCGCCAGCCTCTCGGCATCAAGATGCGACATGACTCACCTCCAGTCGTTCTCGCAGTCGCTTCAGACTTCGCCTGATATGGCTCTTCACGGTACCCAACGGCATGTCCAGCCGATGGGAGATCTGGTCGTGCGTGAGGTCGTCGTAGAACGCCAGCCTCACGACTTTCTGCGCGTCCGGTTCCAGTCGGTCCAGTTCGTCCGCCAGCAGGAGCCTGTCGGCCAGGTCGATCTCCGACCCCACCAGGCTGTCGGGATCGGTGTAGTGCTGCATCTCCTCCTGGAGCCGCCTCACCCGCGCTCGCGCCTCATGCGTGTCGGCGATCCGCCGCCGGCAGATCGTCACCAGCCATGTCGACAGCTTCGCCTTGTCGGGGTCGTATCTCTCCCGCGATGTCCAGGCCGAGACGAAGGTCTTCTGGGTGACATCCTCCGCATCGCCTCGATCACCGAGCGAGCGCAGCGCGAGGGTGAAGACGACCGCCGACCAGCGGCGGTAGACCTCTTCGAGCGCGCGGTCCTCACCTCTGCGGAACCGCTCGCACAGGTCGCGTTCGTCGGGATCCACAACGCCACCCCCTGCCTCTCGGGTCACCACCTCGATCGTCTCAGGCGGGTGCGGCGATCGCCACCACATTGTCCTGGTACCGGCCGGTGGCGGAGTCGAACGCCCCGCCGCAGGTGATGAGCACCAGTGTTCCCTCTCCCTCCCGCGAGAACAGCTCGTTGACGGGCAGCTCCGCCTTCGGGTAGTAGGTGACGCTCTCGAGAACGTACGGATGCACGACTCCGTCGGCGTCCGCGACTTCGATCCGCTCCCCTGCGCCGAGGTCGCGAAGGCGACTGAACGGCCCGATCGGGTAGCCGGGGGCATCCACATGCGCCGAGATGACCGTGTTGCCGGTCTCACTCGTCGGATCGGACCCCCACCGGTACCAGCCGGCGATCGCGGGATCCTCGGGCAGCTCCATGAACCCACCCTCCTCGACGCCGACGTCGACCACGGGCACGTCGACCCCGATCGACGCGATGCTGACCGATGTCGGAGGCACCGCGCGCCGCGGCGGCGAGGGGGTCGCCGCCGCGACCGGCACGTCGACCGACGCCGTCGGTGCGGGTGCCGCCGAAGTGCGGACAGGTGCCGGTGTCACCGTGGGGGATTCGGTGACCGACTCCTGTCCGCACCCGGCCAGGGCAAGAACGATCGCGACGGGGGCGAGGCCCGTCGCGATCGCCTTGCGGATCATGCGGGTTCTCAGCGCTCGGCCCGCTTGCGCGAGACGACCACGGCCGACGTGGCGATCGCCGCAGCGACACCGAAAGCGCCGACGATCAGGAGGGTCTGCATCATCGCGTCGCGCTCGGCCAGCTGGCCGCCGGAGCCGGACGGAACACCGTCGGGAGCCGAGTGGAGCCCGTCGATCGTCTGCACGGCGAGGTCGAGGTTGTCGTCCTCGAGGCTGCCCCACGCGTAGACGATGGTGAGCACACCTTCTTCGACGGCGACGTCGGCCGGTCCGATCACCGGGTCGGTGGTGCCGGTCGCAGCGACGGATGCCTCGATCGTTCCCGCGGCGAGATCGAGGGTCGCCTCCTCGGGGTTCGCGAGGTTCTCAATCACCGCGGTGCCTCCCACGAGCACATCCACAGCGGGCGCCGCGGCGTCGTGGCGTACGGTCAGTCGGCCTTCTCCCGGAGCGGTCTCGGAGATGTCGTTCACATACGGGGTGACCGTCGGCTCGCCGCCCTCGGTGAGGTGGGCCACCGCGGTGTAGCTCGTGTTGGCTTCGAGGGTGACGCTGACGGGACCGAGGATGGGGTCGCTCGCGTCGGCCGCATCGGTCGCCGTCAGAGCGACTTCGTAATCGCCCGCCGCGAGGTCGAGCGGGCCGGCGAGGTCGCCGGGCTGAAAGTCGTCGAGGGTCAGTTCGCCATTGACGTAGACGTCGACGGGGGTGTCGGGGATGCCATGGAGCACCGACAGGTCAGCGGTGGTGTCCGAGATGGCGTACGCGGGGGCTGCCAGACCGAAAGCGGCGATCGCTCCGGCGGTGATACCCGCTGCGAGGGTCTTACGCACGATAGTCCTCCTTGGAATCACGGGCGGCTGGGCACCGCCTCATGCCTATGTGTTCCGGGAGGGTGTGCGATTCGGATGCAGGTGGCGGATATTTCGCTCGCCGCCGGCGTGGCGGAGGCGATTATCTGGTTGCGGGAAGCGACGGGGCCTCATCCGACGTCGTGCCGGCGACCATCGGGGCGATCACGGTCGCCGACGCGACGGCGGCGAGGCCGGCGACGACCGCGACCGCGACGGTGGCAACCAGCATCTTCAGCGCGGAGGTCTTCATCGCGGGTCACGTTATCGTGACCGTCGGCATCGCGTCCACCTTCGCCGCCAACCTGTGACCCGCCCGTGAGGGGCGACCCGTCAGCCCGAGCGGGTCACTCGCCGAGGCGGTTGCGGGTGCGCATGGCCCGCTCGGCCTCGCGCTTGTCCTGACGTTCGCGCAGCGTCTGACGTTTGTCGTACTCCGCCTTACCCTTGGCGATCGCGATCTCCACCTTCGCGCGGCCGTCGCTGAAGTACAGACGCAGCGGCACGAGGGTGTAGCCGCCGGCCGACGCCGCGTGGCCGAGACGCTCGATCTCGTCCTTGTGCAGCAGCAGCTTGCGGGTGCGCTTGGCGGAGTGGTTCGTCCAGTGGCCCTGCGAATACTGCGGGATGTTCACCGCATCCAAGAACGCCTCGCCCTTGTCGATGAAGGCATAGCCGTCGGTGAGATTCGCGCGCCCCTCGCGCAGCGACTTCACCTCGGTGCCCATGAGCACCAGACCCGCTTCGTAGGTCTTCTCGATGGTGTAGTCGTGGCGGGCGCGACGGTTGGTCGCGACGACCTTCTCTCCGCGTTCCCGGACCATGATGACTCCTCGTATGACGGATGCCGCTCGAGACGGCAGCCCATCAGTCTAGCAAGCGTCTCACGCCGTGCTCGGGCGCGGTCAGGCGCGCAGCCAGCGCCGGATCGCGAAGCTCGCCGAGAGGGCCGCGAGCACGGCGCCGATCACGATGAGAACGGGCACCACCAGCAGGGCATCGCCGACGTCGACCCACGTCGTGACGAACTCCACGCGCCCGCGCAGGTAGTCCTCGACGCCGAAGTGCACTCCGGCGAGCACGGCGCCGCTGGCGAGCACGGAACCCAGCAACGCCGCGAAGACGCCCTCCAACACGAACGGCGTCTGGATGAACCGGTTCGACGCGCCCACCAGGCGCATGATGCCGAGCTCTCGTCGTCGGGCATACGCCGACAGCCGGATGGTCGTCGCGATCAGCAGCACCGCGGCGACGAGCATGAGCACCGCGATGCCGACCGCGATGTAGGTCGCGACGGTCAGCGCGGAGAAGAGGGGGTCGAGGTACTGCAGCTGATCCGCAACCTCTTCGACGCCGTCCATGCCGGCGAAGGCCTCGATCAGCACGTCGGACTGACGCTGGTCGACGAGGTTGATCCAGAAGGTCTGGTTCATCTGCTCGGGCGAGATGATGTTCGCGTAGTCCTCGCCGAGGAGCTCCAAGGCGTTCGCGTACGCTTCATCCTGGTCCTCGAAGCGCACATCGCGGATCAGAGGCGCCAGCGCGGGACCGTCGAGGGTCTCCTCCACCTGCGCGACCTGGTCCTCCGTCGCGACGCCGTCGGCACAGGTGGCCGTCTGCTGCGAGACCGATGTGCACATGTACACCGCGACCTGGGCGCGATCGACCCAATAATCGCGCATCGTTCCGATCTGCATCTGCATGAGCATCGCCGCGCCGACGAAGGTCAGTGAGACGAAGGTGACCAGCACCACGGACACGACCATCGAGGCGTTGCGGCGCAGCCCGCCGAGAGCCTCGGCGAGGACCAGACGGAATCTCACGACGTCGGCCCCACTTCGTCCTGATCGCCCTTGCCGAGACCGAGGCGGTCGGCGACACCCAGCTCCTCCACCTCGACCTCGGCGATGTCGATGACCGGCACCGGCTGCGTGCGGTGCCGGCGTTCCTCGGATCCCGGTTCGGCCTCCGATGGGGCTGCCGGCGTCTCGGCGACGGGCGCGACCCCGGTCGTCTGCGGTTCGGGAACGGATGCGGCAGGGCGCGCCGGGGCGACGGCCGGCGTCACCGGCTCGGCCGCAGAAGCGGGCTCGGGCGCCGGCGCGGCAGCGGGAGCCACCGGTGTCGAGGGATCCGCAGCGGCGGGGGTCGCGCGGCGGGCGATGGAGGCCGCCGCCTCACGCTGCACCTCGAGGACCTCGGTGAGCGCCGCCACCGCGGCCGCGCCGCGCACCGGCTCGGGCGCGAGGGTCGGCAGGCCCGACGTGTCGCCGTAGCCGCCGTGACTGTCGTCCCGAACCATCGCACCGTTCTTCAACTCGATCACGCGGCGCTGCATCTGGTCGACGAAGTTCGCTTCGTGCGTGGCCATGACCACCGTCGTCCCTCCGGCGTTGATGCGGGCCAGCAGCCGCATGATGTCGATCGAGGTGCCGGGGTCGAGGTTTCCGGTCGGTTCGTCCGCGAGCAGCACCTGCGGACGATTCACCAGGGCGCGAGCGATGGCCACGCGCTGCTGCTCTCCTCCCGAGAGCTCGTGCGGCATCCGCTTCTCCTTGCCGGCCAGGCCCACCAGGGCGAGCACCTCCGGCACCGCCTGCTGGATGAAGGCGCGGGAGGAGCCGATCACCTGCAGGGTGAAGGCGACGTTCTGGAAGACGGTCTTGCCCGGAAGCAGGCGGAAGTCCTGGAACACGGCGCCGACGTGACGGCGGAAGTAGGGAACCTTGCGACTGGACAGCGTGCGCAGGTCACGTCCGAGCACGACGACGCGACCGTCGCTCGGCACCTCCTCGCGCAGGATGAGGCGCAGACACGACGACTTCCCCGATCCCGACGCGCCGACGAGGAAGACGAACTCGCCGCGGAGCACCTCGAAGTCGACGTTGTCGAGCGCGGGGCTCTTGGTGCCGCGATAGCGCTTGGTGACGTTCTCGAACCGGATCATGGCGAGACGAGCCTAGGCGAGCGCATCCGTCACACCCTCAGCGACACCCTGGCTCGCCCGTCACATAACGAATAAACAGGAACGGGGTCACGATCACCGGCCATCACCCCGGATGTGGATTCGAGGCCGCACCGTCGAGCCAGAGCGTGTCGACCGCGTCGCGGTGCGAACCGTCTGTGCCGACGTGCTTCGCATCGATGCGCTCGCCCTTCGTGATCACATGCACGAGCGCCATGCCGTGTCCGCGGCCGAGGCCGTACTCGTCCTTCAGCCAGGCGAGGATCGGGGCCGCCTTGGTCTCCGGTCCGAAGCCCCTCTCGGTCGCCCTCACGATGAACTCTCGCGGCGTGACACCGGTCTTGGCCTCGATGTTGTCGAGATACGCCTGGAACGACATGGTGACTCCTCCGATGCGGTCATGCGAAGGCTAGCGGATACCGCCGAAGCGGCCGAGATATCAGTCGTCGTCGTCTTTGCGCTTGCGCCACCGGATTCCCGCGGCGATGAAGCCGTCGAGGTCGCCGTCGAACACCGTCGCGGGGTTCCCGACCTCGTGACCGGTGCGAAGGTCTTTCACGAGCTGCTGGCCGTAGAGGAAGTAGGAGCGCATCTGATCGCCCCAGCTGGCGGTGATGGTGCCCGCGAGCTCCTTCTTCTTCGCCGCTTCCTCCTCCTTCTGCAGCAGCATCAGGCGGGTCTGCAGCACCCGCATCGCCGCAGCGCGGTTCTGGATCTGCGACTTCTCGTTCTGCATCGAGACCACGATGCCGGTCGGGAGGTGGGTCAGCCGCACCGCCGAGTCGGTCGTGTTGACCGACTGACCGCCGGGCCCCGAGGAGCGGAACACGTCGACGCGGATGTCGTTCTCGGGGATGTCGACCTCCTGCGCCTCCTCCATCACCGGAATGACCTCGACGGCGGCGAAGCTCGTCTGCCGCTTGTCGGCGGCACCGAAGGGGCTGATGCGGGCGAGCCGGTGCGTTCCCGCCTCGACGGACAGCGTTCCGTAGGCGTAGGGGGCGTCGATCTCGAACGTCGCAGACTTGATCCCGGCGCCTTCGGCGTAGGAGGTGTCCATGACCTTGGTGGAGTAGCCGTGGCGCTCCGCCCAGCGCAGATACATGCGCAGCAGCATCTCCGCGAAGTCCGTCGCGTCGTCGCCGCCGGCACCGGATCGGATGGTGACGACCGCGGCGCGTTCGTCGTACTCGCCGTCCAGCAGCGTCTGGACTTCGAGCTGGTTGACGACGTCTTCGAGTTCAGCGAGCTCGTGACGTGCCTCCTCGGCGGAATCCTCGTCGTCCATCTCGACAGCGAGCTCCACGAGAACCTCGAGGTCGTCGATGCGCTTCTCGACCTCGGTGACGCGCTTGAGCTCGTGCTGACGGTGGCTGAGAGCGCTGGTGACCTTCTGCGCGTTCTCCACATCGTCCCAGAGATCGGGAGCGGCGGCGGCGTCGCTGAGCCGGGCGATCTCCTTCTCGAGCGCGTCGACATCGACGACGGCCTTGATATCGGAGAAGGTCGAGCGCAGGGCCTGGATGTCGGCGGACATATCGAGTTCAAGCATGACGCTCCAGCCTACCGCCGTCGGGCCAGCTGCCGCTGATCCGCGCTCGTGGGACCGCTCCCCCGAGGGCGCGCCCGTGGCGCGGTATCGTCGGGAGCACCATGGCCGAATCCGCGGGACGCATCCTCACGCGCTTCGCGCCGATGATCTACGGCCCCACACTGCTGTTCGCCCTCGGTGAAGGAGCGGTGATCCCGCTCATCCCCGTCATCGCCGCAGAACTCGGCGCGAACGTCGCGGTGAGCGCGCTCGTGGCCTCGTCACTCGTCATCGGCCAACTGGCCGGCAACATCCCCGCCGGCTACGCCGTCGCGCGATTCGGAGAACGGATCACGATGGCCGCTGCGGGGCTCATCGGACTCACGGGAGTCGTGGCGATGGCCCTGGCCCCGGTACTGCCGGTCTTCGCCGCATCCGTCTTCGTCATCGGACTCTGCGCCGCCGCCTTCGGCCTCGCCCGCCACTCGTTCATGACCACACGGGTGCCGCTGTCGTTCCGGGCACGCGCGCTGTCGCTGCTGGGCGGGACATTCCGTCTCGGCATGTTCGTCGGTCCGTTCATCGCCGCGAGCCTGCTGGCTGTCTTCGGGGACGAGCATGCCGCCATCTGGTTCTTCGGCGCGTGCCTGATCGCGACCATCCTGCTGGTGCTGTTCGGCCCCGATCCCGAGACCGCAGTGCCCGAGCGCGGTCGCCCGCGGGTGAGGACCGACGAAGACGGCGACCGCGAGGACACCGGCGAACCCGTCTCCGGGACCATCCCGGTCGGCGGGCGACAGGGGGTGTTCGCGACGATGTGGCGCTACCGCGTCGTGCTGTCGCGGCTCGGACTCGCGGCGGCGTCCCTCTCCGCCGTGCGATCGGCCCGGCAAGTCGTGCTGCCGCTGTGGGGCGTGTCGATCGGGCTCGACGCGCAGACCATCGCCCTCGTCGTCGGCATCTCCGGCGCGATCGACTTCGCCCTGTTCTACGCCAGCGGTCAGGTGATGGACCGTTTCGGGCGTCTGTGGGCGGCGCTTCCGTCGATGGTGCTGATGGGCGCCGGTTTCGCCGCTCTCGCGGTCACCCACGACGGCGCGCAGTCCGCGATGTGGTTCGCGATGTTCGCCGCCGTGCTCGGTGTCGGCAACGGGCTGTCCAGCGGCATCCTGCTCACGCTCGGTGCCGATGTCGCTCCCCCGACGGATCCCGCCCCGTTCCTCGGGTCGTGGCGCACGCTCACCGACGCCGGCGGCGCGGCCTGCCCTCTGCTCGTCTCGGCGGTCACCGCAGCGGCATCCCTCCCGGTCGCCGTCGGCGTCGTCGGCCTGATCGCATTCGCCGGAGCCGGCGCCTTCGTGCGGTGGGTGCCGCGATTCGTGCCGAGGTCGCGATGAGCTCCGACGTGCCGTCCAGCACGGGCGCGTCCTCACACAGCACCGTGCACTTCTGCCGCAGCCGCCATCGCGGGCGACGATGCACCCGGCCGCTGGATCACCCCGGTCTGCACCGGCACCGCGCGATCCTGTGGGCCGGTGCCGCGGCAGACCCCCTCCGCTGTGCCGGGTCCGGCGCACAGGGCCGGGCCGCCACGCCTCTGGCCGACGGATGGCCCCACGGCCGTGCCCTCTGCCCGGTCTGCCTCCGGTTCGTCTCACTCGTGAACGACACCCTCGCCGCGCACGACACCTCCGATCCGGCCGAACCGGCATCCGAGGCCCTCCGCCGACGTGACTGGTTCAACACCATCGGCTGGTGAGCGCGGATCCTGACGCCCCGCCGTGCCGCCATCCCGGCTCCCGCCGTTCCAACTCCCGCCATCTCGCCGCCTCGGCTCCCGCCGCCGTACCGGACCACTCCGCTGTGTCTGCCGCCACCGCCGTGCCACAACTCAGGCTGGCCACCGGATCGGGCCGCGCACCAGAGGCGTGTCGGCAGCTCGCGCCGCTTCCAGCCTGAGTTGATGCACAACAGCGGCGCGAGCGAGTTATCAGCGCCTTGACAGGCAAGCTAGCACTTGCCTATTGTGATCGGCGTGGCCGACATCTATGCGGCGATCGCGGACCCGACGCGCCGGCTCCTCCTCGACGAACTCGCGCGTGCCGATGGGCAGAGCCTGTTCGAACTGTGCAGCCGGCTCACCATGACTCATGGCGTGAACTCGAGCCGTCAGGCGATCTCGCAGCACCTGGCGGTGCTCGAATCCGCCGGGCTGGTGAGTTCCGCGAGGGTCGGGCGCACCAAGATCCACCACCTCCACACCGAGCCGTTCCGTGAGATCACGGAACGGTGGCCGATACCAGCGAAGGATTGACATGAGCATCCGCATCAACCTCACCAGCGTGTTCGTCGACGACCAGTCGAAGGCCCTCGCCTTCTACACGGGTGTGCTCGGTTTCGTCGCGAAGAACGACATCCCCCTCGGCGAGCACCGGTGGCTCACCGTCGTGAGCCCGGATGATCCGTCGGGGCCCGAGCTTCTGCTCGAGCCTGACGCACACCCGGCTGCGCGCACGTACAGCGCGGCGCTCGTGGCCGACGGGATCCCGGCCGCTTCGTTCACCGTCGACGACGTCAGGGAGAGCCACACGGCGCTGTCGGGGCGAGGGGTGACGTTCACGCAGGCGCCGGTGGCGATGGGGCCGGTCGTCACCGCCGTGCTCGACGACACGTGCGGAAACCTCATCCAGCTCACAAGTCCCGCCTGACCGCAGCCTCGCCTGACCGCACACGGCGCACACCGCCACACCCACGCCGGCCCGTCATCGACTCGCTTGTCAGCGGAGCACGGTGCGACTGGTCGCTGTCGACTCCAGACGCACTCCGTCCGGGACGAACAGGGTCACGACGGGTGGATGCCAGACACCGGCGACAGTGACTCGCGAGGATACCCCGTCGGGTGAGCCCGCCGACACGATCGCCGCGTCGGAGCCGAGCGCCCCGAGGAACGTGGACGCCTGCTCAGCGACCGCAGCATCGGTCAGCCGCGCGGTCGGCTCGCCCCCGACGGTGGTGAAGACGAACCCGTCGGCGCCCGCGAGTGCGGCACCGTCGGCGAGCGCGTCCACGCGCTTCTGCGCGAGGTAGAGGCTCGTCGCGTCGACGCACACGAGCACCAAGACGAGGGCGAGGACGACGTAGCCGAGGGTGAGCGGCAGGATGCTGCCCTCCTCGCCCGCGGCTGCGCGGCGCCATCGAGCCGACCCTCCCCCACGAGGCTTCGTGACCTCACACGATGCGCGACTCATCCCGCACTCCACGTTCGCGACACCTTCTGCGCGGAGGTGGCCTCGACCGGCACGCTGGCGAGGCGATCCAGCCCAAGCACATCGGGAACGAGCGGAAGCGCGACGGTCGCCGACACGGTGACCACCACCAGGGCGCCGGCTTGCGGACAGTCACCGGCCGGGCGACATCCGACCTCGACGCGCACCGCGGCCGGATCGATGCCGTACTCGTCGACGACCGATGCCAGCACCCGCTCGACCCGACCGGCCGCGGCGCCGGCATCCTCGGCCGTCGAGATCGCTCGCGCGATATGACGCGCAGCGGCCTCGGTGCCGAGCGACTGATGCTGAACGAGCGACAACGTGATCACCAGGTAGATCAGCGGCACGAGCATCAGCAGACCGACCACGATGAACTCCAGCGCCGCCGAGCCGGCATCGTCCGCGACGACACGCGTCGCCCTCGCGTGCAGCCACCTGAGAGCCGTTGCGGGCGTCGCCGTGGACCGCGGCTCAGTCGAAGCTCTCCAGGGGCGCATGCGCGGTCACCTCCATCCCGTGGGGCAGGCCGAACAGACCCGCCAGCGGCAGCGTCGCGCGCACGGTCACCGCAACCGCCGGGTGTCCGAGATGGGAGGTCTGCGTGACATCGACGTCGGCGGCGTACTCCGCCCCGACCGTTCGCGAGACGATCTCACGCGTGCGCGCAGCGCCCTCGCCCAGCGTCGTATCGGCGAGCGCCGCGCGGTGCGCGCCCTCGGCGGCGGCGTCGTGGACGACGTTGCGCACGTACAGTCCGACGCCGAGTTGCAGCACGGCCAGCGTGAGGGCGGTCAGGAGCACGCCGACGAGCACGAACTCGACCGGCGCCGAACCCGTGTCATCCGCGAGGGCGGCCGCGATGCGCCTGCGGAGCCTCGTCACCGGGTCAGAGACCCGACACGCGGTTGATCGCCTGCTCGAACAGACCGGCCAGCGCCGGACCCGCGAGCGCCCAGATCACCACGACGAGCCCGGCCGTCATGAGCGTGATCAGCACCCAGCCGGGCACGTCACCGGTCTCGTCCTCCAGGGCGTCGGCAATGCGCGTACGCACGGCGACCTCGAAGCGGCTCCAGATTCGCAACATCCGATTCTCCTTCTGTGTCATCCGACCCCCAGCCGCAGCATGAGGATCCCGGGGAAGACCGCGAACAGAACGCTCAGCGGCAGGATCATGAAGACGAGGGGCACCAACATCGCGATCTCCTTGCGTCCCGCACTCTCGATGAGCGCGCGCTTGGCGTCTTCGCGGGCGTCGGCGGCCTGAGCGTGGAGCACGTCGGCGAGCGGCGCACCACGGTCGATGGCCGCGACGATCTGATCGACGCTGCGTGTGAGCGCGGGAAGCTCGAGCCGATGCGCCATCGCCGCGAGGGAATCCGCCAGCGACGACCCCGTGCCCACCTCCACCACCGCGGTCCGGATCTCGGCCGTCAGCTCGCCGGCGCCCACCGACGACACGCGACGCAGCGAGTCGAGCATCCCTTCGCCCGCCGAGAGGCACAGCGCGAGGAACTCCAAGACCGTCGGCACTTCTTCGCTGATGCGCGACAGTCGGGCGGACGCCGCCCGCGACAGCCACACGTCGCACCCGAAGTAGGCGATCGCCCCACCGACGACCGGCAGCAGAAGGGATGCGGCTCCCCCGCGTCCGAGCAGAACGAGCGCCACCGCGAACACACCGCCGGCCGCGAAGCCGGCGAGGGCACCGCCGAGCTGCCTCGCCCGGAACGTGGTGACGTCGACGCGCCACCCCGCCTGCCGCAGGCGCCGCTCGATCGCCTCCGACGAGCCCACCACGCGACCGAGCGCGTCCGCGAGGCGTCGTCCGATCGTGCCGGCGTCCCACGCGGGAAGGCCGCCCCCGTCGACGACGACACCGCGCGGGTCCACGACGTCGCGCACGTACGGGGCGATCCGGCGCGACAGGCTCGGCGCCCCGATGCGCGGAGCCCGCGCGAGCACGAAGCATGCGCCGAGCCCGAAGGCCGTGCCCAGCACGATCGCAAGCGCCAGTTCCGTCACGCCCGTCACGCGAACCACCGCCGCGGCTCGGGAAGACGGCCCAGCCGGATCATGACCCGGTAGGCCACGACGGACATGACCGCACCGACGACGATGAGCACCACGCCCTCCGGGCTGCCGTACGCCTGCGCGCCCTCGGGCCGCAGCGCGAGAAGACCGAGGATGACCCACGGCGCCGTCACACCGAGGACGGCGGCACCGCGCACCCACGACTGACGCGCCTCGACCTCCGCCCGCAGGGCGGCGTCAGCGCGCACCGATGACGACAGCGCCCGCAGGACCGTCGTGAGCTCCGTCCCTCCCACCTGACGCGCCATGCGGAGCGTCTCGATGATGCGGTCGGCGACGGGATCTCCGAGGTTCTGCTTCAGGTGAGCGGCGGCGGAGTCGAAGTGGCCGGAGGCGGCGATGTCGCGCGCGAAGACGGCGAAAGCCGGGCGCAGCGATGCCGGCGCTGAGTCCGCGAGCGCCGCGACCGCGTCCGGAAGCGACATCCCCGCCCGCACCGACGCGATCAGCAGATCGCACACATCGGGCCAGAGACCGCGACGAGTGCGGCGCAACCGCGTGCGCCGCGACCGCAGCCAGGCGACGGGAGCGAAGGCGGCGGCGACGCCGGCCACCACGGCGAGCGCGGCGACCTGGGTGATCAGCCACGCGAGTGCACCCGCGACCAGGGCGCACAGCCCGCCGACGGCGACGACGCTCGTGGGCGCCACCCGCGCGAGGCCCGCTCCTTCGAGCAACGAGGACACGCCCCCGGTCACCGCCGCCGGCGGCTTCGGTCGCTCCGGCCAGACCCAGGGGGAGATCGCCAGCAGGATGCCGGCTGCCAGGGTCGCACCCCAGATCCAGGTCACGGCGACACACCCTCAGCGCGATACAGCGTCTTCGCCGCGATGCCGCCGCCGTCCACGCCGGTGGGGGCGACGATCTCCACCACGCGACGCCGGCCGTCAGGCTCTCGACGGCAGTGCGCCACGAGGTGCACCGACGAGGCCACGGCCGGCTGGATGAATCCGGCGTCGATGTTGCGACCGGCCAAGAGCGGGAGGGCGGCCAGCTTGGTCAGCGCCTCGCGTGCCGAGTTCGCGTGAATGGTCGCGGCGCCGGGCACGCCCGTGTTCAGCGCCAACACGAGATCCAGCGCCTCCGCGTCGCGCACTTCGCCGACCACGAGGCGATCCGGCCGCATGCGGAGCGCCTCCTTCACAAGGCGTCGCAGGCTCACCTCACCGCTGCCCTCCAAGCTCGGCTGCCGGCCCTGCAGCGACACGATGTCGGGGGCTTCGACCGCCAGCTCGAACGTCTCCTCCACGGTCACCACGCGCGTCTCCGGCGTGCAGGCGGCGATGATCGCTCCGAGGAGCGTCGTCTTGCCCGCGTGGGTCGCACCCGACACGACGATGCTCCGACCGGTGCGGACCCCGTCGAACAGGATCTCCGCCGCCTCCGGGGCGAGCGACCCGGTCCGCACGAGCTCCCGCAGGTCGCGCAGGCTGGGAGAGAACTTCCGGATGTTCACCGCCCAGTGACGACGCGTGATGTCGGGGATGACGACGTGCAGCCGGGAGCCGTCCGGAAGCGACGCGTCCACGAACGGCTGCGAGAGATCGACCCGGCGACCGGTCGAGTGCAGCATCCGCTCGATAAGATCGCGCACGGCGACGTCGGTGAGGGTGAGAGGCACCCGTTCGGCCACGCCCGCGCGAGCCACGAAGATGCGGTCCGGCGCGTTGATCCACAGCTCCTCCACACTCGGATCGTCGAGGTAGACCTGGAGCGCGCCGAACCCCGACACCGTCGCGAGCACCTGCCGCACGCACGTAGCCTCGTCATCGACCGGGCGAAGCCCGCGGGCGAGAGCGAAGTCGTTGTGGCGTCGCACCTCGGAGCGGGCGATCTGCGCCGCCCGGTCCGGTTCACGCGATGGGTCGGCGGCCTCGCGCCGCAACCGCTCGCGCACACGCTCGGCCACCGACACGGCAGGATCGGCGGTCAGGGTCACCCGGGAATCCTCGCAAGTCCGGGCGCGGGGCCGTGTTCGTTATCCACAGGTGCGCCATGCGAGCGGGCGCGCGAGAATGGAGACGATTGCGAAAGGATCACCATGGGAACCGCCACGAAGAACCTCTCCCCCGTCTCGAAGCTCGGCCTCGGCGTCGTCGGCGTCGTGCAGGTCGCGTTCGCCTTCCTCGCCTTCTGGGACCTCGCGCACCGCGATCACCGCGACGTCGTCGGGTCGAAGCCGATGTGGGTACCGGTGATCCTCGTCAACTGGATCGGTCCGGCCGCCTACTTCCTGGTCGGCATCCGGCGCTGAACCCGGGGGAAACCCCCACAGAAGACGTTCACCGCGGTCAGTAGACTTGACCCACTTCGCGGGAGTGGTGAAATCGGCAGACACGCAGGATTTAGGTTCCTGTGCCCTCGGGCGTGTGGGTTCAAGTCCCACCTTCCGCACGCGATGACCTCGCACGCCCTGACCGAAGCCGTTCCGACGCTGGGACTTCCTTGGATCTCCGACCCGCAGCACTGATCCCCTTCCTCGACCCTGCCGCGATCATCGACGCAGCCGGTCCCTGGGCGCTCCTCGTGGTGTGCGGGATCGTGTTCGCCGAGACCGGCCTGCTCGTCGGGTTCCTCCTCCCCGGCGACACGCTGCTCATCATGGCCGGCCTGCTGTCGAATCCCACCGCGCATCCGCCCCACGGCGTCTTCGGCGTGAACGTCTGGCTCGTCGGACTCCTCATCGGCCTGGCGGCGTTCCTCGGCGGCGAGGTCGGCTATCTCATCGGGCACAAGGCCGGCCCCCGCATCTTCGAGCGCAAGGAATCCGGCTTCTTCAGCGTCAAGAACGTCGAGCGCACGAACGCGTTCTTCGAGCGGTTCGGCGGGCTCACGATCATCCTGGCGCGCTTCGTGCCCATCGTCCGCACCTTCGCGCCGGTGGCCGCGGGTGTGGGGCACATGAACAAGTGGACCTACACGCTCTACAACCTCATCGGCGCGGTGCTGTGGGGCTTCGGGCTCACCGTCTTCGGATACGGCATCAGTCTCATCCCCGGAGTCGGCCAGATCGTCGCGGACTACATCGACGTCATCCTGCTCGTCGCCGTGCTCGGGACCGTCACCTTCGTCGCGACCCACTACGTGCAGCAGCGCCGGAAGGCGCGACGAGCTGCCGAGGCAGGAGAGGACGTCGTCACCGACGAAGACGAAGCCCGCCACCTCGTGCTCGAGCACGACGTCTTCGACCACCCGGACCGCTACGGCGAGAGCGCGCGCCGTCACGACCACGACGATCCCGACGCCCCCGGGCGCTGACCCACGCGCGGGAGCCGCGGGGATGGCGGCTACGACGCCTTGGCCGACTTCTTCGCGGGCTTCTTCTTCGGCGGCGCAGCCGACCCCTCGCCGTCCGACTCCTTCGATGCCTTCGTACCCGCCGTGGTCGCCGACCGCGCGGCGCGCGACTTCTCCACGCTCGCCCGAAGGGCCTCCATGAGGTCGATCACCTCGCCGCCGGAAGCGTCGTCGTCGCGTTCACCGAAGGTCTCCGCGGTGTCGACGGCGTCGCCCTGCTCGAGCTTCGCATCGATGAGCGTGCGCAGCTCGGCCTGATACTCGTCTTCGAACTCCTCCGGGTCGAAATCGCTCGCGAAGCTGTCGACGAGAGCGGCGGACATCTCCAGCTCCTTCGCCGAGATCCTGACGGATTCGTCGAGCGCCGGGAAGGACGCCTCCCGCACTTCGTCCGCCCACAGCAGCGTCTGGAGCACCAGCACCTCACCGCGCACACGGAGCGCCGCCAGGCGCGTCTTCTGCCGGAGCGAGAAACGCACGATCGCGGTGCGGTCGGTCTGCTCGAGGGTCTTCCGCAGCAGCACGTACGCCTTCGGCGAGGCCGAGTCCGGTTCGAGGTAGTACGCCTTGTCGAGCGTCAGCAGGTCGACCTGCTCGCTCGGCACGAACTCGACCACGTCGATCTCTCGACTGCGCTCGCTCGGCAGCGCATCGAAGTCCGCCTTGGTGAGGATCACGGTCTTCTCGCCGTCGTTGTAGGCGCGGTCGATGTCGGCGTACGGAACGACCTCGCCGTCGATCTCGCAGATGCGCTGGTAGCGGATGCGTCCGCCGTCGGCGTTGTGCACCTGATGCAGCGGCACGTCGTGGTCTTCGGTCGCCGAGTAGACCTTGACCGGAACATTGACCAGGCCGAAGGTCAGCGCGCCCTTCCAGATGGCTCTCACCACACCAGTACACACCCGTCACAGGGCTCGCTGCCACCCCTTGCGGACGGCGGGCGGGCCGTGCGGAGGACTTCCCGCACTAACCTGAGGCCATGGCCGGGGCGGAACAGCTGGTGCGCATCGACGGCCGCCGTCTGCGAATGACGAACCTCGACAAAGTGCTGTATCCCGCCACCGGCACCACCAAGGGCGAGGTGATCGACTACTACACGCGCGTGGCTGACGTGCTCCTGCCGCACGTGGCCGGACGCCCGGTCACCCGCAAGCGCTGGCCGGACGGCGTCGGCACCGAGGCCCACCCCGGGACCTCGTTCTTCGCGAAGGACCTCGAACCGGGCGCCCCCGCGTGGGTGCGGCGCCTGCCCATCGCCCACTCGGGCGGCCCGAAAGACTATCCGCTCATCGCCGACGTGCCGACCCTCGTCTACCTCGCCCAGGTCGCGAGCCTGGAGCTCCACGTGCCCCAGTGGCGCTTCGACGCCGACGGCCAGCGCGGCACTCCCGACCGCATCGTTCTCGACCTCGACCCCGGTCCGGGCGTTGGTCTCGCCGAGTGTGCTGAGGTCGCTCGGCACGCGCGGCACATCCTCGATGGCATGGGGCTCAAGGCCTTCCCGGTGACGAGCGGCAGTAAGGGCATCCACCTCTACGCGCACGTGGACGGCGCCTGGTCGAGCGAGCAGGTCTCCGGCGTGGCTCGGGAACTCGCCCGGGCGATCGAGGCGGACCACCCCGACCTCGTCGTCAGCCAGATGGCGAAGGCGGAGCGTGCGGGTCGCGTGTTCATCGACTGGAGCCAGAACAATGCCGCGAAGACGACCATCGCACCCTACTCGCTGCGGGGTCGTGCTCACCCGACGGTCGCGGCACCTCGCACGTGGGAGGAACTCGACGATCCGAAGCTCTCGCATCTGACCTTCGACGAGGTGCTGCGTCGCGTGGACCGGCTGGGCGATCCCCTCGCTGCGCTCGATCCGCGTCCGTCCCGCGCGCCGCTCACGGCCTATATCGCCAAGCGTTCCGCGTCACGCACACCGGAGCCCGTGCCCGAGCATCCCGCCGGGGAGCCGTCCGATCCGCGCGCGCAGCCTCGATTCGTCATCCAGGAGCACCACGCGTCCCGGCTGCACTGGGATCTCCGCCTCGAACGCGACGGCGTGCTCGTGAGCTGGGCGGTGCCGCGCGGAGTTCCCCCCACCCATACGCGCAACAACCTCGCGGTGATGACCGAGGACCACCCGCTGTCGTACCTCGACTTCCACGGCGTCATTCCGAAGGGCGAGTACGGTGCCGGCACGATGACGGTGTGGGACACCGGTCACTACGAGCTGGAGAAGTGGCGCGACGACGAGGTCATCTTCACCGCCCGCGGCCGCGATGACGGCCCCCTCGGTGACGTGCGCCTGGCTCTGATCCGCACGGACGGTGAGGGTGAGAAGTCCACCTGGCTGCTGCACCGCATGAAGACGGATGCCGCCGGCCGACCGCAGGCCGAGGGTGCACCCGTCGAGCCGGCCGACCACGCGCACCTGATCGCCGACGCGGAAGGTCCCACCCCGGGCGAGCATGTCCCGGAAACCGCGGCGAAGAACACGGCGAAAGGACGAAAAAGGGGACATGCGGACGAGAGGTCGGGCGCCGCGCCGGACTCAAGCGCCCTGCGACCGATGCTCGCCGTCAACGCGACGCCCGCCATCGCTCGGCAGGCCGCGCGACGCTGGGCCGAGACAGAGGGCTCCGCGTGGGCGGAGCTGAAGTGGGACGGCGTGCGCGCACTGGGCATCTGGGACGGCGGTTCCCTCCTGCTGCGTGCACGCAGCGGCGCCGACATCACGGCGACCTACCCGGAGCTCACGGCGGCACCGCCCGACCTCGGGCCGGTGCCGGCGATCCTTGACGGCGAGGTCGTCGCGCTGGACGAATCCGGACGACCGAGCTTCCCGTTGCTGCAGAGTCGCATCAACCTCGCCGACCGGCGCGAGATCGCCCGGGAGGCGGCGCGCACGCCGGTGCAGTGGTACCTCTACGACCTGCTCTCCCTCGATGGTCGCGACGTGTCCGACCTGCCGCTGTCGGCTCGGCGGGAGTTGCTGGAGAGCATCGCGGGCGACGCGGCATCGCCGCTGCGCGTGCCGCCGGTCTTCGACGACGTGGATGCGGCTCTCGCCGCCGCAGAGCGATTCGGCCTGGAGGGGGTGGTCGTGAAGGATGCGGCCTCCCCCTACCGGCGCGGCGCGCGCAGCGAGTCGTGGCTGAAGGTGAAGCTCACCCGCACGCAGGAGATCGTCATCGGCGGCATCCGCCCGGGCAGGGGCGGTCGGAGCGGTCGGATCGGGTCGCTCCTGGTCGGCATCCCCGGCGACGACGGTCTGCGCTACGCGGGCCGCGTCGGATCCGGCTTCTCCGAGGCGACGTTGGCTCGACTGGAGAAGGAGCTCCTCCCCCGGCGCATCGACGCCGATCCGTTCGTGGGCGTCCCGGCCGCTGACGCCCGCGACGCGCAATGGGTGGCGCCGCACGTGGTCGGCGAGGTGGAATTCGCCGAGTTCACTCCCGGGGGGATCCTCCGCCACGCGCGCTGGCGCGGCCTGCGCCCTGACAAGTCGCCGGCCGAGGTGCGGCGCGAAGACTCCTGAGACGGGGGTCAGGCGTGCGCGTCGTGCTCGACGTGATCGGCGGGCTCGAGCTGGAACGTGGAGTGCTCGACGTCGAAGTGGTCGGCGAGGCAGGTCTGGAGCGAGGCGAGGATGGCCGGGCCACGACCGTCGCGAAGGCAGACGTCGTCGACCACCACGTGCGCGCTGAACACGGGTGCGCCGCGGGTGAGCTGCCACACGTGCACATCGTGCACGGCGGTCACGCCCGGTGTGCGCAGGATGTGCTCCCGGATCTCGGCGACATGGATGTCGGCCGGCGCCGCCTCGCTCAGCACCGAGGCGACTTCGCGCAGCAGCCCGATCGCGCGCGGGATGATGAGGGCGGCGATCGCGAGGGAGGCGAGGGCGTCGGCGCCGGTCCAGCCCGTGGTGACGATGACGATCGCGGCGACGATGACCATCGCCGATCCGATGAGGTCGCCGAGCACCTCGAGGTAGGCGCCCCTCACGTTGATGCTGTGGCGCTGCGCCGCACTCAGGAGCCACATCGCGATCGCGTTGGCGATGAGGCCGACGACCGCCACGACGAGCATCAGCCCACCGGCGACCTCGTGATCGTCCGGGCCCACGAGGCGCGTCGCCGCCTCGACGGCGATCCATGCCGACAGCGCGATGAGGATCACGCCGTTGATGAGGGCCCCGAGCACCTCGGCCCGCTGATAGCCGAAGGTTCGTCGATCGTTGGCCGGCCGCGCGGCGACGATGCTCGCCAGGAGAGCGATGACGAGGGCCGCGGTGTCGGCGAACATGTGCCCGGCGTCGGCGAGGAGCGCGAGCGAACCGGTGAGCACGGCGCCGACGATCTGCACGATCATCACCGACGCGGTGATGATCAGCGACAGGGTCAGCAGGCGGCGATTGCTCGCGCCCCGGAGCCCGGGGGCATGATCGTGCATGTCTCCCAGGCTAGGACGCGCCCTCGCCGCCGACACGCATCCACCCGAACTCGGGAACGATGCCGGTTCTCATTCCTGCCCCGACCGATCAGACGGCGGCGAGCAGCGGCAGGAGGGCCGCGAACGCGCGCGCACGGTGCGATGCGGCGTTCTTCTCCGCGGCCGACCACTCGGCCACCGTCCGCTCGGCCGCGCGGTCCTGCCCGTCGGGGATGAAGACCGGGTCGTATCCGAATCCGCCCGCGCCGACGGCTTCGGTCGCGAGGCGCCCGGGCCAGACGCCGGCGACGGTCTGTTCCGAACCGCCGGGGATGACCAATGCGATGGTCGAGACGAACTGCGCCGCGCGATGCGGATCCGCGACGTCGGAGAGCTGGTCCAGCAGCAGCGCCAGGTTGGCTCCGGCATCCTTCGCGTGCCCCGCCCAGTAGGCCGAGAACACCCCCGGTGAACCGCCCAGCACGTCGACGCAGATGCCGCTGTCGTCGGCGAGGGCCGGGAGCCCGGTGTGGATGCTCGCCGCACGCGCTTTGATCAGCGCGTTCTCGGCGAACGTGACGCCGTCTTCGACCGGCTCGGGTCCGTCGTACGCGACGACCTCGAGATCCGGTCTCGCGCCGGCGACGATCGCCTGGAACTCCTCGACCTTGTGCGGGTTGTGCGTGGCCAGCACGATGCGGCCGGCGCTCGGCGGTGTCATCCCCGGCGCCCGCTCAGCGCGGCTGTCCGGCGCCGTCGAGCACCGACACCTGCTGGTCACGCAGCTCGGCGCATCCGGCGACACCCAGCTCGAGGAGCTGGTCGAGCTCGCGCTTGTCGAACGGCGCCCCCTCCGCGGTGCCCTGCACCTCGACGAAGAGACCTCGCCCGGTGACGACGACGTTCATGTCGGTCTCGGCGCGCACGTCTTCGACATACGCCAGGTCGAGCATGGGCGTGCCGTCGATGATGCCGACCGACACGGCCGACACCGAGTCGAACAGGACGTTCGAGCGCTGGGCGACGAACTTCTTCTCCCGACCCCAGTCGATCGCATCCGCCAGTGCCACGTAGGCGCCGGTGATCGCGGCGGTGCGGGTGCCGCCGTCGGCCTGCAGCACGTCGCAGTCGATCACGACCGTGTTCTCACCCAGCGCCTTCGTGTCGACCACGGCACGAAGGGCACGGCCGATCAGGCGCGAGATCTCGTGGGTGCGCCCCCCGATCTTCCCCTTCACGCTCTCGCGGCTGTTCCGCTCGTTGGTCGCGCGCGGCAGCATCGCGTACTCGGCGGTGACCCACCCCTTGCCCTTGCCCGTCAGCCAGCGCGGCACGCCGTTGGTGAACGACGCGGTGCACAGCACCTTGGTCCCGCCGAACGAGATGAGAGCGGACCCCTCGGCCTGTGTCGACCATCCGCGTTCGATGGTGATCGGGCGCAGCTGGTCGACGGTGCGGCCGTCGGCACGGGTGATGTCGGTCATGTTCCTCCTCGGATGCGGTTGGTCTTCAACGGGGCAGGTCGATGGCGCCGGTCTGCACGAGACGCACGTCTCGCACCTCGCGACCCATGAGACGATGCGCGAGATCGACGAAGTCGTCGGCGGATGATCCGGTCGCCTCGTACAGGTGACGGGCGACCGCGTCGGGGCCGGCCAGCAGATCGCGGCCGACGAGTTGGCGATAGACGTCCTTCGCGGTCTCGGTGTCGCTCGAGACCAGCGAGACGTCGGGCCCCATCACGTAGCTGATGGCGCCCTCGAGGAACGGATAGTGCGTGCAGCCCAGCACGAGGGTGTCCACACCGGCGTGCCGCAGCGGCGAGAGATACTGTTCGGCGACAGCGAGCACCTCCGGGGTGTCCGTCACCCCCCGCTCGACGAACTCCACGAAGCGCGGACACGCCTGCGCGAACACCGTGAGCCGCTCATTGACCTCGAGCATGTCCTGATAGGCGCCGGAGGCGATCGTGCCGGCGGTTCCGATCACGCCGATGCGGCCGTTTCGCGAGGTCGACATCGCCGTGCGCACCGCGGGACCGATCACCTCCACGACGGGAACGTCGTAGCGCTCCCGCGCATCGCGGAGCATCGCCGCCGACGCGGTGTTGCACGCGATGACGAGCATCTTCACCCCCTGCTCGACGAGGGTGTCGAGGATCTCCAGGGCGTAGCGGCGCACATCGGCGATGGGCTTCGGGCCGTACGGCGAGCGCGCGGTGTCGCCGATGTAGAGGATCGACTCCCGCGGCAGCAGCGCCGAGACCGCCCGGGCGACGGTCAGTCCGCCCACTCCGGAGTCGAAGATCCCGATCGGCGCGTCGTCCACGATCGACCAGCCTACCCGCCGACGGCCGGCCCGCCGCGGCGTGGCTAGGCTGGCGATCATGCGCGCCCGCGAAAGCACCGCCCTGCTCACCGACCGCTACGAGCTGACGATGCTCGACGCCGCCCTCCGCGACGGCACCGCCCACCGCCGCTGCGTGTTCGAGGTGTTCGGCCGGCGACTTTCAGCGGGGCGGCGGTTCGGGGTCGTCGCCGGCACCGGCCGCCTGCTCGACCTCATCCGGGACTTCCGCTTCGGCGACGACGAGCTGCGGTACCTGCGCGATGAGCACATCGTAGATGCCGCGACCGTCCGGTGGCTGGAGGACTACACGTTCTCCGGAACCGTGACCGGATACCGGGAGGGCGAGCTGTACTTCCCCGGCTCGCCCGTGCTCACCGTCGAGGGCTCGTTCGCCGAAGCGGTCATCCTCGAGACCCTCGCCCTCTCCGTGCTCAACCATGACTCGGCGGTCGCCACGGCCGCCGCGCGCATGAGCATCGCCGCCGGGTCGCGGCCTCTCGCCGAGATGGGATCCCGCCGCGCCGGGGAGCAGTCGGCGGTGGCCGCCGCTCGTGCCGCGCACATCGCCGGATTCGGGGCCACGAGCAATCTGCAGGCCGGCCGCGCGTGGGGTGTCCCGACGATGGGCACCGCGGCACACTCGTGGACGCTCCTGCACGACAGCGAGGAGGGCGCCTTCCGCGCGCAGATCGCCGCACTCGGCACCGGCACGACCCTCCTCATCGACACGTACGACATCCGGACCGGGGTCGAGACGGCCGTCCGCGTGGCCGGCACCGGCCTCGGCGGGGTCCGCATCGATTCCGGCGACCTTCCCGACATGGCCGCGCAGGTGCGTCGCCACCTCGACGAGCTGGGCGCGACGAACACGCGCATCACCGTCACGAGCGACCTCGACGAGTTCGCCATCGCGGCGCTCGCGGCCAGTCCCGTCGACGCCTACGGCGTCGGCACGTCGGTGGTCACCGGCTCCGGCACTCCGACGGCGGGAATGGTCTACAAGCTCGTGGCGCGGCAGGACGCTGCGGGCGGGTGGGTCCCGGTGGCGAAGACCTCAGCCGCGAAAGCGTCGCAAGGTGGCCGCAAGGCGGCCTTCCGCGCTTTCGAGCACGAGGTCGCCAGCGCCGAGCTCATCGCCGTGAGCGACCGGTTCGACGAGCTCGACACGGGTGCCGAGCACCCGGGATCACGCACGCTCCAGGCGACGCTGATCGACCACGGCCAGCCCGATCACGCGGCGCTCGGCGCCGAAGGCGTGTCCGCGGCACGCGAGCACCACCTGCGCGCGCGTGCAGAATTGCCGCAGGCCGCGCTGGCCCTCAGCCGGTCCGATCCGGCAATTCCCACGGTCTACGTCGACGCGGACTGACCGAGCGCACCCGCCCGGCCGCGACGCGTCAGCCGTTGAGGCTCTCGTAGATCTCCTTGCACTGCGGGCAGACCGGGAACTTCTCCGGGTCGCGGCCCGGTGTCCACTTCTTGCCGCACAGGGCACGCACCGGCTTGCCGGTGAGCGCCGATTCGAGGATCTTGTCCTTCTTGACGTAGTGCGAGAACCGCTCATGATCGCCCGGCTCGACGCTCTCCTCGCGGATGAGCTCTTCGAGCTCGCGGTCGAGTGTCGCCAGACCGCCCTGGTCGGGACTGTCGAGAGGGGTGCTCATGGTGAGCCAGTGTACCGCCGCGACGCCCGCTCCGGCCGGGTCGGAACCGACTCAGCTCGCCTCGGCGAACTCCATGATCCGGCTGCCGCGTCGACGGAAGACGCCGCCGCCGATGGCCACGCCGATCACCAGCACGCCCACGCCGATTCCGACGCCCCACCACAGGGCCAGCTCGGCCGAGGCGAGGTCACCGCCGAGAGCCAGCCACGACCACCACAGCACGGGCGCGCTGAGCCCGATCGCGCCGAGCATCACGAGAGACTGCGACAGCACGCCGCTCGGCCCGGTGCGCTGCGGCTGCTGGAACGGGCTGTCGCCGGGCCGGGAGACGGGGTAGGGACCGAGCACCGAGGCGATGCTCGACAGACCGAGGCCGCAGAGGAACAGCGACGCGCACAGGCCGACCATCGCCGGCAGAATCGCCCAGCGCCCGTGCAGGGAGACCGCGATCGGGATCCCGATCGCCAGCAGCGGCACGCCCAGGAGCACCACCGGCACGAGCCGGCCGATGCGGTCGGCGGCGCCGTGGATGCCGCTGGCGATGTGCATCCACACGGCGGTCGAGTCGTAGGCGAGGTCGTTGTGAGGGAGCCAGCCGAGGAACAGCGCGACGATCGGCACCGGCACGAGCGCGACGAGGTGAGCCGGCACGCCTGCGAGGAGCAGCGGAACGATGAGGATCGCCGCCGCGACCGGGATGACGATCACGTTGACGATGTGGCGCGGATCCCGCAGCCAGTACACCAGGCTGCGGGCGGCGACGGCGCCGGTGGGGGTGCCCGGGGCGACGGTGAACCATCCCAGACCCCCGCGCTCCTTGACCGAGACCGGCCGTTCGGTCGTGGTGAGGATGCGGGTGACCAGACCCAGCCATGCCGCACCGAGCAGGACAGGCGTCGCGATCGCCACCACCACCGTGAGTGCGACGCTCTCGCCGGCGACCACGGCCCCCGGAAGCGCCCACGCGGCGCCGACCGGGGTGAGGGCCAGCACACGCACCGCTTCGGTGAGCTGCACCGGCACGCTCCCCTGCCATTCCAGGGAGGCGAGGAAGACGACGACCGGGACGACCACGACGAGGATCCCGACCACGAGCACGCTCGACAGCTCGCGCGAGCGCCGCTCGCGGAGGAACATCGACGTCAGCGCCATCGCCACGCGGGCGAGCATCACGCACGTGGCGACGATCAGCACGACCGAGAGGATGCCGGCCCAGACGGGTGCGGCGAGAGATTCCCACACCGTCGCCGTCGTCGTCGCCAGCGCCAGCACCGCGAACACGGGGACGGACACCGCCCCCAGCACCGCGAGCACACCGGCAAGTCGGCGAGGCGACAGTCCCAGCACCCCGAACCGGCGCGGGTCGAGCGGGTCCGGCGAACCGGTCACGACCGGAGCGAGGGCGAAGCCGAGCGTGATCGCCGCGCCGCCCATGACGGCCACGGCGGCGAACGCCTCGAGAGTCGCATCCTCGATCGTCGTCAGGGCCCAGCACGCGGCGACCACGGCCGCCGTGAGCACGAGCAGGCCCGCCGTCATGCGGACGATGTGCCGGGGCTCGCCGCGCAGAGCGCCGAGCATCATCGCGAGCCTCAGTCGGAGAAGGTGTGCAGCCACTCGAGGCCTTCCACATCGCTGAGCCCGCCGGCGAGCTCGACGAAGCGCTGCTCGAGCGTCAATTCGCCGCGCACCTCGTCGATGGTCCCTTCGGCGAGCACCTGTCCGGCCACGATCACGGCGACCCGGCTGCAGACCCGCTCCACGAGGTCCATGCCGTGGCTGGAGAGGATGACGGTGCCGCCGTGATCGACGTAGGTGCCGAGGATGTCGAGGATGACCGAGCTCGAGACGGGATCGACCGACTCGAAGGGCTCGTCCAGCACCAGCACGCGCGGCGAGTGGATGAGCGCGCCGGCGAGCATGACCTTCTTCGACATGCCCACGGAATAGTCGGACACGACGCGGCCGAGCGCGTCGGTGAGGTCGAACGCGCGCGCGAGGTCGGCGGTGCGTGACTCGACGACCGACGGCGACAGCCCGCGCAGCACGCCGTAGTAGTACAGCAGCTGACGACCTGTGAGACGGTCGAAGGTGCGGAGTCGATCGGGGAGGACGCCCATCATGCTCTTGGCACGCACGGCATCGGTGACGGCGTCGACGCCGTTCACGCTGATTTCGCCGCGGTCGGGCCGCAGCAGGCCCGCGATCATCGACAACGTGGTCGTCTTGCCGGCCCCGTTGGGTCCGACGAGTCCGTAGAACGTTCCCGCGGGGACGGTCAGATCGATTCCGTCGACGGCACGCGTCTGACCGAACACCTTGGTGACTCCCCGCAGAGCGAGCGCCGCGTCCGAGGCGGGCTCGTCCTCCGCCATGACCGAGGACACGATGTCGGTGACAGCGGCAGCGCCGGTGGCCGGCGCGTCGGCCTCGACGGGGTCCGGATCGATGAGATCCGCCGCGACCGGATCCGAATCCACGACGTCCGGATCGACGTCGTCTGTCGCGACGTCGTCTTCGTCGTCGACGAGCGGGTCTTCGGCGCCCGCCGAGCCCTCGACGTCGGTGTCGTCGTCCGACTTGTCTGCGACCGATTCCTCCTCGTCCGTTCCGTCTTCGTCCGAATCCTCTTCGTCCGACTCGTCTTCGATGTCGTCGAGCGATGCCGGCTCGTCACCCACCAGAGTGTGCTCCCCGGCCACGGGATCATCAAGGAGCTCGATCTCGTCCTCGTCGGGGAGGTCGTCGCGATCCTCATCGAGCAGCTCGTCGGTCTCGTCCTCGTCGAGGAGGTCGTCGATGTCGTCCTCGTCGACGACCGGATCGGCCTCGGGGACGGCAAGATCCTTCTCGGCCTCGACCGTGTCGTCCATCGGCGCCGTCGGCATCGGCGGGCGCGGCGGGATGATCAGAGCGTCCGTCTCCGGGGCGGGAGTGGACACATCCCGAAGGTCCGGCGGCAGCGGCGGCGGCGGACCCGGATCGGTCCGGGGACCCACCGGCGGAAGCGGAGGTTTGGGCGGGAGGGAGATGAGTGCACCACTGTCGCGAGCGCCCGCACCTCGAACGCCGTTGTGCGGCGTATTGGATTCCCCCGGCATGGGCAGCGATGCTGTCACCGATCAAAGGTATCAACCCCGCCGCGCGCCACCGGCCCCGCGAGCGACACGTTCAGACGATTCGCACCGTCGCGCCCCGCCATCGATGCGGCATATCACGAATAGGACACGGTGGCCAGGGATTCTGCGCGTTCTCAGGCGATCTCGCTACCATGCTCAAGGCACAACGGGGTGTCGCGTCGGTGAACCGACGGTGAACCAACACTCCAGGAGACTCAATCGTGACGACTCAGATCGTGATCCTCGCGGCCGGAATGGGCTCGCGGCTCGGCCGCAGCCTGCCCAAGCCGCTGACGCAGCTGTCCGACGGACGTTCCATCATGCGGCAGCAGCACGACAACATCCGCGCCGCGTTCGGATCCGACGCGCGCGTGACCACGGTGGTCGGCTACCGCGCCGAGAGCATCGTGGAGGCCTTCCCCGAGGCCGACTACGTCTACAACGACAGCTACGACCAGACGAACACGTCCAAGAGCCTGCTGCGCGGCCTCGGCAAGACCGGCCGCTCGGGTGTGCTGTGGATGAACGGCGACGTCGTCTTCGACCCCCGCGTGCTCGGCCGCGCGGTCGCTCTGATCGAGGCCGACCGCTCGTTCGTCACCGTCAACACCTCCAAGGTGAGCGACGAAGAGGTCAAGTACACCGTCACCGCCGACGGCCACATCGACGAGCTGTCCAAGACGGTGCGCGGAGGTATCGGCGAGGCCGTCGGGATCAACTACATCTCCTCGCGCGACAAGAAGGCGTTCATGCGCCAGCTGCAGCGCGTGGACGATCAGGACTACTTCGAGCGCGGCCTCGAACTCGCGATCGCCGAGGACGGCGTGCGCGTCGCGCCGCTGGACATCTCCGATCTGTACGCGGTGGAGATCGACTTCGCCGAGGACCTCGAGCGGGCGAATCTCTTCGTCTGATCGCCGATGCGCGTCCCGACCGGGTTTCGACCCGGCCGGGAGGTTTCCGGCTCGGACTCAGCCCGGCGACCTAGGATCGCGGTGATGTCCGACAAGGTGCACCGCATCCACTCGCTGTCCGAGGAAGCCCCCTGGGACGGCGGGCTGCCTCCCGTGGGCTCCGACGAGCACCCGCACTCGATCCGCGCGCTGGACCGGGTGCTCGCCATCCAGCGTCCGGCGGTCCTCGCGCACCTGCGCAGCATCCGGCTGCGCCACCCGGATGCGCCCCCCGATCACATCATCCGGATGCTCGAGCGCCGCTACCTGGCTGCGGTCACCACCGGCGGCGCGGCCGTCGGAGCAACGGCCGTCATCCCCGGCATCGGCACCGGAGTGACGCTCGCGCTCAGCGGGGTCGAGACGGTCGGTTTCCTCGAGGCGACCGCCCTGTTCGCGCAGTCGGTGGCCGAGGTGCACGGCATCCCGGTGTCCGACCCCGATAGGGCGCGAGCTCTCGTGTTGACGCTCATGCTGGGCCAGGAGGGCGTCGACCTCGTCGCCCAGCTGGCGAACCAGGCGGCCGGCAAGGGGCCGGCGCGGGATCGCTACTGGGGGCAGATGATCACGCAGACGCTGCCACGCGCCGCCGTCGGTCCACTCGTCGATCGCCTGAAGTCCACGTTCGTGCGCCAGTTCGCCGCCCGGGGCGGAGCCTCCTGGATCGGCAAGGCCCTGCCCTTCGGCATCGGCGCAGCCGTCGGCGGCGCCGGGAACAACATCCTCGGCAGACGCGTGCTCACGAACGCGCGTCGCGCGTTTCCGGATGCGCCGTTCACGCTGCCGCCCCAGCTCGAGCCCCTCCCCGGCGCGACGCGCCTGGAGTATCAGGCGGGCCGCCGCATCCGCCGTGTGAGCGACGCGATCACCGGGGGAACGGCACGCGGCGCCTCCGCCGTGCGTGGAGCCCTCACCCGCGGCAAGGGATCCCGTGAGCTCGACTCCGGCGAGGAGGACACGGCTGAGCCGGTCTGATCTCGATCAGTCGTCGAGGTCCGCCTCGTCGGTGTCCGGCTCCTCGGGAGCCGCTTCGCTGTCCCACCGGCTCCACCGGTCCATCAGCTGAGCGATCGCGGCGTGGAACCGCGCCGTCGCGGCCCCGGGCGCCGTGTCGCCGAAGTAGTGGCGCACCCAGTGCTCGAGCCGGGCGACGGCCTCCGGGTCGGCGAGCACCCGATCGGTCTGCTCGACGATGTGCGAGGCACGCGGCGCATCGAGCCACTCGCATGCCGAAAGGTAGCCGTGGGAGTCGACGGCGGCCTGGGGATCGACGGGCCGCGTCACCAGCAGCGGCTTGTCGGCCGCGAGCCGATCGTAGACCATCGCCGAGATGTCGACGACGGCGACGTCGGCCGCAGCGAGCTGCCAGCCGAGGTCCGGACCGTCGTCGAAGACGTGCGCCGCCGCGCGGTCGGCCTCATTGGCCTCGGCGAGTGCGGCGATGATGCGACGGTTCGCGGCGCCGTAGTCGGGGTCGACGACACCCGAGCGCGGATGCGGACGGTAGATGACGCGGTGACGGCCGGTGCGCAGCAGCGCTGTGACGAGGGCCTCCCCGTGCGTGAGCACGGAGCCGTAGTGCGCCGAAGGGCGGTCGCCCTCCCACGTCGGCGCGTACAGCACGACCGTGCGGTCATCCGGGACGTACGGGGTGTCTCCGGAGTAGTGGTCGGCCTGCGGGCGGCCGATCTCGATGGTGCGCCGATCGAGGTCGTAGTCCCACAGCACGCGCGACAGGCGTTCCCGCGCCGCGTCCCCCGCGACCAGCGCGTAATCGTATGCCTTGAACTGATTGGTCGTCATGTACATCTTGTCGGACTCGCCGTGATTGATGAACACGTGCCAGCGGCGCCCGTAGCGGAACATCTGGAAGTTGCGGGTGTTCTGGTTCACGTACAGCACGACGCGGATGTCCTGGTCGGCGATGAACGCCTCGAGATCACGCACCGTCGGCACGAAGGCGACCGGCAGGGCGCCGTCGGCCAGCAGTGCCGATGCGCCGGTGACGGCACGGCTCAGCACGACGACCGGCCACGTCGCGGCCAGGTCGGCCAGCGGCTTGTACCACTGACGCATCTGATACATGTTCACGTCGCCGTCTGCGAAGTAGACGGCCACGCGGTAGTGGTGGGGAGGATGCGGCGCAGACGCCGCCACACGCCGACGCACATCGCGCACGGCGCGCCGCTGAGCGACGGCCTTGCGGAGGAGAGCGATCGCCTTGCGCGCGTCCGTCACCACACTCACTCCTCCAGCCTACCCAGGCGGCGCATGACATGATCGTCGGGTGCATGTCCACCGGCCCGGGCGCGAGGATGCGCCGCAGGTGTCCGACACCGGCGGCGTGACCTTCGTCATGCCGGTCCTCAACGAGCGCGCCTACCTGCGGCGGGCCGTCGTTTCGGTGCTGGCACAGGAGGTCCCCGGTCCCGTGGAGCTCATCCTGGCCCTCGCCCCCTCCTCCGACGGGACCGAGCAGGTCGCGGCGGAGCTCGCGGCGGAGGATCCGCGGGTGCGCATCGTGCACAATCCGGATGCCGACATCCCCGTGGGCCTGAATCTCGCGATCCGTGCCGGCTCGCACCCGATCATCGTTCGCGTCGACGCGCATTCGGAGCTGGAGCCGGGATACACCGTGCGCGCGCTCGCCACCCTCAGGCGGGTCGGTGCCGCCAATGTCGGCGGGGTCATGCGCGCGGACGGGCGCACGCCGTTCCAGCGCGCCGTCGCGCGTGCGTACAACTCCCCCATCGGCCTCGGCGGCGGCGCGTATCACGGCGGAGCCCGGGAGGGAGAGGCGGAGTCCGCCTACCTCGGTGTCATGCGTCGCGACGTGCTCGAGGAGGTCGGCCTGTTCGACGAGTCCATTCGCCGAGGCGAGGACTGGGAGCTGAACCTGCGCATCAGACGCGCCGGCCACCGCGTCTGGTTCGACCCGGAACTGGCCGTGACGTACTGGCCGCGCGACAGCTGGCCGCGGCTGGTGCGTCAGTTCTTCGCGACCGGTCGCTGGCGCGGTGAGCTCGTGCGTCGTTACGGGCGGACCAATTCGCTGCGCTTCTTCGCACCGCCCGCCCTGGTGGCCACGCTGGCGGGCGCCGTCCTCGTCGGCGTGCTGCAGCTCACGCGCATCCTCACCGGCATCTGGGCCTGGGTCGCGGCGGTCGTGTACCTGCCCGTGCTCGCGTACGCGGGTCTCATCGCCGTCGTCGCCGCCGGCCGCGGCGGGGGCGACGGCTGGCGGGACAAGCTGTGGACCCTCGCGGTGATCCCCACGATGCACCTCGCGTGGGGTGCGGGGTTCCTCGTCGGCACGGCGCGTGGCGCCGACGACACGGTCGACACCTCGCGGCTCGGCGGGCGCAACACGCCTCTTCCCTGAGCCGGCTGACTCAGGCCTGATCCGGGTGTCTCAGGCGACCTCGACGAACCCCTGGTCGAGGATGCGGTCGACCACGCGCTCGGCCGCGTGGCCGTCGTCCCGCGCATTGAACGTCTGCTGCCACACCGCGTAGCGCTCGGCGAACTCCTGGATGTCGTCGCGCAGCAGAGCCGTGACCAGGTCGTCCTGCGACCGCACGAGCGGACCGGGCGCGCGCTCGGCCAGGTCGAAGTAGAAGCCGCGCAGCTCGCCGCGATATCGCTCGAGGTCGGGCACGAGGAAGTACATGGGCTTTCCGGTGACGCTGAAGTCGAACATGACGGAGGAGTAGTCGGTGATGAGCGCGTCCGCCGCCGACAGCAGCCCGGAGGTGTCCGGGTATCCCGTCACGTCGATCACGCGCGGGCCCTCCGCATCGCGTCCCGGCTGAAGCGTGCGGGAGTGGCCGCGCACGAGCACGACCGCGTCGGTGTCGGAGGCGAGCGCGACGGGATCGATGAAGTCGACGATCTCGCGGCGGTCGTCGCGCCAGGTGGGCGCGTAGAGGAGCACTCGCTCCTCGGCACCGATCCCGAGAGCGGCGCGCGTGCGACCGTCGTCTCCGTGCACGAGGACGTCGTTGCGCGGATACCCCTCCACCCAGAGCGGACGGGTGAGGAAGGCGTAGGCCTTGCCGAGCACCTTCGCGGCGTAGGGGTTCTGGGCGAGCAGCACGTTCCAGCGCCGCGACTCCTTGAACACCGCCGCCATGCGCCGCGGATCGAAGCCCGGGCGGTGCAGCGCGAGGCGCTTCAACGGCGTGCCGTGCCAGGTCTGCAGCACGACCTGGCCGCGCTCGCGCACGAATCGTCGGCGCAGCCAGTCGTTGATCACGAGCAGCCGGCTGTGCCCGCGTGCTCGCCACCACTCGGGACTGCCCTCGACGACCGGGATGGCGCCGTCCGGCACGCGCACCGACAGGTCCACGACGCTCCAGTAGCGGGTGACACCGGGCGCTCGGCGGGCGAGCTCACGATCGATGGCGAGCGGATTGCAGCCGGCGTTGCGGCCATAGAAGCTCTCGAAGAACACCGCGTTCTCCAGGCCCCCCGGGCGCGTCGCGTACCGGCGCTCGAGCGCGTCCTGCCCCTCACCAGAGTCGTACGCCGGATCGATCGGCGGGCCCACGGTCACGATGTCCTGCACGAGCTGCGCGCGAAGACCGCCGAGCTGCGTGACCGGGAGCTCCTCGAGCGGCGTCCGCTCCTGGCTCGACTCGGGCTCGGCGGGCGCGATCGTCAGGCGGTACTCGCCGGAGGGAAGCGGGAGATCCGGGCCGCCCCACCGTGCGGCGGTGAGCGGCACGACGGCGCGCCACGTCGTGCCACGACCGGTGAGCCGCGCGCTCGTGCGGGCGCGACTGCCCACGAGATCGACGGAGCGCGGGCGCGCTCCCGTCCCTGTCAGCACGAGAGCGGGACGCTCGCCGGTGTCGAAGCGGGCCTGGGTCATCGGGGTCCTTTTCTCGATCCGGAAGGCGGCTCGTCGGCGAGGGCGGTCAGAATGGCACGGTACACCCGCGCGGCGTTCCCGCCGTCTCGGAACGCGTGCACCCGCACGTCGATCTGCCTGGCACACTCGATGCGTCGGGCGCGTTCGGCCGGATCACCGAGAACGGCGTCGATCTGTGCGACGGCCTGCTCCCATGTGCCGGCGACGTCATCCCCCGCGACGTCGCGGTAGGAGCCGTAGAAACCACGCTCCGCAGCGTATCGATGCACGTCGGGCGCGAGAAAGACGACGGGCAGCGGAACGAGCGAGGAGTCGAACACGAGCGAGGAGTAGTCGGTGACCAGGGTGTCGAACCCCGCCAGAAGCGGCGTCACGTCGCGTACGAGGTCGGCACCGAGCGGGCGCACGCGCCGGCCGGCAGCGCCGGGGGGCGGAACGTAGTCGCCTGCGCCCAGGGGATGCGATCGCACGTAGAGCACGGCGTCATGACGCTCCAGCACTTCGGCGATGAGGTGCCACTCCCCCTCGTCGGGCACCGCCGGGTCGGGGTCACCGTCGCGCCACGTCGGCGCATACAGCACCCGGTGTCGGGCCACCTCGTGCCCGCTCACGGCGGCGAGCGCGGCCCGGGCCTGCCGTCGACGGTCGTCGGGTCGCCCTGCCGACAGCACGTCCACCCGGGGCTCCCCGGTCACCGGCACACGCTCATCCGGCAGCCCGAACGCCGATTCGAGCCGGCCCCGCACGCGGTGGGAGGCGGCCGGGAGGACCCGGATGCGGCGGGTCGCACTCCGATACATCCGCGCGAGCATCCCCCGCACGAGTCGCGAGCCGGGCAGGATGCGGCTGCGCGTGGTGACCGGGGAATCCAGACCGATGCGCTTGAGCGGGATGCCGTGCCACAGCTGGACGACGAAAGCTCCGGACACGGCGTAACGCTGGACGTCGCCGAAGCCGTGGGTGATCACGACGACGCGGGCTCGCGCGGTGCGCCAGAAGCCGGTCGGCGAGTTCTTGCGCACCCACGGGATCCCCCGTCGGGTCGCCTCCGCCGCCTCGACGTCGTCGGCGACCAGCCACGTCGCGCGACCCTGCAGATCGCCACCGGCCGCGTTCCACAGCGCCCACGCGCCGTCGGCGACGCCGACGGCGCATCCGAAGACCCACTGGTCCGCGGTTCGCGGGATCACCGCGGTGGCGAGGCGACCAAGGACATAGAGGGGGATGCTGAGGATCTTGCGCGCATTCCCCGCGCCGAACGAGAAGGACGCCACCCCGCGAGCCTAGCGGGGCGGCGTCCTCGGTGCGGCGAGCTCAGCCGAGCTCGCCCAGGGTCACATCGACCGTGCGGGTCTCCCCGTCGCGCACGAAGGTGATCGTCGCGTCGCTGCCGCCGGCGGCGGCGCGCACCTGCGCGGTCAGATCGGTGGCATCGGTGATCGGCACGCCGTTGAAGGCGGTGACGATGTCGCCGACCTGCAGCCCGACGCCCTCCGCGGCGCCGCCGGCGGAGATATCCGCGAGGTAGGCACCCGAGATCGTCGCACCTTCCACCGACGCGGCGGGCGTCACGCTCGCGCCGAGCAGGCCGTGGGTGGCGGTCCCGTCGGCGATGATCTCGTCGGTGACGCGCTGCACGACGTCGGACGGGATGGAGAAGCCCACGCCGATCGATCCGGCCTCGGCGGAGCTGCCGGCCGAGGCGATCGCGACGTTGATGCCGATGAGCGCCCCCTCGTCGTCGACGAGCGCGCCACCGGAGTTCCCCGGGTTGATCGCGGCGTCGGTCTGGATGACGGCGATGGAAATCGTCTCGGTCGCCGTGGTCTGCTGCCCTTCGTCGCCGAAGTCGAAGTAGAAGGGCGGAGTGCGGTCGTTGCCGTCGTCCTGCGTGTCGTCCTCGGTCGTCTCCGGCGCCGCGGACGAGGCGATCTGGATCGACCGGTTGAGCGCGCTGACGATGCCGGTGGTGACCGTGTTCGACAGGCCGAGCGGTGCACCGACTGCGACGGTCGTGTCACCGACGTTGAGGTCGGCCGACGACGCGAAGTCGATGGGGGTGAGGGCTTCGGCGTCGGTGAGCTTGATCACGGCGAGGTCGTAGATCGGGTCGGTTCCGACGATCTCGGCGTCGAATACGCGACCATCGGATGTGCTGACGGTGATGGTGGCGTCCGCGGTCGCACCGTCGAGGGTCACGACGTGCGTGTTCGTCACGACGTAGCCGTCTTCGCTGAGCACGACACCGGAACCGGTCCCCCCGGTGCTGCCGTTGCTCGCCGAGATCGTCACGACGCTCGGCACCACCTTCGCCGCGATGCCGGTGGTCTGATTCACCGCGTCGGTGTCGTTGACGGTCACCGTCGACGGCCCCGCCACCGTGGTCGCGCTCGAGGTGGAGAAGAGTGAGGCGCCGGCGTATGCGCCGCCGAGACCAGCCGCGCCTCCGACGATCGCCGCGGCGACCATGATGCCGACGACCTTGCCCGCGCCGACCTTCTGCCGGCCGGCAGGTGCGGCCGAATCCCCGAGCGGCACCGTCTGCTGCGTGCCGGTGGGCGCGCCCGGCCCGAACGCGTACTGTCCGTACGGCGCCTGGGGGCGCGGCGGGATGCTCGTCTGCGGCGTCTGCGGCATCTGCGCCTGCGGTGCCGGCGCCTGAGGCCCGGCGGCAGGCCGAGCGGGCTGCGGGTAGCCCTCGCTCGCCGGCGTCGTCGGACGCGGCGGCTGCCAGACGGCTTCGCCGCCGACCTGCGGCTCCTCGGGGGTGCGGTCTTCGGGGCGCTCGCCCTGGTTCTCGGTCATTGCTGCTCCTTCTGCCTAGCGCTGACAACCATGCCGAGCGAGTCTGTGGGTTGCCTATGGCGGAGATGGGATGCCTCTATGGGAGTAGCGTGGGCCCGATGCGAGAGATTCCCGGCGCGTGGCGCCGCACCGCTCGAGGCGCCGGTCTCATGAGCGCGGACGGCGTCGCCTCCCCCACCATCTTCGCCGAGATGTCGGTGCTGGCGGCCGAATCGGGCGCGATCAACCTCGGGCAGGGCTTCCCCGACGAGGACGGGCCCGCTGCCGTGCGCGAGGCGGCGAGGCAGGCGATCGCCGACGGAGTGAATCAGTATCCGCCGGGGCGGGGTTTTCCCGACTTCCTTGCCGCTGTCTCCGAGCACCGCAGCAGGTTCGACGGTGTCGCGTTCGACCCGGCGACCGAGGTCATCGCGACCGCCGGGGCGACCGAGGGATTGGCGGCGACGCTGCTGGCCCTCATCGACTCCCCCGACGACGAGGTCGTCGTCTTCGAGCCCTACTACGACGCCTACGCCGCGCTGGTCGCGCTCGCCGGAGCACGCTTGGTGACGGTCCCGCTGCGGTGGCCGCACTTCCAGCCGGACCTCGACGAGCTGACGGCCACGGTGACCGACCGCACCCGCATCATCCTGATCAACGACCCGCACAACCCCACCGGCACCGTCTTCGACCGCACCGTGCTGGAGCACGTCGTCGCTCTCGCGGAGCGGCACGACGCGATCATCGTCACCGACGAGGTGTACGAGCACCTGGTCCTCGACGGCCGGCGCACGCCCGTCCACTCGCTTCCGGGCGCAAGAGATCGGACGGTCGCGATCTCGTCGGCGGGCAAGACCTTCGCCGCCACCGGGTGGAAGATCGGATGGGCCACCGGGCCGGCCGACCTCATCGATGCCGCGATGACCGTCAAGCAGTACCTCACCTATGTCAACGGCGCGCCGTTCCAGCCGGCGATCGCCGTCGGCCTGCGCCTGCCTGACGCCTTCTTCACGGGGATCGCGGACACCCTGCGTCGCAAGCGCGATCTGCTGGGGGCGGGACTCACCGCGGCGGGTCTCGCGGTCTCACCCCCGGCCGGCTCCTACTTCACCGTCGCCGACGCGGCGCCGGTCGGCGCCACTGACGCCGACGCATTCTGCCGTAGCCTCCCCGACAGGGCCGGCGTCGTCGCGGTGCCGATCACGGCTTTCGTGACAGCGGAACGACGCGCGGACTATGCCACGCTCGTGCGCTTCGCGGCGTGCAAGCGCGAAGACGTCATCCGCGACGCCGGGGCGCGCCTGGCGGCGATGGGCTGAGCCCGCGCGCCTCTGCGTCGCGTCCTCCCGGCGACTCAGCCGCGGGGCACGACGGTGAACCGGCGCAGCGCCAGAGCCGGGTTGACCCTTCGGACCCGCGAGATCGCCTCCGGTTCGAGGTGCGCCACGGCGACCCCCGTGCCCGTGCCGACCGCGGCGATCTCCACGCCCTGCGGGTCGACGACCGTCGAGTGGCCCACGCCGAGCGGCGGGGGGTGATCCGACGCCGCGACGAAGACCGTGTTCTCGATGGCGCGAGCGTGCAGCAGGGTGCGCCAGTGGTGCTCCTTGAGCGGACCCCGCACCCACTCGGCCGCGACGAGCACCGCCTCGACACCGGCGTCGGCGAGCAGGCGCGTCACCTCGGGGAAGCGGAGGTCATAGCAGGTCATGATTCCGAAGCGGAGTCCGTCGACGGCGAAGACCGGCGGCTCGGCGATCTCACCCGGCTCCACCCAGTCCGATTCGCGCTGACCGAAGGCGTCGTAGAGGTGGAGCTTCCGGTACGACGCGACGACTCCCGTTTCATCGACGGCGACGACGGTGTTTCGCACACGGTCGCCGTCGCCGGCTTCGAGGAGACCGGCGACGATCGTCACCCCTTCCGCCGCGGCGATGTCGCGCAGTGCCGCGGTGAACGGGCCGTCCACCGGCTCCGCGTGATCGCGGAGCGAGGCGTCGAACGGGTCGATGAAGTAGCTGGAGTACTCCGGAAAGACGACCACCCGCGCTCCGCGCTCGGCGGCGACGGCGGCGAGCTCGCCGATCTCGCCGACATTCCGGGCGGTATCGGCCGCAGGAGCGAACTGCGCGACGCCGACGGCGACACTCATGTGCTCTCCTCCCGCGTGCGACGACGCGCTCGCACCACGAACGGCGCAGCGATCCAGGTGACGATCACGAGCGTACCGAGCGCGCCGAGGATGATCCACGCGGCCGAACCGCCGAGCACGACGTCGAAGACGAAAGCGACCACCCCGACGATGAGCGCCGCCACCAGACCGAGCGCGACGATCACCGCGATGTGTCCGAGCGTCACCACCTCGACCTTCGCGCGCTGCTGGAAGAGCAGCCGATGCAGTGCGACGGGCGCAAGGGCGGTGATCGACGTCACTCCGGCGAGCACGACCAGACACAGGTAGAGCACGCGCTGCCCCGCCGTGAGGTCCGGGAAGGCGGGTTGGAACGCCAGCGCCAGCAGAAAACCCGCCAGGATCTGCGCCCCGGTCTGCAACACCCGCAGCTCCTGGAGCATCTCGTTCCAATTGCGGTCGGCACGCTCGTACGGCGTCTCGTCACGGCCGTCGCGACGGTCGTCGCGGTCCACGGGGGCGGAAGGATCGGGCATGCCGCCATCCTCTCGACAGCATCGCGGCGAGGCAACGCGCGCACGCATCGTCGGTGCTGATTCGACACCCCTTCACGGCCGTGCTAGGCTTTTCTCTTGTGCCGCGGGGTGGAGCAGTTCGGTAGCTCGCTGGGCTCATAACCCAGAGGTCGCAGGTTCAAATCCTGTCCCCGCAACGAGAGAAGGCCCCGGATCCCTTTGGATTCGGGGCCTTCGTCATACCTTCGGCGCGCACGGAACAGCCGCGTGGACACCGCCCTCGGCGCCCGGTAGCATCGGTCTTCAAGAGGTATTGCTAGGCAAACTAGCAATGTGGAAAGGCGCCGATGATCGACACCGACGCTCGGGCGGAGACCGATGACGCCATCGCCCGCAGCCTCGCCCGCGTGCGGCGCCGCGCATCGGGACTCGGCGGGGACATGGAGGCGCTGGGGGCGGCCATCGAGCGCGCCGCCGGCGGGGGCAAGAGATTCCGTCCCGCGCTGGTCGTCGCCTCGTTCCGCGCCTTCGGCGGTGCGGATGCCGACGCGCTCGGCGTCTACGACGTCGCCGCGGCCTACGAGCTGCTCCACACCGCCTTCGTCGCCCATGACGACGTCATCGACCACGACACGGTGCGCCGAGGCATCCCCAACATCGGCGGCGAGTTCCGCGCGCGCGCTCTCGACACCGGGGCCGACGCCGGCGGCGCCGCACTCCTCGGCGATGCGGCGGGCATTCTCGCCGGTGACCTGCTGCTCCACGAGGCCCAGCGGATCATCGCCCTCTCGCCCACCCCGGAGCCGGTGAGGCGCGCGCTGTTGGACCAGTTCGACGATGCGGTCTACGTCTCGGCAGCCGGGGAGCTCGCCGACGTCGGCAACGCCGTCGCCGCCGACGTGGCCGACAGCGCCTCGATCTTCGCCGCGGCCTACAACAAGACCGCGGTCTACTCGTTCTCCGCACCGCTGCGCGCCGGCGCCCTGCTCGCCGACGCGTCCCCGCTCGCCGTGGACCGCATCGGCGCGGCGGGTGGGCGCGTCGGGCTCGCGTTCCAGCTCGTCGACGACCTGATCGGCGCCTTCGGCACCGCCCAGGCCGCCGGCAGGGACGAGGGCGTCGACCTGCGGGAGGCCAAGCGCACGCCGCTCATCGCCTACGCGCGCGAGAGCGCGGAATGGGCGCGGGTCGACGCGGCGGTCGCCGTCGCCCACACCGGTCCGGTTGCCGTCCGACAGGCGCAGCGTCTGCTCGAGCGCAGCGGAGCACGCTCGCGCCTTCGCACGGTCATCGACGACACCCTCGCCGACGCTCTCCGCCAAGCCGGCGATCCCGTGCTTCCCCCGGCCGCGAGGAACCTCCTCGGAGACCTCGCCGAACAGGTGACGGGTCGGATCCCGTGAGCACCGCCCCCACCGGCCTCGCGCTCTACGACCGCACCGCCGAGGCGGCCGCCGCCGCTGTGATCTCCCGCTACTCGACCTCGTTCGCCCTGGCATGTCGGCTGCTCGGGCCGCGACCGCGGCCCCACGTGCGCAACATCTACGCGCTGGTGCGGGTGGCCGACGAGATCGTCGACGGCCCCGGCGAGAGCGCCGGCCTCGACGCCGGAGCCCAGCGGCGCATCCTGGATGATCTGGAGACCGAGACCTGCACCGCTATCGGCAGGGGCTTCAGCTCGAATCTCATCGTGCACGCGTTCGCGCGAACCGCACGCGAGTGCGGGATCGGCCGCGATCTGATCGAGCCGTTCTTCCAGTCGATGCGCGTGGACATCACCACGCGCGAGCACGATGCCTCGTCCCACGACAGCTACGTGTACGGGTCCGCAGAGGTCGTGGGCCTGATGTGCCTCCAGGTCTTCGTCAACGCGGGCAAGCCGCATCCCGAGCCTGCCCCCGCGGACCTCGTCGACGGCGCCAGGCGGCTCGGCGCAGCGTTCCAGGACGTCAACTTCCTGCGCGACCTCGACTTCGACGAGGATGCGCTCGGTCGCGACTACCTCGGAATCGACGCCGGCACCGCGACGCGCACGACGGTTCTCGACCGCATCGACGGCGACCTCGCTGCGGCCGCGGCGGTCGTGCCGAAGCTGCCGTCGGACTGTCGCCGCGCCGTCACCGCCGCGCACGATCTGTTCGGCGAGCTGTCGCTGCGGCTCCGGCGTGCCGGTGATGACACGCACTCCCGTGTGCGCGTCCCCGATCCCGTGAAGGCCCGACTGGCGGCCCGCGCCTGGCTCGGGTTCGCACCGAGAGGAGCACGAACGTCATGACGCAGCGCACGATCGTCATCGGCGGAGGAATCGCCGGGCTCGCGACGGCCGCGCTCCTCGCCGAGGAGGGCCACGACGTCATCCTCCTCGAAGCGCGAGACGAACTCGGCGGCCGTGCCGGGTCGTGGGAGCAGGGCGGATTCCGCTTCGACACCGGCCCCAGCTGGTACCTCATGCCCGAGGTCTTCGACCACTTCTTCCGTCTGCTCGGCACCACAGCGGATGCCGAGCTCGACCTCGTGCCCCTCGAGCCCGCCTACCGCGTGTACGGCCCGCCCGGCACCTCGTCGATCGATGTGAGATCGGGTCGCGAGGCCGCCGTCGCCCTCTTCGAAGGCGTCGAGCCCGGAGCAGGCGAGCGCCTGGCCGCGTACCTCGATTCCGCCGGCGACGCGTACGACCTCGCGGTCGGTCGATTCCTCTACGACACCTACGAGACGACCGCCGGGCTGCGCGACCCTGCCCTGCTGCGCCGCGTTCCGCAGCTGGCCCCGCTCCTGACCCGGTCGCTGTCGCAGCACATCGACAAGCGGTTCGACGACCCGATGCTGCGGCAGATCCTCGGCTACCCCGCCGTCTTCCTCGGCGGTTCCCCGTACGCTGTACCGAGCCTGTATCACCTCATGAGCCACCTCGACCTCGACGAGGGCGTGCTCTACCCCCGCGGCGGCTTCACGACGGTGATCGGGGCGATCGAGCGGCTCGCACGCGAACGCGGGGTCGAGATCCGAACCGGATGCCCCGTCGCGTCGATCGTCACCGAGGACACCCGCGCGCGGGGCGTGCGGCTCGACGACGGCCGCGAGATCGCCGCCGATCTCGTGGTGTCCACCGCCGATCTCCACCACACAGAGACCCAGCTGCTCCCCCGCCACCTGCAGAGCTACCCGGAGTCCTGGTGGAGCAAGCGCACCCCGAGCCCCGGAGCGCTGCTGCTGCTCCTCGGCGTGGAGGGCCAGATCCCCGAGCTCGCGCACCACACCCTGCTGTTCACCGATGACTGGCGCACGAACTTCGACGACATCTTCGGCGATCGCCCGCGCATCCCCGATCCTGCCTCGATCTACGTGTGCCGACCGAGCGCGACGGATGACACCGTCGCCCCCGCCGGGCACGAGAACCTCTTCGTGCTGGTACCGATCCCCGCCGACCCGAGCCTCGGGCACGGCGGCACCGAGGGCGACGGCGACCCCCGCATCGAGGCGGCCGCCGATCGCGTCATCGATCAGATCGCCTCGTGGGCGGGCATCCCGGATCTCGCCGACCGCATCGTCGTGCGCCGGACCATCTCTCCGGGCGACTTCGCCCGCGACCTGCACTCGTGGCGCGGCAACTCGCTGGGCCTGGCGCACACCCTCGGGCAGAGCGCGATGTTCCGGCCCCGCAACATGTCGCGCCGAGTCGCGAACCTGGCCTACGCCGGCACGTCGGCCCTACCCGGGATCGGATTGCCGATGTGCCTGATCTCCGCGGAGCTCGTACTCAAGCGCCTGCGCGGCGACCGCACCGCCGGCCCCCTTCCCGAGCCGGCGCCGGTGGAGCTCTAGGAGTGCCGGGGATCTACCTGGGCGCGATCCTCTTCTCGCTCCTCGGCATCGCCCTGGTCGACGTGCGGTTCCGGCTGGCGTTGCGACCCCACCCGGGTCGCACCCTCCTCGCCACCGTCGCCGGGACCGTCTTCTTCCTGGCGTGGGATCTCGCCGGCATCGCCGCGGGCGTCTTCGTGCAGGGCGACAGTCCGCTGTATGTCGGAATCGAGCTCGCCCCCCATCTTCCGCTCGAGGAGGTGGCGTTCCTCATGTTCCTCAGCTATCTGACGCTGGTGTGCTGGAACGCCGCCCTGCGGCTGCAGGGCCGACGCGACGGCCGCGGCGAGACCACGACGGAACCGGATCCGTCGTGACCTATGCCCTGCTGGTCCTGCCCTTCGCGCTGGCGACTGTTCTCGTGACCCTCGCGACCGTGCGACTGCCCCGGTTCCGGCGGCGCATGGTCGCGTCTGCGCTGGCCGCCGTGGCGCTGTGCCTGCTCACGGCCGTGTTCGACAACATCATGATCGGCTCCGGGCTGTTCACCTACCCCGACGAGCATCTGAGCGGCCTTCGCGTGGGGCTTGCTCCCCTGGAAGACTTCTCCTACCCGCTGTGCGCCGCATTCGGTGTTCCCGCCGTGTGGACGATGCTCCAGGCCCGCACCGCCCGACGCCCCACGGAGGCAGCCGAATGACCACCCCTGCGCCGCTTCGTCCCGCGACCGTGCTCGCACAGCTGTTCGTCTCGTCACGACCGGTCAGCTGGATCAACACGGCCTACCCGTTCGCGGCCGCCTACCTGCTCACGGCGCGGCAGATCGATCTCACGTTCGTCGTCGGCACGCTGTTCTTCCTCGTGCCGTACAACCTCGCGATGTACGGGGTGAACGACGTCTTCGACTACGAGTCCGACCTGCGCAACCCCCGCAAGGGGGGCGCTCACGGAGCCATCCTCGACCGTCGGCTGCACCGGGTCACCCTGTGGGCGGCCGCGCTGTCGTGCCTGCCCTTCCTCGTCTATCTGGTGCTCGTGGGTTCGTGGCCGGCGACGCTCGTGCTCGCGGCGAGCATGTTCTTCGTCGTCTTCTACAGCGCCCCGCCGCTGCGGTTGAAGGAGCGGCCGTTCGCCGATTCGGTGACCAGCAGCATCCACTTCTTCTCCCCCGCCGTCTACGGCCTCGTCCTCGCCGGGGCGACGTGGACGTGGCCGCTGGGGGCGATCGTGGCCGCCTTCGCGCTGTGGGGCGTCGCCTCACACGCCTTCGGCGCCGTGCAGGACGTCGTCGCCGACCGCGAGGCGGACATCGCGTCGATCGCCACCGTCCGCGGGGCGCGGTGGACGGTGCGCTTCTCCCTCGCGTGCTACGCCGCCTCGGGCCTGCTCATGCTCGCGACCGCGTGGCCCGGCCCCCTCGGCGCCGTCATCGCCGTGCCGTACCTCGTGGCCGTCTGGCCCTATCGGAACACCACCGACGAGGCCGCGCACACCGCCACCCGCGGCTGGGACCGCTTCCTGTGGATCAACCAGCTGAGTGGCTTCATGACCACCCTGCTGCTCATCTGGTATGCGCTGCTGACGCCCTGACCGCGTCGGCTCACTCGCCGCCGAGCTCGATCAGCCGGTCGACGGCCGCGGTGAGGCGCTCATCCGCCTCACCGTAGGCCGTCCAGTCGCCCGCCTGCAGCGCGGCATCGCGGTCGAGCATCGCCTGCTGGGCCTCGACCAGCGCCGCCCTCGTACTCGAGCGTCGGGGTGGAACCGCCGGTGTCTCCGGTGTCACCCGTGTCCCCCGTGTCGCTCGGGTCGGGCGTCGGCACATCCGTCGGGTCGACGTCACCGTCACCCGCGCTCGCGCCGAGTCACCGCCGAACAGTGCGTCGAGAGCCTCGTCGAGCGTGTCCTCGAAGGCGATGTCGTCACCGAACGCGACGAGGACCTTCCGCAGCTGCGGCAGCTGCGTGCCCTGGGACGCCTGCACGAACACCGGCTGCACGTAGAGCAGGCCACCACCGACCGGGAGGGTGAGCAGGTTGCCGTTGAGCACCTCGGACTGGCCCTGGCGCAGCAGATTGATCTGCGACGACACCGCAGTGTCGGAGTCGAACGTGTTCTGCACCTGGCCTGGACCGGGCACGGTCGTGTCCGCCGAGATCTCCAGCAGCCTGAGGGTGCCGTAGCCGTCGCGGATGCTTCCCGCCTCATCACCGGCGTTCGAGTCGACCGCGAGGTAGCCCATCAGCACGTTTCGGCTCGCACCGCCCTCGGAGTTCGGGATGAACGTCGTGAACATCGAGTACGACGGCTCCTCCTGATCGGGCATCTGCATCGTCAGGTAGTAGGGCGGCTGCAGCTCGGCGTCGCTCTGCGGGTCTTCCGGCACCGCCCACGCGTTGTCGCGCTGGTAGAAGGACTGCGCGGTGTCCACGTGGTAGACCTGCAGCATCGCGCGCTGCACCTTGAACAGATCCGTCGGATACCGCACGTGCGCCATCAGCTCGGCCGACATGTCCTCGTAGGACTTCAGCGTCGACGGATACACCTTCTGCCACGCCTGCAGCAGCGGATCCTCCTCGTCCCACGCGTAGAGGGTCACCGAACCGTCGTAGGCGTCGACGGTGGCCTTGACCGAGTTGCGGATGTAGTTGATGTCATCCAGCGCGAAGCGCGGCGTCGGGTTGGTCGAGTCCGAGATCGCCGACGACAGGCTCACCGTCGACGAGTACGGGTAGTTCGCGCTCAGCGTGTAGCCGTCGATGACCCACACGATGCGTCCGTCGACGACGGTCGGGTACGGGTCGCTGTCGAGCTCGAGGTAGGGGGCGACCTTCTGGACCCGCACCGACGGGTCGCGGTCGTACAGGATCTGCGAGTCCTCGTTGATCGCGTCCGAGAAGAGGATCTGCTCGGCCTGGAACTTCATCGCGTAGATGAGCCGGTTGAAGGCGTTCCCCACGCTCGGCCCGCCGTCGCCTTCGAAGGTCGTGCGCGTCTCGGACGCCCCGTCGGCGCCGGTGGGATAGTCCAGCTCGATCGGGTCGGCACCCTCCGGCGCGCCGACGATCGAGTAGTCCGGCGAGTACTCGCCGAAGTACACGCGCGGCTGGTAGTCCTCCTGCGCCGAGAGGAAGCCCTGCGCGGGGATGCCGCGCTCCAGGAACACCGGGTCGCCGTCGGGCGTCCGCTCGTTTCCGGCCGCCGCGACCAGTCCGTAACCGTGGGTGTAGGTCAGTGTGGTGTTCTCCCACGACGTCGCGGCCCCGAGCTGATCGATGTTCAGCTCGCGGATCGACATGATCGTGTCCTGCGACGTGCCCTCGATGTCGTAGCGGTCCACATCCAGCGGATCCTGGAACTGGTAGAACGCCCGGTACTGCTCGAGCTGACGGATGGTGGGGCCGATGATGCTCGGGTCCATGATGCGGATCTGAGCGGTGGTCGCGGCGTCGTCGCGCAGCTGTCCGGCCTCGGCCGTGGTCTCGGCCTCGAACTGGGTCTTCTCGACCGTGTCGATGCCGTACGCCTCCTTGGTCATGTCGACGTTGCGCTGGTAGAACTCGCGCTCGAGCGCCAGCTGGTTGGGCTGCACCTGGAACGTGTTGACCACCCACGGGATGCCGACGCCGACGACGATCGCCGAGACGACCAGGAGCGCGGTTCCGATGAGCGGGAAGCGCCAGCGGCCGATGACGGCGGTGACGAAGAAGAGGATGGCGACGATCGCCGCGACGATCGCGAGGATCGTGAGCCCGGGGATCGTGGCGTTGACGCCCACATACCCGGGACCGGTGATGCGCTCCCCCGGCTCGACGAGCGTCGCGAAGCGGTCGAGGTAGAGACTCACTCCCTGGACCAGCAGGTACAGACCCGCGAGCACGGCGATCATGATGCGCGCCGACTTGGAGATGCGCAGCTCGCGCTGCCCGACCCGCACCGATCCGTAGAGGTAGGACACCAGTCCCGTCACGAGCAGGCAGATCAGGAGAACAGCGGAGATGTACCCCACCAGCGTCGAGTAGAACGGCAGGGCGAACAGGTAGAAGCCGGTGTCCAGGCCGAACTCGGGATCGACGGTCGTGGTGGCCACCCCGTTGAACCACAGCCACGTGGTCTCCCACTGCGCGGATGCGGCGAAGCCGGCGAAGAAGCCGAAGAAGACCGGGATCCCCCACATCGCCAGGCGGCGCAGCGGCTCGACGACCTCCTGATAGCGGTCCAGCTGCGAGCTCAGTCGCGCATAGACCGGGCGCAGTCGGTATGCCAGCTGGATGGTGACCCACACCGGGATCGCCATTCCGAGGAAGCCCACGACGAACATCACGGTGCGCGCGACCCACTGGGTGACCAGCACCTCCTCGAAGCCCAGCTGGGCGAACCACAGCCAGTCCGCGTAGAGCCCCGCGAAGACGAAGAAGGCCACGACGAGCGCGGCGATGATCGCGAGGGTGATGCCGATGATGCGGCGGGATCGGGAAGGCGTGGCCGGGTTCGGCGCTGAGGTCGTGGTCACCTGTCCATCCTAGGCACGGCGGACGACGCCGACGCCCGGCGGGCGACGGTCCTCAAGACACTCCCAGCGCGCCGTGACCGCAGAGTGACCTGTGTCAGCTCAGGGCGCGATCACGAGCAGGTCGCAAGGTCCGCCGTGTCGTCGCCGGCGCTGATCGCCGCGAGCGCCTCGAGTGCGTCGTCGAGGTCCTGCACCGCGAACACCTCGAGGCCGTCGGGGATGTGGCCCACCACCTCGTCGCAGTTCGCATCCGGCGCCAGGAACCACTCCGCGTCGGCCTCGGCCGCACCGTACAGCTTCTGACGGATGCCGCCGATGGGGCCCACGGTGCCGTCGGCGGTGATCGTCCCCGTGCCGGCCACGTTCTCACCGCCGTTGAGCTCCCCCTCGGTGAGGGTGTCGATGATCCCGAGCGCGAACATCATCCCGGCGCTCGGGCCGCCGACGTTGTTGAGCTGGATCGTCACGTCGATCGGGAAGTCGAACGACGTGGAGAGCACGATGCCGAGCAGCCACGTCGTCTCGCCGTCGGCCTCGACCGCCTCGGGCGTGACGGTCTCGACGACCTCCTCGCCGTCACGGCGCAGCGTGAGCTCGACCGCATCGCCCTCGGCTTCGGCGACGACGTCGCGGAGCTCCGCGACATCCCTCACCTCACGCCCGTCGGCGGCGACGACGACGTCGCCGGACTGGACGAGGCCCGCCGCGGCGGCATCCTCCCCCACCTCGACGACGGTCAACTCGGGGTTCACGTCGTAGCCCAGCTCGACGAGGGCCGCCGCGGTCGCCTCCTGCTGGGAGTCGACCATGAGGGCGGCGCTCTGTTCGCTGCGCTGTTCGGTGGATACGCCCTCGGGGTAGACGGAATCGATCGGCAGCACCGCACGGCTCGCGTCCAACCAGGCCACCGCGAGCTCGAACCACGACGGGGTGCGCTCGCGGTTGCCCACCACCTGCACGGTGAGGAGGTCCAGCGCGCCGTCGGTCGGATAGGTCTGCGCTCCTTCGACGCTGATGAGGGGCACCTCCTCGCCCTCGGCGGTCTGCGCGGTCCCGAGCGTGTTGTAGACCGGGCCGGGCTGCTGGATCACGTACGCGGTGGGGAGGAAGGTGAGGACCAGCAGCGCGGCGAGCGCGACGACCAGCGCCCAGATGCCGACCAGGGTGCGGCGAGCGACGCGGCGTCGCGGGGCGGGCGTGAGGGTGACGTTCTCGTCGAACAGAGCCAAGAGGGGCCTTTCCGTGCAGGTCGTTCGCGACCGGCGTAAGGCGATCGGGTCCCGGCCGGGGAGAGCGATGATCCGGCTGACTAGCCTAGGACCAACACCCGCAGACCTGTCTGAAAGGCGGCTGAAGTGGCAGAGGACGACGACCGCACTCCCGAAGAGGAGTTCCAGGAGCTGCTCAAGCAGCTGTTCGGCGGCACCGGGGCGGGGATCGACCCCGAGCAGCTGTCGCGGATGGCCGGGATGAACATCGACCCGGCGATGATGCAGACGGTCATGCGTCATCTCCAGGACGCCTTCAGCGCGAGCGACGACCAGCCGATCTCGTGGGAGGCTGCCGAGCGTCAGGCCCTGCACATCGCGAACCAGGACGACCACGGCGTCACCGCCGGGCAGCGCACCGACCTCGACCAGGCATTCACTCTGGCGGGTCTGTGGCTGAGCGAGGCGACGACCATCTCCGAACTGTCCGACGCACCCCGCGCGATCACGCGCGGCGGCTGGGTCGAGGCGACCCTCCCGGTGTGGCAGGAGCTGGCCGCCCCGGTGGCCACGAGCATCGCCGACGCGCTCACGCAGGCTCTGCAGGAGCAGACACCCGACGACATGCAGCAGCTGGTGCAGGGTGCCGGAAAGCTCATGCGCACCATCGGCGGTTCGCTGTTCGCCACCCAGCTGGGCGCCGTGGTCGGCAACCTCTCCAAGGAGGTCGTCAGCGGCGGTGACGTGGGCATCCCGCTCATGCCGGCCGGCCAGGCCGGCATCCTGCCGCAGAACTTCGCCGCGTTCGGCGAAGGCCTGGAGGTTCCGGACGATCAGCTCGCCCTCTACATCGCCACGCGCGAACTCGCGCACGCGCGCCTGTTCCGTCACGCGCGCTGGCTGCGTCTGCATGTGATCTCGCAGGTGACCGACTTCGCGCGCGGCGTGCACGTCGACACCGACGCGCTGGAGGATCTCGCATCCCGCTTCGATCCGTCCGAGCCCGACGAGCTGCGGCGAGCGCTGGAGAGCGGGGCCCTGCTCCCCCAGCGCACCGACGCGCAGAACGCGACCCTCGCTCGCCTGGAGAGTCTGCTGGCCACGATCGAGGGATGGGTCGAAGTCGTCACCGAGGACGCCGTCACGCGCCTGCCCGCCGCGGGTCGCATCGCCGAGGCCGTGCGGCGACGGCGCGCGGTCGGCGGGCCGGCCGAACAGGCGCTGAGCTCGCTCGTCGGACTCGAGCTCCGCCCGCGACGGATGCGGGAGGCGGCTGCGATGTGGCGGTCGGTGAGCGATGCCGTCGGCACCGCGGCGCGGGATTCCCTGTGGGACTATCCCGACCTCATGCCGACATCCGATGACATCGACGACCCCGCCGCGCTCATCGCGCGTCTCGAAGCGCGCGCACGCGGCGAGGAGCCGGCGACCGACGAGATGGACGACGCCCTCGCCAGGCTCCTCGCCGATGCTCAGTCCGGCGACGAGGCGTCGCCAGGTCCCACGGCCGAGGGAACGACGCCGGGCGACGACGCCGCACCCGGTGATGAGTCCGACGGCGACGAGTCCGACGGCGACGCGCACGGGCCCGCGCGCCCCGTCTGACCTCTCCTCCCCACCCGCCTCGCAGCGACGCGGGTGGGAAGCCTTGTGGACAGCGATCGGTGCCGTTCCGCCTCCTCGTGCAGGATCGGCGCATGCCGTTGCGCCTGGACCCCCGACACCCGCCGCTGTGGCGCACCCCGACGGCGGTGCAGTTCGGAGCCGACGCCGTCGCGGTGGTCGAGGCCGACCAGCCCTGGCACACCCGCCTGCTGGCCGTGCTCGAGGAGGGACTGCCCGCCGAACACGCCGTCCGGGTCGCGGGCGCCATGGGCGCACCCGCAGCGGAGGCGGCGGAATTCCTCGCCGCGATCGCGCCGGCGCTGCGCGACGACGACGCTCCGGCGGGCGAACAGGTGATGCTCCGCGTGAGCGGAGCCGTCGACCCGTGCGTCTACGCGGGCGTCCACGACGGTCTCGTCGCCGCGGGCGTTCGGATCGTCGACCACGATCACGCGCCCCTGATCGTCGTGGCCTCCCACGTGCTGGATCCGCGCGTGACGGCGCGGCTGATGGCGGATGACCGCCGGCACCTCCCGATCGTGGCGACCTGCTCCGGCGCCGAGGTCGGCCCCCTCGTCCTCCCGGGGAAGACGGCATGCCTCACGTGCGTCGCGACCGTTCGAACGGAGCGCGAGCCGTGGTGGCCGGCCGTGGCGGCGCAGCTCCTCGGCTCACCCCCGCCGCCCTCGTCGCCGGCGATCGCCGGCGAGGCCGGCCTGTTCGCGGCTCGGCTGCTCACCGAGGCGCCGCATCCCCCGGTCGCTGGGACGGTCTCGTGGGCGCTGCGCCCCGACGCGTCGCCGGCCCGGCGGATGCACCGGCCGGCCGAGCGCTGCGGATGCCGATCTCCTGCAGGAACCGCGACGGATCCCGATCTCGCACCCCCCGCGCCCAGGACAGCGACAGCGTTCGCCGTGCCCGCGTGATCCCGACGTAGGCGAGTCGACGCTCCTCGTCGATCTGCTCGAAGGACTGCGCGTACGAGATGGGCAGCTGTCCCTCGGCCAGACCGGCCAGGTGCACGTGGTCCCACTCGAGGCCCTTCGCCGCATGGAGTGTCGCCAGCGTGACCGTGCGCAGCGCGGGTTCGTCCTGCGTCTTGGCACGGGTGGTGAGCTCATCGGTGAACGCACGCAGGGTCGTGCCCTCGGGGGCCTCCTCGGCCAGGCGCAGCAGAGCAGCCCGTGCCTCCCAGGCGTCGCGGAGGGCGCCGCCGGCCGGAGGCGCCTCGGCGGTGAACCCGAGGGAGCGCAGCACGTCGCGCACCGCGTCGACGAAGTCGCCGTCGATCGGCGCGACCGATGCCCCGCGGAGGGCGAGCACCGCCTGTCGCACCTCCGGCATGTCGAAGAATCGCCGCCCGCCGAGCACCGTGGTGGGCACCCCCGCATCCGACAGCGCGGCGGAGATCTCCGCCGACTGCGCGTGCGCGCGGTAGAGCACGGCGATCGAGGCGGGATCGGCGCCGGAGCTCAATCGCCGCGCGACGGCCGCGGCGATTCCACGGGCTTCGGCCGCTTCGTCCTCGTAGGCGGTCGCCTCCGGCTCCCGGGCCGCCCCGTCGGACGCGGGGACGCGCGAGGGCTCCAGCCGGAGCGCGCCGGGGCGACCGCGCATGAGCTCGTTGGCCGCGTGCAGGATGCCCGCATCCGACCGATAGCTCGTTTCGAGACGCACGACCGTCGCGTCCGCGTGCCGATGGGCGAATTCCAGGAGATACCGCGCGTCGGCGCCGGCGAAGGAGTAGATCGTCTGACTGGCGTCCCCCACCACGCACAGATCCCGGCGGTCGCCGAGCCAGAGCTCGAGCAGCCGATGCTGCAGAGGTGAGACGTCCTGGAACTCGTCGACGGTGAAGTGGCGGTACTGCTCGTGCACGGCATGCGCGACCGCCGGTTCGGTCTCGAGCATGCCCGCGCACGCCAGAAGCACGTCCTCGAAGTCGAGTTGGCGCCGTTCGTCCTTGAGCTTCTCGTAGGCCCGCTGCAGGTCGACGATGCGCGAGATGTCGTAGCGCCCGACGCCGTCGGGACGCGCCGTCGCATAATCCTCGATCGAACGCATCGTGACCTTGCGCCACTCGATCGCCGACGCGATGTCACGAAGCGTCCCGGTGTCCGGGTCCATCCCCACCGTGTCGGCGGCATGCGCGAGCAGCCGCACTTTGTTGTCGACGACGGCCGGGGCGCTGTCGCCGGCGAGCGTGGGCCAGAAGTAGTTCAGCTGGGACAGCGCCGCGGCATGGAAGGTGCGTGCGCTCACCCCGCCGACGCCGAGCGCCCGCAACCGCCCGCGCATCTCGCCGGCCGCCTTCGCCGTGAAGGTGACCGCCATCACGCGATTCGGCGTGAAAGCTCCCGTCTCCACGCCGTGCGCAATGCGATGGGTGATCACCCGGGTCTTGCCGGTGCCCGCGCCCGCGAGCACCGCGACCGGCCCGCGCAGGGCGCGTGCGGCTTCTCGCTGGCGGTCGTCCAGTCCGTCGAGCGCGCTCACGCGACCCCGCCGTGCCAGCCTTCGATGAGGCGGCGCGAGATCGAAGCGGGCCCGGGGAGCTGCACCGGGCCGCGGCCCGACAGAGCGGCACCGATCTCATCGCGGTGGAACCACCGCACCGCCACGATCTCCTCGCCGTCCGGGCGCACCGCGTGAGCGTCGACCGCCGTGGCGAGGAAGCCGACCATGAGCGAACGGGGATACGGCCAGGACTGGGACCCGCGGTAGCGCACATCCGTCAACGCGACGCCCGCTTCTTCGTACAGCTCTCGCGCGACGGTGTCCTCGAGGGACTCCCCGGCCTCGTTGAACCCGGCGAAGCAGGAGAATCGGTCCTCGCCCCACAGCACGTTCGAGCCGAGCAGCAGCAGGTCGGGATCGTGCGGGTGGGTGACCGCGACGATCACCGCGGGGTCGGTCCGGGGGAAGTGCTCGCGCCCGCAGGACGCGCAGTGTCGGGACCACCCGGACATGCGCACGTCGGTGCGCGTACCGCACGCGGGGCAGAAGGGGGAATCGCGCAGCCAGCGGGCGAGGCTGAGCGCTTCGGTGAACACGCTTGCCTCGGCGGGGTCGAGGTCGGCCCCCACCACCCGCAGCCCGCCCCACCCGCCGGGAGCGTCGAACGGCGGCTCATCGTCGACGTAGACGGCGGCGAGCACGGCACGGCCGTCGGGGCGACGGCCGAGGAATGCCCACTCATCGGGCGCGGGCACCTCGCAGGGCGACATCCAGGCCAGCGCGTCGCGGGCGGCCAGCGGAGCCGCATCGCGAGCGAGCGCGAGCACGACCGTGTCCTTGTCGGCCACGGCCGCATCGATGAGTCCGTCGAGCGTTCGTTCCTCGGCCGACCGGTCGACCGCCAGCCCGATGGCGACGGGAGGATGCGATTGCGCCGTCATCGAGGACCTTCCTGCATTGGTCGCGGAGCCGGGCGTGGCGCGGCCGGGCGCGGGGGTCACCGACCTACCCTGGGCTCATGGCACGCTCACCTCTCACTCTAGCCGCGACGGTGACATCGGCTCTTCCGCAGGCCGTCGTGGTCGCGGTGAGAGCGTTGACCGAGGGAGCGGCCGGCCGGTACGACGCGGCTGTCGCCGAGCTCGACGACGGACGACGCGTGGTGGTCCGCGTGCCCGTGGACGCCGCAGGCTCGGCCGACCTGGCCGCCGAGGCCCGGGCGCTGCGGGCGCTCACGCCGGGCGTGCGCAGTCTGCTGCCGTACCGCGCGCCCGAGCTTCTGGGCGAGACGTCGCTCGACGCGCACCGCGTGCTGGTGGTCGACCTCCTCGAGGGGTACCGGGTGGATGCCGCTCACATCCCCGCCGGGCGCGGTGTGGCCACCTCACTGGGTGAAGCCCTCGCCGCACTGCACGGCCTGCCCCCGTCGATCGTCCGCGCCGAGGGATTGCCGGTGCGCACCCCCTCGCAGGTACGAGACGACGTCACGCGCCTGCTCGATCGCGCTGAGGCGACGCGTCGGGTCCCCGCTCCGCTCTTGGCGAGATGGCGCCGCGCGGTGTCGTCGGAGCAGCTCTGGCGCTTCGAGTCGGCGGTGACGCTCGGCGGAGCGACCGCGGCCTCGTTCCTCTTCGATGAGGTGGACGATGCACCCGCCGTCGTGGGTCTGCTGGAGTGGCAGGGGCTCCAGGTCGGAGACCCGGCTGTCGATCTGCAATGGCTCGCGGGGGCGCCCGACGCCGCCGACGACGTCCTCGACGCCTACGGCGCGGCGAGCGGGCGCGCACCGGACGGCCTGGTGCGCGAGCGTGCCCGCATGTACGCCGAGCTGGAATTCGCACGCTGGCTCGTCCACGGCGACGAATCGGGGCGCGAAGACATCGTCCACGACGCCGTGGAACTGCTGGAGTCGCTCGCCGAGGGGGTCGGGCACGACGATGTGGTGCCCCGGGCGGGCTCGAGCGTCGACGAGGCCCTGGCGCTCCTGGACCGCACGCCCGAGGCTCCCGCCGCGGGCGTGGACACGTCGATGCACACCGACACGTACGATCCCGAGGAGCTGTCGACGTGGCTCTCGGATGACGATGCTCAGTCGACGACCGATCTGGCCGGTGCCGTCGAGCGGGCGCGATCGGCGACCGGACCCCTCCTCGATGAGCAGCCGGTGGATGATGATGCGCCGGAGGTGAAGGCTCCCGAGCCGATCTGGTCGGATATCACCTTCGCCGAGACCGCGCCGCTGGCCGACGAAGACCTGCCCGCACCCGTCTCACGCGCCCCGATCACCGAGCGCGACGTGCCGCGACCCCTGGTCACCGCCACCGGGTCCGACACGGCCCGCCGCGCCGCCACCCGCACCGCCGATGACCCCGAAGAGCCCGACGATGCGGCCGAAGCGCAGCGAGCATCCGACGCCGCGCTCCGCCGCTGGCTCGCCGACTGAAGCACCCCTCCGGCCGGGTCAGGCGCGCAGCACGAGATCGTCGGCGACGTAGTACAGCGCCACGTCGATCTCTGCGAGCGGAACACCGTGCTTGTGGTGGTAGGCCCGACGGTAGAGCTCCAGCTGCAGCATGCGCTCGGCGCGTTCGGCGTCGTTCCGCGGCGGCGCGCCGGTCTTCCAGTCGACGATCTCGATCCGTCCGTCGCGGTCGTCGCGGCGGTAGACCGCGTCGAGCTTGCAGATGACCACGTGCGTGGCGCCGTCGAGGTCGGCGATGGTGAAGTCGATCTCGGATTCGACCTCGAGAGGCTGCAGCGGTGCCCACTCGCTGCGCTCGAACGTGCGCCGCAGCGCGCCGAGCGCATCCGCATCGGCGTCGCCGGCAGCCGGAGCGTCGGCCGACTCGTCGTCCGACTCCCACAGGGCGTCGTCGAGGGATCCTCCCGCGCCCACGAGGCCCGACCGGTGCTCGACCCACGCATGGAACAGCGTCCCGAGCCGGGTCTGCCGGTACGGTCGTTCCGGCAACGGCCGTGACAGCCGCGCGACGGTGCCGTCGTAGTCCGACACGAAGTCCTTGTAGCGGGATGCCGCGATGCGCGTGGGCGCACCGCCCGAACGGGGTCGCGCGCGAGCTTCGCGTTCGGCCAGGAGCAGGGCCAGATCGTCGTCGGGCCGGGTGCGCGGCGCGCTGATCGCGTCACCGACCGCGCCCGCGGCGGACAGGACCAGCTCGCGTCGCTCCCCGAGCGGATCGAGAGGCCAGTGCAGCACGCGTCGTTCGCCGAGATACGGGTTCTCGCCGACCTCGTCCGCGGGGAGCTCCGTGCCGATCGCGCGAGCGACCTCTTCGAGGAAGACGCTCCGTTCGCGAGGACGCTTGGTGCCGGACCACGTCGAGCCGGTCAGGAGCAGGTGATCCCGCGCGCGTGTGACCGCGACGTAGGCGAGCCGCCGGTCCTCGTCGAATTGACGGGCACGGTTCTCGGCCACGAAGGCGTCGAGATTCGTCTTGAGGTCCTGCTGGGTCTCGGCGAGGTCCGCGCGCCACCGGAAGTCCGGAAGCCAGGCGGCGTCGCCGCGGAAAGCGTAAGGGAGCACGCCGAAGCCGAGCCAGCCCTTCGTGTCGCGCGGGGCGCTGGGCAGTTCGTCCTTCACGAGCCGCACCACGGCCACGGCGTCCCATTCCAGCCCCTTGGACCCGTGGATCGTGAGCAGCTGCACGACGTCGTCCTCGGGCGGCTCGGTGCGCGGCGCGAACTCGTCGAGCTGCTCGGCGTGATCGAGCCACGCGAGGAGGCTCGCGATCGAACCGGTCTCGTCGGCGGCGAGGAAGGCGTGCAGCTCGTCGACGAATGCGCGCAGCTGGGCCGAGGCGATGCGCGCGGGTCCGCGAGACTCGTTGGCGGCGAGCTCGATGTCCAGGCGCAGCTCGCTCTCGATGAGGCGCACGAGCTCGGGTAGGGGCATGCCGACGGCACGACGGAGTCCCGCGAAGACCGCGCCCGCCTCGGTGAGGCGCGTCACCGCTTCGCGGGTGAACCCCGAGAGCCAGCCGTGGTCTGGGCCGTGGCGCACGACGAAGTCGAGAGCGTCCGACAACGACCCGGCATCGTCCGCGGCGCTTCCGCGGATCGTCGCCACGACCTCTGCCGGAAGGGGCCGCAGCGCCTCGTCGTGCGACGCGATACGTCGAGACAGCGCCGACAGCTCGCGCAGGTCCGGCAGCCCGATGCTCCAGCGCGGACCGGCCAGGAGTCGGATGAGGGCCGAGCCCGCCGACGGGTCGCTGATCACCCGGAGTGCGCTCACGACATCGACGACCTCGGGGGTCGACAGCAGGCCGCCGAGGCCCAGGATGCGATGCGGGATGCCGTGCCGCGCGAGGGCGTCGCCGAAGCGCACCATGTGCTTCTTGGATCGGAACAGGATCGCACCGGTGGTCGCACGTCCTCGCGCGGAACGCTCCGCGCGGACCCGGGTGAACCACCGTGCCACCCGATCGGTCTCGGCGTCCAGCGCGTCGTCGAAGCCGATCTCGACCTCCCCAGCCGGTGCATCCGGTCGCGGCCGGAGCTCGGCGACGGCGACCGGCGAGGAGGTGGCGAGCGGCGCGAGCACCGCGTTCGCGGCGTCGAGGACGCCGATGCCGTTTCGCCAGCTCGTCAGGAGCGCGAAGCGCGCGCAGGTCTGCTCCGAAGCGAATGCGTCGACGAATCCGCCGAGGTTGCCGGCACTCGCCCCCCGCCAGCCGTAGATCGCCTGATGCGGATCCCCGACGGCCATCACCGCCGTTCCGGCGAACAGAGACGCAAGCAGATCGGTCTGGGCGACGGAGGTGTCCTGGTACTCATCCAGCAGCACGACCCGATAGCGGTCGCGCAGTTCGTCGGCCGCCGGCGGATGCGCCGCGACCACCTCGAGGGCGCCGGCGACCTGATCGGAGAAGTCGATGACGCCGAGGCGTCGCTTCTGCGCCGCGTACTCGCGCGCGAGGTCGGACAGCAGCGTCAGCGCGCGCACGTTGTTCTCGGCGACCTCGACGTCTCTGTAGACGACGGTGCGCTTGGTGGTGGAGGGCCGCTCGAGCACACCCGAGAAGCGCTCGGGGAACGCCGCGAGCTCCTCGGGGTCGACGAGATTGTCCACCGCGTCGCGTGCGATGCGCAGCGCCGCATCGACGATGGATCGCACCGCCTCGCCCCGCTCCTCGAGGCGCTCATCGTCGGACGCGAAGACGACGCGCCGCATGAGCAGCCACGCCGCCGACTCGCTCAGCACCGCGGCTTCGGCGTCGCGGCCGATACGCACGGCGTGTTCGCGCACGATCTGGTCGGCGAACGCGTTGTACGTCGACACGGTCGGCCGGTGCAGCAACTCGTCGTCGAGCTCTCCGGCCGCGCGCGGCGTGGCGCCGACGGCGACGGCGAGCTCCTCCATCGCCGCACGTCGCGCGAGGGCCGGACCCCCCGCGCGCTCGATGCGTGCGAACACCTCGAGCCGCCCCTCGGCGTGAAGGCGCTCGAGGTGCGGCAGTAGACCTCGCGCGTCGAACTCGGCCAGCCGCGCCAGCCGCCTCTGGATGCGGTCGGCGAGTTCACCGGCGGCCTTGCGCGTGAAGGTGAGACCGAGTACCTCGTCCCGGCGCACGAGTCGATTCGCGACGAGCCACACCACCCGTCCCGACATCGTCTCGGTCTTGCCGCTCCCGGCTCCCGCGACCACGAGCGCCGGAGCGAGCGGGGCTTCGATGACGGCGGTCTGCTCCGGCGTCGGAGGGTACTGACCGAGCGCCGCGGCGAGGACGACGGCGGGAACGGTCACGACGCGCTCACCGCCCCGATGGTGTGGATGCGGCACAGCCCGTAGGCGTGCTCGTCGCGGCAGTGCTCCTCGTAGGGTGCGGCGAAGGACGTCGCCCGCATGACGGCGACGGCCTCCTGGATGCGGGCGTGGAACGCCGCGCGGCGTTCCTCGTCGAACGGCGGCTGGCGTGGCGTGACGTAGTCCGCCTTCGACGTGGGTCGCAGCACGAGCAGCTGCGCGCCGCCCGGGGGATGCCCCACCGCCTCGGGAATGGCACCGGACTCGAACGCGAGCTGGTACGCGGCCAGCTGCGGGTTGTCGGCCACCTTCGCGTCCGTCTGCGGTTCCCGCTTCCCGGTCTTGAGGTCGACGATCACGACAGTGCCCTCCGGCGTGAGCTCGACGCGGTCGATGTATCCCGAGAGCACGATGCCGTGAGGTGCGTCCTCGGCACCGACGACGGCGAGGGGGACCTCGAAGTGCGGTTCCGCGCCGATCAGGCGACCCCCGTCGCCGTCGAAGCGGCGCAGATAGGCGTGCAGGCGCCGGATGAGGTCGCGCGCACGCGCCTTCTCGGCGCGCTCACGCCAGCCGGCTTCGAAGGCGAGCTCGCCCCAGCGCGCCTCGACGACGGCCCACAGCGCCTCTTCCGACGTCTCGACGGCATGCTCGAGCGCCGCGTGGACGATCGTGCCGAGCCCCGCCGTGACGCCGCCCGGGTCTCCACCGAGGTCGGCGATCACCCAGTTGAGCTCGCACTCCTCCAGCGCGTGGAGGCGTGAGGGGGACACGCGGATGTGCTCGCGCTCGAGGTCGCGCAGCGGGCCGGTGGAGGTCGGTCCGGCAACGCCGTACCAGTGCGTCGGGTCCGCCCCGGGCACCTCCGCGTCGGCGAGCAGGGCCAGCTGTGCGGCCGCGTGCGCGCGAGCGGCCGCCGCCGCGCCGGGGTCGAGGATCGCGCGCGTCGTCGTGAGCGTGCGCCGATGGGCGGCGACGAGGCCGCGCAGCGACAGCGGATGCTCGACGGCGACCGACTCGGCGGGCGGGAGGAACTCGAAGAAAACGCTCGGGCCGGTGTCGTCGTCGTCCACCGCGGTCACGACGGTGCGCGCCCGGGAGCGGCTGAGCGCCCGCACCAGCAGCCGCAGCTCGTCGTGCATCGCGGCGCGACGTCGGTCCAGGGTCGACGGGGCATGCTCGTCATCGCGCGAGAGAGCGTCGGCCAGGCGCCAGGTGTGCAGCAGTCCTCCGCGCAGGCGGGTGTTCGGCCACACCCCCTCCTGAACGCCGGCGACGACGACGGTGTCGAACTCGAGCCCGAGCGACGCCGCCGGAGTGAGCACGCGCACGACGTCGTCGTGCGGAGGCGGATCGAGTCGGTCCTCGGCGACACGCGCATCGAGCACGCTGCGCACGAAGACACGCGGGTCGGCGTCGACGGAGCGCTCACCGAACCGCTTCGCCGCCTGGAAGAGCGCGACGACGGCGTCGAGGTCCCGCCCGGCCTGATCCGCGATCGGACCGTGACCCGCTGCGGTCCGCGCCCACGGCTTCTGCAGGCCGGACCGCTCCCACGCCGCCCACAGCAGCTCGTGGGCGCTCGCACCCCGCTCCAGCTCGTCGCGGAGATGAGCCAGGGTCCGCGCGAGCGCGGCGGCGCGTCGCGCCTCGCGCGCATCGATGATGTCGAACTCGACGGGGCTGCGCATCGCGGCCAGCAGGAGCTCCCGACCCGCACGCTCGCCGCCGGCGGCCACCTCGGCGTGCCGGAGGGCGGACCGCAGCCGGCGCAGCTCGATCGGGTCGAGTCGCCCGGTCACGCCGAGGAGCGCGTCCGTGACTTCATCCGCGCTCCACCGGTCGGCGGCGGCCATCTCGATCAGGCGCAGCAGATCGCGCACGGGTGCGATCTGTCCGAGGGCCTGGGCGGAACCGGGCGAGAGGGCGGGCACGTCACGCGCAGACAGTTCGGCCTGCAGACCGGTCACCTGACGGGTGTCGTGGGCGATCACGGCGAGCTCGCGCCACGGAACGCCGTCGTGCACGTGTCGCTCCCGCAGCATCCGGGCGATGACGTCGTACTCCTCGGCGGCGGAGCGGACCGTCACGGCGCGCACAGATCCGTCGGGCACGGTATCCCCCGGCGCGGATCGGTGCGCGACGACCCCCGCGGCTCCGATCCGCTGGGTGACCCGGCGAACGACGTCGGTCGAGTGCGCTGTGCCCCGGTGCGCGGCGCCGAGCACAGCGACCGACCCGAGGACGCGCGCCAGGCGGGCGAAGTTCTGCGGCGTCGCGCCGCGGAACGCTCCGGAACCGACATCGGGGTCACCGAACGCGAGCACGCTCATGCCGCGCGCACGGCAGGCGTCGAGGAGATCGACGGCCCCGGCCGTCATCTCCTGGGCGTCGTCCACGAGCAGATGACGGATGCGCGCGATCGATTCCACCCCCACCGCTCCCGCTGCGACCAGGCTGACCGCCTCGCGGACCAGGCCCGCGGCATCGCGATGGGCGCCGCGCATCCCGGCGCGCACGCGCACGTACTCGCGCTGGAACGACGCCATCGCGCGCCACTCCGCGACGTCGTGGTCGGCTGCGAGAGCGTCCAGCCGCACAGGGTCCAGCCCGAGCGTCGCGCATTCGGCGAGGAAGGCGCGCACCTCGGATCGGAAACCCGTGGTGTCACGGATGCCGGCCCCGAGCCCGGACGGCCATCGGCTCACCGCCCCCGGCAGCGCTTCGTCCTCTGCGTCGCCGTCGAGCATGTCGTGGATGATCTGGTCCTCGTCGCCGCCGGTGAGGAGCTGGGGCGGCTCGGCGCCCGCCGCGACGGCGCACGATCGCACGATCGCGAACGCGAAGGAGGCCACCGACCGCGCGAGCGGCCCCGACGTCGCCGTGCCGACCGCGACGGCCAGGCGGTCCCGCAACGCCGTCGCGGTCTGCCGGGAGGGCGTGAGCACGACGATCTCGTCCGGGTCGACCCCGCGTTCGACGAGCGCCACGACGCGGGCGACGACGGCGGTGGTCTTGCCCGTGCCCGGTGCGCCGACGACGACTCCGGATGCCCCGATCGCCGACGCCACGACCGCGCGCTGCGCATCGTCGAGGTTCTCCGCGCGCACCCCTGGGCCGGACGCGGCGTCGGCGGCGGACGCGGGGAAGGCGCTCGCGACGGAAGTCATCACGCCACGACGCTAGCCGCCGCCGCCGACATCCCGGTCCCGGCCCGCGCGCGTTCGCCCAGAGCGTGCGCGAGGCCCGGGAGCCGGGCGTGCGGGTGCCGTAGGCTGGCCGTGCACCCGCAGAACCCCGCGGGTGCGGGCCGTACCGGCCCGAGTCGCCAGGAGGTATGTGACGTGGAGATCCGCATCGGCATCGCGAACACCGGACGTGAGCTGAACTTCGACACGAACGAGTCGGCCGCCGACGTGAAGAGCTCCGTCGCGACGGCTCTGGACTCCGGCGCCGCGCACATCGAGTTCGCCGACGCGAAGGGCAACTCCTACCTGGTGCCCACCGCGGCGCTCGCCTACGTCGAGCTCGGCAGCGAGGAATCCCGCCGCGTCGGCTTCGTCGCCTGATCGATGCAGATCCTCATCGCCCTCATCATCGGCGCGGCGATCGGGATCGCCGCTCACCTCCAGGTGCCCCATCGCCAGACGCGCGGGGCGGCGGTCATCCCGGTTCTCGGCACCATCGCCGCCGGGGTGGCGTGGCTCGCCCTGACCTGGGCCGGCATCGGCATCGACTCGCTGTGGCCGTGGCTGTCGGCGTTCGTCGTGCCGGCGGTGGTGTGCTGGCCGGCGGCGCTTCTGCTGGCGAGGGTTCGCCTGACGCACGATGCCCGCGAGAGGGCAGCGCTCGGAATCGACTGACGGTCGTAGCCGGAACACCCGGCCGGGCCCTCAGGCAGCCAGGCCCATCGCGTCCATGCGTCGTGAATGAGCTGCCATGAGCTCGGTGAAGACCGGCTCGACCTTCTCCTCGTCGTCGGCGTCGAGCGCGGTCGGGCGAAGAGCCGATCGGGCGATCAGAAGGGTGTCGCCCACCAGGCGTCTCCCCCACATGGCAAGGAGCGCCTTCCACTCGGGGTCGCTGGCGATCGTCTCGGCGACGATGTCGACGATCGCCTGGCGGTCGTTGTCGGCGCGAAGCACACGAGCCACGCGGCGGCCGGCCTCGCCGTAGCTGGCCGAGAGGGCGAGGTAGAAGTCATCGAGCAGCCCCGCGGTGATGTGCACGGAGAGCATCGTCTCCTGCGGCCGTCGACCGTGCGTCGCCCGCCGGAAGGCATCGAGCGGCTCGCGGAACGGCAGCATCAGATTGGTGGGGTCCTCACCGCGATCGCGGATGAGCGCCACCAGCTCCTCGTGCTTGGTCAGCGCGGCACCCGCGGCGCGCGACACGGCCTCCTTCTGCGCGAGCTCCGGCGTGGTCTGGATGAGCTCGCTCAGCGTCTCGAAGAACCCCAGCTGAAGATAGGCGGCCTGGCCGAGGTAGGTGGCGATCTCCGGGGCGAGTTCCTCGAAGTCCACCCGCATCGCGTCGCCGAGCTCGCCGCGGGAGCGAAGCTGAAGCAGGCGCCCCTGCGGACGCCGCTGCCAGAACCAGGTCACCACGGCCTCCACCTTAGGCCGCCACGCGGGTCCGCGCGGCCCGCCGCGCGGCGTGCGCGGCGCCCTCGGCTATCCTGGTTCGGTCCCCGGCGTCGGATCGGGGCACCGCGCCCGTGGTTGAGAGAAGGGCGTGGACACACTTTCGCCCCAGCGTGCGCCACGGATGCGCCCGGGGCCGACCACAGGCAGCGTCTCACTGCCGGACGGGTTCCCACACCGTGACCACCTTCGCCGAACTCGGCGTCGACCAGGACATCGTCGACGCCCTCGCCGCACGAGGAATCGTCGACGCGTTCCCCATCCAGGAGCAGACGATCCCGCTGGGCCTGCCGGGGCAGGACATCATCGGGCAGGCCAAGACCGGCACCGGCAAGACGTTCGGGTTCGGCATCCCCGTCGTCCAGCGTCTTGGCCACAACCCCGAGCCGGGGGTGAAGGCGCTCATCGTCGTGCCCACGCGTGAGCTCGCGGTGCAGGTCTACGAAGACATGGACATGCTGACCTCGAACCGCTCCACCTCGGTGGTGGCGATCTACGGCGGCAAGGCCTACGAGGGTCAGATCGACCAGCTGAAGGCCGGAGCACAGATCGTCGTCGGCACGCCCGGACGCCTGATCGACCTCAACAATCAGCGTCTGCTCGATCTCTCCAACGCCACCGAGGTCGTGCTGGACGAGGCCGACAAGATGCTCGACCTCGGCTTCCTCGCCGACATCGAGAAGATCTTCCAGAAGGTGCCGGCCGTGCGCCACACGCAGCTGTTCTCCGCGACCATGCCGGGGCCGATCGTCACCCTCGCCCGGCGTTTCATGTCCAACCCGATCCACATGCGGGCGAACGACCCCGACGAGGGTCTCACCCAGGCGAACATCCGCCATCTCGTCTACCGCGCCCACTCGCTCGACAAGGACGAGGTCATCGCGCGCATCCTGCAGGCCGAAGGCCGCGGCAAGACGGTGATCTTCACCCGCACCAAGCGGGCCGCGCAGAAGCTCGTCGACGAACTGGGCGACCGGGGCTTCAACGCCGCCGCTGTGCACGGCGACATGAGCCAGGAGGCGCGGGAACGCTCGATGGCCTCGTTCAAGGCGGGCAAGAAGGATGTCCTGATCGCCACCGACGTCGCTGCGCGCGGCATCGACGTCAACGACGTCACACACGTGATCAACCACACCATCCCCGACGACGAGAAGACCTACCTGCACCGCGCGGGCCGCACCGGCCGGGCCGGGCGCACGGGCATCGCGGTGACCTTCGTCGACTGGGACGACCTGCACAAGTGGGCGCTCATCAACCGAGCGCTGGAGTTCGGCCAGCCCGAGCCGACCGAGACCTACTCGTCGAGCCCGCACCTGTACACGGACCTCGACATCCCGGCGGGCACGAAGGGGCGCATGGCGACCGCTCCGAAGGCCCAGAAGGCCGACGGACCCCGACGCGAAGCCGGTGACGGCGGCGACGGGTCGCCGCGACGCCGTCGCCGCCGCCGCAGCACCGGATCCGACGGCGGACCCCGCCCGGCTGAGGGCGAAGCCGCGCGCGGCGCGGACGCATCCGACCGCGAGAGCGACGGGGCCGGCACGCACGACGGTCAGGGCAAGGAGCACCACGACGGACGCCCCGCGCCGCGCCGCCGTCGCCGGCGAGGACCGCGCGGCCCGCGCGAGGGCGCGGCCGGCACCGCCTGAGCGGCATCACCGCTCACGGTAAGACCGGCGCGCAGCCCGTCCCGCGGTCGATCAGTCGCTCGAGCATCGCCTCGCTCGTGGTGTGCTCTCCCGGCTGATTGGGTTTTCCGAGCCCGTGGTAGTCGCTGGATCCGGTGACGATCAGATCCCGCTCGTCGGCGAGCGCGCGCAGTGTCGCCACCGCGGCCGGGAGGTTCTCGCGGTGACCGAGCTCGAAGCCGGCAAGTCCCGCATCCAGCATGCGTGTCAGCAGGCGCTTGGGCGGGATCCCGGCCCGGCCGGCCGGATGCGCGATGATCGCCACTCCCCCGGCGCCCACAATGAGCTCGACCGCCTCGACCGGGTCGGGCGAGAACAGCGACACGTAGTAGTCGCCGCCCGTTGCGAGGATCGTCGAGAACGCCTCGCCGCGGTCGGCGACGACGCCGCGGGCGATGAGGGCGTCGGCGATGTGCGGGCGTCCGACGGTCGCGCCGGTGCTCGTCTGGGCGACGATGTCCTCCCACGTGATGTCGTAGTCGCGCGCGATGCGGTCGGCCATGATCCGAGCTCGCTGCAGCCGCGAGCGACGCACGCGGTCGGTCATCGCGCGCAGGCGCGGCTCGTCCGGGTCGAACAGGTAGGCGAGCACGTGGATGCTGCGCCACTCGTGCTGCGAGGACATCTCCATGCCGGGCACGAACGTCATGCCCAGCGACGTCGCGGCGTCTGCCGCCTCCGCCCACCCGGAGGTCGTGTCGTGATCGGTGAGCGCCACGGTGCGCATGCCGTGCGCGTGGGCTGCGGCCATGACCTGCGCGGGCGGCTCGGTCCCGTCGGAGTGCGTCGAGTGCAGATGCAGATCGCCCGGCCCCTCACATCGACCCGACCGCTGCATTCTTCCGAGGGTAGCGTCCGCCAGCGCCCTGGCGTCCGATGCCCGGCCGGAAGGGCGATCCAGGGCGCACCGTGCCGACCTTGACGCTTCTTTCAGTCTGCGCGAATAGGGTTCGTGTCGTGTTGCGCGTGTTCGGGTTCGTCGCCGCTGCGGCGTTCGCGCTCGCGGCGGCGATCGTGACGGTACCCGACGTGTTCCGCGTCCAGGACCGATTCCCCATCGCGCAGATCGTCTCCTTCCGAGGCCTCGTCGCAGCCGCCTTCGTGGTGCTCGCCCTGCTGGCGCTGCTGGTCGCGCTGATCCGACCGCTCCGGGCGTTCGCCACGACCCTCGCGATCGTGTGCCTGCTGGCCGCGGCCGGCAACGGCGCGATCCTGTACGGGCGCGGGTGGGGCACCGAGGCCCTCCCCGCGTCGACCGAGGAGAGCATCCGGGTGATGACCTGGAACACCGCCGGGAGCGGGAACACGTCGGCGGCGTCGATAGCCGAGATCGCCGTGGCGATGCAGGCCGACATCGTCACCCTGCCCGAGACGAGCGCGGAGACAGGTGAGCAGGTCGCGATCGCGATGCGGGACTATGGGCGCCCCATGTGGGTGCACCACGCCACGTTCGGCAGCCAGGACGCCGGATGGGATGCCCTCTCGACGACGATCCTCATCTCCCCCGACCTCGGGGACTACGCCGTCATCGAATCCTCGCAGGACGGCTCGAGCAACACCTCGACCGTCCCGAGCGCGGTCGTGATGCCGACCTCCGGCGACGGTCCGACCGTCGTCGCGGCCCACGCGGTCGCCCCGCGCGTCGACGACATGGCGCAGTGGCGCAGCGACCTGCAGTGGCTCGCCGACCAGTGCGCCGAGGACAACGTCATCATGGCGGGTGACTTCAACGCCACGGTCGACCATCTTGCCGCCTACGGAATCGACGGCGGCACGCTGGGTCGATGCCTGGACGCGGCCTCGGAGACCGGCAACGGCGCCGTCGGCACGTGGCCTTCGCAGCTGCCCTCCCACGTGGGCGCACCCATCGACCACATCCTCGCATCGCCGTCATGGGTGGCGACCGGGTCGCTCGTGCTGCAGTCGACCGACGGCTCGGGCAGCGACCACCGACCTCTCGTGGTGCAGTACGAGCCCCGATGATCGGCCCGGTGACGCCCGGGCTCACAAGTGCGAGACTGAACAGATGAGCACTGGCGACAGCGACACGATCGCGGCGACCGAGACGGCGGAGACCACGCACGACAGCGGCACCAATCGTCGGCAGCCCTTTCCGCAGGGCTTCCTCGACACCATCTCCACCGGGTGGGCCCCGCGGCCGGATTCCGCACCGCCGCAGCGTGACCAGGCCCCCTTCGCGGCAGCCCGGCGCAAGAAGCTGTCTTCGTCGTTCCCCGGAAGAAGGCTGGTGATCCCCGCGGGCTCGCTGAAGCAGCGGAGCAACGACACCGACTACCTCTTCCGCGCCCACTCGGCCTTCGCCCACCTGACCGGCTGGGCCTCCGACTCCGAGCCGGACTCCGTTCTCGTGCTCGACCCGGTCGCGGACGGTCACACGGCGACGCTGTACTTCCGCGAGCGCGCCGACCGCACCACCGCTGAGTTCTACGCCGACGCGTCGATCGGGGAGTTCTGGATCGGCCCCCGTCCCGCGCGGGAGGGCGTCGCCGTCGACCTCGGCATCGCGACCGCGCACATCGACGACTTCGCCGGCGCCGAGGACGACCTCGTCCTCGGCGAGGATGAGGACCTCACGCGTGCCGTCTCCGAGCTTCGATTGATCAAGGACGACTACGAGATCGCCCAGATGCGCCTCGCGGTGGATGCGACCGCTCGCGGCTTCGACGACATCGTGCGCCATCTCGACCGTGCCGTCGCCCACCCTCGCGGCGAGCGCGTCGTGGAGGGCGTCTTCCACCTGCGCGCCCGCAGCGACGGCAACGGTGAGGGCTACGACACCATCGCCGCCTCGGGGCCGCACGCGTGCTACCTGCACTGGACGCGAAACGACGGGGCGGTCGCGCCGGGGGATCTCATCCTCGTCGACGCCGGCGTCGAGGTCGACAGTCTCTACACCGCCGACATCACCCGCACGCTCCCGGTCTCCGGCTCCTTCACCGACACCCAGCGGCGTGTCTACGAGACGGTGCGCGAGGCGGCGGACGCCGCGTTCGCCGTCGCCCGGCCCGGGGTGAGGTTCCGCGACGTCCACGCGGCCGCCATGGAGGTGATCGCCGCCCGGGTCGCCGAGTGGGGGCTCCTGCCGGTGACGGCGGAGGAGGCCCTCGACGCCGACCGCGGCGGGCAGCACCGCCGCTACATGGTGCACGGCACGAGTCACCACCTCGGCATCGACGTGCACGACTGCGCACAGGCCCGCCGCGAGATGTACTACGACGGACTGCTCGAGCCGGGCATGGTGTTCACGATCGAGCCCGGACTGTACTTCCAGATCGACGACCTGACGGTGCCGGAGGAATACCGCGGCATCGGTGTGCGCATCGAGGACGACGTGCTGGTGACCGAGGACGGCGTGGAGAACCTCTCTGCGGCGATCCCCCGCACCGCCGACGAGGTCGAGGCCTGGATCGCGCGGGCGACATCCTGACGCCGTGAGCTACACCGAAGAGCCCGCCTTCACGACGCGGCCGACGCTGACCGGCACCTTCGGCATGTCGGCTTCGACCCACTGGACGGCGACCGCGACCGCTCAGGCGGTGCTCGAGCGCGGTGGCAACGCCTTCGACGCGGCCGTCGCGGGCGCTTTCGTGCTGCACGTCGTGGAACCGCATCTGAACGGTCCGGGTGGTGACCTCGTCGGCCTCATCCAACCCGCCGGCGAGCAGCCGCGCGTGCTCATGGGCCAGGGCCCGGCGCCGGCCGGCGCCTCGATCGCGCATCTGCGGGCCGAGGGTCTCGATCTCGTGCCCGGGGCAGGCGCCCTCGCCGCCGCGGTGCCCGGCGCCGTGGACGCGTGGCTGCTCCTGCTGCGCGACCACGGCACGTGGGAGCTGCGCGACGTTCTCGCGTACGCCATCGGCTACGCGCGCGATGGCCATCCGCTGGTGGCGGGCGCGGCGGCCACGATCGCCCGCGTCGAGGGCCTGTTCCGGGAGGCGTGGCCGACCTCGGCGGCGCAGTGGCTGCCCGGCGGAGCGGCTCCGCGGGCGGGCGAGCTGATCCGCAACGCCGCTTACGCGGAGGTCCTGGAGAGCCTCGTGCAGGCAACGTGCCCGGTGCGCGACGACGGCCCCGTGGGCCGCGCCGCGCGGGTCGACGCCGCTCGACGGGAGTGGAAGACGGGCGAGGTCGCCCGCGCGGCGTCGGCTTTCGCGGCGACGCCGCACCGTCACTCCGACGGCCGGGACCATGCCGGCGTCCTCACCGCCGAGGACATCGCGGGATTCGATGCCCGGTACGAGGAGCCGGTCAGCGCGACCTTCCGCGGCCACGAGATCGTCAAGGCCGGCGCGTGGACGCAGGGGCCCGCGCTGCTGGCGGTGCTCGGGATGCTCGAGCCGCTCGCCGACGATCTGCTCGATCCGTCGCAGGAGGCGGGCGCCCACCACATCCTCGAGGCGCAGAAGCTGGCCTACGCCGACCGCGACGCCTGGTTCGGCGACGACGAGGTCGACCTCGAGGCGCTCCTGTCGGCCGACTATCTCGCGGCGCGTCGCGACCTCATCGGACCCACCGCCGCCGCGGACTTCCGACCCGGATCCCCCGGCGGCGCGACGCCGTTCGTTCCGCCGCTGCGCACCGGCTCGCCCGCCGCGGCTGCGGGCACCGGGGAGCCGACCGTCGACCGGACCGGGCACACGCGGGGCGACACCTGCCACATCGATGTCATCGACCGGTGGGGCAACGTCGTCGCCGCGACGCCGTCGGGCGGCTGGCTGCAGTCATCGCCGACGATCCCCGAGCTCGGCTTCTGCCTCGGGACCCGACTGCAGATGACGTGGCTCGAGCCGGGGCGACCGTCCGCTCTGCGGCCGGGACGGCGCCCCCGCACCACGCTCACCCCGACGCTCGTGCTGCGCGACGGCCGCCCTCGGATGGCGCTCGGATCGCCCGGCGGCGACCAGCAGGACCAGTGGCAGCTGCTCACTCTGCTGCGCATCCTCGTCGGCGGCTTCTCCCCGCAGGCTGCGATCGACGCGCCCGCACTGCACACCACGGCCCTCGCCGACTCGTTCTGGCCGCGCACCTGGACCCCGGCGGGCGCGGTCGTGGAAGACCGGCTGGGCGACGACGTGATCGACGCCCTCGCCGCGCGCGGGCATCGGATCACGCGCGCGGGCGCGTGGGCGCTCGGCAGGGTCTCCGCGGTGGGACGGAATGACGACGGCGTGCTGTGGGCAGCCGCGAACGCCCGCGGCATGCAGGGGTACGCCGCCGGGCGGTGACCAGACGCTCAAACCCGGGCGCGCATCCAGTCCACGACGATCGGCGCGAGGTGCGCGGCCGCCTCGTCGGCTGATCGACGTCGCCCCGCGACCTCGAAGCCGTGCCCGGCCCCGTCGATCGTCACGAGGGTGGCGTCCCGGCACGCCGCGACCGCCTCGTCGAGCTGCTCGAGCGGCTGCACGAAGGCGTCGCGCGTTCCCGAGAGGAACAGCTGCGGCACGACGATCGCGGGAAGATGCTCCGTACGCGGCTTCTCCGGCTTGCCCGGCGGATGCAGCGGGTAGCCGAGATAGATCAATCCCCGGGGGCGCAGGAGGCCTTCTGCGGCGGCCATCGACGCCATCCGGCCGCCATAGGAGCGCCCCGCGGCGAAGAACGGCAGATGCGGGAACTCCGACGTCACCTTCGTGGCGACCGCCTCCCATGCCGTCATCGCGTGCGCGGGTGGGCCCGGCATGCGCCGACCAGCCTCGGCGTACGGGAAGTTGAAGCGCACCGTCGCGACGCCGCACGCGTTCAGCGCGTCGGTGAAGCCGGTCACGCCGGGATGATCGAACCGCGAGCCGGCACCGTGCGCCACCGCCAGGACCGCCCACGGCTCGGCCGGGACCGCGGTGGCGGCACTCACCGGCACCGTGCCCGCGGGAAGCTCCACCTCGACGGTGTCGGCGCTCACGAGCCGGGGGCGTCGTCCTCGGCGCGGCGCGGCGCATCCGGGTCGACGCGCTCGCCGTACTGCGGCGGCGCGACCGGCCGGTCGGGCGCGTCGGTGGACGACGGGCGAGCCGGCGGGTCGGAAGGATGTGCGGGAGGGCCGGGCACGGCGGGGCCGGGCACGGCGGGGTCGGTCCCGGCGGGCCCGTTCGCCCGGGGGCCCAGCACCTGTCGGGCACGATGAAGGCTGTTGGCCGTGACGGTCACCTCGTAGGTGTCCGCGACGACGGCCATCACCGAGGCGTAGTCGCGCCGACGGCGCACGAGGGAGTAGGTCACGATGCTGAAGAGCATCCCGATCGCGATGCCGACGAACAGCACGCCGACGAAGACCTGGATGGGAACCGTCGGAGATCCGAGTACGACCACGGCGCTGAACAACAGCCCCAGGAGCAGCCCGTTGATCGCTCCCGACCGAGCGGCCGACGCGTACCCGAGACGGCCGGTCACCCGCTCGACCGAGCGCAGTCCCGTGCCGACGATCGCGATCTCACGAGCCGGGATCTCCCCGGAGATCAGCTCCGACACCGCCTTCTGCGCGGCCTCGTACGTCGGGAACGACGCGACCGTGGGACCCACCTCTCCGGTGGCCTGGGAGCCGCGTCCGCCGATCATGCTCATTCCTCCATCCTCCCACGACGCCGGTCTACGCTGGAATCGTGAGCACGCAGAGGGTATTCATCGCCCGCCTGACCGGCTGCGCCGTCTTCGACCCCGCGGGCGACCGGCTGGGCAAGGTGCGCGACGTGGTCGTCATCTTCCGTGCCGATGACCCGCCCCGGGTCGTCGGGCTGATCGTGGAGATCCCCGGTCGGCGTCACGTGTTCCTCTCGATCGGCCGTGTCACCTCGATCCGTCCGGGCCAGGTCATCACCACCGGCCTGATCAACGTGCGCCGCTTCCAGCAGCGCGGCGGCGAGGTGCGGGTCATGGCCGAGCTCGTCGGTCGTCGCGTCTTCCTGCGCGACGGATCCGGCACCGCCGTCATCGAGGACGTCGCCATCGAGCGCAGCCGCCTCGGGGACTGGGACATCGGCCAGCTCTTCCTGCGGCGACCCAAGACGGGAGGATCCCCCTTCTCGAAGGGCGCGACGACCTTCGCCACCTGGTCGCAGGTGCGCGAAGACCAGGAGCCGGGCGAAGCGCAATCGGCCGAGCAGCTGGTGGCGAGCTTCTCCGAGCTCAAGCCCGCCGACCTCGCCAACACCCTCCTCGATCTCCCCGAGGATCGCCTGATCGAAGTGGCCGAGGAGCTTCCCGACGACCGCCTGGCCGACGCGCTGGAAGAGATGCCCGAAGACGAGCAGGTGCACATCCTCGAGCAGCTCGACGATGAGCGCGCCGCCGACATCCTCGACGCGATGGAACCCGACGACGCCGCCGATCTCCTCGGCCAGCTGCCCAAGGTGCGATCGGAGCAGCTCCTCGGCCTCATGGAGCCCGAGGAGGCGCAAGATGTGCGCGACCTGCTGAAGTACGGCCCCGACACCGCCGGCGGCCTCATGACGAACGAGCCGATCGTCCTGTCGGCGGAGTCGACCGTCGCCGAGGCTCTCGCCCTCATCCGGCGCCACGAGCTGCATCCGGCACTGGCGGCCTCGGTGTTCATCACCCTCCCGCCCTACGAGACCCCCACGGGCCGGCTCCTGGGCACCGTGCACTTCCAGCGGATGCTGCGCTACCCGCCGCACGAGCGGCTCGGCGCCATCATCGACGACTCCGTCGACCCCATCCCCGCGACGGCGGCGGCGTCCGAGGTCGCGCGCATGCTCGCCAGCTACAACCTGGTATCGGTACCGGTGGTCGATCCCGCGCGACGCCTGGTGGGGGCCGTCTCCATCGACGACGTTCTCGACCACCTGCTGCCGGACGACTGGCGTTCGGTCGAGACGGAGGGCCCCGAGGTGCCCGCCGTTCCGACCACGACCGCCGCGATCCCCACGAGGAGGCGATGATGGCTCGCGAGCGCAAGCAGATCACCCGCATCAGAGGCCTCGATGCGCCCCGCGGGCGCTCCGGTGTTCTCGGGCGCACCCCGCAGCCCTCCCGTGATCGCTTCGGGCGGTTCACCGAGTGGATCGCACGTGCGATGGGCACGCCGGCGTTCCTGGTGATCCTGAGCGGTTTCTGCGCGGCGTGGCTGGCGTGGAACACCCTCATGCCGGTCGACCTCCGGTTCGACTCGGCGGCGAATGGCTTCACCGCCCTGACGCTCATGCTCTCGCTCCAGGCGTCGTACGCTGCTCCGCTCATCCTGCTCGCCCAGAACCGCCAGGACGACCGCGACCGCGTGCAGATCGAGCAGGACCGACAGCGTGCCGAGCGGAACCTGGCCGACACGGAGTACCTCGCGAGGGAGATCGTCGCTCTCCGCATGGCGGTCAACGACATGAAGGGCGATGTGCTCACCAAAGACGTGCTCCGCGGAGAGTTGAAGAAGATGCTCACGCACCTCGATGACGCCCCGCGGAAGGAGTCCTCCACCACGTGAGCGACCTCGCATCCCGCGTCCGCACGGCCGTCGGCTCGGTCATCGATCCCGAGCTGCGCCGTCCGCTGAGCGATCTCGACATGGTGCGCGAGGTGAGCGTCGACGCCGGCACCGCGCACGTCGCGATCGCTCTGACCATCGTCGGATGCCCCGCCGCCGACCGCATCTCGCGTGATGTCACCGACGCAGCGGCGGCGGTGACCGGCGTCGACGCCGTCGACCTCGAGGTGGGGGTGATGACCCTCGACGAGCGCCGGGCCCTGACCGACAAGCTCCGCGACGGGCGACCCGCACGGCAGATGCCGTTCGGCCGCGATTCGCTCACGCGCGTCATCGCCGTCACGAGCGGCAAGGGGGGCGTGGGCAAGTCGAGTGTGACGGCCAACCTGGCCGTGGCGCTCGCCGAACAGGGCCTCTCCGTCGGGCTCATCGACGCCGACGTGCACGGCTTCTCGATCCCGGGCCTGGTCGGACTCGTCGACGCCGACGGCAGAGCACCCTCGCCGACCCGGATCGACGACCTCATGCTGCCGCCGGTCGCGTACGGCGTGAAGGTCGTCTCGATCGGGATGTTCCTGCGTCGCGGTGACGCCGACGGACCGGTGGGCGCGGTGGCCTGGCGCGGTCCGATGCTGCACCGGACCGTGCAGCAGTTCCTCACCGACGTGTTCTTCGGTGACCTCGACGTGCTGCTGCTGGACATGCCGCCGGGCACCGGAGACGTCGCCATCTCGGTGGGCCAGCTCCTCCCCCACGCCGAGGTGCTCGTCGTCACGACGCCCCAGCCGGCCGCGTCCGACGTCGCGGTGCGCAGCGGGCTCGTCGCCCGTCAGACCGGACAGCGCCTGATCGGCGTGGTGGAGAACATGTCCGCCCTGTCTCTTCCCGACGGCACGGCGCTCGAGGTGTTCGGCTCCGGCGGCGGACGCGCGGTGGCGGATGCGCTGACCACCGCCTCCGAGCCAGTGGAGGTCGTCGCATCGATCCCCCTGAGTCCGGCGTTCCGTCAGGCCGGCGACGACGGTGTGCCCGGCGTGATCGCTGTCCCGGAGGACCCGGCCGCGCGCGCCATCACGGCGCTGGCGAAGGCTCTCGCCGCACGGCCGCGCGATCTGCCCGGCCGCGCCCTGCCGTTCACGACCGGCTGAGCGCGACCGGGTGCCTCTTCGGGAGACGTCGTCTCAGGGACGCCCGCCGCCGCCCATGCCGCCGCCCATCATCTGGTTCGACAGCTCCGTGACCTCTTCCCCGTTGACGGTGATCGTGCCGCCCGTGAGGGTCCCGCTGCCGTCGTAGTCGAACGCGGACTGCGCCGTGATGTCGATCGTGCCGCCGCTGATGGTGAGGTCTCCGTTGCTGTCGACCGCATCGGTGTCGCCGGAACCCATCACGATGCTGAGGTCGCCGCCGCTGATCGAGATCGACAGTCCGCTGGTCACGATGGCCGAGGCGGCCGCGTTCACGCCGTCGTCCGATGCGTTGACGCTCGTCTGACCGCCCTCGATCACGATGACGGGCGCCTCGATACCCTCGACGGAGGACACGATGTCGATCACTCCGCCGCTGATGGTGACCTGCTGCTCGGCCTTCACGGCGTCGTCACCGCTGGTGATGGTGATCTCACCGCCCGACACGACCAGCTGCCCGGCCCCGGCGTCGGTGTCGTTGCTGGATTTGATCCCGTCCCCGGCGGCGTCGACGTCGATCGTGCCGCCGGTCACCGTGAGCGAGTCCGTGCCACGGATGCCGTCGTCGACGCTCGAGACGGCGATCGTTCCCGCTTCGATCCACAGATCGTCCTTGCCGACGATGCCGTCCGCGAAGTTCGCGGCGACCTCGAGCGAGCCCGTCCCGGTGATCACGAGATCGTCCGCGGAGTAGATCGCACCGTCGATCTCCTCGTCGCTGCGGGTCGAAGCGTCGGCGACGGAGTTCGTCGACCCCTCGGCGAGCTCGATGACGGTCGTCTCGGCATTGTCGACGCGGATCGCCGCACCGTCCGCGCTGTCGATCGTGACGCCGTCGAGGATGATGCGCACGAGGCCGTCGCTGTCGACGACGATCTGCCCGGTGGATGATCCGGTGAGCACATAGGTTCCGGGCTCGGTGATCGTGAGCCCGTCGTCGGTGAGCGCCACCTCGGTGGTGGGCAGGGTGCTCCAGTCGATGTCGCCGCTCTCGCTGGAGGTGTCCACGGTCGAGGACGTGGTCGACTCCGTGCTGGTGGAGGGCGCGGTCGTGGCGGTCGCGGTGTCGGACGACGCCGAGGTCGCCGCGCAGCCGCTGACCAGCAGCACGGAGGTGAGGAGAGCGGCGGTTGTCAGGGCCGGTCGTCGCATGGTCGACTCCTTCGGATGGGGTGCGTGTGTCGTGAGAACAGTGCACCGCGCTCTCCTATGCGCCTCCTATGCCCGCGCGATGTCGGCGATACGAACCCGCCCTCAGGTCGCTTCGCTGTCGAAGGGCGGCCGCGTGCCGGGCTCGAGTTTGCTCGTGACGGGCTTCACCGCCGGAGCCGCTGTCGTCGTGGCTTTCGCGGCCTTCGCGGCGGGAACCGGCGGGTCGTCGAGGAGGGCCTCCCGAATGATGCGCCGCGGGTCGTACTGGCGCGGATCGAGCTGCCGCCAGTCGACGTCGTCGAACTCGTCGCCCATCTCGTCCTTCATGCGCGTCCTCGCGCCCTGCGCGAAATCCCGCACGCGCCGGACGAGGCCCGCGAGCGCCTCGGCGTAGCGCGGCAGCCGCTCCGGTCCCAGCAGGAAGGCGGCGATGACGAGGATCAGCATCAGCTTCTCGAACGTCAGGCCGTTGAACACCCCTTCAGATTACCGTCGCGCCTCAGCGGCGCGTCGCGATGCGGCACCTAAGCTGATCCGGAAGGAGTGGACATGGCAGATCAAGACGCCGATCGGCGCTTCGCGGCGGAGTCCGTCGTCGAACCCGATCACATCGCACGTGCCCGCGCGGCCGCGCTGGAATTGGGCGCAGCGCCCATCAGCGCCGAAGTCGGCGCCCAGGCCGCGGTGATCGCAGCGGCCTCGGCCGCCCTGAACATCGTCGAGATCGGCACCGGAGCGGGCGTGTCGGGCCTGTGGCTTCTGCACGGGTCGCCTCGCGCGACCCTCACCACGATCGACAGCGAGCCCGAGCACCTCGGCGCCGCCCGACAGGCTTTCGCCGACGCGCGCGTGCCCGCCGCGCGAGCCCGTTTCATCACCGGTCGCGCCGCCCAGGTGCTCCCGCGCATGAACGAGGCCTCCTACGACATCGTCTTCGTCGATGCCGACCCCGAGGGTGTGATCGAGTACGTCGAGCACGGGTTGCGCCTGGTGCGCGCCGGCGGCACGGTGCTGGTGCCGCGCGTGCTCGGTGGCGGGGCGGTCTCCGACCCCGTGCGGCGCGACCCGACGACAGCCGCATACCGCTCCCTCATCCAGGAGACGCAATCCTCATCCGCCGTCATCGGCGCACTCTCGATCGTGGGCGAAGGCCTCCTCCAGCTGACCACCGTCGCCGCAGAGCCTCGCTGACCCGGTCTCACACACGAAAAGGCCGGTCCTCGGACCGGCCTTTTCGTATGTGAGACGAGAACGTACGTCAGGCTGCGCTGACGACACCCCCCAGAACGTCGTGAAGCTCCTTGGCCTCAGCATCGTTCACAGAGACGACCAAACGGCCCCCACCCTCGAGTGGAACACGCACGATGATGAGGCGCCCCTCCTTCACGGCCTCCATCGGCCCGTCTCCGGTTCTCGGCTTCATCGCTGCCATCGTGGCTCCCTTTCTTGTGGAGGTCTGCCTCCCGAGTTTATCGTGCACACCCGCCCGTCGACGGAAATGTGCCGTCAGGGGATGCGCCAGAACGTGTTTCCGAGCGTGTACATGTTGTAGATCCACACCACCTGGCCGATCAGACACGCCACCAGCACCCCGATCCGCCACCGCCGGGACGGGGGAACGGCGAGCGCACCGGCCAGCGGAGCGAGCGGGAACAGCAGACGGAACGTGCTCGACTGCGGGAAGAACACCGCGAGAAGGTACACGAGATAACTCGCCGACCACAGGCGCACTTCGACCCCGAGTCTGCGGACATGCGGCTCGAGCAGGAGAAGGGCGGCGACAGCGGCCACCAGCAGAACCAGGGCGGTGACGCCGAGCCAGGCGGGCAGTCCCCACCGCGGGAACCAGAACGTCGCTCCCTGCACCCACCCCTCGAACGGCAGGAATCCGCCCGCGTCGCCGACCCACTGCCGCCGCCAGGCCAGCTCTGTCTCCAGATAAGCCGACGCGTCCGTCGTGACCACCGCCGCGATCACCTGCCACGAGAACCCGACGATCGTCGCGAGGGCGCCCAGGGCCAGGATGTGCACGACATCCCGGCGGGTGACCGGCTCGACCGTGCGACGGGTGAGCCGCCACAGACCGTAGAGGGCGAGGAACAGCGCGAACGCGAGCACCCCGGGTCGTGTGAAACCCATGAGCGGGATGAGCAGGTACAGCCAGCCGTAGCGTCGCTTCTGCACGCAGCGGATCGCCAGCAGCAGGAAGAACAGGAACAGCGCCTCGGCGTAGCCCACCTGCAGCAGGGCGGCGAGCGGCCCGGCGGAGAAGAACACCACTCCCCACAGCGCGGCGCTCTCGCCGAGACGCTCGCGGAACATCCGATGCAGCACGAGCGCGCATCCGTAGCCGGCCGTGAGCGTGACCAGGAACGCCCCGACCCCCCAATGCCCGAAGGGCGCCGCGACCACCGCCGACAGTGCGGGATACAGCGGCATGAACGCCCACGCGTTCTCGGCGACGCGGCCGGCCTCGGTCAGCGGCAGCTCGGTGGGATACCCCTGAAAGGCGATGAGCCAGTACCACTGGGCGTCCCACGCCAGCACATAGGTGCCGATCGTCGCCCCCTGGCCGTGCCGGGCATCCGCCGGGGCCAGCGCGGAGGCGAGAACGAAGAACGCGCTCGTGACCACGCGCGCCGACAGGTACACCAACGCGACGCGCAGCGCCGGGCGCGTCCAGAGCGACGGGGCGGAAGCTTCCGCCCGCTCCGTCACGCGGTCAGCCACGCTCGCAGACCGCGCTCGACCTCGACGATCTGCGCCACGGGGACCCGCTCCTCGTCGTGATGTGCGAGGTGCGGGTCGCCGGGACCGTAGTTGACGGCGGGAACGCCCATGGCCGAGAACCGTGCCACGTCCGTCCACCCGTACTTCGGGCGCGGTTCGGCACCGACGGCCGTGAGGAACTCCTGCGCCAGCGGCGAATCGAGCCCGGGTCGCGCCCCTTCGGCGAGGTCGACGACCTCGACGTCGAAGCCCGCGAAGACCTCGCGCACATGGCGCTCCGCCTCGGCGCCGTCGCGACTGGGCGCGAACCGGTAGTTCACCTCGACCTCGCACGCGTCGGGGATGACGTTGCCGGCCACCCCTCCGCGCACGTGCACCGCGTTGAGCCCCTCGCGGTAGGCGAGGCCTTCGACGGTGACCTCCCGCGCGCGGTACTCCGCGAGGCGGGCGAGGATGGGAGCGGCCTTGTGGATCGCGTTCTCGCCGATCCACGAGCGCGCACTGTGGGCTCTGACCCCTTCGGTGCGCACGACGGCGCGCAGGTTGCCGTTGCAGCCGCCCTCCACCTCCCCGTTGGACGGTTCGCCGAGGATCGCGAAGTCGCCGGCGAACAGCTCGGGACTGTTCCGCGCGAGGCGGGTCAGACCGTTGCGTTCGGCCGCGACCTCCTCGTGGTCGTACCACATCCACGTCACATCGACGTTGGACGACGTGAGCTCCGCCGCCAGCTTCAGCTGCACGGCGACGCCGGCCTTCATGTCGACCGTCCCACGACCCCAGATGAACGGCTCGCCGTCGATCTCGATGTCGCGCGTGGGCACGTTCTGATTGATCGGAACGGTGTCGATGTGCCCGGCGATGACGACGCGGCGGTCACGACCGAGATGGGTGCGTGCGACGATCGTGTCGCCGTCGCGATGCAGGTCGAGGTGACCGTGCTCGGCGAGAGCGAGGTGAATGGCATCGGCCAGCACGGTCTCGTCGTCCGAGACGCTGGGCATGTCGCAGATCGCGCGCGTGAGGTCGACGGACGTTGCGGTGAGGTCGAGGTCCGGCATCCCCCGAGTCTAACGACCGCATCGCAGCCGGTAGCGTGGACGGCATGAGCGACGAACGATGGGTCTGGGGCACGGGCCTGGCGACGGTGACCGAGTCGGGGACGGTGCTGGACACCTGGTTCCCGTCCCCGGCTGCCGGCCGCATCCCCGGCGGATACGACCCCGCGAAGGCGACCGAGAACCTCGACCACCTGGCCGTGCCCGACGAGCGCCGCGCCGTCTCCGTCGAGCTGGTGACGCTGGAGATCGACCTGGATGCCGCGCCGACCGGCACATCCGACGCCTACCTGCGACTGCACGCGCTGTCCCACCGCCTCGTCGCCCCGAACGGTCTGAACCTCGACGGGATCTTCGGGCATCTGCCCAACGTCGCCTGGACCAACGCCGGGCCGATGCACCCCGACGATGCCACGCGGCTGCGCCCCTTCCTGGCGCGCGAGGGAATCCAGGTGCAGGGGCTGGACAAGTTCCCGCGCCTGCTCGACTACGTCACGCCCGAGGGCGTCCGCATCGCCGACGCGTCGCGTGTGCGACTCGGTGCCTACCTGTCGCCCGGGACGACCGTCATGCACGAGGGCTTCGTGAACTTCAACGCGGGCACGCTCGGCGCGTCGATGGTCGAGGGACGCATCTCGCAGGGTGTGGTCGTCGGCGACGGCAGCGACATCGGCGGCGGCGCGTCGATCATGGGAACCCTCTCCGGCGGCGGCACCCACAAGGTGTCGATCGGCGCGCGCACGCTGCTGGGCGCCAATGCCGGCATCGGCATCTCGCTGGGCGACGACTGCGTCGTCGAGGCGGGGCTCTACGTCACCGCCGGATCGAAGATCGTGCTCGCCGATCAGCCGCCGGTCGCCGACGGCGGCCGCCCGACCGTCAAGGGGGGCGACCTCTCCGGGCGCGACGGCGTGCTGCTGCGACGCAACTCCGTCACGGGAGCGATCGAGGCCCTCGCCCGAGCGGGCGTGGGCGTCACGCTCAACGAGGCCCTCCACGCCTGAACCGGACCGGCACGTGCGGCGGAACCCGGCGATGACCGGGGCGACGATCGCGGTCGCCACGGTCATCGCGGTCGCCCTCGCCGCCGATGTCTACCACTGGCTCTCCAGCCGGCGCGGACTTCCCCGCCGCCGCACGACGCCTCCCCGGGTCGAAGCCATCGTCGTGCTCGGGTACGGCAATCGCGGCGTGCGCGCGAACGCCGTCAACCGCTACCGCGTGCGAGCGGGCATCCGCTCCATCGATCCGCGGGTTCCGCGCACGGTGCTCGTGCTGAGCGGCGGGGCAGTGCACAGCTCCGTTCCGGAAGCACGCATCATGGCGCGCTATGCCCGCGAGCGCGGTTACCGCGGACCCATCGCCCTGGAGACCGGGAGCCGGTCGACCCGGGAGAACCTCCGCGAGATCATCCCCCTGATCGAAGACGCCGAATCGATAGCGATCGTGTCCAATTCCCCGCACGCCGAGATGGCACGAGCCGCCCTCGCCGAGCAGCGACCCGACCTCGCCTCACGCCTGCGGCGCGCCGCCGACCACCGTTTCGGCGAAGTGCTGCCGTTCAAGATCCTCGGCACCGTCGTCTCGATCCGGCATCGGCGGCGCCTTCCGCCACCGGAGGAGCAACCGGATGACGCGTAGCCTGAGAAGCATGATGCTGCCGTCCTCGCGCCGCGGGCCATGCGCCTGACCCGACGGCATCGGCGTGCGCTGTCATGGGTGCCGATCACCGTGGTCGCGATCATCTGCGTGGCCATCGCGTGGGGCGCCCTGTCGATCCAGAACTCGTGGTGGACCGATCCGGCCCAGACGCCGTCGACGGACCAGGTGACCGACGACGGCATGTCGACGTTCACCCGTGCCGGAGTGGACTACCTCACCCGACAGGGGGTCGTCCGCATCGATCTTCGCGAGACGGCGGAGCCGGCTGCATCCCTCGGGCTCCCCGCGTCCGGTTCGCAGCAGGTGGAGCCCCTGGTCCCGGTGCGAGCCATCCTGCTCGGCGACGACGGCGTCGCGAGCGTCGAGCTCGTCGAAGCGCTCACGCTGACGACCGACGCCGACTCGGTGACCACCGTCGAGCTGCGTCCCGTCGCGCCGACATCGTGGACGGCGGCGGTCGGGCAGCTCCGGGAGGACGCCGAGACCTGGGGATGGCGCGAAGAGGACTTCTCGCGTCTGGAGGAGGAGCTCACCGCCGCGTCGGGCGCGTCGGACGGTGAATACGCGGCCGCACTTCCGCCGGTCACGGCAAACGGCATGACGATCGGGGCGATGGTCACGATCCGGGGCGAAGACGCACCTGTGGGGCTCTCCTACACGTTCTCCCCCGCCGGCGGCTGAGCCGTCGTTCTCGGAGCCGATCGACCGCGCGGCCCCGCCCCGCTCAGGCGCCGGGGTACCGGCGTTCGGCCGACCCGACGTACAGCTGCTGCGGCCGGCCGATCTTGGTCTGCGGATCGGTCTGCATCTCGCGCCAGTGGGCGAGCCATCCCGGCAGACGGCCGATGGCGAACAGGGGGGTGAACATCCGCGTCGGGAAGCCCATCGCCTTGTAGATCACGCCGGTGTAGAAGTCGACGTTCGGGTACAGGCGGCGCTCCCGGAAGTAATCGTCGCTGAGGGCGATCTCCTCGAGCTCCTTGGCGAGATCGAGGAGCGGATCGCTGACACCGAGCGCTTCGAGCACCTCGTCGGCCGACTCCTTGACGAGCTTCGCGCGCGGATCGTAGTTCTTGTAGACGCGATGTCCGAAGCCCATGAGCTTCACGCCGTCTTCTTTGTTCTTGACGCGCTCGACGAATCGCTGCACGCTCTCACCCGAATCCCGGATCTGCGCGAGCATCGCCAGCACGGCCTCGTTGGCGCCGCCGTGGAGGGGTCCGTACAGGGCGTTGATGCCCGCCGAGATCGAGGAGAACTGATTCGCTCCGGTCGAGCCGACCAGCCGAACGGTCGACGTGGAGGCGTTCTGCTCGTGGTCCTCGTGAAGGATGAGGAGGCGCTCCAGGGCCCGAGACATGACGGGGTTGACCTCGTAGATCTCGCTGAGCACACCGAAGTTGAGCTTCAGGAAGTTGTCGACGAAGCTCAGCCCGTTGTCGGGATAGAGGAACGCCTGCCCGACGCTCTTCTTGTGCGCGTACGCCGCGATCACCGGGAGCTTGGCGAGCATGCGGATGGTGTTGAGCTCCACGTGCTCGGGATTGTGCGGGTCGGACTCGTTCTCGTAGTACGTCGAAAGAGCGGCGGTCGCCGCCGAGAGCACCGACATGGGGTGCGCGGTCGGCGGCAGCGACGAGAAGAAGCGCTTGAGGTCTTCGTGGAGAAGCGTGTGACGACGGATGCGTCCGTCGAAGGCCTCGAGCTCCGAGGCGCTCGGCAGCTCGCCGTACAGGAGCAGCCACGCCACCTCGAGGTAGCTGGAATGGGTGGCGAGCTGTTCGATGGGGTACCCGCGATAGCGCAGGATGCCTTGATCGCCGTCGATGTAGGTGATCGACGACTTGGTCGCGGCGGTGTTGACGAAGCCGTAGTCGAGCGCCGTGTAACCGGTCTTCTTCGTCAGCGCCGAGACATCGATGCTCGGCGCGCCCTCGGTGCCGTGCACCAGCGGATATTCGGTCGTGGTGCCACCGATGGTGATGGTGGCGTTGTCCTGCTGAATGCCCGCGTCGCTCACGGCGCCTCCTCGCGATTTCTGGTCGTCCCGGGGGTCGTCGACCCGTCCGGCACCGGGTGGTGCCCTCGGGTCGGCGCGGAAGGCGATGTTCGCGATGGCCGCGCGTTCTACAGCCTACCCATGGCGGGCGCCCACTGATGACACGACCAAAGATGGACCGCACCCGATGGTGGATCCCTCCTACGGCGCCCTCAGCGCACGGTAGCGCGCAGGCGCGTCGCCGCGGCGTCGATCCGCTCGTCGGCGGCGGTGAGCGAGAAGCGAACGTGCTGCGGATGGTGGGCACCGTAGAAGTGCCCAGGACCGGCGAGGATCCCGAGGTCGGCGAGCCGGCTGAGACTCTCCCACGCGTCACGTCCCTCGGTCGCCCACAGGTAGAGCCCCGCCTCGCTCGCGTCGACGCGGAAGCCCGCCTCGCGCACAGCGGGAAGAAGCACGTCTCGGCGACGGCGGTAGAGCTCGCGCTGCGCGTCGACGTGCGCGTCGTCGTCGAGCGCCGCGATCATCGCCGCCTGCACGGGCCCGGGCAGCATGAGCCCGAGGTGCTTGCGGGCGGTCAGCAGCGAGGCGATGAGCGCCGGGTCGCCGGCGACGAACGCGGCCCGATACCCCGCGAGGTTGGACTGCTTGCTCAGCGAATACACCGAGAGCACGCCGGCGAGATCACCACCGGTCACGCCGGGCTCGAGCGCCGACGGCACGCCGACGGCATCCCACGGCGCATCCCATCCGAGCAGCGCGTAGCACTCGTCCGATGCGACGACGGCACCGAGTTCCCGGGCCCGTTCGACCGCGGCGCGCAGGGCCGCGGCATCCCGCACCCGTCCGTCAGGGTTGCCGGGCGAGTTCAGCCACACCAGCCGGGTGCCGGCGGGCCACTCCGCGGGATCGTCGGCGGCGAGCGGCACCGCTCCGACCAGACGTGCGCCGACCTCGTACGTGGGGTACGCGGCGCGCGGATGCACGACGATGTCTCCGGAGCCGAGGCCGAGCAGCAACGGCAGCAGCGCCACGAGCTCTTTCGACCCGATGGTCGGGAGCACGTTCGCGGTGGTCAGCCCCGTCACGCCGCGCCGCCGCTCGTACCAGCGCACGATCGCCTCGCGCAGGGCCGGCGTGCCGACGGTCTGCGGGTAAGCGTGGGCGTCCGTCGCCGCCGCGATGGCGGCGGCGACCACCGCCGGAGTCGGGTCGACGGGCGAGCCGACCGACAGGTCGACGATCCCGTCGGGATGGGCGCGCGCCCGCTCCGCATACGGAGCGACCGCATCCCAGGGGTAGTCGGCGAGGTCTGCGACTCCCACGGATCAGTGCTCTTGCGGCGGGAGGGCGGCGATGACCGGGTGGTCCTTGGCGATCACGCCGACCTTCGCGGCACCACCGGGCGAGCCGATGTCGTCGAAGAATTCGACGTTGGCCTTGTAGTAGTCCTGCCATTCGTCGGGCAGGTCGTCCTCGTAGTAGATCGCCTCGACGGGGCACACCGGCTCGCAGGCTCCGCAGTCGACGCACTCATCGGGGTGGATGTAGAGAGATCTCTCGCCCTCGTAGATGCAGTCGACCGGACACTCGTCGATGCAGGCGCGGTCTTTGACATCCACGCACGGGAGGGCGATCACATACGTCACGGTCTCAGTCTACGCGTCACGCGTGGCGGCTTCGTCGACCGACGGCAGGCTCGGCCAGGCGACCGCGAGCGCCACGACCAGCGGCACCGCGAAGGTCCACACGAGGGAGATCTCCGTCTGCGGCACCACGACGGACCCGCCCGGCCCCTCACCCGAGAAGACGAGGGTCGAGACCATCATCCCCCCTCCCGTTGCCAGGGTCGACCAGCGATCGGCCGTGAGCAGCCGCACCGCCAGGAGGAGGGCCGCCGAGCCGATGATCGCGACGACGAGGCCGACGGGGATGCCCACGATCGCGTAGGAGTGGCCGATCGTGCCCGCGAGGCCGTAGAAGGCTCCGATGACGAAGGCGAGGGCCCACGTGGCCAGGCGCACCGGGAGGGACGAGTTCACCGTGACAGCCTAGTCCGAGGGCGTCACGCCGCCCAGCCGACCAGGCGCAGCAGGGCGGCCGTCGCCGCGGCAAGGGCGACGACGACGAGGAACGGTGCGCGCAGCAGCAGCAGCCCCGCCGCGACGAGCACCGCCGGCACCCGCGCATCGACGGTCACCGCCTGCCCGTCACCGAGCGTCTGCACGGCCACGAGCGCGGCAAGCAGCGCCACCGTGAGCAGATCGGCGATGCGGGCGGGACGCGGCGCCTCGAGCCAGCGTGGCGGGATGAGGTAGCCGACCGTCTTCAACGCCACGCAGATGATCGAGGCGATCAGCACCGCGGTCCAGAGGTTCACGGCAGCCCTTCCCGCTCGGGCGCGTCGGCGGGCTCGCGGGGCGGACGGTCCTCGCGGCCCAGCAGGTTGAACCACCCGACCACGACGGCCACCACGGCGGCGACAAGAACCGGGATGCCCGGCATCAGCACGGGGGTGAGGAGGGTTGCGACGACGGCTGCGGCGATCCCGACCGCGATCGGCTGCCGGTGCCGCAGGCGCGGCCAGAGCAGGGCGAGGAACGCCGCGGCCGCAGCTGCGTCCAGCCCGTACGCACGCGGATCGCCGAGCACGTCGCCGAGGAGAGCGCCCGCGAGAGTGGACAGGTTCCATCCGACGTAGATGCCGATCCCGGTGACCCAGAACCCGATCGTGCGCGCACGCGGCGTCTCGCGGGCAAGCGAGACGGCGGTGGACTCGTCGATCGTGAACGGGGCCGCGGCCAGCCGCGTGGCCAGGCGTCGTCCGATGATCGGGGACATCCGCATTCCGTAGGCGACGTTGCGCACCCCCAGCAGGGCCGCCGACGCGACCGCCGAGGGCGCGGCCGCCACGCCGCCCGCGGCGACGACGCCGACGAAGGCGAACTGCGATCCGCCGGTGAACATCAGCAGGCTGAGCACGCACGCCTGCCACACGTCCAGTCCCGACGCGACCGCCAGGGCACCGAACGACACGCCGTAGGCGCTCGTGGCGAGCGCAACGCCCACGGCCTCGCGCCACGCCGCGCGCGCGTCCGCTTCGTCGTTCACATCCGCCGCCTCATCCATCGACGTCACCACCGTTCAGCTCCGACACTCTCACGCGACGCCGCCGGGCACGGTGAACAACGCAGGAGTCCATGCGCGCGCATGGCGGCCGCGGCCCGGAAAACCGGGCGGCGTCCTCACCGCGCTCGAGAATCTCCGGCGTTGTTCACCGGCGCGCGATGTCGATGCGGAGATGGCGGCGCTGTGGCAGCGCGCTCACCGCTCGACGCGGCGGGTCAGGCGTTCGCGTCCTGGCGCTTGAGGCGGCTGGTCTGGCGGGCGCGCTCGGTCTGGTCGAGGATCACCTTGCGGATGCGCACGCGCTCGGGCGTGACCTCGACGCACTCGTCCTCACGGGCGAACTCCAGGCACTCCTCCAGCGAGAGCTGGCGCGGCGGGGTGAGCTTCTCGAGCTCGTCGGCGGTCGACGAGCGCATGTTGGTGAGCTTCTTCTCCTTGGTGATGTTCACATCCATGTCCTCGGAGCGGGTGTTCTCCCCCACGACCATGCCCTCGTACACCTCCTCGGTGGGCTGCACGAAGAACGACATGCGCTCCTGCAGGGCCATCATGGCGAACGGGGTGGCCACCCCTGCCCGGTCGGCGACGATGGAGCCGTTCTGTCGCGCGACGATCTGCCCCGCCCAGTCGTCATAGCCGTGCGAGATGGCGTTGGCGATGCCCGTGCCGCGGGTGACCGACAGGAATTCGGTGCGGAACCCGATGAGGCCGCGCGAGGGCACGACGAACTCCATCCGCACCCAACCGGTGCCGTGGTTGACCATCGTCTCCATGCGGCCCTTGCGACCGGCCATGAGCTGGGTGATGGCGCCGAGGTGCTCCTCGGGCGCGTCGATCGTCAGGTGCTCGTAAGGCTCCTGGACCTTGCCCTCCTCGCTCTTGCGCGTGACCACCTGGGGCTTGCCGACGGTGAGCTCGAAACCTTCGCGGCGCATGTTCTCCACGAGGATGGCCAGGGCGAGTTCCCCGCGCCCCTGCACCTCCCACGCGTCGGGCCGGCCGATGTCGACGACCTTGAGCGAGACGTTGCCGATCAGCTCGCGGTCCAGGCGGTCCTTCACCATGCGCGCGGTGAGCTTGTGTCCCTTGACCTTGCCGACCAGGGGCGAGGTGTTGGTGCCGATCGTCATCGAGATGGCGGGGTCGTCGACGGTGATCGCCTTGAGCGGGCGCACGTCGTCGGGGTCGGCGATCGTCTCGCCGATCGTGATGTCCTCGAACCCCGCGATCGCGACGATGTCGCCAGGGCCGGCCGACTCGGCAGGGTAGCGCTCGAGCGCACGGGTCTTCAGCAGCTCGGTGATGCGCGCGGTCGAGTGGGAGCCGTCGTGGCGCACCCACGCGACGGTCTGCCCCTTCTTCAGGGTGCCGTTGAACACGCGCAGCAGCGCGAGACGCCCGAGGAAGGGGCTCGAGTCGAGGTTCGTCACCCAGGCCTGCAGCGGAGCCTCGTCGTCGAAGCTCGGGGCCGGAACGTGCGCGAGGATCGCCTCGAAGAGCGGCTCGAGGTCGTCGTTGTCGGGCAGCTCGCCGTTCGCGGGTCGCGTGCGGGATGCCGCGCCGGCACGACCGGAGGCGTAGACCACGGGCACATCGAGCAGCGCGTCGACGTCGAGGTCGGGCACGTCGTCGGACATGTCGGACGCGAGGCCGAGCAGCAGGTCGTGCGCCTCCTCCTCGACCTCGGCGATCCGCGCGTCGGGACGGTCGGTCTTGTTCACCAGCAGGATGACCGGCAGCTTCGCCTCGAGCGCCTTGCGCAGCACGAAACGGGTCTGCGGAAGCGGCCCCTCCGAGGCATCCACGAGCAGGACGACGCCGTCGACCATCGACAGTCCGCGCTCGACCTCGCCGCCGAAGTCCGCGTGCCCGGGGGTGTCGATGACGTTGATGGTCACCGGCTCGTCGGTGTGGGCACCGTTGTAGGTGATCGCCGTGTTCTTGGCGAGGATCGTGATGCCCTTCTCACGCTCCAGGTCGTTGGAGTCCATCGCCCGCTCCTCGACGTGCGCGTGCTCCCCGAACGACCCGGTCTGGCGCAGCATCGCGTCCACGAGGGTCGTCTTACCGTGGTCGACGTGCGCGACGATCGCGACGTTGCGGAGGTCGGTGCGAAGGGCGTGCGCCATGAGGGGGTCCTTGCCGAGTGAGGGATGCGCCCGGAATCGAGCGCATCCCAGTCTACCGGCCTCCCGACCGACGGCCCGCGTCAGCCCCCGGTCACCCCCGACTGTCCGTGCCGGCGGCTGTCCGTCGCCTCGTTGAACTGCTGCGGCAGCGACGGGTCGGACGGCTGCGAAGGCACCCGCCCGGTCTCCGGAGCGCGCTCGCCGAGCAGGGCCGCACGTGCCGCGCGACGCTTGCGCTGCTCCTCGGGATCGGGCACCGGAACGGCGGCGATCAGGCGCCGGGTGTAGGGGTCGCGTGCGCCGCGGAGGATCTGGTCTCGCGTCCCGGTCTCGACGAGCTTGCCGTGGTTCATCACCGCGATGCGGTGCGCGAGGATGTCCACGACGGCGAGGTCGTGGCTGATGAACAGGCACGCGAACTTGAGCTCCTGCTGCAGCTCCTGGAGGAGGTCGAGGAAGCGCGCCTGCACCGAGACGTCGAGCGCCGAGGTGGGCTCGTCCGCGACGAGGAGTTCGGGAGCGAGAGCCAGTGCGCGGGCGATCCCGACGCGCTGACGCTGACCGCCGGACAGCTCGTGCGGGAAGCGGTTGCGATAGGACGCGGGCAACTCGACCTGGGAGAGCAGCGTCTCCACCCGACGGTCCAGCTCCTTGCCCTTGGCCTCCCCGGCCAGCAGGATCGGTTCGCCGATGGACTGCCCGATCGGCATGCGCGGGTTCAGCGACGACGCCGGGTCCTGGAAGACGATGCCGGTGCGACGACGGATGGCGAACAGCTCCTTCGCCGACGCGTCGGAGATGTCGGCGCCGACCGCGGTGAGCTTCCCCTCCGCGATCGGGAGCAGGCCGACCGCGGCCCGTCCGAGGGTCGTCTTGCCCGAGCCGGACTCGCCGACCAGACCCACGATCTCGCCGGGATAGACGTCCAGGTCGATGTGCTCGGCGGCGCGGAAGGCAGGGATGCGGCCGCGCTTGGGATACTCGATCGCGACGTCCTGGAAGGACAGCACCGGATCGAGACCCGCCTGCGAGGGCTCGACCTCGGTGGCACGCTCCCGGATGGCCGACACGACCGGCACGGCCGAGGTGTCGGTGCGCACCTCTTCTCCCTCGGAGGTGTCGGCATCCTCCAGCACGCCCAGGCCGAGGTGGGGCACGGAGGCCAGGAGCTGCCGCGTGTAGGGGTGCTTGGGGTCGTGGAAGATCTCGCCCACGGTTCCCGATTCGACGACGACGCCGTTCTTCATCACCATGATCCGGTCGGCGATGTCGGCGACCACACCCATGTCGTGGGTGATGAGGATGATCGCCGAGTCCAGCCGCTTGTGGAGGTTGCGCAGGAGGTCGAGGATCTCGGCCTGCACCGTGACGTCCAGGGCCGTCGTCGGCTCGTCCGCGATCAGCAGCAGCGGGTCGCACGAGATGGACTGCGCGATCATCGCGCGCTGGCGCTGCCCACCCGAGAGCTGGTGCGGATACTTGTTGAACGACTGCTCGGGGTTCGGCATCTCGACCATGCGCAGCAGCTCGATCGCGCGCTCCTTGGCCGCCGACGGAGCGATCGCGCGGTCGTGCGAGCGAAGCGCCTCACTGATCTGGAAGCCGATGGTGTACACCGGGTTCAGAGCGGTCATCGGCTCCTGGAAGATGACGGAGATCTCGTTGCCGCGGAGGGCGCGAAGCTCGCTCTCGTCGACGCCGCGCAGTTCCCTGCCCAGAAGCTTGATGGAGCCGGTGACGCGGGAGTTCTCCGGCAGCAGACCGAGCAGCGACATCGAGCTGGTGCTCTTGCCCGAACCCGACTCGCCGACGATCGCGAGCACCTCGCCGCGACGGACGACGTAGTTCATGTCGACGGCGGCCGGGTAGAACTCCCCCTCCACCCAGAACTCGACCCCGAGGTTGGACACCTCGAGAACGGTCTCGGGGAGACCCTGGTGCGCGTGCGCGGTGCTCGCGTGGATGCCCGAGGTGTCAGTCATTGCAGGATTCCGATCTGAGAAGCTTGAGGTCATGTCGTTTGAGGAAGTCGATTACCGCCCCGTGTTCGGTCGCGTGCTCGCCGTGATCATGGGGATCGTCTGCGCCGCGGGACTGGGCTCCCTCGTGTGGAGCGGGCCGGGTGATCTGCTGCGCTACGGCTGGCCGATCGCCCTGGTGGCGGTGGTGGCGTGGGCGCTGTTCTGGAGGCCCCGGCTGCACATCCAGGTGCACGGGATCACGGTGGTCAACCCGTTCCGCACCTTCTTCGTGCCGTGGCCGGCCATCCACGCGATCGACACACGCTACTCGCTGTCGCTGCAGACGGCGCGCCGTCGCGTGTCGGTGTGGGCGACGCCAGCGCCCGGTCGCCATCGGCTCTTCGGCCTGTCTCGTGCCGACTTCGACGGCGTCTCCGCGTCGGCGCGAGGCGCGCACGGGAGCCTGCGACCGAGTGACGCCTCGAGCGTCCCCAGCGGCAACCTCGCGCAGGTGATCCGTCAGCACTGGGACCGCCTCGAGTCCGAGGGGGCCTTCGCCCACGGGGAGGACCCGGAGGCCGCGACGGTGACGTGGCACTGGGCGAGCCTGACCACCGTCGCGCTCCTTGCGGCCGCGACGGTGATCGGTCTGATGGTCTGAGCGCACGTCATCGCTCCGGGTCGAGCGGCTCGTGCCGTCCGTCACCGGGCTCCTCGGGGCGGGGATCGTGATAGTTGGTCACATCTCCCGTGAACACGGCTTCGCCGCCGACGGTCACGGTGTGCTGCTCGCCACCCTCCGAGCCGGCGGCCCCGGCGGCGACGGGCGCCACCGGTCCCCCGGCGCGACCGGCACGAGCCATCGCCCGCTCGCTCGGCATCTTCTTCTGACGCGGGTCGAAGGCGTCACGCAGTCCGTCGCCGATGAAGTTGATGCACAGCGCGATCGCGATGATGAACAGGCCCGGCCACCAGAACAGCCACGGCCGTGTCGAGAAGGCGGCCCGATTGTCCGACACGAGCTTTCCGAGCGACGTGTCCGGCGACTGCACACCGAAGCCGAGGAAGCTCAGCGCCGACTCGAGGAGGATGGCACCGGCCATCAGCAGCGTCGCGTTGACGACGATCACGCCGACGGCGTTGGGAAGGATGTGGCGGAAGATGATCCGCCGGTCCCGCGCACCCGAAACCCGCGCCGCGTCGACGAACTCGCGCTCGCGCAGGCTCAGGAACTCGCCTCGCACCAGGCGCGCCATCGACGTCCACGCGAACAGGCCGATCACGACGCCGAGCACCGCGGCGCCGAGGTTGCCGAACGCGTTGCCGAGCACCGAGCCGATCACGATGAGCGGAATGGTGATGACGATGTCGGTGAAGCGCATCAGGACCGAGTCGGTGGCCTTGCGGTAGTAGCCCGCGAGCGCACCGATGACGACACCGATGACGGTCGCCACGACTCCGGCGATGACCATCACCATGATCGACTGCTGCGCACCGCGCATTACGACGGCGAAGATGTCGCGGCCGACCTCGTCCTGACCGAAGGGGTGGTCGCCGAACTGGATGCCCGCGCCCCCGAGGAACTCGGGGAGCAGGCTCATCGTCGGGCGACCGCCGTTCTCGACGGCGGGGATCTCGGTCCAGTCGTACTGCCACCAACCGGGGATCCGGAGCCCCCACAGGGTCACCCCGACGGAGGTGAAGGCGAGCAGCACGATGAAGATGAGCACGACCATGGCCGCGAGCGCGCCGCGATGGCGGAAGAACCGCCGACGGACGATCTGCCCCTGGCTGAGGCCCTCGGTCTCCTTCTGCTCGATGGAGACCTCGGCGCGAGCTTCCTTCTCGCTGACGTTGTCGTTCTTCGTGGTGTTCACGGGTCAGCCCACCTTGATCCTGGGGTCGAGCGCGGCGTACACGAGGTCGGCGACCAGGTTGAACAGCACGGCCAGCGCTCCGGTGACGACGAAGAAGGCCATCACGGGGTTGGGGTCGACGGCGTTGAGCCCGTCGACGAAGAGGCGTCCCATCCCGGTCCAGCCGAAGACGGTCTCGGTGATCACCGCGCCGCCGACGATCGCTCCCACATCGAACGCGATGATCGTCGTGATCGGGATGAGGGCGTTGCGGAAAGCGTGGCGGACCACGACGGTGCGCTGCGTGAGGCCCTTCGCCTTCGCGGTGCGGATGTAGTCCTGGTTCATCACTTCGAGCAGGCTCGCGCGCGAGTAGCGGGTGTAGCTCGCGAACGACACGAGGATGATCGCGATCGTGGGCAGCAGCAGGTGCGTGAACAGGTCGATCCCCTGCACCCAGAAGTTGCCGCCGAGACCCGGGGTCGACGCGCCGACGGTGGCGATCGGACGGCCTCGGATGCGGCTGGAATTGGAGTAGGCCTCCCAGTACTGCATGTACTTCTCGAGGGCGATGAAGGCGGCAACGAGCACACCGGTCAGGGCAGCCGTGCGCACCACCGGTCCGCGATCGGCGCCGCCCAGGAACCAGCCGACCGCGCCGCAGACGAGCACCGTGGCGACCGCGTAGACGACGAACAGTCCGAGGGTCATCCCGTTCAGGAGGGAGGTCATCATCGGGTAGTAGAGGGCGATGCCGGCCCCGGCGATGCCGAGGGCCACGTACAGGGCACGGCGGTTCTGCAGTCCGGTGGACACCGCTGTCACACCGAAGGCGATCCCGATCGCGAGCGCGCTGTAGACGACGATGCCGATGCTCGGGTCGGAGAACCAGCGAGTAAGCGACAGGTAGGTCATCACGGCCCCGGTCGCCAGCGCGCTGATGCCGAAGATGATCAGCCGGCGCTTCCAGGTGCCGCCGATGACGGACATCCACAGCAGACCCGCCAGCAGCGAGACGACGATGATGACGGGTATCGCGAACGTGGGGTCGGCGAGCCAGTTGTTGATCTCGATGGCGCCGTACTGCTTGAGGAGCACCGCGACCCAGAAGATCGGAAGCGAGAAGAAGAGGAAGGAGAGGAAGGTGACGAAGTAGTCGAAGCCGCTGTACTGGCGCAGGGCGGAGACGATGCCGACCGAGATGCCGAGCACGATGGCGACGATCGTCGCGGTCGTGACGAGAGTCAGCGTCGCGGTGATGGCGTTGCCGAGGAGCGCGTTGACGGGCTGACCCTGCACGCTGACGCCGAAGTCACCGCGGAAGATTCCCCCGAGCCAGAGGAAGTAGCGCAGCGGCGGGGGCACGTCGAGGTTGAGAAGCCGCGTGCGGGACTCGATGAGTTCCGCCTTGTTCGGGGCGTTGGACTGCCTGAGCTCGTCGAGGGGATCACCCGCGAACGAGGTCAGGATGTACATGAGGAAGGTCGCGGCGAAGAGCACGAAGATGGACGCGATCAGTCGCCGGATGATGAATGAAGCCATGGTGTGGCTGCCTGCCTATCGGTCTGTCAGCACAAGCGTGCGGCCCGGGGGCTCCCCGAGCCGCACGCTCGATCACTGAGAAGTGTACGTGCGGGCGGCGGGCCTCGGCCCGCGCCCACCCGGTCCGCCGCGACCGTCAGGCCGCGGCGAACCGGTGCGGATCACTCCTCGGTGGCGCTGTCGGTGACTGCCCAGTCCCAGGCGTTCCAGAAGATCGTCGGGGCGAGGATCGACGGGTCGATGTTCTCCACGCGATCGCTGAAGGCCGTGACCTCAGGGAACTGGTAGATCGTCACGCCGTAGAAGTCCTCCCACAGCAGGCGGTCCATCTCGACCTGAAGATCGATCTGCTCCTGCGGGTCGAAGGCGACGTTCAGCTGCGAGATGATGCTGTCGACCTCCTCGTTGGAGTAGAAGTTCAGGTTGTTGATGCCGTTGGTGACGAAGGTCGGCAGCGAGTTGGTGACGCCCAGGCTCGTGGACTGCCATCCGAACAGCGACGCGTCGTAGGCGCCGGGCGTTCCGAGCAGACCGCCCCACTCCTCCGAACCGCAGTCGGTGACATCGAAGCCGGCCTCGTTGGCCGACGCCTGGATGAGCGCGAACTCGTTGACGCGGCGCGGGTTGTTCGAGGCGTAGAGGATGCAGACCGAGGTGTCGGTGACACCCGACTCCTCGAGCAGCTGACGCGCGCCCTCGATGTCGACCTCGGCGTAGTCGGCCGACGTGTTGTTCGCGGCGGACTCGTCGTAGCCCTCGGCGCCCGGAACGAACAGCTGCGAGTCGCGCAGGATCGCGTCGTCGCCGATGATCGGCTTGATCAGCGTGTCGACGATCTCCTGTCGCGGAACCGTCATCATGAACGCCTCGCGCACCTGCGGGTTGCTGAAGATGTTCTCGGGGTTCTTGCCGTTGTCGAACTGCAGGTCGACGTGCTCGTACGTGCCGCCGAGACCGGTGGTGACGGTGATGCCGTCGATCGCCTCGAGCGCCGTCGTGATGTCGGCGGTCGCCTGCGGCTGGATGATGTCGACGTCACCGTTCTCCAGCGCCTGCACCGCGGCGAGCGGGTCGGGGATGAAGCGGATGGTGATCTCTTCGATGTTCGGCGAGTTGTCACCGGAGTACTCGGGGTTCGCGGTGAGGGTGACGTACTGGTCGGCGACGTAGTCGCTGATCATGTACGGGCCGCTCGCGGTCACGAGGTCGGTGTCCTCGGGCATCTCGGTGAAGTTGAAGCCCGAGTTCCAGAAGGAGGCCATCGGCGCAAGGGCGGCGGCGTCCTCGGACTCGATCGCGTCGAGGACGGCCTGCTTGGCCTCGTCGGCGTCCTCGATGTCGAGGGACTTCTCGGCGATGATGTGGGCCGGGAGCGGGGACGCGAAGACGAGGTCCCAGTCCACGAACGGCTCGTTGAACGTCATCGTGATCGACCGGCCGTCGTCGCCGATCTCCGGGGTCTCCGTGACCAGGCCCATGCCCGAGTCGGGAGTGGCACCCGAGTCGAAGTAGACGACATCGGTCGGGAACGCGTCGGTGAATTCACCGGTGTCGGGGTCGACGAAGTCGTTCGGGTCGAAGTCCGGCGTGTCCAGCGCGCGCGAGAGCGCGGCCCAGTTCAGCATCAGGTCGGCGGCGTCCACAGGAGTGCCGTCGGACCAGTTGACGCCCTCGGCGACGGTGTAGGTGACCGTCAGCGGGTCTTCCGACACCAGCTCGTAGGTGCCGAACGAGGTGTTCTGCACGAGCTCCGGGGTGTTGTTGTAGTAGTTGAACCCGTCGAGCACCAAGTAGTTGATGTTGTTGTTCGCCGTGGCGTTTCCGAACGACGTGTTGCCGTTCATCGAATAGAACGCCTGGTTCCATGCGGCGGTGATGGATGATCCCTCGACCAGACCCGAGTCGCCGCTGTCGCCGCCGGGCGCGCAGCCCGAAACCACCAGGGCTCCGACCGCGGTGAGGCCCACCGCCGTCGCGAAGCGCTTGATTCTCACTATTCCTCCTGTGCAGGTTTATGCGCCTGACCCCGGGTATGACCCGGCTCAGGCGCGGATGGGAAAACCCTAAGCACGGGGTGGGAGATGGTCAAAACATCCTTGGCAAACGTTACAGAGCCTTAACTCAAGGCGACCGGAATGTGACAATCTGACAACGTGACGTCGTCCCCCGCCCCCGACTCTGCACGTTTCGGCAACGCTCGCACGTGGTGGGAGATCGGTCTGGTCCTCGCCGTGACGGTGGGACAGTCCGCCGTCTACAGCCTGCTCACGCTCGTGCGTCGCCTCCTTGTCGAGACTCCGCTCGGGCAGCAGGAGGCGCAGCTGAACACTGCGCGCGACGACCTCGCGCTGTGGGATGCCCTCTATCGGCTGCTCGACCTCTTCTTCGATCTCGCCCTGGTCGCGCTCGTGATCTACCTGCTGTGGGAACCCGGGAAGAGCGCTCTGCGCCGGATCGGCCTGGACTTTTCCCGCTTCGGCGGCGACCTCGGCCGCGGAGTGCTCCTGACGGCCGCGATCGGCATCCCCGGGCTGGCGCTCTACGCCGCCGGACGCGCCCTCGGTGTCACCGTCTCGGTGGTGGCCTCGCCCCTCGACGCGGCATGGTGGACGATCCCGCTCCTCGCCCTGTCAGCGCTCCGGGCGGGACTGACCGAGGAGGTCATCTTCATCGGCTACCTCTTCGATCGGCTGCGGCGTGTGGGGTGGTCGACGTGGACGATCATCCTCTCGACCGCCGCCCTCCGCGGCGCGTACCACGCCTACCAGGGCTTCGGAGCGATCGTCGGGAACATCGCGATGGGTGTCGTCTTCGGCTGGTGCTACCACCGCTGGGGTCGCGTCATGCCTCTCGTGATCGCCCACACGCTGCTCGACGTCGTCGCCTTCGTCGGCTATCCGCTGGCCGTCGCCCTTTGGCCGGCCCTCTTCTGACCCCCGACCGCCGAGACCCGGGTGTCGGACGCGAACCCGGGTCTCGCAACGGGGTCAGGCGAAGGCCTCGGGCGGCGGGCAGGCGCACACGAGATTGCGATCGCCGTAGGCCTGGTCGATGCGACGCACCGGCGGCCAGTACTTCGTGCGCACGAGGCTGCGCACCGGGAAGACCGCGGTCTCCCGGGAGTAGGGATGCGGCCAATCGGCCGCGGCGATCGATGCCGCCGTGTGCGGGGCGTTCACGAGGGGGTTGTCGCCGACCGGCCACTCCCCCGTCGCGACGCGGTCCGCCTCGCCCTTGATCGCGATCATCGCCTCGACGAACCGGTCGAGCTCCGCAAGGTCTTCCGACTCGGTCGGCTCGACCATGAGGGTGCCCGCCACCGGGAACGACATCGTCGGGGCGTGGAAGCCGTAGTCGATGAGTCGCTTGGCGACATCGTCGACCGTGATGCCCGTCGACTCCCGCAGCGGCCGGAGGTCGAGGATGCACTCGTGGGCGACGAGGCCGTTCTCCCCGGCGTAGAGCACCGGGAAGTGGTCCTTCAGCCGCGCCGCGATGTAGTTCGCCGCCAGCACCGCCGACGCCGTGGCCTCGGTGAGCCCCCGCGTTCCCATGAGGCGCACGTACGCCCACGAGATCGGCAGGATCGACGCCGAACCGTACGGCGCCGCGGAGACGGGGCCGCCGTCGAACGCGTGCCCACCGGCATGCTCCGCCCGCTGCGCCTGCGGGTGCGACGGCAGGAAGGGGGCGAGATGGGCTTTCGCGGCGACGGGTCCGACGCCCGGACCGCCGCCGCCGTGCGGGATCGCGAAGGTCTTGTGCAGATTCAGGTGCGAAACGTCGCCGCCGAGGTCTCCGAAGCGGGCGAACCCCAGCAGGGCGTTGAGGTTCGCGCCGTCGACGTAGACCTGACCGCCGGCGTCGTGCACCGCCCGTGTGATCTCGATGACGTCGTGCTCGTAGACCCCGTGCGTCGACGGATAGGTGATCATGAGCGCCGACAGCTCGTCCCGGTGCGCCTCCACCTTCGAGCGCAGATCGTCGAGGTCGATGTTGCCGGCCTCATCGCACGCCACCACGACGACCCGCATGCCCGCCAGCACCGCCGACGCGGCGTTGGTCCCGTGTGCCGACGACGGGATGAGGCACACCGCGCGCCGATCGTCACCGCGCGAGCGGTGGTAGCCGCGGATCGCGAGGAGGCCGGCGAGCTCGCCCTGCGATCCCGCGTTCGGCTGCAGCGAGACGGCGTCGTAGCCCGTCAGGTCGGCGAGCCACTGCTCGAGCTGCGTGACGAGGTCGAGGTATCCCGTCACGTGCTCGGCAGGCGCGAACGGATGCATCCGCGCGAACTCGGGCCAGGACACCGCGGCCATCTCGGTGGCGGCGTTGAGCTTCATGGTGCACGACCCGAGCGGGATCATCCCGCGATCGAGGGCGTAGTCACGGTCGGCGAGCTGCTTGAGGTACCGCATCATGGCGGTCTCGGAGTGGTGGGTGGTGAACACCGGATGCGTGAGGCAGTCGTCCGTGCGCCGCAGCGCCGCCGGGAAGGACTGCGCCGCGGCCGTGCCGACAGGCCCGCCGGCGGGCGCCGCCCCGGCGTCATCCGCGCCCCCGAACGCCGCCAGGAGGTCCTCGACGATCCCGCGCGTCGACGCCGAGACCTCATCGAAGCTCACCCCGACGGTGCCCTCGTCCACCCGGCGAAGCAGGATGCCGCGCGCGCGGGCGGCGTCGATCACGGCGTCGGCGTTCGCCACCCTCACCTGGATCGTGTCGAAGAACGATTCGGCGAGCACCGGCAGCCCCCGCGCCGTGAGCGCGTCGGCGACGAGCGTCGCCTGCCCGTGCACCGACCGGGCGATCGCACGCAGGCCCTCGGGGCCGTGGTAGACGGCGTACATCGCCGCCATGACCGCCAGCAGCACCTGCGCGGTGCAGATGTTCGACGTCGCCTTCTCTCGACGGATGTGCTGCTCGCGCGTCTGCAGGGACAGGCGGTAGGCGGGGGCGCCGTCGGCGTCCTGCGACACGCCGACGAGGCGTCCGGGAAGCTGACGCTCCAGGCCGGAACGCACCGCCATGTAGCCGGCGTGCGGCCCGCCGAAGCCCATGGGCACGCCGAATCGCTGGGTGGTCCCCACGGCGATGTCGGCCCCGAGCGAGCCGGGCGAGCGCAGCAGGGTGAGCGCGAGCAGGTCGGCGGCGACGACGACGCGACCGCCGGCATCCTTCACCGCGGCGATGACCTCGGCGGGGTCCCACACCTGCCCGGAGGCTCCGGGGTACTGGATGAAGGCGCCGAACGCGTCACCGTCGACCGAGGCGCCTGCGGTGAAGTCGACCGGGCGCAGCTCGATCCCGAGCGCCGCGGCGCGGTGAGCGAGGAGAGCGTGCGTCTGCGGCAGCGCGTCGGCGTCGACCAGAAAGACGTTCGAGGGGCTCTTCGACGCGCGTCGCGCGACGAGCATGCCCTCCACGACCGCGGTCGATTCGTCCAGCATCGATGCGTTCGCCGTGTCGAGCCCGGTGAGATCGGTCACCATCGTCTGGAAGGTGATGAGCGCCTCCAGCCGCCCCTGGGAGATCTCGGGCTGATAGGGGGTGTAGGCGGTGTACCACGACGGGTTCTCGAACACGTTGCGTGCGATGACCGCGGGGGTGTGGGTGTCGTGGTAGCCGAGCCCGATCATCGATCGCGCGACGGTGTTGCCGTCGGCGAGGGTGCGCAGCTCGGCGAGCGCTTCGGCCTCGGTGGCGGCCTCGAGGTGCAGGCCGGCTCCGTCGGCGAGACGGATGGACGCCGGAACGGCCGCCTCCAGGAGAGCGGCGGTGTCGGCGTAGCCGATCGTGTCGAGCATGACCCGCTGGGCGGCACCGTCCGTGCCGATATGGCGGGCGGCGAAGGCCGCGGCTCCGCCCGTCACGCCTGCCCGCCGGTGAGCTTCGCGTACGCCTCGTGGTCGAGGAGTCCGTCGACGGCGGCCGGGTCGACGGTGAGCTTGATGAGCCACCCCTGGCCGAAGGGGTCGGAGTTCACCAGCGACGGATCGTCCACGGCGGCGTCGTTGACGGCCGAGACGGTTCCCGTCAGCGGCGCGTACAGTTCTCCGACCGACTTGGTCGATTCGATCTCGCCGCAGACGGCATCCGCGGAGACCTCGGATCCCACACCGGGCAGTTCGACGAAGACGATGTCGCCGAGCTTCTCGGCGGCGAAGGCGGTGATGCCGATGGTCGCGGTGTCGCCGTCCAGGGCGATCCATTCGTGCTCGGCGGTGTACTTCAGGGCGGTGGTGTCGGTCATCGGTTCCTCCGGTAGAAGGGCAGGGCGGTCACGGTCGCGGGGATGCGGGTCCCCCGCACGTCGAGGGCGAGGGCTGTTCCGGGCTCTGCCTGGGCGGGGTCGACGAAGGCCATCGCGATCGGATGGCCGAGCGTGGGGCTCAGGGCGCCGCTGGTGACCTCGCCGACGATGTCGTCTCCGGCCAGTACGGCGTAGCCCGCACGAGCGGCCCGGCGGCCCCCGGAGACGAGCCCCACGAGCACCCGCGCCGCCGGGTCCTGGGCCTCGGCGAGCGCTGCCTTTCCGACGAAGTCGTCTTTGCCCATCGCGACGACGCGGCCGAGCCCGGCCTGAGCGGGACGGACATGGCGGCCGAGCTCGTGGCCGTAGAGCGGCATGCCCGCTTCGAGGCGAAGGGTGTCGCGCGCGGCGAGTCCCGCCGGAATGAGCCCTTGGGGCTCTCCCGCCTCCAGGACGGCGTCCCACAGCGCAGGCGCGGCGTCGGCGGCGATCAGGAGTTCGAATCCGTCTTCGCCGGTGTAGCCGGTGCGGCAGACGACGACGGTCGTGCCCGCGAACGCCGCTCCGCGTGCCGCGTAGGAGCCGAGATCCGCGACCGCCCACTCCTCGGGCACGCCGTCGCGTCCGACCGGCGGCGCGACGAGCTCGAGTCCGCTCACGTCGGCGAGGATCTGCGCGGCCCGGGGACCTTGGAGGGCGATCAGCGCAGAGACGTCGGAGACGTCTTCCACGCGGGGCTGGGCTCCGGCGACGAACGCGAACGAACCACTCTCGTCGGCGGCGCTCGCCGGAGTGGGTGCCGGGAAAGCGCGCAGCCGCTCGTCGAGCGCACTGCCGACCGCGTCGCGGTTGCCGGCGTTGGCGATGACGAGGAACCACTCCTCACCGAGGCGATAGACGATGACGTCGTCGACGATGCCGCCCGATTCGGTCAGGACGAGTGAGTAGGTGGCCTTGCCGATCGGGAGCGCCGAGAACCGACCCGCGAGGGCGTCGTCGAGGAAATCGCCGGCGCGGGGGCCGGTCACGAGGAATTCCGCCATGTGCGAGATGTCGAACAGGCCCGCCGCTTCGCGCACCGCGCGGTGCTCGGCGAGATCCGACGAGTAGCGCACCGGCATGAGCCATCCGCCGAAGTCGGTGAAGGAGGCGCCGAGTGCCTGGTGGCGCGTGTGCAGCGCCGTGGTGCGGGGGTCGGTCATGAGTTCTCCCGGTCCGGTCGGGCATCCGTTCGGACGAGCGGATGTGAACTCCCCCTCTGTCATGGGCCTGAGAGATTCGTCGAGGCACGGATGCCCGGACTTTCACCATCGGCGGACCCCGCGTGCAGGGTCGCTTTCCAGAGTCGGCCAGATCGGAGCGGTACGCATTACCTGAGAGATTGGCGGGGAGGCTTGCTCCTTCGGTGCCCGGTCACCCGGGGCTCTCCCGACCCGATCGTCGGCCTGTGTTGACGTGTCCGACCAGCATAGCCAGTCGGTCGAGACGGGGAACAGTCTTTCGCCGGAGTGGCGCGGCCTGCGATCAGCTCGTGCAGTCGCCGGAGGAGACCGGGTCCGTCAGACCCGGAGCGGCGGCGGCGACGTCGACGAGCTCCGTGTTGGTCGCGGCATAGCCGCGGGTGTCGTCGTTCTGCCCACGTGCGAAGACGATGCCCACGACGACCCCGTCACCGGTGAGCACCGGTCCGCCGGAATTGCCGGGACGCACGAGCGCCTCGAGGGTGTAGATCTCCCGGGGCTCGGACCGGTCGGAGTAGATGTCCGGGACCGGAACGGTGCCGGTGGAGAGCACCTGCGCGTTGTTCTGGGTGAAGGGCCCGCCCAGCGGGTAGCCCTGCACGACGGCGGCGGACCCGGGAGTGAGCACGTCGCCGAGCGCCAGCGGCTCGGCATCGAGCCCGTCGACGGCGATCACGGCGATGTCGTCGACGGCGTCGAAGTACACGACACGACCGGCGAGCGCTTGGCCGCCGGGGAGCTGCACGAGCGGCTCGTCGACCCCCGCGATCACGTGTGCGTTCGTGACGACGCGATCGGCGGCGATGACGAACCCGCTCCCGGTGGAGCTCGTGCCGCACGCATACGCGGTGCCGGAGACGCGCGCGACGGATGCCGCCGCGGTGGCGAGTTCGGGGTCGTCGAGGGCGATCGGCGGCTCCGTCGCCTCCGCCTGCGGCGCAAGCAGCTCCCCCAACCGGGGGATGCCGTCATCCAGCACGATCGCGCGAAGCTGTGCCATCGCCTGCGACACCGGCGTCGGCGTGTAGCGATCGATCGTCTGCAGCACCTGCGAGGATCCGACCGCCGGAGCGAGCATCGGCGCGCCGGTGGCGGTGACGCTCGCGCCGATGAGGGACAGGGCGAGGGCGGTGGCCACCACGCCGGCGGCCGCCCCGAGCAGCCGGTCGATGATGCGCAGCGGCGTGCGGTCGACGCCGGAGCGGATCCTGCCGGCGATGCCCGCGCCGATCGCCGTCCCGCCGAGCACCAGAACGAGGGCGAGCCCCACGACGACGAGCGAGCGCCACTCGGGATAGGGCCACGCATCGTTGACCAGGGGCACGAGCCACCACGCCGCGAGCACGCCGACGACCAGGCCGATGAGGGAGCCGAGACTGGCGATGAAGCCGCGCACGGCGCCCACGATCAACGCGATGACGAGCATCACGATCAGCACGATGTCCAGCAGCAGCACGAGTCCTCCCCCTCGCACCCTAGACGCCACAGCTATGAGACCGCCGGGCGGTGCCGACGGAGCCGCGGTTGGACTTCTGGTTCCATCGACACTAAGATCGGTCGCGGAGGTAATGGTCATGGTGACACGAAGTTCCGAGACCGGTGATGACGTCACGCGCGTCGCCGTCTCGACGGTCATCTTCACCGTGCGCCGTCGCGGCGACGCGATCTCGCTCAGCCTGCCTCTGGTGCGCCGCACCCGCGATCCCCACGAAGGACGGTGGGCGCTCCCCGGAGGGTGGCTCGACATCTCCGAGGGGCTGGATGCCGCCGCATCGCGGACGCTCGCCGAGACCACCGGTCTCCAGCCGAGCTACCTCGAGCAGCTCTACGCCTTCGGCGACGTCGACCGCTCCCCCGGCCGCGTCGTCTCGATCATCTACTGGGCGCTGCTGCGCCAAGACGACGTGGATGCGCAGCTGGCCGCCCACGCCGCGGCCGGCGACGCTCCCGAGAACGTCGCGTGGTTCGATGCGACGGACCTGCCACGGCTCGCCTTCGACCACAACGAGATCGTCGACTACGCGCTGTGGCGCCTGCGCAACAAGGTCGGCTACAGCCGCATCGCGCACGGCCTCCTCGCGGACGAGTTCACCCTCGCGGAACTGCGCGAGGTCTACGAGGCGATCCTGCGCCGGCGCCTGGACCCCGCGAACTTCCGGCGTCAGGCCGAGGGCTCGGGAACGCTCATCCCGACCGAGCGGTTCCGCACCGGAAGCCACCGCCCCGCCCGCCTCTACCGCTACAACCGCGACGTCGAGCTGGCCGATCGCGGGCCGCTCGGCGCGCGCATCTGACCGCCACCATCGAGAGAAGAGAGGACGCCATGGCCGCCACCCCCGTCACGCTGCAGCCCCGTCCCACCGACGCTTCCGTCGACCACCTCATCCAGCGCATCGTCGCCGGCTCCGACCCTGCCGACACGTGCTCGACAGACCTCGCCGACGGCCCGTGGGAGATCGATACCCGACCCGGCTACGGCCCCGGCGCGTCGATGGGCGACGTGATCCCCACCGGCGCGCCCCGGCAGGGCGAGCTGCCCGCCGAGTACCGCGAGGCGAGCGACGCCGAGCTCGACGCACGCATCCGCGCCGCCAAGGACACGCTCGGAGACCGCGTCGTCGTGCTCGGGCACTTCTATCAGCGCGAAGAGGTCGTCACCCACGCGGACTACGTCGGCGACTCCTTCCAGCTCGCGAACGCCGCGCTGGAGCACCCCGATGCCGAGGCGATCGTCTTCTGCGGCGTGCACTTCATGGCCGAGACCGCCGACCTGCTGTCCGGGCCGGAGCAGGCGGTCATCCTCCCGAACCTCGCGGCGGGCTGCTCCATGGCCGACATGGCCGACATCGACCAGGTCGAGGAGTGCTGGGAGCAGCTCGAAGAGGTCTATGGAGACATGGCCGCCGTCGATTCGGACGGCCGCGTGCCGGTCATCCCCGTCACGTACATGAACTCCTCCGCCGCCATCAAGGGCTTCGTCGGCCGCCACGGGGGGATCGTGTGCACGTCCTCGAACGCGCGCACCGTGCTGGAGTGGGCGTTCGAGCGCGGACGCCGCGTGCTCTTCTTCCCCGACCAGCACCTCGGACGTAACACCGCGAAGGCGATGGGCGTGCCCCTCGAACAGATGCCCATGTGGAATCCGAACCGACCGCTCGGCGGCTCGGACGAGGGCACGCTCGACGCCGCCCGCGTCATCCTGTGGCACGGATTCTGCTCGGTGCATCGGCGCTTCACCGTCGACCAGATCGACAAGGCACGCGCGGAGCACCCCGGGGTGCGCGTCATCGTGCATCCGGAGTGCCCCATGGCCGTCGTCGACGCCGCCGACGAGTCGGGATCGACGGACTACATCCGCAAGGCCATCCGGGCGGCCGCGGAGCCGACGACCTTCGCCATCGGCACCGAGATCAACCTCGTGCAGCGGCTCGCCGCGGAGCACCCGCAGCACACGATCTTCTGCCTCGACCCGGTGGTCTGCCCGTGCTCGACCATGTACCGCATCCACCCGGGATATCTCGCGTGGACGCTCGAGGGCCTTGTCGCCGGGCGCGTTGAGAACCGCATCACGGTGCCGGCCGAGGTGGCCGATCCCGCGCGTGTCGCGCTCGAACGGATGCTCGCCGCCAAGCCCCCGGCGGCGTGAGGTGAGACCCGTGCGAACCCTCGTCGTGGTCGGGAGCGGAATCGCCGGCCTCACCGCCGCCCTGCACAGCGCCGCGCGCGGCATCGAGGTCACCGTCGTGACCAAGAGCGCACTCGACGACACGGCGACCGCGTGGGCGCAGGGCGGCATCGCCGCCGTGACGTTCCCCGACGACAGCGTCGACGCGCACGTCGCCGACACGCTGACCGCCGCCGCGGGGCTCGGCGACCCGAGCGCGGCGCGGATCGTGGCCGAGTCCGGAGCATCGGCGATCGCGGAGCTGGTGGCACGCGGGGTCGTCTTCGACACCGACGACACCGGACGCTTCGTCCGCGGTCTCGAGGCCGCGCACTCCTCCGCGCGGGTCATCCATGCCGGCGGCGACGCAACCGGTCGCGAGATCCAGCGTGCCCTGTCGGCGATGGTGCGACGAACGCCCGGGATCGCCGTGCGGGAGCACTGCTTCGCCGCCGACATCGTCATCGAGCATGGCCGCGCATGCGGCGTGACGATCCGCGACGGCGAGGTCCTGACCGCCGATGCCGTCGTCCTCGCCACCGGTGGCGCGGGGCACCTCTTCTCGCACACGACCAATCCTCGTATCGCGACCGGCGATGGCATCGCCATGGCCCTGCGCGCCGGGGCGGCCGTCGCCGATCTGGAGTTCGTGCAGTTCCACCCCACCGTGCTCGCTGCGCCCGAGCCGTTCCTGGTGTCGGAAGCCGTCCGTGGCGAGGGCGCCGTGCTCATCGACGACACCGGACGCCGCTTCGCCCTGGACGCTCATCCCGACGGCGAGCTCGCCCCCCGCGATGTCGTCGCCCGTGCAATCGCCGACGCGATGATGCGGCAGGGCGGGCGGCCCGTGCATCTCGACGCCACCGGTCTCCGTCACGATGCCGACGCCCTTACCGCCTTCCTCGCGGCCCGCTTCCCCACGATCGACCGCGCCGTGCGAGCGGCCGGAATCGACTGGTCGCGGACGCCGATCCCGGTAACGCCGGCGGCCCACTACCTGATGGGCGGCGTCGTCACCGACCTCGACGGCCGCACGAGCGTTCCGGGTCTGATGGCCGCGGGTGAGACGGCACGGACCGGACTGCACGGCGCGAACCGGCTGGCCTCCAATTCGCTTCTCGAAGGGGTGGTGTTCGGTGCGCGGGTGGCAGCCGCAGCCGACGCGGGCAGCCGGTCCGGCATCACAGCGTCCCGCGCGACCCCGCCGGTAGCCGCAGCACTTCCCGCACGGAACACGGGAGCTCCGACGACGCCGTTCACCCGCGCCGCCCTGCAGGATCTGATGTGGCGACACGCCGGACTCCTCCGCGACGGCGAGGGTCTCCGTCAGGCCGCGGAGACGGTCGCAGCATGGCGGAGTGCCCGGCCGGAGACCGCGGCGAACGACTCCGGTGCCGAAGACGACAACCTGCTGCTGGTCGCCGAGCACATGCTCGCGGCGGCATCCGCCCGTACCGGCTCGGTCGGTGCCCACGTCCGCATCGATGAGCCGAACGCCGGTCCGTCCGCGCACCGCTCCCCCGCCCTGATCGGAGCCCCATGCTGACCCGCCGTGTGATCGACCGGATCGTCGAGGCCGCACTCGACGAAGACGCGCCCTGGGGCGACCTGACCAGCGAGACCCTGATCCCCGAAGACGCCGTCGCCCGCGCAGAGTTGACCTCGCGTGAGCCGGGCGTCTTCGCCGGCGGCACCGTCTTCGCAGCGGCGTTCCGACTCACCGACCCGTCGATCGACGTCGACGTGCGCTACGCGGACGGTGAAGCGTTCGCGGCGCGACGCACGCTCGCGGTGGTCACCGGAGCGGCGCGCGCCGTGCTCACGGCCGAACGGGTGGGTCTGAATTTCGTGCAGCGGATGTCGGGGATCGCCACCCTCACCGCCCGGTACGTCGCCGAGGTCGCGCACACGGGCGCGCGCATCGCCGACACGCGCAAGACCACGCCGCTCCTGCGCACCTTCGAGCGTCACGCGGTTCGCTGCGGCGGCGGCCACAACCATCGCACATCGCTCAGCGACGCCGTGATGGTCAAGGACAACCATCTGGCGGTCCTGAAGGACCGGGGCGTCTCCGTCACCGCGGCCCTGAACGGTGCCATAGCGCGGCTTCCCCACACGACCCACGTCGAGGTCGAGGTCGACCGGCTCGACCAGCTCGACGCAGTCCTCGCGGCCGGTGTGGGCACGATCATGCTCGACAACTTCTCCCTCGACGATCTGCGCGCCGGCGTGCAGCGGATCGGCGGCGCAGCGATCGTGGAGGCGTCGGGAGGGGTCTCGCTCGAGCAGGTGCGCGCGATCGCCGAGACCGGCGTCGACGTCATCTCTGTGGGAGCTCTCACGCACTCAGCCCGCGCTCTCGACCTCGGCCTGGACATCCGGGTCGCGGCATCGGAGGCGTGAGGAGGTGTCGGGCCTCTACCTGGACAACGCCGCCACGACACCGGTGCGGCGTGAGGTGCTCGAGGCGATGTCGCCCTTTCTCACCTCGGCATACGGCAACCCCTCCAGCCACCACACCGTCGGCGAGCAAGCCGCGGCGGCGCTCGACGACGCCCGGCGCCGCGTGGCGCGGGTACTCGGCGTGCGGCCCGGCGACATCGTGTTCACCTCCGGGGGGACCGAGGCCAACAACCTCGCGATCAAGGGCATCGCGCTGGCGGCCCTGCAGAACTCCGGCGCGCGGCATGTGATCACGTCCCCGATCGAGCACGAGTCCGTGCTCGCATCCGTCGGCTATCTGCGTCGGCTGCACGGCTTCGAGGTGACGGTGCTCCCCGTCGACGCCGACGGGGTCATCGATCCCGGCGACCTGGCCGGTGCCGTGCGGCCGGACACGGCCGTGGTGAGCATCGGGCTGGCCAACAACGAGATCGGCACCGTGCAGGATGCGGCCGCGCTGGCCGACGCTCGTGGGTCGGCGCGTCTTCACCTCGACGCGGTGCAGGCCGCCGGGTGGATGCGCCTGTCCGGGCTGGGCGCCGACGCGCTCACGCTCGCAGGACACAAGCTCGGCGCCCCGAAGGGCATCGGCGTCGCGATGATCCGCGGGCGGATCCCCCTCGAGCCGGTGATCCACGGCGGCGGTCAGCAGCGCGATCGACGATCGGGGACCGAGAACGTCGCGGGCGCGGTGGGCTTCGCCGTCGCGCTCGAACTCGCCGAGGCCGAGCGCGAGGAGGCCGCGGCCCGGGTCGCGGCGGCGCGGGACGCCTTCGTCGCGCGCGTGCTGCGCGAGGTTCCCTCGGCACGGCTCACCGGTCACCCCCAGAGGCGCCTCCCGGGAACGGCGAGCTTCACCTTCGCCGGCGTCAGCGGCGAAGCGGTGCTGCTCGAATTGGAGCGTCGCGGCGTGATCTCCTCCAGCGGATCGGCGTGTGCGGCGGGAAGCGAGGAAGCCTCCCACGTGCTCACCGCGATCGGTGTCGAGCACGATCTCGCCCGCACCGCGGTGAGATTCACCCTGCCGCACGCGTGGGTCGGGTCGCTGGATGCCGTCGCCGTCGCCGTCGCCGCCTCGGTCGCCGCGGTGTGACGCGGCAGCTGGAGGATCAGGCACGTGACGAGTCCTGCGATCACCGTGATCGTTCCCGGCTGGAACGTCGCCGGCTACGCACCCGCCGCCCTCGCCTCCCTCAGGGCGCAGACCCGCGAGGACTGGACCGCCGTGCTCGTCGACGACCGGTCGGACGACACCACCGCCGAGGTCTTCGCGACAGCCGCCGCTTCCGACCGCCGCTTCCGCCTCGTGCGGCACGAGCACCGGCGCGGGCTGGGCGCCTCACGCAACACCGGGCTCGCCCGCGTCGGCACCCCGTACCTCGGCTTCCTCGACGCCGACGATGAGCTCACCCCGACGGCGCTGGCCACCCTGCTGGGCGTCCTCGAGGAAACCGGCAGCGACTTCGCCGTCGGGGCGTACACCCGACTTCGTCCCGACGGCCGCGGCGGCTACGTCGAGGGCGAGGTGCAGCCGTGGGTCGCGGCGGCGACCGCCCCCGCCCGGCGAGCGACCACTCTGGCGGCGCATCCGGCCGCCGGAGGAAACGTGGTGGCGTGGTCCAAGGTCAGCCGGTCGGACTTCTGGCGGCGAGCCGGCCTGCGATTTCCCGAGGGTCGCCTCTACGAGGACCAGGTGCTGGCCCAGCAGATGTACACGCGAGCCCGCCGGTTCGACACGGTGCCCGACGTGGTCGTGCGCTGGCGCGTGCGTGCCGACGGCTCCTCGATCACCCAGCACGAGGAGCGGGTGGAGGTGCTGCGGGACTGCCTCGACGCGATGACGGCGGGGCTGGGCGTCCTCGACGCGGCGCGCGTGCCGGCCGCCCTGCAGGAGCGGGTGCTCCTCATCCTGTCGATGGATGTGCCGCGCCTCGTGCCCATCGCCGAATCCCACCCCGACCCCGCCTACCGCAAGCTTCTGGGTGCGTTCACCCGCGATGTCTGGGATCGCGCCGAGTCCGCTCGCACGCGGCTCGATCCGGCGCTGCGGGCGACGATCGACGCGGTCAGCCTCTGGTGACGACTTCGGGGTCGACGACGTCATCGGGGGCCCGGTCGCCGCGACGTTCGGGCATCGGGGGATGCGGCTCCGCCTCCTCGGTCTCCAGGATGCGGGAGGCCGCCAGCTGCTGGGCCGCGAGTTCCGCGTAGAGGCCGCCCCGGGCGACGAGGTCGCCGTGCGTGCCGGACTCGACGATGCGGCCGCCATCGACGACATGGATCACATCGGCGCCGATCACCGTCGACAGCCGGTGCGCGATCGACAACGTCGTGCGCCCCCGCGATGCCGTCTCCAGCGCTTCCTGCACCACCCGCTCCGACACCGTGTCGAGTGCGGAGGTCGCCTCGTCCAGGAGGAGCACGGGCGGGTCCTTCAGCAGCACGCGGGCGATCGCGATGCGCTGCTTCTCCCCGCCGGACAGCCGGTATCCCCTCTCGCCGACGACGGTGTCGTACCCGTCCGCGAATCGCGCGATGACGTGGTGGATGTTCGCCGCGCGACATGCGCTTTCGAGCTCGGCGTCGGTCGCATCGGGCTTGGCGTAGCGCAGGTTCTCGCGGATGGACGCGTGGAACAGGTACGTCTCCTGCGACACGATGCCGACGTGGTCGATGATCGACGCGCCAGCGAGGGTCTCGACGTTCGCCCCGGCGAAGCGCACCTCGCCGCCGGTCGCGGCGTACATGCGCGGGGTGAGATAGAGGATCGTCGTCTTGCCCGCGCCCGAGGGCCCGACGAACGCGACGTGCTGTCCCGGCTCTACCTCGAAGGAGACGCCGTCCAGGGTCGCGGCGGTGTCCGGGGCGGCATCCGGATACCGGAACGCGACATCGCGGAACTCGACACGACCGAGCGGGCCGGGAGCGTCGTCGACGCTCATGGCGTCGGGGCGGTCGCTGATCGTCGGTGTCAGGTCGAGGTACTCGAAGATGCGGGCGAACAGCGCCGAGGACGTCTGGAGGTCGAGCGCGACGCGCATGAGGCCCATGAGCGGCATGAGCAGGCGCGCCTGCACGGTCGTGAAGGCGACGATCGTGCCCGCGGTGATCGCGTCGGCGCCGCCGGTGATGAGATAGCCCGCGACCAGGTAGATGATGGCCGGAACACTGGACATCAGCACCTGCACGACCGCGAAGAATCCCTGACCGCTCATGGCCCGGCGCACCTGCAGCCGCACCTGATTGCGGTTCTCCTCCTGGAAACGCTGCGACTCGGTGCGCTGCCGGTTGAAGGACTTCGACAGCAGGATGCCGGACACGCTCAGGGTCTCCTGGGTGATGGCCGTCAGCTCCGACAGCGACTCCTGGGTCTCGCCGGCGATGCGGGCCCGCACCTGACCGACTCGCCGCTGCACGATCACCAGGAAGGGCATGATCGCGACGGCGATGAGCGTGAGGCGCCAGTCGATGATCACCATCGCGACGAGCGAGGCGACGACGGTCACGGCGTTGCCCAAGATGCTGGTGACGGTGTTGGTGAGCACCCCGGCCACACCGCCGACGTCGTTCTGCAGACGGGACTGGATGGCACCGGTCTTGGTGCGCGTGAAGAAGGCCAGTTCCATGGACTGCAGATGCTCGAACAGGCGCACGCGCAGATCGCCCGTCACGCTGTTTCCGACGGTGGCGGTGAGCCAGGTCTGAATCACCGACAGACCTGAGGAGAGCAGGAAGAGTCCGATCATCGCGGCCACCAGCACCACGAGCAGTGAGAGATTCGGAGCCGATCCGTCGACGGGGAACAGGGCGTCGTCGAACACGCGCTGCACCAGCAGAGGCGGGATGACCGCGACCGCCGCGGCGGCGATCACCAGCACCGCGGTGACCGCGATGCGCCCCGCGTAGGGCCGGAACAGCGCCACCACGCGGGACCCCAGATTCCGCACCCGCGGAGCCTGCGCGTTCTGTCGACGCTGCGCGGCCTCGTCGACACCGCGGAAGCCTCCACCGCGGCCGGGCGGCCCGAGCATCGTCATGGATTCAGGCTAACCGTGCACGGTAGGCTCGGCTCCATGAGCACCTCCGGCGACCAGCCTGCACACGACGGATCCGACCTCGAGGCGCTGCGCGAGGAGATCGACGAGCTGAAGAAGGTGCCCGTGGAGGAGATGGTCAACCCGACGCCTCACGGCTGGCAGGACCGCGAGCCCACGCCGGAGCCGACCGACGCGATCGGGTCCGAGCAGTGGGACGACGAGGCCTCCGACAGCTGAGACTCCGACAACTCCGCGGAAAAATCCGCGGAGTGGGAATACCGGTGTCGGCTGCCGCCGTTAGCCTGTGACGTGCGCCGTTTTCGGCGCGGTTCTGCTGCGCGCTCGCGCATCCTCTCCCTCTCGCTCGCGCGACCGATCCATCGGAGACCCCATGGCCGCCACTGACGTCCAGCCCGGCACCGGCACCGTCGGCCTTCCTCGCACGGGCACGGTCTCGGCCGACGGCAACCGGGTCATCTGGCTCCTCCTGGCCGCGGCCTTCGTCGCGATCCTCAACGAGACGACGATGGGTGTGGCCATCCCCCACCTCATCACCGATCTCGGCATCACCGCCGTCGCGGCGCAGTGGCTGACCACGGCGTTCATGCTCACGATGGCCGTGGTCATCCCGATCACCGGCTTCCTCCTGCGCCGCTTCCCGACACGGGTGATGTTCATCGCGGCGATGAGCCTGTTCTCGCTCGGGACCCTCATCGCCCTGGTCTCGCCCGGCTTCCCGACCCTGCTGGTCGGACGCGTGGTGCAGGCTTCGGGCACGGCGATCATGATGCCGCTGCTGATGACGACCATCATGAACGTCGTGCCGCCGCACGCGCGCGGCCGGATGATGGGACGCGTCAGCATGGTGATCGCGCTCGCACCCGCCATCGGTCCGACGATGTCCGGCGTGCTGCTGGACACCCTCGGCTGGCGCTGGATCTTCGGCATCGTGCTGCCGATCGCCCTCGCGGCGCTCGCGGTGGGCGCGATATGGATCCGCAACATCGGTGAGACGATCCGTGAGCCGATCGACGCACTCTCCGTGGTCCTGTCCGCGTTCGGGTTCGGCGGCGTCGTCTACGGCCTGAGCCAGATCGGCGGCGCGGCCGCACACGGTGGCTCCGCCGCCGAAGAGGCCGCCGGTACGGCCGCCACCACGACGCTGATCGTGTCTCTCGCGGTGGGCGCCATCGCCCTCGCCCTGTTCGCGTGGCGCCAGATCGCGCTGCAGACGCGCGGCGTGCCCCTGCTCGATCTGCGTGTGTTCCGTTCGGCGAACTTCTCGCTCTCGGTCGCCCAGTTCGGGCTGCTGTCGATCTCGTTCTTCGGCGCCATCACGATCATTCCGCTCTACATGCAGAACGTGCTCGAGGTCTCCGCCTCGGTGACGGGGCTGGTGGTCCTCCCCGGCGCGCTGCTGATGGGACTCGCCGGTCCCGTCGTCGGACGCCTCTACGACCGCTTCGGGCCGCGGGTGCTGCTCTTCCCGGGCTCGATCATCGCTTCCGGCGTGCTGTGGATGTTCACGACGTTCGATCAGAACACGCCGATCTGGCTCATCCTCATCGCGCAGACCGCCCTGTCGCTGGGCCTGGCGATGTCGTTCACCCCGCTGTTCACGGCCTCACTGGCCTCGCTCCCCCGCCGGTTCTACTCCTACGGTTCGGCGGTCGTCAGCACCATGCAGCAGGTCGGCGGCGCCGCGGGCATCGCTCTGCTCGTCGCCGTCATGTCGGGGGTGCAGACGGCCGCCATGGACGCCGGCACCGACGAGATCGCGGCCGGCGCCCAGGGCGCGCACGCCGCGTTCCTCATCTCCGCGATCGTGTCGCTGACCCTCATCGTGGGCGCGTTCTTCATTCGCAAGCCGGATGAGTCCGACGACGCACCCGCACCGATGGCGCACTGACCGGCGACGTCGGTCGGTAGCGTCCGCGCCGCGGGCGCGCAATCCCCTCCGAGGGTTCGCGACCTTCACCTAACGTGGAGCCGACCGACCGAAAGGAGTCATGCGATGACCGAGAACATCGACGGCAAGAAGGTCGCCTTCCTCCTGACCGACGGGTTCGAAGACAGCGAACTGACCAGCCCCTGGGGTGCGGTGACATCTGCCGGCGGACAGGCGACACTCGTCTCCCCCGCCGACGGGACCGTGACCGGCAAGAACGGCCACGAGCAGAGTGTCGACCTCGATGTGGCATCCGCGCAGGCGGACCGGTTCGACGCGCTCGTGCTCCCCGGCGGTGTCGTGAACGCCGATCATCTCCGGATGGACGACCGGGCTGTGGCGTTCGTGCGCGCGTTCTTCACACAGCACAAGCCCGTCTCCGTGATCTGTCACGGAGCCTGGATCCTCGCCGATGCCGGGGTCCTGGAAGGGCGCACGCTCACGAGCTACCCCAGCCTCAAGACCGACCTGCGCAACGCCGGGGCAACCTGGGTCGACGAGGAGGTCGTCGTCGATCAGGGACTGACCTCGAGTCGCACGCCCGACGATCTGCCGGCCTTCAACGCCAAGACGGTGGAGGAGATCGCCGAGGGTCAGCACGCCGGCCAGACGGCCTGAACCACACGCGTGAGGGGAGCCGGGCCTCGACCCGGCTCCCCTCACGTCATCGCGGAATCACTCGCCGCCGCAGGCGCCTCCGCCGCAGCAGGAGCCCTCGGATGCGGTCTCGATGGTGGCGAGCAGCTTCTTGTCATCGACCGGAGGGGTCGGCAGGTTCGACGTGGTCATGTCCCGATCGTATCGCCGTGCGCACGTCATGTCAGCGGCACACCGCTCGTCTGACACCCCGGGCAGTACTGAGCGCCGCCGCGCGACCCGGGTACGTCGTGGATGACGCCGCCGCACACGGGGCACGCCTCGTGTGCGCGTCCATGAACACGCATCGCCGCCGTTTTCGCGGCCTTCTGGTGCGCGATCGGCACGGTGGCTCTCGCGGTGACGGCGTCGTGGAGCGCGGAACGGAGAGCGTCATACAGCCGGTCGCGTTCATCCTCGGTGAGGGTCGACGCCTGCGCGAGCGGTGACAACCCGGCGATGTGCAGGATCTCGTCGGAGTACGCGTTCCCCACCCCCGCGAACGACTTCTGCTCCTGCAGGAGGGCCTTCAGCTGTTTGCGCCGTCCCACCACCACGCCGTCGAAGTCAGCGCGCGTGTAGTCGGATCGCGCCGGATCCGGCCCCAGCGCGGCGATGGCCGGCAACGTATGCGCGTCTTCGACCAGCGCGAGGGAGAACGACAGCCAGTCCGCCGCAAGCGGATCGGCCCATCGCGATCCGTCTCGAGGGTCGCGACGACGGGCGGCTCGTCGCGTTGGCCGTCGGTGTCGCCGCCGTCGCCGTCATCCGATCCATCGCCAGGCCAGCGTGCCCACCCGGCGCGCCCGTAGGAGATGACCAGAACACCGCGGTCGGTCGCGACGAGCGTGTGCTTGCCGGCGCGTGTGACGTCCGTGATCACCGCGCCCGCCAACGTCTCGGGCCGGCGATCGCGGCTCTTCCACACGCGGAATTCCGCGAGGTCGATGCGCACGATTCGCGCATCCAGGAGTCGAGATCGCAAGGCCTCTGTCAGTGCGTGAACCTCGGGCGACTCCGGCATGCGCTCATCATGTCATCGGATCACGCGGCCGGCACCAATTCGCTGTAGAGCGCGCGCACGCGACGGTCGATGTCATCGCGGATCGCCCGCACGCCGGCCGGCGGCAGCCCCGCCGGGTCTTCGAGATCCCAGTCGAGATATCGTCGCCCGGGAAGCACGGGACATGCGTCACCGCATCCCATGGTGATGACGACGCTGGCAGCGCGCACCGCCTCTTCCGTGAGCGGCTTGGGGAAGTCTCCCGTGGCCGGAATGCCGATCTCATCGAGCGCAGCGATGATGCTCGAACGCACCTCGGTGGCCGGCTGCGAACCCGCAGTCGCGACGCGGAGCCGGTCGCCGGCGAGGTGACGCAGAATTCCCGCCGCGAGCTGGGACCGCCCGGCGTTCTGCACGCACACGAAGAGCACATGCGGCGTGTCGTCGGGGCCCGCGTCGGCGCGCGCCAAGGCTTCGAGCCGCGATGAGGCGAACGCTGCCGTGCGCGACGCGAGAAACGGCGCCGCTGTGTCGTCGCCGCGCAGGCGGACAAGGCTGTCGGTCACGACCGATCGGATCGCCTCGACGACGAAGACGCCACGGAATCTCGTGGTGAGGTCCGCGACGATGCGAGCTGTGTCCGGCTCCGGCCCGATCTTCTGCCCGAGGAACGCCGCGATCCTGTCGTCTTCGTCCGGATGGATCGCGTACCAGACGCGACGGCCTTCCGGCTTGCGCACAAGGAATCCCTCGGCGAGCAGCGCCTTCATGTGGTGGCTGATCGTGGGCTGCGTCAGTCCGAGGGTCGCTGCCAGCTCTCCGACGAGCGCGCGCCCGTCGTCGGAATCCCGGATGAGGCGCAGGATGCGGGAGCGTGTGGGATCCCCGAGCGCCGTCAGGCGTCGCTCATTCGCAGCCGCATGCATAGATGTGAGTCTATCTCTCGCTCCGGCGATCGGTGGCGAGACGGATACGCTGACCTCGTGACTCCGCGCCTTCTCCCCCACGACGCCGTCCTCCGGCCGGCCCAGCCCGGCGACGAACAGGGGCTTCTCGACAGCATCCGACGCCTCGCGGCCTACGAGCGCGAACCCGATGCCGTCGAGAACACCGTCGAGATGATCACCGACCGGTTCTTCGGCGCAGCACCGAAGGTCTTCGCCCACGTCGTGGAGCGCCAAGGTCGGATCGTCGGGATCGCCGTGTGGTTCCTCACGTACTCCACGTGGACCGGGACGCACGGCATCTGGCTCGAGGATCTCTTCGTCGAGGAGACCGAGCGTGGCCGGGGATACGGGAAAGCCCTCATCGCGGCTCTCGCTCACGAGTGCCGCGCGCGGGGCTACTCCCGCCTGGAGTGGACCGTCTTGGACTGGAATGCGCCGTCGATCGCCTTCTACCGCGGGTTGGGAGCCATCCCGATGAAGGAATGGACCACGCAGCGGCTGACCGGTGAGGCTCTGGCAGCACTCGCCTCGGAGTGACCGGACCGCGCAACACCCTGGCCCTGCGTACCGGTCATGCCGCACCCTCTTCGGCGAGCAGGTCGGCGAGAAGGGCCTCGACACGGCCCCGGATCTCGTCGCGGATGGGGCGCACCGCCTCGATTCCCTGGCCGGCCGGGTCGTCGAGCTGCCAGTCCTCGTAGCGCTTCCCGGGGAAGATGGGGCACGCGTCGCCGCAGCCCATCGTGATCACGACGTCGGACTCCTTGACGGCGTCGACCGTCAGGACCTTCGGGGAGTTGCCCGCAATGTCGATGCCCTCTTCGGCCATCGCCGCCACCGCGACGGGATTGATCTCGTTCTTCGGCGCCGATCCCGCCGAGAGCACATCGACGCGACCGGCGCCGAGCTCCTCGAGGAACCCGGCCGCCATCTGCGAACGGCCGGCATTGTGGACACACACGAAGAGGACAGACGGCTTGCCGGTCATGACGGCTCCTTCACGGGATGGAGAACACGAGATCGAGGGGCGGTGCCGGTGGGACCCCGACTCCACAGCAGCCTGGGCTGCTGTGCAAAAGCATAGATGGCTATCTATGCTTCGTCCAGTCTGTGCTGTGCGTATCCGCTCCGACGGCTATGTCGGGGGCCCGACATAGCCTCGGAATCACATCGAGAGCGTGCCCCTCTCCCGACGATCGGAGCACGCCCATGTCCTCATCCACGAACAGCAACCGTCCGACACCGATGCCGAGAGGTTTCGATGTCTACGCCGTCGCCTGTTGCCACCTCTTCCGACAGGAGCGCTCGGTGCGCTACGTCGTGCACGGACCCGACGGCTGGTCCTTCTCCTGCGGCGGCGTCGATCACGATCCCGAGTGCTGGGGAACCACGCACACGCATCACCTGCTCGACATCGACGCATCCCTTGCCGAGATCGCCATGCTCCCCGTCGGCGCGGAGACGATGCGGTTCACCGCATCCTCACCCTGGCTTCGTCTGCCTGATCTCGCGTGAGATCCGACTGCGGGCACGGGCTCAGTTGTTGAAGCGGAACTCCACCACGTCGCCGTCGCGCATGACGTATTCCTTGCCCTCGAGGCGGGCCTTTCCGCGAGAGCGAGCCTCCAGGACCGAACCGCACGCGACGAGGTCGTCGAACGAGATGACCTCCGCCTTGATGAAGCCCTTCTCGAAGTCGGTGTGGATGACGCCCGCCGCCTGCGGAGCCTTCGCGCCCTGCGGGATCGTCCAGGCGCGCGCCTCCTTCGGCCCGGCCGTGAGGTACGTCTGCAGGCCGAGGGTGTCGAATCCGATGCGGGCGAGCTGGTCGAGGCCCGATTCTTCCTGACCGGTCGCGGCCAGCAGTTCCGCGGCGTCCGCGGCGTCGAGGTCGATCAACTCGGACTCGATCTTGGCATCGAGGAACACAGCCTGAGCGGGGGCGACCAACGCCGCGAGCTCGGCCTTGCGCGCATCGTCCGTGAGCACGGCCTCGTCGACGTTGAAGACGAAGATGAAGGGCTTCGATGTGAGCAGCCCGAGCTCCTTGATGGGCTCGAGGTCGAGGCCCGCTCCGGAGAGAAGGGTCCCCGCGTCCAAGGCATCCTTGGCGGCGACGGCCGCGGCCAGCACGGCAGGATCGGTCTTCTTGCCCCTGACCTCCTTCTCGAACCGCGGGATCGCCTTCTCGAGCGTCTGCAGGTCGGCCAGCTGAAGCTCGGCGTTGATCGTCTCCATGTCGCTCGCGGGATTCACCTCGCCGTCCACGTGAACGACATCGTCGTCCGCGAAGCCGCGAACGACCTGCGCGATGGCATCGGCTTCACGGATGTTCGCGAGGAACTGGTTGCCCAGACCCTCCCCTTCGCTCGCGCCCCGCACGATGCCGGCGATGTCCACGAACGACACCGTCGCCGGCAGCACCCGCTCGCTGGAGAAGATCTCGGCCAGGCGGGCCAGGCGCGGATCGGGCAGACTCACCACCCCGACGTTGGGCTCGATCGTGGCGAACGGATAGTTCGCCGCGAGCACCTGGTTCTTGGTCAGCGCGTTGAAGAGGGTCGACTTGCCGACATTCGGGAGTCCGACGATTCCGATGGTGAGAGCCACGGGAGTCCAGTCTAGGGCGGCGCGCCTGCGCGAGAAGACGCCGCTCGCACGCGATGCTGTCGACGTGTCACTGGATTTCACGGCGATCGACTTCGAGACGGCGAATTCCAGCAGCGCATCGGCCTGCGCCGTCGGACTCGTCCGTGTGCGCGCCGGAGAGGTCGTGGCGAAGACCGGATGGCTGATCAGGCCACCTGTCGGTCACGATGCGTTCTTCGAACTGAACACCCGCATCCACGGAATCCAAGCCCGGGACGTTGCGGATGCGGCGACGTGGACCGAGCAGCTCTCGGACATCGCCTCGTTCGTGGGCGAGGACATCCTCGTCGCCCACAACGCCGGCTTCGACATGGCCGTCATCAAGCGCGCATGCGAGGCGACCGGTGACGAGTGCCCGCCCTATCGGTACGCCTGCAGCCTTCAGGTGGCCCGCCGGGTGTACTCGCTCGAGTCGTATCGCCTGCCGTTCGTCGCCGCCGAGGCCGGTTTCGCCTCCTTCGCGCACCACAACGCCACTGCCGACGCGCTCGCCTGCGCGCACGTGATGGTGGACGCCGCGCGCCGTGCCGGTGCCGCCGACATCGTGGCCCTCGCGGAGGCGACCGGGGTGAGGGTCTCGCAGATCGCACCGGCCACGGCAGGTCGCGCGGCATCCGCCGTCGTCGCCGCCTGATCGATCGCGCCGGCCTGGCCGGGACGGCGGCCCCGTCGGTCGGGACGCCGCTTCAACGCGCCGGCGCGTGCCGAGAGAGGCGGTGTCGGAGGTCTGCGAGAGAGTGTCGGCATGGACACGATGCTCCTTCCCCTCCTCGCCGTCGCGGCACTGTTCGCGGGCCTTCTGGCCGGCTGGGCCGCCGGCGGGGCGCGAGCCGCGACGCGTTCGCACACGCAGATCGCCGACCTGCGCGCCCAGGTCGCCGCCGCGAACGCCGCGCGGCAGGGGGTGCAGGCGCAACTCGATCACCAGCAGCTGCTGTATCGGGAGCTGGCGTCCCAGGCGCGATCCGACCTCGCGGCGCGCGACGATCGCGAGCGCCGAGAGCAGGCGATTCTCCGCGCCCTTTCGCCGGTGCACGAGACTCTGCAGACCATGCAGGGCAAGGTCGATGAGCTGGAACGGGACCGGCACCACCAGTTCGGCGCTCTCGCCGAGCAGCTGCGACGGTCGCACGAATCCGACGAGCAGTTGCGAGCGACCACGGAGGCGCTCGCGGGCGCACTGCGTTCGGGGAGCACCCGCGGCGTCTGGGGAGAGACGCAGCTGCGACGCGTCGTCGAGGCAGCCGGGCTCACGCGATACGTCGACTTCGACCTGCAGGCATCCGTGCACTCCGATGCCGGCGCCGGCCGACCCGATATGGTCGTGCGCCTGCCCGGCGAGAAGGCGATCGCCATCGACGCGAAGGTCCCCCTGGATGCCTACCTCGAGGCGAGCGCGATTCCGTTCACCGCCACCGGAGACGACGCTGCGCGCCGCGAGAGCCTCCTCCGCAAGCACGTGAAGGCGGTTCGCTCGCACGTCGACGCTCTCGCGAAGAAACAGTACTGGGCGGGATTGTCGGCCAGTCCCGAGTTCGTCGTGTGCTTCATCCCGAGCGAAGCGCTGCTCGCCGCGGCGCTGGAAGCCGATCCGAGCCTGCTCGAGTACGCGTTCGGTCGACGCGTCGCCCTGGCTTCCCCGGTCAACCTCTGGGCGGTGCTCAAGACGGTCGCCTTCACGTGGACCCAGCAGAACGTCTCCGAAGAGGCGCGCACCCTGTTCGATCTCGGCAACGAGCTGTACGCGCGACTTTCGACGCTGTCCGGGCACGCAGACGATCTCCGTCGCGCGATCGAGCGGACGATCGACAGCTACAACGGCCTCATCGGGTCCCTCGAGTCACGCGTCCTGGTGACGGCCCGTCGATTCCCCGGCATCGATGAGACGAAGCTGGACTCCGCGACGGCGCCCGCGCCGATCGAGAGCAGCCCGCGACGAGTCGTCGCCCCCGAGCTGCTTCCCGCTCAGGGCGCAGACATCGGAGCGCTTCGATTCCGGCTCGATACGCCCACAGCGGATGGTGACGCGTCCGGGGCCTCTGCGCAGTCGTCGCGCGACGAGGAGAGCGCGCGTTAGCTCAGGCGCCGCCGGGCACGAAGCTGAGCAGCACGATCACCGCCGCCGAGACACCGACGAAGGCACCGATCATCCACCACGCCGACGGCTGCTGACCCTCTTCGCGTCGCACCCGGAAGAGCACATCCGGTCGACGGGCGGGATCGGTCGCGTCGGCGACGACGGCCTGCGCGCCGGTCTGCGTGGTGGTTCCGCTGGTGGCGGACATCGAGTTCTCCCTCGCTGGGTTGAAGGTTCGGCGTCTCCTCTGACGGACGCCCCCAGTCTCCCACAGCGATGCTGAGAGCCTTGTCACATACCCATCACGATCTCGCCGCCCGTCCGGCCGTCTCGGCCGAGAGCCGGCTCACAGCCACTTCGAGGTGAGATGCTCCGACGAGATACGGCGCAGGGTGCCCGAGGCGCCACGCAGCACGACGCTCTCGGTGTAGACGTAGCCGCCCTCTCGGCGAACGCCCGCCACGAGCTGGCCGTCGGTCACACCCGTCGCGACGAAGATCGTGTTCTTTCCCTTGACCATCTCGTCGGCTTCGTACACGTGGTCGCCGAACTGCAGACCGGCATCGATGCCCTTCTGCTTCTCGTCGTCGTCGCGCGGCCACAGCCGGCCCTGGATGTGCCCGCCCAGGGCCTTGATGGCACACGCGGTGACGATGCCCTCGGGGCTGCCGCCGACACCCACACACATGTCCGTGCGCGCGTTGTGACGGGCGGCGTTGATGCCGCCGGCGACGTCGCCGTCGCTCATGAGACGCGTTCCCGCCCCCGCCTCGCGGATCTCGTCGATGAGCTTCTCGTGACGAGGTCGGTGGAGCACCGAGACGACCATCTCCTCGACGGGCTTGCCGAGCGCGCCCGCGAGGAGGCGGATGTTCTCGCCGATGGGAAGCCGGATGTCGACCACTCCGACGCCGGCGGGGCCGGTCACGAGCTTGTCCATGTAGAACACGCTCGACGCGTCGAGCATCGAGCCGCGGTCGGCGACCGCGATGACGGAGAGGGCGTTGTTGCGCCCGGCGGCCGTCAGCGATGTGCCGTCGATCGGGTCGACAGCCACGTCGCACTGCGGACCACGACCGTTTCCGACGCGCTCGCCGTTGAACAGCATCGGCGCGTTGTCCTTCTCGCCCTCGCCGATGACGATCGTGCCATCGAAGTTGACGGTGGTCAGGAACGCCCGCATCGCATCCACGGCCGCGCCGTCGGCCGCTTCTTTGGCGCCGCGGCCGATGAACGGCACCGCGCGGATCGACGCCGCCTCCGTTGCGCGCACGAGCTCGAGAGCCAGGTTCCGGTCGGGGTGCAGGGGGCTCATATCGCCGGTAAGACTCACCATGGGTCGACTCTATCCAGCGTGCTCCTGAAGATCGCGGGAAATCACGAGGGGCAACGGCGAAGGAATGACAGTTCTTTCGCAGTGGCGCAATTCGCGCATCCCATCGCGTGGGACCGGGCGAGCTTGACGCCCGGAGCCGGCCTCCGACGGCCTCGACCGGATCGATACACTCGAAGTGTCGACCCCGTCACGAAGGAGCACCCATGCCCGTCGCCACTCCCGATCAGTACGCCGACATGCTGGACCGCGCGAAGGCGGGCGGATTCGCGTACCCCGCGATCAACGTCTCCAGCTCGCAGACCATCAACGCCGTGCTGCAGGGTCTCACCGAGGCCGGTTCGGACGGCATCCTGCAGGTGACCACGGGTGGAGCTGACTACTTCGCCGGTCACACGGTGAAGAACCGCGCCGCCGGCGCACTCGCGTTCGCCCGGTACGTGACCGAGGTCGCCAAGAGCTACCCGATCACCGTGGCCCTCCACACCGACCACTGCCCGAAGGATGCCCTGCCGACCTTCGTCCTGCCGCTGCTGGAGGCTTCCGAGGAGCAGGTGAAGGCCGGTGGCGAGCCGATCTTCCAGTCGCACATGTGGGACGGCTCGGCGGTGCCGCTGGACGAGAACATCGAGATCGCCGCAGACCTGCTCCCCCGCATGAAGAACATCAACTCGATCCTCGAGGTCGAGATCGGCGTCGTCGGCGGCGAGGAGGACGGCGTGAAGCACGAGGGCTCCAACGAGGCGCTCTACACGACCGTCGCGGACGTCACGAAGGCCGTCGAGACCCTCGGCCTCGGCGAGAAGGGCCGCTACATCTCGGCGCTCACCTTCGGCAACGTGCACGGTGTGTACAAGCCGGGCAACGTCAAGCTCCGCCCCGAACTCCTCGGCGAGATCCAGGAAGGGATCGCCGCGACCTTCGGTACCGACGCCAAGCCGCTGGACCTCGTCTTCCATGGCGGCAGCGGCTCGACCGACGAGGAGATCGCCCTCGCAGTCGCCAACGGAGTCGTGAAGATGAACATCGACACCGACACGCAGTACGCGTTCACGCGCGCCGTCGCCGGCTACATGCTCTCCAACTACGAGGGCGTGCTGAAGGTCGACGGCGAGGTCGGCAACAAGAAGCAGTACGACCCGCGCGCCTGGGGCAAGGTCGCCGAGACAGCGATGGCGGCACGCGTCGTCGCCGCGACGCAGCAGCTGGGCTCGCACGGCAAGAGCCTCGGAGCCTGACGCCGCTCCACGAATGGCCCCGTCACCTTCGGGTGGCGGGGCCATTCGCCTTCGTCTCGTCGGCCTCGGCGTGCACGAAGTCAGGCTCAGCGGGCGTTAGGAGGCCCTGGGCGCCACCGATCCCGCACTCAGCCTGAGTTGGTGCCCGCCGCAGGGAGGACGCCTGCAGGAGGGAGGACGCCTGCAGGAGGGAGGACACCGGCGGGAGGCAGGAAACCTGCGGCGCGTGGCGAGAGCCGAGGGTGAATCAGCTGCTCGCGCCGGAAACGAGCACGTCCCACACGCCCGGGTCCAGGAACAGCGGCACGGTGAGCAGGATGCCGCTGGCGAAGGAGAAGACGAGGGCGCCGACGAGCGGGATCCACCAGCTGATCCGCCCGCGCCGCATGCTCATCCACGACACCACGGCGGTCAGCAACCACCCGAGGCCGAGAACGACCGCGGCGGCGAATCCCCACGCGCGCGCCCCCTCCGGGTCGCTGAGGGTCGCCTGCAGCCCCATCATCTCGAAGAGGCTCGCCGCGTACGCGCTGTAGTCGGTGAACAGCGGGATGCTGGTGAAGACGTTGAAGAGCCCGTACACGAGCAGGCCGATCGTGATGACGCGATCAGCCACCCGTCGCCGCCGCGTCAGGTCCGTCTCGGCGGTGTCATCCGCGAGCGGGGCCGCCTCCGCCGGACTGTGCTGCTGCGCGGGGTTCTGGTCCAGCTGCTGCCCGCTCTCGAGCGCCCACGTGGCATCGGGCTGCTGGATACGACGACGCTGCTCCTCGGTGCTCGCGTACTCGCCGTACTGGGGACGAGGGCGCGCGCCCTCCGTGTTCGGCTCGCTCATGCTCCGGATCCCGTCGTCGCCCGCCCGCCGCGTCGGGCGGAGTCGTCGCCGCGCAGTTCCTTCGGCAGCGAGAAGATCAGATCCTCCTCCGCGGTGCGCACTTCTTCGACGTCGCGGTAGCCGGCATGGGCGAGATCTTCGAGCACCTGCGCGACGAGCACCTCGGGCACGGATGCGCCGCTGGTCACACCGACGGTCTCGACGCCTTCCAGCCACTCCTGTCGCACTTCGTCGGCGTAGTCCACCCGGTATGCGGCCTTCGCCCCGTATTCCAGGGCGACCTCCACCAGGCGCACCGAGTTGGACGAGTTCGCCGATCCCACGACGATCACGAGGTCGGCGCCGACCGCGACCTTCTTGATCGCGACCTGCCGGTTCTGCGTCGCGTAGCAGATGTCATCCGACGGGGGGTCCTGCAGCTGCGGAAACCGCTCACGCAGCCGGCGGACCGTCTCCATCGTCTCGTCGACCGACAACGTCGTCTGCGACAACCACACCACCTTCGTCGGGTCCTTGACCTCGACCGTCGTGGCGGCCTCCGGCGAATTCACCACCGTGACGTGGTCGGGCGCCTCGCCGGCTGTGCCCTCGACCTCTTCGTGGCCGTCATGGCCGATCAAGAGGATCTCATAGTCGTCGCGAGCGAACCGCACCGCCTCGCGGTGCACCTTGGTCACCAGCGGACACGTGGCGTCGATGGCCTGGAGCCCGCGGGCGTCGGCGGACGAGACGACCGCCGGGGAGACACCGTGGGCACTGAAGACCACGTGTGCGCCCTCGGGAACCTCGTCGACCTCGTCGACGAAGACCGCACCCCGCCGCTCCAGCTCGCTCACGACGTGCCGGTTGTGCACGATCTGCTTGCGCACGTAGACGGGGGCGCCGTACCGGTCGAGGGCCTTCTCGACAGCCACGACCGCACGAGCCACACCCGCGCAGTATCCACGGGGAGCGGCCAGGAGCACACGTTTGTGTCCGACGACGGGGATATCCTGGAGCCGGTCTCGCCGTCCCGGCACACGGGGAGCCGGCAGGCTGACGGACACTGCGGGCGCGGTCGTGGTCACCCCTCAAGTCTACGGTTGCGGCCTGAACAGGTGCTCAGCACCCAGAAAGGACCCGATGACCTCCTTCGCGGCCGAATCGATGCCGGGACAGGCGCCCCCGCCCGACTCGGTCGCGCCGCGGGATTCTTCTCCCACCACACCGACCTCGGTCGGTCGCCTCAACGACACCATCCGCGGGTTCATCGAGCGGTGGGGGTCGGTCTGGGTCGAAGGCGAGATCACCAGCTGGAACGTGCGCGGCGGCAACGTCTTCGGGCGCATCAAGGACCTCGCGACCGACTCGACCGTCTCGGTACGACTGTGGTCCTCGACCCGGCAGCGGATGCGGGGGGATTTCTCCGTGGGCGATCACGTGGTCGCGTGCGTCAAGGCGGACTACTTCCCCCGGTCCGGCGACTTCAGCTTCGCCGTGTCCTCCCTGCGACAGGTGGGTCTCGGCGAGCAGCTCGAGAGGATCGAGAAGCTCCGAGCCCAGCTTCGCGCCGAGGGGCTGTTCGACCCGGAGCGGAAGAAGCCGCTCCCCTTCCTCCCGCACGTCATCGGACTCATCACGGGCGAACGGTCCGACGCGGAGAAGGACGTGCACCGCAACGCCGAGCTGCGATGGCCGCAGGTGAGGTTCCGCACCCGCCATGCCGCCGTGCAGGGCGACCGGTGCGTGCCCGAGACGATCGCCGCCCTGCGCACTCTCGACGCGGACCCCGACGTCGACGTGATCATCATCGCCCGCGGCGGCGGAGATCCGCAGACGCTCCTCGGATTCAGCGACGAACGCCTGCTGCGTGCCGTCGCAGCGGCGGCGACGCCGATCGTGAGCGCGATCGGCCACGAGAACGATCGCCCGCTCCTGGACGACGTCGCCGACCTTCGCGCATCCACACCGACGGATGCGGCCAAGCGCGTCGTGCCGGACGTCGCGGAGCAGCGAGCTCTCGTGACCCACCTGCGCGCGCGGCTGACCGGCCGACTCACCCAGCGGGTCTCGCACGACATCAGCCAGCTCGAACATCTGCGTTCGCGCCCCGTGCTCCGCACACCGCAGACGATGCTCGAGTCCCGGTCGCACCACCTCTGGGTGGAGGTGGCGCGCGGTCGCGAGATCGTCGAACGACTCCTGGATGCGCAGCACCGCCGCGCCGCGGAGCTGCGCGCCTCGCTCCGGGCCCTCTCCCCGGCGTCCACGCTCGCCCGCGGGTACGCGATCGCCCATCTCGACAGCGGTGAGATCGTCCGCGACGCGGCCCAGGCACCCGCGGGCAGTCCGGTGGTTGTGACCGTCGGCCGAGGAGCCTTCGCGGCACGATCCGACGGCGAGATCACGGGCGGGCACCCCGCCGATGCCGCGACGAGTGACGAACGGACGACACCTAGGATGGAACCATGACCGAGACGAGCGCACCCGGCACGGATGTCGAGGGGCTCTCCTTCGAAGACGCGCGCGACGAACTCGTGCGGGTCGTCGCCCAACTCGAGCAGGGCGCTCCGACCCTGGAGGAGTCGCTGCAGCTGTGGGAGCGCGGGGAAGCCCTCGCCGACCGGTGCGAGCAGTGGCTGCTGGGGGCCAAGCGTCGCCTCGACGAGGCCCGCTCCCGTTCGGAAGACGCCGACGCTCCCTCCGGCGCCACCGCGTGATGGCCAAGCAGCCCCGCGTCGTCGCCGAGCTCGGGCGCCCGGAGACCCCTGATGAGACCGCCGCGCGCAAGGCGGCGTCATCCGCCGCCTACCGGTCGAGCAAGACCGTCCGCAACCTCGTCGTCGCCCTGCTCGTCACGCTCGGCATCGTGGCCGTGATCATCCTCGCCGTGCCGCGTGGACAGCTGCCGGCGACCGAGATCGACGTGGCCGAGACCGCCGCCACCATCGAATCGGGCGGAGACGACGACCTGATCGTGCCGGAGCTGCCCGAAACCTGGCGAGTGAACAGCGCCGTCGTCGAGAGCGACGACACCGTCCGCGCATGGACCATCGTGTACGTTCCGGAATCGGCGCAGGGTTACGTCCGCATCGAGCAGGGATTCGACGCGGACGCCGCCTGGGCCTCCCGCGTCCTCCGCGGCGCCGAGATCGAAGACACCGTCACCATCGACGGCATCACCTGGGATCGCTACGACGTCGGCACCTCCGGCGAAGAGGGCAACATCACCCAGGGGCTGGCGGTGGCCGCCGGTGCCGACACCGTCCTCATCTACGGCGACACCGACGAGGCGAGCCTCACGCAGGCCGCCGAGAGCGTCGCCGACCAGATCCGCGAGCTGCAGGAGGCATCGTGAGCGCACCCACCCCCGCCCAGGCCTGGACCGACATGGCGACCGGCAACGGCCGGTTCGTCGCGGGCGAGCCGCAGCATCCGCGGCAGGATGTCGAGCGTCGTCACGAGCTCGCCGCGGCACAGAAGCCGGTCGCGGCGCTGTTCGGATGCTCGGACTCCCGCCTGTCCGCGGAGATCATCTTCGACCAGGGCCTCGGCGATCTCTTCGTCGTGCGAAACGCCGGCCAGGTGATCTCGGACTCGGTCGTGGGGAGCCTGGAATACGCCGTCGCGGTGCTCGAGGTGCCGCTGATCGTCGTGCTCGGCCACGACGCGTGCGGCGCCGTCAGGGCGGCCATGGACAGCACCGCCGCCGACGCGGCACCCCTGCCCCCGCGCATCTGGCGACAGGTCGCGCCGATCGTTCCCGCGGCGCGTCGTCTCCAGCAGCAGCATCCGGGCGAGCCGCTCAACCCCGAAGAGGTCGGTCGCGAACATCTCCGCGACACGGTCGGCGAGCTGCTGCACTCGAGCGAGCTGATCAGCGACGCCGTCGCCGCCGGGCGCCTGGCGATCGTCGGGGCGAACTACCGCTTGTCCGAGGGCACCGCCGTGCCCGACATCACCGTGGGCGTCGTCGACGCCGACGCCTGAACGACTCTGAGAAACGGGAGGAACGACGACGTGACCGACACCGAGTACCGCATCGAGCACGACACCATGGGCGAGGTGCGCGTGCCCAAGAATGCGCTCTACGCCGCGCAGACCCAGCGCGCCGTGGAGAACTTTCCGATCTCGGGCGACCCGCTCGACCCGGCGCAGATCGTCGCCCTGGCGCGCATCAAGAAGGCCGCGGCGCTGGCCAACAAGGAGCTCGGCACACTCGACGGTGCGATCGCCGATGCGATCGCGGGTGCCGCCGACGAGGTCATCGCGGGGTCGCACGCCGACCAGTTCCCGATCGACGTGTACCAGACCGGCAGCGGCACCAGCTCGAACATGAACATGAACGAGGTGCTCGCCACGCTCGCGACGCGCGCGCTCGGCTCCCCCGTTCACCCGAACGACCACGTCAACGCCTCGCAGTCCTCCAACGACGTGTTCCCCACCTCGGTGCACATCGCCGCGACGCAGGAGATCATCGACGACCTCATCCCGGGACTCGATCACCTCGCGGTGGCCCTCGAGGCCAAGGCCGAGCAGTGGAAGGACGTCGTGAAGTCGGGTCGGACGCACCTGATGGATGCGACGCCGGTCACCCTCGGTCAGGAGTTCGGCGGCTATGCGCGCCAGATCCGCCTCGGCATCGAGCGGGTGCAGGCGGTCATCCCCCGCGTGGCCGAGGTGCCGCTGGGCGGCACCGCGACCGGCACCGGCATCAACACCCCGCTGGGCTTTCCGCAGAAAGTCCTCGAACTCATCGTGGCCGACACCGAACTGCCGATCACCGAGGCCAAGGATCACTTCGAAGCGCAGGGCGCGCGCGACGCCCTCGTCGAGGCATCGGGTGCGCTTCGCACCGTGGCCGTGTCGCTGACCAAGATCAACAACGATCTGCGGTGGATGGGATCCGGACCCAACACCGGTCTCGGGGAACTGCACATCCCCGACCTGCAGCCGGGATCATCGATCATGCCCGGCAAGGTCAACCCCGTGATCCCCGAGGCGACGCTCATGGTCTGCGCACGGGTGATCGGGAACGACGCCACCATCGCGTGGGCCGGCGGCACCGGCTCGTTCGAGCTCAACGTCGCCATCCCGGTCATGGGGACGGCTCTTCTCGAGTCGATCTCGCTCCTGGCCAACGTCAGCCGCGTCCTCGCGGACAAGACCATCGACGGCCTCGAGGCCAACATCGAGCGGGCCGCCGCCTTCGCGGGCATGTCGCCGTCGATCGTCACACCCCTGAACAAGATCATCGGCTACGAAGCGGCGGCGAAGATCGCCAAGCACTCCGTCGCCGAAGGGATCACCGTGCGGGAGGCCGTCATCTCGCTGGGCTACGTCGACCGCGGTGAGATCACGCTGGAGCAGCTCGACGAGAAGCTCGACCTGCTCTCGATGACGCATCCGGGCTGATCGTGACCGCCGGCACCCCTCGGCGCGATAATCGAGGGATGTCGTCCCTGCCACGCCCCCTGTCGGCGAGAGCGCGCATCCTCGGCGCGATCGTCGCCGTCGCCGCGGTGGGGCTGATCGTCGTCGGCAGCGTCACGTTCCTCGCGCAGCGGGAACGCACGCTGACCACCGTCGACGAGCGCTTGCGCACGCAGGTCGAGCAGCTGCGCACGGTGGCCGTCACCACCGACGAGAGCGCCGGGGCTCCGGCATCCGACGGCGGCGACGACGACCTCGTGCTGGAGGACTTCGCCTCGGTCGAGGAATACCTGCAGACCGCGGTCGCCCGCCTCGTGCCGGCGCGGAACGAGGGCTCCGCCGCGATCGTCGACGGCGAGGTGCAGTATCGCCCCACGACGCTGTCGGGGTTCGACATCGCCGACGACAGCGAACTCGTCGACGCCGTCGTGGCTGCGGTCGACGAATCCGACCGCACCGTCCTGGGCACCGTGTCCACGGAGCGCGGCACACTGCGATACATCGCGATCCCCGTCGAGCTCGACGAGGATTCCTCGTCGGGAATCTACGTGCGTGCCGTCAACCTCGACGCCGAGCTGCAGCCCGTGATCGCCTCGATGATCACCTTCGGCGTCGTCGCGCTCGCCGTGGTCGTCGCGATCGGCTTCGTCGCCTGGTTCGTGGCCGGACGGCTGCTCTCCCCCATCCGGCACCTGCGGGATGCCGCCGGCGTCATCACCCTGGCTGACCTGTCACCCCGCCTGAGTCCGCAGGGCAACGACGACATCTCGGACATGACGCGCACCGTCAACGAGATGCTCGATCGCCTCGAAGGCTCGGTCGATGTGCAGCGTCAGCTCCTGGACGATGTGCGGCACGAACTGAAGACGCCGATCACGATCGTGCGCGGGCACCTGGAGGTCATGAACCCGGACGACCGGGACGACGTCGTCGCGACGCGCGACATCGGTATCGCCGAGCTCGACCGCATGACCCGCCTGGTCAGCGACATCGATCTCCTCGCGACCGTCGAAGGCGACGAGCTCGAGATGAAACCCGTCAGCCTCGCGGTCCTCACCGCACGCGTCGGCGAACTCGTCGCCGTCATCCCCGGCCACCACTGGCAGATCGAGCACACGGCGCGGGGGAAGGTCGTCGGCGACAAGGATCGACTCCTGCAGGCGTGGCTGCAGCTCGCCGACAACGCCGCCAAGTACACCCCCGAAGGCACCCCGATCGAGATCGGAAGCACCCTCGAGCCGTCGGGTGCTCGCCTGTGGGTCCGCGATCACGGGCCGGGGATCCCCCGCGCGCAGCGTCACCGCATCTTCCGGCGCTTCGATCGCGCCCACGGATCCCGCGCCGTGGGAGGCTCGGGACTGGGCCTGGCGATCGTCGATGCGATCGCGAAGGGCCACGGGGGTCGATGCGTCGTGACCGACACGTCCGGCGGCGGCGCGACCTTCACGATCCACCTGCCGTCCCCGACCTCCGAGCTGCCTGCCCCCGTGCGCGCCGGAGACGTGCTCCAGAGAGAGGCCTCGTCGTGACCCTGATCCTCATCATCGAAGACGAACCGCGCATCGCCTCGTTCGTGGGGCGCGGCCTGGAATCGGCCGGCTACGCGACGGCCGTCGTCGAAGACGGTGCCGAGGGGCTCGCCCGGGCGCTCGACGACGATGTGGCGCTCGTACTGCTGGACGTCGGCCTGCCGTCCATGGACGGGTTCGAGGTGCTTCGCCGCCTCCGCGGCCACGGCTCGGCGGTTCCGGTCATCATGCTCACGGCGCGCTCGAGCACACGCGACACCGTCGACGGACTCGACGCCGGCGCGAACGACTACGTCCCGAAGCCGTTCACCTTCGACGAGCTCCTCGCACGCATCCGTTCCCGGCTGCGCGAACACGCCGCGCCCGCCGGCACGTCGGTGTCCCACGGCGACGTGACCCTCGACATCCTCGGTCGCCGGGCGACTGTGGGCGGCCGAGAGGTCGAACTGTCGGCGCGAGAGTTCGCGCTCGCCGAGCAATTCCTGCGCAGTCCTGGTCACGTGCTGAGCCGCGAGCAGCTCCTCAGCCGGGTCTGGGGACTCGATTTCGACCCGGGCTCCAACGTCGTCGACGTCTACGTGCGCTACCTCCGCGGCAAGCTCGGCGCCCACCACATCGCCACCGTGCGCGGCGCGGGCTACCGGTGGGAATAGCCACCGGCGCGGAAGAGCCCCCGGCGTCGCGGGGCGCCGGGGGCTGAGGTGCCAGGCGGGGGGGGGACCGTGGCATCTTCCATGCTCCCGCTCTCAGATGAGAGCCGGAGGAAAGGCCGATGAGAGTCCTCTCATGTCCGTCAGGACAGCTCCCCCGCTTCCAGCAGCTCCGTCACGAGCGCAGCGATGGCCGAGCGCTCCGAACGCGTGAGCGTGACGTGTCCGAAGAGGTCGTGGCCCTTCAGCGTCTCGATCACGGACGCGACGCCGTCGTGGCGCCCGACGCGCAGGTTGTCACGCTGCCCGACGTCGTGGGTGAGCACGACGCGGGAGTTCTGCCCGATCCGGCTGAGCACCGTCAGCAGCACATTGCGCTCCAGAGACTGGGCTTCGTCGACGATCACGAACGCATCGTGCAGCGAGCGACCGCGGATGTGGGTCAGCGGCAGCACCTCCAGGAGCCCGCGCTCGACCACCTCGTCGAAGACGTTCGACGAGACGATGGAACCGAGGGTGTCGAAGACGGCCTGACCCCACGGATTCATCTTCTCGCCCTGATCGCCCGGCAGGTAGCCCAGCTCCTGCCCGCCGACGGCGTAGAGCGGCCGGAAGACGATGATCTTCTTCTGCTGCTGACGTTCCAGGACGGACTCCAGGCCCGCGCACAGCGCGAGAGCGGACTTGCCCGTGCCGGCGCGGCCACCGAGCGAGACGATCCCCACGTCGGGATCCATCAGCAGGTCGATCGCGATGCGCTGCTCGGCCGATCGACCGTGCAGGCCGAACATGTCCCGGTCACCGCGCACCAGCCGGTAGGAGCCGTCTCCGGTCACCCTCCCGAGTGCGGAGCCGCGTTCGGAGTGGATGATCAAGCCCGTGTTCACCGGGAGGCCCACGACGTCGTCGCTGACGGCCACTTCGCTCTCGTAGAGGTCGCTGATGTCATCGCCGGAGACGTCGATCGAGGCGATGCCGGTCCACCCGGAGTCGACGGCCTGCTCGGCGAGGTATTCCTCCGAGCTGATGCCGAGCGAGGCGGCCTTCACCCGCATGGGCATGTCTTTGGAGACGACCACCACCTCGGTGCCGTCCTGTGACAGGTGCATCGCCACCGCGAGGATGCGGGAGTCGTTGTCGCCCATCCGCATACCGGACGGGAGCACCGCGGCGTCGGTGTTGTTGAGCTCGACACGCAGCGTGCCTCCCTCACCGATCGGGATCGGGAAATCCAGCCGGCCGTGATCGGTGCGCAGGTCGTCGAGCAGGCGCAGCGCCTGCCGGGCGAAGTAGCCGATCTCGGGATCGTGGCGCTTCCCCTCCAGCTCGGAGATCACCACAACCGGGATGACGACATTGTGCTCGGCGAACCGCGAGATGGCCCGTGGATCGCTCAGCAGAACCGAGGTGTCCAGCACGTAGGTGCGAAGCGCCTGGTCCTGGTCGTCGGGGATCGCCTCCCCCAGACCCGCGGTGCCCTCGTCCTGTCGGCGCTGCATGTGTGGTGCTCGTGCGGTCACAACCCACTCCCCGCTCCGGGTCCGGTACCCGGGAACTCGAGTCGACCGTGGGTCACGAGTCGCGATCCTTCGAGGCCGACTCGACCGGGCGCCTTGCCCGATGCTCTGAAGCTACGACCGCGAACGGCGACACGCCATCCCGACACGCTGTCCGCGCGTTACGCCGGAGTGAATTCCTGGATGCGACGACGTGACGCCGCATCCGTTCAGCTGCCGTAGCGCCGATCGCGCTCTGCGTAGTCGCGCATCGCGCGCAGGAAGTCCACCTCGCGCAGGTCGGGCCCGAGCGCTTCGACGAAGTAGAACTCGCTGTGCGCGGACTGCCACAGCAGGAAGTCGCTGAGACGCTGCTCGCCCGACGTGCGGATGACCAGGTCCGGATCGGGCTGTCCGCCCGTGTAGAGGTGCTCCCCGATCTGCTCCGGAGTGAGGCTCTCCGCGAGATCCTCCAACGAACCGCCGCTGCGGTGGTGGGCGGAGATGAGGCTGCGAACCGCGTCGACGATCTCGCCGCGCCCGCCGTACCCCACGGCGAGGTTCACGTGGAGACCTCGATGCTCCACCGTGCGCGCCTGCGCGTCCGCGAGCACACGAGCGAGGTCCGGAGGCAGATTCTCGGATCGACCCACGTGCTGCACCCGCCAGTCCCGTTCCCGGGAGAGCCCTTCGGCCAGCTCCGCGATGATCTCCACCAGATCGGACAGCTCCTGGGAATCGCGCTTGCGCAGATTGTCGTTGGAGAGCAGGTACAGGGAGACGACCCTCACGCCGATGTCGTCGCACCAGCGCAGGAACTCGCGCATCTTCGCCGCTCCGGCGCGGTGCCCATGGGCGGCGGAGTCGAATCCGAGCTGACGCGCCCACCTCCGGTTGCCGTCGATCATCATCGCGACGTGGTGCGGCACCGTCTCCGGAGTGAGACTGCGGCGCAGCCGGCCGATGTACAGGCGATACAGCGGTCCCCTGCCCTGCTTCATCTGCGTCACCTCCCTAACGTACCGCCGGTCCCGAAGCCGAGACGGTCCGGTGACGCGTGCGCCCGGCGGCATACTCCGACGCGTACGCTCGGATCATGGCCCGCCGAGAGCGCACGATCGTGTCCGACGAGGGCGCGAAGATGCCCGAGCTCCCCCTCCTCGAGGCGACGGCCCTCAGCGCCCAGACGGAGGTGAAGCCCAGCTGGCGCGGGTGGATCCACGCCGGCACCTTCCCCGTCGCGATCGCCGCCGGCATCGTTCTCATCGTGCTCGCGCAGGGAGCACCGGCGAAGTGGTCGTCCGCGGTGTTCATGGCCACGTCGCTGCTGCTGTTCGGCAACTCGGCCCTGTACCACCGCTTCTCGTGGAAGCCGACCATGCGCGCCACGCTCAAGCGCATCGATCACGCCAACATCCTGCTTCTGATCGCCGGCACCTACACGCCGATCGCCGTGCTCGCACTGCCGACGTCGAAGTCCGTGCTGCTGCTGTCCCTCGTGTGGGGAGGGGCGATCCTCGGGATCCTGTTCCGCGTCTTCTGGATCGACGCACCGCGATGGCTGTACGTCGCGCTGTACCTGGTGCTCGGATGGGCCGCGGTGATGTACATCGTCGACCTCTTCGCGGCCAACCCGGCGATGATGATCCTCGTGATCGTCGGCGGCCTCCTGTACACGGGAGGCGCCGTGGTCTACGCGCTCAAGCGCCCCAACCCGTGGCCGGGTCACTTCGGCTTCCACGAGATCTTCCACGTCTGCACCGTGCTGGCGTTCCTGTGCCACTGGACGGCGTGCCTGCTCATCGCCCTGCAGCCCGCCTATCACGCGGGCTGATCTCCCCGCGTCAGCGGCGCGGCTCGGCCGGGTCGTCTCCGCTGCTCACCGGGCCATCCTCATCGGGTGCAGCGGGCTCCCCGCCGGCCCGTGCGTCGGCGGCCGCCTGCTCGGCGTCGAGCTGCTCGTCGATGTCAGCCCGGATGCGTCCTCGACGGATGCGACGCAGCATGTCGGTGATGAGCACGATGACCGCCACGCCCAGGAGTGCGAACACGAGGAAGCCCCACGGGCCGGGCGTCACCAGATCCGGGTCGACGAGCTCGGCAGGGGTCGGCGTGGGTGTCGCGGTCGCCAGAGCGACGAGCGCATCGTGCATGTTTCCTCGATCCGCGCCGGAGCGCATAGCCTGGTCTTCAGCCTAATCTTCCGGAGCAGTGCCGCATGACGACCCCCGAGCAGCTCGACGACCGGTACGGTCGCACGCCTTCCGCGCGACGACGCGTCGTCGCCGGTGTCGCCATCGGCGTCGGTGCACTCCTGGCCGGAGCGATCGCCTGGGGTGCGGTGAGCAACGTCCTCGACGACGTGGAGGTCGAGACGGTCGCGTTCGAGGTCGTCGACGAGCATTCGGTGACCCTCAGCTTCCAGATGGCCGCGCCCGCCGGGCGCGACGTGGCGTGCGCCCTGGAGGCCCGGGATCCCGATCACGGCGTCGTCGGATGGAAGATCGTGCAGTACCCCGCGTCCGAACGGCACTCGGTCGCCGTTCGGGAGGACATCCCGACCGTCGGCGAAGCCACCACCGGTTTTGTCAACACGTGCTGGGTGACGTAGTCTGTCGAGACACAGACGACTGACGCCCCGGCCGATGCCCGGGGCGTTTCGGTTACCCGCACCGGAATTCTCGTTCGACAGTCCGGTCCGAACCAGCAGTCCCATCCGAACCGAAGGAGATGTGACGTGTCCAGCGATGCCCAGGTGACGTTCCTCACGCAGGAGGCGCACGACCGACTGACGGCCGAGCTCGAACACCTCTCGACCACCGGTCGCGAGGAGATCGCCAAGCGTATCGAGGCCGCGCGCGAAGAGGGCGACCTCAAGGAGAACGGCGGATATCACGCCGCGAAGGACGAGCAGGGCAAGCAGGAGGCGCGCATCCGCACCCTCCAGTCCCTGCTGAAGTCCGCCAAGGTCGGCGACTCGCCCCAGAGTCACGGCGTGGTCGAGCCGGGAACCGTCGTGACCGCGGTCATCGCCGGAGGCGAGGAGACGTTCCTGCTCGGAAACCGCGAGATCGCCGGCGGCACAGAGCTCGACGTGTACAGCGAGGTCTCCCCGCTCGGCGAGGCCATCCTCGGCCGCAAGGAAGGCGAGAAGGTGTCGTACACCGCCCCGAACGGCAAGGAGATCGCCGTCGAGATCGTCAAGGTCGAGACGTACGACGGTCAGTGAATCCCGGGCGGCCTCGAGCGGCCTGCCCCGAACGGGTCGCTTCGCGCGTGTGCGCGGATGCGGCCCGTTCGGCGTTCAATCGGGGACGACTGTCGCGGTGAATCCCGCCTGCTCGAGCGTGGAGATGACGTGTGCGCGGTGTTCCTCGCCGCGCGTCTCGACGCTGAGCTGAAGGATCACCTCGGAGATCTGCAGTCCCTGACCGTGACGGGTGTGCAGCACCTCGATGACATTGGCCCCGGCGAGCGCCAGCAGCTCGGACACCTTGGCCAGCTGGCCGGGCCGGTCGGGCAGCGGAATCCGCAGGCTCATGTAGCGCCCCGAGGCCGCGAGCCCGTGTGCGACGACGCGCTGCAGCAGCAGCGGATCGATGTTGCCGCCGGAGAGCACCGTCACGGTGGTGCCGGTCGCGGTGACTTTGCCCGCGAGCATCGCCGCGACACCGACGGCGCCCGCCGGCTCGACGACCTGCTTCGCGCGCTCGAGCAGCACCAGCAGTGCGCGCGCGATGTCGTCCTCCGTCACGGTGACGACCTCGTCGACGAGGTCGTGGATGATCTCGAACGGCAGGTCCCCCGGTCGCGCGACGGCGATCCCGTCGGCGATCGTGGGTCGCGTTGCGACCTCGAGGGGCTTGCCCGCCGCCATCGACGAGGGATACGCGGCGGAATTCTCCGCCTGGACGCCGACGATGCGAACGCGCCGACCGTCGGCCGCCGCACGCGCCTTCACGGCCGCAGCGACGCCGGCGAGGAGGCCGCCGCCGCCGATGCCGAGCACGACCGTCTCGAGATCGGGAACCTCGTCGTAGAGCTCGATCCCGAGCGTTCCCTGGCCGACGATCACGTCTCGGTGGTCGAAGGGGTGGATGAGCACGGCGCCGGTCCGCTCGGCGTACTCGGCGGCCAGGCGCAGTGGAGTCTCGACGGTGGCCCCTTCGAGCACGACGTCGGCGCCATAGCCACGGGTGGCGAGGAGCTTCGGGACCGGCACGCCCAGCGGCATGAAGATGGTCGCGGGGATGCCCAGGGTCTGCGCCGCGAGCGCGACCCCCTGCGCATGGTTGCCCGCCGAGGCGGCGACGACACCGCGTTCGCGCTCCTTCTCGCTCAGGCGCGACAGACGGTAGGTGGCACCGCGGATCTTGAACGACCCGGTGCGCTGCAGGTTCTCGAGCTTGAGATGCACCGGCACGCCGAGCAGGTCGGAGAGGAACTGCGAGCGGTCCGTCGGGGTGCGGGTGATCACGCCGTCCAGGGTGGCGGCGGCATCGGCGAAGTCTTCGATGGTGGGGGCGCTCACGCGCGCGTCCTCCTCGTTCTCGGGACGGTGGTCCAGATCAGATCCGCCGTCACACGCGGATCGGCGCCGGTCTCCCAGGCGCGCTCGCCAAGATAGACCGCGACGACGTTGACGAACGCGGCCAGCGGCACCGCGAACAGAGCACCCGGGATGCCGGCGATCATCGCACCGCCGGCCACGACGAGGACGACCGCCAGCGGGTGGACCTTCACCGCCGACCCCATGAGCAGCGGCTGCAGCACGTGACCCTCGAGCTGCTGCACCCCGAGGACGACCAGGAGCATCCACAGCGCGATCCACGGACCGCTGTAGACCAGCGCGAGGAAGACCGCGAGAGCCCCGGTCACGACGGCTCCGACGAACGGGATGAACGCGCCGAGGAACACCAGCACGCCGATGGGGATCGCCAGCGGCACCCCGAGGAGCGCGGCGCCGACTCCGATGCCGATGGCGTCGATCGTGGCGACCAGCAGCTGGGTGCGGGCGTAGTTGATGACGGTGACCCACCCCGCCCTGGCGGCTCCGTCGACGGCCGCGCGCGTGCGCTTCGGGAACAGCTTCGTGGTCCAGCGCCAGATGCCGGCGCCGTCGGCGAGCAGCGTGATGAGGATGAAGACGGCCAGGAGGGCACCGGTCGCCACGTGTCCGACGGTCGTGCCGATGGCGAGGGCTCCCGACCAGAGCAGTTCGGCCTGCTGCTGCAGGAATGTTCCCGCCTGGGTGAGGAGATCGTCGATCTGCCGCTCCGTCAGGTGCAGGGGACCCTGAACGAGATAGTCCCGCACCTCCCCCACCGCTTCGACGGTACGCTGCTGCACCGACGGCCACTCGCGCGAGATCTGCCAGGTCACCAGCCACACGAGGCCGGCGACGACGGCGAAGGTGCCCAGGAGCGCGATGACGATGGCGATCCAGCGCGGGAAGCGGTGCCGGATCATCCAGGAGAAGAAGGGCCACAGCAGCGCCGTCACGAGGATGGCCACCATCATGGGGATGACCAGCAGCTTCAACTGGATGATCAGCCAGATGAGCACGCCGATCGCGGCGGCGATGAGCAGGAAGCGCCACGCGTACTCCGCTGTCAGACGCAGCCCACGCGGAACCTGCTCGCTCAGCTCTCCCGAGACGATGCGGGTGCGATCGCGCAGTGCGGAGAAGAACGAGCCACGGGACGTGTCGTCTGGACCGCTCATCACGCCAGTCTAGGTCCCCGCGAGGCCGGGGCCGCGTCGGAGGGGGCCGTTAGGCTGACCGGGTGAAGGAGACGCTGAGCGCCCCGGAAGCGCGTCGGATCGCGCTGGCCGCCCAGGGCTTCGGCAAGCGCCCCGTCGACGGCCGCGCGGGGGTGCGCACGCTCGGTGCGACCATCCGCCGCCTCGGCACTCTCCAGATCGATTCCGTGAACGTCTTCGCGCGATCGCACTACATGCCGCTGTTCTCGCGCCTGGGGAGCTATGAGACCGCCGACCTGGATCGGCTTTTGTTCGCGCGGCGGGCGCCCTTCGTCGAGTACTGGGCCCACGTGGCCGCGTTCATCCCCGCGGCGGACTGGGGACTGTTCGATTTCCGGATGCGGGAGCTGCGCCGGAAGTACGACGCCCCCGACGGCTGGACGCGGCGCCACGCCGAGACCGTGTCGTGGGTGCGCGACGAGCTCTCCGCCCGCGGACCGTTGCGTCCGGCCGACATCGAGCGAGACGCCCACCGGTCCCGGCGCGGACCCTGGTGGGACTGGGACGAGGTGAAGTCCGCCCTCGAGTACCTGTGGCTGTACGGCGAGGTCGCCATCGCCGGACGCCGGGGATTCGAACGCCGCTACGGCCTGGCCTCCCAGGTGATCCCGGACGACGCACGCACTCCCGTGCCCCGCGACGACGCGATCCGCGAGCTCGTCCGTCGAGCCGCGGCGGCATACGGGGTCGCGACCGTCGCCGATCTCGCCGACTACTGGCGCATCCGCGACCGCAGGGCGATCCTCGCCGCCGTCAGCGACCTCGTCGATGCGGGCGACCTCTCGCCCGTGAGGGTCGAGGGCTGGACCTCGGGCGGGCGTCCCGCCAAGGCGTGGGTCCATCGCGACGCGCGACTGCCGCGGCACGTCGAGGCCGCGGCCGTGCTCACGCCCTTCGATCCGGTGGTGTGGTTCCGCGACCGCGCCGAGCGCTTGTTCGACTTCTCCTACCGGATCGAGATCTACACCCCCGCGAACCGCCGCCGGTTCGGCTACTACTCCCTGCCCGTGCTCGTCGGCGACGACATCGTCGGGCGCGTCGATCTCAAGGCGGACCGACCGACGGGCCGACTGCTCGTCCAGTCGGCCTGGTGGGAGCACGGCGCCCCCCGCGACGCCGCCGAGGCGGTCGCAGATCGGCTGCGCGCCGCTGCTTCCTGGCAGGGTCTGGAGACCGTCTCGGTTTCGCACTGGGGTGATGCGACCGACGACATCGCTCGAATGCTCGGCGGCGCACCCCGCCACGATGCCGGACCGATCGGCCCCGAAGCCCTCTCTCCCGCCGAGCCCGATGCGCCGGCCGAGGTCGCCTCGTGAGCCGTCGCGTCGCGGTCGTCGTCGCATCGGTCGCCGTGGTGCTCGGAGCCGCAGCGATGGTGTGGTGGTGGACCTCGACCGCCGATCGGGCATCGGCCCCGCGGGATATCGCGCAGGTCTACCTCACCGCGCTCGAGCAGGGCGACATCGACACCATCCAGGAGGTTCGGAGGGGATCGCTCTCGCCGCTCGCGATCGACGCGTTCGCGGGCGCGGACCACATCGTCGACGCGCGGATCGACGATGTGGTCGTGGACGGCGACGAGGGCGCGGTGACCGCCTCGGCGGAGCTCGCCGGGGAGCGCCGGCCGCTGCAGTTCGCCGTGATCGGCGACAGCGACGGCTGGAAGGTCGCCGGTGACGACCTCGGTGAGCTGTCGGCATCCACCACTCCCGGCGCAGCCGTCACGATGGGCGACGCGGTGGTCGAGGCCGACACCGTCGTCGACGTGCTTCCGGCGGTCTACCCCGTCGTCGCCGTTCCCGAAGAGGTGCTGTCGGGTCGGACGGATGCCGTGATCACCCCGCAGCAAACGGTGCACGTCGTCGTCGAGACCGAACTCGCCGCGGGGGCCGTCGACGCCGTGCAACGCGCGGTCGATGCGTGGGCCGAAGCGTGCACGGTCTCCGCGCAGAGCGTTCCCGCCTCGTGCGGATTCGACGTTCCGTGGCCGGCCGACTTCACGTCCATCGCGTCGATCGACTACCGCATCGATGCCTACCCGAGCGTGGCCGACCTCGGTGTCGACGGCGTCCTCGTCGCCTCCGACGGAGTGCTCGTCGCCACCGTCCGCGGCCAGGCGCGGGAAGGCGACGAACCGCGCACCTACCGCACCGACGACTGGATGATGCGCGGCGCGATCACCTTCGACGGCGCGCAGCTGGTGATTCGCGCCTTCTGAGCCCACAGCGGCTTCTGACACCTCAGAAGGAGCCGCCGATCTCATGGAGTCGTGCGATGCGGTCGGGAATCGGCGGGTGGGTCGCGAACATCTTGGCGAAGGCCTTCGGCGCGAGCGGATTCGCGAACCACAGATGCGCCATGGACGTGTTCTCCCGCTGCAGCGGCCTCCCCTCCTGGGAGAGCTTGGCCAGAGCCGACGCGAGCCCGTCCGGGTCGCGGGTGGTCAGGGCGCTCGTGGCATCCGCCAGGTATTCGCGCTGACGCGAGATCGCCGCCTGCACGACCCCGGCGAGAAGGGGTGCCACGATCGCGGCGACGAGGCCGAAGATCATGAAGAGCAGCTGCGCCTGCCCGTTGTTGCCGCCTCCGCGCCGCATCCCGCCGAAGAACGCGGCACGCAGCATGATGTCGGCGAGGATCCCGACGGCCACGACGAGACCGAAGACGATGAGCGAGACGCGGATGTCGTAGTTCCGGATGTGGCCCAGCTCGTGCGCGAGGACTCCCTCGAGCTCACGATCGGTCATGATCTCGAACAGTCCCGTGGTGACGGTGATGGCCGCTTTCTCGGGCGTGCGCCCCGTCGCGAACGCGTTGGGGGCGGCATCCTCGACCACGTAGAGCTTCGGCATCGGCGTTCCGGTCGTGATGCAGAGGTTCTCCACGAGCCGGAAATATCGTGGCGCGTCGTGCGACGACACCTCGACTGCTCCCGCCATCGCGAGCGCTTCCCGGTCGGCGAAGAAGTACTGCACGGTGGCGTATCCGGCCGCGAACAGCAGGATGAACCCGGTCACGAACCAGTTGTTGCCCAGGAGCCAGCCGGCGATCCATCCGATCGCCCCCAGCACCAGGACGAAGCCGATGAGGATGAACCACGTGTTGCGCTTGTTCCGCGCGATGGCGCTGTACACGGTCGGTCCTCCTTCGCCGTGTGAACTGCGATGCGGTACGTCAGCTGTTGCGTCAGAACTGCACGCGCGGCGGCTCCGAGATCGCGGCGCCGTCGACGACCTCGAAGAACTCGCGCTCGCTGAACCCGAGGTTCTTGGCGAAGAGGTTGTTCGGGAAGACCTTGATCTTGGTGTTCAGCTCCCGGACGCCGCCGTTGTAGAACCGGCGCGATGCCTGGATCTTGTCCTCGGTGTCGACGATCGCCTGCTGGAGCTGGAGGAAGTTCTGGCTGGCCTGAAGCTGGGGGTAGGCCTCCGCCACCGCGAAGATCGACTTCAGCGCCTGCTGCATGTGCCCTTCGGCGACGCCCGCTTCCGCCGGACTCGCCACGTTCAGCGTCTCCGCGCGAGCGCGCGTGACGTTCTCGAAAACCGCCTTCTCGTGCGCGGCATACCCCTTCACCGCCTCGATCAGATTCGGGAGCAGGTCGGCGCGTCGCTTCAGCTGCACGGTGATGTCGCTCCACGCCTCGTCGACGCGAACGTTCAACTGCACCAGCGAGTTGTACGTCGCCCACAGGTAGATACCGGCGATGACGACGATCGCGACGACGATGAGGACCGGGATAAGCCATTCCCACATGGTCGCCATCCTAGTCCGCACCCGCGGACCTCACGTGCCCGAGCCGCGGACTCCCAGCACTCCCGCGGGCTGCGGGGTCACTCCCCCAGGACGCGCGTGAGGTACCGGTTGCCGAACAGGCGATCGGGGTCGAGGCGGTCGCGCAGCGCCACGAAGTCCGCGAAGCGCGGGTAGCGCGGGCCGAGATCGGCGACGCCGAGCGTGTGCATCTTCCCCCAGTGCGGCCGTCCGTCGTGTGCGAGCATGATCTGCTCGACGGCCTCGAAGTACTCCGACGGATCCTCGCGCCAGTATCGGTGGACCGCGATGTAGGCCGTGTCGCGGTCGTACGCCGTGGACAGCCACCGGTCGTCGGCCGCGGCGAAGCGCACCTCGACGGGGAAGGACACGCGCCATCCCTCGTCGTCGATGAGGCCACGCAGCCGGTCGAAGGCCGCGCCCACGGCCGATGCGGGCAGCGCGTACTCCATCTCGCGGAAGCGCACCGATCGGGAGGTGGCGAACACCTTGTGCGACGCGTCGGTGAAGGCGCGGTCCCCCCAGAGCCGCACCGAGGCCTGCGCGATGGCAGGCACGCTGGCTGGCACCGCCTTGGCGATGCCGCACGCCGCCTGATGCAGGGCACCTCCGACGAGGGTGTCGTCCACCCAGCCCCCGATGACGCCGAGAGGCTTGCGCGGCGCGCTCTCGGGCAGGCGCGTGTTCGTCTTCGTCATCGCGCTGTCGGTGTGGGGGAACCAGTAGAACTCGAAATGATCCGCCTCGGCCGCGCGCCGATGCAGGCTCGCACGGACCTCGTCGAGAGGCTCCGGCTTCTCCACCGCGCTCAGCAGGAACGCCGGGACGCACTGCAGGGTGACCTCGACGAGGATGCCCAGCGCGCCGAGCCCGAGGGCGACGGCCGGAAGCATGTCGGCGTTCTCGTGCTCGTTCACCCGGAGCATCTCGCCGTCGCCCGCGACGAGCGCCACGCCGACGACCTGGGTCGAGAGTCCTCCGAAGCGTACTCCCGTGCCGTGTGTTCCGGTCGAGATGGCCCCGGAGATCGACTGGCGGTCGATGTCGCCGAGATTCGCCATGGCCAGCCCGTACGGCGCGAGCAGTTTCGGGATCTGATGCAGCCTCGTTCCCGCGAGGAACGTCACGCGGGCCCGCTCGGCGTCCACCGAGACCACCCCCGAGAGGTCGGTGAGATCGAGCAGAGCACCGGGCGCCACCGCGATGCCGGTGAAGCTGTGGCCCGCGCCGACGGCCTTGATCGGCATCCCCCGCTCTCGCGCCGCCGTCACCGCTCGCGCCACCGCACCCACCGTGCGCGGAAACTCCATCCGCTGCGGTCGGACGGCGGCCGATCGCGCCCAGTTGCGCCACGTCGCCCCGGGTCGTGTCATAGGAACGCCTTCCCCTCGCCGCGATAGGTCGGCGCCTCGCCGGCGATCTCGCCGTCTGCCACGAGCAGGACGCCATCGACGTGCTCCGCCGTCTCGCCGCTCTTGGCGTGCCGGAACCAGACCCGGTCGCCGATCGCGAGGGATCCCGCCGAAGCGCCTCGGAGGGGCGTCTGCACCTCGCCGGCCGCCTCGCGGGCGAGGGTGCGCAGCGCCTTCGGCCACACCGGTGCCGGCTGCCGCGACGGCGTCGGTGGCCCCGACGCGATCCATCCGCCTCCCAGCACCGTGACCATGTCGGGAGCCGGACGCCGGACGACCTTGAGCGCGAAGGCGGATGCCGGCGCCGGATGAAACCCGCGGTAACCGTCGAAGAGATGGCCGGCGAGCAGTCCGCTGCCGGCGGTGAGCTCGGTCACGGAGCGATCGGATGCCGTCGACTCGAGCGAGCCGGTTCCCCCGCCGTTGACGAACTCCAGGGGCGCGATCTCGCGCAGCGCGGCGACGATGCCGGCCCGTCGGTCGTGGAGCTCGGCGGCCGAGCGTCGCTTCATCCACCGCATGACCGGCGCATCGGTGCCGACGGCGTCCGGCTGGCCGGCGATCTGCGCCTCGTACATCATGAGTCCCACGAGCCGGAACCCGGGGCGGGCGACGATGGCCCGGGCGAGGCGGGCGACGTCGGCGGCGGCGAACAGCGGCGATCGGCGGACGCCGACGTGACCGAGCGCGGCCGAGCGCCAGGAGGCGTCCGCGTCGATCGCGACGCGCACCTCGCAGCGCGCGGTCGGGGCGGCGACGGCGTCCAGAAGATCCAGCTGCGCCGGGTCGTCGACCATGATCGTCACCCGCGCCGCGGCGCGCTCGTCGGCTGCGAGGCGGGCGAGCGCCGCGCGATCGGCCGAGGGGTAGCCCACGACGATGTCATCGTGGGCCTCGGCGAGCCACAGCGCCTCGGGCAGCGTGTAGGCCAGCAGCCCCGCGTAGCCGGGCAGCGCGAGCGTCGCGTCGAGCACCTCCCGCACGCGCACCGACTTGGTCGCGATCCGGATCGGCACGCCGCGCGCGCGGACGAGCATGTCGAGGGCGTTGTGGCGCAGCGCATCGAGTTCGACGACCGCGCACGGCCCCGAGACGTCGGAGACCGCATCCGTGAGGCGACCCCAGTACGCCGCTGCGTCATGCCACCCGGGTGTGGTGGCCTCCCGCGCCAGCAGATCGATCATGTGCCCCCGCTGGGATTCGAACCCAGACTGAAGCGATTTTAAGTCGCCTGCCTCTGCCGGTTGGGCTACGGGGGCGCCGCAGCATCCCCCACGCTACCGCTCAGCGCGCGGCGGCCTTCTCCTTGTCGGCGTCGGCCTTCTTCTCGGGCTCGGCCGGTCGCGGGCGCGCCGCGAACTCCTCGAAGACGTAGCGGGGGTTCTGCACGCTGGAAAGGCTCACGATGTCGCGACCGAGCCAGAGGTTGTTCCACCAGCCCCAGATCACCCGGAACTTGCGCTCCCACGTGGGCATCGCGAGACCGTGGTAGCCGCGGTGCGCGATCCAGGCGATGAAGCCCTTCAGCGCGAGCTTGCCGGACTGGAAGACGCCGTTGTACAGGCCGAGCCCGGCGACGGCTCCCAGGTTCTTGTGGACGTAGTCCTTGGGGTCCTCGCCGCGCAGGACCGCCGTGATGTTCTTCGCGAGCAGCTTGCCCTGGCGCACGGCGTGCTGTGCGTTCGGCACGCACATGCCGCCCACGCCGCCACCGGTGAGGTCGGGCACGGCCGAGACGTCGCCGGCCGCCCAGGCGCCCTCGACGATCTCCTCGTCGGTCCCCACGCGCAGATCGGGACGGGTGCGGATGCGGCCCCGCTCCTCGACGGGCAGGTCGCTGCCGCGCACGACGGTCGGGTTGGCCATCACGCCTGCGGTCCAGATGATCAGATCCGACGGCAGGGTCTCCCCGGTCGAGAGCTCGACGTTGCCGTCGACGGCACCCTTGACCTGAGTGTCCAGGTGAACGTACGCGCCCCGCTTGGCGAGGTCCTTCAGCACCCATTCGCTCGTGGGCAGCGACACCTCGGGCATGATGCGACCCATCGCCTCGATGAGGTGGAAGTGGGTGTCCTCGAACGAGATGGTCGGATACTTCGCCAGCAGCGACGATGCGAACGAGCGGAGCTCGGCGAAGACCTCGATGCCGGCGAAGCCGCCGCCGACGACGATGACCGTCAGCAGACGATCGCGCTCGGGTCCGGCGGGGATCATCGCGGCCTTGTCGAAGTTGTCCAGGAGCTGGTCGCGGATCGCGACGGCCTCTTCGATCGTCTTGAGGCCGATGGCGTTGTCGGCGATCCCGGGGATCGGGAACGTGCGCGAGACGGCCCCGGCGGTGACGACGATCTGGTCGTACGTCTCGGTGAAGGGGTCGCCGATCTCGGGGGTGACGGTCGCCGACTTCGACGCGTGGTCGATGCCGGTGATCTTGCCGGTGAGGATGCGCGTGCGCTTCAGGTGGCGTCGCAGCGACACCACGGAATGACGCGCCTCGATCGAGCCGGCAGCGACTTCCGGCAGGAACGGCTGGTAGGTCATGTAGGGAAGCGGGTCGACGATGGTGACCTCGGCTTCTCCCTTGCGCAGAGTCTTTTCGAGCTTCCAGGCCGTGTAGAAACCTGCGTATCCGCCACCGACGATGAGGATCTTGGGCACGGTGTTGGTCACGAGTGGGGTACTCCCTGAGTCAGCGGCTGGGCGTTCGGGACGCCGATCGGATGCGTCGGACAGCTGCGGTGACGCCGAGCGCCACCAGTATAGCGGCGCTGGTGACCATGACGAGCGGGAGGGTGCCGTACAGCAGGGTCTCCCGGGTCGGCAGCAGCGGCGAATCATCGCGAGAGAGCGATTCGGCCGGAGGAAGGGCCTCGATCTCGACCGGCTCCGCGGTCGGCTGGGCCACGGGCCCTGCATCCGCCCGCCGGTAGATGCGGATCCACTCCTCGAGGCTTCCCATCGGATTCGTGGTGACCGTCGGCACGGAGGCGTTCACCGCCGCGTCGGCGTCGACGAGCCCATAGCCGTAGAGGACCGAGGAGCCCTCGGCCGGGGTCGTGGTGCGGATGAGTCGGTTGATGACGTTGTTCGCATCGAGGTCGGGATGCGCCGAGCGCACGAGTGCGGCGATGCCGGCCACGATCGGGGCGGCACCGCTCGTGCCGTCCCACTGCACGACGGCACCGTCTGCCGAGACGCCGAGCAGCTTCTCGCTGGGCGCCGATACGCCCAGGGTGATGCCCTGCGTCGAGGCTTCGACGCTGGCGGTCCCCTCGGGGTCGACCCCGGCGACGGTGAGCACGCCCGGGATCGTCGCCGGCGCCCCGACGGTCGACGTGCCGCTGCCGCGGTTGCCGGCGGCGACGACGATCACCACGTCGTTGTCGAAGGCGTACTGGAACGCGCTGTCCCAGCTGGTGTCCCAATCGGTCGTGTTGGTGGTGAAGGAGAGATTGATGATGTCGGCTCCGTTGTCGACCGCCCAGCGGATGCCGTCGGCGACCTGGTCCACGAACGGCACGGCGGCGGAGGAACCGAAGCCGACCGAGATCGAGAGCAGATCCGCCTCCGGCGCGACGCCGATCATCCCGGTGTCGGCCCCGGTGCCCCGCGCGGCGGCGAGGGAGGCCACCCAGCTGCCGTGGCTCGCGTCGACGGCGCCGACCGGCGTGCGGCCGTCGGTCGATCCGAGACCGGACATGTCCGTGCCGCCGACGACGGCGGGATCCAGCTCGACGGGACCCCGCGCGATGCCGGTGTCGATCACCGCGATCGTGACCCCCGCTCCCCGGGTCGTCTCCCATGCCTCGGTGATGCCGTAGTCGTCGAGCCAGTACTCCAGTCCGCGCACCGGATCGATGACGTCGTCGGGAGAGTCGGCGTCTGCGGGGGGCGTGGCGGCGGTCGACCCGGTGAGGAGGGTGACCCCGAGGAGAGCCGCGGCGACGGCGGCGACCACGCGCTTCATGTCGTCGCCGCTCCGGGTTCGGCGCACACGCACACCGCGGGCGACCAGTCGCCGCGTTCGAGGGCCAGGTCGCCGATCGGGTTCACCCCCGGGCCGGCCGCGAGGCTGTGAGCGGCGAGCGCGTGAAGGCACTTCACGCGCGTGGGCATACCGCCCGCGGAGACACCGTCGATCTCGGGGACCTCCCCGTACGGCGCCCGGTCGGCGAGGTAGGCCTCATGGGCACGCTGGTAGGCGTGGGCGACGTCGTCATCGTCGGCCAGGAGGACGTTGTACTCGACCATCACCTGTGTCGCCTCCAGCGCCGACATCGCCGCGGTCGCGCCCGGGTGGGTGAGGTAGTAGAACGTGGGGAAAGGCGTGCCGTCATCCAGTCGGGGCGACGTGGCGACCACCGTCGGGTTGCCGCAGGCGCAGCGCGCGGCGACGCCGACGACGCCGCGCGCGGGCCGCCCGAGCTGGGCGCGGAGCACATCCCGCTCGGCGTCGGTCACGGGCGCGAAGGGCGAAGGGATCACGCGCGCCACGTTACCGGGCGCGTCTGGACCGCCGCTGGGTCGCCGGCCCGCACGCACTCACGGGGTCGGGTCATCCGTCGGCTCGGACGTAGCCGGATCCTCGGTGCCGCTGTCCACGGGAACGACCGTCTGGGCGAGGCCGGCCTCGGTGACCGATCTGACCATCTGCGTCATCCAGTCGTTCCGGGTCTGCTCGACGTCCTCACTGACGGGTTCCTGCTCCTGCGGCAGATCGGCCGACGCGAGGTCGTTGTCGACGAGGTAGACCACCTCGCCCGGCTTGACGTAGTAGAGGCGCTCTCGCGCCTGGGTCGTGATGAAGGCCGGGTCGCGCCAACGATCCTGCTGGGCCTCGAGGTCTTCGACGTCGTCCTGCGCGAGCGCGACCGCCGCCTCGAGAGCGTCGATGCGCTGACGCTGCTCGACGTAGGTGCCGATGGTGGGAACGAGCACGAAGGCCGCCAGCACCACCAGGCCGAGCATGATCACCATGAACCCGGACAGCCGGATGCCGCCGAGCCACGTGCGCACGTCGACCGGACGGCGCGTCCGGGAACGCGAAGAGGGAGCCGTCGTCTTGACCACGGCTCCCCCTCTCGTCGTTCGTGCGGTGTATCAGCCCGTGAAGCGCGGGAAGGCTGCGCGGCCGATGAACTCCGCCGCGTCGCCCAGCTCCTCCTCGATGCGCAGAAGCTGATTGTATTTCGCCACGCGCTCGCTGCGTGCGGGCGCGCCGCTCTTGATCTGACCGGCACCGGTGGCGACGACGAGGTCGGCGATCGTCGTGTCCTCGGTCTCGCCCGAGCGGTGCGAGAGCATCGCCGTGTAGCCCGCACGGTGCGCCATGTCGACCGCGTCGAGCGTCTCGCTCAGCGTTCCGATCTGGTTGACCTTCACCAGCAGCGAGTTCGCGACACCGCGGCCGATGCCGTCGGCCAGACGCTGCGGGTTGGTGACGAAAAGGTCGTCTCCGACGAGCTGGGTCTTCGTGCCGAGCACGTCGGTGAGCGCCTTCCAGGCGTCCCAGTCGTCTTCGGCGAGCGCGTCCTCGATCGTGACGATCGGATAGTCGTTCACGAGCCCGACGTAGTAATCGGTGAGTTCGGCAGCGGTCCAGTCCTTGTTCTCCAGGCGGTAGACGCCGTCGGAGAAGAACTCGGTCGCCGCGACATCCAGGCCGAGCGCGATGTCGGTGCCGGGAGTCAAGCCCGCCTTCTCGATCGCCTTCACCAGGAAGTCCAACCCCTCGCGGTTGCTCGGAAGATCGGGGGCGAACCCGCCCTCGTCGCCGAGTCCGGTGGCGAACCCGGCAGCCTTCAGCTCGCCCTTGAGGACGTGGTAGACCTCGGTCCCCCAGCGCAGCGACTCCGAGAAGGTCTCGGCCCCGATCGGGGCGAGGAAGAACTCCTGCATGTCGATGCCGTTGTCGGCGTGCTCACCGCCGTTGATGACGTTGAACAGCGGCACGGGCAGGATGTGCGCGTTGGGTCCGCCGAGGTAGCGGAACAGCGGCAGATCCGCCGAGTCTGCGGCCGCCTTGGCCACCGCGAGCGACACGCCGAGGATGGCGTTCGCGCCGGTGCGCCCCTTGTTGTCGGTGCCGTCGGTGGCGATGAGGATCTCGTCGACGATGCGCTGTTCGCTCGCCTCGACGCCCTCGATCGCGGGCCCGAGCTCGTCGATCACGGCCTCGACGGCCTTGAGGACGCCCTTGCCGTTGTAGCGGCCCTTGTCGCCGTCACGCAGTTCATATGCTTCGAAAGCGCCGGTGGAAGCGCCCGACGGGACGGCGGCCCGCTGGACGATGCCGTCGTCGAGGAGAACCTCCACCTCGACGGTCGGGTTTCCGCGCGAGTCGAGGATCTCGCGTGCGCCTACAGCCTCGATAAGTGCCACTGAGGACTCCTTGTCAGATGGAGGGTGGGTCTTCGGAACGTCGTCGGTCCGAAGACGAGTCTAGTGATGACCGCGCTCGACGCCACCGGCGTCGCGCGCCGGCCCCGGCTCGACCACGATCGCGAGGGCGATGCCGTCCCATCCCTTCGCGTCGAGGGTCTGCAGGGCGGTCGCGTCGAAGCGCGGATCGCGCGCGAGCATCTCCAGCCCTCGCTGGGTGCCGATGACGTTCGACGCTGTGGTCGCGGGATTGGCGACTTCCCCTCCTCGGCCGACGTTGTCGACGACGACGACGGTTCCGGGGCGCCCCAGACGCGCCGCCCAATCGAGGTAGATCGTGTTCGATTCCTTGTCGGCGTCGATGAACACGAGATCGAACGGCTCGCCGCCGGACAGGGTCGGAAGCACATCCGCAGCACGGCCCTCACGCACCTCGACGCGGTCGGCGAGACCCGCCCGGGTGATGTTCGCCCGGGCCAGTGCCGCATTGACCGGCTCCGCCTCGATGCTCACCACGCTCCCGCGTTCCGGCAGCGCGCGTGCCAGCCAGATGGTGGAGTATCCGCCGAGGGTCCCGATCTCGAGGATGCGCCGCGCACCGGCGATGCGGGTCAGCAGGTGCAGGAACTTGCCGTTGACGGGGGCGACCTCGATAGACGGAAGGCCCGCCGCGTTCTGGTCGTCGACGGCGGCGTCGAGGGTGGGGTCGTGACCGACGAGGGTCTCGGTGAGGTAGCGATCCACGCGTCGCCACGCGTCAGGTGTGGGGTCGGCCATTCCCCCAGCAAATCCCCTGCGCTCGCCCCACGTCAACCCGGCGACGAGCTGTCGTCAGCGGAGCGGGCGACCCGCATCCTCTCGAGGCCGACGAGGACGACCATCACGATCCCGAGCAGCACCCAGCTGACCACGCCGAGCGGTCCGACGACGGCCATGTCGACGGTGGAGCCGGCGGCCGAGACCAGCACCACGAAGCCGCCGACCGCGTTCAGCGAGCCGTGCGCGAGCACGGCGGGCCACACGGAATCGGTGCGCAGGCGAAGCCATCCGAGGAACAGTCCCCACATCACGCAGCCGCCGACCATGAACAGCACGCCGGTGATGTCGGTGCGGCCGAAGTTGTAGCCGAGCAGGATGACCGGGCTGTGCCACAGCCCCCACGCCACGCCGGTGATCAGGATGGCCTGCCATGCGCCGAGGGGCATCAGGGCGGGTTGGAGCCATCCGCGCCAGCCGATCTCCTCTCCTGCGGCGAAGACGCTGTTGATGACCGCCCCGAGGGGGATCTGCACCAGCTGCAGCACGAGCAGGAGGTGCAGGGGCGGCAGAGGCGTTCCCGCCGGCACCGCCGCAGCCAGCTGGGCACGGAACCCCGACAGCCCGGCGAGGTCGAGGTCGATCCAGCCGAAGGCCGCGGAGAGGAACACCGCGGCGACGACGATCGCGATCGGGGCCACCAGCGCGATGCCGAGGTATCGGAGCCACCGACCGAGCGGGCCGAGCGGCCAGATGCCGAGAAAGGCCCGGCGGTGCTTTCGCGGGGCGCGAAGCGCGAGAACGACGACGACGGTCGCCACCGTCGGCGTGAACATCATCACCGGCAGGAGGAACGGCGCAGCCGGTGCCGCGAGCCCCGCCGGGTCGATCCACAGCGGCAGTGCGACGAGCCAGGCGAGGCCGAACGAGAGGGCGAGGAAGACCGCGACCGGCACGACCCGGACCCGGGGCATCATGCAGCGCCTCCGTGGTCGCCGCCTTCGCCGCGCTCGCCGCGCTCGCGCAGGGCCAGGAGGAGACCGGAGGCCGTCGATGCATCGTCGACGGTGACGACGAAGGCTCCGCCCCTCGCGCGCTCGACCTCGAGGGCCTCGCCACGGCGCAGGACCACGCCGGTGCGTCCATCCAGTGCCTTCCGCAGTCCCCATCCGCCGAAGTCCGCCATCGGATTGATCGTGACCACCTTCACCTCGACGACCTGATCGAGTGACACCCGGAACCTCGGCACGCCCAGCAGGCTGGTCACGCTCAGTCCGTCGTGGTCGACGCGGACGCGGAACAGCATGGTGGCGAGGATGGCCGCTGTCACGACGACCGCCACGATCAGCAGGATCGGCCAGGCGCTTCCCGCGGTGGCGATGTCGAGTGCGGCGAGTGCGAAGAGGAGTACCGCCGCACCGACGAGCACCGCCATCCCGCCACTCGCGAGAGATGCGGTGCGCACCCAGACGGCGCGCTCGCCCGGCCCCAGGAGGACCGGTGTCGCCGGGCGGACAGTTCCGCCGCTCACCGTCAGGCGCGGCTGCGAAACCCAGGCCACGACTCCGACGACGATCCCCGTGGCGCTGCCCCAGACGAGCGGTCCGAAGATCCCGGCCGACTGCGTGGCCGCCGGCAGATCGACCTGCGCCGCATACGTTCCGGTGATCACGACCATCACGGCACCCACGACGGCGGGAGCGAGCGAGCCGAGGAACCGCATCGTGGCTCCCCACTCCCCCTCGCGCGAACCGAGGAGGGCGAACGCCGACAGCACGAGCGTCATCCCGATGCCCAGGCCGGCACTGAGGGCCGGAACGGTCCACGGCGCCGCGTAGCCGTCGGGGGCGCCCGACACCGCCCAATGGACCGCGACGGGGTCGGGAACGCGAGGCAGCAGCCACAGCTGGATCGCCACCGCCGCGACGGTCATCGCCAGCGGCAGGACGATGCCGAACCACACGAACGCGCGGCGCGCCCGGGTGAGTCGTTTCCTATCGTTCTCGGGAGGGGAGACGGTCATGACGGGTCCTCCTCTGGATCCACATCGGCCAGCAGCGAAGCGAGCACGTCCGGCGCGAGCCCGAGGCTCCGCGCACGAGAGGCGAGGGCGACCACGTCGTCGCGGAGCCGGCGCAATCCGTCGGCGGCCTCGGTGACGACCGCACCGCGGCCCCGCCTCATGTCCACGAGGCCCTCGTCGCGCAGCTCCTGGTAGGCGCGCAGCACCGTGTGCAGGTTGAGGTCGAGCGAGCCGGCGACCTCACGCGCGGAGGGAAGCCTCTCCCCCGAGCGGATCTTCCCGGCGGCGATCGCGGTGCGCACCGAGGCGGCGACCTGTTCCCACAGGGCCGCGTCGCGTGATGGGTCGATCCGAATCAGCACACCGCTATTATACTTTCACTATAACAAATCCAAAACCCTTGCCGGCGATCTGGAGAGCCGTTCGTCAGGGCCACGACCGTGCACGAATTCAGGCTGCGCGAGGTGCGAGACGCGCCCTGTAGGCGTGTCGCCCCGTCCCCGGCGCGTCCAGCCTGAGTTAGGGCCGAGCGGGAGGCGAAACGGCATCGGGCGCCGGCAAATCAGGGCGCGCCGGCGGCGGAGCCCTTCGTGACGGCCGCAGTCGCAGTAGCGGTCGCGACCACGGCCACTGTCGCGACCACGACCATGCACGAACTCAGGCTGCGCGAGGCGCAGGACGCGTCCTGTCGGCGTGTTGCCCCTCCCCGGCGCGTCCAGCCTGAGTTAGGGCCATACGCGAGGTGGAACGGGCGCCGAGCGGCGGCGCGCCAGGAGGCGGCGCTCTTCGTGACGGCCACAGTCGCAGTAGCGGGCGCGACCACGGCCACCGTCGCGACCACGACCGTGCACGAATTCAGGCTGCGCGAGGTGCGAGACGCGCCCTGTCGGCGTGTCGCCCCGTCCCCGGCGCGTCCAGCCTGAGTTAGGGCCGAGCGGGGAGGAAAAGCGACGGGCGTCGATGCCGGCACGCGGCGGTGCGCCGGGGCGGCGGAGCCCGTCAGGAAGCGTCGCCGCGGGGGTGGCGTGTGGCGGCGCTGGTGCGACCGAAACCGAGAGAGCCGGCGACGGCGGGCAGCAGCGCCTCGGCTGTGCGGCGGTAGCCGAGCGCGCTCGGGTGGAAGCGATCAAGGCTGAACATCTCATCGGGCTGCGAGATGAAGAACGGGCCGACGGCGTGCCGGAGCGAGACCGCATACGCGCCGGCGGCGACGGCCGCGTCCGCCTGAGCGAGTGCGAGCTGGCGCGACATGCGCGATCCGAGCGAACGAAGCGGCTGCGGCACCGGACGGAGGGCACCGAGATCGGGACACGTGCCGACGACCACCTGCGTTCCGCGCGAGCGGAGGCGTGCGATCGCCTCGGTCAGGTGCGAGACGGAGGTCGCCACCGGAACGCGGTGCGTGATGTCGTTCCCGCCGACGACGATGACCGCGACGTCGGGTTCGTACTCGTCCGGCAGGTCATCGAGCTGCTCGCGGAGCGCCGATGACTCGGATCCGACGACCGCCACCGTGCGCAGGCGCACGGGTCGCCGCGCCCTGTTCGCGAGGCCCTTGGCGATGCGCGCCCCGAGCGTCTCCTTGCGTCGCGTCGCGCCGAGACCGGCGGCGATCGAGTCACCGAGGATCAGCAGCTCCAGCGGCTCGCCGTCGAGCTTGCGCCGCCACACCCGGTCCGCCTCGAGGGCATCCTCCCCCAGCGGCTTCCCGATCACGCGGCGGGCGTACGCCGCCTGCCGCGCCAGCGCGATGCGGACGACCACCATCGACGATACGACCGCCCCCGCCGCGGTCATCCCGACCACGACGCCCGTCCCGGCCCTGCTCATGCGCCGATTCGACCGGGTCGACGTGAACCCGGGCTGACGCCGCGGTGAACGAATGCGGCCAGACGCCTCACTCGAGCGGTTTGACCTCGAGGTCATCGATGTGCGCCCCGGCGGTCACCGCCGCGAAGTGGGAGTACCCGTCCGCGGCAGCCCGCTCCAGCAGGGTCTTGAGGTTTCTCGGTCGCTGTTCGAGCCGCACCCGCTGACCGCGACGGATGAACGCGGCCTTCAGCGCGGCGAGCTCGGCGACCGGCACATCCCGGTCGTGCACGAGCACGATCGCCGGGGTCGCCTGGTCGACCTGGTCCGCGACGAGGTCGACGATGCGCTCGAAGCCGATCGAGAAGCCGACGGCCGGCGCCTCCTGCCCGAGGAAGCGTCCGATCATGCCGTCGTAGCGTCCGCCGCCGCCGAGCGAGTAGGGCACCGACGGGTGCGCGACCTCGAAGATGGTGCCGGTGTAATACCCCATCCCCCGCACGAGGAACGGATCGAACGTGAGCGCCACACCGGCGCCGCGCGCGGCGGCGACGGCCGCGCCGATCTCACCGAGCGCAGCGACCGCCTCCCCATCCAGCCCCGCGGGCAGCGCGGCGCGGATCGCCTCGACGCCGAACCCGGATGCCTCTTCCGGCTCGCGCGAAAGGAATTCCGCGAAGGCCTCGACGGCCGCGCGCGCACCGGAGCGCTCGAGCAACTCGGTACGGACCCCGTCCGGGCCGATCTTGTCGAGCTTGTCGATCGTGATGAGAACGCTCGGGCGCTCCTCGACGGGAAAGCCGAAGTGCTCGAGCATCGCGTCGAGCAGGCGCCGGTCGTTGATGCGCACCGAGCCACCCTCGAGCCCGAGGGCATCGAGGGTGTCCAGCGTCGCAGTGATCAGCTCCACCTCGGCACGGGTGGACGCATCCCCGATGATGTCGATGTCGCACTGCATGAACTGCCGATAGCGCCCCTTCTGCGGTCGTTCGGCTCGCCACACGGGCGCGATCTGCACCGCCCGGAAGATCGTGGGGAGCTGCCCGCGGTTGGTCGCATAGAAGCGCGCCAGCGGGACGGTGAGGTCGTAGCGGAGCCCGAGATCGGTGAGCGCCGCGGGGTCTTCGGCCGCCGCGACGATCGCTTCGGCATTCAGCCCGCGCTTGAGCACGTTGAAGGCGAGCTTCTCGTTGTCACCGCCGATGCCGGCATGCAGGCGCGCGTACTCCTCCATGACGGGGGTCTCGATCTCGTCGAAGCCGTGGGCGCGGTAGCGCTCCCGGATGACGGCGAGCACTCGCTCGCGGCGGGCCTTGTCTGCGGGGAGGAAGTCGCGCATGCCGCGCGGCGGGTTCACGGATGCCACCCGGCTATTGTTCCAGGTCGGCCGCCCCACCCTCTGCCGCACGGACGTCTGCGGTGAGCCCGCGCAGGCGCTCACGCAGGGCCCGCTCCGCGTCCCAGCCGTTCTCGCGGGCCACGGCGACGAGTGCGAGCAGCGCGTCGCCGAGGTCGTGCTCGGACTCGGGGCGTTTCGTCTCGGTCGCTCCGCTCCCTCGCTCAACGACCGGGGGGACGGTCGCCCCGCGAGCGAAGCGAGACGAATCGCCCACGCCCACCTGCGCGGCCTTGCCGACGAGCTTCTGCGCGAGCGCGAGCGACGGCATGTGGTGCGATACTCCATCGAGAACGGACTGCCGCTCGTGCTTCTCGGCCGCCTTCGCGGCGTTCCAGTGCACGAGGACCTCTTCCGGAGTGTTCGCCACGGCACCGGCGAACACATGAGGGTGCCGGCGCACCATCTTCTCCGTCAGCCCTCGCGCGACGTCGTCGATGTCGAAGGGGTCCTCGGCATCCCTCGAGGCGATCTCGGCGTGGAACAGCACCTGCCACAGCAGGTCGCCGAGTTCCTCCCTCATCTCCGCCCGAGGGCCGGCCTCGATCGCGTCGATGAGCTCGGCGCTCTCCTCCACGAGATACGGCACGAGTGCGCGATGGTCGATCTGCTGCGTCCAGACGCACCGGTCACGCACCGCGCGCATCGTGTCGGCGGCTTGCCGGAGCGGATCGCTCAGGCGGTCGTCGCGGGGGTCTTCTGCTCGAGACGGCGATAGTGCCATGCCCGCCACGATACGAGAACACCGGCGAGCACGAGCGAGACCATCGACCCGGCGAGAACACCGAGCGTCGCCTGATCGCGGATCTCCGGATGCTCGGCGAAGGCGAGCTCCGACAGCAGCAGCGAGACGGTGAACCCGATCCCACCGAGCGAGCCCGCCGCCAGAAGGTCGGTGAAGGTGAGCGCCGGCGGGCCCTCGCGACGACCGACGCGCAGGGAGATCCATCCGAAGATCGAGATGCCGATGATCTTGCCGACCGGCAGAGCGACGAGCACACCCCAGAAGGCGGGAGAGAGCTCGCCCGCGCTCACCTGGGGGATGACCACGAGCGCGGCGGAGAACGCGAAGACGGGGAGGACGAGGCCGTTCACCCAGGGCTCCAGCACGTGTCGAGCGTGGAGGGCGGGCTGCTGGCTCATCGCGAGGCCGAGCGCGACGCCGGCGATCGTGGCGTGCACGCCCGACTTGTACACGAGCGCCCACGTCACGACGCCGATGACGATCAAGGCGATCGTGATCGGGATGCGGGCGCGGGTGTCGACGCGGCGGGAGAGGATGCCGAACAGCACGACCAGCCCCGCCGCCCCCAGGAGCATGCCGTAGTTGACGTCACTCGTGAACAGCACGGCGATGAAGATGATGCCCACGATGTCGTCGAGGATCGCGAGAGCGAGCAGGAAGACGCGGAGGGCGGAGGGGAGCCCCTTGCCGAACACCGCGAGCACGCCGAGGGCGAAGGCGATGTCGGTCGCGGTGGGGATGGGCCAGCCGTTGACCGCGTCGGAGCCGTGGGCGATGACGAGGTAGATGACGATCGGGACAATCACGCCGCCCGCGGCGGCGATCGCCGGCTGCAACGCCTTCTTGGCCGAGTTCAGCTGGCCGCTGGTGAGTTCGAACTGCAGCTCGACGGCGACGACGAAGAAGAAGAGGGCGAGGAGGCCGTCCTTGATCCAGTGCGACACCGACAGCTCGAAGAACTCCGGGATGCCGATGTACACGTTTATGAAGTCATCGACGGCGGGCCCAGCGGGAGAGTTGGCCACGGCGAGGCCTGCCGCAGCGGCGACGAGCAGGACGATCGCGGGGAAGCGCTCGGACCGGAACAGTGACAGGAACGGGGGCGACTGAGGAGACTGGGACATCGGGTCCTTTCGTCTGGTGGGATGCGCTGAACGACGCCGACCAGACTTCCCGGCACACCAAGCTCCCAGTCTACCGGCGCCGGGAGCGAGGACCCGACGACCCTCCCCGTGTCCGGAGCACACCGTCGACGCCGCTAGCGTTGAACGCATGCGCGAACTGACGAACACCGAGGCGATCGACCTCGTCGGCCGCTACGAAGCCGGCCAGGAGATCCCCGACACGATGCGCGCCGACGTGCGCCTGCTGGGCGGATTGCTGGGACGGGTGCTCCGCGAGAGCGGTTCACCCGGGCTGTTCGAGGATGTCGAGCGACTGCGCGCGGCGACGATCCAGGCATACACGGATGCGACCCCGGAGGCCTTCGCCCGGGCAGAGGCGATCGCCGACTCCTTCAGCATCGACCGCGCCGAAGAGGTCGCCCGCGCCTTCACCTGCTACTTCCACCTCGTCAACCTCGCCGAGGAGCACCAGCGCGTGCGGGTGCTGCGCCAGCGCGACGGCCGCCCCGACCGCGAGGACGCCACCGACTCGGTCGCTGCGGCCTTCGTGCGCCTGGCCGCCGAGATCGGCGACGATTCAGCCCTCGAGCGTCTGCAGGCGCTGCGCTTCCACCCTGTCTTCACCGCCCACCCGACCGAAGCACGCCGGCGAGCGATCTCCACGGGCATCCGCCGTCTGGCCGAGCTGCTGGAGGAACGCGACGCGACGCTGCGCAACGGCGCCGACGAGGGGCGGACCGAGCGGCAGATGCTCGAGGAGATCGACACGCTGTGGCGCACCGGCCCGCTTCGGGCCGAGAAGCCGTCGCCCACCGACGAGGTGCGCGCCGTGATGGCGGTCTTCGACGACACCCTGTTCACGTCGATCCCGGAGGTCTACCGTCGCGTCGACGATGCGCTGCAGGGACCGGCCGCCGGAAGCCGCTCCCCCGTGGTGCGCCCGTTCGTGAGGATCGGATCCTGGGTCGGCGGCGACCGTGACGGCAACCCGTTCGTGACGGCGTCGGTGACACGCAAGGCGGCGAAGATCGCCAGCGAGCACGTGCTGCTCGGTCTCGAGCGCGCGGCCCTCCGCATCGGACGCACCCTCACCCTCGACGTCGACACGACGCCGCCGAGCGACGCCGTCACGTCGCTGTGGCATCGGCTCCGCTCTGCCGACGAGGATGCGGCGCGCGACATCGCCAAGCGCTCCCCCGGCGAGCTGCACCGCAGCGTCGTGCTGCTGGCGGCACGGAAGATCGCCGCGACCCGCACCCGTGACGCTGATCTGGCCTACGCGACGCCGGACGAGCTGCTGGCCGACCTTCGCGTGGTGCAGGACTCCCTGGTCAGTGCCAGCGCACCGCGGCAGGCCTACGGCCAGCTGCAGCAGCTGATCTGGCAGGTCGAGACCTTCGGTTTCCACCTCGCCGAACTCGAGGTGCGCCAGCACTCCGCGGTGCACCGCAAGGTGCTCGACGAACTCGATGCCGGCGGCGAGCGGTCCGAGCTCGCCGAGGAGGTGCTCGAGGTCTTCCGCGTGGTGAAGTTCCTGCAGGACCGCTACGGTCCGCGTGCGGCAGGTCGCTACATCGTGTCGTTCACGCAGTCGGCTGAGGACCTCGCGAACGTGCACCGCCTCGCCCGCTACGCCGTCGGCGAGGGCGCCACCCCGCCCGTCCTCGATGTCATCCCCCTGTTCGAGACGTTCGCAGATCTCCAGGCCGCGCCCGGCATCCTGCGCGAGATCGTGCAGCATCCGGCGTTCGCGGCCCGTCTCGGCGAAACCGGAAACCGGCTCGAGGTCATGCTCGGGTACTCGGATTCGTCGAAGGACGTGGGCCCGGTCGCGGCGACTCTTGCGCTGTACGAGGCCCAGGCGGCGATCGCGGACTGGGCGAAGGAGTCCGGTATCGAGCTGACGCTGTTCCACGGCCGCGGCGGCGCTCTCGGGCGCGGCGGCGGACCGGCGAACTCGGCGATCCTCGCGCAGCCGCCGCACTCCGTCGACGGCCGGTTCAAGCTCACCGAACAGGGCGAGGTGATCTTCGCCCGCTACGGCGAGCCGGCGATCGCCAAGCGCCATATCGACCAGGTCGCCGCCGCCATGCTCCTGGCCTCCTCGCCTTCCGTGGAGCGCACCAATCGCCACGCCGCCGAGCGATTTCACGCGATCGGCGCGACGATGGATGCCGCCAGCCGCGACCGCTTCGCCGCGCTCGTGAACGCACCGGGCTTCGCGCCGTGGTTCGCGCAGGTGACGCCGATGGAGGAGATCGGGCTGCTGGCGCTGGGATCCCGCCCGGCGCGACGCGGGCTGTCGGTCGAGTCCCTGGCCGACCTGCGTGCCATCCCGTGGGTGTTCGCGTGGTCGCAGGCCCGCATCAACCTCGCCGGCTGGTTCGGTCTGGGAACGGCCCTCGAGGCGGTCGGCGACGAGGGTCAGCTTCGACGAGCCTACGAGCAGTGGCCGCTGTTCCGCACCCTCATCGACAACGTGGCGATGAGTCTCGCGAAGACCGACGACCGCATCGCGATGCGCTACCTGGACCTCGGCGACCGCGAGGAGCTCGCAACGCTGGTCCGCGAGGAGATGGCGCTCACCCGCGCGTGGGTCGTGCGCATCACCGACGGCGACGAGCTGCTGGCGAACAAGCCCGTGCTGCAGCGTGCGGTCAAGCTGCGCAGCCCGTACGTCGACGCGCTGTCCCTGCTCCAGCTGCGGGCGCTGCGCACCCTGCGCGACGACGCCGCGAACGGCCGCGACCTCGACCCCGACCAGCAGCGCCTGCTGCTGTTGTCGGTCAACGGCGTCTCGGCGGGTCTGCAGAACACCGGCTGATCTGCGTCAGAGAGCCTCGTCGTCCGCGTGACGGGCGAGGGAGCGCCCGTACCTCTCGGTGAGTTGAGGTCTGGGGTCTCCCGGTCGAGTCCGAAGACGTATCCGGGAAAGTCCAGTTCACGCTGGGCCCGCCGGATCTGCTCGTCGCGCTCGGGCGGGAGGATCTGCGGGGGCTGACCGACGGCCACCCAGCCGATGGGCACGACGGTGTCCGCCGGGAGCACCGTGCGCAGGTGAACCACCGCATTGATGCGCACCTCGCTGCGCGCGCCGATGTGCGCTCCGTTGAACACGCGGGTTCCGGTCGCGAGGAAGACCTCGTCATCGATGACCGCTCCGGAGATGCTGGCCATGGGTCCGACGAGCACATGGGAACCGACATGCACCGGGTTGGTGGCCGTCGCCCGCACCAGTGCGTTCTCCATGACGATGACGTTCTCCGCGAGCGTGACCGCTCCCCCCTCAGCCGTGATCACCGCACCGTGCAGAACCTGACAACCGGCGCCGATCGTCACGTCTCCGCTGATCACTGCCGTCGGGGCGACGACGGCGTCGGGGTGGATGCGCGGAACTGCTCCCAGATGAGGCTGTCGCATGAATCTGCAGGTGATCGGGCGCGCCTGAGGCGGGTTTATGGCTGATCAGGGATGATTAAGTATGGTCGTGAATGTGCGTTCGGGTGATCGGGATCAGGGGTTTCTGCTGCCGCCGTCGGTGCGGGATTGGTTGCCGGAGGATCATCTGGCGTTCTTCGTGATCGATGTGGTCGCGGAGTTGGATCTGACGGCGTTCTACGCCGCGTTCCGCGCCGACGGGCGCGGCGGGGCCGTCTACGACCCGGAGATGATGCTCGGTGTGCTGATCTACGCGTACTGCACCGGGGAGCGCTCCTCCCGTCGGATCGAGAAGCGCCTGGTCGAGGACGTCGCCTACCGGGTGATCGCGGTGAACCAGTCCCCCGATCACGCGACGTTGGCGCGGTTCCGGGCGCGTCACCAGGACGCGATCGCAGGGCTGTTCTCCCAGGTCCTCGGGCTCTGCGTGAAGGCCGGGCTGGTGGACGCAGGACTGGTCGCGATCGACGGGACGAAGATCGAAGCGGACGCGTCGTACTTCGCCAACCGCACCCGCGACGAGCTGGCAGCTGCGGTCCTGGCCGAGGCGGCCGCCACCGACGCCGCGGAGGACGAGCAGCTCGGGGATCGCTCGGGGTCCGAGCTGCCGGACGACTGGGCCGGCGGGCAGGGTCGGCGGGGCCGGATCCGGGCGGCGCTGGCAGAGCTGGAGGGTCAGCCGGCGCGGGACTACGAGGCGCGGGTCGCGGAGCGGGCGGCGAAGGAAGCCGCTACCGGGAAGGGTCTGAGAGGGCCGAAGCCGTTGAAGGAGCCGGCGCGGCGGGCGCTGCCGCGGAGGGCGAACACGACCGATCCGCACTCGCGGATCATCGCCACCAATGGCGCAGGGGTGATGCAGGGCTATAACGCCCAGACCGCCGCGACGGCGGGGCAGATCGTCGTGGCCGCGGAGGTCACAGCGACCGCGAACGACCAGCCCCACTTCATCCCGATGACCCAAGCAGTCATGGAGAACCTCGCCGAGACCGGCGCCGGGAAGGTCGGCACGTTCGTCGCGGACGCGGGCTATTGGACGGCAGCCAGCGGCACTGCCGATGTCGGCGCGGACGTGTTGATCGCGACGCGGAAACCGGCCTGGCGTCGAGGCGAGACCCCCGATGATGACAAGCTCGCCATCCTGGCGAAGGTGAACCGCGGGGAGCTGTCCCTGCGGCAGGCCGGGGACATCCTCGGCGTCTCTTACACCTGGGTTAGAGACATGACCAAACGCTACTTCGGCAAAGACGGGCCACGGCAAGCCCGCACCGCCCAACCCGAACCCGACGAATGGATGCCCGTGATCGAGAAGCTCGCCCGAGGAGAGATCTCCCAGCGGGCCGCGATCGACGAACTCCAGGTCTCCCAGGGGCGGGTCAAGGCCATGCTCGCCCACGTCCGAGGCGAAGGTGTCGAGCCGGAGATCGCCCGCCGGGCCATGGACGCCAAGCTCGCCACCGAAACAGGGTCAGAGGCCTACCGGAAACGGCAGCACAGCATCGAACCCGTCTTCGGAAACGTCAAAGCCAACCTCGGCTACCGACGCTTCACACGACGAGGAATGCCCGCCGTCCACGCAGAATGGCGGCTGATCTGCAGCGCCCACAACCTCCTCAAACTCCGCACCGCGACCACCGCCTGAACGACGGGGCCACCCAGCCCCGCCGCCCCGGCTCATCCGGACCCATGCAGATTCATGCGACAGCCTCAGATGTGCGAATCGCATGGCGCCTCCTCGTCGACGGCGGTCAGCGCCATCGTAGCCAGCCGCATCCGGCCGGCGCGACGCCTCGATACGATTGCGGCGCGAGGAGGACGGAATGGGCGAGCACGCGGCAGGGCGATTGTTCGAGCCCGAGGCGTTCGGATTCTACGAGCGTCTGGCGGCGGACAACACCCGGGAGTGGTTCACCGCGCACCGCGAGGAATATGACGGACTCATCCGGGAGCCTCTGGAGATGCTCTGCGAGATCGCCGAGGCGGGGTACGGCTCGGCGAAAGTGTTCCGGCCGAATCGAGATGTGCGCTTCAGCGCCGACAAGTCGCCCTACAAGACGAACGCCGCCATGGTCGCCGGCACGATCGCGAGCATCTACCTGTCGGTGTCGGCGGACGGCATCGACGTCGGCGGCGGGCTCTATCAGCCCTCGCGGGGACAACTGCGACGCGGCCGCGAGGCCATCGAGGACGATGCCACCGGATCGACCTTCGAGCGCATCGCCGATGGCATCGAGGCGGCAGGCTTCACGTTCGCCGGGCCGCCGCTGAAGACCGCGCCGCGCGGCTACGACCGGGAGCACCCCCGCATCGCACGCCTTCGTCTGACCCACTACGCCGCGCTGCGGCCGCTGCCGCGCGAGGCGACTGTCGACGACATCCAGCACGCCTGGCAGCAGATCGAGCCGCTGCGGCGATGGATCGTCGAGCACGTCGGGCCCTCGGACGACCGCCCCTTCACCCGCTGAGCCGGGACTCCACCCGCTGAGCCGCCCCGTCACCCGCTGAGCGCGGGCCCCTCCGTCGGCCGGTTACGCCGGCCGGCTCCCAGCGCGGCGATGTCCACAACTCCTCAAGTTTCGAGGCATTCGAAGCGGGACCGGTCGGAACCGGGCTCGAACGGCTCGAAAGGGAGGAGTTGTGACCGCCGAATGGACGCTGCTCACCCGACGCGGACCGCGGTCAGGCGCCGGTCTCGACCGCGCGGGAGGGGTCGGCGCTGTAGGCCGACCAGCCGCCCACATACAGACGCGCACGACCGATCCCGACGTGCTCCATCGTCAGCAGGTTGTGGCACGCGGTGACGCCCGAGCCGCAGTACGCCGCGACATTGGCGACGCTGTTCGCGTCGACCCCGACGGCTGCGAAGTTCTCCCGGATGCGGTCAGCGGCGAGCAGCCGCCCGTCGGCAGCCACGTTCTCGCGGCAGGGCACGCTCCGCGCACCCGGGACGTGTCCAGGGCGGGGGTCGACCGGATCCTCGTCGCCGGCGAAGCGCTCCCGGGGGCGTGCATCGACGGCGATGACACCGTCGCGGAGGAGGTCGTCAGCGGCGAGCAGCAGATCCGCAGGCCAATCCCGCACCGAGAAGTGCGACCGCTCCCGCACCGGCGACTGCGTCGAAAGGTCTCCGGGGTAGGCGCCGAGTCCGCCGTCGAGCAGCGCGGCGCGATGACCGCTGGCGCGCAGCATCCAGACCAGCCGCGCGGCGATCACCCCGCCCTGATCGTCGTAGGCGACGACGGTGTCGTCATCCGAGATGCCGAGTGTACGCATCCCCTCGGCGAAGACCTCCGGCGGAGGAAGCGGGTGCCGACCACCCTCGGGTGACGCGGGCGCCGAGAGCCAGGTCTCGAGATCGACGAAGACCGCCCCGGGGAGATGACCGCGGTCGTAGGCCTCTCTGCCCGATCGACCGTCGAGGTACCAGCGCACGTCGGCGAGGACCACGTCACCGGGGAGTCCGTCCAGACCGTCGATCGCGACGAACGGAGGTACCTGCATCGGATCGCTCATCCCTCGAGCCTAATGATCCCGTGCCGGGGTGTTAGCGTCGACGCGTGAGCGCGTGGTGGAGTTCCTTCGTCCATTCATTGACGACGCGTCAGTTCGCACTCGTCGTCCTGCAGACGGTCGTCTGGCTCGGGATGGCCGCCGTCTGGGTCTGGGCCGTCGTGGTGGATCCCGACGGGTGGCGGATGTTCCTGGCCGTCGCGTCGACCATGCTCGCACTCTTCTGGACGGGGATCCTCCTCGTCGCGATCCGCGAGAGGCGATCGGTCAGCGAGTGATCACCCTCGGGCTCCGCGATCCGCTTCGATGAGCGCCGCGAGACGATCCAGGTCTGCGCGGACCGCGGCGACATCGCGGGCGAAGTCCGCGTCGGTCAGTTCGATCTGACGCACGGTGAAGACGATCTCCGCCCCCTGAGGATGCGCGAGCACGCGCATCGGGTTCGTCACGGTGGTGCCTGAAGGCAGGGTCACGTCGTGATCGATCACCCCGAGCGTGTTCCGGGCGACGAAACGCACCTCGACACGACCCATCGGCGAGTCGAGGTGCACCCGGTCCCCGTCGATCACCAGTTCGCCCTGAGCGAGACCGGCGGCCCAGAGCGGGAGATGACGCGCATCCGCTGCGAACTCGTAGACCCGTCGCGGGTCGGCAGCGATCACCCGGCTGACATGCACGCTCTGCATGGCGACCAGCTTGACACAGGCCCGATGCGCCGGTCGCGCGCGCGGCAACGACATCCTGCCGCTCGCGCGGAGACGAGCCTCAGGACACCGCGGCCTTCTCGGTCTCGGCGGCGAGCGGCCAGAGCTGGTCGAGCAGCTGGCCGACCCACGACAGGAGATCGGCATCGGCCAGGGCCGCACCGCCTGCGGTCGGCAGCGGCACGACGAGCGCGTCGCCGTTCGCGACGAGCTTCGCTTTCGGATACAGTCGCTGCAGGCGCACACGCATCGAGTCGGGCAGGTGCGCCGGCGCGATCCGGAGGTTCGGACCCATCGCGACGACATCGGCGAGCCCGGAACGCGCCGCCCGGCGCCGCAACCGCGCCACGGAGATGAGCCCCGCGACCTCCTCCGGGGGCGTGCCGTAGCGATCGGCGAGCTCCTCGAGAACGAGGTCGATGGCGTCGTCTGCCGCCGTGGCGGCCGCGGCCGCCGACAGCTTCTGGTAGGCCTCGAGGCGCAGCCGCTCGCTGTCGATGTAGAACTCGGGGATGCGCGCCTGCACGGGCAGTTCCAGACGCAGCTCCGTCGGGCCCTCGGTCTCCTCGCCGCGGAACTGCGAGACGGCCTCGCCGATCATCCGGAGGTAGAGGTCGAACCCGACGCCGGCGATGTGTCCGGCCTGCTCGGCGCCGAGAAGGTTTCCCGCCCCGCGCAGTTCGAGGTCCTTGAGGGCGACCTGCATCCCGGAACCGAGATCGTTGTTCACCGCGATGGTCTCGAGCCGGTCGGCCGCGGTCTCCGACAGCGGCTTGCCGTCGTCGTAGAGGAAGTACGCGTACGCCCGTTCGCGACCGCGTCCGACGCGTCCGCGCAGCTGGTGGAGCTGGCTCAGACCGTACTTGTCGGCGCGATCGATGATGATCGTGTTCGCGTTGGAGATGTCCAGGCCCGTCTCGATGATCGTCGTCGAGACCAGCACATCCGCTCGACGCTCCCAGAAGTCGTCGACCACCTGCTCCAGCTGGTGCTCGCCCATCTGCCCGTGCGCCACCGCGATCCGCGCCTCGGGCACGAGCTCGGCGAGGTCGGCCGCGACGCGCTGAATGGACTGCACCCGATTGTGCACGTAGAAGACCTGTCCCTCGCGCAGCAGCTCACGCCGGATCGCCGCGGCGATCTGCTTGTCGTTGCGGGGACCGACGAACGACAGGATCGGATGACGATCCTCCGGCGGCGTCGCGAGCGTCGACATCTCGCGGATGCCGGTGACCGCCATCTCCAGCGTGCGCGGGATCGGGGTCGCGCTCATCGCGAGGATGTCGACGTTGGTCTTCAGCTTCTTCAGCGCATCCTTGTGCTCGACGCCGAAGCGCTGCTCCTCGTCGATGATCATCAGCCCGAGGTCCTTGAAGACGACCTTCTCGGTGAGGATGCGGTGGGTGCCGATCACCATGTCGATCGACCCGTCGGCGAGGCCGGCGACGACCTGTCGCGCCTCCTTGTCGGTCTGGAAGCGCGACAGCGCACGCACCTTGACGGGGAAGCCGGCGAAGCGCTCGGCGAAGGTTTCGAGATGCTGCTTGACCAGGAGCGTGGTGGGAACGAGCATCGCGACCTGCTTGCCGTCCTGGATCGCCTTGAACGCCGCGCGCACGGCGACCTCGGTCTTGCCGAACCCGACGTCGCCGGAGAGGAGTCGATCCATCGGGATGGACTTCTCCATGTCGGCCTTGATCTCGTCGATCGTCTGCAGCTGGTCGGCCGTCTCGGAGAACGGGAAGGCTTCTTCGAGCTCGCGCTGCCACGGCGTGTCCTGCCCGAAGGCGTATCCCTTCGCGGCCATGCGCGCGGAATAGAGCTTCACGAGCTCCACCGCGATGTCGCGCACCGCCTTGCGGGCGCGCCCCTTCGCCTGCGCCCAGTCGCTCCCGCCCATCTTCGACAGCGCGGGTGCCTCTCCCCCGACGTACCGCGACAGGAGGTCGAGCTGATCGGTGGGCACGAAGAGCTTGTCGCCGGGGTAGCCGCGCTTGGAGGGCGCGTACTCGAGCACCAGGTACTCCCGCTGGCTCTTCACGGCGTTGCGGCCGCCCGAGGACACCTCCCGCTGCACCAGCTCGACGAACTTGCCGATGCCGTGCGTGGCATGCACGACGAAGTCGCCGGGCTTGAGCTGGAGCGGGTCGACGACGTTCCGGCGCAGCGAGGCGAGCTTCTTCACCACGCGCGCGTCGCCGCCGATGGTGCGGCCGTAGAACTCCGTCTCGGTGAGCACCGCGAACTTCGCACCGTCGGACTGGAAACCCCGTTCGAGCACGGCGCAGGTGAGTTGCGCGGTGCCCGTGGGCACGTCGCCATCGATGCCGTCCACGATCCGCGCGGCGATCCCCCGCTCGCTCAGCACGTCGCGCGCCCGCTCGACCAGTCCGGGACCGGATGCGGTCACCACGACGCGCCAGCCGTCCGAGAGCAGACCCCGCACGTGCTCGGTCGCGCCGTCGACGTTGCCCTGGAAGCTCGGCACCGCTGCCGCGGCGACCTTGACGGTGGCGGCGGCTTCGAGGGCGGCATCCACGTCGATGAGCCCTTCCGCCGACGCGTCGGCCGCGCCCGAGTCGAACCCGCTGAGGGTCCACCACACGCCGCCGCGCTCGGTGATCCGCTCGCGCAGGGTCGGGAGGGTGACGAAATCGCCGGCGCCGAGGTCGACCGGCGTCTGGGCGCCGGCGGTCGCGGCCGACCACGCCGCATCCAGGAATTCGCGGTTCGTCTCACTCAGGGTGATCGCACGCGTGACCGACCGTTCCGGATCGGCGAGTGCGAGCGCGGAGCCTTCCGGGAGGTAGTCGGCGAGGGTCACGAGATCATCCACGAGGACAGGCAGGAGCGATTCCATCCCTTCCACCGGGATGCCTTCGGCCATCTTCTCCAGCATGCCCCGCACGCCGGGCAGGGCGTCTCGGCGTGCCCGGGCGCGCTCGCGCACCGCGGGGGTGAGCAGCAGCTCCCGGCTCGCGACGAGTGTCACGAGGGCGACCTCTCCCGGCAGCGACCGCTGGTCGGCGACGGAGAACGCGCGGATCTGGTCCACCTCGTCGCCGAAGAACTCGACCCGGTAGGGATGGTCCGCGACCGGCGGGAAGACATCGAGGATGCCGCCGCGCACGGCGAATTCGCCGCGGCGCGACACCATGTCGACGCGGTGGTAGGCGCGCTCCACCAGCCCCGCGACGACGTCATCCAGCTCGTGACCGCGGTCGCCCGGACGCAGCGTGATCGCCGGCACGTCGGTGAGCCCCGCGGCGAGCGGCTGCACGGCACCGCGCACCGACGCCGTGACGACGAACGGCGTCGTGCCATCGTGCTCGGCGAGTCGCCGCAGCACGTCGAGGCGACGCCCCACCGTCTCGGGACTCGGGCTCAGCCGCTCGTGGGGAAGCGTCTCCCACGCGGGGAAATGCACCACCTCCACGTTCGGGATGAGCGCTTCCAGCGCCGTCCCGAGCGTCTCCGCCCGGCGGCCCGTCGGTGCCACCGCGAGAAGGACGGGAGGCCGCCCGGAGTCGATCCGACGGCGCAGGAAGGCGGCGAGCAGCGGCGCATCCAGACCGGTCGGAGCGGAGACGTCGACGTCGCGGGAGGCCGAGGAGACGGCGTCCGCGAAGGACTCATCCTGTTCGAGGGCGCGCACGATCCCGGGAACTGTCACCGCACGAGTCTAGTCCGCCTCGCCGACACCGAGACCCACGACCTCGGCACGCGCCTCCTAGGATGAGTGCCGTGAGCGATCCCGCAGACCCCGGCAGCGAGCAGGAGAACACGGCAGGTCACGACTTCTCCGCACCCCCGGCGCCACCGCGTCCGCCGGCCCCCGCGCCGCCCTACGCACCACCGTCGCAGCCGGTGTACGGCACGCCGCAACCGCCCACGGCGGCCCCCGCCGCATCCGGCGAGCAGCCCACACTCGCCTACGGAACCGCACCGTACCCGGGCCAACCTCCGTACGGCCAACCTCCCGCCCCCTACGGCCAGCGTCCGTACGGCCCGCCTCCGGCCGCGTACGGGCAGCCCCCGTACGGCCAGGCCGCGCCGTCCTGGCCGTCCCAGCGCCCCGCCGCGAACGGATCGGCGACACTCGGGATCATCGCCTTCGTCGTGGCCGCCGTCGCCGGAATTCTCGTTCCCGTCCTCGGCGCGGTCGCCGGGTACGCCATCGGCGACGGCGTCGGTGCCGAGCTCGGCGACGTGCCGGCGAGCGCGGATTTCGACCTCGCGATCCTCGCTCCGGTGCGGGGCTTGGTGCTGTTCGCAGAGATCACGTTCTGGACCGGGACCGTCCTCGGCATCGGGGCGCTCATCCAGGGCATCGTCGCGGCGGTGAAGGCCCGCGGCCGCGGCTGGGCCATCGCCGCGATCGTGATCGCGGCGCTCGGCCCGATCGTCTACGGCACGCTCGCCTACATCCTCTTCTTCGTCGGCCTCGCCGCCGGCGCCCTGTCGAGCGTCCCGTCCTTCTGACGCGTCGCCTCCCGCGCACCCGGAGAGGAGATCGCGCGTACAGAGGACGAAAGCCGCGGCGTCGGTCCTCGTGAAGCGGGGAATCCTCCGGAGGTGTCGGGATGCCGCGTTGCGGCCCGGCACGTCAGGGACGCGGGGCGTGGTGCCGCTGCTGCGCGGCGACGAGACCCTCGTCGACGAGCAGCTCCACCGCATCAGCGGCGTCGGCCAGGAGGTTGGGGAGATTCTGACGCTCGAGCGAGCCGAAGGGATCCAGCACCCAGTCGGCGGGGTCCTGACGGCCGGGCGGACGGCCGATGCCCACGCGCACGCGCGGGAACTCCGGGGTGCCGAGGGCCTTCGCCACGTCGCGAACCCCATTGTGGCCGCCGTGCCCGCCGCCGGACTTGAGCTTGATCGTGTCGAAGGGGATGTCGAGCTCGTCGTGCACGACCACGACGCGCTCGGAGTCGATGCCGTAGAACTTCGCCAGAGAGGACACGGGCCCGCCGGAGACGTTCATGAACGAGTTCGGCTTCGCGAGGATCAGCTTGTCCGCGCCCGGACGCAGCCACGTCTCAGCGACGCGCGCGCCCGCCTTGTGTGCACGCAGGGTCTCACCGCGTCGGTCGGCCAGCTCGTCGATGACCATCTGGCCGACATTGTGACGCGTCGCCTCATACCGCGGTCCGGGGTTGCCGAGCCCCACGATGAGCCACGTGCGTGCCATGTGCTTTCCTCTCGGTCCGGGGGCGGGTCGGAAGACAGCACGAGGGGGATGCGACCGGCGCATCCCCCTCGTGTCCGCTCGCGATTACTCCGCGGATTCCTCGGACTGCTCGGCGGCGACCTCGGCGTCGGCCTCGGCGATCTCCTCCTCCGCGGCCAGCGCGGCGGTCGGCACGTAGATGGCGACGACGAGCGTGTCGGCCTCGGTGACCAGCGACGCGCCACGCGGGAGCTTCAGCTCGCCCGCGGTGACATGGGCGCCGTCCTCCAGTCCCTCCACGTCGACCTCGACGTGCTCGGGGATGTGGGTGGCCTCGACCTCGAGCAGCACGGTGGATGCGTCGAGGTTGGCGATGGTGCCGGCGAAGGGCTCACCGACGACCGTGACGGGCACGTCGACGTGGATCTTCTCGCCCTTCTTGACCACGAGCAGATCGATGTGCTCGATGATCTGACGAACCGGGTCGCGCTGGACGTCCTTGACGAGCGTCAGCTGGTCCTTGCCGTCGATGTCGAGCTCGAGCAGCGCGTTGGCGCGACGCACGAGCAGCGAGACCTGGTGGCCGGGCAGCGCGACGTGGACGGGCGAGGTGCCGTGGCCGTAGATCACGGCCGGGATCTGGCCGGCGGCACGCAGGCGGCGGGCGAAGCCCTTGCCGAAGTTCTCACGCAGCTCGGCGTGGACCTTCGCATCGATTTCGGTCGACATGATGGATTCTCCTTGCGGGCGCACAGGCCCGTTGCGATGCTCCGTCAGGAGCGAGGTATGGGGTGTTCGACTCGAACGCGAGTGCGTGAGGAAGTGCCTGTCCGCCCTCGTCGATCACGGATGCCGCAACGTCATGCGCGTATCCCTCGCCGAAGTTCAGCGACGAGTCTACCAGCGCAGCCGGTACGATGAAGACGCACCCGATCCAGCTTTCTCGGAGGACCCTTCATGGACTACGGCTTCGCCTCGCACGTCATTCTCTGGGCGGTGGGAGCCATCGCCGCGATCGGCGGCGTGGGCGTGGTGCTGGCCTTCTTCAGCATGGGGCGCCAGGCCTACCGGGACTGACCCGACGGCCACACCTCGACGACGACCTTGCCGGATGCACGCGAGTCGCGCGCGGTCGCGAACGCCTCAACGACGTCGTCGGCGGGAATGACGTGGGTGACGACGTCTTCGATGCCCGGGTTCTCGTCGAGGAGCACGATGGCGTGGTCGATCTCGTCGTTGAAGCGGAAGGTGCCGTACCAGCGCAGCTCCTTCGAGATGAAGGCGGCGATGTTCAGCGGGCGTTCGGCATCGGGGACCATCCCGACCTGAACGACGATGCCGCCGATGGCTGCGGCCTTCAGCGCGGTGTTGATGGACGCGGCGACTCCGGAGCATTCCAGCACGACGTCGTATGCGCTTCCGGGCACGTCGTCGCGGGTGACGTTCAGAGCTTCGGACGCACCGAGGGCCAGCGCCCGCTGGAGGGGTTCGTCGAACACGTCGGTCACCGTCACCTCGGCGCCCGCGGCCACCGAGGCGGCCACCGCGAGCAGACCGATCGGCCCCACGCCGGTGACGAGCAGTTTCTTGCCGCGCACGTCGCCGGCCTTCCCCAGTCCGTGCAGGGCCACGGCGAGCGGCTCGGCGAGCACCGCGCGGCGCACCGGAAGGGTCGGCGGCAGCGGACGGACCATCTCGCGATCGACGAGGATGCATTCCACCAGGCCGCCCTGGGTGTGCGGCCACGTGGAGGCCGACCCGAGGTAGGCGCCGCCCGGCCACAGGTGCGGGGCGTCTGCGAGGTCGTCGCGATGCTCGCCGAAGGTCGCGGGGTGCACGGTCACCGGCGTGCCCGGCTGCCACTCCCCGGTCGGGTCGTGGTCGATGCGGCCGGACACCTCGTGCCCCGGAATGAGGGGCTCGCGCACGACGAACGCCCCGTTGGCCCCGTCGAAGTAGTAGTGCAGGTCGCTGCCGCAGATGCCGACGTAGTCGACGCGCACGCGCACCTGATCATCGGTCGGCTGCGGGGTCTCGAGCTCCGCGATGCGGATGCTCTCCTTGCTGTCGATGAACGCGGCGCGCATATCGCTCTCCTTCCGATCAGACGACCGCGGTCATTCCGCCGTCGACGAAGATGTTCTGCCCCGAGACGAAGCTCGAGGCGTCCGAGACGAGGAACCGCAGGGCACCGTCGAGCTCCGAGAAGTCGCCCCAGCGCTGGGCGGGCGTGCGCTGCGCGAGCCAGCCGCTGAAGGCGGGGTCGTCCACGAGGTCGCGGTTCATCTCGGTGGCGAAGTAGCCCGGCGAGAGCGCGTTGACCTGGATGCCGTGGCGGGCGAGATCGGCGGCCATCCCCTTGGTCAGCTGCGCCACTCCCCCTTTGGAGGCGGAGTACGGCGCGATCGTCTGCCGTGCGAGGAACGACTGGACCGACGCGACGTTGACGATCTTGCCGGAGCCCCGCTCGATCATCGCGGGTGCGACGAAGCGCGAGACGTAGAAGACGCCGTTGAGGTTCGCCGCGATGATGTCATCCCAGTCAGACACTGCGAAGTCCTGGATCGGAGCGCGGCGCTGCACGCCGGCATTGTTGACGAGGATGTCGGGGACGCCGAGTGCGGCGATCATTCCGGCGATCCCCTCCTCGACACCCGCCGCATCGGTCACGTCGAACGCGACCGATGCGGCGGGCTGGCCCGACGCGTCGGCGATCTCGGAGGCTGAGCGAGCGGCCGCGTCGGCGTTTCGGCCGTGCACGATCACGCGGGCACCGGCGTTCGCCAGGCCTTCGGCGAGCGAGCGTCCGAGGCCGCGCGTCGAACCGGTGACCAGCGCGAGCCGGCCCGAGATGTCGAAGATGTCGGACATGGATTTCCTCCGGTCGTCGGGGTGGGTGCGTTCGGCGGATCAGACCATCGACGCGACGCCGAATACGGCGAGCACGAAGACGAACGCGGTGACCGACTCGATCGCCTGCTGAACCGTCCAGGTCTTCAGCGTCGTCTTCACGTCCATTCCCATGAGGCGACCCACGAGCCAGAACCCGGAGTCGTTGACGTGGCCGGCGAAGACCGAGCCGGCGGCGGTGGCGAGCACGATCGCGGCGATCTGCAGCGGGTTGAAGTCACCCGCGAGCACCGCCGGGGCGGCCAGACCAGCCGCGGTCACGAGAGCCACGGTGGCCGAGCCCTGGGCCAGGCGGATGACGACCGCGATGAGGTAGGCGGCGACGATGACCGGCAGTCCGAGGTCGCTCAGCGTGTCGGCGAGGGCCTCACCGATGCCCGATGCGCGCAGCACGGCGCCGAACATCCCGCCGGCGCCGGTGATGAGGATGACCGAGGCGACCGGGCCGAGTGCCGAGTCGAGCAGCTTCTCGATCGCCGTGCCCTTCTCACCACGGCGCGTTCCGAGCACGACCATGGCCACCAGGACCGTGATGAGCAGGGCGACGGGCGAGGTGCCCAGCAGCACCAGGACCTGCACCCACAGGTCATCGGCCGAGACGGCGCCGATGCTGGCGAGGGTGGTCAGGCCGGTGTTCATGAAGATGAGGAGCATCGGAAGCAGCAGCAGACCGACGATCGTGCCGGGCTTGGGCGGGTTGACCGGCTGGTCCTCGTCGATGTCACCGAAGAGGGTGGGGACCGGCAGCGGGATGCGCGTCGAGACGAACTTTCCCCAGAGGTAGCCGGAGAGGTACCAGGTGGGGAAGGCGATGATCAGACCGACGATCAGCACGATCCCGAGGTTGGCGCCGTAGAGCTCGGTCGCCGTGACCGGGCCCGGGTGCGGGGGCAGGAACACGTGCATGACCGAGAACGCCGCGGCGGTCGGGATGCCGAACAGCAGCACGTTGTTCTTGGACACGCGGCGGGCCACCGCGAAGACGATCGGGAGCATCATGACGAGGCCGGCGTCGAAGAACATCGGGAACCCGAGGATCAACGAGGCGATGCCCAGCGCGAACGGCGCGCGCTTCTCGCCGAAGATGTCGACGAACCGGTCGGCGAGCGCTTTGGCGCCGCCGGAGTGCTCGATCAGACGGCCGAGCATCGCCCCCAGCGCCACCAGCAGCGCGACGGAGCCGAGCGTGCCGCCGAGACCCGTGGTGAGCGTCGTCGCGATGGCGCTCACGGGGATCTGCGCGGCGAAGGCCGTCAGGAGCGAGACGATGATCAGCGTCAGGAAGGCGTGCACCTTGAAGACGATGATGAGCAGCAGGATGAGCGCGATCGCGCCGGCTGCGATCAGCAGCAGCGGAGCCGTGCCCAGGGTCTGGGACCAATCTTCCATCGGTGAATCTCCGTTGATATGCCGAGGGCACCGACGAAGTCGTGCGGTGTCCGCGTGTACTATGCGAGCGTCCTCCGCAAGTCATCGCGAGGACACCCGATCCTTACACAAAGATCGTATTATTACCACCAGAAGATCGTATTTATTGGAGTCGCCGTGGCGCAGGCCTCGCACACGAACGTGCTCGACGACCTCGGCGTCCGCATCGCCGCGGGCGAGCTGACGTCCGGGCAGGTCCTGACCGCCGCCGGTCTCGAGGATGAGTACGGGGTCTCCCGCACGGTCATCCGGGAGGCCGTGCGCGTGCTGGAGGCCATGGGGATGGTCGCCTCGCGTCGGCGCGTCGGCGTCACCGTGCAGCCGGCGACAGCGTGGAGCGCGCTGGACCCGCGCCTGATCGCCTGGCAGCTGGCCGGCCCTCGACGAGCGCAGCAGCTGGTCGTCGTCACCGAGCTCCGTGCCGCGATCGAGCCCATCGCGGCACGACTGGCCGCGTCACGTGCGAGCGACGTGCAGCGCTCGGAGATCGTTCGTCTCTCGACGCTCCTCGAGGAGCTCGGCGCGCAGGGCCGCGGAGACACGGAGGAGTACCTCGCCGCGGACATCGCCTTCCACGACCTCATCCTCGATGCCAGCGGCAACCTCATGCTCGCCGCGGTGAAGAAGCCGATCGCCGAAGTCATCGCCGGCAGATCCCGCGTCGGTCTCACTCCCGCGACGCCCGAGCACGAGGCGCTGCACAATCACGCGCAGACGGCAGCGGCCATCGCGCGCGGCGACGCCGCCGCCGCGGAGCACCACACGCGGCGCTATGTCGACACGGTGCTGCGCGAGGTCAGGGGCGAGTCGGGCTGACGGCGCTCAGCGGGCCCTCACGTCGCATCCGATCCCGGACGGGTCTGCGAGTAGTGATCGAGATACCGCCCGAACTCCGCGTCGTAGTGGGCCTTCCGCTCGGAGCGCGGCGTCACATGCCCCGGAGCGGCGTCGTCGAAGGCGGCGTGCTCCGACGGCAGGCCGCTCGCGAGCAGTCCCATGCGGACCGCGCCGACGACCGAGCTGTGCTGGAGAGCCGAGACCTCCATCTCGGCACCGAAGACATCGGCGACCAGCTGGGTCCAGAACGGCGACGACAGCACGCCCCCCGACAGGACGATGCGCCGGGGCATGCCGTTCAGAGCGGTGAGCTCCTTGAAGCAGTGGTAGAGCGAGAAGACGATCCCCTCGAGCACGCCCTGGTACATGTCGGCGCGGCTGTGGGTGGGCTTCAGGTCGAGGAAGCCGCCGCGGCGCTGGTCCTGCCATCCCGGACTGCGCTCGCCGAACAGGAACGGCAGGAACACGGGCAGCTCGGTCTTGTCCGCAGACAGGAGCGGCTCGATCTCGGAGTAGTCGGTCGTCAGCCCGAACAGCCGCTCCCTGGCCCAGTCCACGCAGTTTCCGCATCCCGAGGTCGCAGCCCCGCTCAGCGCGCCGAGCGGAGATCGGTACGACCACGTGCTCATCGCCGGCGAGAACGAGGGATGCCGCGTCGCGAACCTGAGGGCACCGCTGGTTCCCATCGAGAACGTCATGTCCCCGGGTTCGGTGGCCCGGTCCCCGACCTGGCTGAGGCCGCCGTCCGGCCCGGGCGTGAGCACCGGGATACCGGCTCGAAGCCCGAGGAGCACGGCCGCGTCGCGCGAGAGCGGCACGGTGTGGCCGGCGCCGCGCAGGGCCGGCAGGCGCACATCGGCGATGCCGAGCCGGTCGAGGACCTCCGCGTCCCACTCCAGGCTGTCGGCGCCGAGCATTCCCGTGCCGGACGCGAGGGAGACGTTGGTCGATGCCTCCCCGGTCATCCGGGCGAAGTTCAGCGAGGCCTGGTCCAGCGCGAGTCGACCGTCGAGCGAGACCCCCTGCTCCGACAGCCATGCGAGCTTGAACGCGGGATAGATCGCGTTGACCATGCAGCCGGTGCGCTCGTAGAACCACCAGGTGAAATCGGCGTCACGTCGCTCTCGCGCAGACAGGTCCTGAGCGCTCGTGTCGGGCCACTCCCGCACGGGGGTGATCACGCGCAGGTCGTCATCGACAAGCGTGAGGCCGTGCCAGGTGCCGCTGAGCACGATGAGGTCCACCGCGACGCCGGCAGCCGCTTCTCGACCCAGGGCCATCAGCTGGGTGTAGATCGCGTCGGGATCGCGGACCGAGGTGTCGGGCCCCGGCACCTCGAAGCGCCGACTGCGCACCGAGGTGTGACCGGTCTCGGAGTCGAACAGGAGCGTCTTGGCCGAGGTGGTGCTTGATTCCAACGCGAGAATGATCATGTTCCAGGTCCGTCGTCTGTGACTTCCGGGGCATCGGTCGCCCCGCACTCAATAATATGATTTATTCGATCGTATCGGTTGCACCCACACCCTAGGCTGTATAGCGGCCCGGACGCCGCTCGGCGGCTCGCGGGCGACCCGACGAGCGGATCAAGAAGGAGCGCGCGTGAGCGAGAACTCAGCGAACATCGGCGTGGTCGGTCTGGCGGTGATGGGCTCGAATCTGGCCCGCAACCTCGCCAGCCGCGAAGGAAACACGGTGGCGGTGTACAACCGCTCTCGGGCCAAGACCGACGAGCTCGTCGCCGAGCACCCCGAAGCCGGCTTCGTCCCCGCGTTCTCCTACGAGGAGTTCGCCGCGTCGCTGCAGAAGCCGCGTGCGGCGATCATCATGGTCAAGGCCGGAAGGCCGACCGACGCGGTGATCGAGTCGCTCGTCGAGGTCTTCGAACCCGGCGACATCATCGTCGACGGCGGCAATGCGCTGTTCACCGACACCATCCGCCGTGAGAAGGCCGTGCGCGAGACAGGCATCAACTTCGTCGGGATGGGCGTGTCCGGCGGTGAGGAGGGCGCACTCCTCGGGCCCTCGATCATGCCCGGCGGCTCCGACGAGTCGTGGGTCACCCTGGGGCCGATCCTGACCTCCATCGCCGCGGTCGCCGAAGGCGAGCCCTGCGTCACGCACGTCGGACACAACGGCGCCGGCCACTTCGTGAAGATGGTGCACAACGGCATCGAGTACGCCGACATGCAGCTGATCGCCGAGGCCTATGACCTCATCCGACGCGGCACCGGCAAGACCCCCGCCGAGATCGCCGATGTCTTCGCGGAATGGAACCGCGGCGAACTGGAGTCGTACCTCATAGAGATCACCGCCGAGGTGCTCCGTCAGGTCGACGCCGACACCGGAAAGCCCCTCGTCGATGTCATCCTCGATCAGGCGGGTGCCAAGGGCACCGGAGCCTGGACCGTGCAGACGGCCCTCTCCCTCGGCGTGCCGGTCTCCGGCATCGCCGAAGCCACCTTCGCGCGCTCGCTGTCCAGCCACCCCGAGCAGCGCGAGGTCTCCCGCGACCTGCCGGGGCCTGCCGACGACGCGCAGCAGTCCTGGACCGTCGAAGACCCCGACGCGTTCATCGAGAAGATCCGACTCGCCCTCTACGCGTCCAAGATCGTCGCCTACTCGCAGGGCTTCGACGAGATCCGCGCCGGCGCGGCGGAGTACGACTGGAACATCGACCTGGGTGCGGTGTCGAAGATCTGGCGCGGCGGCTGCATCATCCGCGCACAGTTCCTCAACCGCATCGCCGAGGCCTACGACACCGAGGCCGACCTGCCCGTGCTGCTGACGGCGCCGTACTTCGTCGAGGCTCTGCAGCGCGCACAGACGGCGTGGCGCGAAGTCGTCGCGACCTCCGCGAGGGTGGGAATCCCCGCGCCGGCGTTCTCGTCGTCGCTGGCGTACTACGACGGGCTGCGCGCGGATCGGCTCCCCGCCGCCCTCATCCAGGGACAGCGCGACTTCTTCGGCGCCCACACGTACAAGCGCGTCGACAAAGAAGGCACCTTCCACACCCTGTGGTCGGGCGACCGCACGGAGATCGAGGCCGAAGACACCCACTGAGGCCGGTCAAGCCCCGCGATCGCCGGAGCCGCCGAGGTCTAGGGTCGGGGAGCATGAGCTCTCTGCGCATCCTGTTCCTCGGCGGCTCCGGCGTCATCAGCACCGCGTGCGTGCGTGCCGCGGTCGCCGCCGGCCACGACGTCGCCGTCCTCAATCGCGGCAGCCGCTCCCGGCCTCTTCCCGAGGGCGTCCGTGAGCTGACGGCCGACGTGCGCGACGGTGACGCCGTGAGAGGGGCGATCGGAGGCGACCGGTTCGACGTCGTCGCCGACTTCCTCTCCTTCATCCCCGACCACGTCGAGACGACCCTCTCCGCCGTCGGATCGCCCGCTCAGTACATCTTCATCAGCTCGGCCTCCGCCTACCAGAAGCCGCCGCGTCGACTCCCGGTGACCGAGTCCACGCCCCTTCACAACCCGTACTGGCAGTACTCGCGCGACAAGATCGCGTGCGAAGATCTGCTCGTGCAGCGCTCGCGGCGCGACGGACTGCCGATGACCATCGTGCGACCGTCGCACACCTACGACGACACGCTCCTGCCGACCCTGGCCGGATGGACCGACATCGCCCGGATGCGCGCCGGCAAGCCGGTGGTCATCCACGGCGACGGCACCACGCCGTGGACCATCACCCACGCCGACGACTTCGCCGTGGCGTTCACCGGTCTTCTCGGTCACCCGGCGGCGATCGGTGACTCCTTCACGATCACCGGCACCCACGCACCGACGTGGAACGACATCTACGGATGGCTCGCGGAGGCGGCCGGCGTCGCCGACCCGCGATTCGTGCACGTGGCCAGCGAGACGATCGCACGGTGGTCACCCGACCTCGGCCCCACTCTCCTGGGCGACAAGGCTCATGCGATGGTCTTCGACTCCGCGAAGGTCACGGCCCTCGTGCCGGAGTTCCGCACAAGGGTGACCTTCGACGAGGGCGCACGGCGCATGATCGCCTTCCACGACGCACATCCCGAGCGCCGGCGCGTCGACGCGGACCTCGATGCGCTGTTCGATCGCATGATCGCGCATGCCGATGCGGCCGGGGTCTGATCGCCCCGGCCGCATGGCCGCCGTCACCGGGTGATGTCGGTCACGACTCCCTTC